>CAWHCG010000043.1:0-216208 GCA_963827575.1 uncultured beta proteobacterium
CGACCGGCGGGCAGATCTAAGCAAGCCAGGCGAAGGAAGCAATGTTTGAAACGCAACTGTTGAAAGGAGTGAGCAATGGCCAAGCAAGACAAACCCAACATCCTCGTCATCTGGGGCGACGATATCGGGATCTCGAACCTGAGCTGCTATTCGCACGGGCTGATGGGCTACCAGACGCCCAACATCGACCGGATCGCGCGCGAAGGGATGATGTTCACCGATTCCTACGGCGAGCAGTCGTGCACCGCCGGCCGCTCGTCGTTCATCACCGGACAAAGCGTCCTGCGCACCGGACTTTCCAAGGTGGGCATCCCGGCCGCCCCGATTGGCATGAACGAGAAGATCCTCACGATCGCAGCGGCGCTCAAGAACCAGGGCTATGCGACCGGGCAGTTCGGCAAGAACCACCTCGGCGACCTGAACCACATGCTGCCGACCAACCACGGCTTCGACGAGTTCTTCGGCAACCTGTACCACCTGAACGCCGAGGAAGAGCCCGAGATGTCCGACTACCCGCCGGAAAAGGACTTCCCGAAGTTCCGCGAGAACTTCGGTCCGCGCGGCGTGATCCACTCGTGGGCGACGGACAAGGACGATCCCACGGAGATGCCGCGCTGGGGCAAGGTCGGCAAGCAGAAGATCGAGGATACCGGCCCGCTGACCAAGAAGCGGATGGAGACCTGCGACGACGACTTCGTCGCCGCGGCAACGGACTTCATCCAGCGCCAGAACAAGGCCGGCAAGCCCTTCTTCGTCTGGCTCAACACCACGCACATGCACCTGTACACGCACACGAAGAAGGAGAGCCTCGGTCAGGCCGGGCGCTGGCAGTCGCCCTACCACGACACGATGGTCGATCACGACAAGAACGTCGGCCAGATGCTCGACCTCCTGGACAAGCTCGGCATCGCCGAGGACACGTGCGTCGTGTACTCGACCGACAACGGGCCGCACCGCAACTCCTGGCCCGACGGCGGCATGACGCCGTTCCGCAGCGAGAAGAACACCAACTGGGAAGGCGCCTTCCGCATTCCGTTGCTGGTGCGCTGGCCGGGCAAGATCAAGGCCGGCAGCGTCTCGAACGAGATCGTCCAGCATCACGACTGGTTCCCGACCTTCCTCGCCATGGCGGGCGAGCCCGACATCCTGGAGAAGGCCAAGAAGGGCTACCAGGCGATCGGGCGCACCTACAAGAACCACATCGACGGCTACAACCTCCTGCCGTACCTGACCGGCAAGGAGAAGGAAAGCCCGCGCAAGGGCTTCGTCTACATCAGCGACGACGGGGACATCATCGCTCTCCGCTACGACAACTGGAAGCTCACGTTCATGGAGCAGCGCTGCCACGGCACCTTGCAGGTGTGGGCCGAGCCGTTCACGCGGCTGCGGCTGCCGAAGATGTACAACCTGCGGACCGATCCGTACGAGTTCGCGGATGTCACCTCGAATACCTACTACGAGTGGTTCATCCACCACGCCTACCTCGTCTATGCCGCGCAGTTCATCGCGGGCCAGTTCGCTGCCACGTTCAAGGACTTCCCGTCGATCCAGAAGCCGAACAGCTTCACGATCGACGATGCGATCAAGGCGATGCATAGCGCCGCAGCAGGCGGCTGACGCAGTCGGCCGGGTGGCGAGTGCGTCTCGCCGCCCGGCTCAGCGCAGCCGTTGCGATCTGGAGGAGTTGATAAACGACCGCTAACCGAAAGGAGTAAGACATGGCAAAGACGGACAAACCCAATATCCTCATCCTCTGGGGCGACGACATCGGCATCTGGAACATCAGCCATTTCAGTCGCGGCATGATGGGCTATCAAACCCCGAACATCGACCGGATCGCGAAAGAGGGGGTGACCTTCACCGACTACTACTCGCAACAGAGCTGCACTGCCGGCCGCGCATGCTTCATCTGCGGGCAGAACCCCATCCGCACCGGCCTCACCAAGGTGGGCATGCCCGGGGCGACGGTCGGATTGCAGAAGGAAGATCCGACCATCGCCGAATTGCTCAAGCCTCTCGGCTACGCGACCGGCCAGTTCGGAAAGAACCACCTCGGCGATCGCGACGAATTTCTCCCGACCGTGCACGGCTTCGACGAATTCTTCGGCAATCTCTATCACCTGAACGCCGAGGAAGAACCCGAACTGCCCGATTACCCGAAGAATCCCGAGTTCAAGAAGCAGTTCGGCCCGCGCGGCGTGCTCCACTGCATGGCTGACGGCAAGGGCGGACAGACGATCGAGGACACCGGCCCCTTGACCAAGAAGCGCATGGAGACCATCGACGAGGAGATCACCGACCGGGCGATGGCGTGGATGGAAAAGCAGGCGAAGGCGGACAAGCCGTTCTTCCTCTGGTACAACGCGACGGCCATGCACTTCCGCACGCACGTCGCCGCAAAAAATATCGGCAAGAGCGGCCAGGACCCGTACAGCGATCGGATGGTGGTCCACGACGAGCAGATCGGCATGATGCTCGACAAGCTCGACGAGCTGGGCATCGCCGACAACACCATCGTCATGTACTCCACCGACAACGGACCGGAGAACGACACCTGGCCCGACGGCGCCACCACCCCGTTCCGCGGCCAGAAGGATTCCAACTGGGAAGGCGGCTGGCGCGTGCCATGCTTCATGCGCTGGCCGGGGAAGATCAAGCCAGGCTCGGTGCTGAACGGGATCGTCTCGCACATCGACATGTTTCCGACTTTGCTGGCGGCCGCCGGCAATCCGGACGTGACCAAGCAGCTACTCGAAGGCTGCACGGTGGGCGGAAAGAAATTCAACGTCCATCTCGACGGCTACAACATGATTCCCTACTTGACCGGCCAGGTGAAGGAAAGCCCGAGGCCCGGCATCATCTACTTCAGCGACGATGGCGAGGTCATCGCGGTGCGGGTCGGCGACTGGAAATTCAATCTGGCGGTGCAGCGCGCCAATACGATGAGGCAGTGGGCCGAGCCGTTCGTCAAGTTGCGGCTGCCGTACATCATGAGCATGCGTCGTGACCCGTTCGAGCGCGCCGAATACAACTCGAACACCTACTTGGACTGGATGGTCGATCACGTGCCTCAGATGTATTTGATGCAGGCATTCGTCGCGCAGCAGATCGCGGCGTTCGCCAAGTTCCCGCCGAGGCAGAAACCCGCTTCGTTCAACCTGGACGCGGTGCTGGCGCAGGTGTCGAGTCACGGCCATTCCTGACCTCCACAGGGTCTTGCAGGCATAGCCGTGGGCGCCCCACGCGCCTCGGTGGAACCGGCCCATGCAGGAGACCATTCCCTGCATGGGTTCCTTTCCTGCACCTCAGGTATCGTGAAAGACCACGAATCACGAAGAGCGGATGCCGCGAGCGTTGGGGAGGATGTGCGCGCGTTTTACGAACGTCATCCCTATCCACCTCCCGTCGACAGCCTCGAGAAATATCGACGGCTCGGGCAGGACCGGCAGAAACGCCGGGCGGACTATCACCTCTTCTGGCCTGCAAGACCCTATCGGGAAGACCAATCCATCCTCATTGCCGGCTGCGGGACATCTCAGGCGGCCAAGCATGCCTTGCGTTGGCCTGCGGCTCAGGTTACCGGCATCGACTTCAGCGCAACCAGTGTGCGCTCTACCGAGGAGCTCAAGCGGAAATACAACTTGAACAATCTCCAGGTCTGCCAGCTTCCCATCGAGCGGGTAGGCGATCTGAAAATGAGCTTCGATCAAATTATCTGCACCGGGGTTCTCCATCATCTCGCGGAGCCCGATGCGGGGCTCAGCGCTCTGCGCGGTGTGCTCAACCCGGACGGAGGAGCGATGCATCTCATGGTGTATGCGCCTTACGGACGGACCGGCGTCTACATCCTCCAGGAATTCTGCAAGCGCATCGGCATCGGCGCCACCGATGTCGAAATTCGGGATCTCATCGATGCGCTCAAGGCGCTGCCGCCTGGACATCCGCTGCAAGACCTTCTCCGCGAGGCGCCCGACTTCCGGAACGAGGCAGCGCTCGCCGACGCCCTGCTGCATCCGCAGGACCGCGCCTATTCAGTGCCGCAGCTATTCGAGTTCATCGAAAAGGCAGGACTGACATTCGGCCGGTGGCTAAAACAAGCACCCTACACCCCTCATTGTGGAGTCGTAGCAAAGATCCCGCAGGCTTCCCGGCTGGCACAGCTTTCCCTCGCAGAGCAGTATGCTGCCGTCGAACTATTTCGCGGCACGATGGTTCGCCACAGCGTGATTGCTTATCGAGACGATAGCCCTGGCGGCGCGCAACCGATAAGTTTTGCCGGGGATGACTGGCTCGGCTATGTGCCCCTTCGAATGCCAGACACGATCTGTGTTCAAGAGCGGCTGCCCCCCGGGGCGGCGGCCGTTCTGATCAACCCGACACACGCCTACCGGGATCTAATCATGCCAATCGATTCAACAGAAAAGGGTTTGTTCGATGCCATTGATGGGAACCGTAGTATCGGCGGCATAGTGGAAAGAACGTTGCCATCCTCACAAGCAAAACCGCAACTCGACATGGCACGTACCTTCTTTGAAAAGCTCTGGCACTACGATCAGGTCGTGTTCGACGCGTCGCGGTGCCGTGCGCGAAGGGAGGAAGCCTGAGGTGCCGCGCCGGCGGGGCCAGCTGACGCAATCGGCCGGGCGGCAAGAGCGTCTCGCCGCCCGGCCGGCTTCATCGCGCCGCGACGATAATGCGGTTCAATCCCGATTCGGAGTGGACGAAGGTGGCCGTTTGCTGGTCAGACTGGATGTCACCAAACGCCGCAGAAGGTCTTGCTTTATGAACGTCGCCATTCGGAGTCGAGCTGCGGCGATCGTTGGCGTTCTCGACGCGGAACCGAATGGCAGAGGATCTTTCCGTTCAAATAGGAGCGATGGTTCATGAGCGCGAGGTCGCCCGATCAGGCGCTTGACCTCCGGCGGGGTTCGCCGCCCCCCGGCAAGCCGCCGGCCGATGGGATGGTCTGGATTCCGGGCGGGACCTTCCTGATGGGGTCGAACGATCACTACCCCGAGGAAGCGCCCGCGCACAGCGTAACGGTGAGCGGATTCTGGATGGATGCGCACGCGGTGACGAACGCCGAGTTCCGCCGATTCGTCGACGCGACCGGCTACGTGACGCTCGCCGAGCGCCCGGTGGATCCGGCCGACTACCCCGGCGCGAAGCCTGAGATGCTCGAGCCGTCGGCGGTGGTCTTCCGAAGACCGCGGGCCCCGTCGATCTGCGCGATCCGCACAACTGGTGGACGTACGTGCGCGGCGCCGACTGGCGTCATCCGCGCGGGCCCGGCAGCACGCTTCAGGGGCTGTGGAAGCATCCGGTCGTGCAAGTGGCCTACGAGGACGTCGAGGCCTATGCGAAATGGGCGGGCAAGGCGCTGCCGACGGAAGCCGAGTGGGAGTTCGCCGCTCGCGGCGGGCTCGAGGGCGCGGAGTACGCGTGGGGAGACGAGTTCACGCCCGGCGGCAAGGCCATGTGCAACAACTGGCAGGGCGAGTTCCCGTGGCAGAACCTGCTCACCGACGGCTACGAGTGGACCGCACCGGTCGGCGCGTTTCCGCCGAACGGGTACGGGCTGTACGAGATGGCGGGCAACGTCTGGGAGTGGACGACGGACTGGTACCAGGAGCACGGCAAGATCGAGCAGGCCTGCTGCACCCTGGAGAACCCCCGTGGCGGGGAGGCCGAGCAGAGCTACGACCCGCGCACGCCGAACGTGCGCATCCCGAGAAAGGTGATGAAAGGCGGGTCGTACCTGTGCGCGCTGAACTACTGCCGGCGCTATCGGCCGGCGGCCCGCATGGCGCAGCCGGTCGACACCGCGATCGGCCATCTCGGTTTCCGCTGCATCGTGCGCGCGCCGGCATAGGTCATGGAAGAAGCCCTGCACCTTGCCGCGCACTACATTGCGCTCGTGTTGGAGGCGCTGGCGCTGCTCGTCATTGCGATCGGTGCCGTCGAAGCCGCGAGCAGCATCTTCCGCGTCATGCTGGCGCGGCGCGCGAGCGACGCGGAGAAGCGCGCCGTCTGGCTCGGCTTCGCGCGCTGGCTCGTCGCTGGGCTCACGTTCCAGCTCGCCGCCGACATCGTGCACACCACCGTCACCCCGGGCTGGGACGAGATCGGCCGGGTTGCCGCCATCGCGGCGATCCGGACGTTCCTCACCTTCTTCCTCGATCGCGACATCGAGCTCGAGTACCGGCGAACAGGAGAGAGTAATGCAAGGCGCACCTGAGGCGACCGCGCTGATCGGATTCGGCGCGATCTTCACGCTGTTTTTCATCACGCTCGGGCCGCTCAAGATCCTCGGCCCGTTCGCGCAGCTCACGCGGGAGACGGACGAGGCGACGATGCGGCAGATCGCCGTGCGCGCGTTCGTGCTCGCGGTGATCGCGGTGGTGGCCGGCGGCTTCGCCGGCCGGGCGCTGCTCGAGAACTGGGGCATCTCGGCGTCGGCGATGCTGCTCTCGGGCGGGATCATCTTTGCGCTCGTCGGCCTGAGTCTGGTGCTCGAGCAGTATCAGCCGGCGCATCCGGTGCCGCCGCCGCTCCCGGCCGAGCCCATGGCGGCAGCGATGCGGATCACGTTTCCGACCGTCGTCACGCCCTATGGCATCGCCGCGCTCATCGTCGTCCTCACCAACAGCCGCGACGCCGAGCGCACCGGGGCCATTCTCGCGCTCCTCCTGGCGGTGATGGTGCTCAACCTGCTGACGATGCTGTATGCGCGCCGGATCATGGGCGGGGTCGACGGTCATGGTGCTGCAGATCATCGGCGCGGTGCTGGGCGTGCTTCAGGTCGCGCTCGCGATCGACATGATCCTCCGCGCGCTGCACGAGCTCGCGCTGCTGTAGCGTAGGCAGAGTGGAGTCACGGGACATGCAAGACGACCACAAGCCGCGGATCACCTCGCAGTCGGATTCCGCCAGCATCTCGACCGAGCTCGCGTCGCGGCGCACCGGGATGTCGTTCCAGCGCACCCGCATGAGCGCGGACCGGACACTGATGTCGGTAATCCGCACCTCGCTGTCGCTGATCGGCTTCGGTTTCACGATCTTTCAGGTCTTCCAGAAGCTGCACGAGTCGGAGGTGCTGAAGAGCAGCGCGGCCGCGACCCACTTTGGCGTCGCGCTCGTCCTGCTCGGCATTGCGATGCTCCTGGTCGGCATTGCCTATCACGTGTCGTTCATGGTCGGGTTGCGGCGGGAGCGCGCGGCGATGAAGGCGGACGGCCTGGTGCACGCCGAAAGCCAATTTCCCGTTTCGCTGACGCTGATGGTGGCCCTGCTGCTTCTGGCGATCGGGTTCCTGGCCATCGTGAGTATGGTGTTCCATGTCGGGCCGTTCGGTTGAGAGGGATCACGGCGGCAATGAGCAGAGGCAACAGCGGTCGCAGACGACCGGTAACTGAAAGGAGAAAGGCATGGCAAAGACGGACAAACCCAACATCCTCGTCATTTGGGGCGACGATATCGGGATCTCCGATCTGAGCTGCTATTCGCACGGGCTGATGGGCTATCAGACCCCCAACATCGACCGGATCGCGCGCGAAGGGATGATGTTCACCGATTCGTACCACGGCGCGCGGATCGACCCGGGCGTGCGATACCCGCCGTACTCCAAGCACACCATCGAACGCGAGATCGAAGACAGGTTGATGCCGTAGCTAGCACGACATGAGGCCTTGAAACCAAACCATGGCGTGCCGTTCCAGAACGACACGAAACTTAAGTATGGCCCGCGCAACGGCACTTAGCACAACCTGGACGTCCAGCCGGCAAGGAAGGGACTGACTATGGACCAGGTACTCTATCTCGTCATCCTGGTTGTCCTGTTCGTCGGGATCGTCGCGTGGGTATTTGCCCGCAAGCGCAAGGCCCGGTTCGAGAAGGACGCCAAGATCCCATTCGACGACAGGAAAGGTTGAGGGTCATGGACCGGGACCTTTCTTGCGGTTCAGCGCGAGCTGTCGGTTGGCCGCTCGAAGCAGCGCCAGCAAGCACAGCATCATAGCCGCCAGGCGCAACGCCTAAGTTCAGGGACAAAGCTATGGAGGCTCTGCTCGGATTTGAACTCGATTTCGTCCCGGTCCTTGGGAGGCAAATGAAGTCGAGAGCAGATTTCGCCCGCAGCCGCACTTGCGGTCGCGGTGTCGGCCATGTCCCCTGCGCACGCCGAGATGAGCGTCGAAGAGCTCGCCAAGCTTGCGCAGAACCCGGTCGGCAATCTCATGAGCCTGCCGTTTCAGAACAACACCAACCTGAATTTCGGACCCGAGAGCGGCACGCAGAACATCCTTAACATCCAGCCGGTGATCCCGATCTCGGTGAGCAGGACTGGAACGTCATCACGCGGACCATCGTGCCGGTGATCTCCATGCCGCCGCTCTCCCCGGACGATGGCCGCACCAATGGCATCGGCGATACGGTGTTCACCGCATTCCTGTCGCCGGCGAAACCCGGCAAGTCGATCTGGGGTGCGGGGCCCGTCGTGCAGATCCCGACCAACACCGACGCGGAGCTTGGCAACAACGACTGGGGACTGGGGCCTTCGGCCGTGCTTGCTCCACCTCGACCACGGCGACCCGTGGGTGTACGGCGCGCTGGTCAACAACGTGTGGTCGCTGTCCAGCAGCCAGCGCGGCGGCTCCTACAACAACGGCCTCATTCAGCCATTCGTCAACTACAACTTCAAGGGCGGCTTGTACCTCGTCAGCGCTCCCATCCTGACGGTCGACTGGAAGGCAGACAGCGGGCAGAAGTGGACCGTGCCCGTGGGCGGCGGCGTCGGAAAGATCTTCCACCTCGGCAAGCTGCCCGTGAACACGCAGCTGTCGGCCTACTACAACGTGGTCCGGCCAGACGATGGTGCCAACTGGCAGATCCGGTTCCAGGTGCAGTTGATGTTTCCAAAATGATCGTCGTTCAACAACGCGCGCCATTCACGTCTTGCGATTGTGAAGCACCCATGCACCAATGGCGAGTGCAGGGTCAAGAATCGCAAATGCCCCGAACGTATGGGGAAAAACGCCGGCTATCACAAGGGGCACGAGCACCAGAGGACGTCGCCCTCATCAAGAATGCGAGGCTTGTCTCAAGCGCAATGCCCGTCATGCTTCCACCGGGCCTGGCCTCGACAGTTTGCAAGACCAAATAGCACAGGAATGGAGTATCTCATGACCTTCTGGAAATCATTTCGCAAGACATCTAGGCTCTTCCTCACCCTGTTGCTGCCGATCGCAGGGTCGTCGGCGTTTGCCCAGACACCGCCGGCTGCGCCGGATCCCAGACCTGGCCCCGGCAATTTCAGAGCGGGACCACTGCCTTCACTGTGTACCAGCCGCAAGTCGAAAGCTGGCAATGGCGCAATCTATCGGGACGCGTGGCGGTCTCGGTGAAGGACGCAGCCTCGCCGCAGGAGCAGTTTGGCGTCGTCTGGTTCTCTGCACAGACCAACGTCAACCGCGCCGGGAACCTGGTGACCTTGGACGACATCACGCTCACCAAGGCGAACTTCCCGGCCAGCCCCGAGAAGGCCGACCAGTACCTGCAGGCCCTGCGCTCAGTTGCGCCAGCGCAGATGGCCGACCTCTCCTACGGGCACCTTCAGGCCGAACTCTCCGTCACTCAGGCCGAGAGCACGCCG
Source organism: uncultured beta proteobacterium (assembly GCA_963827575.1). GTDB lineage: Bacteria > Pseudomonadota > Gammaproteobacteria > Burkholderiales > SHXO01 > SHXO01. The sequence goes on from CAWHCG010000043.1 coordinate 9,650, forward strand.
CAGAAGCCCGTGGAGGTCAAGAACGATGTGCCGACGATTTATTTCAGCACGGCGCCGGCGATGCTGGTCCAGGTGGACGGACCGGCGCAACTGCGCCAGGTGCAGGGATACAACAACCTGATGCGAGTGATCAACACCTACGCCGTGCTGCTGTTCGATCAGTCGCAGGGGCTGTACTACCTGCACGCGGTTGGCAGATGGATGCAGGCCGCCGCGCTCGACGGACAGTGGTCCGTTTCGCTGACGCCGCCGTCCGGCGCGAACAAGCTTCTGGCCACTCTCGCCAAGGGTGGACAGGTCAACGCGCTCGACCAGCCCGGGGCGTACGTTGCGCAGTCGGCCGCCAACGGCATCTTCCCGACGATCTATGTGAGTACCGTGCCCGCGGAGCTCATCATGACCCGCGGGACGCCCTCCTATGAGCCGATCGCCGGCTTGTCGATTCTGGATGTGATCAACACCGACGACAACATCATCGTCGACATGGACACCGGCCTTCACTACGTGCTCATTTCGGGGCGTTGGTTCGCAGCGCAATCCATGGAGACGGGGCCGTGGCAGTACGTGCCGAACGACAAGCTTCCGGCGGCGTTCGCCCAGATTCCCGTGACCCACCCCCGCGGCGTCGTGCTCCCATCGGTGGCGGGGACACCGCCAGCACAAGAGGCCATCATCGACAACAGCATTCCGGAAACGGCAACGGTCAACCGTGCCACGACCAAGCTGGCGATCAAGTACGGCGGATCTCCGCAAGTCAAGCCGATCGAGGGGACGACGCTGGAGTACGTGGTGAACTCCCCGTACGCCGTGATCAAGGTCGATGCCTATACCTGGTATGCGCTGAAGGACGCCGTCTGGTTCGTGGGGGGCTCGGTCAACGGGCCCTGGGCGGTCGCCGCCTTCGTCCCGGAAATCATCTACACGATCCCACCCAGCTCGTCGCTGCACTACGTCACTTACGTCTACGTGTTCGCGAGCACGCCGCAGACTGTGACCGTCGGGTACACACCCGGCTACTACGGCACAGTGCTGGCGCCCACGGGGGTAGTGGTCTATGGCACGGGCTACGTGTACCCTCCCATCTATGTGGGAGCGGTATGGTATCCACCGCCTGTCACCTACGGATTCGGCGCCGGCTTCTTCTGGGGCAGCGTGACGGGTTTCGCTTTCGGCGCGGCGGCGGGCGCGATCTGGGGCGGAGCCTGGGGTCACTACGGCGGCTATGCCAGCTACACCAGCGTCCACATCAACAACTACAACTCCTACAACCACTGGAGCTCCACCCAAGTCCACACCAACGTTCAGAACGACTACAACAAGATGACTCCGCAGCAGCGCCAACAGGCTCAGCGCGACTACAACAAGCGCACCGGTCAACTCACCTCGCAGCAGCGCAGCAATCTCCAGAGCAGGGCATCATCGCAGCCCAACGATACGTTCGCCGGCAAAGACGGCAACGCCTACAAGCGCGGCTCCGATGGTAGCTGGCAGCAGCACAGCGCGAGCGGCTGGAACAAATCGAACTTCAGCGGGGGAGGCGAATCGGCAGGCAGCCTCGATCGCCAGCAGCAGGCACGCAGCTACGGCAACTGGTCCGACGGCGTGCACCAAGCGGCGAGCGGTCTAGGGGGCGGCGGCAACTCCCGCGTCGGCGGCATGGGCGGCTGGCATGGCGGCTCAGACAGCTTCCATGGCTTCGGTGGGGGCGGCGGTCTGTTCGGCGGTCACGGGCTCTTCGGTGGGCGGCGGTGGTGGCGATCGCTTCGGTGGGGGTGGGTTCGGAGGCGGACGTTTCGGAGGGTTCCGGCGCTAGCAGCGGGTCCACAGGCGGGTCATAGAGGCACGAGGGGCCGACTGCGGACGCGAAAGCCATCCCCGGGCCACGGGCAACCGGCCGCCGGCGTTCGCCGATACGGCCGACACCGCTACCGGCGGCAACGTCCGGACGGGCGGGTGAGCGCCATGGCAAGCCGCTGTACCTCTTCAGCGGCGACGTCGATCCCGGCGACGACAACGGCAACGGGGTCAACGGTGTCTGGAAGCTCGCCGCCTCCTGACTACCAACCACCATAGGAGACCACGATGAAGCCTTTCCTAGTCGCAACTTTACGGGTTGTCGCTCTCGCAACATTGCTTGCCCTTGCACCGCCCGTCCTCGCGCAAACGTCCTCCGCCGACTTATCTGCGGAGCCCGACCACAGCATGGCGAAGGCCCACGAGTCTTTCGTCGCAGGCGACACGAAGAAGGCGGGCGACGAGATCGCCAAGGCATCCGCCTATGTGAAGAAGGAATCCGACCAGGTTGCCAAGGACGCCAAAAGCGGGGTGACCAAAGCGGGCGCAGAGCTCGACAAGCTGGGCCAATCGGTCAAGGCCGGGACGGTCAAGTCGGCCGACGAGATGAAGAAGGTCTTCGCGAAAGTGGATCATGCGCTGGCCAGTGCCTGGCACAAGACCGCGGCGGAGAGTCAGAAGGCGGGTAAGGATGCGGGCGCCGCTTTGAAGAGGGCGGGTGCTGCGCTGGAGGGTGCCGCCAAGTGGTCCGGCAACACTCTGCAAGACGGCGCGCAGGCCAGCGTGGACGGGCTCAAGAAGGTCGGCGCAGGGGTGCAGACCGGCGCCGAGCAGGTCGGGAAGTGGTTCCAGGGTCTTGGGGATGGCATCAAGGATCTCGGTCAGAAGTTGTGAGCGAAACTGATCGAGCCTTGACGGTGCGCGGCGCTGGCGGGACCATATTGGCCTGACGATCTCATCCAGGCGAAAGCAGTGCCCGCCGCCAGCACAACCACTGAGCAGTGCGCCCCGCCATCCGCGGCGGGCGTGCAGCAAGCGCTCCGGCCGTCAAGCCACCGGAACGGCGGCGGCCTCAATCGGCAGAGGGCGGCTTCGCGCCGAGCGCGCCGGGCGCGCGCCGTGCACCCAGCGAAGCCGCCAAGGTCCCGATCAAGGCGAGCCCGCACCCGACCGCCACGTCGTACAGCCGGACGTTCAGCAGGTGCTGGGGCGCGCCGCTCTGGCTGAGGGCGAGGTCGACGATCAGCAGGAAAAACACCGTGAAGGCGGTGAACCCGATCGCGGGGTTGACTGCCATGCCGACACGTGCGAACGCCGCCGCCGCCGTAGCCAACAACGCGATCGCGATCGGCTGCTCGATGGCGTGGAACAGCACGTACGCGATCGGGATGCCGAGCAACGTGCCCACCATGTAGTGGACCACGAGAGCAAGACTCGCGATACCCTCGCGCCTCATCACCATGATAGTGGTCAGGCTCGCCCAGTAGGCGTTGGTCACATGCAGCTCGTCGGCCAGGAGCAGCGCCGCTGCCGCGGCGCCCGCGTAGCACAGGGCGAAGCGGGCCCCGGCGTCCGCGCTGACGAACGCACGACGCACACCGGCCCGCCAGTCCATTTGGTTGACTTCCACCGGCACGCGAGACAGCTTCCAGGCCGCGACCGCGACAGCGATCGCCCAGCCCCCACCCGCCAGCACTGCGGCCACCGCGATCACGCCGTGCTCCGAGCCCCGGAGCCCCATGCCCGCGGCCGTCGCGAGCGCGGCGAACCGTGCGACCGTGGCAATGCCCGGATGCGAACCGCTCACCCATCCGGCGATCAGCGCCGAGAGGAGCACGACCGCCTCGTCCGCGTAAGTCGTTCCGCCGAACTGCGCTCCCACGAACCCGCCGCCCAGCAGGGCGAGCGTGGTCGCGAGCATGGTTCCGCCGCGCTCCCTGACGGTGCTGCCGATGTCGGACATCGTCACGAACATGGCGGTGGCGGCGGCGGCGACGGCCGCCAGCGGGCGGCCCGCCAGCAGGAAGCCCAGCAGCGGTACGCCGACCGCCGCCGCGACGCGTCCCGTCAACACCAGCGAGATCGGCCCGGGGCCGATCTTGAACAGGTTTTGGAATGTCGAGTTCATTCCCCCGCAACGCCCATCGTGCGCGCCCTGGCGAGCGCCAAGCCCGTGTGCCCGGCAGGGATTCTAACAGCGTGATGCGAAACGCCGGATCTCCGAATGGAGACGGTGATATATTCATACTGGTGCTCGACCTGCAAAGCGCGAAGTAGGAGTGCGCGCTGCAGCGGCCCGCTGATGGGCTGCGAGCACGCCGAGAGCACTGCTCCCGCTACGTGATCTCTACGCAGAGCCGAGGTGCCCGGTGAAGAGTAGCCATGCATCGGCGATGACCCGGTTCGGCGCCATCGCCGCTGTCACCACAAAGGGGAACATCGCATGATCAAGTTCTATTTCAGCCTCGCACCCAATCCGATGAAGGTGGCGTTGCTCCTCGAGGAGCTGGGAGCCGAGTACCAGCCGATCCCGGTCGACACGCGTAAAGGCCAGCAGCACGCGCCCGAATATCTCGACGTGAACCCGAACGCCAAGGTGCCGGCGATCGTCGACGGCGACACGACCGTGTTCGACAGCAACGCGATCCTGCTGTACCTGGCCGAGAAGACGGGTCGCTTTCTGCCGGACGGCGGGCTTGCGGGCCGGGGGCCGCTGTTGTCGTGGCTGATGTTCGTCGCGAGCGGCATCGGTCCGTACTGCGGCCAAGCGGTGCATTTCCGGCAGTATGTCCCGGAGCCGAACCCGTACGCCCTGAACCGCTACGACTTCGAGGCGGAGCGCCATTGGAGAATCGTCGATGCTCAGCTGGCGCGCGGCCGCTACATGCTCGGTTCGACCTATACCATCGTCGACATGGCGGTGTGGGGTTGGGCTCGCTTGATCCCGACCGTCATGGGGAGCGAGCAGGCCTGGGCCAAGTTCCCCGACGTCCGACGCCTGCTGGACGACATCAACCAGCGGCCGGCGGTCGCCGCGGTGGAGCGGCTGCGCGCCAAGTTCTCGTTCAAGACCGCAATGGATGATGAGGCGCGCCGCCACATGTTCCCGCAAAACGCCCGCCTGGCGGCTACGTAGCCAGGTGCAGCGCTGAGGGATGGGCAGCGTTGGGGATGGGCGCTGGCGGCTGCCGAGCCAGTGCGATGAGCTGCGCGCGCCGTGGCGCGTTGGGCGGACTGGGTGCGTGATAGGCGGACGCTTTCCATGGAAAAACACGGACGGGTCCGTCTACTACATGTTGAACTAAACCGCTTCGCGGTGGTTGTCTGAGCTTCGGCATCCGCTGGAGATTCCGCAGTTGTAGTGTGCAAGCGCTGCTGAGTAAGGTGCTGGGATCTGTGTCAGCGTGATTGCGCGGGAATGGTCCCGCGATCACGCGAAGGAGACACAGATGGGTGCCTTGCGCAAGCAGATGGACGATGACATGGTGGTGCGCGGGATGGCCGAGCGCACGCGCGAGACGTACTTGAGCGCGGTGGCGGCGATGGCGAAGTACTACCAGCGCAGTCCCGAGCAGGTCAGCGAAGTGGAGGTGCAGCGCTACCTGCTGCACCTGATCCAGGAGCGCAAGCTTGCCTGGAGCAGCTGCAACATCACGGTCAACGCGCTGAAGTTCTGCTACCACGTCACCTCAAGCGGCAGCAGGCTCAGTTCGAAATCCCGCGCCCGCGCCAGCCCAGAAGCTGCCTCAGATCCTGGCACGCGAAGAGGTCGCACGCTTGATCGAGTGCACCCCCAATCCCAAGCACCGCGCCATGCTGATGACCACCTACGGGGCGGGGCTGCGGGTCTCGGAGCTGTGTCACCTGAAGGTGGGCGACATCGAATCCTATTCGTACGGCGTCATTGGGGAAAGTGCGAAATTGGATCGGGTTGACCAACGCATTTAGCGTAGCTACAATAAAGCGTGCGAATCGAGTTCGATCCCGAGAAAGACGCTTCAAACCGCGCCAGACACGGCCTTTCTCTGGGTTTGGCGCGCGAACTTGACTGGGATGCCGCGCTCGTTTGGGTAGACGATCGTTTCGAATACGACGAGCTACGCATGATCGCCCTCGCACCCAAGACCAACACTCTGTACTACGTCGCGTACATCGAGCGAGGTAACCGCCGCAGGATCATCAGTCTACGCCGCGCTACGCGCCGTGAGGTCAAGCACTATGTCGAAAGCATCTAAGAGCCCCAAGATTACCGTCCCAACCGCAGCAGAAGACCGCAGGATCCGGGCGGCTGCAAAGGCAGACCCTGACGCCCAACCGCTCTCAGAGAAGCAACTCAAATCAATGGTGCCGTTGCGGGTGTTGCGCGGTCGCCCCAAGTCAGCGAGCCCAAAATTGCTCGTGTCGGTCCGGTACAGCCGCGAAGTGGTGGAGTATTTCAAGTCCACCGGTGCTGGCTGGCAGTCGCGTATGGACAGCGTTCTCCGTGCCTACGTAAGCCGTAGGTCTCGTGGAGCATAGAAATGACGCCGAACCAGTTGTTGAGCCGGAGTGCCCAACAGCGTCGCTGCGCTCGCTGCAGGGTGCCCTCGTCGCTTTGCTCCTCGGCGCCCGGTTAACGGCATCTCGTTAGGCACTCAAAGGGAGTGAGAAACGTTGGTCCGGTCTGCTTTAGTCTTGCTGATTGCTGCGTGGGCGATGGCATCTTGGGCTCAGGATGCTGTAGTCGTGACCGAGCGCTCCGTGTTTTCACTTCATTCCAAGCTGACGCTGCTGACTCCGACACCGCACACTGTCTCAGGGACTTTGGCCGCGCTATGCGTCTCGCCACCTCCGCCCGATCTTCTGGCCGACGAAGTGGCCCGCGCTGGTCCGCATGCAAATGTTCGGGTGAATCTCTATACCAGTGATAGTGCCGTCGGCTCCATGGCTCTGTCGAGCCGACAATTCCCCGAGGGTACCGTCATGCTTAAGGAGAAACTCTCTCCGGATGGCGCTGTTGTCGCCGTTGGCGGGATGATCAAGCGTCGCTTCGGTTTCGACCGAGAGCACAACGACTGGGAGTACTTCTATGCGGAGAGAACTGGCACCTTCAACAACGGGCGCCTAGCAAACTGCATCGAATGCCATACCAAGGCCAAGTCAGCCGACTTTGTCTACACCATCAGGAAAGGTGGTTCGTGAAGAACGTGCCTAATCGGGTCGCCGGGGGTTTCTAGCCCCGGGACCGGGTCGATTTCTGTCCGTCGGCTCGCACCTTTGCACTTGGGCATCCTTCAGACCAGCCCTCAGGCGCCCGGAACGCGAGCACCCAGCCAACACCACGCCGCAACGCCACCCGCCCGAAGCGCGGCGCTCAGGACCCATTTCATAGCAACCCCCAGGGGTTGGGTCTGTCCTGAAGACTACCGCCAGCATGCGAAGTTTGCCGCCCGTTCGAAGCCGCAGGCTTTTCTTTGCGCGTGCTCCTGTTGTCGTTCTTGTCTCGGCTAGTGTTTTTCCGCGTTTTTTCCGCATGAATGGACGGTAGCATCCGAGTCGCCCGTAGCACAAGGAATCCGCGATTGCAATCCGGCGATCGAGGGATGCGCTACCACTCGATGCCGAAGCTGCGGCGGTGCTAGCCAAGCGTCGCGCTTCCCGTGCGGGCGCGAGAGCGCAATGAGCGTCGCAGCGAGTCCCGCATCCAGAATTCCCTTCACGGCGTATAGCACTGCAACGGGCTGCCCGTCCAGACGGCTGTCCGTTACATCCAACTTGTATGAGGGGACTGCAATGAATGCGAAAACACGCTTCGGTGTCGATGGTTCGAACGGATCCTGCGGCAAATACAAGCCGTCAGGAATTTTTCTCGCGCTTGCGGCAGCGGCCATGTCGGCCGCTCTTATGGTGGGACCGGCTGCCGCCGACGATGACGACGGTTACGGCAAGCGGGACGGCTTGGCTGTCGTCGGCCTCACGGCTGATCAGCGTCTCGTGTGGTTCTGGTCGGGCAAGCCGCGCAGGCTATACGAGATTGCCAGCGTGACCGGCCTGAACGCAGCGGACATACCCTTGATCGGGATCGACTACCGTGTACAAGACGGTCAGTTGTACGGCGTGGGCAGCGGCGGGGGCATCTACACCATCGACACGAAGACCGGTGCTGCGACCAGCGTGTCGAGCCTCACCGCGAAGCTCGACGGCGACTCTTTCGGCGTGGATTTCAACCCTGCCGCGAACGCGCTGCGCATCGTGAGCGACAAGGGGCAGAATCTGCGCCACCCGTTCGCCGGTCCGACCCCGGGACCGACGCAGACGGACGATGCGCTGGACTATCCGCCCCCGACTCCATTCAATGCCGTCGGCCCCACGGCGTTGGGCATTGCGGGTGCGGCCTACACCAACAACGACCTGAGCACGGACACCGGAACCACGTTGTTCGACCTCGACAGTACGTTGGACCAGATCGCAATCCAGTCGCCACCGAACAACGGCTCGCTGGTGGCGGCCGGCAAGCTGACCGTCAACGCCGACCCCGTGGCCGGGTTCGACATCTACACTGCGGTCAGGAAAGGCGCCGCAGTCGCGAACACAGGCTTCGCGTCGGTGGGCGTCGCGGGTGTCTACAGCTTCTATTTTGTCAACCTGACGACCGGCAAGGCCATCAAGCTGGGGAGCTTCAAGGAGCCGGTCGTCGACATCGCCATTCCGCTGAAGCAGTAGCGCGGGAGCCACGGCTGCCCGTGCGATGCACCACATGATGTCGCAGTAAAACGCAGCGCGATCCTCGCGCTGCGTTTTGCGCACTGCCACTCCCGGCACACGCTTCGCGCCGATCTGCGCGCGTCCCGGCCTGGTCGCCCACGTCCGCGTGAAGGCTTGGCAGCCGACGCCAGCTGGGACATAGTCGATCGACCTACACCCTTCGACACATTTCAGCGGTGCGACGGATGAGGTACTTTCTCCCATGAACATCCAGACTTCAGGCTTGGGTCTGACCGAGCGATTCAATCGAAAGAGGTGAGCGAAATGAAACCCGTGCAACACAGCCTTAACCCTGAAGTGAGGGAACTGACTGCCCTGGAACGGGCGGCCGTCAGCGGCGGCTACACCCACATGGAGGAGGTCATGTTTACGTTGAAGACAGCCCCGCCCACACTGCCGGGAATCCTGTCCGCGGATCACAATATCTAAGGCCTGCGAGCCTCATACTCGGCGCTTCGGTCCCCCCGGCGGGGGGCGAACGCCGGGCCGGATGCTTCATCAGGGCGCGGCGTTGCTGCCGCGGACATCCAAGCTGGCCGGGCGTGGGCTAGGCGAGCGCACCGATCAGGGCCGTTGAGCTGGCCACTGCGCCAAACACCCCGCCCTGCATCTTCACCATCTTGATTGCGGCCAGGTGGTTGCCGGGGTCGGTGGCACCGGTGCAGTCTTCCAGCAGCAGGCACTCGAAGCTGCGGTCGTTGGCCTCGCGCATGGTGGTGTGCACGCACACGTCGGCGGTGATGCCGGCGAGCGCCAGGTTGCGAATCCCGCGGGTGCGCAGGATCAGCTCCAGATCCGTGGCGCAGAACGAGCCCTTTCCCGGCTTGTCGACCACCACTTCGCCACGCTGTGGCGCCAGCTCGGGGATGATCTGCCACCCCGGCTCGCCGCGCACCAGAATGCGGCCGCAGGGGCCCGCGTCGCCGATGCCAGCGCCGATCCGCCGCGAGCGCCAGCGCTTGTTCGCAGGCAGGTCGGAGAGGCCTGGCCGATGACCTTCGCGGGTGTGGATCACGTGGTAGCCCTGGGCGCGCATGGTTGCGAGCGTGCGCCGGATCGGCTCGATCGGCGCGCGCGTGAGCTAGCGGTTTCGCGGTGCGCGGCAGCGTCGCCTGGAGAATCGGCTCCGAGCCGGTGCCGGGCGTGACCAACCCGACCTCCCAGGGCTGGATCCAGATCGTCAAGTTTTTCTAGGCAGTCACCTCGAGGCAGGTGCTATCATTTCCCGTGCCTGACGATAGGGACAACATGATCAACACCGGTCTACTGGAGCAGGAGCTGGCTCGTCTGCCGAAGCGCCGCCTGACGGTGGAGGAGTTTCACAGACTGGGCGAAGCCGGCATCCTCGACGAGGACGATCGCGTCGAGCTCATCGAGGGGGAGCTGATCCAGATGGCACCGATCGGGAGTCTGCACGCGGGTACCGTCGACCACCTCGCTGAGATCTTCCGGCGGATTTCGGGCGCGATCGTGCGGGTCCAGAATCCGCTCGTCCTCCCCGCTCTGTCCGAACCGATCCCGGACCTTATGCTCGTGCGTCCGCGGGACGACTTCTACGTCGACGCCCATCCTGGACCCGGCGACGTGCTTCTCCTGGTGGAAGTCTCGGACTCCACTCTCGAGTCGGATCGCGACGTCAAGGTGGTACTCTACGCCAAGCACCGCATACCGGAGACATGGCTGCTCGACGTAAGGGCAAGGCAACTTGAGGTGTACCTCCGGCCCAGCGACAACGGGTATCAGCAGGTGCTCCGGCCAAGCGCGGACGACATCGTGACGCCTTCCCTGATTCCAACGGAGAGCTTTCGGGTCGGCGACCTGTTCGTGCGCTGACTTGTCGTCTAGGCTTTGCTGCTCGAAGCCTCTTTACTTGCAATGCGACGGATCGCCCGGCAAGAAGGCGCCCGGCTTGCTGGAAGTCTCCACGCGCACGGACTTGCACTTCTCGCATGCGCCCTTGTATTCGGGTAGCTGGTTCATGCGAGTCACGCCACGCGCGTTCAAGTCACGAAGGAATCGAAGGAATCGATGGGCTCGACGCCCCTCTCCCCACCCTCTCCCACGAGGGGAGAGGGAGCGCACGGAGGTGATGCGAACAATGCAGCCATGTCTGCCGCTGTAGACACAGGTGTCTGCGCTCCTCTGCGTCCTCTGCGCCTCTGCGGTTAACCCTATGGAGTAGGCAGTAGAGCTCTAGCTAGTGGAATGTAACAGTGCATTCAGTAGTACCCCTCTCCCCACCCTCTCCCACGAGGGGAGAGGGAGCGCACGGAGGTGATGCGAACAATGCAGCCATGTCGCCGCTGTAGACACAGGGTTGTCTCTGCGCGCGTCCTCTGCGCCTCTGCGGTTAGCCTTACAGGGTAGGCAGTAGATGCCTAGCTAAGCTAGCTAGCCATAAGGCGAACTCGGCTCCGCAGCCTTGAGCACCAGCGCGGCCGGATCGTTGGCGGCGCGCTCCTCCATATCCACGGCCTGCAAGGTGACGTAGTCGGTCTTGCCGCTGCCGAGCAGCGGAATCTCGGGCATCCACACGACGCGGCGGGCGACGGCGAGGTCGCGCAGGCCCAGCTCGCGCGCGGCATGCAGCAGGGCGCTGCGCGTCAACGCTCGGGTCGGTGGTGAACAGCGCGGTAGTCTCGCCGCTCGCAGATTCGGCGCGCACGACCGCCGCATGCTGCTGGGCGGGCGAGGCGGACTGCGCAATGCGCTCGACCTCGTCCAGCGACACCATCTCGCCCGCGATCTTGGCGAAGCGCCCCAGCCGCCCTACCACCTTCACCACGCCGTCCTCGCCGAGGTCCACCACGTCGCCGCTGCAATACCACCCGTCTCCGTACACCGAGCGCGGCGGCTCGATCACGCCGGGATTGCGAGAAGCGGTAGTAGCCAAGCATTACGCTGGGGCCCTTGAGGTGCAGCACTCCGCCGTGCACGATGCCGTGAATCTTCTCCACACGATATTCGATGCCGGGCAGCACGCGCCCCACGGTCCCGATCCGGTAGCACTGCGGAGTGGACAGCGCGATCACCGGCGCGCATTCGGTCGCGCCGTAGCCCTCGTAGACCCGCAGCCCGAACTTCTCCAGGTACAGCCGCGCGACGTCCTCGCCCAGCTTCTCGCCGCCGGAGATGACGTAGCGCACCGTATGGAAGTCGAGCGGATTGGCATGCCGCGCGTAGTAGCTCAGAAACGTGCTGGTGCCGTACAGCCCGGTGACGTCGCGGCGATAGGCGATTTCCGCGATCGCCCGATAGCGCAGCGGCGATACATACAGGAACAGGCGCGTCCCCGAGAGCAGGCACAGCATCAGGCCGGCGGTGAAGCTGTAGGTGTGATACAACGGCAGTGCGTTGAGGATGCGGTCGGCGGGCGTGAAGTCCATCACGGTGGCCATCTGCCGATAGTTGGCGATGATGTTGTCGTGACTGAGCACCACTCCTTTGGGCCGCGCCTCGGAGCCGGATGTGAACACCACCACGCCCGGATCGTCGGCATGCGCGCGGGGCGTGGCGAGGCGCGGGAACCACAGTGCGAAGGTCAGCAGCCACAGCTTGTCGGCCCAGCCGAACTCACGGCGGATGTCCTCCAGATAGACGATGTTCAGCTCGTCGAGCGCGGCCACCAGCGGGGCGAGCTTCGCCTGCTCGATGAACGCCCGCGAGGCAATCACCGTGCGCACGCGTGCCGCGGCGCAAGCGCTGCGCGCCGCGACGGGACCGGCGGTGTAGTTGAGCATCGCCGGCACCCGCCCGAAGGCCATCAGCCCGAAAATCGTGCATACCGTGGGGATGACGTTGGGAAGCAGTACGCCGACGTTCTCGCCGCGCTCGGTGCGACCGGAGATCCAGCGGCCGACGGCGAGCGCCCCCTTGAGCACGTAGTGGTAGGTCTTGGGCTCCTCCCTGGCGTCCTCGATGATCTCGAACCGCCGTCCATGGGCGGCCAGCGCGCCGCAGCAGTGCGTCGAACAGGCTGTGACGCTCGCGCGCGTCCACCACCGCGCTCTCGAGGCAGCGCTGCAGCTGCTGGGTCGCCCAGGCCCGGCGTGCGCGTGCTCCATGCAGGCTGGCCGGCACGCCACCCCCCGCCTGCAGCCCCACGCCCAGCCGCAACGTCACTCTCGGCAGCCAGCCCGGACGCACTTGCGCGACAACGGGAACGACGAGCGCATGCGTGCGGCCGGCAATCAGCGCTGGCACGTCGTAGTTCTTCATGACGGTGGGCGCACGCACGACCCGGCCTTCGGGAAACAGCGCGACGGCGCGCCCCGATTCCAGCAGCCGGATCAGCTTCTTCACGGTGCCGGGATCGTTCACGTCCATGACTGCGTGCGGGACGCATCGCAACAGCAGCCGCATCCATCGCGGGCGCACTTCCTCGGCCGGCAGGACAGCGAGCGGCCGGTGCGGCAAGAACAGCCCGGCGAGCACGCTGTCGAGGCGGGCGCGGTGCGCAATGACGTACAGCAACGGACCGCTGCCGGGAACCGGCACCGGTCCTTCTACCCGCAGGCGCAGCAGCCCCCGCAGCACCAACCCGAAGACTGTGCTCAGCATCCCTGGGCTCGCCGTGTTCTTGTTGGCACGGCCCTGCAACGAGTCACGATAAACCGTCTTTGTAGTGGCTTCGACGCGGCTGGTCAATCCGCAACGGCGGTTAATTGCCTGATTCCGTGCGGCAATGGGGCCAAACCTTACAATTTGTGAGATTTGCTCCCGGCCGTCCACCTCTCTTAGATTGAGCCGTGAAGCCCAGCGGCATGGCAGGACGGGCTTGATAAAAGAGACGAATCCCAACGATCACCGTCGTTCGACTAGAGGAGGCTTTCACCATGGACATGCACATCCCCCACGCCCTGCTCCAGGTTGCCCAGGAGCCCAGGCCTTATCGCAGCGCCAGCGGGCCGGACTATTTCTTCTCGGAGCAGTTGTCCGCGAGCTACCAGGCAGCCAACCACGCCCTGTGGATCCGCTGGACGCCCAGCCCGCGCCCCAGCTTCAACCCCGAAGTGCTGCGCTCGCTGGACCGCTGCGCTCAATTCATCCGCGCCGGCGACGGGTTCATCCGCGCCGATGACGACCCGATCCGGGACGGCGAGGATAGCGCCGATGCGCAAGCGACAGCCATGCCAATCGAGTATACGGTGCTCTCCTCCGGCGTACCGGGGGTGTTCAACCTGGGCGGCGATCTCGATCTGTTCCTGCGCCTGATCGAAGCCAGGAACCGCGCCGGTCTGGTCGCGTACGGCACCGCCTGCATTCACGTTCTGTACCAGAACTACATGCGCGCACGACCTGCCGATCACGACGATCTCCCTGGTCCAGGGCGACTGTCTGGGAGGCGGGTTCGAGGCCGCGCTGTCCAGCGACATCGTGGTCGCCGAGAAGCATGTCCGCTTCGGTTTCCCCGAGATCCTGTTCAATCTGTTTCCGGGTATGGGCGCCTATTCCTTCCTGGACCGGCGCGTCGGCCGGCGCGTCACGGAAGAGCTTCTTTCGACTGGAAGAACATACTCGGCCGATGATATGCTGGCGATGGGCGTGATCGACCGGGTGGCCGAGCAGCGGCCGGGGCGAAGCCGAGGTGACGGAGTTGATCCGGCGCCAGAACCGCAACCGCAACGGGCTGCTCGGTATCGCCTCGGTGCGCCGCCGGGTGAACCCGGTGACGTTCCAGGAACTGCTGGAAGTGGTGCATTTGTGGGCCGATTGCGCACTGCGGCTGAGCAACCGGGATCTGAAGCTGATGCAGCGCCTGGTGTCGCGGCAGAACGACATTGCCTCGGGTGGCATGGTCCACTAGGAGCGGCAGAACGACATTGCCTCGGGTGGGCATGCGTCCACTCGCGAGGCGGCAGAACCACATTGCCTCGAGTGCCCGTCGGCCCACTGGAGGCCGGAGGAGGAGGCACCGCGGTCCGGGGACCGCCGCGGGGCCGGTATCGAGGGGATGCAACGATGACGCGGCTTCCATCGGAGTACACAATCCAGGAGGCGTCGGCCAAGCTGGGTGTGCCGGTGCAGAAACTGCGCCGCTGGGACGCCCAGGGCGTGCTGGTGGCCAGACGCACCGACGGCGGCCACCGCCGCTATGCCCGGGAGATCATCGACGGGTTGGCCCGCACCTCGCTGGGGCTGCCCACCGACAAGTACGAAGATGAGCTCGCCACCGCCCGCAAGGCGCTGCGCGAGAAACGCCGCATCATCCAGCTGCTGCTGGACAGCGAGGCGCGCTACCGCGACCTGGTCGAAACCTCTCACGACTTGATCTGGACCACCGACGCGCAGGGCCGCTTCACCTACCTCAACAACGGCGCGATGGACATCTTGGGCATCGCGCCCAAGGACCTGCTGGGGCGCTGCTTCTTCGACTTCGAGGCCAGGCCCTCGCACATCTCCAACCGCCGCTTCTTTTCCACGCTGAGAAAGAACGGCGAGGTGAAGAACTACGTCACCCACCTGATCGCCCCGGACGGCACCGACCGCTGGATCGGAATCAACGCCCGCGTCTCAGTACGATGACGACGGCCTGATCATCGGCATCCGCGGCACCGCCCGCAATGTCACCGAGCAGCACGAAGCGGCGCTGCAGATCGAGTACCTCGCCACGCACGATTCGCTCACCGGGCTGCCCAACCGGGTGAGCCTGCAGCGCACGCTGGAGCAGGCACTGCAGGCCGGCGATGTCGGCGCGGTGCTGTTCGTGGACATCGACCACTTCAAGTACGTCAACGACAACTTCGGCCACCGCCAGGGCGATCAGCTCATCGTCGGGGTGAGCGGGGTGCTCAAGGAAGCCGTCAAGCAGTTCAACGGCCACGTGTTCCGCCTGGGCGGCGACGAGTACGCGGTGTATCTGCCCGAAGCCCTGCGCGGCAACGCCGCCAGCGCCGCCGAGCACGTCCTCGAAGCGCTGCGCCATTACCGCTTCCAGGCCTCCGGCCAGCAGCGCGGTGGCCAGCATGACCGCCTCGATCGGCATCGCGCTGTACCCGTTCCACGGCAGCGACGTCGCCGGCCTGCTCTCCAACGCCGACATCGCCATGTACCAGGCCAAGGAAGCCGGCCGCAACCGCGCAGTGCTCTACGACCAGGACGCGCAGAGCCTGCGCCGCACGCACAGCCGCGTGCTGTGGGCCAACAAGCTGCGCGAGGTGCTGGACGCCGACCGACTGGTGCTCTACTCCAGCCGGTGGTGCGCTTGAGCCGACCTGCGCACGGTCCACTGCGAGATCCTGGTGCGCCTGCGCGACGACAACGGCAGCCTGGTGCTGCCGAGCCAGTTCATCGAGTGCGCCGAATCGCTGGGAATGGTGCAGGAGATCGACATGCGCGTGGTCGAGCGCCTGATCGAGCACCTGCGCTCAGCCCGAGCAGCCGCGAACGCGAAGATGCGCTACTTCATCAACCTGTCGCGGGTCAGCATCTCGGATCAGCACTGGGTGCGCAAGTTCCACAACATGCTGGCCAGCTCCGACGTCAATCACACGTCAGCTGGTGTTCGAGATCACGGAAACCGCGGCGATGCCGACGTGGACGTCACCCAGCAGTTCATCCGCGAGCTGAAGCAGATGGGATGCCGGTTCGCGCTGGACGACTTCGGCGCCGGCTTCAGCTCCTTCTACTACTTGAAGCGCTTCGACGTCGACTACCTGAAGATCGACGGCGAGCTTCGTGCGCGATCTGGCCACCGACGACGGGCAACCGCATCTTCGTGAAGGCGGTGTGCGACGTCGCGCGCGGCTTGAACAAGCAGGTCGTGGCCGAGTGGGTGGAGAACCGCGAGACCCTGGCGATCCTGACCGAGATGGGCACGCTGTACGGCCAGGGCTACCTGTTCCACCGCCCTGCGCCGCTGTGGGAGGACGTTCCCGAGCGCGTGGCTCTGCCTTTCACCGAAGCGGCCGAGGACAGCGGTGTGCTTCAAGTTGGCTGAAGGACCTAGGAGCTAGCGAGGCTAGGCTCTGGCTCAGCGGGCTAGCGGCTAGCCTCCTAGACTCCTAGCATCCTGCAGCGCCGAAGCCGGTCCGCCCAGAAGATCCCGACAATGGTCTTGGCCTCGGTGATCTCGCCGTGCGCGACGAGCTCGAGCGCCTCGTCGAGCGCCATGCGCACGCACTCGAGAAACTCGCCGTCCTCGCCGGGATGGCCTTCGTGCTTCAACCCCTGCGCGAGGAACAGGTCGACGCGCTCGTTGGAGTAGCCCACGCACGGGTACAGCGTGGCGAGGTGGCGCCAGCGCTCGGCGACGTAGCCGGTCTCCTCGAACAGCTCGCGGCGCGCGGCGGCGAGCGGCGCCTCGCCACGGTCCACCTTTCCCGCAGGCAGCTCGAGGAAGTGGTTGCCCGCCGCGATAGCGGAACTGATGCTCGAGCAGCAGCTGAAATCGCTCGAACAGCGGCACGACCATCGAGGCGCCCTGATGCAGCACATACTCGCGCGGGCCGTGCGCGCCGTCCGGCAGCTCGGACCTCGTCTTCCTTCAGGGTCAGGAGCTTGCCTTCGTAGCCGGTCCGCGAGGCGAGCGTGCTTCTCAGTGTAGTCGGCGGACATTTTGCGCTCTCTGCGGGAGGTGGTCCGCCGGGGCGAGCACGTCCCGCGCCAGAATCCGGCCTGTGGTTTCACAGCCTGGCTTCAGAACGACGCCTGATGCGCGCTGGCAGAGCGCCAGCAGCCAGCCCGGCGCGATGCCCAGGACCAGCACGGCGAGGCCGTTTGCCGTGATCACCACGCGCTGGTCGGCGCTGGTGACGATCGGGGAGTGATCGACGGCATCGTCGAAGTACATGAGCTTGACCACGCGCAGGTAGTAGAAGGCGCCCACCAGCGAGAACAGCACCGCGGCCACGACCAGCCCGGTGTAGCCGGCCTGGAAGGCGGCCTGCAGCACGGCGAGCTTGGCCCAGAAGCCGATCATCACCGGCAGCCCGGCCAGGGAGAACATGATCAGCAGCATCAGGAAGGCATACCAGCGATCGCGCTGGTTGAGGCCCCTGAAGTCGTCCAGGTTCTCGGCCTCGAAGCCCTCGCGCGACAGCAGCAGGATCATGCCGAAGGAGCCGAGCGTCATCAGCATGTAGCTGACCACGTAGAACATGGCCGATCCGTAGCCGTTCGGCGGTGCCGGCGAGGATGCCCAGCAGCATGAACCCCATGTGCGCGATGGCCGAGTAGGCGAGCATGCGCTTGAGATTGGTCTGGGCGATGGCGGTGATGTTGCCCACCGCCATGGACAGCAACGCCAGGATCGCGAGCATGCCCTGCCACTCAGCCAAGAGCGCCGGGGCGCCGAGCGCCTCCACCAGCAGCCGCATCGACCAGGGCAAACGCCGCCAGCTCCGGCGCGGAGCCGATGAACAGAGTCACCGGCGTAGGTGCGCCCTGGTAGACGTCCGGCACCCACATGTGGAAGGGCACTGCGCCCAGCTTGAAGCCCACCCCGGCGACGATGAACACCAGCCCGAAGACCAGGATCGCGCCGAGCGCCTTGCCCTCGGCGATGCGGCTCGCAACGTCCGCGATGGCCAGGCTGCCGGTTGCCCCGTACACCATGGACATGCCGTAGAGCAGCATCCCCGAGGCCAGCGCACCGAGCACGAAGTACTTCATCGCCGCCTCGGTCGCGGTCGTCCGAGTCCCGGCGCAGCGCGACCATGGCGTACAGGCTCAGGCTCAGCAGCTCCAGCCCAAGGTACAGGGTCAGGAGATGGCTGGCCGAGATCATCACCAGCATGCCCAGCGTGGCGAACAATGCCAGCGCGAAGAACTCGCCCACGGAACAGCTCGCGCGAGCGGGCATACCCGCGCGAGTAGACCAGGATGGCCGCCACGCCGAGGTAGACGAACAGCTTCAGCACGACCGCCATGCGGTCGACCACGAACATGCCGTTGAAGGCGTGCGCCGCCGTGCTCTCCCGTGCCGCGAGCGTGATGGCCGCCGCTACCGCCAGTGTACCAGCGTCAACAGGTAAGACCAGTGCCGGCGGGCATCGTCGAGGAACAGATCGATCATGAGGATGACCGACACCGCCGCGAGGATGAAGATCTCCGCGGCGGCTGCCTGCAGGTTCAAGTCGAGATGAGTCACGGTTCGTCCCGCTGAATCGCGGATCAGCGTAGTCGCAGCGGCGCGATCCTCCTCGCCTTCAAGGGGGAGGTTGCGGAGGGGGATGGGTGTCACGTGCCGCAGTGACCCATCCCCACCCCAGCCCTCCCCTTGAAGGGGAGGGAGCGCATCGTCGGCGCTGCGCACACGGCCAAACTGGAAGGGTCGCTTTCAAGGAGGTCATCCTCTCGCTCTCGTCTCACAGCTTGCTCTGCGCCACGTGCGCGAGCAGGTCGTTCACCGAGGTGTGCAGCACCTGGCTCAGCGGCTGCGGGTAGATGCCCATGGCGAGCACGGCGACCGCCAGCACGCCCAGCACCAGCGCCTCGCGCAGGCCGATGTCCTGCAGCTGCGCAACGTGGTGGTTGGCCACCGGCCCGAAGACCACGCGCTTGTACATCCACAGCGTGTAGGCCGCGCCGAAGCACCAGCGTGGTGGCGGCGAGCGCCGCGTACCAGAAGTTGACCTGCATCGATCCCAGGGTCACCAGGAACTCGCCCACGAAGCCGCTGGTGCCCGGCAGGCCCGAGTTCGCCATGGCGAACAGCATGAAGAAGGCCGCGAACACCGGCATGGTGTTGACCACACCGCCGTAGTCGGCGATCTGGCGCGAGTGCACGCGGTCGTAGAGCACGCCCACGCACAGGAACAGCGCGCCCGACACGAAGCCGTGCGAGATCATCTGCAGCACCGCGCCTTCCATGCCCAGCGGGTTGAAGAGGAACATGCCCAGCGTGACGAAGCCCATGTGCGAGATGGACGAGTAGGCGATCAGCTTCTTCATGTCGTTCTGCACCAGCGCCACCAGCCCGATGTAGACCACCGCGATGAGCGACAGGGCAATGACGAAGCCGGCCAGAACGTGGCTGGCGTCCGGGGCGATCGGCAGCGACACCCGCACAAAGCCATAGCCGCCCACCTTCAGCATGATCGCGGCCAGCACCACCGAGCCGCCGGTGGGGGCCTCCACGTGGGCGTCGGGCAGCCAGGTGTGCACCGGCCACATCGGCACCTTGACCGCAAAGGCCATGAAGAATGCCAGGAACACCAGGACCTGCGGCACCAGCTCGATCTTCATGCGATGGTACTCGAGCAGCGAGAAGCTGCCGCCCGAGACGTGGTACAGGTAGATCAGCGCGACCAGCGTGAGCAGCGAGCCGAGCAGCGTGTACAGGAAGAACTTCAGCGCCGCGTACACCCGGTTGCGGCCCGCCCCACACGCCGATGATGATGAACATCGGGATCAGCGTGGCCTCGAAGAACACGTAGAACAGCGCCGCGTCCAGCGCGCAGAACACGCCGTTCATGAGCCCGGACAGGACCAGGAATGCCGCCATGTACTGCGCCACGCGCGTGGTGATGACCCTCCAGCCGGCGATCACTACCAGCACGGTGGTGAGGCAGTTGAGCAGGATCAGCAGCAGCGAGATGCCGTCGATACCGAGGTGATAGTGGATGTTGAAGCGGGGGATCCAGGACACCATCTCCTGGAACTGGAAGCCGTGGGCCGAAGGGTCGAAGCGGCCCCACAGCGGCAGCGCGACCAGCAGAGCCGAGCAGCGCGCCCGCCAACGCCAGCCAGCGCGCCGCCTGGGCGTTGCGGTCCGGGCCGGTGGCGAGCACCGCGACCCCCGCGACGATCGGAACCCAGACGACCAGGCTCAGAAGAGGCAGACCGAAGAGCATGAGTTGTTGTTCTTGACCGGATGAACCGCCCTCAGGCGCGCGCGAACCACAGCGTCAGCAGCGCGAGCACCCCGATGATCATCATAAAGGCGTAGTGGTAGACGAAGCCGGACTGGAACGCGCCGGATCACGCCGGCAAACCAGCCCACCAGCGCGCGCCGAGCCGTTGACGAAGAACCCGTCGATGACGCCCACGTCCCCGATCTTCCACAGCCCGTCGCCGAGCCGGCGCGCACCGCCCGCGAACACCGCCTGATAGATCTCGTCCAGGTAGTATTTGTTGGCCAGCAGGGCATACAGCGGCGCGCAGGCGCGTCGCGATCACCGCCGGCAGGTCCGGGCGCTTCAGATAGAGATACCACGCCGCGACGATCCCGCCGACGGCCAGCCAGAACGGCAGGCCCATGAGCCCGTGCAGCGCGAACGCCGCCGGCCCGTGCCATTCCTCGCGCCAGCTTGACCAGCGGGTCGTGGGCGGGGTCGACGTAGATGGACGCGCCGAAGAAACCCTCGTACAGCAGGGGGCCGGCGTACGCCCAGCCCGCATAGATCGAGGGAATCGCCAGCGCGATCAGCGGCACGGTCACCACCCAGGGAGACTCGCGCGGCGGGCCGGCGTGTCCGTGGTCGTGCGGAGCCATGCTCGGTCGGCGCTGCTGCCCGTCGTGGCCGTGAGCGGCGCCGGCCTGGCTGCCATGTTGCCCGCCGTGCTCGTGGCCACCGACATCGAAGCGCTCCTTCCCGTGGAACGTCATGAAGATCATGCGGAAGGTATACAGCGCGGTGATGAACACGCCCGCCGAGCACGGCGGCGTAGGCGATGCCGGCGCCCGGGGTGTGCGGACTCGCGCACCGCCTCGAGGATGGTGTCCTTGGAGAAGAAGCCCGCGAAACGGCGGGAATGCCGCACAGCGCCAGCGCGCCGATCACCGCCGTCCAGTAGGTGATCGGCATGTACTTGCGCAGCCCGCCCATCTTGCGCATGTCCTGCTCGTGATGCATGGCGATGATCACCGAGCCCGGCAGCCAGGAACAGCAGCGCCTTGAAGAACGCGTGGGTCATCAGGTGGAACATGCCGGCTGCGTAGGCCGAGGCGCCCAGGGCGACCGCCATGTAGCCGAGCTGGGACAAGCGTGGAATAGGCCACGACGCGCTTGATGTCGTTCATCACGATCCCCAGCAGCCCCATGAAGAAGGCGGTGATGGCCCCGACGATCAGCACGACCGACAGCGCAGTGGGAGACAGCTCGAACAGCGGCGACATGCGCGCGACCATGAAGATGCCGGCGGTCACCATCGTGGCGGCGTGGATCAGCGCCGAGATGGGAGTCGGGCCTTCCATCGAATCGGGCAGCCACACGTGCAGCGGGAACTGCGCCGATTTGCCCATGGCGCCGATGAACAGCAGGATGCAGATCACCGTCATCAGCGACCATGGCGTCCCCGGGAATGATCTCGACGGTCTGGCCGGCCATCCCCGGGCGCGACGGCGAACACCTTCGCGTAATCCAGGCTGCCCAAGTACATCAGCACCAGCGCGATACCCAGCAGGAAGCCGAAGTCGCCGACGCGGTTGACCAGGAAGGCCTTCAGGTTGGCGAAGATCGCGCTGGGCCGTGTGTACCAGAAGCCGATCAGCAGGTACGACATCAGGCCGACCGCCTCCCAGCCGAAGAACAGCTGCAGGAAGTTGTTCGCCATCACCAGCATCAGCATCGAGAAGGTGAACAGCGAGATGTAGCTGAAGAAGCGCTGGTAGCCGGGGTCGTCGTGCATGTAGCCGATGGTGTAGATGTGCACCGCCAGCGACACGAAGGTCACCACCACCATCATCACGCGCGGACAGCGGATCGATCAGGAAGCCGATCTGGAACGCCGCGCCGCCGCTGGTGATCCAGGTGTAGAGCGGCCCGTTGAAGGTATTCCCCTTCAGCACGTCCGACAGCACCAGGCAGGACGCCGCGAAGGAGACGATCATGCCCAGGATCGTGATGCGATGCGTGCGCACGCCGGCCGATCAGCCAGCCCAGGAAGCCGGCGATGATCGCGCCCGCCAGGGGCGCGAAGGGGACGATGAGATAGAGCGCTTTCATCTCGTGACTGCGTGAGGAGTGAGGAGTAGGCGAGTGAGGAGGCTTCAGGCTAGAGGCGAGGACTCTGGTCTGCGACTCGTGAGCGGACGGCTCGACCGTCATCGCGACCGTATTGGCTGACTCGACTCGACTCAGCTCTCAGGCCGCGCCCCCGTTGCCTAGCTCCGTCACTCCTCACGCCTCACCTCCTCACGCCTCACTAGCCTTTAAGGCTATCCAGATCTTCCACGTGGATCGTGTGCGGTTGCGGAACAGGCACACCAGGATGGCGAGCCCGATGGCCGACTCGGCCGCCGCCACGGTCAGGATGAAGAACACGAACACCTGTCCGGCGATGTCCTGCAGATAATGCGAGAAGGCGATGAAGTTCATGTTCACCGCCAGCAGGTTCAGCTCGATCGCCATCAGCAGGATGATGACGTTCTTGCGGTTCAGGAAGATCCCGACCACGCTGATGGCGAACAGGATGGCGCCCAGGACGAGGTAGTGCGAGAGGGTGATCATCGACGCTGGTCGCGTGACTGGTGACTGGTGACTGGCGACACAGCGGTGACTGGTGACTGGTGACTGGCGACTGGTGACCGCGCTGAGCTGACGACAGCTGGGCGGTGACTGGTGACAGGTTGTCTGCCACGTCATGCAGCTGCCAACAAGGTAGCGCAACCCAGCGCCGAGCGCGAGTCGGCAGAAGCGCGCCAGTCACCAGTCACCATGTCACCAGTCACCTCTTCTCCGACGGCATGGTCAGGATCCGGATCCGATCCTGCTTGCGCACTCCCACCTGCCGGCCCGGATCCTGGTATTTGGAATCTGGCGGCGGCGCAGCGTCAGCGCGATCGCCGCGACGATGGCGACCAGCAGGATCACCGCCGCGATCTCGAAGGGGTAGACGTAGTCGGTGTAGAGCACCCCGCCCAGCTCCTCGGTGTTGCTGTAGCTCGGCGGCCGGGCGGCCGGCACCGGCGCCTCCAGCAGCCCGAAGCGGCGCCCGCCCAGCACCACCGCCATCTCGGCGACCATGATCAAGGCCACCGCGAGCCCCGGCACCAGATAGTCCCAGTAGCCCTCGCGCAGGCGGTCGATGTTGATGTCGAGCATCATCACGACGAACAGGAACAGCACCATCACCGCGCCGATGTAGACCAGGATCAGCGCGATGGCCAGGAACTCCGCCTCCAGCAGCATCCACAGCCCGGCGGCGGTGGCGAACGCGAGCACCAGGAACAGCACCGCGTGCACCGGATTGCGCGCAGTGATCACCCGCAGCGCGGCGAACAGCAGGATTGCCGCGAAGACGTAGAAGATGGCGGTCTGGAACATCAGTATTCGGTGACTATGACTGGTGATTAGTGACTGGTGACTCGGTAGTCGGTCATTCGTGGTTCTGTATCCGCAAGGCACGTGGTTCGCAATAAACTATTCAAAACGCACAATCGATTCCGTTGGCACCGATCAGCCCCCTCTTACTGGGCACCAGTCACCAGGTCACCAGTCACTAGTCGCTAGCGGTAGCGCGCATCGTCGGCCCGATCCTGTGCGATCTGCGCCTCGTAGCGGTCGCCGACCGCCAGCAGCATCTCCTTGGTGTAGAGCAGGTCGCCGCGCTTCTCGCCGTGGTACTCGAGGATGCGCGTCTCCACGATGGAGTCCACCGGACAGGACTCCTCGCAGAAGCCGCAGAAGATGCACTTGGTGAGGTCGATGTCGTAGCGGGTGGTGCGGCGGGTGCCGTCCGTCGCGCTGCTCCGACTCGATGGTGATGGCCAGCGCCGGGCACACCGCCTCGCACAGCTTGCAGGCGATGCAGCGCTCCTCGCCGTTGGGATAGCGGCGCAAGGCGTGCAGCCCGCGGAAGCGCGGCGACTGCGGCGTCTTCTCCTCCGGGAACTGCACGGTGATCTTGCGCGCGAACAGGTGGCGGCCGGTGAGCGCCATGCCCCGCACCAGCTCGAACAGCAGGAAGGTGCTGGAAGAACTCGCGGATGCGCCCGATCATGCTGACGGTCCCCACGGCCAGAACGGCGTCTGCATCCAGCCGCCGATCACCACCAGCCAGACCAGCGTGATCGGGATGAACACCTTCCAGCCCAGCCGCATGATCTGGTCGTAGCGGTAGCGCGGGAAGGTGGCGCGGAACCACAGGAACAGGAACAGCACGAAAGCGACCTTGGCCGCCACGAGCCAGGGGAACCCGTCCGGCAGGAACGGCAGCGGCGAGAGCCAGCCGCCCAGGAACATGACCGAGCACAGCGTGGACACCAGGATCATGTTCGCGTACTCGGCCAGGAAGAACATGGCGAAGGCCATGCCCGAGTACTCGACGTGGAAGCCGGCCACGATCTCCGACTCGCCTTCCGCCACATCGAATGGCGCGCGGTTGGTCTCCGCCACGCCCGAGATCAGGTACACGAGGAACATCGGGAACAGCGGCACGAAATTCCAGGCCGAGGAGCCCCCAGCTGCTCGTGCTGCGTCTCGACGATGGCGCCCAGGTTCAGGCTCTGGCTCACCATCAGCACGCCCACCAGCGCGAAGCCCATCGCGATCTCGTAGGCCACGATCTGCGCGGCCGAGCGCAAGCCGCCGAGGAACGCGTACTTCGAGTTCGACGCCCAGCCGGCGATGATCACGCCGTACACGCCCATCGACGTGATGGCCAGCACGTACAGCAGCCCGGCGTCGATGTCGGCCAGCACCACGCTCGGGGCCGAACGGGATGACGGCCCACGCCGCCAGCGCGGGCATGATCGCCATCACCGGCGCGAGCACGAACAGGAACTTGTTCGCGCCCGAGGGGATGATGATCTCCTTGAACAGCAGCTTGAGCACGTCGGCGACGGCTGCAGCAGGCCGAGCCGGGCCGACGCGGTTGGGCCCGATGCGCGCCTGCATGTAGCCGATCACCTTGCGCTCGGCCAGCGTCAGGTAGGCCACGCGCGAGCGAGCAGCGGCAGCGACGATGGCGACGATCTTGGCGAGCGTCCAGACCAGCCGGCCAGGCCGGCCCGAGGCTGTTTCGAAGAAGTCCAGCATGCTCACGCCACCGCCCTTTCCGGCGCCGGCACCCGGTCCAGCTCCACCGCGCCGAACATGTCGCCCAGATCGGCCGTCAGACGGATGCGCAGCGGCGATGCGCACGCAGCCCGCCGGCACCCGCTCGTCCAGCACCGCAGGCAGCACCGCCTCGCCGCCATCCTGACGCCACGCGCACCTGGTCGCCCTCGCGCAGCCCGAGCCGTTGCATCAACGCTGCCGCGACAGGCCGGCAACGGCGGCCGCCGCGTCGCGCGTCATTTGCAGGGGCAGTGCGCGGCGCGACCAGGGCGTCGGCGAAATAGATCGGCACCTCCGCGATGCGCTGAATGGCAGTGCCGGTTGCCGGCGGCGCGTGCACTGCACCGCGGCCGCGCGACGTTGGAAAGCCGCGCAGCGAATGTCCACACCTCGCAGCGCCGCGGCCCGCACCTCCTCGGCGCTGCCGAACTCGAAGCCGGGCAAGCCCGAGCAGGCTGCCCAGCACGCGCAGCACTTTCCAGCGCGGGCCGGGTCTCGCCCAGCGGCCGCACCACGCCCAGGAAGCTCTGCAGGCGGCCCTCGGTGTTGACGAAGGTGCCGGCCGTCTCGGTGAACGGGGCGATCGGCAGCAGCACATCGCGCATAGTCGAGCGCGCGGTGGCGGAAGGCCGAGACATCGCCACGACGAACTCGGCCGCGTGCATCGCCGCCATGCGCTGCGCGCGGGTTGTGGCAGTCCAGCTCGGGCTTCGACGTTCAGCAGCAGGTAGGCGCGGCGCGGCTGCGCCAGCATGGCGCTGCGCGTTGAGGCCGGCCGGCTCGCGCGAACGGTACCGCGCCGGCGAGATAGCCGCCGACGCTGTTGGCCGCCTCGCCGAGGAAGCCGAGCCGCGCACCGGTGAGCTGCGCCAGCTCGGCGCGAGCCGATGCAGCAGCGCCGCCTGGGGGTGATGCTGCGCGAGGTTGCCGAGCAGCACGGCAACGTTGCTCTGCCCGGACAGCAGGCTCTCGGCGATGCCCGCGTAGCGCGCCACCGGATGCGCCGGCCCGCCCGGCGACTGCGCGGTCTGCGAGTGCATCGGCGCTGCCTTCAGCTGCGCGGCGGCCCGCACGATGTCGCGCGAGCGCATGCCGCGAGCGCCAGCGGGCGCCGACGACACGCTTGTCCCGCAGCTGGATGAGCTGATCGTCGTCCAGGCAGTGCAGCAGGCTCACCTGCAGCCCCTTGCGCAGCCGCCTGGCGCAGGCGTGCCGCGATCAGGGGATGATCCTTGCGCAGCTGGCTGCCGACCACCAGCACGCGATCGAGCGCCGCTGATCTCGGCGATCGCGCATCCCGAGCCACGGGCGCCCGCGGGCTGCCCGTCCGCGGAGAAGTCGCTCTGCCGCAAGCCGGAAGTCGACATTGCCGCTGCCCATTCCGCGCATCAGCTCGCCGAGCAGGTACAGCTCCTCGAGAGTCGAGTGCGGGGTGGCCAAGCGCGCCGATGGCGTCGCGCCCCGTGCTGCCTCGCCGCACACGCTTGAGGCCGCGAGCCACTTCCTCCAGCGCGATGGGCCACTCGGTTTCTTCCCACCTGCCGTCGCGCTTGACCATCGGGCGCGTCAGCCGCTGCGTCGCAGTCCAGGCCCGCGTAACTGAAGCGGTCCTTGTCGGACAGCCAGCACTCGTTGATCGCCTCGTTCTCGAGCGGCAGCACGCGCATCACGCGATCCTGCTTGACCTGCACGCATCAGGTTCGAGCCCAGCCCGCAGTGCGGGCTGACGGACTTGCGCCGCGTGAGCTCCCAGGTCCGCGCGGTGTAGCGGAACGGCTTGGAGGTGAGCGCGCCGACCGGGCACAGGTCGATCATGTTGCCGGACAGCTCGGAGTCCACCTCGCTGCCGACGAAGGCCAGGATCTCGGCATGCTCGCCGCGGCCGGCCATGCCCAGCTCCATCACGCCGGCGATCTCCTGCCCGAAGCGCACGCAGCGCGTGCAGTGGATGCAGCGGGTCATCTCCTCGGCGGCGACCAGCGGCCCGATGTCCTTGGTCGTCACGACGCGCTTCGGCTCGGTGTAGCGCGAGTCGCTGCCGCCATAGCCCACCGCCAGGTCCTGCAGCTGGCACTCGCCGCCCTGGTCGCAGATCGGACAGTCGAGCGGATGGTTGATGAGCAGGAACTCCATCACGCCCTTCTGCGCCTGCATGGCGGCGGGCGAGTGCGTGTAGCACTTTCATGCCTTCGGCGACGGGCGTGGCGCAGGCGGGCAGCGGCTTGGGCGCCTTCTCCACCTGCACCAGGCACATGCGGCAGTTGGCGGCGATCGACGAGCTTCTTGTGATAGCAGAAATGCGGGATGTAGATCCCGAGCCGGTTGGCCGCCTCGATGACCGTGGTGTTGGCCGGCACCTCGATCGGCTTGCCGTCGATCTCCAGGTTTATGTTCGCCATGCTCTCGTCGTCTCAAGCGTATGCCGGCTCGTCGACCAGGCAGCGCTTGTGCTCGATGTGGTAGCGCGAACTCGTCGCGGAAATGCTTGATGAAGCTCTTCACCGGCAGCGCCGCCGCATCGCCCAGCGCGCAGATGGTGCGCCCGGCGATGTTGTCGGCCACCGAGTTGAGCAGGTCGAGGTCCTCGGGCCGGCCCTGGCCGTGCTCGATGCGGTGGACCACCCGATACAGCCAGCCGGTGCCTTCGCGGCACGGGCGTGCATTGTCCGCAGGATTCCTCGAAGTAGAAGTACGCCAGCCGCATCAGCGCGCGCACCATGCAGGTGCGCTCGTCCATGCAGATCACCGCGCCCGAGCCGAGCATCGAGCCGGCTTTGGCGATGGAGTCGTAGTCCATGTCGGTACTGCATCATCAGCTCACCCGGCAGCACCGGCATGGACGACCCGCCCGGGATGCAGGCCTTGAGCTTGCGGCCGCCGCGCATGCCGCCCGCCATCTCGCAGCAGCTTGGCGAACGGCGTGCCCAGCCGACCTCGTAGTTGCCGGGACGCTCGACGTTGCCGGATACCGAGAAGATCTTGGTGCCGCCGTTGTTCGGCCGGCCCAGATGCAGGAAGGCGTCGCCGCCGTTCAGGATGATCCACGGCGCGGCGGCGAAGGTCTCGGTGTTGTTGATGGTGGTGGGCTTGCCGTACAGCCCGTAGCTCGCCGGGAAAGGCGGCTTGAAGCGCGGCAGCCCTTCTTGCCTTCCAGCGATTCCAGCAGCGCGGTCTCTTCGCCGCAGATGTAGGCGCCGTAGCCGTGGTGGGCGTGCAGGTCGAAACTGAACTCCGAGCCCAGGATGTCCTTGCCGAGGTAGCCGGCCGCGTAGGCTTCCGCCAGCGCCTGCTCGAAGCGCTCGTAGGTCGTCCCAGATCTCGCCGTGGATGTAGTTGTACCCCACGGTGATCGCCCATCGCGTAGGCGGCGATCGCCATGCCCTCGATCACGATATGCGGGTTGTAGCGCAGGAGGTCGCGGTCCTTGAACGTGCCGGGCTCGCCCTCGTCGGAGTTGCACACCAGGTACTTCTGACCGGTGAAGTTGCGCGGCATGAAGCTCCATTTCAGACCGGTGGGAAAGCCGGCGCCGCCGCGTCCGCGCAGCGCCGATTTCTTTATTTCGGCGATGACGCGTCTCGGGGCGAATCTTCTCGCGCAAGGATCTTCTTGAGCGCCTGGTAGCCGCCGCGCTGCCTCGTAGTCGGCAACCGCCAGTTCAGCCCGGTGAGGCCCTTGAGGATGATGGCGTCGGGGCCGAACACGTCCGGCGCGAACGGCGGCGACGGAAGACGGCGTCATCCGCTCCAGCTCCGCGAGCCAGCTGGTCGAGCTTCTTCGGCGTCATCCCGATCAGCATGCGCTTGTTGTTGACCAGCAGCACCGGCGCGTCGCCGCAGGCGCCGAAGCACTCGCCTTCCTTGAGCGTGAAGCGGCCATCGGCGGTGGTCTCGTTCCAGTCCACCCGAGCCTGCGCTTGAGGTGCTCGGCCGCCTCGGTGGCGCCGGACAGCGCGCACGGCAGGTTGGTGCAGAGGCACAGCTTGTAGCTTGCCCGCCGGCTCGAGGTCGTACATCTCGTAGAAGGTGGCGACCTCGTACACCGCGATGGGCGGCATGCTCGAGATAGTCGGCGACGAAGTCCATCACTCGGCCGTCAGGTGCCCGTGCTCGTCCTGGGCGATGGCGAGCGCGGCCATCACCGCCGAGCGCTTCTGGTCGGGCGGGTACTTGTCAGCTCGCCGGTCGATCTTGGCGAGTGACTCGCGCGCTCAGCATGCAAACTTCCCAACGCAAGGCGCAAAGTACGCAAAGGTCGCAAAGGAAACCAAGCCATACTCGTCATTATCCGGCCTGACTACCAATCAATCTCCGCAGCAGACCGATCTGCTCCCTTCAAGTTATCCTTCGCGCGCTTCGCGTCCTTCGCGTCTTTGCGTTGAGGTTTTTGATGTTCATCGGTCGATCTCGCCGAACACGATGTCCATGGTGCCGATGATCGCCACCACATCGGCGATCATGTGGCCCGCTGGCGAAGCTCGTCCATCGCCGCCAGGTGCGGGAAGCCCGGGCGCGCGGATCTTCAGGCGGTAGGGCTTGTTGGCGCCGTCGGAGATCAGGTAGATGCCGAACTCGCCCTTGGGAGTGCTCGACCGCGGCGTAGGCCTCGCCCGGCGGCACGTGCATGCCTTCGGTGAAGAGCTTGAAGTGATGGATCAGCTCTTCCATGTTGGTCTTCATCTCCACGCGCGAGGGCGGCGCGACCTTGTGGTTGTCGATCGATCACCGGGCCGGGATTCTTGCGCAGCCAGTCGATGCATTGCTTGACGATGCGGTTGCTCTGGCGCATCTCCTCTACGCGCACCAGGTAGCGGTCGTAGCAGTCGCCGTTCACGCCCACCGGGATGTCGAAGTCGAGCCGGTCGTACACTTCGTAGGGCTGCTTCTTGCGCAGGTCCCATGCGACCCCGGAGCCGCGCAGCATCGGGCCGGTGAAGCCCGAGCGCCTTGGCCCGCTCCGGCGAAACCACGCCGATGCCGACCGTGCGCTGCTTCCAGATGCGGTTGTCGGTGAGCAGTGTCTCGTACTCGTCGACCAGCCTGGGGAAGCGCTTGCGCGAAGTCCTCGATGAAATCCAGCAGCGAGCCCTGGCGGTTGGCGTTCAGCCGCGTCGACGTCCTCGGCGGCTGCGGATGCTCGACGGCTGGTACTGCGGCATGCGCTCGGGCAGGTCGCGGTAGACGCCGCCAGGCCGGTAGTAGGCTGCATGCATGCGCGCACCGGACACCGCCTCGTAGCAGTCCATCAGGTCCTCGCGCTCGCGGAAGCAGTACAGGAACACGGTCATCGCGCCGATGTCGAGCGCGTGCGCGCCCAGCCACAGCAGATGGTTGAGGATGCGGGTGAGCTCGTCGAACATCACCCGGATGTACTGCGCGCGCAGCGGCAGCTCGATGCCGAGCAGCTTTTCGATCGCCAGGCAGTAGGCGTGCTCGTTGCACATCATGGACACGTAGTCGAGCCGGTCCATGTACGGCAGCGCCTGCATGTAGGTCTTGTGCTCGGCGAGCTTCTCGGTGGCCCGGTGCAGCAGGCCGATGTGCGGGATCGGCGCGCTGGATCACCTCGCCGTCGAGCTCCAGCACCAGCCGCAGCACCCCGTGCGCCGCCGGATGCTGAGGTCCGAAATTCATCGTGTAGTTTCTGATCTCAGCCATCTGGTGACTACATCTTCGAACCGCACTCGGACCGCAAAGCGCGCAGAGAAGCGAGTCGCAAACAAGACCCCGGCGGTGGTAACCGTGCCCTGTGCCGCTCAGTTACTGCCTGTGTTTCTTTGCCGGTCTCCTTTGCGCCTCCGCGTCTTTGCGCCTTTGCGGTTCATCAGCTTGGCTTACGCGTTCAAGACTTAGCTCCGCGTCGGCGTAGTGCTCCTCGCGGATCACCCGCGGCACGATCTCGCGCGGCTCGATCGTCACCGGCTGGTAGATCACGCGCTGCTGGTCGGGGTCGTAGCGCATCTCGACGGTGCCCGAGAGCGGAAAGTCCTTGCGGAACGGATGGCCGACGAAGCCGTAGTCGGTGAGGATGCGGCGCAGGTCCGGGTGGCCGGTGAACACGATGCCGAAGAGATCGAAAGCTTCGCGCTCGAACCAGTTGGCCGCCGGCCACACCCCGGTGACCGACTCCAGCACGGGCAGATCGTCGTCGGATGCGAAGACGCGCAGCCGCAGCCGCTGGTTGAGCTCCACCGACAGCAGGTGATAGACGACCGCGAAACGCGGCCCATCCCAGGTGCCTTCGCCATACGTGGCTGTAGTCGACGCCGCACAGATCGATCAGCAGTGTCGAAGCGCAGCCCCGGCGCGTCGCGCAGCGCAGCGCACACCGGCGAGCAGGTCGCGGCCTTGACCACGGCCGTCAGCTCACCCAGGGCTTCCGCCTCGGCTCAGCAGGATGCCCCCCAGTGCCTCAGTTGAGCGCGATCCTTCAGCACTCGTCCGGCGGATCCGCGGCATTTTTGCGTTCAGAGTCCTGCGCCTTCATCGCGCGATGGTGCTGGTGCGCTTGATCTTGTTCTGCAGCTGGATGATCCCGTACAGCAGCGCCTCGGCGGTCGGCGGACAGCCGGGCACGTACACGTCGACCGGCACGATGCGGTCGCAGCCGCGCACCACCGAGTAGGAGTAGTGGTAGTAGCCGCCGCCGTTGGCGCACGAGCCCATGGAGATGACCCAGCGCGGCTCGGCCATCTGGTCGTAGACCTTGCGCAGCGCCGGCGCCATCTTGTTGCACAGCGTGCCGGCGACGATCATCACGTCCGACTGCCGCGGGCTGGGGCGGAACACGATGCCGAAGCGGTCGAGGTCGTAGCGCGCCGCGCCCGCATGCATCATCTCCACCGCGCAGCAGGCCAGGCCGAAGGTCATCGGCCACATCGAGCCGGTGCGCGTCCAGTTGATCACGCGTGTCGAGCTTGGTGGTGACGAAGCCCTGCTCGAGAACGCCTTCGATGCTCATAGGATTGCTCCGAAATCGGCCCCGTCACATGAGCAGACAGCGCCTGGCCCGTGGAGTTTTGTGCGCCTTGCCGTCACTCCCAATCCAGGGCGCCCTTCTTCCATTCGTAGACGAAGCCCACGACCAGGATGGCAAGGAACACAGCATGGCGACGAAGCCGAACATGCCGATGTGCTCCGAGCACGACGGCCCAGGGGAAGAGGAAGGCGATCTCCAGATCGAACAGGATGAACAGGATGGCCACGAGGTAGTAGCGCACATCGAACCGCATGCGCGCGTCCTCGAACGCCTCGAAGCCGCACTCGTACGGCGACAGCTTCTCGCTGTCCGGGTGGTTGGGCCCCAGCAGCCGGCCGAGCGCGACCGGCGCCACGCCGACCGCCAGTCCGACGAGGACGAAGAGCAGGATCGGAAAGTACTCTTGCAGCACCTGTAGTCGGCCGACCCCTGCGGGCAGGCGGCTCCCATCATGCAACCACAAGTGCCGACACGGGTCTTGCCCTTGCCGGCCCGAGCCTCCTCCACGGGCAGGCCGAGTCGTCTGCCTGCCCTCGCCGTCCTTGTCTGGTGCCGATGGTGAGACTCGAACTCACACGGCTTTCGCCACCGCCCCCTCAAGACGGCGTGTCTACCAATTTCACCACATCGGCATCAATCGCGTACGGTTGGCATCCCTGCAACCTTACGCACTTGGGACATGCTCTTGTCGCCTTCGAGTCGTCCGCTCGGGCGCGCGTCGGCTGCGGTCGGCGCTGCCGGTGCCTCCGGTGGCCGGCGCTGCGGGCTGCTCGACCTTGGGCTTCTCCATCACGCTGGTCGCCTGCGGCTGCTTGCCATGGATACCAGGTCAGCGCCAGGCTCGTCACGAAGAACAGGCCGGCCAGGACCGCCGTGCTGCGGCTCAGGAAGTTCGCCGAGCCGGACGCCCCGAACAGGCTGCCGGAGGCGCCGCTGCCGAACGCGGCGCCCATGTCCGCGCCCTTGCCATGCTGTAGCAGCACCAGCAAGACAGATGCCGGCCGCGACCAGCACATGCAACAGCAACACCACGACGAAGATCCGATCATTTGACCTCCAGCGCTTGCGCGATCTGCCGCCCGGCAGATCGCCATGAATTCATCGGCCACCAGCGACGCCCCGCCGATCAGGCCGCCGTCGATATCGGCCATCGCAAACAACTCCGCAGCGTTGGACCCCTTGACGCTGCCGCCGTAGAGGATGCGGATCCGCTGAGCGAGCGCCGCATCCCTGCTCGGCGATCCGTGCGCGCAGAAACGCGTGCACGGCTTGCGCCTGCTCGGGCGTCGCCGTGCGCCCCGTTCCGATCGCCCACACCGGCTCATAGGCGACAACGCGCCCGGTCGAGCGCTGCGATCGCCGAGACGCTCGACGACCGCGTCGAGCTGAGCCCGCAACCACGCTCTCGGTGACACCTGCCTCGCGCTGGGCCAGCGTTTCGCCCACGCACAGGATGGGCACGAGCCCGGCTTCCAGCGCCGCACCGAACTTGGCCGCAACCACCTCGTCATCTTCGCCGTACAGGCTGCGGCGCTCGGAGTGCCCGACGATCACGTAGGTGCAGCCGAACTCCCGCACCATCGCGCCGGAGACCTCGCCCGGTGTAGGCACCCTTCGCGTGCTGGCTCAGGGTCTGCGCGCCCCACGCCGACACGGCTGCCCGCCAGCGCCTGCTGCGCCTGGAACAGGTAGGGAAAGGGAACGCAGACTGCGACCTGCGCCGCAGCGCAAGCTTTTCGCGCCCCGTCGCGCACGGCGCTCCAACAGCGTCGCGTTGTCCGGGAGGCTGCCGTGCATCTTCCAGTTTCCCGCGACCAGCTTGGTTCGCATGCCCGCCACGCCCCTCCTGAAATCCGGCATGAGACTGCGAAGTTTACTCTGCGGGGCGGGGAGGGTCAAATGCGGGTTGCGCGAGCAGGCGCGCGGTGACGATAGGTTCGCTCAACCGGACTTACCGCCCCGTGATGCTAGTGGGTGCCCGCCACCGCTACGCGCTTAACTTGCCAAGGCAAGTCAGCCTGCACCGCTACAGTCACCGCGCGGTTCGGCTTACCCGAACCTGCCCGTGATGTAGTCCTCGGTCGCCTTGTTCTTCGGCTTGATGAAGATGGTGTCGGTGGCGTCGAACTCGATCAGCTCGCCCAGGTACATGTAGGCGGTGTAGTCGGACACGCGGGCCGCCTGCTGCATGTTGTGGGTGACGATGAGGATCGTGAGCTTGCTCTTGAGGTCCGCGATCAGCTCCTCGATGCTGGCGGTGGCGATCGGGTCGAGCGCCGAGGTCGGCTCGTCGAAGAGCAGGATCTCCGGGTCGGTCGCCAGCGCGCGGGCGATGCACAGGCGCTGCTGCTGGCCGCCGGAGAGGTTGAACGCCAGATCCTTCAGCCGGTCCTTGACCTCCTCCCACAGCGCCGCGCCGCGCAGCGCCTGCTCCACCTTCTCGTCGATCACCGTCACGCGCCGCTCGCCGCGCACGCGCAGGCCGTAGGCCACGTTCTCGTAGATCGACTTGGGGAACGGGTTGGGCTTCTGGAACACCATGCTGATGCGCATGCGCACCTCGATCGGGTCGACCTGCGGGTGCAGCAGGTTGGTGTCGTCCGGGATACAGCTGGATCTCGCCCTCGTAGCGGTTGCCCGGATAGAGGTCGTGCATGCGGTTGAAGCAGCGCAGGTAGGTCGACTTGCCGCAGCCCGAGGGCCGATCAGCGCCGTCACTTTCTTCTCGTACAGCGGCATGCTGATCGTTCTTCAGCGCGTGGAAGCTGCCGTAGTGGAAGTTGAGGTTCTTGGCCTCGGCCTTGACGTTCAGCGAGCCGCCGTGGCGATGCGGGCCCTCGGTCACTTTGGACATGGTCTGATCAGTTCCGCGGTTGATCGGCTCACCACTTGATGCGCTTGCGCAGGCGGTAGCGGATGTAGATGGCCAGCGCGTTCATCGACAGCGTCATCAGCAGCAGCACCAGGCCGGCCGCCGCGGCGTTCTGGTGGAAGGCCGCCTCCGGGCGCGAGGTCCAGTTGAACATCTGGATCGGCATGACGGTGAACGGCGCCATCAGCCAGTCGAAGGAGAGGAACGGGAGCTCCGGCTGACCGGCGAGGGCGGCAGGAAGGCGATGAAGGTCAGCGCGCCGATGGTGATGATCGGCGCGGTCTCGCCGATCGCGCGCGCCATGCCGATGATCACGCCGGTCATGATGCCCGGCAAGCGAATAAGGCAGCACGTGGTCCCAGGTCGTCTGCCACTTGGTCGCGCCGAGCGCGTAGGCGGCCTCGCGGATCACGGACGGGATGGAGCGGATCGCCTCGCGCGTGGCGACGATGACGATCGGCAGGATCAGCAAGCCCAGCGTCAGCCCGGCCGACAGGATGCTCTGGCCGAAGCCGAAGCGCGTAGACGAACAGGCCCAGCGCCAGCAGGCCGTAGACGATCGACGGCACGCCCGCGAGGTTGGTGATGTTGATCTCGATGACGGCGGTGAACCAGTTCTTCGGCGCGTACTCCTCGAGATAGACGGCGCCCGCCACGCCCAGCGGGATCGCGGCCGCGGCCGTCACGAGCATCACCAGCGTGCTGCCGACCCAGGCCGAGAGGATGCCCGCCTGCGCCGGCCGGCGCGACGGGAAGTTGGTGAAGAAATCCCACGACAGCCGCGGCGCGCCGTCGACCGCCATGTCGAGCACCAGCGCCAGTGAACGTCAGCGCCCGATGCTCAGGCACAGCAGCCCGACGCCGCGCGAAGATGAGGTCCCAGCGCTTGTGCCTGGCGATGAGCGCGCGGATCTCCTGCAGATCGTGCGATGCCTGCGTGCATCCGGATGCCTCAGTACACCTGCCGGTAGCGCGCGGGTCATGACGTGGCCCGAGGATGTTGAACAGCAGCGTCATCAGCATCAGCGTCAGGCCGGCGGCGAAGATGGTCTGGTAGCCGATGCTGCCGTGCGGCAGGTCGCCCAGCGCCACCTGCACGATGAAGGAGGTGATGGTGGCCGCCGGCTCCATCGGGTTCCAGGTCAGGTTGGGCTGCATGCCGGCGGCGACCGCCAGGATCATGGTCTCGCCGACCGCCCGGGAGATGCCCAGGATGTAGGCGGCCGCGATGCCGGACAGCGCCGCCGGCGTGACCACCCGGATCGCGGTCTGGTAGCGGGTCGCGCCCATGGCGTAGCTGCCCTCGCGCATGCTCATCGGCACCGCGCGCATGGCGTCCTCGCTCACCGAGCTGACGTAGGGGATGATCATGATGCCCATGACCAGCCCGGCGGAGAGCATGTTGAAGCCCGGCAGGCCCGGGAATGCAGCTTCTGCAGCAGCGGGGTGACGAACAGCAGCGCGAAGTAGCCGTAGACCACGGTCGGCACGCCGCTGAGAGCAGCTCCAGCAAGGGCTTGACCACCTCGCGCACGCGAGAAGGGCGCGAACTCGGACAGGTAGATCGCGATGATGGTGCCCAGCGGCACGGCGACCAGCAGCGCGACCGCCGAGCTGACCAGCGTGCCCGACAGCAGCAGCATGATGCCGTAGTGCGCGTCGTCGAACAGCGGCGTCCACTGCGTGTCGGTGAGGAAATCCCAGAGCGACACGTGCTGGAAGAACAGCACCGACTCGGACACCAGCACGTACACGATCCCGAGCGTGATCGCCACCGAGAAGGCCGCCGCGCAGAACAGAACGAATTCGATGAACCGCTCGCGCAGGTGCCGGGTTTTTCTTCTGCGACAGCCGGTCGCTGACGACGTGATCCGCCACCGCGGTGTAGCCCTGTCTGCGTAGGAGGCGGAGGGAGGGGGCATGGGGTCTCGAGCGCGCGGCAGTTTACACCAGCCGGGACCTCTGGCAGTGGCTCCGAGGGTCGAGGCCAGCTCAAGAGACGAAGACGGGCGGCATCCGCGCCCCTCTCGCGCTAGGCACCGTCGCCCCAGCTGCGAGCGCGCGCGACGACTACAGCTTCGCCTCCATCTTCATCAGGTCCTCGATGGTCAGCCCGACCTGGGCCTCGCCGCCGAACTTGGTGCCGAGCTGCTTCTTCTGCAGCGTGCTCGAGGTTGTACGCATAGGCCTTTGGCGGCAGCGGCACGTACTTCACTTCGCGCACCAGCGCGTCGGCGTTCTTCATGTAGAACTCGACGAACTCCTTGCACCTCGGGCCGCTCGTAGGACTTCGTGTTCACGTAGATGAAGATCGGGCGCGACAGCGGCTGTGTAGCTGCCGTCGATCACCGCTCTCCATGGACGGCTCCACGCCGGGCTTGCCCGGCGGCAGGCGCGATCGGCACCGCCTTGAGCTTGTCCTTGTTCTCGATGTAGTAGGCGAAGCCGAAGTAGCCCAGCGCGTTCACGTCGCGCGACACGCCCTGCACCAGCACGTTGTCGTCCTCGCTGGCGGTGTAGTCGCCGCGGCTCGCCTTGGACTTGCCGTTGATCGCCTCGGTGAAGTAGTCGAAGGTGCCGGAATCCGCGCCCGGGCCGAACAGCTTGAGCGGCTGGTCGGGCCAGGCCGGGTTCACCTGCTTCCAGTTCTTGATTTTGTCCTGGGCCGCCGGCTCCCACATCTTCTTGAGCTCCGCCGCGGTGAGGCGTCTTGACCCAGTTGTTCTGCGGGTTGATGACCACGGTCAGCGCATCGTAGGCGACCGGCAGCTCGTAGTACTGGACGCCGGCGGCACGGCAGGCTTCCATCTCGGACTTCAGGATCGGGCGCGAGGCGTCGGAGATGTCGGTCTCGCCGCGGCAGAACTTCTTGAAGCCGCCGCCGGTGCCGGAGATGCCGACCGTGACCTTGATCTTGCCCTTGGTGGACGCTTGAAAGTCCTCGGCCACGGCCTCGGTGATGGGGAACACCGTGCTGGAGCCGTCGATCTTGACCAGCTGCGCATGGCGGGCGGCAAGGCCAGGGCCGCCGCGCCGACGCCGGCGAGCGGCCAGCGCTGCGCGCGTCAAGTCGTTTGAAATTCATCTGGATTCTCCTATGAGGAGTCGACACGGAGACTCGAGCGAATTGTATGCACCCAATGTGACAGTTCCATTGCCGTACGGCCGAGTCGGCTGCCGTGCTCAGCGGCGGCCCCGACTCCGGTGCAGCCCCTGCGCCGAAGTAAGGACTCAGGCCGCGGCCCGCTGCTTGATCGTCCCGGCGATGGACCGAGCCAGCTCGCGCACCTGGTCTTGCGACTCGCCCTCGACCATGACCCGGATCACCGGCTCGGTTCCCGAGGGCCGCAGCAGCACCCGGCCCCGGCCGTCGAGCACGGCTTCGGCGGCCCGCACGGCGTCCTGCACTAGCGGGTTCTTGCGCGGGTCCGCCCCGCGCGCGATCCGCACGTTGACCAGCACCTGCGGATACAGCTGCAGCCCGGCGACCAGCCGCTCCAGCGGTTGCCCCGCGGCCCGCAGCGCATGCAGCACCTGCAGCGCCGAGACGATGCCGTCGCCGGTGGTGTGCTTGTCCAGGCAGATGATGTGGCCGGAGTTCTCGCCGCCGAGCTGCCAGCCGCGCTCCTTGCAGCACCTCCAGCACGTAGCGGTCGCCCACCGCGGCGCGCGCGAAGGGGATGGCGAGCCGCCCGAGCGACCTGCTCGAGCCCGAAGTTGGTCATCAGCGTGCCGACCACCCCGCCCTTCAGCCCGCGCCGGCGGCGCGCTGGCGAGCAATCACGTAGAGCAGCTGATCGCCGTCGTAGCACGGTCCGGCCGCGTCGCACATGATCAGCCGGTCGCCATCGCCGTCCAGCGCCAGCCCGAGGTCGGCGCCATGCTCCGCGACCGCCTGCGTCAGCGCTTGCGGCCGCGTGGCGCCGCAGTCGCGGTTGATGTTCAGCCCGTCGGGCTGGTTGCCGATGGCGATCACGTCCGCGCCCAGCTCGTGGAAACACGTGCGGCGCGACGTGATAGCTGGCGCCGTGCGCGCAGTCGACCACCAGCTTCATGCCGCGCAGGTCCAGGTCGGTGGGGAACGTGCTCTTGCAGAACTCGATGTAGCGGCCGGCGGCGTCGTTGAGCCGCCGCGCCTTGCCGAGCTGCGGCCGAGGGCGCGGTGACGATCGGATCCGGCCAAGCGCGCCTCGATCTCCTGCTCGGTGGCGTCGGGCAGCTTGTCGCCTGCCGCCGAGAAGAACTTGATCCCGTTGTCCTCGAACGGGTTGTGCGAGGCGCTGATCACGATGCCGGCCGACAGGCGCAGCGCACGCGTCAGATAGGCCACCGCCGGGGTCGGCATCGGGCCGCA
Source organism: uncultured beta proteobacterium (assembly GCA_963827575.1). Lineage (GTDB taxonomy): Bacteria > Pseudomonadota > Gammaproteobacteria > Burkholderiales > SHXO01 > SHXO01. Next base: position 49,335 of record CAWHCG010000043.1, read on the forward strand.
CAGATAGATGTCCACCCCCGCGGCGGACAGCCCGGCCTGCAGGGCCGACTCCAGCATGTAGCCGGAGATGCGCGTGTCCTTGCCGATCAGCACGGCCGGGGGCTCGCTGCCGGCGGGCCGGCGGTCCACGCCCGCCAGGACTTTGCCTGCGGCGTAGCCCAGATGCATCACCAGCTCGGGCGTGATCGGCAGCTCGCCGACCTTGCCCCGCACGCCGTCGGTACCGAAATATTGTCTGCTCATGGTGGTTTGTGGTTTCCTGTGGTCGCACTACTCGTTGACTGCACGCAGTACCAGCAGAGCATCGCGCGTTGCGGCCACGTCGTGGACCCGCACGATCGACGCGCCGCGCTCGACTGCCAGCAGGGCCGCCGCGAGACTGGCCGCGAGACGGTCCTCGCTCCCGCGGCCGGTGATCGTGCCCAGCGTGGACTTGCGCGAGAGGCCCGCCAACACCGGCAACGCCGAGCGCTCCCAGCACGCCCAGGCTGCGCAGCAGCGCGAGGTTGTGCCGTCCGCTCTTGCCGAATCCGAACCCGGGATCGATCACCAGCCGCTCGCGCGCGATGCCGGCCGCTTCGCAGGCGGCGATGCGCTGCGCCAGAAATGCCTTCACCTCCGCGACGACATCGTTGTAGTGGGGCGCTGACTGCATCGTCCGCGGCTCGCCCTGCATGTGCATCAGGCACAGGCCGCAACCCGTGTCCCGCACCGCATCCAGCGCACCCGGCGCACGCAGTGCGTTCACGTCGTTGATCATCGACGCGCCTTCGGCGAGCGCGGCGCGCATCACTTCCGGCTTGAGCGTGTCGATCGAGACGGGCACGGGCAGCTCGCGCGCCGCCCTCAGCACCGGCAGCACGCGCGCCAATTCTTCGTCCGTGGACACCGGCTCGGCACCCGGCCGGGTGGACTCGCCGCCGATGTCGAGGATGTCGGCTCCTTCCTCGACCAGGCGGTGGGCGTGCTCGATCGCCTGGCCCGGATCGAGGAACTGGCCGCCGTCGGAGAAGGAGTCGGGCGTAACGTTGACGATCCCCATGATCAGCGGCCGCCGCAAGGGCAGCGTGTACCTTCCGCAGACCAGCGCGCGCGGGGAACCGGAGAACAGATCCGGGGCAGGGATTGCGGACATACCCGCGCGATTCTACGCCTGCGGGCGGGTGACGACGGTCAACTAAAGCTTAAATCTTGAACCGCAGAGGACGCAGAGGCGCAGAGGAAAAACAACAGGAGGACTTTGGGTCTTGCCGGCACCGGCGCTAAGAGGTTCGCGATGCCTCTGAGCCCTGCCAGCGCCTGTTCGTGCCCCGGCTTCACCCGGCCAGGCCCTCGAGAACCTCCGTCCAAGCACTCGATAGGGCGACCGGCGACACATCAACACCACACCGCCCCCGGCGCCGGAGCCTGCCCCAGGCAACAACCAGGGGGCGCCACCCCGCCTCGTGAGAGGCGGGGTGAAAAGAACACTCCCCTCCTGCCCGAGGAGGGGTGGCACGCGCAGCGTGACGGGGTGGTGGGAGCCTGACACAGGACGGCCGGCACACGCAGCGCGACGGGGTGGTGCGCACATCCGCGTTCCTTATCCTACCGGACCGCCCGTCCCGCGGGTTGCTGTTTCCTGATTTGCGATACCGCGGTCATTCGAGAGTTCAGGGCATGCGCCGCGCCTGATGCAAAACGCGACGATACGCACGTTGCTGCTGGTGACCCGGTAATGGATGCTGTACGGGTATCGGGTCAGAACCAGTTTGCGTGGACGGCCCGAACCGAGAGAGCGCCCGAGAAACGGATGCCGACGTAGCTGCTCGGCACGCTCCACGATATATTGTGACAACCTCAAAGGCGGCTCTTGGATTCTCGGCCGACACACGCGCATCGATGCGCAGTACGTCGCGCGCAGCTCGGACAGACCACTCAAGCTGCTTTAGCCGATCTCCCGCCACGGCGAGTCCGCTGCTTGGCAAGGGCCTTAAGCACTTGCTCGGTGGTCATGACACGCCCCGCATCGAGATCGGCCTGCCCCTCAGCAAGCGCCTTCTCTTCCCACTCCAGGTAAGCCACGCGGTCAGCAATCGCTTCGCGCACGAGGGACTTGGCCGTGACCTTCCTGAGACGGGAAAGCCTCTCAATGCGTTCTCGCAGGTCCTTCGGAAGAGAGATACCGTTCATATCGTTCATCGCAGTGACAAGAGAGAAGACCGTCCAAATTCTACCTTGCGTAGGACCGCACCGGCCGACCCAGACACCGGGCCAAGGGGAGCCACCTGGACGCAGGCTCGATGAACGGCGTCCTCAGGCGCTAACTATAAAGTATAGGCCTGACCCTAGGCTTTCTAAAGTATAGGCCTGACCCTCAGGCTTTCTCCCCGTTTCTTCGAAAGGAGAAAGAAATAAAGTAAAGTGGTGGTCGAGGGAGGGAGTCTGATAGGGGGAAACAAAACCATGCTTCGCGAACCTAGCTCTCCGCAAGGTCCAACGCAAGTCTCAGTCTTTTCCAACATGGTATGAGCCTGAAGCGGGAGCCGTGTTTCCAACGAGGTATGAGCCTGAAGCTGAGTAAGCGGGCCGTCGATCATCGCGGAGATGGTGATCGACATGAACGATGCGAAGCTGAAAACGCTGGCGCAGCTGAAGGCGTTTCTGGATGGCAGTGCCGGGGTGGCATTCCAGCCAGCCGGAGACGACCAGGCGCGCTACGAGCACATCGAAGCGGTGCTGCGCCGCTTTGGCTACCGCGGGCTCAGGCGCGGGACAAGGGCCTGGTGCGGCGCTATCTGGCGCACACCACGGGCTACTAGAGAGCGCAGGTGACGCGGCTGCTCAAGCGTGGCCTCAAGGGGGCGCCGCTGGTCAAACGCTACCGCAAGCCGGCACACGGGTTTGTCCGTGTGTACACCGAGCAGGACGTGGCGCTGCTGGCGCAGACCGACACGCTGCACGGGACGCTCTCGGGACCGGCCACCAAGCGAGTGCTGGTACGCGCCCTGGAGATCTACGGCGATCGGCGCTACGAGCACTTGGCGGGCATTTCGGTGGCGCACCTGTACAACCTGCGCGGGCGCGCGAGCTATCGCAATCGGCGCCGGCAATGGGACAAGACCCACCCACGGCGGTGGCGATCGGCATCCGCAAGGCCCCGCAGCCCGAGGGGCGCCCGGGCTTTATCCGCATCGACAGCGTGCATCAGGGCGATCAGGACGGCCTCAAAGGCCTGTACCACATCAACGCGTGGATTGCGTCACGCAATGGCAACTGGTGGCCACCTGCGAGAGACTCTCCGAGGGCTACTGCTGCCGGTGATCGAAGCGCTGCTGGCGGCCTTTCCATTACGCATCGAGGGCTTACAAGCCGACAACGGCTCCGAATACATCAATCACCAAGTCGCACAGATGCTGGAGAAGCTACGCGTGGAGTTCGACCAAGTCGCGCGCGCGTCATTGCAACGACAACGCCTTGGTGGAGACCAAGAACGGCGCGGTGGTGCGCAAGCACCTGGGCTACAGCCACATCGCGCAGCGCTTCGCCGCCGAGCTCAACGTCTTATGACGAGACTATCTCAACGCGTATCTGAACTAACATAGGCTAGCTAGTACGAAGAGGAGATAGAAGATGCCAAGGGCAAGCGTAAGAAACGCTACCCCTGCAACGGGGTCATGACGCCGCTGGAGAAGCTCGCCAGTCTGCGCGAACTCGAGCGCTACCTCAAAGCCGGTATCACGCTCTCAGGTTTGCAGCGCGAAGCAACCTGCATGAGCGACAACGAGGCTGCTCGGCGCCTGAACCAGGCGCGTGCGGCGCTGTTTCAATCCATCAACCGACGACTCAAACGCTCAGCCTGACGCGCCACCGAGCACCCTGTGGATAACGTGGACAGCCCCGCTAAGCGGGGTACCCGCCTAAGCGATGCGCGCTTTAAAGTGTACCCGTGCCCGTTGCCTGGGGTCTTCATCCCGCTGCCCGGGCACCATTGCAGCAAACTGGAAGTGCCATGACCGTAAGCGTCGCCGGGAGGCGACTTGCTGCGTCTTCCAAGGTTATGGCGTTCAAACGCTTGACTGCCCGGGCGCTGCTTCTAAGCGTAGCTCTATCGCTAACAGCTCTCGAGGGCGCTTTCGCACAGTCGAGCCTTATGGGGGAGTGGTCTGCGATCTACCCTTGGCCTGATGTTGGCATCCATGTGCACTATCTACCGACCGGTGCGGTCCTCAGTTTCTCGGATGATGACCATGCGGAAGACACCACGAAAGGGACCCGGCGGCGGACTCTCACCAAGACCTATATTGTGGAGATGCCCGACATGGGCGCACCCGGCAGGGTGGACCGAACTAGCCGAACATGACTGACTCAACCTGTTCTGTAGCGGGCATTCGTTTCTGGCGGATGGCCGTCTCTTCGTCCTGGGCGGACACAAATGCCAAGGATCACTACGGTTCGACGGAGGTCAACCTTCTGCGCTACGGCGGGGAGGTGAGCAAATACCGCTGGCAATTGGAAGGCACGCGCCCGATGAATGGAGGGCGCTGGTATGCCAGCGTCACGACGCTGCCCAACGGAGAGGTGGTCGTGGTGGGCGGAGAGCGCAATGGCCCAGGCGATCTGAATCCCGTGCCGGAAGTTTGGCAGACCAATTCGGGCGGCGGATGGCGTGAATTGACCAGCGCGCAGCTCGCCGTGAATCTCTATTCACCGCTGCACGTCGCGCCAAACGGAAAAGTATTCATGTCGGGAACCGCACAGCTGACGCGCTATCTGGATACGTCGGGCAGCGGTCAGTGGACCAATGTGGGTAATCGTCTGTACGGCCTTCGAGACTACGGTTCAGCGGTGATGTACGAGCCGGGCAAAGTACTCTTTGCGGGAGGCGGCGATCCGCCCACCAGGACCGCAGAAGTGATCGACCTCAACGCCACCACGCCGGTGTGGAAGTGGACCGGCTCGATGCTTTTTGCCCGGCGTCAAATGAACGCGACGATTCTGCCAGATGGGAACAGTGCTGGCGACCGGGGGTACCAGCTCGGCCGGATTCAACGTCGGCACCAACGCAGTGCTGGCTGCAGAGATCTGGAACCCTAGCCCTCCACCCGGCCAGCCGTTCTGGACGCAGGTGGCAAGCATGCAAGTCCCCCGTCTGTACCACTCCGCGGCAGTGTTGCTGCGTGATGCACGGGTGCTCTCCGTCGGTGGCGGCAGGCCGCACCCCGTGGGCGGCGTCGACAACTACAATGCAGAAATCTACTCGCCACCCATACCTGTTCAAAGGAGCGCGCCCGCGGATCAGTGCTGCGCCGAGCTAGAGTCCACTATGGGGAGGTGTTCGCCGTGCAGACCCCGGATGCGGCGAGCGTCACGGGTGTGACGTGGGTGAAATTGTCTTCCGTGACACATGCGTTCAACATGAACCAGCGCTTCAACCGCCTGGGCTTCGTCAGGGCGAGCAACGCGCTGAATGTGACGGCGCCATCCGACCGTCGAATCGCAACACCAGGCCATTACATGTTGTTTCTGTTGAACAGCGCCGGGGTGCCGTCGATTGCAAGGATCGTCGCCATCCGCTGACGGCGAGCAGGCAAGCAGACGAAGGGGCAACCGAAGTTGCCCCTTGTCTGGCTGCTAGCCGCGTATTCGGCCGAGGCTTACTTGGCCTCGGCGCGGCGTACCGGTGGGTGCGGCAGCGCTCGGGCCGCTGTCGCGCGGCGGCGGCACGACGTTGGGCGAGGGCTTGGGCGGACGCGGCGGGCGCCCGGCCATGATGTCGTTGATCTGGTCGGCGTCGATGGTCTCCCAGTCGAGCAGCGCCTTGGCCATCGACTTCGACCTTGTCGCGGTTTTCCTCGATCAGCTTGCGCGCGAGGCGGTACTGCTGGTCGATGATGCGGCGGATCTCGGCATCGACCTGCTGCATGGTGGCCTCCGAGACGTTCTTGTGGGTGGTGATCGAGCGGCCGAGGAACACCTCGCCCTCGTTCTCGCCGTACACCATGGGGCCGAGCTTGTCCGACATGCCCCACTGCGTGACCATGCGCCGCGCCATCTCCGTGGCGCGCTCGAAGTCGTTGGACGGCGCCGGTGGTCATCTGCCCCATGAAGACCTCCTCGGCGATGCGGCCGCCGAACAGCACGGAGATGCTCTGCAGCAGCTGCTCGCGATCCATGCTGTAGCGGTCTTCCTCGGGCAGCTGCATGGTCACGCCCAGCGCGCGGCCGCGCGGGATGATGGTGACCTTGTGCACCGGGTCGGTCCTGGGCAGCAGCTTGGCGACCACCGCGTGCCCGGACTCGTGGTAAGCGGTGTTGCTGCGCTCGTGCTCGGGCATCACCATGGAGCGCGCGCTCCGCGCCCATGATGATCTTGTCCTTGGCGCGCTCGAAGTCGTCCATCTCCACCAGGCGCTTGTTGCCGCGGGCAGCGAACAGCGCCGCTTCGTTCACCAGGTTGGCGAGGTCGGCGCCGGAGAATCCGGGCGTGCCGCGGGCGATGATGTCGGCGCGCACATCGGGCGCCACCGGCACCTTGCGCATGTGCACGTTGAGGATCTGCTCGCGGCCGCGGATGTCGGGCAGCGGCACCACCACCTGGCGGTCGAAGCGGCCCGGGCGCAGCAGCGCCGGGTCGAGCACATCGGGCCGGTTGGTGGCCGCGATCACGATCACGCCGGAGTTGCCCTCGAAGCCGTCCATCTCCACCAGGAGCTGGTTGAGCGTCTGCTCGCGCTCGTCGTTGCCGCCGCCCAGGCCGGCGCCGCGCTGGCGGCCGACCGCGTCGATCTCATCGATGAACACGATGCAGGGCGCATGCTTCTTGGCCTGGTCGAACATGTCGCGCACGCGCGCCGCGCCCACGCCGACGAACATCTCGACGAAGTCCGAGCCGGAAATGCTGAAGAACGGCACCTTGGCCTCGCCGGCGATGGCCTTGCGCCAGCAGCGTCTTGCCGGTGCCGGGGCTGCCGACCATCAGCACGCCGCGGGGAATGCGCCCGCCCAGCTTCTGGAACTTGCTCGGGATCGCGCAGGAACTCGACCAGCTCGCGCGACTTCTTCCTTGGCTTCCTCGCAGCCGGCCACGTCGGCGAAGGTGACGGTGTTGTTGCTCTCGTCGAGCATGCGCGCACGGCTCTTGCCGAAGGAGAACGCGCCCGCCGCGCCCGCCGCCCTGCATCTGGCGCATGAAGAAGATCCACACGCCGATCAGCAGCAGCATCGGGAACCAGGACACGAAGATGTTCATGAGCAGCGACGGCTCTTCCTCCGGCTTGGCCTCGATGATCACGCCGGCCTTGAGCAGGTCGCTCACCATCCAGGGATCGGAGGGCGAGTAGGTGCGTGAACTTCTCGCCCGTGCTCTTGACGCCCTTCAGCACCCGGCCTTCGATGGTGACCTTGGCCACATGCCCCTGCTTGACCTCTTCGATGAACTGCGAATAGTCCATCGACTTCTGCGGCGCCTGGCGCGCGCTGAACTGGTTGAACACCGTCATCAGCACGAGCGCGATGACGAGCCAGATGGCGACGTTCTTGATGAGATTGTTCAAAGCTGCTCCAGTCGCCCATTGAAGGGCGGTTCAGACCGGCCCTGGGCACGCTGCATTGTAGACCGATTCGGGTCCCAGTCTGTCAGGCTGCGCGGCCGCGTAGTCTCGCGGCGCGTCCTGCGATCAAGTCCTTGGCCAGCAGGTACATTTCGCTGCTGCGGCTGCGGGAAGCCTCGGGCTTGCGCGTGAGCCACCTGGCGGAAATGCCGCGCGCAGCTGCGCGCGCAGCTCGTTGTAGGCCTCGCCCTGAAACGCTTTGACCAGCAAATTTCCGCCCGGTTTCAGGCACTTGAGCGCGAACTCCAGCGCCAGCTCGGCGAGGCGCGACGGCGCGGGCCTGATCCACCATGCCGATGCCACTGATATTGGGTGCCATGTCGCTCACCACAAGGTCGGCCGGCTGCCCGCCCAGCGCCGCTTCCAGCGCCCGCAGCGTGTGTGTCCTCGCCGAAAGTCGCCCGTGGATGAATGTCACCCCGGGGACCGCCGGCATCTCCAGGATATCGACCGCGATCACGCGACCTTTCGGCCCGACCAGCTCGGCGCGCACTTGCGACCAGCCGCCCGGCGCCGCACCCAGGTCCACGATGGTCATCCCGGGCCGCACGAGCCGGTCCTGGCGCGCCAGTTCTCAGCAGCTTGTAGGCGGCGCGCGAGCGGTAGCCCTCCTGTTTCGCCTGCCGCACGTAGCGGGTCGGTGACATGCTCGTGCATCCAGGCCTTGCTGGATTTGCTGCGCGCCATTGTACGTCAGCTACTGCTGACGCTGAACCGCAGAGGCGCAGAGGCACAGACAACTCCACGCAGAGGACATCGGATGTTGGCGAAATCGTAGAATCCGTACCGCAAGAAGCCGCGGAAATGATCGAGCTCACCCCAGCCGAGCGCAAGCTCCTCAAGGCCCACGCCCACCAGCTCCACCCCGTCGTGATGATCGGCGACAAGGGCCTCACCGAGGCGGTGCTGCGCGCGATCGACGAGAGCCTGAAAAGCCACGAGCTGATCAAGGTGAGGGTGACCGGCGAGGACCGCGGCGCGCGCGATGCAGCCCTGACGCGCATCTGCGAAGCGCTCGATGCCAGCCCGGTGCAGCAGATCGGCAAGATCCTCGTGCTGTACCGCGAGAACCCGTCACCACCTACCCGTGCCCGCGCCCAAGCCGGCACCGACGCGCGTCAAGCCAGGAGCGAAGCCGCGCTCGAAAGAGCAAACCGCAGGCAAAGGCGCAGAGGGCGCCGAGAGAAGCCTGACGCTCCTCGGAGGCAATCCTGTCAATCCTGAGAAATCCTGTTAATCCTGTGAATTCTGCATTCTCGGTCAGACGTAACGAACATCCAGGATCTCGTACGACTTGACCCCGCCGGGCGCCTGGACTTCGGCCACATCGCCGGAGTACTTGCCGATCAGCGCGCGGGCGATCGGCGAGCTGATCGAGATCTTGCCCTGCTTGATGTCGGCCTCGTCGTCGCCGACGATCTGGTAGGTCACACTGTCTTCGCTGTCGGTGTCCTGCAGGTCGACGGTGGAGCCGAATACACAGCGCCCGTCGCCGTCGATGTGGGCCGGATCGATGATCTGGGCGTTGGCGAGCTTGCTCTCCAGCTCGGCGATGCGGCCCTCGATGAACCCCTGCCGCTCCTTGGCGGCATCGTACTCGGCGTTCTCCGACAAGTCGCCGTGCGAGCGCGCTTCCTGGATCGCCTGGATGATGCGAGGACGCTCGACCGTCTTCAGCTGTTGCAGCTCGGCGCGCAGCATCTCCGCGCCCGCGATGGTCAACGGAACTTTCCTCATGCTGGTGTCCCCTGGTTCAAGATTTCGGACCTGCCCGCCCCGCAGATCGGGTAACCGGGCCGAGTGCTGGAAGGGCAGTACCCGTGAGGTCGCGATCGCGACCCGCCTGCATTTCCACCAGGCGCCGGCCGGGTCGCTTCCCGCGATTGTACCGTCAGGCTGACAGCGGCGCGGCTGCATGCCCGGGTCAGCAACCTGTGCAGCGACTGCACCGAGTAGGCGCGCAGCTCCTGCATGTGCTGGATGCCGGCGCATGCGGCCTTCGCCCCGGCTACCGTGGTGAAGTAGGTCACCCGCCCCTGCAGCGCGGAGCGCCGGATCGAATAGGAATCCTGGATAGAGCCGCGCCGCTCGTCCGTGGTGTTGACGATCATCGCGATCTCGCCGTTCTTGATCATGTCGACGATGTGCGGGCGGCCCTCCGCAACCTTGTTCACGGCGGTCACCTCGATCGCGTGCTCGGCCAGGTAGGCCGCTGTCCCGCGCGTGGCATAGAGGATGAACCCGAGCCCGCGCAGGATGCGGGCGATCTCAACCACCCGCGGCTTGTCGGCGTTGCGCACGCTGATGAATACTTTGCCCGAGCTCGGCAACCGCACGCCGGCCGCGAGCTGTGACTTCACGAACGCCTCCGCAAAGGTCTCGCCCACGCCCATGACCTCGCCGGTGGACTTCATCTCCGGCCCGAGGATCGTATCCACGCCCGGAAACTTGAGGAACGGAAACACCGCCTCCTTGACCGAGAAATACGGCGGCACGACCTCGCGCGTGATGCCCTGGCGTTGCCAACGTCTTGCCCACCATGCAGCGCGCCGCGATCTTCGCGAGCGCCAGCCCGGTCGCCTTGGAGACGTACGGCACGGTGCGCGAGGCGCGCGGGTTGACCTCCAGCACGAACACGACGTCGTTCTGGATCGCGTACTGCACGTTCATCAGTCCCACCACGTTCAGTCCGCGGGCGAGCGCCAGCGGTCTGGCGGCGCAGCTCCTCCTGCAGCTCGGGCGACAGGCTGAACGGGGGCAGCGAGCAGGCCGAATCGCCCGAGTGCACGCCGGCCTGCTCGATGTGCTCCATGATGCCGCCGATCAGAACCCGCTCGCCGTCGCAGACGGCGTCCACGTCGACTTCGATGGCGTCGTTCAGGAAGCGGTCGATGAGCACCGGCGAATCGTTGGACACCTTCACCGCCTCGCGCATGTAGCGCTCGAGGTCGGATCTGCTGGTGCACGATCTCCATGGCGCGCCCGCCCAGCACATAGCTGGGCCGCACCACCACGGGATAGCCGATCTCCTGCGCCAGCGCGAGCGCCGAGTCGGCGTCGCGCGCCGTGCGGTTCGGCGGCTGCTTGAGCCCCAGCTCGTGCAGCAGCTTCTGGAAGCGCTCGCGGTCCTCCGCGCAGTCGATCATGTCGGGCGAGGTGCCGATGATCGGCACGCCGTTCGCCTCCAGGTCGCGCGCGAGCTTGAGCGGCGTCTGCCCGCCGTACTGCACGATCACGCCCTTGCGGCTTCTCCACCGCCACGATCTCGAGCACGTCCTCGAGGGTCAGCGGCTCGAAGTACAGGCGGTCCGAGGTGTCGTAGTCGGTGGAGACGGTCTCCGGGTTGCAGTTGACCATGATGGTCTCGAACCCGTCCTCGCGCAGCGCGAGCGCCGCGTGCACGCAGCAGTAGTCGAACTCGATGCCCTGGCCGATGCGGTTGGGCCCGCCGCCCAGCACCATGATCTTCTCGCGCGCGGTCGGGCCGCGCCTCGCACTCCTCCTCGTAGGTGGAGTACATGTAGGCGGTGCGCGTGTCGAACTCGGCGGCGCAGGTGTCTACCCGCTTGAACACCGGGCGCACGCCGAGCGCTCCAGCGCCGCTCGCGCACCTGCCGCTGGCTGGCACCGAGCAGCCTGGCCAGGCGCCGGTCGGAGAAGCCGCTGCGCTTGAGCTCGCGCAGCGCGCGCGCGTCCAGCTCCTCCAGCAAGCGCTTGCCAGCGAGCGCCTGCTCCTGGCGGACGAGGTCCTCGATCTGCGCGAGGAACCAGGGATCGATGTGGGTGAGGCCATGCACCTCGTCCACGGTCATGCCCACGCGGAAGGCGTCGGCCACGAACCACAGGCGCTCCGGGCCCGGGTGCGCGAGCTCCCGCTCGATCACGATCGCGGTCCGCGGTGCGCTCGTCGAACCCGTCGGCGCCCGTCTCCAGCCCGCGCAGCGCCTTCTGCAGCGATTCCTGGAAGCGTGCGCCCGATCGCCATCACCTCGCCCACCGATTTCATCTGCGTGGTGAGGTGCTGGTCGGCCTGCGGGAACTTCTCGAACGCGAAGCGCGGCACCTTGGTGACGACGTAGTCGATGGTCGGCTCGAACGAGGCCGGCGTGGCGCCGCCGGTGATGTCGTTGCGCAGCTCGTCGAGCGTGTAGCCCACGGCGAGCTTGGCCGCGACCTTGGCGATCGGGAAAGCCGGTGGCCTTGGACGCGAGCGCCGAGGAGCGCGACACGCGCGGGTTCATCTCGATGACCACCATGCGCCCGTCCTGCGGGTTGATGGCGAACTGCACGTTGGAGCCGCCGGTGTCCACGCCGATCTCGCGCAGCACCGCGATGGAGGCGTTGCGCATGATCTGGTATTCCTTGTCGGTGAGCGTCTGCGCCGGCGCGACCGTGATCGAGTCGCCGGTGTGCACGCCCATCGGGTCGAGGTTCTCGATCGAGCACACGATGATGCAGTTGTCCTTGCGGTCGCGCACCACCTCCATCTCGAACTCTTTCCAGCCGATCACCGACTCCTCGACCAGCAGCTCGTGGGTGGGCGAGGCGTCGAACCCGCGCTCGCAGATGCTGAGGAACTCCTCGCGGTTGTAGGCGATGCCGCCGCCGCTGCCGCCCAGCGTGAAGGAGGGCCGGATCACCACCGGGAAGCCGAGCGCCGCCTGCACCTGCATGGCTTCCTCCATGCTGTGCGCCAGCGCCGAGCGCGGGCTGGCCAGCCCGATGCGCGTCATGGCGGCCTTGAACTTCTCGCGGTCCTCGGCCTTGTCGATGGCCTCGCGGCGAGGCGCCGATCATCTCCACGCCATAGCGCCTGCAGCACGCCGTGCTTGGCCAGATCGAGCGCGCAGTTGAGCGCCGTCTGGCCGCCCATGGTGGGCAGCAGCGCATCGGGGCGTCTCGAGCGCGATCACCTTCTCCACCATCTGCCAGGTGATCGGCTCGATGTAGGTCGCATCGGCCAGCTCCGGGTCGGTCATGATGGTGGCCGGGTTGGAGTTGACCAGGATGACGCGGTAGCCCTCCTCCTTGCAGCGCCTTGCAGGCCTGCGCGCCGGAATAGTCGAACTCGCAGGCCTGGCCGATGACGATCGGGCCGGCGCCGATGATCAGGATGCTGTCGATGTCGGTGCGCTTGGGCATATGCCGTGAGGCGTTAGGCGTGAGGCGTGAGGCGAGCAGGTGTAGGGACGTTGCGCCTCACGCCTCACGCCTCTCGCCTCACCGATGCTGTTTTTCCATCAATCCAATGAACCGGTCGAACAGGTAGTCGACGTCGTGCGGCCCCGGGCTCGCTTCGGGGTGGCCCTGGAAGCAGAACGCCGGGCGGTCGGTGCGGGCAAAACCCTGCAGCGTAGCCGTCGAACAGCGAGCGGTGCGTGACCCGGCAGTTCCCCGGCAGGGTATCGGCGTCCACCGCGAAGCCGTGGTTCTGGCTGGTGATCATGACTCGACCCGTGTCGAGATCCTGGACCGGGTGGTTGGCGCCGTGGTGGCCGAATTTCATCTTCAGCGTGCGGGCGCCGCTTGCCAGCCCGAGGAGCTGATGGCCGAGGCAGATGCCGAAGGTCGGCACCCCGACATCGACCAGCTTGCGGATGGCGCGGATGGCGTAGTCGCAAGGCTCCGGATCACCCGGTCCGTTGGACAGGAACACGCCGTCGGGTTTGGCCGCGAGCGCGTCTTGCGCGCTCGCCTGGGCCGGCAGCACGGTCAGCCTGCAGCCCCGTGCGGCCAGCTTGCGCATGATGTTGCGCTTGATGCCGTAGTCGAAGGCGACCACGTGCAGGCCCGGGTTGTCCTGGTGGCCGTAACCCGATCCCAGTCGCCATTCCGCCTCGTTCCAGCTGTAGGCCGCCGTACAGCTCACTACCTTTGCCAGATCCATCCCCGCCAACCCGGGGAATGCACGCGCCCGCTCGATGGCCTCTTCCGCGTCGGCGACGCCGGCCATGAGGCAGCCGTTCTGTGCGCCTTTCTCGCGCAGGATGCGCGTGAGCTTGCGGGTGTCGATCCCGGCGATGGCGACCACGTTCTGGACGCGCAGATAGGCGGGCAGGTCCTCGCTGCGGCGCCAGTTGCTCGCAAGCAGCGGCAGATCGCGGATCACCAGACCCGCCGCATGGACCCGGTCGGCCTCCACGTCCTCGGGGTTCACGCCGGTGTTGCCGATATGTGGATAGGTCAGCGTGACGATCTGCCGGCAATACGAAGGGTCGGTGAGGATCTCCTGGTAGCCGGTCATGGCCGTGTTGAACACGACCTCGCCCACCGAGGTGCCGTGCGCGCCGATCGAATCGCCCCGAAACACTGTCCCGTCCGCTAGCGCGAGCAGGGCAGGTGGACGAACGGACACGGCGCGGCTCCTGGGAACGACAGACGTAGATTGGCAACTGCGGACGTAGAAAAGCGGGGAGCTTCCTGCCCCCCGCTCTTGTTGACCGCGCATTATACGGCTTGCCGCCGTCGCGGCCAAGGGCAATCCGAAACCTCAACGCAAAGGCGCAAAGAACGCAAAGAGGGTTCACCGATTCGAAGTCTGGTGTTCTTCGAGTGGCGTTCGGCTCGTGGCTGCTGGCCACCCGGCCCAGAAACCACTCGGGCTTCCTTGCGTCTTTGCGCCTTGGCGTCTTGGCGTTGAGGTGTTGCGGTCGGTACTAGGCCGACAGGCCCAAGACGTCCTGCATGTCGTACAGGCCACGCGTTTTGCCGCCGAGGAAGCGCGCAGCCCGCAGCGCCCCGAAGGCGAAGGTGGCGCGGCTGCTGGCCTTGTGGGTGATTTCCACGCGCTCGCCGATGCCGGCGAACAGCGCGGTGTGGTCCCCGACGATGTCACCGCCGCGCACGGTCGCGAAGCCGATGGTGCTGGGAGAGCGCTCCCCGGTCACGCCTTCGCGGCCATACACTGCCACCTGCCCGAGGTCCCGGCCGAGCGCGCCGGCGATCACCTCCCCCATGCGCAACGCCGTCCCGGAAGGGGCGTCGACCTTGTGCCGGTGGTGGGCCTCGATGATCTCGATGTCATAGCCCTGCGCGAGCACCCGCGCGGCGGTGTCGAGGAGCTTCAGCACCAGGTTCACGCCTACGCTCATGTTAGGCGCCATCACCACGGCGATGCGGTTGGCGGCGTCGGCGACCCGCGCCTTCTGCTCCGGGTTCATCCCGGTGGTGCCGATCACCATGTTCACGCCGAGGGCCGCACAGGTCTGCAGATGGCGCAGCGTGCCTTCGGGACGGGTGAAGTCCACCAGCGCATGCGCGCCGGGCAGCGCCGCCTGCAGGTCGGCGGTGATCTTGACCCCGCAGGGCGATCCGAGCAGCTCGCCCGCGTCCTTTCCGAGAAACGGGCTGTCGTCGCGCTCCAGAGCGGCATGCAGCCGCAGATCGGGCGACTGGAACACTGCTTCCAGCAGGGCGCGTCCCATGCGGCCGGCGCTGCCCGCCACCGCGATGTGCTGCAGGCTCACGGGGTCTTCACTGCTGCGGCCCGTGGCCGCGCCCGGGCGGGACCGATGAACGCGGCGTGGGCGACCCCGTCGGCGTGGCCGATGTACCCATCGATGGCAGCGGCGCGGGCGGCAGGTCTTGTGCGACCGGTGGAGGGGGTTCAGCCGGTGCGGCCGGTGCAGCCGATGGGGCCGGTGCAGCCGATGGGGCCGGCGCATCGGCGTGTCGGCTGCGGCGGCGGCCGTCTCGCTCGCCGCGCTCTTGCCTGCAAGCGGAGCAACCGCTGCATCGGCGAATGCGCGCTTGAGCCGATCCTCGTCGAAGTACAGCGTGAGCCGGCGTACGTCCTTGATCGTGCCTCTGGGGCGGTTGTAGTACAGATAGTCCCAGCGGTTGGGATTGAACGGATCGGCGATGAGCGGTGTCCCAAGGATGAACCGCACCTGGGCGCGGGTCATGTCCGGCTTGAGCTTGGAGATCTCCTCGCGGTCGATGTAGTTCCCCTGCTGCACATCGATGCGGTACGGCATGAGAAAGCAGGCCGACAGCAGCAGGCAGGCGCACACGGAGATGGCGAGTCGAAAGCTCATGGGCGTCCAGGGCGATGCGGGCGGAGGAACCGGCCGACGCACCGCGTTTCCAAACCAGGGCGAAGCCGCTATGATACCGGGCACTCCCACCCGTGTCAGGGTCGCGATGACCACCCCCCACGATCTCAAGACCATCGGGCTGAAGGCCACGCTCCCGCGGCTCAAGATCCTCGACCTGTTCGAGCACAGCGAGGTGCGGCATCTCACCGCGGAAGATGTCTACAAGCTGTTGCTCAAGGAGGGCATGGACATCGGACTGGCCACGATCTACCGCGTGCTGACCCAGTTCGAGCAGGCCGGGCTGCTCATCCGCCACCATTTCGAGTCCGGCAAGGCGGTGTTCGAGCTCAACGAGGGCGGACACCACGACCACCTGGTGTGCGTCCAGTGCGGGCACGTCGAGGAGTTCTACGACGCCGAGATCGAGCGGCGCCAGGTCAAGATCGCCAAGGACCGCGGCTTCCTCATCCAGGAGCACTCGCTGCAGATCTATGCCACGTGCTCCAAGCCCGACTGCCCGCACCGGCCTAAGGCCTAGGGCCTAAGCCTGGAACCGCAGAGGCGCGGAGACGCAGAGGTTCGCGCGAGCAGACATCTCGTCGGTTGGCGTGAGAGCGTGCGCTTCGCTGCTGCCCGGCCCACTGGTCCCACTTCAGCCCCGGTTACCTTTGGTCTTCTCCGCGCTCTTCGCGCCTCTGCGCCTTTGCGGTTCCAGTGCCTTAGAGCTTCACGCCAAGCATCTCGGCCGCGTGCCGGCGCGTGGTGTCGGTGATCTTCACCCCACCCAGCATCCGCGCCAGTTCCTCCACCCGCTCGGCGGGCTCCAGCGCCCGCACATGGCTGCGCACCTTGCCGGCAACCTCGGACTTGTTGACCTGCCATTGGCGGTCGGCCGCGGCCGCAACCTGTGGCAGGTGGGTGATGCACATGACCTGGTGCCCCCGCCCGAGCTGCTTCAGCAGCCGGCCTACGATCTCGGCCACCCGCCCGCCGATCCCGGCGTCCACCTCGTCGAACACCAGCGTAGGCACCTCCGCCACCTGGGTAACGACGGTCTGGATCGCCAGGCTGAGGCGCGACAGCTCACCGCCGGACGCGACCCTGGCCAGCGGCCGGAGCGTGGCACCCGGGTTCGCGGCCGCCAGGAACTCGACCCGCTCGAGCCCGTCCCCGCTGCCCGTCTCGACCGGCGCGAGCGCGACCTCGAAGCGCCCGCCCGCCATGGCCAGGCCTTGCATCTGCTCGGTCACCCGCCGGCCCAGCTCCTCGGCGGCTCGCGCGCGCTCGCGCGATAACCGCTGCGCGGCCTGCCGGTACGCCTGTGCAGCGGTGGACTCCCTGCGCTTGAGCTCCTCGGCGCTCGCCTCATCTCCCAGCGCAGCAAGGCGCTCCGTGAGCGCGGCGAGCGTCTCCGGGAGACGCTCGGGACCGACCCGGTACTTGCGCGCGGCGTCGTGCACTGCCTCGAGGCGTTGCTCGACCTCCTGCAGGCGGCGGGGGTCCAGCTCGATGCCCGCGCGGTAGTGGCGCAACCCGTACACCGCCTCCTGGATCTGGATCTGTGCCGGCTCGAGGATCTCCAGGCTCTCCCTGAGCGCGCGCATCGTACTCGGCGGCCGCGCTCAGGCGCGAGACCACCGCCCCGACGACGGCGAGCGCCGCCGTTTCGCCTTCGGACAGCGACTCGAGCGCGTACTCGACCGCCTCCTGCAGGCTCGCCGCATGGCTCAGGCGGCGGTGATCGGACTGCAGCGCGTCCCACTCCGGCGACCGAGAATGCCAGCCGCGACAGCTCCCGCACCTGCCACTGCAGCTGCTCGCGCTCGGCGGCCAGGGCTTGTGCGTTGCTCTCGGACTCCTCGCGCAGGCGGCGGCCCTCCTGCCATTCCCGCCAGGCTTGCGCCGACCTCGCCCGACAGCGCGGTGACGCCGGCGTAGGCGTCCAGCAGCTCGCGCTGGGCGGCGGGGCGCAGCAGCGATTGGTGCTCGTGCTGGCCATGGATGTCGATCAGCACCTCCCCCAGCTCCTTGAGCTGCGCAGCGTAGCGGGCCGGCCGTTGACGTAGGCGCGCGAGCGCCCGCTCGCTTCCAGCACCCGGCGCAGCACGCACACGCCGGTCTCGTCGGCCAGGTCGC
The DNA here is from genome assembly GCA_963827575.1 of uncultured beta proteobacterium. GTDB lineage: Bacteria > Pseudomonadota > Gammaproteobacteria > Burkholderiales > SHXO01 > SHXO01. The sequence goes on from CAWHCG010000043.1 coordinate 67,099, forward strand.
CGGCTTCGAGCCAGGCCTGCGCCGCGAGCCGCGTGCTCGAGGGAGAATTCGGCGCCGATCTCCGCCCGCCCGCACCCTTCCCGCACCAACCCGGGGTCGCTGCGCTCGCCCAGCACCAGCGCCAGGGCGTCGATGAGGATGGACTTGCCGGCGCCGGTCTCGCCGGTGAGCACGGTGAAGCCGTCCTGAAACTCGAGGTCGAGGCGGTCGACGATCACGAAGTCGCGGATGCTCAGGGTGCGCAGCATACTGGCCGATGCGGAGCGCTACAGCGCCTCGCTCCAGTGCAGCTTCTCGCGCAGCATGTGGTAGTAGTTGTGGTCCGCGCGGATGCAGCAGCCGGATCGTGCGCGGGAAGCGCCGCACGACGATCCGATCGCCGGGCCGCAGCTCGCAGTGCGAGTGGCTGTCGAAGTGCACGCGCGCGTCCGCGCAGCGGTGCATGAGGATCTCGATCTGCGCGTCGCTGCCGATCGTGATCGGCCGGTTCGACAGCGTGTGCGGGCACACCGGGACGATCGCGAACACCGACAGCGCCGGATGCAGGATCGGCCCGCCGGCCGAAAGCGCGTACGCGGTGGAGCCGGTGGGGGTGGCGACGATCAGGCCGTCGGCGCGCAGGATGTAGACGAACTTGCCGTCGATCCGCACCTCCAGCTCGATCAAGCCGCCATCGGCGCCCTTGGCGATACTGGCGTCGTTGAAAGCGCGCACGTCGAAGATGCGCTGGTCGCCGTCGCGCACACCTCGGAGGCGAGCAGCATGCGCGACTCGGTGATGTACTCGCCGTCGAGCATCGCGCCGATGGTGTCGAGCATGGTGTCGATCGAGATGTCGGTGAGAAAGCCGAGCCGGCCCTGGTTCACCCCGACCAGCGCGACGTCGAAAGGCGCGAGCGTGCGCGCGATGTTGAGCATGGTGCCGTCGCCGCCGATCACGATCGCCAGATCGGCGAGCTCGCCGGCTCCTCCAGGGGCATGACTTCAAGGTCGTTGCGCGCGACGTGCGCGCGGTAATCGGGTCGAGCAGCACGCGCACGCCGCGCGACTCCAGGAAAGCCGCCAGCCGCAGCAGGGGCCCGCCGATCTCGGGGCTCTTGTACTTGCCGATCAGCGCGATGGTCTTGAACACGGCCGTCATGCCCGCATTAAAGCATAAAGGCGCTGAGTGGGCGCCAGCTGCACCGGGCGACGATCGCAGATCGGAACCATTTGGAACGAAATGGACAGGATGACAGGATTTTCAGGATTAACAGGATTAGTTCCGATGAGGGACGCAGCCGAAGGGGTGGTCCGGCCTGGTGAAGCCTTGGACTTGTAGATCCTGAAAATCCTGTTAATCCTGTTCATTTTCAGTGGCGGTTTGCCAGCCCGGCTCCCGGGTCGGCTAGAATAGGCTTCATGCTGAACGAACGCGCGCAGATACTGCTCAAGACGCTGGTCGAGCGCTATATCGCCGAAGGCCAGCCGGTGGGCTCGCGGACCCTGTCGCGCTACTCCGGCCTGGAGCTCTCGCCCGCCAGCATCCGCAACGTCATGGCGGATCTCGAGGAGATGGGCTTCGTGGCGAGCCCGCACACCTCGGCCGGGCGCGTCCCGACCCCGCGCGGCTATCGCTTCTTCGTCGACACGCCTGCTCACGATCAAGCCGCTGGACCGCGTGGAGATCAACCAGCTGGAAGGCCAGTTCCAGAGCGATCAGACCCAGCGCCTGCTGCAGTCCGCCTCGCACATTCTTTCCGACCTCACCCGCTTCGCCGGCGTAGTCATGACACCGCGGCGGCGCTCCATCGTGCTGCGGCACGTAGAGTTCCTGCGCCTGTCGGACAAGCGCATCCTGCTCATCCTCGTCACGCCCGACGGCGACGTGCAGAACCGCATCCTGCTCACCGATCGCACCTACTCGCCCTCCGAGCTGATCGAGGCGGCCAATTTCATCAACCAGAACTTCGCCGGCTTGACCTTCGAGGAAGTGAAGCGCCGTTTGCACGACGAGCTGAAGCAGCTTGCGCGACGACATGACCCAGCTTGCTCACCAAGGCGGTCGAGGCGGGCAATGAGGCGGTCGACGGAGCCGCCGGAAGAGTACGTGCTGTCCGGCGAGCACAACCTGCTGCACGTGCAGGACCTGTCGTCCAACGTGAGCAGCCTGCGCCGGCTGTTCGACCTGTTCGAGCAGCGCACCTCGCTGCTGCAACTGCTGGAGATGGGCAGCCGCGCGCAGGGCGTGCAGATCTACATCGGCGGGGAATCCGGGCCTGGTGCCCCTGGACGAGTGCAGCGTGGTCACCGCGCCGCTACGAGGTGGACGGCGAGGTGCTCGGCACGGTCGGGCGTCATCGGCCCCACCCGCATGGCCTACGAGCGCGTGATCCCGATCGTCGAGATCACCGCGAAGCTGCTGTCGATGGCGATGTCGCAGCGCGTGCGCGCACTGGAATGAACCTAGGCGCGAGGCACGAGGCGCGAGGCACGAGGGCTTAAGCCGCGGGTTGCGCGGGGTAGCTCTCGCGCATCGGCCTCGTGCCTCGCGCCTGATCTTCGCGCGTGCGCTACCTCCCGGAACCGCCCCACGACCATGGCGCGATCGCGAGGATCGGCATCCTGCTGATCAACCTGGGCACGCCGGAGGCACCGACCGCCGCCGCGCTGCGGCCCTATCTCAAGCAGTTCCTGTCCGATCCGCGCGTGGTGGAGATCCCGCGGCCGCTCTGGTGGCTGATCCTGCACGGCATCGTGCTGAACACCCGGCCGCGCAAGTCGGCCGAGAGGTACGCCAAGATCTGGACCGACGGACGGCTCGCCGTTGAAGGTGCACACCGAACGGCAGGCCAACCTGCTGCGCGGCTACCTGGGCGCCAGAACGGTCCCGTAGCCCCTGGTGGTGGCCTGGGCCATGCGCTACGGCGCCCCGCCGGTGGCGCGGCGCTCGCGCAGCTGAAGGCCCAGGGTTGCGACCGCGTGCTCGTGGTCCCCCTGTATCCCCAGTACGCGGCCAGCTCGACCGGGAGCGCCTACGACGCGGTGTTCGCGGCGGCCGGCGCGCATGCGCAACGTGCCGGCGCTGCGGCTGGTCAAGCACTTCCACGACCACCCCGGCTACATCGGGGCGCTCGCCCAAAACGTGCGCGAGCACTGGACGGCCAACGGCCGGCCCGACCGGCTGGTGATGAGCTTCCATGGCCTGCCGCGCTTCACCCTCGAGCGGGGCGACCCCTACCACTGCGAGTGCCAGAAGACCGGCCGCTTGCTGGCCGAGGCGCTGTCGCTGCAGCCGGAGCAATACGTGGTCGCCTTCCAGTCGCGCTTCGGACGCGCCGAATGGCTCAAGCCCTACACCCTGGATACGGTCGAAGCGCTCGGCCGCAAGAAGACCCGCCGGATCGACGTGATCTGTCCCGGGTTCGTCGCCGATTGCCTCGAAACCCTGGAAGAGATCGCGATCGAGAACCAAGGCTGCTTTCCTGAGCGCCGGCGGAGGCGAGTTCCACTACCATCCCCTGCCTGAACGAACGCGAGGCCTGGATCGAAGCGCTCGCCGCCATCTCGCAAGCGCATCTCCGGGGTTGGATCGAATCGGCGGCGGACCCGCCCCGCGCCGCTGCGGACGCGGCAGCCTCGCGCCAGCGCGCCGTCACCCTGGGCGCAGCCCGCTGACTCCCGCAGACAAGTACCGTCGCAGCATTCAGTGTGAGTATGCGCTCACGTCAAGGGAGCGCCACAGCACCGCTGCAAGCGCCTTGAAATGCCGCCCGGCGCAGCCCCATTCTGCAGAAGGTCCAGCGAGGAGACCCGACTGATGGCAGATCACGACCCCAGCCTCACCGCCCGGCAGCGCGCATCGCCCGAGCAGGCGATCGACCCGGAACAGCAAGCCCCGGAGGCCGAAACCGAGACGATGCCCAGCCTGCAGGACATGATCCGCAAGCTGGAGCTGCAGGCCCAGGAGCACTACGACGCCTGGCTGCGCGCCAAGGCCGAGGCGGACAACATCCGCAAGCGCGCCCAGGCCGACGTCGCCAACGCCCACAAGTACGCCGTAGAGAGCTTCGCCGCCGAGCTGCTGCCGGTGCGCGATGCCCTGGAGGCGGCGCTGGCCGCGGACAACGCCAGCATCGAGGCCCTGCGCCAGGGCGTGGAGCTGACTTTGAAGCAGGTCAATGCCGCGTTCGACAAGTTCGCAATCCGCGAGATCAACCCCGCCGGGGAGAAGTTCGACCCCCATCGCCACCAGGCGATGACGACGGTGGAGTCCGACAAGACGCCCGAACACGGTCGTCCACGTGCTGCAGAAGGGCTACATGCTCAACGACCGGGTATTGCGCCCGGCGCTGGTGACGGTGGCCAAGGCGCCGGGAGCTGCTTGAGACGCGCCAGCCCGGCAGCCCCACCTGAGCGCTTGTCCAGAATCGACAATATTCTGAATCGTCAACGAGGAATCGAACATGGCAAAGATCATCGGCATCGACCTGGGGACCACCAACTCCTGCGTGGCCATCATGGAGGGCGGCAAGCCGAAGGTGATCGAGAACTCCGAAGGCGCTCGCACCACGCCGTCCATCGTGGCCTATACCGAAGAGGGCGAGATCCTGGTCGGCGCCCCCGCCAAGCGGCAGGCGGTGACCAACCCCAAGAACACGCATGTATGCGGTTAAGCGCTGATCGGCCGTCGCTTCAGCGACGCCGAGGTGCAGAAGGCGGTCAAGCTGGCGCCCTACCAGATCGTCCAGGGGCCCAACGGGGACGCCTGGGTGGAGGTGCGTGGCAAGAAGATGGCCCCGCCGGAGATTTCCGCGCAGGTGCTGATGAAGATGAAGAAGACCGCCGAGGACTATCTCGGCGAAACGGTCACCGAGGCCGTCATCACCGTTCCCGCCTACTTCAACGACTCCCAGCGCCAGGCCACCAAGGATGCCGGGCCGCATCGCCGGGCTGGACGTCAAGCGCATCATCAACGAGCCGACCGCGGCCGCGCTCGCCTTCGGCATGGACAAGAAGGAGGGCGACCGCAAGATCGCGGTCTACGACCTGGGCGGCGGCACCTTCGACATCTCCATCATCGAGATCGCGGCGGTCGAGGGCGAGCACCAGTTCGAGGTGCTGGCCACCAACGGCGACACCTTCCTGGGCGGCGAGGACTTCGACCAGCGCCTGATGGACTACATCGCCGACGAGTTCCGCAAGGAGCAGGGCGTGGACCTGCGCAAGGACATCCTCGCCCTGCAACGCCTCAAGGAAGCGGCGGAGAAGGCCAAGATCGAGCTGTCCTCGACCCAGCAGACCGAGATCAACCTGCCCTACATCACCATGGACCAGAGCGGACCGAAGCACCTGGCCATGAAGATCACGCGCGCCAAGTTCGAGAGCCTGGTCGAGGACCTGGTCGAACAAGACCGTGGAGCCGTGCCGCATCGCCATCAAGGATGCGGGCGTGAAGCTCTCCGACATCGACGACGTCATCCTGGTGGGCGGCATGACCCGCATGCCCAAGGTGCAGGACAAGGTCAAGGAGATCTTCGGCAAGGAAGCGCGCAAGGACGTGAATCCCGACGAGGCGGTGGCGGTCGGTGCCGCGATCCAGGGCGGCGTGCTCAAGGGCGAAGTGAAGGACGTCCTGCTGCTGGACGTGACCCCGCTCAGCCTGGGTATCGAGACCCTGGGCAGCGAGATGTCCTGGCTGATCAAGAAGAACACCACCATCCCGACCAAGGCGCAGCAGACCTACTCCACGGCCTCGGACGGTCAGACCGCGGTGACCATCCACGTCCTGCAGGGCGAGCGGCCGGTGGCTTCGGGCAACAAGAGCCTGGGCCAGTTCAACCTGGAGGGGATTGCCCCCGCGCCGCGCGGCATGCCGCAGATCGAGGTGACCTTCGACATCGACGCCAACGGCATTCTCCACGTCTCGGCCAAGGACAAGGCCACCGGCAAGGAGAACAAAATCACGATCAAGGCGAACTCGGGTCTGACCGAAGACGAGATCCAGCGCATGATGAAGGACGCCGAGGCGAACGCCGAGGAAGACCGCAAGCAGCGTCGAGCTGGTGCACGCCCGCAACCAGTGCGACCACCATGGTGCACACGGTGAAGAAATCGCTGTGCCGAGCTGGGCGACAAGGTCGATGCCGCCGAGAAGACCCGCATCGAGGAGGCGATCAAGGCCGCCGAAGAGGCGCTGAAGAGCAACGACAAGGACACCATCGTGGCCAAGACCGAAGCGCTGGCCAAGGCGTCGCAGAAGATCGGCGAGCAGATGTACGCTCAGGCCGGGGCCGAGGCGGGCGCCGGCGGGCCGCAGCCCGGTGGCACAGCCGGGCGGCGGCGGACAGCAAGGCGGTAAGGCCGACGAAGACGTGGTCGACGCCGAGTTCGAGGAAGTGAAAGACAAAAAGTAACACCTGCGTCGAGGCGTGAGGTGTGAGGGGTGAGGCGTGAAGGCGCCTCACCCTTCGTTTGCATTGCGCCTCACGCCTCTGACGCCTAACGCCTCACGGGGTTTCATGGCCAAGCGCGACTACTACGAAGTCCTGGGCGTCAACCGCGACGCCTCGGAAGAAGACATCCGCAAGGCCTACCGCAAGCTGGCCATGCAGCACCACCCGGACCGCAATCCGGAGAACCCCAAGGCCGAGGAGAAGTTCAAGGAGGCCAAGGAAGCCTACGAGGTCCTGAGCGAGGCGGACAAGCGCTCCGCCTACGACCGCTTCGGGCATCAGGGCGTGGACGCACATTCCGGCATGGGCGCCGGCGCTGGCGGGTTCGCCGATGCCTTCGGCGACATCTTCAGCGAGATCTTCGGTCAGGGCCGGGCGCGCTCCAGCGTCTACCGCGGCGCCGATCTGCGCTACAACCTCGAGATCTCACTCGAGGACGCGGCGCGCGGCACCGAGACCCGCATCCGCATCCCCACGCTGGAAGCCTGCGAGACCTGCCACGGCAGCGGCGCCAAGGCCGGGACCGAGCCGGTCGCCTGCCCGACCTGCCACGGCCAGGGCCAGGTGCGCATCCAGCAGGGCTTCTTCTCCATCGCGCAGACCTGCCCGCGCTGCAGCGGCAGCGGCAAGATCATCAAGGAGCCTTGCGGCACCTGCTCGGGCGCGGGCCGCCTCAAGAAGCAGAAGACCCTGTCGGTCAAGATCCCCATCGGAGTGAACGAGGGCGACCGCATCCGCCTGTCCGGCGAAGGCGAGGCCGGCGTCAATGGCGGGCCGACCGGCGATCTATACGTCGTGATACGCCTGCGCCAGCACGCCGTGTTCCAGCGCGAGGAGAACGACCTGCATTGCGAGATGCCGATCAGCTTCAGCGTCGCCGCACTCGGCGGCGAGATCGAGATCCCGACGCTGGACGGCAGCGCCAAGATCAAGGTCCCGCGCCGAAACCCAGAGCGGCAAGGTGTTCCGCCTGCGCGGCAAGGGCATCAAGGGCGTGCGCAGTCACGCCCCCGGCGATCTGCTGTGCCACGTCGTCGTCGAGACGCCCGTCAACCTGACGCCGCGGCAGAGAGAGCTGCTCCAGGAGCTCGAGGCGATCAACCGCGAAGACGCCGGCCGCCACGACCCGCGCGCCAAGAGCTGGATGGACCGGGTGAAGGAGTTTTTCCAGGGGTAGTCACGGCAAGAGTGGCCGCGATCATCTGGACAACGCGATCACGCTGAGCCGTGGTGATCGCGACACCGACTATCGGGCTGGCACTGCAGCAACTGCTCGGCTGGGCTCAGCCGCGCCACTTCGGCCTCGACAAACGCTCGGTGTGGCTAGCTAGCCGCGCCTTCTTGCGGCGCGTCGGGCGAGACGCGGTGCTGTGGACTCGATGAAGTTCCAAGGGGGATTGGCTGTTGACAAACCGGAGCGAGGTGACCGATTGCCTCGCCCGACGCCGCTTCGAATCCAGCAGCAGCTTCAGATCGAACACGCGGGACAGATCGAGCTCGAACTGTGTGCGGTGATCGCGCCGGCCTTGCCGTAGGCTCGCACCGTCGCGTCGGGGAAACACATCGAGGCTTCGGTCGCGCCCGCGTCGAGGTAGGCGCGGGCTTTGCCGCGCAGATCCTGGATCGCGTTCGACGGCGAGGCAATCTCTACACAGATCGCAGGTGCGGCCTCGAGCGGAGTCTCGGTCCGGCGCGCCTGGAGAAACTCGTCCGTGCCCAGGCCACGTCAGGGGCATACACTGCGGAGGATGTTCGGATGCCGACCTCTACCAGGGTCCGCCACCAGCTGAGCGCGCAGCAACACCGCGAGATTGGCTGCAATCGCCGCATGCTCCGTGTTTACTGGACTCATGATGATCCTCCCCAGCAGTCGAGGTCGATCTTGCCAGCGAAGTCGGCCAGCCGGGGGTCGTCCAGGATCTCTCGCCAGCGCTGCGAGAGCGCTTCCGCATTCAACGGGTGCTCAATGACTTCCGACATGACTCATCTCGTGGGGGTCGCCTTGCCGTTCCACCCTGCCAGGCTAGTGTACGCCCCCGGCGAGAGGATCGGAAGCGAGAGTGTCTTTCGATAGAGGAATGGCATTGCCTGCCGCGAACCATGATCCATGTCTCCCTCACGTCGACGTCCGCCGCGTGGATCAGGCGGCCAATCGATCCAACGGAATCGGTGCGCGGGAGCGTTCCGCGGCTGCACGCAGGGTGAGATGGATGACATCGCGCTGGGCGTGACTGCCGCCCAGCCGATGCGCAATCGGCGGGAGCCTGCTCAGAGAGGCCAAGTGGTGGCAAAGTCGCTCCAGCCCGAAAGCGAGGAGCGCGTGGCAGACAGGAAGGCCTATGAGCCGCGTCGTTCCGCCGTGACTTGTGGGCGCTAACCTGCGTTTGCCTAACTGCGTGCACAGCCGGGCAGCAAGGTCCCAGTTGTGCGCGCCGACGAACGCCATCATCGCGTGGAGATCGGTGAAGGTACAGAACCCGTCGGCCGAGCGTGGTGCCCAGCTTGCGGCCAGATCGCTCCAGCGCCGCCGGGATCGCCCCTGCAAGGATACGCGCCACAGCATGCCGACGCTCGATCAGGTCGGCCACCGACGGCGGCCGGCCCGTGCGGATGCGCTGGTCGTAGAGCGAAAGCGCGCTGGCGATGTCGCCGCGCTGAAGATGGAACAGCGCGAGATGCCACCAGCAGTGGGTGGCGACAGCGGTGTCGCCGTCCCAACCGGCGACGTGGTCGCCCATCCAAGCGCAGACCTCCACGGGGCGCTGTGTCATCTCGAAGATGTGCGCCAGCGTGTGGTATGCGCGCGCGTCCAACGGGCTCGAGCGCCAACGCCTCGAGGGCGATCGCTTCCGCGCGCTCGTACTGCCCGCACTCGACCAGGCTGAAAGCGTGCATCGCGAGGACCGCGTGATATCCGGGCAGCCCGGGAGACCAGGCGCTCAGCACGCCCGACACTCGGCCCCTCAGCCCGGCAACGTCTGCGCTCAGATAGTCGAACGCGTGCGCGACTTGTAGTGCAAGGGCGTGCGTGGATGCAGGGCCAGCAGCTCGCTCAGGATTGCCTTGGCGCTTCGTAGTCGTCGCGCAACGCAGCGGCACGCCCCAGGCGCAGCGTTTCGTCGGGTGGCGGGAAGCTTGGCCGCGTTCCGTAGACCGGCGCTGCGGCGCGGACGCCGGCTCGGCTCCCGCGTGCAGACGAGCAGGTAGGCGCGCAGCACGTGAGCCATCACGAAAGCGGTGTTTCCTCGAGCGCCGCCCTACGCTGCGGCTGGTCGCCGCGCCAGATTGAAATGCAGCCATGCTTGCTCGAATCATCGAGTGCTCGCAGTTGCGCCTGTCAGGTCACCTCGATAGTCGCGTACACATGCATCGTCCTTAAGCTCAGTATCAGGTGGCAGGCGCGATAGGGTCGATCGGGCCTCATACCGGTCCGATGCCGGTACGGCGGGTGTCGACAGGAAGGAAGCTTACAGAGCGGCCGTACGGTGGCTTCAGTTAGGCGCGATCTTGTATCGCTACGTACAGTATGCATCCGCGAGGGGATATCTGGCGCGGCGCGGCCCCCTCGAAGCGCACGAACCATCGAGCGAGAAGCCCCTGCGGGTGCCAGCCGGCATGTCGCGCGCAACGGCGTGGTCGACTGGCCGCTGCGGGCGAACCAGCGCATCACCCAGCGCGCACCGTCTGCTGCACGGCTGTGAGGTCGCCTTCGGCGACGTCTCAGGGAGATCGTCGGTCAGGCCGAGAGCCCTTTGGTCGGGAAAGAAATGCAGCGCGCAGCGTTGGCCAAAGGCTTACCTAGGGCAGCCGGTAATCAAGCTGCTGCATGCACTGGTACTCTCCGTTGGCACCGGCAAACCTGCACTTCCACGGTCCGCTTCCCTGGATCCCCGCATATTTGCCAGTCCCGCCCATGATCCTGTTGCTACCGCTCAATACCCCGTCTGGCGTGGACCCGCCGGTAAAGTCTACGAAGATCCTGTCACCGTCGGTATCGCCGAACGTGCAGTACCCCAGATTCTTGCCGTCACCCTCCGTCGCTATGAACGCGAATGAGCAGTTGGCGCCACCCAGGTGCAGGGGCCCAGAACCCTTGTCATTGAAGGTGACGCCTGTGACGACGCCTTGCCCCTGCACCCGTTTGTCCGCTACATCCATTACGCTGGCGGTGTTTTTGCCGCCAGTATGGAAGGAGATCGTTCCCGCCTTGGCCAGTGTCTGACAGTGGCCCGTGACGCCGGGTGAAGCGATGAGAATGCCGGCTGCGAACAGCACAACTGCTCTGAGCATGATTCCTCCTCCGTCTGTGTGTTGCCGTCCACCGCCCTGAGATGTCTTGCGCAAGGGCGACCCGGCGATCCAGACTACCAAGCCGGAGGGTACCGATTTCCTACGTATTCGCGCGCCGCTGCCTGCGGGCGTCAAGAGGAGTCGCGGCGGATGCTACGGACGAGAAGCCAGACCGCGTTGCCGGGCAAGTTCTCGCTGACACGCTGGGAGCCGAGATGCCGGGACAGTCCAATCGAGCAGCATTGGCAAAACTAACGTGTCCGCGGCTCTTTGCTGCAGTGCCGCGAGAGCGCCTGTTAGACAGATCGACGATCTGTTGCGCTACCGGTGCATCTGGGTATCGGGCCCGCCCGGTGCCGGCAAGACGACGCTGATGGCAAGCTGGGTCGAGGCGCGAGGCGTCCCGACGTTCTGGTATCACGCCGATGCGGGCGATGCCGATCCGGCCGCGTTCTTCGACTATCTAGCGGAGTTGGCACGGCCGCTCCTGGCGTCACGGGCTAGGCGTTTGCCCTACCTCAAGCCCGAGTACCTGCGCGATGTGAGCGGTTTCGCGCGCCGGTTCTTCCGGCAGTTCTTCGCGCTTCTTCCAGCCGGGGCCACACTCATCATCGACGATCACCACGATGTCGCTGCCGATCCCTTCGATCTATTGCTGCGGGAGGCGGTCGGCGAGGCCCCAGACCAGGTACACCTCATCATCGTTAGCCGGGCAGAGCTGCCCGCGCCGTTGCTGCGCGGTGTGGCCAACGGGCTCGTCGCCTGTATCGGCTGGAACGATATCCGAATGACCCTCGATGGAGACCGACGCCCTGATCAGCGCGCGCCTGCCGGACGAGCGCGACCACGCCGAGGAACTGCACGCTCTGAGCGGTGAGGGTGGGCGGACCGAGCATCATCCTGATGAGCGCCGTCAGTCGCGGCGCAGCAGCCCGCTATCCAGGCGCGCTGCAACCTGCGGATGCGGTCTTCTCATATTTCGCCGACGAAGCTTTCGCGCGCACAGCGCCGCGAGACCGCGCGCTGCTCATGAGGACAGCGTGCTTCCCCCAATTTACCGCAGAGATGGCGCGCACGCTGACCGGCGACGCCAACGCCGACGGCGTCCTGGACTTGTTGTATCGACGCCATTACTTCACAGAGTGCGACCAGGGCAGTGAGCCTGTCTACCGCTACCCAACGAACTGTTTCGCACATTCCTCCGGTCACACGGGCGCCGGGCCGTGGGCGAGCGCGAGTGGCAAGCGACCCTTGCGGAGGCCGCCCAGATCCTTCTTGCCCATGGCGAGACTGACGCGGCTGCCGAACTGCTGCAACAGGCCGGGGACTGGGCGTCGCTTCGCGGATCTGGCGAATGCCCAGGCCGCGACGTTGCTGGCCCGCGGACGCTGGCGGACACTGCTGCACTGGCTCGATGGGATGCCCGAGGACGTGCTGCGTTTGGACCCGTGGCTGCTCTACTGGAAAGGTATGGCGCAAGCGGGAACGGACGGTCCGGGCGGGCGAGCGGTGCTCGAGGCGGCTTTTGCAGCCTTTTCCGGCAAGGATGACGTGCGTGGCAAGACGCTGAGCTGTGCAGCCATCATCGAGAGCTACTTCCAGGAGTGGAATACGGTCGCAGCGCTGGATACGCTGGATCGGAGAAATGGAGCGGTTGTTGAGCCGAGGCGCAGCACTCGCGGAGCGGCTTCGGCGTCGTGCACTGTCCAGCATGGTGATGGCGCTCCTATATCGCCAGCCGGCGCATCCGAATCTGCCGGCCTATGTCGGAGAGGTCGAAGAGCATCTGCATCGCAGCGATGAGGTGAACGAACGGCTCTCGACTGAGCGCCTACCTGCTCGACTATTTCACCTTGAGCGGCAAGTTCACCAACGTGCCCAGGCTAGTGGCCTTCACCGAACGGGACGCGCAAAGCCAGGAGGCTCTGCCCATCAATCTGTTCCTCTGGTGGCAGCGCAGGGGAATGTATGGCTACTGTGCCGGGGATTTCGAGCAAGGCGAGAAGGGTCTGACGACGGCACTGCAAGTTGCGCGCGACCACGGCATGCTGGACGCCGAGTTCACCGCACTGCTGCTCCTGGGAATGCTGAAGGCCGCCAGCGGGCAGACCGAGGCGGCCGCCAGCCTGCTGCACGAAATGCGCTCGCGGCTGAACCCGAGGATGCACATGCACGCACAGGGCTATCACTACCTCGATCTGTGGCTGGCGATCCTGCGCAACGACCTTCATCATGCCCGCGCCATCTGGGAGACCTTCTCCACAACGCCTGTGATCGGCGTTCCGACGCATGCTGCCCACAACCATCCCATCGCATGGTTGCTCGCGAGACAAGGACAGGGCGATCTGCTCCTCGAGCGCACCGGGAAGATGGCGAACGCAGCTCGATGGCATGCTGGGCCCGCTGTTGGAGTTCAATCTCCTGTGGATCGAAGTGCTGGCCTACCGCGCTATCGCCGACGAGGCGTCCGCCCGAGATGCGCTGGCACGCATGTTCGCGCTAGGCTCGAAGCAACGCTACCGCACTACGCTGACATGGATTCCGGCCATGATGTCGGAGCTATGCGCCCTAGCGCTGGAGCTGGATATAGAGCCCGCCTACGCCCGCTGGCTCATCCGCGAGCGCCGGTTGCTGCCGCCGCAACAGGACCTGCTCGACTGGCCGCGTACCCTGGAGATTCGTACCCTGGGCGCCTTCCAAGTCGCCAAGAACGGCGAGGTGCTGGAGTTCTGGCACAAGATACCCAGAAAGCCGCTCACGCTGCTCAAGGCGATCGTCGCTGAAGGCACGCGCGGCTTGTCGACCCCGCAGCATACGAGCAGCTATGGCCGGAACTGAACGGCGATGCTGCCGCGGAATGCCTCGGTTCCGCGCTGCATCGGTTGCGCCGGGTGCTCGGAAGCGGGGACGCGGTTCGCCTGTGCGACGGCAGGCTCACCCTCGACCAGTCGCTAGTGTGGGTAGACGCCTTCGCCTTCGAGCGCCTGTCAGAGACTGGTTCGGTGTCTGGCGCAGCTGCCGCCTTGTCGATCTATCGGGGCAACTTTCTCCCTCAGGATGAGGACTCGTGGTGGACCGCGGGGACTCGTGACCGGCTGCGTACGCGCTTTGTAAAGCTTGTCGATGAGAGCGCCTCGAAACACGAAGCAGCAGGGCGGCTCGACGAAGCGATCGCGTGCTATCAGCGGGGTGTGGAGGTGGACGCTTTGGCAGAGAAGTTCTATCAAGGTTGGATGCGCTGCCTTGTTCGGCAGGAGCGGTACGCGGAGGGAGCAGCGGTCTATCGCCAGCTGCGGCAGACTCTCTCGGATCCTGCTCGGCATTGCGCCGTCTCCCCACTCCGAGCAGCTCAGTCGAACGCTGTTGCGGAAGAGTCTGAAGGAACGCAACGCACTTGACCGTATCGAGAATTTCGTCAGGGGATAGGCGTCTTGCACAGGCGGCATGACCGTATTACACTGCTTCGCATGAGGACACTCACCGTACGACTTCCCGAAGCGCTGGTGGCCGAGATCGAGGCCGAATCTCGCGAACGCAAGCGCACCAAGTCCGACGTCGTTCGAGAGCGCCTGAGCGTTGCGGCGAGAGCTCCCTCACAGCGCACCCTCCCCGACGCCATCGCCGACCTCGTCGGGTCGGTTGACGGATTGCCAGCCGATCTGAGCAAGCGGAAGAAGGCGTACCTGAAGACCGCGGGATATGGCCGTAAGCGTACTCGTTGATGCCGGGTTCGTGGTCGCTCTGCTGAGCCGCCGCGACAGTCATCACTCGTGGGCGGCTGCCCAGTCGCCGCAGTTGCCCCCGCCCTGGAAGACCTGCGAATCGGCTCTGTCAGAAGCGTTCCACCTGCTCGGGGAGCGGGGCCGGCCGGGTCTCGCGGCACTCCTTCGGCGCGGCGCCGTCCTGCCCACCTTCGACCTGGGTGAGGAGTTGGAGCGGGTCTTGAATCTCATGCAGAAGTACTCGGGCGTTCCCATAAGCCTCGCCGACGCTTGCCTGGTCAGGATGAGCGAGACGCTCGCCGACCCCGTTATTCTCACCACCGATGCAGACTTCCGCATCTATCGCCGCCACAGCCGCCAGGTAGTGCCCTGCGTGACGCCAGACTGACGACGACTACGCTGGCTACCACCGGGGGCTCATATGAAGGCCAAGTCTTCGCCATCCTCGTCGATCTATACCCTGCACGTGGAGCTCGAGCGCATCGAGCCGCTTATCTGGCGTCGCATCCAGGTGCCCACCACCATCACGCTGCCCAAACTGCACGCTGTACTGCAGGCGGCGATGGGGTGGACCAACTCTCATCTGCACAGCTTCGCCATCGGTGGCAAGCACTACGGCATGGCCGAGGAGGCGCAGGAACTCGAGTTCATCGACGAGAAAGGAGTCAAGCTCGAACGCGTGCTCGGGCAATCCATCCGTGAGTTTGACTATGAATACGACTTCGGCGACAGCTGGGACCACCAGATCGTCGTGGAGTCGCAGACCCGAGGCAAACCCAGGTGGCCCTACCCACTGTGCATTGGCGGCGAGCGCGCCTGTCCACCCGAGGACGTCGGCGGTGACTACGGGTACGAGGAGTTCCTAGAAGCCATCCGAAATCCCAAGCACGAGGAGCACCACAACTGGCTCCTATGGGTCGGCGGGTTCTTCGATCCGGAGGGCTTCGACGCTAACGCGGTCAATGACCGCCTACGCAAGCTTCGGATTTGAGATCAATACGGGAGTTCTCCGCTACCGCGCAAGGTCGTCCGGCCCAAGCCAGGCAGGATTTTCGCGGCTTTGGGCTGAACCGGAACGCTCAATGCCGGCCCCAGCGCTCGTCTTCATCCACTGCGGCACTGCTCTTTGTGAGATCCGCCGTGGTGATCGCGTTGGAGCCGAAGCGCTCGGCGATGTGGTCCAGCGTGGCATTGAGCTTCGCGGTGCGCGCCGGGGGCGGCGAGAAGAGCCCGAGTTGCTGCACTCCTTCCTCGTCGAGGCACTGCACCGACACACCCGTGAGCCGCACCGGCCTGCCCTGGTGCGCACGCTCCAGGAGATCGAGCGCAGCGCGATAGAGCGCCTGTCCGTCGTCGGTGGAGGCAGCCGAGGGTCGTGCGCCGGGTGATGAGGCTGAAATCGGCGAACTTGACCTTGAGCTGGACCACGCGGCCGCGCACGCCCGCTTTGCGCAGGCGCCTGCCGACGCGCAGCGCCTGAGCGTGTACATGCGGCGCGCAGCCGCTCCAGGCCCGTCAGGTCCTCCTCGAAGGTGTCCTCGGCGCCCACGCTCTTGGCGGCGCGGTCCGGAACGACCTCGCGCGGATCGTGACCGCGCGCCAGGTCCCACAGGTGGCGCCCCTGCGATCCAAGGCGCTCCTCCAGCCACGCCACGTCCTGCGCCGCGACGTCGCCGATCGTGTTCGAGCCCCTCGCGCGTCAGCTCCTCCTCGGTCTTGCGGCCCACGCCCCACAGCCGGGACAACGGCAGCGCCGGCCAGGAAGGCCACCGTTTCATCGGCGCGTATCTCGCGCTGGCCGTTGGGCTTGGCCAGGTCGGAGGCGATCTTGGCGACGAACTTCACCGCGGCGATGCCGGCCGAGGCCGGCAGGCTCAGCTCGGCGGCGATGTCCTTGCGGATGCGCCGCGCGATCTCCGCGGGCGCTCCGAACAGCCCTTCCGAAGCGGTGACGTCGAGGAACGCCTCATCCAGCGAGAGCGGCTCGACCAGCGGGGTGTAGCGCTCGAAGATGGCGAACACCTGCTCGCTCGCTTCGCTGTAGGCGGAGAAGCGGGGCGGAACGACGAGCGCGTGCGGCGCGAGCTTCAGCGCCCGCGCCATCGGCATCGCGCTGCGCACGCCGAACGGCCGCACCTCGTACGAGGCGGCCAGCACCACCCCGCGCTGGGCGTGCCCGCCGACGATGAGGGGCTTGCCGCTAAAGGCGGGGTTGTCCCGCTGCTCGACGGACGCGTAGAACGCGTCCATGTCGACGTGAACGATGGCGCGCATGACGTTCAGGCTTCGAACGCGTCCTTCATCGCCGCCAGCAGCGGCCGCCTGGCCGTGTCGATCTGCGCAAGCATCCCCAGGGTAGCAGCGTAGGCCGCCCGCGCACTCGCTGGCGGCGAGCAGGCTTTGAAGCGATCGAGCGCTTCGTGTGCTGCCCTCCCGTCGCCGAGCAACACCGACGTGACCGCCAGGTCGCCTGCGGCCCAGTAGTCGGACTTGCGCTCGTGCTGGATCTGCTGGCGCAGGCGCTGCTGCAGCTGCGCGAGGCTCTCGGGCACGTCGACCGGCTCAAGACCCTGGGCACAGGGAACCGTCCGCGACAGCGACTCCGGGTCGAGCTGAATGCGGACGATCAGGCGATTGAGCTCGTTGTAGGACGTCGCACCATCGAGCGGCGGACCGGCCTCGATGCGGTAGCCGGCGTCGTAGGCCTGGGCCGCGGAGCCCAGATCGCCTTGCTCGCGACGGGTACCGCCGAGCATGCCATAGAGGTCGGCCACCTCGGCCAGGCCCTGGGCAATCGCCTGCTCCAGGGTGTTCGCGGCGGCATCGAAGTCGCCCTGCTGGCGCTGCGCTTGCGCCTGCTGCCTCGCGGCACGGACATCAAGGTCGGTTGTCATCGCGCTCTCCGTTCGATGAACCGGGAAAACTTCGGAATCAGTCGATCGAGCTCGTCATCCCCGGGATAGTCGCGCCAATGGCCGCGCTCGGGAACTCCCATGATTTCGGCGATGGCGGGCTTGAGGCGCAGGCCTGCGAGCGCCACGCGATCCTCGTCGCCGCTGCCGACGTAGACCGATCGCAAGCCGCCGCCCCCGACGTAGACGTAGGGACCGCCCTGCGCAGCTGCGAGAAGATCGCCCCAGCCCGTGATCTGCTTGCGCCGATACCTGCCGAGCAGGCCATGGACGTCGGGCGAGAGCGGCAGACAGCACAGGTGCGCGTGCAGGGGGAAGCCGCCGGCCTGTTCCGGTGAAGCTCCGCCGCCGGCCCGGCCTTGCTCGTAGAACGTCGCCGCCGTCACCCCGTACGACCTCTCGTAGAAGCCGGCGACGACGCGCTCCATCTGCGCCAGCTCGGCGTACCAGTCGGGCGGCAGCATGGCCAGGCAGCCGATGCAGCGATACGGTGCTATCGCCAGGAAGCCTTCGGTGAGCTGACCGCGGGGCGCACAGAGATAGAGATTCGCCCCGCGCAACAGGATCTGCGCCGGAGTCAGCAGCGCGTTGTCGAGACAGTAGACGCAGTCGGGGCTCATCGCCGAACCCATGCGAGGACCAGCAGGACAGCCGCGGACACGGCGGTGGCCCCCGTTCGCAGGGCGCGGCTTGCCCAGCGCTCCGCGGGCGCCTTGCGGGTGTTGGGGCCGATGTAGCGGCGTCTACGCTCATACGAGAACGAAGGCGGCGCAAGGGTCGCCACGGGCAGCTCGTGGTTGAAGACCCGGCGCGCGAGCGCTACGGCATGTGCACGCACCCAGTCACGCGTCTTGCGTTCCAGTTCGTCCTCGGTGTCCCAGAACATCATCTGCAGATCGCCGATCGAGAAGTATGGGTAGCGCCTCGGCTCCTGGCTGCTCAGCATGAGCCGGCGCCCGTAGGCGATGGCCATGCCGATCTCGTGGGCCCGGCTGGGATTCTCCTGGCGCGGGTTCTCCACGCCCAGGGTGAGATCGGCTAGGACGAAGGCGGCGTGCCTGATCATCAGGCGCGTCGCCTCGCGCACACTCGGTGACGTTGGTTCGATGGCGTCCGTCATCGGCCCACAGACAGGCGATTCCCGCTTCCCGCTCGACGGCCGCGCGGATCGCCTCGCGGGCCAGCGTAAAGTCGCGCTCGAGGCGGCCGACGAAGAAAGCATAAGGTTGCGCGCAGGCCGCCGCGCGCTCCAGCCCCGGAAAAGTTTCGCCGGCGCGCAGCCGATGCTGCGTGAGGCCGAGCTCGGCCGCGATGCGTGCCGCCGTCTCGACCTCGGCCGCGCAGGCATCGCCCGCCGGAACGATCAGCGCCGCGCAGCCTTTCATGATGCGCCTGACGCGATTCTCATCGGGAGGCAGGCCCGGCAGATCGCCAACCACCCGCAGGCCGGCGGCGTCGAGCGATGTCACCAGATCCCACGGCGCGTCCGCCGAGGCCGCAAGGAAGACGCTGGCCTTGGCGCCGTCGTGCACTTCCAGCTTGAACGACCGATCGTCCATGCGATGCAGCGGTGCTCAGCCCGCCACCAGACCGCTGTGATGGCGCGCGAGCGCGAGGCAGATCTCGAGCTCGGCGTCCGACCACACGTAGAAGTACACCACTTTGATCGGGTGGGCAGGCTCGCTCTCCAGGGCCTCGATCGCAGCGCTGAAACAGCGCTCGGCGTGTTCCTCGAAATTCCCGCGACCGGGCCCGGTGCCGAAGATGGGGAACAGAATCGACGAGAGCGCCTCGGCCTGGTACGCCGGTTCGGCGGCCTTGTTGAGGGCGTTTTTCACGCAACGTTCGAGCTTGGTGATCGGGCGGTAGCCGACCCGCGGCTCTCCCTGCACGGAAGCGACGTGGAAGACGCGCTTCACACCATTGGTCCGTCCCAGCGCCCCCGGCCCGGTGACGAAGACCATCGCGGGCGCCACGGTGATCGAAGGACCGACCTGGGCAGCCAGTTCCTTGCCGATCGTATCCTCGATGACCTGTCCCGCGGAATCCAGCTTGGCGCCCAGATACCGGATCATGGCCGAGGTCGAGCGCCCGTAGTAGCCGTCCATCTGCATGTTGGTGTTCTCCGAGTTGACCCAGACATCGCCAACCTTGATGTCCTCGCGGTCACCCGTGATCACAGCCAGACGCTGTTGGGGATTTTTCACCAGCGGAAACGCGAACGTCTGAACGCTGGTGAGCGGTTTCGGCTGCCGTCCGGGCAGGTTGAGATCGGGCAGGGCCTGATAGACCAGGCTGTCGATATTCTTGGGGTCGTTGAGCCCGCTGGTGATCGCGCCGCTGATCCCCGCGATGGCAGCCGCCTCGCTCCCGGGCGTGGTGCCGTAGGAGACCGCGCTCAAGCCCTGGATGTTGAACGGCGAGGTGGTGCCTTCCCGGCGCATGAGCACGGTGACGGACTTCCTCAGCGCGTGGCGTACCCCGAGCTCGTAGAAGACGTTGGCATTCAAGGTGCTGGTGTCGACGACGGCGACGCGGTCTTCGAGGATGTGCTGCAACATCCGCGCCGGGACCCACCCCGGCGCGTGCAGGTCATCACAGCGGATGCAGGCGAGCCCCGCGGTCTTCACCGCTTCCTGGATCACGTGCTTGTAGATGTGGTCGAAGTCGACATCCTGGCCGTCGATGTCCTTGCGCACACCGTAGGGCATGATCACGAAGGCGTTGTTGTTCACGTCGGGCCCACCCCACTCACGAAGCCGCGCCAGGTCTGGTCGGCCGAAGGCGCGTCGGGAGCAGTCCGCCAGTTCCAGTGTGCACCGGGGCTGAGCGCACCCGCGATCAGCCGGCGCATGTGTTGCGATTCGATGCCCCGCGCGGTGCCCTTCAGCAGGTGCGCCGCGCCGGCAGGGCTTTCGTAGAGCACATACTCTGCGCCGCCGGCCAGCTGGCGCAGGACCTCGAGCGAGCCGTCGAAGGCGATCCACCCGTCGTCGAGGCCGGCATCGAAGCCGGCAGGCAGCGGGACGAAGTGCAGGTGCGCGTGCTCCACCGTGCACACGACCCGCTCCCCGGTGCTGGCCATGCCGTGCTCGAAGAGATGAATCTCGCCGCCATGACGCTCACGCAGCCGAGCGCGCAAGGTCGCCTTCATCTCGGCGCAAGCCGCGTGCTGCAGGCGATCGAGGGAGGCGAAGCTGCGCACGTGCGCCTTGGGGCACAGCAGCGAATGCCCCGGCGTCAGCGGCCCCAGGCTGGGCAGCGCTGCGAACCAGGCATCTTCAAGCATCACCCGCCGGACGTACGGCGACTCAGGGAGCAGCCTCGCGATCAGATCGTTCCGCGGATCGCCGGCGATCTGGCTGCAGAGGCAACAATCCTGGCTGCTCGGCATGTGCTCCTCCCGGTGGCACCCGTCAGAGGTCGTGAGCGGGGCGGCCAGTGGGATCCCCGTACCCCTGGCCGCGCCGGTCGTGCTCTTGAAGGCCGGATTGTTGCTGAAAAAAGCCTGGTTCACCAGCGCGACCTGCCCCGCCGTTCCCAAGAGCTCGAGCCCGATGGTAACCTGTGACCTTTGGATGCTGCCGCCCGGCCGTTCATGGGGAGCCCGGGAACAAGCATCCTCAGGAGCAAACGACGATGGCGACAATTCCCGACAACTTTCTGGATCTCATGCAGCAGAAAAAGGCGTTCGCCAATCTGGCAACGGTGATGCCGGACGGAACGCCGCAGGTCACGCCGGTGTGGTTCGACTACCGCGACGGTATTGTCCGTGTCAATACCGCCAGAGGTCGGGTCAAGGCACGCAACATGACGGAAGGGGCGCCGGTGGCGCTCGCGATCATGGACCCCGACAACCCGTACCGATACATCCAGGTGCGCGGCCGCGTGCGCCGCGCCACCGAGCAAGGCGCCGACTCGCACATCGATGCGCTCGCCAAGAAGTACATGGACAAGGACACCTACCCATGGCGCCGGCCCGGCGAGGTGCGGCTGACGGTGGAGATCGAGCCGACGTCGGTCTCGGCGATGGGCTGAGGCCCTGCGTCGACGATCGGTCGCCCTGGGTCAATCGATCCCCTGGGGCGCCGACCGCCGCTCACCGGCATGCCCAGCGGGCCCCGCATCGGCTCGACCGCTCGCGCGCCAGCCACATCCGGGCAGCCTTGCCCTAGGCCTCTTCGCTGCCTTCTGCGACCTTTCCGTACCACTGCTCGACGCTGAGCAGCCCGCCCGCCTTTTCCGCTTTGCCTTGATCCTTGCCGGCCAGGCTGGCTTGCACGATGTCGATCCGCTTCCAACCGGCAAGCGGCGTCTCGCATTGAGGGCGCGGGACGTAGCGTGAGGTCTTCACCTTCTCGTAGCGATGCACGTAGCGCGGGCAATTCGGCCACATGCCGTCGACGGTCACGCGCGCAATGCCTTGCGCTTCGTGGTACTCCATCATCAGCGGGTCGTTCATGTCCACCCGCGCCGTGCCCTGCACACGCAGGCGTATCGGCTTGACGAAATCGATGAACAACATGCCGACCTTGGCGTTGCCGGCGATGTTGCCCCAGGAGTAGAACATCCCGTTGCCGTCGTAGAACGGGAACGCGATGGTCCGGCTGTCGACTACCCTCACGAAGCCGGGCTCGCCGCCTTTGTAGGAGACCGTGGGCTGGCCCTGCTGGTCGATGGTGGACAGGAAAAACATGTCGCGCGACTCGATGAAGGCTTTGTTGTTGTCGTCGATCTCCCTGGCGATGAAGCCGCCTTCGATCAAGTCCGCCAGGCGGCGGGTGTCGAACTGGTCCTGCAGCGCGCGATGCTGTGCGCCGTATACGTTGCTCACTTGGCTCTCTCCCGGTTTGATTGGTCGTTTTCGTCCGCTTCGCCAGCGGAGAGCAGAATCCTAGCAGGAATCGCCCAGGCATCTGCGGCGGCGGTCTCTCGTACCGCTCGCAGTCCTTCCTCGATCGGCGCCTTTGGCTCCTGGTGTCTGTCGCTTCCGGGATCGTCGCAGCAATATCGCGCACGTTCATCAACGCGTGCCCGGTGTGTTTCATCCAGCTCTCCTCCCCACCACACCTCGTCCCCGGGCGTCACCCGCGCCGCCAGATCGTGCCCTTTGCGGTGTCCTCCAGCACGATGCCGGCGTCTTCGAGCTCCTTGCGGATGCGGTCCGCCTCGGCGAAATCTTTGGCTTTGCGCGCGGCCGCCCGGGCGGCGATGAGGGCCTCGACGCGCTCGGCCGACAGCTCGCCCGCCGCCGCCCCGCCCTGAAGAAA
The DNA here is from genome assembly GCA_963827575.1 of uncultured beta proteobacterium. Classification (GTDB taxonomy): domain Bacteria; phylum Pseudomonadota; class Gammaproteobacteria; order Burkholderiales; family SHXO01; genus SHXO01. The sequence continues at coordinate 89,726 of CAWHCG010000043.1, forward strand.
CGCAGACGGCTCGCGTTGCAGCAGCCCCAGCACTCCCGCCAGCGCCTTGAGCAAACCGGCGGCCGTGGCGGTGTGGGTGCGATTGACTTCGCTCGCCAGCTCGAACAGCACGGCGGTGGCCTCCGCCGTGTTGAAGTCGTCGTTCATCGCCTCGCGGAACCGCGCGGCGTAAGCATTGCCCCAGTCGATGGCCGCGGCCGCAGGCGGCGTGTCGCGCAGGGTCGTGTACAGCCGTGCGAGACCAGCGCGCGCATCGTCGAGATGCTGGTCCGAGTAGTTGAGCGGGCTGCGGTAATGCGCGCGCACAATGAACAGGCGTACCACTTCCGGGTGGTACTTCGCCAGCACTTCCCGCACCGTGAAGAAGTTGCCCAGCGACTTGGACATCTTCTCGTTGTCCACGCGCACGAAACCGTTGTGCACCCAGTAATTCACGAAGGTATGGCCGTGCGCGCCCTCGGACTGGGCGATCTCGTTCTCGTGGTGGGGAAATATCAGGTCCTGGCCGCCGCCGTGGATGTCGAAGTGCTCGCCCAGAAAATGCTCGCTCATCGCCGAGCACTCGATATGCCAGCCGGGGCGGCCCGGTCCCCAGGGCGAGTCCCAGGACGGGTCGCCCGGCTTGGCCGCCTTCCACAGCACGAAGTCCAGCGGGTCGCGCTTGGCGGTGTCCACCTCCACGCGCTCACCTGCGCGCAGGTCCTCGAGCGACTTGCCAGACAGCTTGCCGTAGCCGGCGAACTCACGCACCGAGTAGTACACGTCGCCGTTGTCCGCGCGGTAGGCAAGGCCCTTGCGCATCAGCGCGTCGATGAGCTGCAGCATGCTGGGGATGTGCTCGGTCGCGCGCGGCTCGACGTCCGGTTTCTCGACCCCCAATGCCGCCGCATCCTCGTCCATGAAGCGGATGAAGCGCGCGGTCAGGTCGAAGATGCTCTCACCGTTCTCGGCCGCACGCTTGATGATCTTGTCTTCGATGTCGGTTATGTTGCGCACGTAGGTGACAACGAAGCCGCTCGCACGCAGCCACCGGCGGACTACGTCGAACACGACCATGAAGCGCGCGTGCCCGATGTGGCAGTAGTCGTAGACGGTCATGCCGCACACGTACATCCGCACCTTGCCCGGCTCGATGGGTACGAAATCCTGCTTTTGGCGCGTGAGCGAGTTGTGGATCTTCAGCATGCGAGCGAGGGCGGACGCGTGCAGCCGCGTGAACACTGCGGGATCAAGTCAGTCCGCGCGATTTGTGTAGCGGCCGGCCTTGTTGGTAAAATCGCCGGGTTTACAAGAACCTAGCTTCGAATTTTGAGAAAAGTATAGCACGATGATTTGGCTCGAACGCCTCGCGGCTGCGGTCCTGGTGCTGGGTTGGCTCGCCTGCGCGGGCGCGGCCGAACCCGACGGCTATGCGCAAGCGGCAGAGCTGCTCCAGCGGGGCGACAACGACGCCGCTCTGGCGCGTGTGGACGCCTACCTCGGCGAGCACCCGCGCGATTCGCGCGCCCGCTTCCTGAAGGGAGTCATTCTCGCCAAGCAAAACCGCACTCAGGAAGCCGTCGCCGTGCTCACGGCCTTGAGCGAAGAGTTCCCGGAGTTGCCCGAGCCGCACAACAACCTCGCGGTGCTGTATGCGAGCCAGGGCCGGTACGAGGACGCGCGCCGGGAGCTCGAGATGGCGGTGCGCGCTTATCCCGACTACGCCATCGCCTACCAGAACCTGGGCGACGTCTACGCAGCGCTGGCGGCCCAGGCATACGAAAACGCCGTGCGGATCGATGCGAAGAGCAGCACCGCACGCACCCGGCTCGAGACGATCCGTAAACTGCTCCCCGAGGGTGCCGTAGCCGCCGCGCCACCGGTGCCGCTGGCTGGAACCGCACCGGCGGTGGAAGCTCCGGCGCCCACCCCGCCATCCTCCGCCTCACCGGAGTCGAGCCACGCGCCACCCGCAGTCCGGGTCCCGGCAGCAGAGGCCGCCCCCGCGACGGTGACGGCTCCCGCGCAGGACGCCAGCCGTGCCGTGCTGAGCGCAGTCGAGGAGTGGGCGAGGGCCTGGTCCCGCAAGGATGTCGAGAACTATCTCGCCTTCTACGCCAAGGACTTCCGCACGCCCAAGGGGGAGCCGCGCGGGAACTGGGAAGCGGACCGGCGCGAGCAGCTCACCACGCCGCGCGTCATCGGAGTCGAGGTGATCGACCCGAAGGTGATGCTCACCGACCCCAACCATGCCACTGTCGCGTTCAAGCAGGCCTATCGCGCGGACGCCTACCGGTCTTCCGGGCGCAAGACTCTGCAGATGGTGCGTCAAGCCGGCCGCTGGCTGATCCAGCAGGAGACCATCACCTTCCGGTGAGAGTCGTCCGCCGAGGAGGTCGTGACAAGCAGCGCGAATTGGCCGGCACGCGGTACGGCGAGCTTCGGGCGAAACCGGAACCCTGACAATCCCGGCGATCCTGTCTATCCTGTCCTCTCGAATGCCGGCTGCGCCGGCTCAGGAGAAAGCCATGGTCAAACTGCACACCACCCTGGGTGAGATCACCCTCGAGCTGGATGAGGCCAAAGCACCGGCCACGGCGCTCAACTTTCTGGAGTACGTGAACAGCGGCTTCTACGACGGCACCATCTTCCACCGCGTCATCGACAACTTCATGGTGCAGGGCGGCGGCTTCGAACCCGGGCTGCGCGAGAAGAGCGCCCGCGCACCCATCCGCAACGAGGCCGACAACGGGCTGCCGAACATCGCCTACAGCGTAGCCATGGCGCGCACACCCGATCCGCACTCGGCCTCCAGCCAATTCTTCATCAACGTCGCCGACAACGACTTCCTGGACTACAGCGCGCCTACCCCGCGGGGCTGGGGCTACTGCGTGTTCGCGCGGGTCGTCGAAGGCAAGGAAGTGGTCGACCAGATCCGCAAGGTGCACACCGGCAGCCGCGGCGGGCACGACGACGTGCCGGTCGAGGACGTCGTGATCAAGAAGGCCGAAGTGGTGCCAGCTAAGACCTGAACCGCAGAGGCACAGAGGCGCGGAGGAACGCGGAGGATAGCGAATGATGCTGAGCAGAGCGGTCGGAGCTTCGCGATGAGTCGGGAACATGATGTCCAGGATGGACGACGCTCCGGCAACCGTCGCGGTTCGCGGGAGCCGACAGGCTATTGCCACCGATCCAGGTTCCCGCAACGCTTTCTTTCGGCCGACAAGCCCCTCTCCCCTGCCCTCTCCCGCGAGGGGAGAGGGGGTGTCGTCGCTGGTGCGGTCGAGAGCCACGCGCGCCTTCGCGGTCGCATCCCCGCCGGGCGGGGCCCCTGCTCCGCGCTCCAGCGCGCCCTCCCCCACGAGGGGAGAGGGAGTTCTCGGTTCCGGCCGCCTACACACTCGGTCGACAGCCCGTCGGCGCTGGTTCAGTTCCTCCCAGCCTTTCTCTGCGGCTTTTCTTCTGCGCCTCCGCGCCTCTGCGGTTCAGGGTTTAGGCTCTAGGCTGTAGCCGTTGCCGTTCACAGCCTTCATCTCCGACCTGCATCTGTCTGCCGAGCGCCCGGCGGCGAACCACGCCTTCCATGCGTTCCTGCGCGATGTCGCGCCCGCCGCCGATGCGCTCTACGTTCTCGGCGATCTGTTCGAGTACTGGGCCGGTGACGACGACCTGAGCGACCCGTTCAACGCCGGAGTCGCCGCCGCACTTGCGGCAGTCGCGGCACGCATTCCCGTGTATCTCACGCACGGCAACCGCGACTTTCTGCTGCTGGACGGCTTCGTGCGCGCATCCGGGGTCCGGATCCTGCCCGATCCGTACGTGCTGGATCTGTACGGCACGCGCACACTGCTGATGCACGGCGATCTGCTGTGTACCGACGACCGGCGCTACCAGGCCTTCCGCCACGTGGTGCGCAACCGGCTGGTGCAACGCGTCGCACTGCTGCTCCCGCTGGCCAGGCGCAAGGCGCTGGTCGGCGACGCGCGCCGCATGAGCACACGCGAGACGCAAGCGAAGTCAATGAGCATCATGGACGTCAACCAGGCCGCGGTGGTGAGCGCGCTGCGCACCAGCGGGTGCGTCCGCTTGATCCATGGTCACACCCACCGGCCCGCGCGTCACGAGCACCTCGTCGATGGCCGCCGCTGCGAGCGCTGGGTCCTGTCCGACTGGTATCAGCACGGTCAATACCTTCGCATTGGTCCCGATGCGTGCCAGTCGATCGAGCTTCCGTTCGCCTAGCTCGAGCCCGCGAGCTAGATCCGCCTGAATATCCCGCAGCGATTCCAACCCGACCGCCACCCGCAGCAACCCCTCCTCGATTCCGGCCGCCGCGCGCGCCTCCGGACTGAGCCGGCCGTGGGTCGTGCTGGCGGGGTGGGTGATGGTGGTCTTCGTGTCGCCGAGGTTGGCGGTAATGGAGATCACGCGCGTCGCGTCGACCACCCGCCAGGCCGCCTCGCGCCCGCCGGCGACGACGAAGGACACGACGCCACCGCCGCTGCTCTGCTGACGCACTGCCAGTGCATGCTGCGGATGACTGGGCAGGCCGGGGTAGTAGACGCGCTGCACGCGCGGATGCGCCTCCAGCCAGCGGGCGAGCTCGAGCGCGCCGGCGCAGTGCGCGCCCATGCGCAGCTTGAGCGTCTCCAGACCCTTGAGGATGACCCATGCGTTGAACGGCGACAGCGTCGGGCCGGCGTTGCGCAGGAATGCCGTGAGCGGGTCGTGGATCAGTGCGCGCCGGCCCAGCACTGCTCCGCCCAGCACCCGCCCCTGCCCATCGAGGTATTTGGTGGCCGAGTGAATGACCAGATCGGCGCCCAGTTCCAGCGGCCGCTGCAGTGCCGGCGTGCAGAAGCAGTTGTCCACAGCCAGCCAGGCGTCGCGCCGATGCGCAAGCTGCGCCAGCGCATCGATGTCGTAGATCTCGGTCAGGGGGTTGGAAGGGGTCTCCAGGAACAGCAGGCGCGTGTTGGGCTGCAGCGCGGCCTCCCAGGCGGCGAGCTCGGTCCCGGCAACGAAGGTGGTCTGGATGCCCAGCCGCGGCAGCCAGTTGTTGAGCAGCTGCACGGTGGCACCGAACAGGCTGCGCGAGGCCACGATGTGCTCGCCGCCGCGCACCAGGCCGAGAATGCACGCGAGGATCGCCGCCATGCCCGAGGCCGTGGCCACGCAACACTGCGCGCCCTCCAGCGCCGCAAGGCGCTCCTGCAGCGCGTCTACGGTGGGGTTGGTGTAGCGCGAATACACCATCCCCGCCTCGTCGCCGGCGAAGCGGGCGGCGGCCTGGGCGGCGCTGTCGAAGACGAAGCTCGAGGTGAGATAGAGCGCCTCGGAATGCTCCTGGAACTGGCTGCGGTGGATGCCGGCACGCACCGCCAAGCGTTTCGAAGTCGAGAGTGTCCACGATGCTCCTGCCCCAAAGCATAAAGACCCGTCCAGCGAGCGCTGAAGACGGGTCTTCTCGCACGCTTTAGCTGAACTTATTACGCGCCCGCAAGCTGTGGCTCAAATCGGCGCGAAACCACACGTTACGCGGGTCCGCTGCGGTTTGTCAACATTGGTGATTAACCCTCTACCCCTGAACCGCAGAGGCGCGGAGGAACGCGGAGAACTGCTGAGGACAAGCAGAACCTCGGACTGAGGGGAAGCCACAGTCCCCGGGTCCGTTGAATGGATGCCGTTGATGGGAGAGCGCCCTTATGTCCTTACCCCTCACCCCGCCCTACCCATGAACCTCCCCGCACGGAGCGCGGACAACGGCTCCCTCGTCCCTTGATGGGAGAGGGCGGGGAGAGGGTGGGAACACGCCAGCCGGCGCCCCTCTCCCTGGCCCTCTCCCACGAGGGGAGAGGGGACCGGAGGAGGCACTGGTTCATGGGCTCGATTCGTGGCTCGCACGCGTCATGGGGTCTCTCCCGCAACGGGAGAGGGGGTACACACCCGCACTTCCAGGAGTCGCACTGGCAGTTCTCTGCGGGTCCTCTGCGCCTCTGCGGTTCAGCAGTAGGCTCGAGACGGTTCAGTCGGCAGTGGCCAGATTGAGATCGAGCTGGGCGGTGGCGGCGGCCGAGCGGCGCTCGAGCGCGATGTCGTTGCGGATGGCCTCGATGCCGGCCAGATACTCGGGTGTGACATCGCCGGTGACGTACTCGCCGCTGAAGCACGAGGCCTCGAAGCTCGTAACCTTGGGGTTGACCGAGTGCACGGCGTTCACCAGGGCATCGAGATCCTGGTAGATGAGGCAGTCGGCGCCGATCTCGCGGGCGATCTCGTCGTGCGTGCGGCCGGTGGCGATGAGCTCGTGAGCCGAGGGCATGTCGATGCCGTAGACGTTGGGGAAGCGCACCGGCGGCGAGGCCGAGGCGAAGAACACCTTGCTTCGCTCCCGCTTCGCGCGCCATCTGCACGATCTCGCGGCTGGTGGTGCCGCGCACGATGGAGTCGTCCACCAGCAGCACGTTCTTGCCCTTGAACTCCCGGCCGATGGCGTTGAGCTTCTGCCGCACCGACTTCTTGCGAATCGCCTGTCCGGGCATGATGAAGGTGCGGCCGATGTAGCGGTTCTTGATGAAGCCCTCGCGATAGCTCACGCCCAGCAGCTTGGCCAGCTCCACGGCGGCCGGCCGGCTGGAGTCGGGGATGGGGATCACCACGTCGATGTCGAGGTCGGCATGCTCGCGGCGGATCTTCTCCGCCAGGCTCTCGCCCATGCGCAGGCGCGTGTCGTACACGGAGATGCCGTCGATCACCGAATCGGGCCGTGCCAGATAGACGTACTCGAAGATGCAGGGGTTCAGCGAGGCGATTGGCGCGCACTGACGGCTGTAGAAGTTGCCGTCCAGGTCGACGAAGATGGCCTCGCCCGGCGCCACGTCGCGCACCAGCGTGTAGCCCAGCACGTCGAGTGCCACGCTCTCCGAGGCGACCATGTACTCGGTGCCCGCCTCGGTCTGCGCGCAACCCACCACCAGCGGCCGGATCCCGTAAGGGTCACGGAAAGCGAGCAGGCCGTAGCCTGCGATCATCGCCACGACCGCGTAGGCGCCGCGGCAGCGGCGGTGCACGCCGGAGACCGCCTGGAAGATGGTGGCCGGATCGAGCGCGTAGGAGCGAAGAAGCCTCCTGCAGCTCGTGCGCCAGCACGTTGAGCAGGACCTCCGAGTCGGAGTTGGTGTTCACATGGCGCAGGTCCTGCCGGAACAGCTCACGTTTGAGCTGCTCGGAGTTGGTCAGGTTGCCGTTGTGCCCGAGCACGATGCCGAAGGGCGAGTTGACGTACAGCGGCTGCGACTCGGCGGAGTTCTCGGCGGAACCGGCCGTCGGATAACGGCAGTGGGCGATGCCGGCGTTGCCCATGAGCGAGCGCATGTTGCGGGTGCGGAAGACGTCGCGCACGAACCCGCTGCCCTTGTGCATGTGGAACGTGCTTTCGTCGGCGGTGACGATGCCGGCGGCATCCTGGCCGCGGTGCTGCAGCACCAGCAAGCCCGTCGTAAAGCAGCTGGTTAACGGGAGACTTGGCGACTACGCCGATGATTCCGCACATGCCTCGGCACTCCGATGAGGTTCTTCCCGCTGCAGCCGGCCGCTCGTGGGCGGCCGGCAGCCGCCCGTAGTATAGACGAAACGGCCCGCGCTCCCAGCCGCACGACCCGCCTGCGCTCTCCACCATCCCGGCCTTGAATGACGGGCAAGCTGCAAGACGGCGCGTTTGCAACAAGTGCAAACCGCCTCCTCCCACATATGGGCGAAGCGCACCCGCCGCAAGAGCCGCGCCCGCCACCAGTCCAGCAGACCCGCTTCGAGGCGAAGCTGCGAGCACGCGCCCTCAGGCAGGTGGAGCCCGATCGGCGAAGCGGATGTGCTGGGTGAAGCGCTGGGGCAGGTAACCCCTGGCGTAGATGGCGAGCGCTTCCAGCGGCGGGCTGAACAGGGCGTTGCGCCACGCCGGCTCGCGCGGCAGCGGGGTAAATCCGCCCAGCAACACCAGCAGCACCAGGATCACCACTCCGCGGAGCAAGCCGAACAGCGCGCCCAGCGTGCGGTCCGTTCCGTTCAGCCCGGACTTGGCCACCAGCTTGGTAGCAGCAGGCCCACCAGCGCGAACAGCATCAGGCAGATCACCAGCACCACGATGAACGCGGCAGCCACCCGCACGGCAGGGCTGGTTATGGCGGCCGGGAACAGGGCCGACACCGCAGGCGCGAAGCGGATCGCGACGAACCCCGAAACGATCCAAGAGGCGAGCGCCACCACTTCGCGCACTGCGCCCCGCACCACGCTCACCAGCACCGAGAGCGCCCAGGATGATCAGCACCACGTAGTCGAAACCTGTCATCGGAGCGGAGAGCGATAGGCAATCTCGGAAATCACTCACCCCGGCGCACGATCTTGCCTTCGCTAGGCGGGGGGATCAGCTTGAGCTTGAGCAATCGCTCGCGCGCGCCCTGCGCCGCCTCCTGGCTGGAGAAGGGACCGGCGCGCACGCGCGTGCAGCCGTGCTCACGTCCCGCGGGCTCGCTGAAAGCAGGGATCTTGTTGGCCTTGATCTGGCTCGCCAGCGTGCGCGATTTCCCGCATCCGAGAAGCAGCCGATCTGGATCACTACGCTCTCGGAGGGCGCGGCCGCGACCGCTCGCGTCTGTGCAGGCGCGGGGGCCGGGGGTGCAGGCGCGGGCACCGCAGCGGCAGGCTCCGGCGCGGCCGGGGCCTCGTGGGTACGGGCGCGGCTGCCGCCGGGGCCTCGTTGGGTACGGGCGCCGCTGCCGCCGGGGCCTCGGGCAAGCGGGGCGGGGACGGGGCCTTGGGCCGGAGCTTGCGCCGGGATCGGCGGGATCTGGATGCTGATGTTCTCGGGCCGCTGGCGCGGCTCGCCGTCCAGACACCATCGGCAGTACCACGATGGCGATCAGGACCAGCGCGATGGCGCCCACCAAACGGCGCCGCGCGCGCTTGCGCAGCTGGGTTTCTTCCTGCGAGACGGGGGTCTTCGCCAATATCGAGCTTCCTAGTCCGGCGTCGCCGGAACCTGATGCGAACTAGACACGATTCACAGGATTAACAGGCTTTTCGCAGGATTCTCCGCTCGCACTCGCGACTGGCGGCTACCCGCTCACGAGCGCCAAGACATCGCCGACGGTGTGAAACGAGCCGAACACCAATATTCTATCATCTGCACGCGCCCGCTCTCGCGCGTGCCGATAAGCAGCGGGTACGCTGGCGAACACTTCCAGGGGGGCCGCGATGCCGGCGGCGCCGAGCCTCGCCTGCAGCTCGTCCGCAGCTAGCGCCCCGCGGACCCGGCAGCGGCGCGACAAGCCAGCGGTCGACGCGCCCTGCCAACGCCCCGCGCCACCCCGGCGATGTCCTTGTCCTTGCAGCATCGCGAACACCGCGTAGGTCGTGGCGAGCGCGGCATGCGCGCCAGAGTCTCGCGCAGGCGCTCGGCAGCGTGCGGGTTGTGGGCAACGTCGAGGATGAGCGACGGGCGTCCGGGCAACACCTGGAACCGCCCGGGCAGCTCCACTTCAACGAGACCGCGCCGGATCGCGCCCACGTCGATCGGCAGCCGCTCCAGCGCAGTGCGTCGAGCGCGGCCAGCGCCGCGGCGGCGTTGCGCCAGCTGATAGTCGCCGCGCAATGCTGGCCAGGGCAGACGCCGGCGCCGTGCCCGCGCAGCTCCAGTAGGTCCATTGGCCCGCCTCGGCCCGCGCACCGAAGTCGCGCTCGATCAGATCGGAGCTGCGCACCGACCTGCGCGGCGTGCTCGCGCAGCGACCTGGGCGGATCGGTGTCGCGCCACCACCGCCGGCCTGTCGCGGCGGAAGATGCCGGCCTTCTCAGGCCGATGCGCTCGCGCGTGTCGACCCAGGTACTCCATGTGATCGAGGCCGATGCTGGTGATCGACAGCGCAGTCGGTGTCGAATACGTTCACGGCATCGAGCCGGCCGCCCGAGGCCGACTTCCAGCACCGCGACGTCCAGCCCGGCTCGCGAAACAGCAGGGCGGCCGCGAGCGTGCCGAACTCGAAATAGGTCAGCGAGGTGCCGCCGCGCGCCGCCTCGACGCGCTCGAAGGCGCGCGACGAGCGCGGCGTCGGTTGCCTGCTGCGCCGTCGATGCGCACCCGCTCGTTGTAGCGCAGCAGGTGTGGCGAGGTATAGCAGGCCGACGCGATAGCCGGCGCTGCGCAGGCAGCTCTCCAGCAACGCGCAGGTGGAGCCCTTGCCGTTGGTGCCGCCCACAGTGATGACCGGGCAGGCCAGCGCAAGCTCGAGACGATCGCGCACGCGCGCCACGCGCTCCAGCCCAAGCTCGATCGTGCTCGGATGCAGGCGCTCGAGGTAGGCGAGCCAGGCGGCAGATCGCTGCCGCCTGGCGGCGGAGACACCAGCTTAGCCACAGATCAACCGCCAAGGCGCCAAGGGCGCGAAGCGAACCAACCTCATGAACCACGAAGGACACGAAGGTACACGAAGGAACCCTTGAGATTCCTGCGCGGCTCCAGAGTACGCCCGGAAAGCCGCAGCGAGTGTCTCACCCGCGGTGACACGCTGATGGAACAGACGGTTCCCTTCGTGTTCCTTCGCGTCCTTCGCGGTGAATGCGTTTGGCCGTGCTCTGTGGCCAGGTTCGATCAAACGGCAGGAGCACGCATGAGCAGCGTGATGAGCTGCGCCAGGCGGTCGCGCATCTCGCGCCGGTCGACGATCATGTCGATCGCCCCATGCTCGAGCAGGAACTCGGCGCGCTGAAAGCCCTCCGGCAGCGTCTGCTTCACCGTCTGCTCGATCACGCGCGGGCCGGCGAAACCGATCAGCGCCCCGGGCTCGGCGATCACCACGTCGCCGATCATGGCGAAGCTCGCCGACACCCCGCCCATGGTGGGATCGGTGAGCACCGAGATGAACGGCAGGCGCTCCTCGCGAGCTGGGTGAGCGCAGCAGTGGTCTTGGCCATTTGCATGAGCGACATCAGCCCCTCCTGCATGCGCGCCCCGCCGCTGGCGGTGAAGCAGATCGAACGGCATCTTCTGCTCGATGGCGGACTGCCACGCCACGCACGAAGCGCTCCCCCACCACCGAGCCCATGGATCCGCCCATGAAGCGGAACTCGAAGGCGGCGACCACGGCCGGCACGGTCTTGATGGCGCCCTGCATGACCACCAGCGCATCGCCCTCGCCGGTCTCGGCGCGCGTCCGCTTCCAGGCGCTCGGTGTAGCGGCGGCTGTCGACGAACTTGAGGAAGTCCACCGGCACCGACCTCCGAGCCGATCTCGTAGCGGCCCTCGGGGTCGAGCGTGATGTCGAGCCGCTCGCGGGCGGTGATGCGGTTGTGGTGCGAGCACTTGGGACAGACATTGAGGCTCTTCTCGAGGTCGGCGCGGTAGAGCACCGCCTCGCACACCTCGCACTTGATCCACAGCCCCTCGGGCACCGCCTTCTTGGCGGCGCCGGGGCTGCGCTTGATCTTGGGCGGGAGCAGCTTCTGCAACCAGCTCACGTCACCTCCGGATCAGTGACCGCCGCGTCGCCGCAGCGTTGGTTCGATGCGAGCCGTCCCGACCCGCGCGGAGGCGGGCCGGCATCACGCGTCCATGGCCTGGCGGATGCGACCCAGCAGGGACCTGACGTTGCCGATGACCTGCTCGGGACCCGACGTCTCGATCTCCTGTACCAGCCTGCTGCCGATCACCACCGCATCCGAGATGTGCGCCACGGCCCGCGCCGTTTCGGCGTCGCGGATGCCGAAGCCTACACCGATCGGGCAACCCGATGTGCGAGCGGATCTGCGGAAGCTTGCGGCGCGACCTCCTCGAGATCCAGGTGGCTGGCGCCGGTGACGCCCTTGAGCGAGACGTAGTAGATGTAGCCGCTCGCCACGCGCGCGATCTTCTCCATGCGCGCCTCCTCGGAGGTCGGCGACAGCAGGTAGATGCTGTCGATGCCGCGGCTGCGCGAGCTGCCTCAAGCAGCTCGCCGCCCTCCTCGGGCGGGTAGTCCACCACCAGCACCCCGTCCACGCCTGCGTCGCGCGGCGGCCTGCGCAAAGCGCGCCATAGCCCATCGCTTCGATCGGATTGGCATAGCCCATCAGCACCACCGGCGTGCGGCTGTCCCGCGCGCGGAATTGCGCGCACCGCGCCCGAGCACCGCCTGCAGATTGGTGCCGGCTGCTTCAGCGCGCGCTCGCTGGAGCGCTGGATAGCCGGCCCGTCGGCCATCGGGTCGGAGAAGGGCACGCCCAGCTCGATGATGTCGGCGCCGGCTTCCACCAGCGCGTGCATCAGCGGCACCGTCGATCTCGAGGCTCGGGATCGCCCGCGGTGATGAAGGGGATCAGCGCTTTGCGGCCGCGCGCGTGCAGGGCTTCGAAAGTGGTTGGATGCGGGACATGAATAGCGGCGAGAGGCTAGAGGTCGAGCGCCTGAGGAGTAGAGCGCAGATGCAATAGGCCGGGAAGGGCCGATTCCTCTGCGACCTCTGGCGCTCGCGCCTCGAGCCGAGCCCTCACAGTTCGATTCCGGAATGCTTCGCGACCGTATGCATATCCTTGTCGCCGCGCCCGGAGAGGTTGACCAGCAGCACCTTGTCCTTGCCCATGGCCGGCGCGATCTTCATCGCGTGCGCCAGCGCATGGCTCGACTCGAGCGCGGGCATGATGCCTTCCATCCGGCACAGCGTGTGGAAGGCATGCAGAGCCTCCTCGTCGGTGGCAGCACACATACTCGGCCCGGCCGCTGTCCTTGAGCCAGGCGTGCTCGGGACCCACGCCCGGATAGTCGAGCCCGGCGGAGATCGAATGCGTCTCGATGATCTGGCCGTCCGCGTCCTGCAGCAGGTAGGTGCGGTTGCCGTGCAGCACGCCGGGGCGGCCCGGCGCACAGCGTTGCGGCATGATGTCCGCTCGCGATGCCCTCGCCGGCGGCTTCGACGCCGATCAGCCGCACGGCGGTGTCCTGGATATACGGATAGAACACGCCCATGGCGTTGCAGCCCCCGCCCACGCAGGCGAGGATCGCGTCGGGCTGCCGGCCGACCATCTGCGGCATCTGCACGCGCAGCTCCCTGCCCACCACGGAGTTGAAGTCGCGCACCATCATCGGGTACGGGTGCGGGCCGGCGACCGTGCCGATGATGTAGAAGGTGGTCTCGACGTTGGTCACCCAGTCGCGCATCGCTTCGTTGAGCGCGTCCTTCAGCGTCCTGGAGCCGCTTTCCACCGGGCACGACGGTGGCGCCGAGCAGCTTCATGCGATAGACGTTCATGGCCTGGCGCTCGACGTCCTCGGAGCCCATGTACACCACGCACTCCATGCCGTAGCGCGCAGCCACGGTGGCGGCGGCCACGCCGTGCTGGCCTGCGCCGGTCTCGGCGATCACGCGCTTCTTGCCCATGCGCCGGCCACCAGCGCCTGGCCCACGGTGTTGTTGATCTTGTGCGCGCCGGTGTGGTTGAGGTCTTCGCGCTTGAGCCAGATCTGCGCGCCGCCCAGCTGCTCGGACAGGCGCTTGGCGTGGTAGACGGGGCTGGGGCGGCCGACGTAGTGCTTGAGCTCGTACGCGAACTCGGCCTGGAACGAGGCGTCGTCGCGCACCCGCAGATACTCGCGCTTGAGCTCGTCGAGCGCGTGCATCAGGGTCTCGGCGACGAACACGCCCGCCATAGGGACCGAAGTGGCCGCTGGCGTCCGGCAGATCGTAGACCTGCCCGGCGTCATACATCTGCATCGCGCGCTCCTCGTATGAAGGCGGCTATCGTGGCCGCGTCCTTGATGCCTTTTTCTCGCTCGACGCCGCTGCTGACGTCCACCGCCCAGGGCCGGACGCGGCGGATGGCCTCGCGCCACGTTCTCCGGCGTGAGCCCGCCGGCCAGCACTACCGGCAGCGGCAAGTCCGCAGGGATCAGGTCCCAGTCGAACACAGCTGCCCGTGCCACCGTGGCTGCCGTCTGCGAAAGCATCCAGCAACAAGCCCTTGGCGCGCGCGATAACGGCCGGCGTATTGTAGCAAATCCACTCCCTGCTTCACCCGCACGGCCTTGATGTAGGGCAGGCGGAAACTGGCTGCAGTACTCGGGCGGCTCCGCGCCGTGGAACTGCAGCAGCTGCAGCGGCACTGCGTCCAGCACTGCCCGGACGCTGCTCGGCTCGGCGCATCGACGAACAGCGCCACGGCAGTGATGAACGGCGGCAGGCGACTTCACGATTTCGCGCGCCCGCTCGATGCCGATCACAGCGCGGGCTGGCCGGATGGAACACCAGGCCGATGGCGTGGGCGCCGGCACGCGCGGCGCCGCCAGGCCGTCCTCGACGCGGGTGATGCCGCAGATCTTGACTGCTGTCACGCATGACCCCTGAAGCGAACTTCGACAGGATCAACAGGCATTTCTCACGTGATGTAGCAGGGATGTAATGCTCTCGCTGCATAATGGGTTGGCGCTCTGCGTCCAGCTGGAGCGTTCTCCTGCTAGGTCGCCGGGGAGCGGCAGCTCGTGCCCCCGGCGACGGCAGGTCCCAGGCGGCATCGTATTCTACGCCGGTCAGATACAGGCCGTCGGCCGCGAAGGTGGGCGCCGCCCGCTCGCGGTCGCGGCTGTCCAGCACCTGCCTGCACCCAGTCGGACGGGCCGGCTGCCGTTGCCGACCTTCACCAGGCAGCCGACGATATTGCGCACCATGTGGTGCAGGAACGCGTCGGCGGCGAATTCGAACAGAAGCAAGTCGCCGCTGGCGCTCGATCTCGGCCCGGCGCAGCTCCTTAACCGGCGAGCGCGCCTGGCACTCGGCGGCGCGAAAAGCGCTGAAGTCGTGCCGTCCCAGCAAGGGCGTCGCCGCCGCGCGCATCGGCTCGACATCGAGCGGGTCGATGATGCCAGCCTACGTAGCTCGTGATGCAGGCCGGGGCGCTCGGCACGGTTGAGCAGCAGGTACTGATAGGTGCGGCCGCGCGCGCTGTAGCGCGCGTGAAACGCCGTCATCGACCTCACGCGCCCAGAGCACCGCGACGGATTCCGGGCAGCAGCGCGTTCACGCCCCGCACCCAGGCGCTCAGCGGCCGCCGCGCCTCGGTATCGAAGTGCACCACTTGACCGAGCGCGTGCACGCCCGCATCGGTGCGCCCGGCACACTGCGTCTGCACCGGATGCGCGGCGATCCGCGCGACAGCGCCGCGTCGAGGACGTCCTGCACCGCGCAGCCCGAGGGCTGCGTCTGCCAGCCGCAGTAGCCGCTGCCGTCGTATTCCACACCCAGGGCGATGCGCATGGCCGCCTAGCTTAAACACTGCGTTCAGCCGTAGCAGCCACAGACACAGAGCTGCCAGAGAATCATCTGCCAGGGGCCGTACGCAGAGGTGTCCCGTCGGCATCCGAGACTCTGGGCGCTCCTCGTGTATTCGCTGTGCCTCGCGGCCGACCTTCGTGTCGAGCAACCTGAACGCTCCAAAGCAAACGCGGCCCCGCAGGGCCGCGCGTGACGACGGTCAGTAGGGCATGTCAGGAGAGCGTTTCGAGAACGCGTTCGGCCGCCGCCTTTTGTTCGTTGTCGCCTTCGGCGATGACCTCGCGCAGGATCTCGCGCGCGCCTTCCTTGTCGCCCATTTCCTGGTAGGCCTTGGCGAGGTCGAACTTGGTCTGTACGTCGTACCAGCGATCGTCCTTGGCTCCTCGCCGGCGCCCTGGGCCTCCGGCTGGCCCCCAGATCGAGATTGATGGCGGACAGGTCGATCTCCGGCATCGACGCCGGCCGGCGGGCTCGAATTCGAGCTTCGGCTCGGTCTTGCCGAATCGCCCATATCGAGCGAGATCTTGCTGAGAGATCGAACTCGATGGTGCCCATGCCCGGCTCGCCGACGTCCGCGACGGTCTGCGTCATGGCCTTGGTCACTGATCCGTGGGTGCTGCGTGGCCGCGGGCGCCGGCGGGACGCGTTCAGGTCGAAGTCGAAGTCCAGCCCGCCCCGACGCGGTGGCGTCCGGCCGAGCCGGGGCATCGATGTCGAGGTCCACATCGGTCGCCTGTGCACGGCTACGCTCCGGCGACGCCGGCAGATGGTGGACAGATCGACTGTCCCGGCTGCGGCCTCGTCAGGCCACCGAGACTGCTCAGGTCGATGTCGGTAGTGGTGCCGCCCCCGGCAGCGCCGAGCCGGGTCAAGTCGATGTCGGTCTTGGTGCCGATGTCGGCGTCATCCAGGCCGATGTTGAAGTCGAGCTTCTCGTCCAGTGCGGCCGCCGCGGTCGCTGCCGGCCGCCGCAGCCAGCGCCGCCGCCTCGGCGCCGCTCGGCTTGCCGGCCTGCATAGCGCGGGTTCTGCGGATCGAGCTGATAGCCCAGGCGGGCGGCCTGCAGCCACAGCTCTCCCTGGCCGCCGGTGCCCATCGTGCAGCTCGCGCGCCAGCGGCTCGAACGCCGCGGCATCCTTGCGCTTGGCGTAGATCTCCAGCAGCTTGATGTGGATCTCGTAGCGCCGCGGGATTGGCCGCCAGCGCCTCCTTGAGGATCTCCTCGGCCTGCGAGTCGCGCCCGTAGGCGAGGTAGATCTCGGCCTCGGCGAGCGGATCGACCTCTTCGGTAACCTGGGCAGCGGCCGCGCGCGCGCGCTGCGGCCTGCATGCTGCCGCTCGTGTCGGTGCCGGTCAGTGGGCGCTACGTCAGAATTTTTTTTTTCAGCCTCGACGTCGAAGTCTTCGCTAGGCGGCTTCGCGCCGATTGCTCGATCATCCGGAACCCGAGGAACCCGAGCAGAGCCGAGTCGCCAGCGGCGCCGGCGGCTAGATAGAGCGGCTCATTGAGGATCTGATCCACCAGGCTCTGCGGGGCGGGTGCGGATGTGGATGCAGCCGCCGTTTTCGGCTTGCGCGCCGGTTTGGGCTTGGCCTGGGCCGTGGGCGCGGCCGCAGTACCGGACTGGGCCATCGACGCGCCGGGAGCCGCTTCCGGCGCGCGCTCCGCGGCCATGGGCGGTTCTGCCGGCAGCGTTTGCGCAGGCGGTGCCGGCAGCTCCGGCTTCGCCGGCTCCGGCATGCTCGGCTTGGCGGGCATGGGAGGCTTGCCGGCCTTGGTCTCGGGCTGCTGCGGCCCGGCCGCCTGCTTCTGCAGATCCGCGCCCTTGTTGCTCTTGAGGTCGAGCAGGGCCTGCATGTCCTTGACCGTCTTCTCGAGCTTGGCCACACGCTCGCACTGCTCTTTGATCGTCTTCTCGCGCGCCGCCACCTCTTCCTCCAGGGAGCGGATGCGTTCCTGGGCGGCCTGGGATGCCGCCGGCTCTCGCCCTTGGACAGCTTGAGCATTCCTTGGGCTGTCCGGGCGCTGGCGGCCGCGATCCTGCGACCGGCCGGTGACGCCACCGCCGGCAGCCTGCCCCGCCGCGTCGGTGCGCAGGCGCCCCCATGCCGGCCGCAGCGGCCAGACGTTCTTTGTAGGCGTTCCAGTTCGGCCGTCTGCAGCCGTACTTCGCGCTTCGCCGCCTTGACGTCAACGCGGCCGCGTCGCTCGCGTCCGGGATGCTCAACAGGCGGGCCGGCCTTCAACCGGTTCATGTTCTTGCCCGCGAAGGCTTCCGGGTTGTTCCGGAACAGCGCGACGAGCATCTGCTCGAGCCTCACGTCATCGGGCTTGTAGCGCTGCGCGATCTTGCTGAGCGTGTCGCCGCGCTTGATTTCGTACATCTCCATTTCGGCCTGCTGCTGCGGCGCGGCCGGCGGCATGCCCGGCCTCCTCCGGCTGCGTCACGCGCGGCGCGGGGACCGGCGCAGGCGGCGCTTCGCCGCCCGCCTGGGCCTGCGTCTCCGGCGCCGGGGCGAGGGGCTCGGGCGTCGAAGCGGGGGCTCGGGCGCCGGGGCGGCCTGTTGGGGTGCAGGCTCCTGCGGCTGGAACTCGCTGCCGAGCTGGGTCTGGACCTGCGGCTCGGGGGCCGGCATCGGCGCGCGCCGCCGTCTGCGGGGGCGCGGTCTCCGGCGACAGCCGCCACTGCCGGCTCTTCGGGCGCGTAGGTGGGCGGGATCGAGGAGGGCCGTGTAGGCGCGCAGGATCCGGCCGCCGTTCCAGGTCAACTCCACCAGGACGTCGACGAAGGGCTCGTTGACGGGTTGAACGGTGGTCGCCCGAATGTAGGGCTGGCCGGAGGCACGCTGCTCCAGCGACAGCTTCAGCCCCAGCGACGGCGACGGGTACGGCAGATTGTTCTGCAGGTAGGCATCGATGGAGGCCAGGCGCGCGGCCAGGCTATCCATCTCGTTCTTTTCCACCGCCACCACGTCGATCTCGGCGCGCAAGGGCTGGCCGAGGTTGGACAGCACAGTGAGCTTGCCCAGACCTGCAGCCTGCGCAGCCCTGGGGCGACCAGCAAAGCGGCTGCTACGAGAAGGGCTCGGAGGGACGATTTGGCCACGGCGCCACCTGTGATTATGACCATGCGATATTTAAAAATAACATCATATAGTTATCGATGCAAGCTGATCTTATCATCTGGTATTGTGGCGTAACCCGTCATTTTTCCTGACTGTTTTCGGCTGTCAGCTTGCGCGCTTGAGGATTTTCGCCTGTCAAGCCCCGCCCTCACGGGTCAGCTCATGCCGGCGAAATTGTCAAATGCCTGCGGGCAAGCAAAACCCTCGCCTGCTCGAGGGCGGATGCAGAAAAATACTTGGCCAGCGGGGGGCCGACAAGCCTGGTTCTCGTACGGCTGCCCCGGCGGCACCAGCGCCCAGCAGGCTTCTCCAGACAGCTCAGCGCTCGAGGAGGATCCGCAGCATGCGCCGCAGCGGCTCGGCTGCGCCCCAGAGCAGCTGGTCGCCAACCGTGAAGGCAGTCAGGTACTCGCCTCCCATGGGCAGCTTGCGCAGCCGCCCGATCGGCACCTCCAGCGTTCCGGTGACCGCGGCCGGCGTGAGCTGCGCGCAACGAGGCCTCACGCTGGTTCGGCAATGACCTTCACCCACTGGTTGGCGCCGGCGAGCAATGCCTTCGATGTCCGCCAGCGGCACGTCGCGCTTGAGCTTGATCGTGAGCGCCTGGCTGTGGCAGCGCATCGCGCCGATGCGCACGCACATGCCGTCCATGGGAATCGGGTCGCGCTCGCGCCCGAGGATCTTGTTGCCTTCGGCCTGCGCCTTCCATTCCTCGCGGCTCTGGCCGTTGCCCAGGTCCTTGTCGATCCACGGCAGCAGGCTGCCGGCGAGCGCAAAGCCGAAGTGCTCGCGCGGCAGCGCCTCGCTGCGCAAGCAGCCGGCCACCGCACGGTCGATCTCGAGAATCGACCCCGCCGGGTCGTCGAGCAAGCCACCGGCCGCCTGCCCCACGGCCCCCATCTGCGCCACCAGCTCGCGCATGTTCTGGGCGCCGGCGCCGGAGGCCGCCTGGTAGGTCATGGCGGTGGTCCATTCGACCAGGCCCTCGCGCAGCAGCCCGTGCATGGCCATGAGCATGAGGCTCACCGTGCAGTTGCCGCCGATGTAGTCGCGCACTCCGCGCGTGAGCGCGTCCTTGATCACATGCAGGTTGACCGGGTCGAGGATGATCACCGCGTCCTCGCGCATGCGCAGCGCCGAGGCCGCGTCGATCCAGTATCCCTTCCAGCCCGCGCTGCGCAGCCTGGGATGGATCTCGTTGGTGTAGTCGCCGCCCTGGCAGGAGATCAGCACGTCGTTGGCGGCGAGCGCCTGCAGGTCGCGCGCGTCCTTGAGCGGGGGCAAGTCGCGGCCGATTGCCGGGCCCTTGCCGCCCGCCTGCGAGGTGGTGAAGAACACCGGCTCGATAGGGCCGAAGTCGCGCTCCTCGAGCATGCGCTGCATCAGCACCGAGCCCACCATCCCGCGCCACCCGATGAATCCCACTCGCATCATTGCCGTCCTCGCCGCTTGCTCATGCCGTTCCACCTGTCGTGGCCCGAGGCCCAACACCCACGCGTTTTCCTCATCGAGCGCTCCCGCCCGCCTCGGAGAGACCCCATGACGCACTTGCGCCACGAATCGAGCCCATGAACCGGCGCCTCGTCCAGTCCCCTCTCCCCTCGTGGGAGAGGGCTAGGGAGAGGGGGCTTGCCCGCGTGCGTTTCACCCTCTCCCCTGCCCTCTCCCATCAAGGGAGAGGGAGTCTTTTCGCTGGCTTTCGGCAGGTTCATGGGTACTCGTCGCTTCGTTACGGGCAGACCGATATGCTGGAACAGACTCGTCGTGCCTATCGATGGCCGAGCGCGGCCACCACTGCCTCGCCCATCTCACGGTACCGACTTTGCGCGCGCCGTCCTGGAAGATGTCCGCCGTGCGATACCCCTGTCGGAGCACCTGCTTGACCGCCCCCTCGATGCGCTCGGCTGCATCGACGCGGTCGAAGGTGTAGCGCAGCATCATCGCGGTGGACAGGATGGTGGCCAGCGGATTGGCCACGCTCTTGCCGGCGATGTCGGGCGCCGAGCCATGGATGGGCTCGTACAGACCCTTGTTGCCGGCATCGAGCGATGCCGAGGGCAGCATGCCGATCGAGCCGGTGAGCATCGACGCCTCGTCGGAAAGAATATCGCCGAACATGTTGCCGGTGACCATCACGTCGAACTGCTTGGGCGCGCGCACCAGCTGCATGGCGGCGTTGTCGACGTACATGTGGCTCAGCTCGACCTGCGGAATAGTCCCGGGCGACTTCGTTCACCACCTCACGCCACAGGATGCTGGTGTCCAGCACATTGGCCTTGTCCACGGAGCACAGCCTGCGCTTGCGCTTCATGGCGATGTCGAAACCGACCCGGGCGATGCGGCGGATCTCCGCTTCGCTGTACTTCATCGTGTCGAAGCCCTCCCGCTCGCCGCCGCTCACGCGCCGGCCGCGCGGCTGTCCGAAGTAGATGTCGCCGGTCAGCTCGCGCAGGATCATGATGTCGAGCCCGGCGACGACCTCGGGCTTGAGCGTGGAGGCCGAGGCAAGCTCGGGAAACAGCACCGCCGGGCGCAGGTTGGCGAACAGGCCCAGCTCTTTGCGGATGCGCAGCAGCCCCTGCTCGGGCCGCATCGCCCGCGGCAAAGTGTCGTACTTGGGCCCACCCACGGCACCCAGCAGCACCGCATCGGCCTGGCGCGCAAGCGCGAGCGTGGCCTCCGGCAGCGGGTCGCCGGCGGCGTCGTATCCAGCACCGCCGATCGGCGCCTCTTGCATCTCGAGCCGCAAGCCGTCGCGATTGCAGGGCCTCGCAGCACCTTGACGGCCTGGGCCACGATCTCGGGGCCGATGCCGTCGCCGGGCAGTACTGCTATTTTCATTTTGGATTTGAACCGCAGAGGCGCAGAGGCGCGGAGAAAAACGTTGACCTTCAAGGGGCACCAGTTCGCGGGCTGTAGCAGTGACCTCTATCCGCCCCCTCTCCCCAGCCCTCTCCCACAAGGGGAGAGGGAGTGTTCAGCGGTACTCCTGAGGTCGCTGTCACACTCCACGAGTCGCACCGTGAAGCTCGGCAAGTAAGTCTCGGGTTTCGCCGTTCTCTGCGCCTCTGCGCCTCTGCGGTTAGAGTAAGAATAAGAAGATGAATAGTAGATAGAACTAGCCGAACAGCCAGGGCTGCTCGGCGCGGCGTTTCGCCTCGAACGCCCGGATCTCGTCGGCGTGCGCAAGGGTGAGGCCGATCTCGTCGAGGCCGTTGACCAGGTAGTGCTTGCGGAACGCATCGACGCTGAACGGGTGACTCTTTCCCGAGCGCGTGAGCACTACCTGCTGAGGCAGGTCTATCGTCAGCCGGTAGCCCGGCTCCGCGAGCACCTCATGGAACAGCAGATCCACCACACTGGCGTCCAGCACCACCGGCAGCAGGCCGTTCTTGAAGCAGTTGTTGAAGAAGATGTCCGCATAGCTGGGCGCGATCACGCACGCGGAAGCCGAAGTCCATCAGCGCCCAGGGCGCGTGCTCGCGCGAGGAGCCGCAGCCGAAGTTCTCGCGCGCCAGCAGGATCTGCGCGCCGCGGTAGCGCGGCTGGTTGAGCACGAACTCGGGGTTGAGCGGCCGCTTGCCGTTGTCCATGCCCGGGCTCGCCATGGTCGAGATAGCGCCACTCGTCGAACAGGTTCGGACCGAAGCCGCTGCGCTTGATGGATTTCAGGAACTGCTTGGGGATGATGGCGTCGGTGTCGACGTTGGCGCGATCGAGCGGCGCCACCAGGCCTTCCAGGCGAACGAACTTTTCCATCTATCGCCCTCACGATCCTCTGCGCACGTCGACGAAGCGGCCGGCGAATCGCCGCCGCCGCCGCCATCGCCGGGCTCACCAGATGCGTGCGCCCACCCGCGCCCTGGCGGCCTTCGAAGTTGCGGTTGGATGTGGAGGCGCACCGCTCCCCGGGCTCCAGGCGGTCGTCATTCATGGCCAGGCACATCGAGCAGCCCGGCTCGCGCCACTCGAAGCCGGCGGCTTTGAACACCTGGTCCAGCCCCTCCGCCTCGGCCTGCCGCTTCACCGGCCCCGAGCCCGGCACGACCATGGCGAGCTTGACGCTGCCCGCCACGCGCCGGCCCTTCACCACCTCGGCGGCAGCGCGCAGGTCCTCGATCCGCGAGTTGGTGCAGGAGCCGATGAACACCTTGTCGATGCGGATCTCGTTGATCGGCATGTTCGGCTGCAGCCCCATGTACTGGAGCGCGCGCTCCACCGACTTGCGCCGTTGCGGATCGTCGATCCGGGCCGGGATCGGGGACCCGGCCGTCGATGGTGTTGACCATCTCCGGGGACGTGCCCCAGGTCACCTGCGGCTTGATCGTCGCCGCCTCCAGCGTCACCGCTCGATCGAACTGGCGCGCCGGGATCGCTCACCAGAGCGCGCCAGGAGGCGACTGCGCGGTCCCACAGATCGCCCTTTGGCGCGAACGGCGCGGCCGCGCAGGTACTCGATGGTGCGCATCGTCCACCGCCACCATGCCGGCGCGTGCGCCCGCCTCGATGGCCATGTTGCACACGGTCATGCGGCCTTCCATGCTGAGCGAGCGGATGGCGCTGCCGCGCGAACTCGATGGCGTAGCCGGTTCCCCCGGCGGTGCCGATCTTGCCGATCACGGCCAGCACGACGTCCTTGGCGGTGATGCCGCGCGGGAGCTTGCCCTGCACCTCGCACCAGCATGGTCTTGGCCTTCTTCATCACCAGGCACTGCGTGGCGAGCACGTGCTCGACCTCGGAGGTGCCGATGCCGAAGGCCAGGCAGGCGAACGCGCCATGCGTGCTGGTGTGCGAGTCGCCGCACACGACGGTCATCCCCGGCAGCGTGGCGCCCTGCTCCGGCCCGATCACGTGGACGATGCCCTGGCGGGCGTCGAGAAACGGGAAATAGGCCTTGGCGCCGTGCTCGCGCATGTTCGCGTCCAGCGTCTCCACCTGCGTGCGCGAGATCGGGTCCCGGATGCCCTGGTCCCAGTTCGCGGGTCGGCGTGTTGTGGTCGGCGGTGGCGACGATGGAATCGATGCGCCAGGGCCGCCGGCCGGCGAGCTTCAGGCCTTCGAAGGCCTGCGGGCTGGTGACTTCGTGCACCAGGTGCCGGTCGATGTAGATGAGCGCAGTGCCGTCGGCTTCCTGGCGCACGACGTGGCTCGACCAGAGCTTGTCGTAGAGGGTTTGCGGGTTCATGGCGGACAACTCCTGAACCGTGAATTATGGCACAGCCGGTCAGCCGCGAGCGCCCGCAAGCGTCGAGGAAACCGCATTAACCGCAGAGGACGCAGAGGACCGCGGAGGAAAGCCTCTGGCTGCAGCCGCCTTTGGGCAACCATAGCAGGCTCACCGCCGTGGCACCCGCTATCCTCCTTGGTTGTTCCTCTGCGTTCCTCTGCGTCCTCTGCGGTTCATGGGGTGGGGGTACGCCGTAGCTAAGCCCCGGCGTGGGCGACCGCAGGCAGGCGCAGCCGGGCGAGGACGATGACGAGCGCTAGCAGGCGGCGGCGGCGCCGAAGGTGAAGGTCAGCCCGGCGCCGACGTGGTCCCACAGCCAGCCGCTCAGCACCGCGCCGGCGGCGCCGCCGGCGCCGAAGCCAAGCTGCGTGTACAGCCCCTGGCCGCGCGCCTGGAAGCGGCCGCGGAAGAAATGATGGATCGCCGCGAGCGCAGCCGCGTGGTGCGCGCCGAAGGTTGCCGCGTGCAGCAGTCTGCGCTACGACGAGCAGCAGCCGGCGACCTGCGCCACCAGCCGATCAGCAGAAAGCGTACGACCGCGCAGCCGAGGCTGAGTGCGATCACGTTCGCGATCGAGACACGGCGCAGCAGATGCGGCATCCACAGGAACACGCCGATCTCGGCGACCACGCTGATGCGTCCACAGCCAGCCCACGGCGGTCTTCGAGTAGCCCAGGTCGACCAGATGGATCGAGTAAGAAGCTGTTGTAAGGTCCGTGCGCGAGGGACATCAGGAAGCAGGCCGCGAACAGCGCCAGCCACTTCGGGCCGGCGCAGGATGCGGCCGCAGCGAGGCATGCTCCGCGTGTGGGCTGGGGTCTCGTCCGCGGGCAGCAGCCAGGTGGAGGCCGCCGTGAGCCGCGAACAACACAACCAGCACGGCAGGCAGGATGCCCACGCCAGCCCGGTCCAGCAGCGGGCCGATCGCCAGCACGGCGAGCACAAAGCTCACCGAGCCCCAGACCCGGATGCGCCCGTAGTCCCCCAGACGGCCCTTGAGCAGCCCGAAGGTGGTGGCCTCCACCAGGGGCAGCGCTGCGCACCAGAACACGTTGAGCAGCGAGCAGCACGACGAAGAGCCAGCCGAACCCGGTGCCGAACAGCAGCCCGGCGCAGACAGCCGTGGCGGCAACGCTGGTCGCACGGATCAGCGCGCGCCGCGTGGCCATGGTGGTCGGCGATCCAGCCCCACAGCGTCGGCAGCACGGTGCGCACGACCGGCATGATGGCCAGCAGCACGCCGATCTCCAAGGAGCTGAAGCCGAGGTCCTTGAGGTACAGCCCGAAGAACGGCGCGAACGCCCCCAGCATCAGGAAGTACGCGAAGTAGAAGCTGGACAGGCGCAAGTAGAGCTGCTGCGCAGTCATCCGAGGTTGAACTCCAAAGCGGGAACGCAGACGACGCAGAGGAAAGGCAAGAGAGGACGCAGAGTAAGAATCAGCGTGGAGAGGTCGGCCAGCGCGGACGACACAACACCAGAAACGCACGCCGGTGCCGCAAGGTTGCGCGTGCCGACTTCGACGCGTCGACGCCAGCCGTGCAGTCGAAACCGGATCGGTTTCAGCACCGGCGGGTGTCCGTTGGATGGGCCGTTCCCGAGTTGTTCCTCTGCGTCCTCTCTTAGCTCTTCCTCTGCGATCTCTGCGTTCCCGGCTTTGGACGCCTAAGCTTCGTCGGGCAACGGATCGTCCACCGCGGCAGCCTGGCGCAGCTTCTCCAGCACCTCTTCCGGCGCCCGCGCAGAGATGACTGGCGTCGTGCAGCTCACGTCGGCGTTCTGCGCGCGCT
Source organism: uncultured beta proteobacterium (assembly GCA_963827575.1). Classification (GTDB taxonomy): domain Bacteria; phylum Pseudomonadota; class Gammaproteobacteria; order Burkholderiales; family SHXO01; genus SHXO01. The sequence continues at coordinate 115,139 of CAWHCG010000043.1, forward strand.
GGCGCAGCGCGTGGTCCATCAGCACGATGGCGAGCATGGCCTCTGCGATCGGCGTGGCGCGGATGCCGACGCACGGGTCGTGCCGGCCGTGCGTCTCCACCACGGTGGGCTCGCCGCGCTTGTCGATGGACCGGCGCGGCAGGCGGATGCTGGAAGTGGGCTTCACCGCAATGCTCACCACGATGTCCTGGCCGCTGGAGATGCCGCCCAGAATGCCGCCGGCGTTGTTGCTCAGGAAGCCTTCCGGGATCATCTCGTCGCCGTGCTCGCTGCCCTTCTGCGCGACGGCGGCAAAGCCTGCGCCGATCTCCACGGCCTTCACCGCGTTGATGCTCATCATCGCGTAGGCGATGTCGGCGTCGAGCTTGTCGTACACCGGCTCGCCCCAGCCGGGCGGCACGTTGCGCGCGACCACCTTGAGCCGCGCGCCGACCGAGTCGCCCGACTTGCGCAGCTCGTCCATGAACGCTTCGAGCCGCGGCACCGCGGCCGGGTCGGCAACGAAGAAAGGATTCGCGTCGACCGCATCCCAGCTCTGGAACGCCACCTCGAGGGGGCCGAGCTGGGCAAGGTAACCACGCACCTCGACGCCATGGTGCTCGTGCAGCCACTTCCTCGCGATGGCGCCTGCAGCCACTCGCACGGCCGTCTCGCGCGCCGACTGGCGGCCGCCGCCGCGGTAGTCGCGCACGCCATACTTCTGCCAATAGGTGTAGTCGGCGTGTCCGGGCCGGAACGTGTCCTTGATGCTGCCGTAGTCCTTGCTGCGAGCGTCCACGTTGCGGATCAGCAGGCCGATCGGCGTGCCGGTGGTCACGCCCTCGAAGACGCCGGAGAGGATCTCCACCGTGTCGGACTCCTGGCGCTGCGTGACATGCCGCGAGGTGCCCGGACGGCGGCGATCGAGATCGCGCTGGATGTCGCTTTCGGTAAGCGCCAGCCCGGGCGGGCAACCGTCGACCACGCAGCCGATCGCGGGACCATGGCTCTCGCCGAACGATGTCACACAGAACAGCCTGCCGAGGGTATTGCCGGACATGAGGATTCACCGATAAGGATCAACAGTTTAGCATAGCGCTGCGGGGCTTCCGCGGCTCAAGTTCCGGGCGTTCCTGCCGAAGAAGAAAACCACCCACGAAGTCACCTGGGGTCCTCACTCGCCGGCCCCGAGCAGATGACAATCCTGGCTCCTGCCTTCCTCACCTGGCAATCGCTTCCGGCGTTCGCATGGATGCGCACTCCGGTGTGGGTATTCGACTACGACAGACTGCGCACGGTGTGGGCCAACGCTGCCGGCCTCGAGCTGTGGCGAGCGCACAGCGTTGCGGAGCTGAGCAGCCGCGATTGCGCCGACCTGTCGCCCTCCGCCCGCAACCTGCTCGCCGGCCTCCTCGCAGCGCTGCGACGGGGCGAGTCGTCCACGAGCGTGCCTTGGACCCTCTATCCGAATGGCATGCCGACCTCGATCACCATCACGCCCACCGGGATCCTGCTGGAGGATGGGCGCCTGGGCATCCTGGCAGAAGGGCAGCCGCTGACTGGCGAGCGCTTGTCGGCGAGCTTGCGCCGAGACCTCGACGCACTCAACCACACGAGCGCACAGATCTCCATCCATAGCCTCCTGGAGGCACAGGACGTGACCGCCGCGGTGCTGGGCGAGCAGCAGGCCCGCACGGAGAAGCAGCTGCTGGAGATGATCTCCGCCGGCGAGCGGCTGCCGCGCATCCTCGACACCCTGGTGCGGGGCGTCGAGGCGCTGCGGCCCGACCTGCTGTGCTCGGTCCTGCTGCTCGACGACAACGGGCAGCTGCACTGCACCGCGGCCCCCAGCCTGCCTGCGTCGTACACCGCCGCCATCGAAGGGATGGCCATCGGACCTTCGGCTGGATCCTGCGGAACTGCGGCCTGGCGTGGCGAGACGGTGGTGGCCTCCGACATCGCGCTGGACCCGCTGTGGGCCGACTACCAGGAGCTCGCCCTGCGCCACGGCTTGCGCGCGTGCTGGGCGGTGTGCATCACGGCCTCCACCGGCAAAGTGCTCGGCACCTTCGCCGCCTACTACCGCAGCCCGCGCGCGCCGACCAGCGAAGACCTGCGCCTGCTGGACACCGCCCGCCACATCGCCGGGATCTCGATCGAGCGCGTACGCTCCCAGGAAGCGGTCGAGCAGCGCGAGCGGCAGCTGCGCGCGGTAATGGACTCTGTGCCCGCGATGATCTGCCATGCGGACACGCAGATGCGCGATTCGTCTATGCCAATCAGCGCTATGCCGACTGGGTGGGCGCACCGCGCGACCAGCTGATCGGCCGCTCGGTGCGCGAAGTCGTCGACGCCGGCACGTTCGAGGTGATGGAACCCCACCTGCAGCAGGTGCTGGCGGGACGCGAGGTCCGCTACGAGCGCCGCCAGCGCGGGCGCGACGGCGCGCTACGCGACTTCGAAGTGCACTACGTGCCGAACCTCGACGCGACGGGGGCCGTGTGCGGATACTTCGTGCTGCTCAACGACGTCACCGCGCGCAAGCAGGACGAGGAGATGCTGTATTTCCTCGCCAACCACGACCAGCTCACGTCGCTGCCCAACCGCAACCTGTTCAACGAGCACCTGGCGGTCGCCCTGACCCACGCTGCGCGCCACGGCGAGAAGCTCGCGGCGCTGTTCATCGATCTGGACCGCTTCAAGAACGTCAACGACACCCTGGGGCACCAGACCGGCGACGCTGCTGCTGCAGCAGGTCGCCCAGCGCTTTCGCGCCGGTCTGCGCGAGAGCGACATCGTGGCGCGCCTGGGCGGGGACGAGTACACGGTGATGATGCGTCCGGTGCGCGACGTGCAGGAGGTGGCCACCTGCGCGCAGAAGCTGATCGACACGCTGTCCGGCCCGTTCAACGTCGAGGGCCACGAGCTGTTCATCACCTGCAGCATCGGCATGAGCATGTTTCCCGACGACGCGTGCGACGCCGCCACCCTGCTGAAGAATGCCGACATCGCCATGTACCGGGCCAAGGAGCAGGGCAAGAACACCTACCAGTTCTTCTCCAGCGAGGCCACCGCGGCGACCTTCGAGCACCTGATGCTGGAGACCAGCCTGCGGCGGGCGCTGGAGCGCGAGGAGTTCGTCCTGCACTTCCAGCCCATCGTCGATCTGCGCAGCCAGCGGGTGACCTCGATGGAGACGCTGGTGCGCTGGCAGCATCCCGACTTCGGGCATGGTGTCGCCGGCCAAGTTCATTCCGCTCGCCGAGGAAACCGGCCTGATCGTTCCGATCGGGCAATGGGTGCTGGAGCACGCCTGCCGCGCCGCGCGCGCTTTGCATGCGCCAGGGCTTTGGCGAGCTGCACGTGGCGGTCAATCTATCGCCCAAGCAGTTCCGCGAGCGCGACCTGGCACGCTCGGTAGCGACGATCCTGGAGCGCGCCGGGCTGTCTCCCCGGTACCTCGAGCTGGAGGTGACGGAGGAGCGTCATGGAGAATGCCGAGGTGGCGATCCGCACGCTGCACGAGCTCAAGGCCATGGGGATCCACCTGTCCATCGACGACTTCGGCACCGGCTACTCCTCGCTCGCCTACCTCAAGCGCTTCCCGATCGATGCGCTGAAGGTCGACCAGTCCTTCGTGCGCGACATCACCTCGGACCCGGACGATGCCGCCATCGCCAGCGCCATCATCGCCATGGGCCACAGCCTGCGCCTGACCATCATCGCCGAGGGCGTCGAGACCCCCGAGCAGCTGGGCTTCCTGCGCGAGCGCGAGCTGCCACAAGGTGCAGGGCTATCCTGTTTGCGCGGCCGATGCCGCTGGAGCAGGTTGCGGCGTATCTGGACGAGCAGCTTCGGAACATCAAGTCCGCGGCGTGAAAGCGGTGATGGGGAAGCGTGAGGCGGGAGGCGGGAGCAGCGTGGCGGAGGCGGGAAGCGTGAGGCGGGAGGCGTGAGGCAGCGTGAAGCGCGAAGCGAAGGATACCCCCTCTCCCTTGACGGGAGAGGGTTGGGGAGAGGGTGGACATGGATGCGCCTGGCCCCCTCTCCCCAGCCCTCTCCCACGAGGGGAGAGGGGGTCTACGCGCCTCACGCCTCACGCCTCACGCCTCACGCCTTGCGCCTCACGCCTTGCGCCTCACGCCTTGCGCCTCACGCCTCACGCCTCACGCCTCACGCCTTTCAGCTCTCCGCGCTAAACTAGCGCAATGCGCCAATACCTCGACCTCATGCAGCGCATCCTCGACGAAGGGGTGCACAAGAGCGACCGCACCGGCACCGGCACGCTGTCGTTGTTCGGCCCGCAGATGCGCTTCGATCTGGCGCGCGGCTTCCCGCTGGTGACCACCAAGAGGCTGCACGTGAAATCCATCGTGCACGAGTTGCTGTGGTTCCTCAAGGGCGATACCAACGTCGCTTACCTGCGCGACAACGGCGTCACCATCTGGGACGAGTGGGCCGACGAGCGCGGCGAGCTGGGCCCGGTCTATGGCTACCAGTGGCGCTCGTGGCCGGCCCCCGACGGGCGGCACATCGACCAGATCTCGCAGGTGCTCGCGGAGCTCAAGCGCAACCCCGATTCGCGGCGGCTGCTGGTCTCGGCCTGGAACGTCGCCGACATCCCCCGGATGAAGCTCGCGCCTTGCCACGCCTTCTTCCAGTTCTACGTGGCGCAAGGCCGCTTGTCCCTGCAGATGTATCAGCGCAGCGCCGATTTCTTCCTCGGCGTGCCGTTCAACATCGCCTCTTATGCGCTGCTGGCCCTGATGGTCGCACAGGTTTGTGGCTTCGAGCCCGGCGAGTTCGTCCACACCCTCGGCGACACGCACCTCTACCTGAACCACCTGGAGCAGGCGCGCGAGCAGCTCAACCGGCAGCCGCGCGCGCTGCCGGCCATGCGGCTCAACCCGGCGGTCACCGATTTGTTTGCGTTCCGCTACGAGGATTTCACCTTGGAGAGCTACGATCCGCACGCGCCGATCAGGGCGCCGGTGGCGGTTTAGCATTTCTCGCACCACCGCCCGAATGCTGCGGGCCAGCCGCAAGTGACCAGCGCCCCGCATGCACAGCGGCCCCGCCTGGCGCTGATCGTCGCAGTGGCGCGCAACGGCGTCATCGGCAAGGACAACCGGCTGCCTTGGCGCATCCCCGAGGACCTGAAGCGTTTCCGGACGCTGACGATGGGCCATCACATCATCATGGGCCGGCGCACGTGGGAGTCGATCGGCCGGCCGCTGCCGGGGCGCACGTCGGTCGTGGTCACCCGCCGCGCTGACTATTCAGCGCCAGGGGCGCTGGTGGTGCATTCGCTTGCCGATGCGCTGGCCGCATGTGCGGGCGACGACGAAGCGTTCGTGATCGGCGGGGCGGAGATCTACCGGGAGGCATTGCCGCTGGCGGAGCGCATCTACCTCACCAGGATCGACGCCGACTATGCGGGCGATACGTTCTTCCCGGTTCTTTCCGCGGAGCAATGGCGAGAAGCCAGCCGGCAACCGCGCGCTGCCGAGGAGCCGGTTGAGCCTGCATACGAGTTCATCGTCATGGTCAGGCTGTCCGGCACGGCCACTCCCGCGTCGCCCGGCGCCGGGCAGCGTTGATCAGGGCTGCAGACTGGTCTGCCCCAGGGCCGCGGAGCCGACTCCGGTGGTGGAGCCGGAGGAGAATTGGTAGGCGATGCCGCTGCGGGTGGCGTTGGCCCCGAAAACCTGGCCCAGCGCCGATACGCTGCAAGTTCCAACGCTGCAGCTGCCATTGAGGTAGAGCGGCCCGTCGAAGGATCCGCTCAGAGCCGCGGCGTAGCTTCCCGCCTGAATCGACCAGGCCATCTGGGCGGTGGCATTGAGCGCTCCGAAGTTGACCGTCATCGACGCGGAGCTCAGCGTGCCAATGGTGGCCCCGGTGGCTGGATCGAGGACGGGGGTGCCGCCGCCTGGGAGCAGGGTGTAGGTAGCAATCTTGCTGCCGGCGTTGAGATCGCCGAAATTGGTCACCGGCGAACCGGTCACGAAGGCCAGCATGTCCATCACCGCGGAGATCTGCCGAGGGAAATAGCCCCACGCCACGACGCCGTCATTGCCCGTCTGCACTCCAGGGCCGATCGGAACGATGCCATTGAAATCGGTGACGACGCCGTTCCCGTCCAGCACCACGGTCCCCGGCTGGAAGTAGCCGGTGCCAAAGCCGGATGCATAGACGCCATCGAGCTGCTGCCTGCCCGTAAGCGTGGACGGCGGTTGGGTCGGTGGTTGGGTGCTGGGCGGCTTAGTGCTCGGCGGCTGAGTGCCCGGCAGCTCGGTGGACGAGCGCTCCCACTTGTATTCAGGGCGACCCTCGTCGTCCGCGCCTGCGGAAGTGACCTCGTTGCCCGCCACGTGGACCGACTGACCGGGGTTGTCCTGCGGATTGTTCTGGTCCCCGAACGAGCCGCCGGCGACGTTTTCCGGCTGAGGCGGCGGCAGATCGGTCTTCTTGGCGCTGAGCTGAGGCGCAGTGTCGCCATTCGGCACGAAGAACGATTCTCCGCTGGTGAACGGTGTGCAGCCGGTGCTGTTGCAGACGTTGACGCCGCCTTCGCCGATCCACCCGGTGATGCTGTGGGTGTAGGCGATGGTGTACTCGGTGCCGCGGATCCCGATGGTCGCAACTGCGGTGGTGACCTGGTAGTTGCCACGGTGGGTGCGTCCCACCAGGCCCGTGACGGTGCGCAGCCCCCCTTTCAGCAGGCTGAAGAACCCGCGCTCGCTGCCGTCGGCCTTGCCCTCGAAGCGGTAGTCGTCGATGCGGAACTCCGACTGAGGCTGCAAGGATACGTAGGCGCCATCGCTGAAGCGCAGCTGGGCGCGCCCGCGATTGGTGTTGACGGTTTCGCCGCTGCCGACCTCCGCGCCCTTGCGTCCGGGCCGCGCCTGGCCGCCGGGCGCGACGATCTGGACGTCGCCCACGACGAACTCCATGCGCGCCGCCGGAGCAGCCAGCCCCATTGTGGGCAGCACCCCCGCCACCAGCAGAGCGCTGAGGCCGAGTTTCGCCAACGGTTCCCTCGTTGCATGCAGCGCTAGCTTCATACGCCCTCCGCGTCCGGCCGTCGCTCCCTCACCAATCGCGCCGCAGGCTCACAAACGCGAGCCAACGATTGTACTCATTGATCTCGATATTGGAATTATTTTGCATATAGCTGACCTGCGGGGACACCCGCCAGTCCTTGGGAAGCAAATAGTGCACCCCTAGCGCGGCCCAGTACTGGTGATCCTCCCGGACTTCGGTGATGAACGGTGGAAAGTACGGCCCGCCGTACTTGCGGTACTCCGCCCCCAGATTGGCGAACAGATAGGTGCGGTCGTTGAGGCGCTTCTGCCCGCCCAGCCGCAGCCCGATCGGGTCGTTGGCCAGGCTTTCGAAGGCTGCGTCGCGCGCCCGCTCGATTCCACCGTACACACCGACGTAGACCGTCGGATCGTTGCCCCGGAACGCATGCGCGTAGCCCACACCGACGATGTAGCGGTTGACGTCGCGGGGCGATTGCTCGGGATAGGTCAGCGAGGCGTACTGGAAATAGGCCGTGAACTGGCTGCGCACGTTGACATCGTAGATCCACTGGACGGTTCCGCCGACCGCGTTGCGGTATGCCGTGCTGTAGATCGGGTCGGCAACGGTGAAGATGTTCCCTTGCGCAATGAGGCTGACCGTGCTGCGCCCCGCCTTGGTGCTGACGCCGAGGTAGCCGTCGAGATAACCGGTGTTAAAGTCGTCCTGGACGAAGTTGGCTCTGGCATAAGCCGACAGCCCGCCGATCAGGGTGAGCCGCTTGGTCAGGGGATTGGCGATGTTGACGCCGGCCGACGAGGAGAAGAACCAGTCGCCGATCTCCTGCGAGGCAGGCGCCAGGCGAAACGTGCCCAGGCCGGGAACAACGAAATCGTTGATCGACGTCGCGCTGTTCACGTTGCTGTCGTAGCCGAGCGCGAACTCCAGGAAGAAGCGGGCGCTGAAGCGCTCGGCCTCAGTGACGCGGTCGATGGCTTCGAGGTACCGGTTGATGGTGTCCCTGACAGCCACGGGCACCTCCTGGGTCTTCACCGTCTCGAACTCCCGCTTGGCGGTGTCCGTCTCCTTCAGGTTGAAGTAGGCGCGCGCAATCTGCGCGCGGGCGGGCGCGCTGTTGGGCTGCACCGCGAGCACCCGCTCGAGCGCGAACACCGCTTCGGTGTTGCGCCCGATGTCCAGGGCGGACACGCCCAGCAGGTAGTCGTACTGCGGGTCGCCGGCACGCTGGGATTGGAGAGGGTAGAGGAGCTCGTACGCGGCCTTGGGCTCACCTCGGTCGAGCAGACTCTTGGCCTTGAGAAGCAGCTCGTCGGCGGCGTTGACGCAGAATGCGAGACACAGGCCTGCCACGGCCAGAGCCTTGGCGAGCGTGCGCGGTCCCAATGGAGTCCCCCTCGGCAGAACGACGCTCCGGTTGTCGGTCCGGTTCGAGAGGGAACATCGGCAGACACTGCTAAAGCTTTAGCGCAGCTCCGTCCATTGAGCCCTGAGAACGCACCAGGATCGAAGCCGCCGTCATAGCGTGCGCGCGGGTGATCGCAAAAGAAAGCGGGCGCGCCCTGGAGGGCGCGCCCGCTATTGTCCCGACCTGTTCTACTCCGGCGAGGGGCGCCCGCCAACTCCGCCTCAGCGTTTCAGGATGCGCACCTCGGGCAGGGGAAAGCCGTTGAAGTTGCTGGCGTAGGCGGTGGTGTAGGCGCCGGCGTTGGGGATGATAGACGAAGTCGTCCGCGCAGCAGGTCCTCCGGCAGGAGCTGATCGCGCATCACGACGTCGACCGAGTCGCAGGTCGGGCCGGCGACGGTCCACGGGATGAGCCGGCCGGTGCGATCGGTGACGACGTCGTACTGCAGCCCCTCGGTGGTCTCGATGATGCCGCCGAACATGCCCGCATCGAAATACACCCAGCGCTTGCCGCCGCGCGTGGCCGTGCCCGCCACCCGGCAGACGAACCAGCCGGCATCGGAGACCAGGTAGCGGCCCGGCTCGGCCATCACGCGGACGCCTTCGGGCAGCCCCGCCAGCGCCCGGTTCACCACCTCGCCGATCATCTCGATCGACGGGATGGGCTTGGTGTGGCGCACCGGGTAACCGCCGCCGATGTTGAGCAGGCGCGGCCTGCAGTCCCCTTAGGCGCATCTTGCGGAAGACGCGCTTGGCGCTCTCGATCCCCACGCGCCAGTTGTCCGCGTTGCGGCACTGGGAGCCGACGTGGAACGTCACACCCGCCAGATCCGCCCTCAGCGCGGCCGCCTCGCGCGATGATCTCCTCGGCCTCCTGCGGCTGCCGCACCGAACTTGCCCGACAGCGGCCAGTCGCTGCCCACGTTGGGCGCGTCGATGCGCAGGTAGAGGTAGGCGTCGGGCTTGATCGCAGACGATCTTGCGCAGCTCCTCGAGGCTGTCGAGCACGTACCACGCGCACACCCTTCCGCCGCCGCGTACTCGAGGTAGCTGCCGCGACTTCACCGGGTTGCTGTAGTAGATCTCCGCGGCCTGCACGCCGAGGCCGAGCAGGAGGTCGAGCTCGGCGATGGAAGCGATCTCGAAGCTCACGCCTTCCTCGATGAGGGCGCGCAGCACGGCCGGGATGCGGATTGGCCTTCACCGCGTAGTGCGGCTGCACGCGCGGCATGCGCGGCCTTGAAGCGCCGGGCCTTGGTGCGGATGATCTGCTGGGTCGACCAGCAGGACGGGCCTGTCGTAGCCTTGCCGGGCGGCAAGGCGGACCTGGTCGAAGTCGAGGCGGGTTTCGGGGTGGGTGTCGAGCTGGGGCTCGGGTTCGAGGCGCTGCTTGAGCGCGGTGCGTACGGACATCGACTTCTCCTCGGGAGGACGCTAGGTGATCGGGATGTGCAGGTTCTTCAGGTCCACGCTGGGGGAGTAGTTCCTTTGCGCTGTCATGATGACCTCCTGTGGTTCGCCGGCCGCAACGGCAAATGGAAGAGATGAGCCGCGAATTATAGGTCCGCGCCCGCGGAATCAAGCAAAATATTCGTCCCGTTGCGCGAGTAGGTACCAGGCGTGAAGCGCGGGCAGGCGCGAGCCACGTAGGCACGAGCCACCAGGCGCGAAACGAAGGCGCCGGTAGTGGAGCGCGAGCCGGTGGGCGGCGCGTCGTTTGACGGGTTCGTACGCACCCGCACATCGGTACTCGCCCGCGCTCAGTTCCTGCGATCTCGGCCTCGTGTCTGCTACCTGGGCCTGGCCCGCGCCCCGCGCCTAGATCTTCGGCAGCGTGACGCCGCTCTGGCCCTGGTACTTGCCGCCGCGGTCCTTGTAGGAGGTCTCGCAGACGTCGTCCGGAGCGGCTTCCAGAAAGATCACCTGCGCCACGCCCTCGTTGGCGTAGATCTTCGCGGGCAGCGGCGTGGTGTTGGAGAACTCGAGCGTCACATGTCCCTCCCACTCCGGCTCCAGGGGCGTTACGTTGACGATGATGCCGCAGCGGGCATACGTCGATTTTCCGACACAAAGGACCAGCACGTTGCGGGGGATGCGGAAATACTCGATCGTGCGCGCGAGCGCGAAGGAGTTGGGCGGGATGATGCAGAAGTCGCCTCGCACGTCGACGAAGGACTTGGGGTCGAAGTTCTTCGGGTCGACGATGGTGCGTGTTGATGTCGGTGAACAGCTTGAACTCGTCCGAGCAGCGCAGATCGTAGCCGTAGCTCGAGGTGCCGATACGACACCACGGGCCGGCCCGTCGACCTGCTTGATCTGGTCGCGGCTCGAACGGCTCGATCATGCGGTGCTGCTCCGCCATGCGGCGGATCCAGCGGTCGGATTTGATGGTCATCGTTGGGCGAGGCGTCAGGCGTGAGGCTGAGGCGTGACCTGCAGGCGTGAGGCGAGAGGCGTGAGCGCGAAGTGACTCAACCACCGGCGGCATCGGTCCAGAGCTTCACACGACTCGGAAGCCAGCTCCGGAGACGCGCACACCGCTGCCCTACACGCCTCTCGCCTCACGCCTCTGCTCTGCCTCACGGCCTCACGCCTCAGGTGTTCTGGATGACGATCTTCGGGAAACCGCGCTGTAGTCCTGCGCCTTCTCGGCGATCTTCACCGCCAGCCTTGCGCGCGATCTCGCGATAGATCTCCGCCGACGCGGCTGCTCGGGATCCGCGACCACGGTCGGGCCGGCCGGAATCGGCCTGCTCGCGGATGCGAATGTCCAGCGGCAGCGACCCCAGCAGCGTCACGCCGTACTCGTGCGGCCATGCGCTCGCCGCCGCCCGCGCCGAAGATGGCTCCTCGTGCCCGCAGTTGGAGCACCGGTGAGTGGCCATGTTCTCCACCACGCCGAGGATGGGGATCTTGACCTTCTCGAACATCTTGAGCCCCTTGCGCGCGTCCATCAGGGCGATGTCCTGCGGGGTGGTCACGATCACCGCGCCCGTCACCGGCACCTTCTGCGCCAGCGTGAGCTGGATGTCGCCGGTGCCGGGCGGCATGTCCACGATCAGGAAGTCGAGGTCGCGCCAGCGCGTGTCGCGCAGCAGCTGCTCCAGCGCCTGGGTGACCATCGGCCCGCGCCACACCATCGGCTGATCCATGTCGATGAGGAAGCCGATCGACATCGCCTGGATGCCGTGGCTCACCATGGGCTCCAGCGACTTGCCGTCGCTGGTCTGCGGGCGCTGGCCCTGCAAGCCCGAGCATGAGCGGCTGCGACGGCCCGTAGATGTCGGCATCGAGAACGCCGGCGCTGGCGCCTTCGGCTGCCAGGGCCAGCGCCAGGTTCACCGCCACCGTCGATTTGCCGACGCCGCCTTTGCCGGAGGCCACGGCGACGATGTTGCGCACGCTCGGAATGAGCGTCACGCCGCCCTGCACCGCGTGCGAAGTGATCTTGAAGATCGACGCTTGACGGTCACCTCGCCCACGCCGGGCAGGCCGCGGACGCGCCTGCGCGATCTGCTCCCGCACCTGCTCCAGCACGCTCTTCGCCGGATAGCCGAGACGATGTCGAGCGATGACGTCGTTGCCGCTCACCTTCACGTTGCGTTACCGCCTTGCCGGCAACGTAATCCTTGCCGGTAGTGGGGTCGATGGTGGACTTGAGCAGTTCCTGGACTTGCGTTTCGCTGATGGCTCATGGATGGTCTCCTTGCATGCCGGCCGGAGATTCTAGCATGGCGGCGCTGGCCACGCGGACGCCGGCTCACGCGCAACTCCTTGCTTGGCTCATGTGCTTTGTTAGACTTCGCTGTTTTCGAGTTTCGTGCGGCATGCGCCGAAAAATCCTCGTCACCTCCGCCCTGCCCTACGCCAACGGCGCATCCACCTCGGCCATCTGGTGGAGTACATCCAGACCGACATCTGGGTGCGCTTTCAGAAGATGCGCGGCCACGAGTGCCACTACGTGTGCGCCGACGACACGCATGGCACCGCCGATCATGCTGCGCGCGGAAAAGGAGGGCATCACGCCCAGGCGCTGATCGAGCGCGTCTGGCAGCGAGCACACGCGCGATTTCGCCGGCTTTCACGTCGGCTTCGACAACTACTACACCACCCACTCGGCCGGAGACGCGCAAGTTCTGCGAGGACATCTACCGGCAGCTCGAGCGCGCGGGGCCTGATCGAGGTGCGCTCGGTGGAGCAGTTCTACGACCCGGTCAAGCAGATGTTCCTGCCCGACCGCTTCATCAAGGGCGAGTGCCCGAACTGCCATTCGAAGGACCAGTACGGCGACTCCTGCGAGGTGTGCGGCACGACCTACAGCCCCACCGATCTGATCGAGCCCTACTCCGTGGTGTCGGGCGCCACGCCGATGCGCAAGGCCTCCGAGCACCACTTCTTCAAGCTCTCGCACGCGCGACTGCCGCAGCTTCCTCGAGCAGTGGACGCAGTCCGGCGAGCACCTGCAGGAGGAGGCGCGCAACAAGATCCGCGAGTGGTTCGATCAGGGCCTGCAACGACTGGGACATCTCGCGCGATGCGCCCTACTTCGGCTTCGAGATCCCCGGCGCGCCCGGCAAGTACTTCTACGTCTGGCTGGATGCGCCGATCGGCTACCTGGGCAGCTTCCGAGAACCTGTGCGGCACGCATGGGCCTGGACTTCGACGGCGCTGGGCGCGGCCCGGGGCCGAGACCGAGATGGTGCACTTCATCGGCAAGGACATCCTCTACTTCCACGCGCTGTTCTGGCCGGCGATGCTGCGAGTTCGCCGGCTACCGCACGCCCACCAACGTCTACGCCCACGGCTTTCTCACCGTGGACGGGCAGAAGATGTCCAAGTCGCGCGGCACCTTCATCACCGCCGAGAGCTACCTGCACCAGGGCCTCAACCCGGAGTGGCTGCGCTACTACTATGCGGCCAAGCTCGGGCCCGACCATGGAGGACATCGACCTCAACCTCGAGGACTTCGTGGCGCGGGTCAACAGCGATCTGGTGGGCAAGTTCGTCAACATCGCCAGCCGCGCGGCCGGCTTCATCCGCAAGCGCTTCGGCGGGCGCTTGATCGAGCCGCGAGCGGCGCGCGGCCGGCGCCGCGGAGCGGCTGGACCTGCTGCTGTACGCTGCGCGAGAACGAGATCGCCGAGGCCTACGAGCGGCGCGAGTACAGCAAGGCCGTGCGCGAGATCATGCGGCTCGCCGACCTGGTGAACCAGTACGCGGACCAGAACAAGCCATGGGAGCTCGCCAAGCAGCCGCGGCCGCACCGAGCGGCTGCATCAGGTGTGCAGCGAGCTGCTCAACGCTTTTCGCATCCTGACGATCTACCTCAAGCCGATCCTGCCGGCATACCGCGCGAGCGCGTGGCGGCCTTCATGAACCTCCAAGGCAAGCTCGACTGGCGCACACTCTGGGCGAGTACCCGCGCGCCGTCCATCAGCGAGTACCAGCATCTGATGACCCGGGTCGAGGCAAGGCAGATCGAGGCACTCATCGAGGCCAACAAGGAAAACCTGCAACCGCCTGCGGCGCCCGCGTCGCAACAGCGTCATGCCCAGCATCAGGAGAGCGTCGTGGCCCAGAAGCACCCCTCGCTCACCCCGGCCCTCACCCTCCCCTCTCCCGCAAGGAGAGAGCGGCCTTCCCTCAGCGCCTCTTCCGCAAGGCGCGAGGCGGTCGTCGAGACGCAGGCGCCGCTCATCACCATCGACGAGTTTAGGCAAAGTCGAGCTGCGCGTTGCGCGCATCGTGGACGCGCAGCACGTGGAAGGAGCCGACAAGCTGCTCAGGCTGCAGCTCGACCTCGGCGGCGAGACGCGCCAGGTGTTCGCCGGCATCAAGTCCGCCTACGATCCCGAGCAGCTCAAAGGCCGTCTCACCGTCATGGTGGCCAACCTGCAGCCGCGCAAGATGCGCTTCGGCGAGTCGCAGGGCATGGTGCTCGCCGCGAGCGGCGACGGGCCGGGAATTTTCCTGCTGTCGCCCGACTAGGGCGCGGAGCCGGGCATGCGGGTCAAATGAGGCGCGAGGCTCGAGGCACGAGGCGCGAGACGCGCAGGCCCTAAGTCCGAACCGCGAGTTGCCGAGGCCCGTACGCATGCTCTACGAACGAACGCGCGGGCCCAGTGCGTTCCTCGCGCCTCGAGCCTCGCGCCTCGCGTCTGATTTGCGCCTCGAGCCTCGCGCCTCGGCTGGCGCAGCGAGCCGGTGAAGACCACCAAGCACGTCATCGTCCATGGCCGCGTGCAGGGCGTGAATTACCGAGAGAGCCTGCGCATGCAGGCGCAGCGGCTGAACGTGACCGGCTGGGTGCGCAACCGCGCCGACGGCACTGTGGAGGCGATGTTGCACGGCCGGCCCGACGACGTCTCGCGCATCCTGGACTGGTGCCGGCACGGGCCACCCAGCGCACACGTCACCTCGCTGCAGGTGAACGAGGCGTCGGGTGCGTTCGAGGGCTTCGAGCGGCGGCCCAGCGCCTGAGCCGAGGGTCAGAGCTACGCGGTTTGCGGCGCCACCCGAGTCGATACCGCTGCCGACTCCTGCACCCGGCACCGCCCAGCAGGACCAGCCTTGCCCGGCCTGCGAACCGTCAGCGGAACAGCCGCTCGAGCTCGACCAGATACTCGGAGGCTCCCGGCTCGCCCTCGCCCGGCGCCCACGGCGCCCGTTCGCCAGCGCTGATCGGCAGGTAGGGACCCGCCTTGGCTTCGAAGAACACCGAACCCGGGTGGAGCGAGACCAGCGTGTGATAGGTCCCGTGCGGGATATTCGCCCCGACCGCCTGGGCGCCTGGCCCTAGCGTTGCGGTGCGGGCAACGTTGCCGGCTTCATCGAACAGGACCAGCCCGAAGCGCCCGCGGACCACCACGAAAGTCTCGTCCTTGTTCGGATCGAGGTGGCGATGCGGCTGGATGTACGAGCCCGGCTCCACCGCGTTGAGCAGGCGGTTGGCGCCCTCGGCCGCGGGCGTGTGGAAGTTATGGTTCTTGCGCCGGCGCGGGCTGGCGAGCGCAGCCTCGCTGGTCTGATCGAGCAGCAGGTTGTCAATCAAGATCGTTTGGCTCATTGTTCGCGCTCAGACCCATCCCCACCCCAGCCCTCCCCTTGAAGGGGAGGGCGTGCCCGCCATTTACGGCAGCGCCTGGCCTTCACGCAAGACGCACCGTTAGTTGTGCTCATATGTCCACAACGGAGAGGAAACGTTCCATCTGCCGCTGCGCTAAGAGCACCACGCCGCCCCTAGCTCGCCTGACGTGACAACGGCTCATAGAGCACCTGCACATTCTCCGGCCGCAGCCACTCCCCCAGCGACTGGATCAGGCTCTCGTCGAGCTTCACCCGCCAGGCCTCGCCCAGATCGATGCGGCACTCGGCCTCCGCGTTGCTGTAGGCGATGTACACGGGCACTGCGCCGTTGCGGTACGGGGCGAGCAGATCGCGCAGCTTGGCGCCGTGCGACCCGCCGTTGCAGATGAGCTTTACGCCGCGCGCGAAGCGCCGGCGCGCAGCGGGCAGATCGAGCACCTGGTCCACCGAGATGCGCATGCCGCCGGTGAACTCGTCGTGCTGCACCCGGCCTTCGACGATCAGCAGCGTGTCTTCCTTGAGCAGGCTGCGGCTGGCCTCGAACAGCTCGTTGAAGACCGTCGCCTCCACACGCCCGCTGCCGTCGTCGAGCTGGACCACGGCCATGCGTCCGCGCCGGCCTTGCGTGATGCGCACGCCGGTGACTATGCCGGCCACGGTAACGGTTTGGTTGGATGGTTGCAGGCTCGCCAGCCGCGTGCGCACCAGCGGCTGCACCTCGCGCGCATAGGTCGAGAACGGATGACCGCTGAGGTAGAAGCCCAACGCCTGCTTCTCCTCCATGAGCCGCTGCTTGTCGCTCCAGCGCGGCGCGGGGATGAGCTCGATGGGGTCTTCGCCTTCGGCGTCGCCGCCGAACAGCGAGTTCTGCACGGCGGCCACGCTGGCCTGCTCCGCAGCCTCGATCGCGACACCCGCGGAGGCGAGCAGACTGGCGCGGTTATCGTCGATGCTGTCGAAGGCGCCGGCGCGGATCAGCGCCTCCAGTACCCGCCGGTTGATGACGCGCTTGTCCACGCGCCGGCAGAACTCGAACAACCCTCTGAAGGGTCCGCCCTGGCGGCGCGCCTCGATGATCGCCTTGATGGCCGATTCGCCGGTGCCCTTGATGGCGCCCAGTCCATAGCGGATCGCGGTCTCGCCTACCGGCACGAAGCGGTAGTCCGAAGCGTTGATGTCGGGCGGCAGGATGCTGAGGCCGTTGTCGACGACGTCCTCGATCAGCTGGTGCACCTTGTCGGTGTCGTCCATCAGCGCCGAGAGGTTGGCCGCCATGAACGCGGCGGGATGATGCGCTTTCATGTATGCGGTCTGGTAGGCGACCAGCGCGTATGCGGCAGCGTGCGACTTGTTGAACCCGTAGCCGGCGAATTTCTCCATCAAGTCGAACAGCTGACTGGCCTTGCTCCGGGCAAGACCGTTGCGCTCGGCGCCGGCGACGAAGATGTCGCGGTGCGTGGCCATCTCTTCCGGCTTCTTCTTGCCCATGGCCCGACGCAGCAGATCGGCGCCGCCCAGCGTGTAGCCGCCGATCGACCTGGGCGATCTGCATGACCTGCTCCTGGTACACCATGATCCCGTAGGTCGGTCCCAGGATCGTCTCGAGCCGCGCGATCCAGGTAGTCCACGCGCATGCGGCCGTGCTTGCGCTCGATGTAGTCGGGGATCAGCTCCATCGGCCCCGGCCGGAACAGCGCGACCAGCGCGATGATGTCCTCGAAGCGGTCGGGCTTGGCGCGCTTGAGGAGGTCGCGCATGCCGCGCGATTCGAACTGGAACACCGCGGTGGCGTTGGCGGTGGAGAAGATCCTGTAGGCCTGCGGATCGTCGAGCGGCAGCTCGTCCAGCTTCGCGGGGAGGCGGGAGGCGGGAGGTCGGAGGAGTGCGCGTTGCGTTCCCGATCTCCTGCGTCCTCCTGCCTCCCTGCCTCCCTGGGCCAGGTACTTCAGCGTCCAGGTCGAGGATCGTCAGCGTCGTCAAGCCGAGGAAGTCGAACTTCACCAGGCCGACGGCTTCGACGTCGTCCTTGTCGAACTGGCTCACCACGCTCTGCGTGCCCTCGGCGCAGTACAGCGGGCAGAAGTCGGTGAGCTTGCCCGGCGCGATCAGCACGCCGCCTGCATGCATGCCGACGTTACGCGTCAGGCCCTCCAGCCGCTCGGCCAGCTCGAGCAGGACGCGCACCTCCTCTTCCTTGCGCTCGCGCTCGGCCAGCAGCGGCTCCATCTCGCGCGCCATCTTCAGCGTGATGAGCTTGCCGGGCTGGAAGGGGATCAGCTTGGCGAGCTGGTCGCAGAAGGTGTAGGGCATGTCCAGCACGCGGCCGACATCGCGCACCACCGCCTTGGCGGCCATGGTGCCGAAGGTGGCGATCTGCGACACGCTCTGGCCGCCGTACTTCTCGCGCACGTACTCGATGACGCGATCGCGCCCGTTCTGGCAGAAGTCGACGTCGAAATCGGGCATGGACACGCGCTCGGGGTTGAGGAAGCGCTCGAACAGCAGGTCGTAGCGCATCGGTTCCAGATCGGTGATCCCCAGGCTGTAGGCCACCAGCGACCCGGCGCCGGAGCCGCGCCCGGGACCCACCGGCACACCGTTGGCCTTGGCCCAGTTGATGAAGTCGGCCACGATGAGGAAGTAGCCGGGGAAGCCCATCGAGATGATGGTGCCGAGCTCGAGCTCGAGGCGCTCCACATAGGTCGGCCGCCGGCGCTCGCGCTGCGCCGGGATCGGGATGCAGCGCTTCCAGCCGGCGCTCGAGGCCCGCCAGGGCCTGGCTGCGCAGATAATCGTCCAAGCCGACGTCGTTGGGAGTGGGAAACCGCGGCAGCTTGGCTGCGCCCAGCTCGATCTCGAGGCTGCAGCGGCGCGCGATCTCCACGCTGTTGGCGAGCGCGGCGGGAACGTCGGCGAACAGCTGCGCCATCTCGGCCTGCGACTTGAAGTACTGCCCGGGCGCAAACAGCCGCGGGCGCCGCTGGTCGGCGAGGATGTAGCCCTGGCTGATGCACACGCGCGCCTCGTGCGCCTTGAATTCCTCGGGCGTGAGAAACTGCACCGGATGGGTCGCCACCACCGGCAGCTTGAGGCGCGCGGCGAGCTGCACGCTGCCCCGCAGGCTGGCCTCCTGCTCCGGTCTGCCGGGGCGCTGCAGCTCGAGGTAGAAACGGTTGGGAAACAGCGCCGCCCACGAGCGCGCCAGCAGCTCTGCCTGCGGCTCGTTGTCGGCCAGGATGCGCCTGACCAATGTCGCCCTGGGCGGCGCCGGACAGCGCGATCAGCCCCTGCGTATCCAGCTCCAGGAACCAGGACTTCTTCACCTCGGCCCGGCCGCGGTGCTGATTGCCGCGATAGGCGCGTGAGAGCAACTCGCACAGCTTGAGGTAGCCGTCACGGTTCTGGCACAGCGAGCAGCAGCGCGGTAGGGTTTGTCGCGATCCTGCTCGTTGGTGATCCACAGATCGCAGCCGACGATGGGTTTGATGCCCGCGCCGCGCGCAGCCTGGTAGAACTTCACCAGGCCGAAGACGTTGGCCAGGTCGGTGAGCGCCAGCGCGGGCATGCCGTCCGCGACTGCGGCCGCGACGGCCGCGTCGATACGCACGATACCGTCGGAGATCGAGTACTCGCTGTGCAGGCGAAGGTGAATGAAGCGCGGGGACGACATGCGGGGATTTTATTCGTGCTGCGCCCGGCTTGCACTATGCTCCGGCCGGACCACGCTCGCAAGGTATACTCGCGCACCGGTCCGGTGTGCCGGTCAGATGGGCCAGGAGAAGATCTGTCACCGCGAAGGACGCGAAAGGTACGCGAAGGAGCGCCAAGGAATTCGAAGGATGACCGCGACTGACCAGTCGAACAGGTGAAGGTGATCTTCGAGAGCGGCGCAGATCCCTTACCCGATGATTTCTCAGGTTGCCTTTCGCGGTCCTTTGCGTACCTTCGCGTCCTTGCGGTGAGGCACCGGTTGTAAGATGAAACCCAGCCAATCGCACATCCTCAACGTCCGCGGCCTGCGCTACCACGTGCGCACCTGGGGCGATTCCGCTCACCCGCAGCTGTGGCTGCTGCACGGCTGGATGGACGTCTCGGCGTCGTTCCAGTTTCTGGTCGATGCGCTCGAGCGCGACTGGTACGTGATCGCTCCGGATTGGCGCGGCTTCGGCCTGAGCGAGTGGGCCGCGGGCGGCTACTGGTTCATCGACTACCTGGGCGACCTGGACGTGCTGCTGCGGCTGCTCGCGCCGGGCCGCAGCGTCGACCTGGTGGGCCACAGCATGGGCGGCAACGTCGCCAACCTGTACGCGGGCGTACGGCCCGAGCGCGTCCACAAGCTCGCCCTCCTGGAGGGCTTCGGCCTGCCGCGCACCACCCCGGCCGCCGCACCGGCACGTCTGGCCAAATGGCTCGACGAGATCGCCGACCCGCCCGCCTTCAAGCCCTATGCCTCGTTCGAAGAAGTGGCGCAGCGGCTGATGCAGAACAACCCGCGTCTGACCCGCGACAAGGCGCTGTTTCTGGCGCCGCACTGGGCCAAGCGTCTGGATTCCGGCGAGATCATCCTGTCCAGCGATCCGGCCCACAAGATGGTCCATCCGGTGCTCTATCGTCTCGAGGAAGCGCTGGCCTGCTGGCGGAAGACCACCGCGCCCGTCCTGTGGGTGTGGGGCGACGGGGAATGGATGCGCAAGTGGTTCAAAACCGGCGACGAGGATCTCGCCGAGCGCCGCGCCGCCTACCAGGACCTGCGCGAAGTGCGTCTCACGGGCTGCGGGCACATGCTGCACCACGAGCAGCCGGAGCGGTTGGCTGAGGCCCTGGAGGGGTTCCTATCGGAACCCGACTGAATTCGCCTTAACCGCAGAGGCGCGGAGGCGCAGAGGTGCGCGGAGAATAGCGTGAACGGGAGTTGCTGCAACGCGAATCCGGACTCACGAAGGGGGCGGTTGATCGGGTCCGCCACCGCCTAAGGAGTTCTGCCACCTGTGACTATGTTTCTCTGCGATCCTCTGCGCCTCTGCGTCTCTGCGGTGAGGTTTAGGCAGGAGGCATTCAGGGCCGGTGGGCCGCCATCACCACCGCGGCGAGCTGGCGCGCGAAGCGCGCGTCGAGCCGGCCCTGCTTGAGCAGCAGACGGTGCCAGATCGGGCCGAAGACCAGGTCGCAGGCCAGGTCCAGATCGACGTCCGCGCTGAGCTCAGCGCGCGCGACGCCGCGCTCGAGCAATGCTTTGAACGCATCCTGGCGCTTGCGCAGGAACGCGCTCAGCAACACCTCGCGGAACTCTTCGTCGAGCACCGCGTCGGCCATCAGCCCGCGCATGATGGGGCCGGAGATGTCGGTGAGCCGCTTGCAGCCGGCGGTCAGGAACGCCTCGAGATCGGCGCGCAAGGAACCCTTGTCGGGAAGCGGAATCTTGCTGGAGGTATGGTTGGCATACGCCTCCAGGACCAGCTCGGCCCGGCACTTCCACCAGCGGTAGATGGTCTGCTTCCCCACCCCCGCCTGCCGCGCCACGCCCTCGATGGTGAGGGCCCCGTAACCTTCGTCCTCCAGCAGCTTCAGCACGGCATCCAGGATTGCTTCGTGCGAAAGCTCGCTGCGGGGCCGGCCCCGGCAGGGCTTGCCATTCTCCGGCGCCTTGCCGTTGTCCGGCCGGGTCTTGGGCAGGGCAGTGGTGTCGGTGTTGGACATGCGAGCGTCCTGCTGTGGCGTGTTTCGATTGTGGAGGAGACTATCACACCAGGAGACGTGGAACAGTATGCCTGAGCCTCTTCGCGGCGCCGGTTACTTGAGATGATCCGGTGCGGCGCTCAGCCCGCACACCCTTCCTGTTGCCTGTTCCCTGTTCCCTGTTGACTCACTTCGCTTTGGCCAGCGCCTGATCGAGGTCCCAGAGAATGTCGTCGAGATCCTCGATTCCGACCGACAGGCGGATCATGTCGGGCGTGACGCCGGCCTTGATCTGCTCCTCCTCCAGAGCTGGCGGTGCGTGGTGGAGGCGGGATGGATAACCAGCGTCTTGGCGTCGCCGACGTTGGCGAGGTGGCTCAGGAACTGCACGCCTTCGATGAACTTCACGCCGGCTTGCTGGCCGCCCTTGATGCCGAAGGTCATGATGGCGCTCGGCGCCCTTGGGCATGTACTTGCGCGCGAGCTCGTAGTACGCGGCTCGAGGGCAGGCCGGGATAGTTCACCCAGCCCACCTGGGGATGCGATTCCAGGTACTGGGCCACCGCGAGCGCATTGCTGACGTGCCGCTCCATGCGCACGTGCAAGGTCTCCAGCCCTGCAGCAGCATCCAGGCGTTCAGCGGCGACATCGCGGACCCAGCGTGCGCAGCGTCTCCATGCGGCACTTCATGGCGTAGCCGAAGTCGCCGAAGGTCTCGAAGAAGCGCACGCCATGATAGCCGCGCGAGGGCTCGGTCATGCCGGGGAACTTGCCGTTGTCCCAGGGGAACTTGCCGGACTCCACCAGCACTCCGCCCATCGTGGTGCCGTGCCCGCCGATGTACTTGGTGGCCGAGTGCACGACGATGTCCGCGCCCCACTTGAACGGCTGGCACAGGTAAGGGCTGGCGAAGGTGTTGTCGATCACCAGCGGGATGCCGGCGTCCTTGGCGATCGCGGCCACCGCCTCGATGTCCAGGACGTTGATGCGCGGATTGCCGGCCGTCTCGGCGTACAGCAGCTTGGTGCTGCGGCGAGAGGCCTGCTTGAAGTTGCGCGGCTCGTCGGGATCGACGAAGCGCGGTGTCGATGCCGAACTTGCGGAAGGTCACGTCGAACTGCGAATAGGTGCCGCCGTACAGCGTGCTCGCCGACACGATCTCGTCGCCCTGGTCGAGCAAGGTCAGCAGCGCGGTCATCTGGGCGGCCTGGCCCGAGGCGGTCGCCAGCGCGGCGCGGCCGCCCTCCAGCGCCGCCACCCGCTCCTCGAACACCGCCACGGTGGGGTTGGAGATGCGCGAGTAGACGTTGCCGAAAGTCTGCAGGTTGAACAGGCTGGCGGCGTGGTCCGCCGAGTCGAACACGTAGGACGTGGTCTGGTAGATCGGCACGGCGCGCGACGCCGGTGGCGGGGTCGGGAATCTGTCCGGCATGCAGGCACAGCGTGCCGAAGCCGAATTCGCGGTCGGGCATGGGCTTGGCTCAATCGCGGAAAAGCTGCGAGTGAAACGTGCGGCGCTTGCGTACGCCCCTCCCTGTTGAAGGACGGGTGGCGCTGAGCCCTCACCTACCCTCTCCCGCAAGCGGGAGAGGGACTTCTGTCGTTGGCGATGGGGTGGCTCAGCAATGCCCCCACCCCTCGCTCCGCGCACTCCTCTTGGCAGGAGCATGGTTTACTGGACTAGCTCGCCGCGGCTAGATCGCTGTACATTGCGACAGCAGCGCGGGAACCTCTTCGGCCGCCACCGGCATGCCGAAGCGGGCCCCTGCGCGAGGTCGCAGCCGAGTCTCGCGCAGCAGCGAGGCGTGCGCAGCTGTTCTCCACGCCGGTGACCACCACGCCCAGGTTGAGCGCGTGCACCAAATGGATGAGCGCGCGGGTGACCGCGGCCAGGTCGCCGTCGCGGGCCAGGCCGCGCAGGAAGCAGCCTCGAGGCGCACCATGCTGAGCGGATACTGTCCGAGGTCGGGAAGGCGGCCGGGCCGTTGCCGAGATCGTCCAGGATCAGGCGCAGCGCCCATGTCCTGCAGCGCCTGCATGGCATCCAGCGTGCGCATCGCACGCGCGTTCCCGGGATGAGCCGAAGCCGACCATGAGCAGCCCCGGATCCACGCCGGCCTGGGCGCTCGCCTCGCGCACCAGCCGCGGAAGATCGCCGCGCTCCGCGGCGCCCGGCGGAAGGTTAGCGAGAGGTACAGCGGCGGCGCGCCCATGCGCATTCCAGGCGCGCAGCTGCAGGCAGGCGCTGCGCACCAGCCATTCGACAGCGGAGTCACCACGGTCGCGTCCTCGCTGGCGGCGACGAACTCCGCCGCAGGCAGCATCCCGTGCTGCGGGTGGCGCCAGAACAGCTGGGCGTCGAGCCCGGCGATGTCGCCGCTGCGCGCCTCGATCTGCGGCTGGTAGCGCAGCAGGAACTCGTTGCGCGCAGCCCCGGCGCAGGCCGTTCTCCAGGTCCGTGCGCGCGAGCGCCGCGGCGTTCATGCCTCGTCGTGGAAGTGGATAGGTGTTGCGGCCGTTCTCCTTGGCCTGGTACATGGCGAGGTCGGCCTTCTTCATCAGCGTCTCGGACATCTTCGCCGTCGTGCGGATACACGCTGATGCCGATGCTGGCGGTCGGTGGTCACCTCGGCGCCGCGCTTCAAGTTGAACGGCCGGGTCAGGCGAGTCCAGCACGCGTGCCGCCACCTTGGCGGCATCCTCCGGGCGCTCGAGCGGCGCGAGCACCAGCACGAACTCATCCCCGCCCAGGCGCGCGAGCGTGGTTCCCCCGCCCAGCTCCGCGCCGCGCAGCAGGCCAGTCGGTTTCGCGCATACAGGCGCTGATGCGCTCGGCCACGCCCTTGAGCAGCATGTCGCCGGCATCGTGGCCGAGCGTCGTCGTTCACTTGCTTGAAGCGGTCCAGGTCCAGGAACAGGATGGCGGCCAGGCCATTCGCGCGGCGCGCGCGCGCCATGCCCTCGGCGAGGCGCTCGCTGCAGCAGCACGCGGTTGGGCAGGTGGGTGAGCGGATCGTAGTAGGCGAGGCGCTCGATCTGCTCCTGCGCCTGCACCGTCGCGGTGATGTCGCGCAGCGTGATCAC
The DNA here is from genome assembly GCA_963827575.1 of uncultured beta proteobacterium. Lineage (GTDB taxonomy): Bacteria > Pseudomonadota > Gammaproteobacteria > Burkholderiales > SHXO01 > SHXO01. The sequence continues at coordinate 139,415 of CAWHCG010000043.1, forward strand.
CGCCACCGCCGGCTCCAGGCCGTGGCTCGCGCATCAGGGTCACGCTCATGTCGAGCGCGCGGCGGCTGCCGTCCGGCGCCGTGTACTGCCGCTCGCCCAGCGCCGCGTCCTCTCGACGGGAAGAACGGGCTGGTGCTGCCAGCCGAGCACCTCCTGCGCCAGAGCTGGCGGCGGCAGACGGTTCAGCAGCGAGCGCGCGCTCGATGCCCAGGATCTCGGCGGCGGCAGGGATTCGCCAGGCGGACGACGCCGTCCCGGTCGATCAGACCACCCCGTCGCTCATGGAGTCCATCAGCTGGTCGGCCGCGTAGGCCGGAGTGATTTCGACCAGGCGGTAGCGCCAGGTGGTGTAGGCGTTGACGATGTTGCCCGCCATGACCGCCAGGCCCCCGAACGGGAAGACGCCTGCGCCCAGTGCCGGCAGAAAATCGACCGCGCCCAGCGAAGCCACCGACAAGCCGCAGAATAGCAGCAGGCCGCGCCGGGACGCGAAGCTGCCCGGGTGGTTGCCGCGGTACTGCTGCCAGTACATCCGCACGCACAGCATCACCACCGCCAGGGTGAAGAAGACGAACACCCAGCCGACCGGCGTGTAGAGCGGGTAGTAGCCCCAGCTGTAGCTGACCATGCCGGCTTGCATGTGACCGGCCAGATGCGCCGCCAGCAGCAGCGTGGACGCGAGCCACGCGCCCGCTATGCCACGCCACTGCTTCGGCGACGATCCGGTGATGACGCTGGCGAAATGGTACTGGAGGCTGGGAATCGCCAGAACGAACAGCGTGGTGAGCCGGGCCCAGACCGCGGCCGTCTCGGAGTCGGCGCTGAGGAACTCCAGCGCCGTGGTGAGCTGCCACGCGCCGATGGTGCTGGACAGGAGGAAATGCAGCCAGCCTACGCGCGAGAAGCGCTCCCGCAGCAGGATCGCCGTCCCCAGCGCGAGGACGGTCAGCCCGGCTAACACGAAAGGCAACGCGTACGCCGTCGGCGCGGAGCCGGTCATTGAGTTGTCGCTTCAGGTCGATTGCGGGCCGCGCTTCGAACCCACCTTGCGCGCGGGCCGTTGTTGGTTTTGCGAGGGTTATCGGCACAACCCCCGCGGGCTTAAGGGCAGGCGCGAGAAGCGAGGCTCGAGGCGCGACGCGTTTGAACCCGGTGGACTGTAGCAGAGCCCCGGAGTTGGACCCCCTCTCCCATTGCGGGAGAGACTCCATGACGCACGCGCCACGAATCGAGCCCATGAACCAGCGTCTCCTTCGTTCCCTCTCCCCTCGTGGGAGAGGGCTAGGGAGAGGGGCGCCGGCGGGCATGTTCTCACCCTCTCCCCGCCCTCTCCCGTCAAGGGAGAGGGGGCCGTTGTCCGCGCTCCGCGCGGGAGGTTCATGGGCAGGGCTGGGTGAGGGGTACTGGAAAAGGCGTTACAACAGCAATGGCTTGAGTCTAGGGCCTCGCGCCTCGCTTCTCGGCCTGCTCTCGCGCCTCAGTACGCCAGCCAGTGCGGCCGCTTCGAGGAAATGACCTTGGTGTTGACGCCTACCCAGTTCAAGCCGCCGAACAGGCGGGCATGCTCGATCTTGACGCAGCGGTCCATGACTACATCCAGGCCTGCCTTGCGCGCCTGGTCAGCCGCCGCCTGGTTGATCACGCCGATCTGCATCCACAGCACCCTGGCCCCGATGGCGATTGCCTCCTCGGCGATTGCAGGAATCTCGTCGCTCTTGCGGAAGCAATCCACGACATCGACCTTGTCCGGGATCTCGCGCAGGCTCGCATAGCACTTCTCGCCGAGGACTTCCGGGTAGGCCGGGTTCACCGGGATGACGCGGTAGCCGTGGTCCTGCATGTACTTGGCGGCGAAATAGCTTGGCCGCCACCAGTTGGCCGACAGGCCCACCACCGCGATCGTGTGCGCCTCCTTGAGGATGCGGCGCAGGGTGTTGATGTCTTCGTTCATGCCGGCTGGAGAGGCGGTGCGAAACCCGTAGTGTAACGATTTCCTCGGCAACGCCTGGGACTGCCCGATGCAATGCTCCCGGGCCTATGCCTTCCGGTATAGGCCCTAGGGCCGATTCCACAGACCGCAGCTGGCGGGCACAGTGGGCGCGAGTCTTCGACTCCTCCCTCGGACCAAAAGTCCGTTAGCCCCGGCCAGTGCGGCTGGGGCTTTTTTTTCGTCCCGACGCCCTCTGCGTTCCCTGCTGCAGTCCCGCCAGCACAGAAGGCCAGCCGCTGAGGGCTGCGGGCACGCCGTATAATTCCGGCCAAACTGGCATTCGAGGACGCTGTTCCATGTTCCGTCTCATCGCGTTCTGCCTTGGTTTCCTGGTGGCCCCGCCGGCGATTGCCGCTGCGCAGACCGAGCCGCTGCCCAACCCGATCCAAGTGCCGGGTGCGCCCTGGTACTTCGACAGCTTCATCGTGGATGCGCCCCGCGAGGAAGGCTGGGCGTCGTTCTCCAAGGACGGCAAGTCGGCCGAGCTGGGCAAGAAGTACGCGGACGGCCATACCGCCGCCGCCATCGTCGAGGCGCGCAAGCTCCAGGAGCCAGTGACGTCGCAGGACGCTCTTCTGGCCATCGTCAAGCAGACGAGCGCCGCCAGCCCCGAGCCGGGCACCAGGCTGGTGGACTATACGACGCAGATCATCACGCCCAAGGGGCTGCTGTGCGCACGCTCGGCTGCCCGCTTCGAGGATCGCCGCGAGCAGTTCGATCAGTCCGGCACCTTGCAGGTGCGGGGCTTGACCTGCGTGCGACCGGACCGCCCCGAGATCGTCGTAGGGTTGCGCTTCGCCGAGCGTACCCAGGCGGGCGCACTCGCCCCTGGCGCGGACGACGTCGGCGAGCAGTTCCTGGGCAGCCTGCGCTTTACGCCTATCAGCTTCGACCTCATCTCGCAGGCACGCTCGGAGGTCGGCAAGAAGAACGCCGTGGAAGCGGTACGCCTGCTCCAGCCGGCCGCCGAGGAAGGCGACGGCGAGGCCGCGCTGTTTCTCGGCAACATACTCCTGTACGGCTCGGGCGGCGCCGAGGACGTGCAAGGCGCGCGCAAGTGGCTGGAGATCGCCGCCGGACAGGGGCGCATCGATGCGATCTACAACCTGGGGGCGATCTACGACAAGGGCCTCGGCGTGCCGCGCAACCCGGGCGAGGCGATCAAGTGGTTCACGCTGGCCGCCGATCAGCGCGACCCCACCTCACAGCTCAACCTGGCGCTGTTCTATCTGAAGGGCGACGGCGTGGACAAGAGCCTTCCCACCGCCGAGCTGTGGCTGAAGCGTTCCGCCAACAACGGCGGCAAGCGCGCGCAGGGAATTCTGGCGAGCGGCGCTTACAAGAAACAGTAAGGCGCTTCGTCCTGGCCCGGCGCAGGCGCAACCAAATTCACAGGATTTCTCAGGATTAACAGGATTCTCGCTCGACAGACAACCCCCCTCTCCCCAGCCCTCTCCCACGAGGGGAGAGGGAGCTTCCGCATCGCCGACCGGTCCTCAGTGTCCAAGATGCTCTGCTCTGCGGCGCGCAAGCGATTCAATCTTGTTTTCCCCAGCCCTCTCCCACGAAGGGAGAGGGAGCTTCCGCATCGCCGACCGGTCCTCAGTGCCAAGCTGCTCTGCTCTGCGGCGCGCAAGCGATTCAATCCTGCTAATCCTGAGAAATCCTGTTAATCCTGTGAATTTCTTTGCCCGCCAAAATCACGAGTCGCGGCACGCATCCGGCGTCCACCGCCAGCCGTTCCTTCTCCGGCATCTTCGCCAGCGCTTTGACCGCCTGGTAGAAGCGCGGCAGGTCGCCGCCGGAATCGGCCAGCAGCTTCTGGAAACCCGGCACCAGCTGCGTGTACATCGCCACGGAAGCGATCTGTGCGTTGTTGAGCGGCTGCTCGAACCACCAGTCATAACCCGCGAAGCCGCCCCACTGCTCGCGCAGCCCCCGGTAGTCGGCGCGCATCTGCTGGAAAGCCTGGGCTTTGGCGCTGCGCATGGCCTGTGCATCGATCCCGCTCGCGTACAACAGCTCGAGCTTGGCTCGATAGCGGGTGACGAGCTCGGCGAAATCGCGCTTGCGCGCCTGGGCCGTCTGGAACGCAGTCAGTTGCTCCGGGGTTCCATGTGCCGCCAGCCAGCGCTTCACACCCTCCAGCTCGACCGTGGCTGCGAAGGATTCATTGAACGTGCTGTCCCCGGGGACATAGACGAGCTGGTGCGCCAGTTCGTGGAAAACCAGGCGCGCGATCTCCGTGTCCGGATAGCGGATGAATGTGTTCAGCACCGGGTCGTCCATCCATCCCAGCGTCGAATAGGCAGGCACGCCCCCCACATAGACGTCCAGGCCTGCATTGCGCTGTTGCGCCGCGAACGCGTCGGCTGCGTCCTGGGCGAAGTAGCCGCGGTAACCCACACACCCGGCGATCGGGAAGCACCACTCCCGTGTCACTACGGAGAACTCATCGGTGGCGAACACGTTCCACACCACGTAGGGACGCTGCAGATCGGCATAGCGGCGATAGCTGCCGTTGTCCGGCAATCCAAGATCCTGGCTGGCGAACGCGCGGATCTCCTGCACGCGCTCCAGACGCACCTTCAGCTCGGCGGGCGTGCGCTCGTCGTGGAGCACCTGCGGAATCGGACGGGCTTTGCGGGTGAGCTCCATCTGGCCGTTGAACGCCTGCAGGTAGTAGCCCAGCGTGGAGCAGCCGGCGAAGGCTGCCAGCCCCAACACCATCACACCGCCAAACAGCCGTCTACGCATCGAGGACCTTCTGCTCGGGTCGCCGGACGCCAACCCGGAAGGATTGACGGATCTGCTCGCTTCGGCGAATGGCGCAACTCCAATCCTGGAGCGCAGGCCAGGCGTTCGCGCCACATCCCGTGCGCCGCTACGCACGCGCGAAGCGGCCATGTGTCAGGAACGTGCACACCTGTCGCGCCACCCGCGCCGACACCAACAGGCCGCTGTGCGTCACGGGCAGCACGAGATGGTCGCGCAGGCCCGGGAGCTGCGTCTCCGCCACCGTCACCGCACCGTCGTTGGGTCGAGGCAGGGTCACCACCAGGCTTGCCACACCGAACCTCGCGGTGCCGGCGATCGCGCCCGTCTCTACTCGGCGCGCGACCTCCACGCCACGCTCTGCACGCCACTGCGGCAGCGCACGCCCCGCCAGTACCCGCCCGGCCCGCGAGCCGACGAGCTGCTCGGCAGCGAGCGAGCTGGTGCTCGGGCTCCCCAGCAGGACGACTCGCCCCGCCTGAACCGACGGCCCGTCCGCCAGCAGCTCCAGCACCACCAGGCCGCCCAGGCTGTGACCGACGAAGTGGACCCGCTCCGCCGAGTGCTCGTGCACGAACCGCTCCAGCCGCCCGGCAACCTGCTCGAGCGTCATGCGCACGGAAGGATAGGAGAACAGCAGCGGCTCGAACCCGCATGCACGCAGTCGGCGCGCGAGCAGCGCGCACACCGCACCCGTCATCCACAGGCCGTGCACCAGAACGACCTTCTCACCCCGCCGCGCCTGCATCACGCCGGGGCTGTTCCCGGGCAGGCGCGAGAGCGCGCGCACGGCTGCGGCAATCGAGCCGCAACGGGCTCGGAAAGTGGGCTCGCCATCATCCCGAGTCCTTCATGATCATGCAGGTCAACGAACCGTCGCGCCTTCGGCCGCGCCGGGTTACACGGGCTCTTGATTATAGGCGATCCACGCGCTGCCCCACTCTCGCGATGCCCTGAACCGCCGCCGCGCTCCCACCCCGGCGCGGCCGCGCCCCGCCAGCGCCAGGCGGTGTTCTCTTCTATAATCCAAAGGCTTGTCAGGACGCTACCGAGGCATCCCGGAAACCGCGAAGGAGACGTCGATGGACCAAGTCAGCACCGATAAGCTCATGAACGACCTGCGCACGGTGGTGGCGGACGCAGAAGCGCTGCTCAGGGCCACTGCAGGCCAGGCCGGCGAGAAGATGACCGAGGTGCGGGCGCGCGCCGAGGAATCCCTGCGCACAGCCCGTGCGAGCCTGGAGCACGCCGGTGCCGACGTGGCCGCTCGAGCGCGCGCCGGGGCCGACGCTGCCGACGAATACGTGCATGAAAACCCGTGGGCCTCCGTCGGCATCGCCGCCGGAGTCGGATTTCTGATCGGCTACCTGATCGGCCGACGCTGAAGCTCATGGCCGACCAGACGCAGCCCGCTGGCCTGTTCGCCTCACTCAAGGCGCTGCTGGCCACGCTGATCGCCATCGGTCACAATCGCCTGGAGTTGTTCAGCACCGAACTGCAGGAAGAGGTCGCGCGGGCCGCGTCGATTCTGCTGTGGGCGTTGGCGGGCCTGCTGCTGGCATTGCTGGCCATCCTTCTCGCCGTCGGCGCCATCTTGCTCGCAATCCCGGAAGAATCGCGTGCCGTGGCTGCGGCGCTGATTGCGCTGGCCGCGTTGGCTGGGGCAGCAGTCGCAGCGCTCGTCAGCCATAGCCGCGCGAGCGCCAAGCCGCGCTTGTTCAATGCGACCTTGACCGAGCTTGCCAAGGATCGCGACCAGCTGTCCCGATGAGCAGCCGCCTGCGGCAGCTCGCAGAGCGCCGCCGCGCTCTGGTGGCGCAGTCCGACGCGCTCCGCCAGCGGCTGGGGAGTTCGACGCAGGGGCTCGAGCAGGTTCTGGGCATCGCCGACCTGGGCATCGCAGCGGGCCGCTACATCAAGCACAGGCCGCTGCTGTTGCTGCTGGGCGTGGCTGCGCTGCTGGTCGTGAACCCCCGGCGTGCACTGCGCGGCCTGAGCTTCGCTGTGACCGCGCTCTCCATCTTCGGCCAGCTGCGGCGGGTGCTGTCCAATCGCCGCTGAGCAACGCGCGTTCGCAACAGGCAAGCCGCGCTGCGGGACCCGGCGGGTGGCGAGGCACCCGCCGGCGCCAGGTGCAGCCACCGGACCGAGCGCACTGCGCCACATCGCAGCTCCGATCACCAGACCGCGGGGACAACCACATGAAGATAGACCGCATCGAACCGCTGCACGCCGATGCCGCCTGGCGCAATTTTGATTTCCTCAAGATCACCACCGACACGGGTATCGTCGGCTGGAGCGAGTACAACGAGAGCTTCGGCGGGCACGGCGTGACCGCCATGATCGAGAGCCTCGTGCCGATCTTGATCGGCCAGGACCCACGCCGCTACGAGGCGATCTCGAGCTGGCTGTATGCGCGCGGGCGTACCGCCCAGGGCGGCATCACCCAGCAGGCCATCGCTGCGATCGAGAACGCGCTGCTCGACATCAAGGCCAGGGCGTTGGGCATCCCGGTGTATGAGCTGTTCGGCGGGCCGATCCGCGAAAAGATCCGCCTGTACTGGTCGCACTGCGGCACCTATCGGGTATGGGGCGAGCGGATGGGCATTCCGACGGTGAAGAGCTACGACGACATCGTCGCGCTCGGCCGGGAAGTTGCGGCCACCGGCTATGGGGCGCTCAAGACCAATGTCCTGCTGCTGGGCGACGGCAACCCGCGCGTGCGCAACGGCGGCTTCGGCCGCGGCGACGGCTATCCCGATCTCAACGCCGAGCGCTACGTCCTCGACGCTTTGCGCGCGGAGCTCGCCGCGTTCCGCGAAGGTGCCGGCAAGGGCATGGACATCCTGGTGGACCTGAACTGGAACTTCAAGACCGAGGGCTTCCTCAAGTGTGCGCGCACGATGGAACCCTACGACCTGTTCTGGGTCGAGATCGACACGCGCGATCCCAAGGCGCTCGCCTACGTCCGCAGCCACACCAGCATCCCGGTGGCCTCCTGCGAGTGCCTGTTCGGGCGCCGCGACTACCGGCCCTACTTCGAGAGCGCCGCCATGGACGTGGCCATCATCGACGTGCCCTGGAACGGCTTCGCCGAGTCGCTCAAGATCGCGCAGATGGCCGACACCTACGAGATCAACATCGCGCCCCACAACTTCTACGGCAACCTGTCGACCATGATGAGCGCGCACCTGGCCGCGGTGGTGCCCAACCTGCGCATCATGGAGATCGACCCCGACGTCGTCCCCTGGCAGGACGAACTGTTCACCGTGAAGCCAGCGATCAAGGACGGCCACATGCTGTTGCCCACGGGCCCGGGCTGGGGCACGCAGGTCAACGAGGAGGCAGTGCGCGCGCACCCTCCCGGGGGCGATTGGTAGGAGTTGCACATCCGCGAGCGCGCCAGCCCGGCGGAAACAGAAACGGCCGCCCGAAGGCGGCCGTTCAGCTCCACGCTGCAGCGATCAGTTGGTCTTGGCAGCTGGAACGCCCGCGGCTTGCACCGGCGCGGGGTCGCTCGCCCGACCCATGTTGGTCCGTTCGGCGACATCGCGGTCGTAGGTCACGGTGACGCCCTGACCGGTGATGCGATCGACGGACATGTTGGTGCGCGCTGCAACGTCCCGGTCGTAGGACACGCCGATCCCCGGATTCGTCTCATTGGGCCGCAGCGCCGCGACACGCTCGGCACCGACCAGTCCTCCAGCGCGGCCATACCAATTGTTTGCGGTGGACAGGTCGCCGGCCTTCAGCACAGTGGATTCGGCAAACGCAGCCGTGGTGCCCAGCATTGCAACGGCAACGACGGCGGAAGCCAGCAGTTTGCTACGGATCGTCATCATGGTATCCCCCAAGAAGGTTGAAATGGTTTCCTCAAAGCCTGGGCGGTCAACAGACCGCCGCACCGCAGGAGCTTGACGCCCCTTTCGAGGGCCGGTTGCGCTCTTGCCCGGTGTTTCAGCCTCAAGTACCCAGTCTAGACAGCCATGGGCTGCGGCTCTTGAACGGGCTTGCTGTCTTTTTGGACATCCTTGGCATGTCGCAATTTCCGGCCGGGCGGGGCGAAGTCCGTGTGTGGCAATGCTGCGTTGGCATCGATGGCGGGGCCGCTCCGGACACACCGCGCAGTCTCCCGGCCTTACCGATGGCTTACGGATTCCAAGCGCAGCGCGCCGCCGATCAGCGAAAGCTCGGCGTCGACGCCGCCGCCCGCGCCTCCCGCGCCAGCTGTTCCACATTGGCTCCCGTCAGGCTGCGCATGAACGCGACCAGGTCTTCCTTCTGCCGCTCGGTGAGGAACAGCGGCAGCATGAACTCATCGAGCCCGGGATTCTGATCGCCGCCTCGATCGTAGAAGTCCACTACGTCGCGCAGCGTGGCGAGCGAGCCGTCGTGCATGTAAGGTGCGGTCAATTCGACGTTGCGCAGCGTGGGGGTGCGGTAAGCGAAGCGGTCTTTCTCGGCGCGGGTCACTTCGAAGCGCCCATCGTCGCTGGCTGGTGCGCGGAAGACCCTGTCCAGCATCGCCGCTGACACTTTGGTCTGCAGTCCTGGCGCGAGCTGGACGCTGACCTGCGCGGACGAGCGGTCCTCCTTGGCGAGCCCGACGCCCAGGTTGTGGAACTCGTTGTCGGTAAACAGCGTGTTGTTGCCTTCCAGCGTGTGGCAGGCGTCGCAGTGCGCCACGCCACGGAACAGAACGTAGCCGCGCCGTTCCGAGGCGCTCAGCGCGTCGAGCTCACGCTTGACAAAGAACCGGTCGAAGCGCGAACCGGCCGAGACCAGCGAGCGCTGATACGCCGCCAGGGCCGCGCTGATCGTTTCCGGCGACGGGCCCAGGCCGGGGAAGGCCCGCTCGAACAACCCGGCGTAGTCGGGCAGGCCGGCGACCCGATCGACCACGGCAGTGCGGCTGGTGTTGCCCATTTCGTCGCCCGCCAACAGAGGCTCCCACGCCTGCTCTTCGAGCGTCCGCGCCCGGCCGTCGTGGAACAGGCTGGTGTTGTACCCGACGTTGAGCAGCGTAGGCGCGTTGCGCCGAAGGCTGCGGCCGCCAATGCCGACCGCCGTGGTCAGTTCGTTGACGGTGAACCCCTGTTCCGGGACGTGGCACATCCCGCACGACATGGTGCCGTTGCGGGACAGGCGCCGGTCCATGAACAGCTTGCGTCCGAGCGCGCTGCGCTCGGCGGCCCGGTCGTCGGCTGCCGCGAGGGACGGCAAGCCAAGCCGGGCATCGGACGATCCCTGACTCGTGTCGGCCGTGACCGGCTGGGCCAAGGCCCAGAGCAGCGCAATGAGCGCCGCCGAAAAGATCAATGCGAAGCTTCTCTGCATCGTCTGGCTGCCGAACAACGGGTGAAGACTGCTGCTATCCCCGTCAAAAACGGGGGCCCCTGCTCCCCGCTCCGGTGCGCCCTTCGCCGCGAGCGAGGAAGAGTCCCTTCGGTTAGTGTACTTTCACCCCGTCTTCTATGAGCAGCGTCTTGATGTCGTTCACCACCACCCGCGGCACCAGGTACGAGGTGGTGTAGATCTCGCGCACCCAGCCGTCCTTGTCGATCAGGAAGAGCTTGAGCACGTGCATCAGCTCTTGATCGCTCTGCGCCTGCGCGGCTTTCGACACGTCCTGGCCGAAGCCGTCCAGCATCGGCGCGAGCTCCCGTTTCGAGGCCGTAGTCAGAAAATACCACGGCACCGGGCTGCCGCCCTTGACGTGATCGCCGCCGTAGGCGCGCATCACCTCGGGCGTATCGTGCTCCGGGTCGAATGACAGGCTCACCACCCGTACCCGCCCGCGGGCGGCTTTGCTCTTCTCCAGGTCGCGCTTGATCATGTCGACGGTGTAGAAGGCCAGCGGACAGCCCGTCTCGTCGCTGCAAGAGGTGTACATCAGCGACAGCAGCGTGATCTTGCCGCGCGTGTACGCTGCGAGCTGCCCGGGCTTGCGGCCTGCGTCCACGATCCTGCCGTCCGGCGCCGGCATGATGCGCTCCAGGCGATAGCTGCCCGGCGTGGGTGGATCGAAGTCTGCCGGAACCTTCGGCGCCTCGTGGGCCGTTGCCGCCGCGGCGAACAGCGCCGCGGCGACGGCCAGGACCCGCTGGCTACTCGCGTGACGCAAGCGTTCCCTCCACATCCTCATAAGCGGCCTTGATGGCGTTGGTCCCGAACTTCATGTGGTGGGCCCGGCCGAGCTTCTCCTTGTAGAAGTCGACCTCGAACGCCGGGGTCAGCTCCTTGCCGTCCCAGTTGAAGGCGCGCAGGAACTGCTCGTCGTTCTCGCCCGTCTTGTCCCAGTTGGCCAGCAGCGAAGAGGTGATGTAGACGCGCTTGCCGTCCCAGCTCTGGGACACCATGTTGACCTGCTTGCCGGTCGCCTTCTCGTAGGTCTGCTTCGGATGCTCGGGATCGGAGAGGTCGAAGTAGCGGGTCTTGCCGTCCATGAACGTGTTCACCCACAGACCCTTGCCGTCGGCGGCGATGCTGATATCCACGGGCAATGGGATCTTGGACGGATCGCCGATGTCCGCCACGTCGCGCGCCTGCCAGTCGCCCTTCGCGTCCTGCTTGATCAGCCAGATCTTGGAGGTCAACGCGGTGGCCACGACCGCCCAGTTGTCGCCCCGGTTGAGCGACCAGCGGACCTCCAGAGGCGCACCCGGCACGGCCAGGACCTTCTTCGGCGTCATCGCCTTCAGGTCCCACACCACCATGGTGTTGCCGAAGCGCTTCATCGCCTCCGGGTCCTGCACCATCTTGCCGAACTCCATCATGTAGTTGTTCCAGCCAGCGAAGCTCGATGTGAGCAGGACATTCTTGCCGGGGTTGATCCCGATGTCGTAGCCGTAGCCGTCGCCGCCGTCGGTGGTCGGCATGCGATGGGTCTTGACGAGATCGCCCTTGTTGGTGAACACGGCCATGCCGGTCACGCCGCCGTGGTCGTCGCTGTTGGACAGGAACTGCACCAGCATGCGCCCGGGCATCGCGTAGAAGGTGTGCGGCCCGACCAGACCGGTCTTGTCGGGCAGGTCGGACAGCGTGCGCACTAGCTTCGGCTTGGCCGGGTCGCTGTACACGTCGAAGACGTAGATGTAGCTGTCGTCCAGGCCCCCTGCCCACAGATAGCGGCGATCCTCGGTGAAGCCCATGTGGTGCGCCTCGCCGCGCCGGCCCACCGACAGGGACTCGAGCACCTTCCCGTAGTTCGGCGATCCCGGCTTGACGTCGATGGTCACCAGCTTGTCGGAGCCGTCGCCCATCCCCTCGACGCCCAGGGTCCAGACGTAGACGTAGTCTTCCTGGCCCTTGATGAGGTTGCTCATGAACGGTGAGTTGCAGGTCTCGTCGGCCGACGCTTGGTAGCCGGGAGCCAATACAGCGGCGGCAAGCAGCCCCGCCGTCAGGGCGGCGCGCAGGACGCGGACGCCGGTCTGATGAATGAACATGGAATCCTCCTCTCCAGTGGTGGTGGGAAAGCAAACCCTGTGCACTATCGCTCGTTCCGCTTGGAAGCTCTCCCGCCAACGCAGCACGCAGGAGGCGGTGGCACGGAATCGGCGGGAGCTCGGGCGGTCCCCGGACCCAAATCTCCAACCCGCTCCTAGACAGTGTACAGGCTAGAGCGGGAGCGTATCGGCCGCATTTCGGAAGCGTTTCAGTTCGTTTCGGATTTGTATCCGTCCCGCCTCGAGCCCGGTTCGGTGGCGTGACACGGTCGAACTGCACTGCTCCCGGGAGATCCTGCCCGGCGCGTACGCTGCGCGGTTGCAGGCCGGTTCCCACCCACGGGATTGCAAGGCGCTAAAATGCGGCTTAGACAGCGGCTTAGACAGGAGACCGCGTGATGGATCTCGACATCCGGCCATTGCACCCCGTGTTCGCCGCCGAGGTCTATGGTCTCGATCTGCGCACCGCACCCACCGCAACCCTGGCTGCGCAGATCGATGCAGCCATGGATCGGTACGCGGTGGTGGTGCTGCGCGATCAGGCCATCGACGATGACCAGCAGCTCGCCTTCGCCAGGGCGCTGGGACCGCTCGAACCGAGTCCGGCGGTGGTCGACGCGCATCTCCACCGCTTCAAGCATCGCGAGATGGTCGACATCTCCAACCTCGAAGTCGACGGTTCCATTCTCGGTGCGCAGGACCGCCGCCGCCTGTTCAACCTGGGCAACCGGCTGTGGCACAGCGACAGCAGCTTCAAGACCACACCGGCCAAGTACTCGATGCTGCACGCGCGCGTGATTCCACCGGAAGGAGGGGAGACCGAGTTCGCGGACATGCGCGCAGCATGGGACGCGTTACCCGACGCGACGAAGGCTTTGGTCGAGCCGATGGTATGCGATCATTCTCTCCTGTACTCACGCGCCCTGCTCGGGTTCGACGCGTTCACCGAGCAAGAGCGGCGCGATTTCGCTCCGGTGCCGCAGCGTCTGGTGCGCAGGCATGCGGGGTCGGGGCGCCGCAGCATCTACCTGTCCGCGCATATCGGCTCGATCCACGGCTGGCCGCGCCCCGAGGCGCTGGCGCTGATCCGGGATCTCACCGAGCACGCCACCCAGCGCGAGTTCGTGTATCGCCACCCCTGGCGGCGGCATGATCTGGTGATCTGGGACAACCGCTGCACGATGCACCGCGCGCGGCCTTTCGACGATCAGCAGTTCAAGCGCGACATGCGCCGGCTGACCCTGCAGGACAGCGCGCCTACCCTCGAGCAGCCGGCCTGAGCGCCGGGAGACGTGACGCCGGCAAGGTGAAAGCTCGTTCCCCTGCTGGTGGGCCGCTGCAAGCGGGACCGCGCCAGCGTCACCGCAACGGCCGGAAAAACTCCCGCACCTCTCGCACCAGCGCCTCCGGCTGCTCCAGCGCCGCAAAGTGGCCGCCCTTCGGCATCACCGTCCAGCGCCGGATGTTCGTGTACATGCGCTGCGCGACCGAGCGCGGCGGCCGCAGCATCTCCCTGGGAAACTCGGCGTAGCCGGTCGGCACGTCGACCGTCGATCCTTCGGGGATCGGCCACGCCCCGTGCATGCGGGCGTAGTAGGGCCAGAACGAGGAGCCGATGGCGCCGGTGACCCAGTACAGCATGATGTCGGTCAGCATCTCGTCGCGGGTCAGCGCGCTCTCAGGGTTGCCGTCGCCGTCGGTCCAACTGCGGAACTTCTCCACCAGCCAGGCGGCCAGCCCCGCCGGCGAGTCGGTCAAGCCGAAAGCAAGCGTGGTGGGCTTGGTCCCCTGGATCCACTGGTACCCGGTTTCCTCTTTCAGCCAATAGCTGAGCTGGTCCAGGAAGACCTTCTCCTCGGGCGTGGGGTCGGCCAGCATCTTCGGATCGCGGCGGATGGCCAGCATGTTCAGGTGGATGCCGATCAAGCGTTGCGGAAACGCATAGCCCAGCCGTGAGGAGACGAAGCCGCCCCAGTCGCCTCCCTGCGCGCCGAAGCGCTCGTAGCCCAGCACGCTGCTCATGAGCTCGGCGAACACCTCGGCGATCTGCTCCACGCTGAGGCGCCTCTGGCCCGGCTTGAACGAGAACACATAACCGGGCAGCGAGGGCGCTACGACGGTGAACGCATCCGCCGGATCTGCGCCAAAGCGCGCCGGATCGGTCAGCATCGGCAGCACCTTGTAGAACTCGATGACCGAGCCCGGCCACCCGTGCGACAGCAGCAGCGGCATGGGCCTGGGTCCCTTGCCTTGCTCGTGGATGAAGTGCAGGTCGATGCCCGCCAGCGGCACGGTGAACTGGCGAAAAGCGTTGAGCTTTGCTTCCTGGGCGCGCCAGTCGAAGCCGTCGCGCCAATAGTCGAGCAGCCCTTTGAGGTAGGCGACGCTGGTGCCGGTGGACCAGGGTTCCAGTGGCGGCTCGTCGGGCAGGCGCGTACGCGACAGACGTTGCCGCAGGTCCTCCAGAACGGATTCGGGCACGGCGAGGTGGAAGGGCCGCAAGTCGTGAGCTGGCATGGATCGTTGGCTCCAGGGTTGTCTCAGGGACGATTGTGCGGGTGGGCTTGCCCTGCGTCCAATATATCGCACGCCGCGGATTGATTCGCACAACACGAGCATCCACTCACTATGGCTGGCCCCGGGGGTTGTATGATCCGCGCATGAAGGACTGGCTGCGGCGCCTGCACCCCTTCCACACCCCCGAGGCCCGCCGCCTCGCGGTCCTGTTCGGCGTGGTCTACTTCGCCCAGGGCATGTACGGGCTGCCCGACCAGGTCATTGCCATCGAGTTCAAGGATCAGGGCCTCACGGCCGACCGGGTCGCGAACTTCTTTCTCCTGGCGTCGATCCCCTGGTTCATCAAGCCGCTGTACGGGCTGATCTCGGACTTCCTGCCGCTGTTCGGGCGGCGGCGCAAGAGCTATCTCCTGCTGACATCGGCCCTGGCCTGCGCGGCGGGTCTGGTTGCCGGCCTGTCGGCGCAGCCTGGCTACTGGGGGCTTGTCCTTCTCTACGCGGCGATGGGCCTGGGCCTGGCCTTCAACGATGTGCTCACCGACGCGCTGATGGTGGAGAAGGGCAAGCCGCGCGGGCTGACGGGAGCGTTTCAATCGGTTCAATGGGCGGCGGTCACCTGTGCTTCGATCCTGGTGGGGTTGCTGGGGGGGCACTTCGCCGAACATCGCGACCTGCACGCTGCGTTCATCGTCGCCGCCGTGTTCCCCTTCACGGTGTTGCTCATGGCGGCGTTCTTCGTGCGCGAGGAGCGTGCAGGCAAAGAGGGCGCGGAGTTCCTCCAGACTTGGACCGCGGTGCGCGCGGGGTTGGGAGAGCGCTCGGTGTGGCTGGTGGCGGGCTTCATCTTCCTGTTCAACTTCAGCCCCTCGTTCGGTCCAGCGTTCCTGTACTACCAGACCGACGTGCTCGGCTTCAGCCAGCAGTACATCGGCGTCCTCGCTTCGATCAGCTCGGCCGCCAGCGTGGCCGGCGCATTCATCTACGCACCGCTGTCGCGGCTGATGCCGTTGCGCCGCCTCATCAACATTGCGATCGGCGTGTCGGTGCTGGCCACGCTCGCGTACCTCCTCTATCGCGGCCCGACCTCGGCGCTGGCGATCCATATCGCCTGGGGTGTCACCGGCATGATCACCACACTTGCGTTTCTGGATCTCGCTGCGAAGGCGTGCCCCGGCCGGGTCGAGGCGACCTTCTTCGCGCTGCTCATGTCCGTCTTCAACCTGGGCACACAGGCTGCGCAGAACGTCGGCGCCTATCTGTACACCGTGCTCGGGGAGGGTCCGACGGCCTACACGTGGCTGGTGATGATCTCCACCATCGCGACGGCGGCGGTGTGGTTGCTGGTTCCGCTCGTGCACATCGAGCGCATCGAGGTGCGGGCCCGGGCGCATCCAGTCCAAGCCGAGTTGCTGCAGCCGCGCTGACCGAGCTCGAAGATCAGCGCCGGTATCTGTCCACGAACCGGCGGTCGATGCGGTCTTTCCAGCGCCAGACCCAGTCACCTCCCCAGGCGATCGGGCCCCAGGAGGCGATCGCGTGCCGGTCCCCGGTGCTGATGAGGGCCAGGGCGATCGGCTGCGGCAGATAAGGCTCCAGCCGCGCTGCGGTAAGCGCGCGCCGCAGGTTCTCCGCCAGCGGCGGCCCCTGCCGCACCGCATACACTCCCGACTTGGGACGCGGATGCCGCTCCATCGTCGCTACGTCGCCGGCCGCGAACACCTCCGGGTGCGAACGCGACTGCAGCGTCTCGCCCACCAGGACGAAGCCGTGCTGATCGGTCGCGAGCCCGGCCTCACGCGGCCAGGCGGGCGCGCTGGCACCGGTGGCCCAGACCACGTGATCCGCAGGGATCGAGTGCCCGCCCGCCAGCCGCGCGATGCCCTGCGTCGATTTCGGTCACGCGGCTGCGCACATGGCAAGCCACGTCGCGGGCGCGCATCACGCGTTCCATCCGCCGCCGCACGCCGGCCGCGTGCCCGGGCAGGATCGTGTCTGAATCGGTTACCACGCAGAAGGCCGCGCGTGCCCCCGCCTGCCGCGCATGGTGCTGCATCGCCAGGGTGAGCTCGACCCCACCGGCGCCGCCACCTACGGTCACCAGGTTGAGGACGCGGCGCGACCTGCATCGGCCAGGATGTCGCGCCATGCGGCGAGAAGACGTTCGACCGGCTTCACCGGGATGCCAAAACGGTGCGCACCGCGGATGTCGGCCACCGGCGGCGTCGAGCCGATGTCGAGCGAGATGAGATCGTAGTCCAGCGCCTGTGCGCCCTCGCATCGAGCCCGCTTCGCCTGCAGGTCGAGACCCGTTACGCGGTCATCGAGGAAGCGGGCCTTGGCCCACGCCGCCAGACTTTCCAGGTCGATGTGGGATTGCGCGAAGGTGTAGTGCCCCGCCACCAGCCCGGGCAGCATGCCCGAATAGGCAGTGAAGCGGCCCGGGCTGACCAGGACGAGCTCGATTCCGGCCACGGGCTCGAGGGCGAAGCGGCGCAGGACCTCGACATGGCTGTGGCCCCCGCCGACCAGGACCAGGCGCTTCATCCTGGGGGCAGTGGATCAGACACCGAGCAACTCAGCTGGCGGTCCTGCTGCCGGTTTGAAGAAAACTCCCTCTCCCCTCGTGGGAGAGGGTTGGGGAGAGGGGGATCGCTTCTCGAGAGCGCAGCAAGCTGCGCGGCGAGCAGGCGATGCGCAAAGCGCGCGCCCTCTCGCTTCGAGTGCCACCTCGCTTGGGCAAACTCCCACCACCCCGTCACGCTGCGCGTGCCACCCCTCCTCCGGCAGGAGGGGACGTTCTTCTCCCCGCCACTCACGAGGCGGGGTGGCGCCGCAGGCGACGGGGCGGTGTGGTGTTGGCGTCTCATCAGGGAAAGAATCCCTTTCCAAAGTGCTTGCCAGCCTTCGGCTGAGTTGCTCTCAAGAACCAGTCCCCCTCTCCCCAGCCTTCTCCCACAAGGGGAGAGGGAGTTTCTTCCACACCGCCCGCTGAGACTCCGTCGGGTTGCTGTGGCCAGTTCTCTGCGGAGCAGGTTCACGCCGGCGCGGGATACCCGGCGAGACCCACCACGAGCGCCGACAGCGAAGGCAGCGCCGAGAGCCGGGCCAGATCCTCGGGACGGTCCACGTCCCAGCGGGTGGGCAGCTCGGACCACCGCCATCCGAGCGCCTCGAGGCGCTCGCGTGTGGCATCGAGGACGGCGGCGGTGCTCCAGGCGATGCCCGCAAACAGCGCCGGATCGCAACGTGCCAGCCCGATGAGCCAGTAACCGCCGTCTTCCGCCGGACCCAGCACGACATCGTCGCCCGCCGCCAGCGCGTCGCGGGCCGCGCGCAAATCGTCGAGATGCATCGTCGGGCAGTCTGTGCCAACGATGATGACGCCCGCAGCGCGTCGCAAGCCGTCTTCGGCGGCAGCCAGCATGCGTGCACCCAGGTCTGCCTCGGGCTGCAGGCGCACGTCCACCCCGAGGACACGCTTGCAGCTCTGGATGAACGCGTGCTCTCCGGGCGCCGTCGTCCACACCTCGAGTGGGCCGACACGCGCGAACGCCGCCGTGGCCAGCGTATGACGCACCAGCCGGCAATGCAGCTCCATTGCTCCTTGCGCTCCCAGCACCGGAATCAAGCGCGTCTTGACCTGCCCCGGCAGCGGCGCCTTGGCGAACACCTGAACCAGCCAGCGTTGCATGTGTGGACCGCTCACGCCCGGTCCCCGCGCCACCGCCGCAGCATGGAGCTCACGGGTCGGCGATCAGCGGCGCATGTCTTCGTAGACACGCAGCAGGTGCGCCGGCGACGCACCGAGGAAGTAGCGCAGACGCAGCCACCACATCAGCAGCACGGTGCGCCACACACCACGAGCTTCCCAGCGGCGCGCGGAGGTCAGCGCCGGCTCGGCGATGCGCAGGGGCCGGGAGCGGCGTCGCAGCAGCTTGGACAGCGCGATGTCCTCCATCAGCTCGATGGGCGGATACCCGCCCAGGCGGGTGAACAGATCGCGGCGCAGGAAGATGGACTGGTCGCCGGTGCACACCGAAGTCAGACGCGAGCGGTGGTTCATGAACCAGGCCACGATCCCCAGCAACCGGTGCCGCCCATCGATGCGGATATCGAACCGGCCCCATGCCAGATCGCTCCCCGCGAGCCCGCCCAGGATGAGACCGTCTGCGTGCTCCGGGAGCATGGTGTCGGCATGCAGGAACAGCAATACGTCGCCCTGCGCCTGGCGCGCTCCGGCGTTCATCTGATGTGCGCGCCCGCGCGGGGCAGCGACAACGCGATCGGCCAGCGGGCGCGCCAGATCGGGAGTGCCATCCTCGCTGCCGCCGTCGGCAACGATCACCTCGTGGCCGCGCGCGCGCCACGGCTGCAGGCGCGTCAGCGCCGCTTCGATGTTCGCTGCTTCGTTCAGCGTCGGAATGATGACGAGATACTCTGTCCAAGGCGAAAACCTCATCCACCACAGAGGACACAGAGGAACACAGAGGAAACCTTTACCGATCCCTGCACCGGGCGATTCGTGGCGCCAGCAGGTCGCGCAAAGTTCCGAGCAAACTCATCGTCACGCTTTCCGGTTTCCTCTGTGCCCTCTGTGTCCTCTGTGTTAGATGCACTTGACTAACCCCGCATCCAGGCATGATACCGGCCCAGCCACTCCAATGTCTTGGGTGAGACGTGCGCCCTCTTCCAGTTGCCGGCGGCGTACTTGTTGGCCTCGGCCAGCGTGGGATAGATGTGGATGGTGCCCAGGATCTTGTTCAATCCGATGCCGTGCTTCATGGCGGTGATGTACTCGACGATCAGGTCGCCCGCGTGCTCACCCACGATTGTGGCTCCGAGCACTTTGTCTTTGCCGGGCACGGTCAGCACCTTCACCAGCCCGTGCGCTTCCCCGTCGGCGATGGCGCGGTCCAGATCGTCCATGCCGTAGGTGGTGACCTCGTAGGGGATGCCTTTCTCCTTCGCTTCGGTCTCGTTCAGGCCCACGCGCGCCACCTCGGGGTCGGTGAAAGTGGCCCACGGAATCACCGAGTAGTCCGCGCGGAACCGCTTGAGCTTGCCGAACAGCGCGTTCACCGACGCGTACCAGGCTTGGTGCGAGGCGGTGTGGGTGAATTGGAACGGCCCGACCACGTCACCGCATGCGTAGATGTTCGGGTAGATGGTCTCGAGGAACTCATTGGTCTCCACTGTGCGCTGCCCGGTGGTCCCGATCCCCAGCTCCTCCAGGCCGTAGCCCTTGGTGTTCGCGACGCGCCCGACGGCCACCAGCAACGTGTCGAACGCGATCCGGACATCGGCGCCGGCATGCTCGGCGATCAGCACCTTCTCGCCGTTGTCGAACACGAACTGCTTGGCCCTGTGATCGACCAGAACGTTCACGCCGTCCTCGCGGAAGCGTTGCGCCACCATCTGCGGAGATCTCGGGATCCTCGCGTACGAGGATGCGGGGCAGCATCTCCACCTGCGTGACCTGTGCGCCGAACCGCGCAAAAGCCTGCGCCAGCTCGCAGCCGATCGGGCCGCCTCCCAGCACCACCAACCGCCTGGGCAAGGCGCGCAGGTTCCAGAGCGTCTCCGAGGTCACGTACCCGACTTCCTCGATGCCGGGGATCGGCGGCACGAAAGGCTGCCCGCCCGCCGCGATGACGATCGATCGCGTCGTCAGAGTGCGCGATTGCGCACCGCTGCGCACTTCCACCGTCCAGGGGGACGTGATCTTCGCCTCGCCTTCGATCACCTCCACCCCGAGGCCGGTGTAGCGCTCCACCGAATCATGCGGTTCAATGGCCCGGATGACCTTGTGCACCCGCGCCATGACCTCGGCGAAGTCGAACTCGGCCTGCGCCGCCCGAATGCCGTAGTTGGCTGCGTGCCGGATATGCGAAAGCAGCTTGGCCGAGCGGATCAGCGCCTTCGACGGCACGCAGCCGGTATTCAGGCACTCGCCACCCATCTTGTGCTTCTCGATGAGCGTCACCTTCGCCTTGACCGCCGCCGCGATGTAGGCGGCCACGAGCCCCGCCGAGCCTGCACCGATCACGACCAGGTTGCGTTCGAACCGTGCCGGCCGCGTCCACTTCGCGTAGACCTTGCGCGCCTTGATCCAGTCCACGATTTTCTTGGCGATCAGCGGGAAGATGCCGAGCAGCCCGAAGGAGATCAGCAGGGCCGGCGACAGGATGCCCTTGAGGGATTCGATCTGCGCGAGCTGGGTGCCCGCGTTCACGTATACGATGGTGCCCAGCAGCATGCCGACCTGACTCACCCAGTAGAAGGTCCGGGTCTTGATGGGGGTCAACCCCATGAGCAGGTTGATCACGAAGAACGGAAACACCGGGACGAGCCGCAGCGTGAACAAGTAGAACGCGCCCTCGCGCTGCACCCCGGCGTTGATCGCGCGCAAACGGTCGCCGAATCTGCTCTGCACGGCGTCCCGAAACAGGAACCGGGAGGCCAGGAACGCCAGCGTCGCCCCGATGCTCGAGGCGAACGACACGATGAGCGTGCCCCAGAGCAGGCCGAAAATGGCCCCCGCCACCAGCGTCATGATCGCCGCGCCCGGCAGGGAAAGCCCGGTTACTGCAACGTAGACCGCGAAGAAGGCGAGTGCAGTCTGCCACGGATGCGTGTGATAAAACGCGATGATCTCGGCCTGCTTCGCCTTGAAATACGCCAGGCTGAAGTACTGCCCGAGGTCGAAGGCGAGAAATACCACGATCGCGGCGGCAATCGCGATCAGCAGGATCAATCTGGCTCGCGTCATTTTGCAGGGCACCTCTCACCACGAATGGCGGACGAAGTCTGGCCGGGGACGCCAGACCCTGTGGGACTCCCCGCGCCGGTACGCAGGCTACTCGTGGCCGCGGATGAGCGTTCCGAGCAGACGCTTCAATTGCTGCGTGCGACGATCGCCGGCATCGATGGCGTCGTGATACTCCGCCACCCGCTCGCGCAGGCGCACGCCGAACTCCAGTCCTTGATCGGTGATGAAGACCAGCACCTTGCGGCTATCCGCCGCGTCGGCAGCGCGATGCACCCAGCCGCGGCTTACGATCCGGTCCATCAGCTTGGTGAGGGCGGGATGGTTCATGAGCACCAGCTGGGCGAGCTCGCCCATGGACCGGCCCTGTTCATCGGAGAGCACCTCGAGGACGCGCCACTGCTCGATGGTCGCGCCTTCCTGGGCGAGCAGCCGCTCGAGCGTGGCGCTCACCACGCGGTTGGCTTGTGCCAGCAGATAGGTCAGGGAGGTCGTGATCGGTGGCTGGTCCACGCGTCGCTATCGCCAGGATGAACTTGCCCTATTATAGGAGGCATTCCTGTTGATCGAACCGGCCGGCGCTGCCCCTCGCGCCCGCCGGGACGTCGGGCTCACGTCCATGATCGCACAGGTTGTACACGGTTTCGAGGCTCCCGGGGGCAATCCCCTGACCAGCCTGTTTCGTGCCGTGGACCGGCGCCCGCGGCTGCCACAGCACCGGCTGGCCCGGGCGCACGACCCGTTGCGGGTCGGCCTGTTCGTGCCGACCAGCGGCGCGGCCGGGATCTGGGGCCCCTCCACCATCGCGTGTGCACGGGTGGCGGCAGACGAGCTCAATCGCGCCGGCGGAGTCGAGGGGCGGGAGGTGTCGCTGCTCGTGGTCGACGCCGCCAGCGAGAATACCGGCCTGCTGCCCTCGGCGGCCAAGCTGCTGGCCGATCGGGCCATCGACGCGGTGGTCGGCATGCACTTGAGCAGCGTGCGCAAGTCTCTGTTGCCCGTGCTCGGGGGCCGAGCTCCCGTACGTCTACACGCCGCTCTACGAAGGCGGGGAGCGACATCCGGGTGTGTACACCATCGGCGAGACGCCGTTGCACCAGCTCGTTCCCGCGTTGACGGCGCTCAGCGAACACCGCTCCCCGACCCGCTGGGCCCTGATCGGCAACGACTACGTGTGGCCGCGGGTCTCGCACCGCTATGCGCACAGCGCGCTCGCGCGCCTGGGTTGCGAAGTGGTGCACGAGTCCTTCCTCCCGCTGGGCTGCGACGATTACGAGCCGACGGTCGTACAGCTCGATCGCAGCGACGCGCAAGTCGTGCTGCTGTCCTTGATCGGACAGGATGCGATCGACTTCAACCGGGCGTTTGCGGCATACCGCCTGGCGGGCCGGATCCGCCGGCTGTCGTGCGCGATCGAGGAGAACGAGCTGCTCGCGATCGGCGCCGACCTCACCGAGGAGCTCTACGTCGCCGGCTCCTACTTCGCGGCGCTCGCCACCGACGCCAACCTGGCATTCCAGGAGCGCTACCGCAGCAGCCTCGGCGCCCGGGCGCCGACGCTCAACGCACTCGGCCAGTCCACCTACGAGGGCGTGCATTTTCTGCGCGCCCTGCTGGGCCGTGGCGACCGCCCCATCGTCCCCGGCGAGCCGATCCACTTCTGCAGTGCGCGCGGGGCGGTCTGGCGCGGCAACGACAGCTTGAGCTATCCGATCTACCTGGCGCGCGCAAACGGCCACGCTCTGGAGGTGGCGCGCACGCTCAGTGCACCGGCTGACTGATTGCGAAGCGGGCCGGTACTGCAGGAACAAGAACGGCCACAGAGCTCACAGAGGACTCAGAGACAGACGACTGGCTCATATGCCGCACGCGCATCACTCCCAGGATGAGCCAGGTTGCAATCGCGGACTACTCAACTCTCTCTGTGCTCTGTGTGTTCTCTGTGGCTGCTCTGGACTGAAATGAACCTCGCTTCGATGCTGCATGCCGCCGCCGCCCGCCAGCCGGCGGCGCTCGCGGTAACTCAGGGCGCGACCACCTGGCACTATGCGCAGCTGAGCCGCCGCGTGGCCGGTACGGCAGCCTTCCTGCGACGTACCGGTGCACGCACCGGCGATCGCATCGGCATCGCGATGCACAACCATCCCGGTTTCCTGCAGCTTCTGTACGCCTGCTGGCACGCCGGCCTGTGTGCGGTGCCGATGAACACCAAGCTGCATCCGCGCGAGCTCGCCTACATCCTCGACAACGCCGGCATGCGCCATTGCTTCGCCTCGCCGACCCTATGCCCCGGCATCCGCGCCGAGCTGCCCAGCGATGACATCCTCCTCCTGGCAGCCGACACAGCACTGTTCGAGGAGATGGCCGGCGAGGCGCCGATGCCGGTCCACCCCGGGGAACCCACGGATCCGGCGTGGCTGTTCTACACCAGCGGCACCACCGGCAGGCCAAAGGGCGCGACGCTCACCCAGCGCAACCTGCAGTTCATGACGCACGCCTACTACGCGGACATCGACCCGCTCGACGAGCGCGACACCATCGTCCACGCCGCGCCGCTCTCGCACGGATCGGGCCTGTACGCCTTGGCTCACGTAGCCAAGGCATCCCACAACGTGATCACGCCCGCGGCCTCCTTCGCGCCCGCCGATATGTTCGAAATGATCGAGCAATACGCGAACGTGTCGTTCTTTGCGGCACCCACGATGGTCGCACGCATGCTCGATGACGGGGGTGCGCCGCAGGCCCGGCTCGCCAACCTCAAGACCATCATCTACGGCGGCGGGCCGATGTACCTGTCGGACCTGGAACGGGCGCTGCAGCGGTTCGGGCCGCGCCTGTACCAGGTCTACGGCCAGGGCGAGAGCCCGATGACCATCACCGGACTGGGCAAGCGCGAGCACGCGCAAGCCTTCACGGCCGGGGACTTCGACACCCTGGCAAGCGCCGGCGGCCCACGCACGGGCGCGGAAGTGCGTGTGGTCGATGCCCACGACTGCGAGGTCCCCGAGGGCGAGATCGGCGAGATCGCCACCCGCAGCGACTGCGTGATGCAAGGCTACTGGATGGACCCCCCTGCCAGCCAGGCCGCGCTGCGTGGGGGCTGGCTGCACACCGGCGACCTCGGCAGCCGGGACGCGCGCGGCTTCGTCACGCTCAAGGACCGCTCCAAGGACATGATCATCTCCGGCGGGTCGAACATCTACCCGCGCGAGATCGAAGAGGTGCTGCTGCGACATCCGGCCGTGGCCCAGGCGAGCGTGGTCGGCGCCCCGCACCCGGAGTGGGGCGAGGAAGTCGTGGCCTTCGTAGTCTCACTATCCGGTGTACCGATCCGGGCGGAGGAGCTTGATTCGCTGTGCCTGGACAACATCGCCCGCTACAAACGCCCGAAGCGCTATGTCTTCGTGGAGGATTTGCCAAAGAACAACTACGGCAAAGTACTCAAGACCGCTCTGCGCGCGCAGCTGGAGCGCAAGGGTTAGAGCCGCATCCACGGCTAGCTAGTGACCTGTATCGGTGACTTCAGGAGTACCACCGAACACCCCCTCTCCCCGTGTGGGAGAGGGCGCGTCGGAGCGCGGAGCAGGGGCCCCGCTGGGCGGGGATGCGACCGCGGAGGCGCGCGAGCCCTCGACCGAGATGCAACACTCCCTCTCCCCTTGTGGGAGAGGGTTGGGGAGAGGGGGCGGACGGGGCGGGCTACCGAATCAGCCATCAATGGAGAAGCCATGAAAGACGGCAGCCATCTCTACGAAGTCGAGCACCGGGCCGAGCACGCCGCGCGGCCCGGTTTCCGCATCACCGAGCTGCGGATTTCTCCGACCCAGAAGGTGCCCTGGCATCTTCACACCAATGTCCAGGATACCTTCTACGTCATCGACGGACACCTCAGACTGTTCCTGCGCGAGCCGAAGGAGGAGGTGCGCCTCGGGCCCGGTGACACGTACTCGGTAAAGCCCCGGCGCCCCCACCTGGTGACCAACGGCGGCGACAGCTCCGCCACGTTCCTGGTTCTGCAGGGTATCGGCGAATACGATTTCATCCCGCTGGTGTAGCCTGCGTTTTCCACCGAGTGGCTGGGGAGCCAATGGATAGAGCTGCTCGATGTGCAGCGGCTACTACCGCTGTGCCGAGTCGGGCGGGAGCGCCTTTGGGTTGCTCCAGGCAGTCATGAATCCACGACGCCGAGAGTCATGAACAGCGAATCGACCGGCATCTCTACGACAGTCGCTCTGACCGGCGTGTTGCCCTTTGTAGTGCTCCTGGCGGCCGCGCTGTCGCTTCCGGTGTGTTTCTTCCTGCTGCGGCTGTATCGCAGGTCGGTGCTCGCAGGGATGGACGCCTCAGCGGACGCCGTTGCGCCGCAGCCGGCGCCGGAAGCGCTGCGCCACCCGGTTGTCGCTCCCCTCAACATCGAGAGCGTGGAGGAGGGCCAGGCGGTCATCGCCACAGCGGCCGATGCAGGTGTCTTGCGAGAGGCTGTCCGCGGACCGTGGCGTTGCGCTGCGGTGTATGCGTGCGCGGGGATCGCGTACGCCGTGGTGATGACCGCAGGATGGATGCTCGCCACTCGGGACCCGGCGGTGGTCTGGACCAAGCTCTCGATTCTGTCCTGGACCTACTTCTGGCCCGGGGTGCTGGCAGTGCTGCTTGTGGCCGCCTACGACCGCTCACGGCGCTGGCAGGTCCTTGGCGTCTATTTCGGCGTGTTCGCCGCACTCATGGTGGTAGCCGTCGAGCGCAATCCGGACCTCGGTCTGCTGCAGCTGCCCCTGTACTGGGTGCTGACGAACGGGGCCGAGTCGATCCTGCTGATGACGTTTCTGCTGCGACCGATCCGAGCAGTCGGCCCGTTGGTGCTGACCTTTTTGCTGATGGTGGCGATTGGCTCACAGACACTGCTGTCGGTGGCCGCTGGCAACGCAGCCGTGCTGCGTAAGATCGCCGGAATCGGCTTTGGGCTCGGCCTGAGCGCGACCGGTGTGTTCATCGGCATGATCCTGCTCGGAACCGCCGCCTTCGCCGCGCTCGGCTGGCCGCTGCTGCGCTGGATCGGCCGGCGCTACGAGGCCAAGAAGTTCAGCGACCAGTCCATCACCATCGATTCGATCTTCCTGTTGTTCGCAGTCGTCCAGTCGATTGGCCTCGCTTTCGAAGGCGCGCTGTGGATCCTCACGGGGCTGGTGGCGTTTGCGGCCTGGAAGGCGGTGGCCCTGCTCGGGTTCCGCCTGACGCGGAATCAAGCCGGCCTGCCCAGGACGTTGCTGCTGCTGCGGGTGTTCCGGCTGGGCAAGCGCAGCGAGCAACTGTTCGACAAGCTGCGCAAGCACTGGCAGTCGGCGGGCAGCATCAGCATGATCGCCGGCCCCGATCTGGTCACCACCACGGTGGAGCCGCACGAGTTCCTCGAGTTCCTCAGCGGCCGGCTCGGACGTCAGTTCGTCGGCGGGAGGCCCGATCTCGACCGTAGGATCGCAGCGATGGACGCCGCGGCTGACCCGGACGGGCGTTACCGCATCAACGAATTCTTCTGCCGTGCAAATACCTGGCAGATGACCATGCAGCGCGTGGCCGCAGCGAGCGATTCAGTGCTGATGGACCTGCGTAGCTTCTCCCCGTCGAACCAAGGTTGCCTGTACGAGCTGGGGCAATTGCTCGATGGCGTGGATCTAAGGCGGGTGGTATTCCTGGTGGACGAGACTACGGACCGCGCATTCCTGGAGGCGGCCTTGATGCGCCTGTGGGCCCAGCTGAGCGCCGATTCGCCGAACCGCCGCGCCACGGCGCCCGCTGCACGGCTGTTCCATATTCGCCAGCAGTCCGAGAAGGCACTGGCCGGGCTGCTCGGACACTTGCTGGTAGGCACGTAGCAAGCAGCAGCGACGTGAGCAAGCATGAGGGGACAGCGCGGTGCGATCCCGTTTATACTTCCTATAGTCTGATAGTCTGAGATACGGCAAACCGTCTAGCTCCCGGACACTGGCAAACGCCGTCGGCTCACGGCGAATAAATTGTTACGGAAACAGCGGGCCTGAGGATGGGGGCATGAAACGTCGCACGTTCATCACGTTACTGGCGGCGAGCTCTGTAGCAGCATGCGCTCGGCCGGCTCACGCGACGATTCGCGGTCTTACCATGGGCACGAGCTACACTGTAGAGTTGGCGGCGTCGATCGACGATGCTGCGCGGACAGGGCTCGTGGAGCTTATCGAGGCCGAGCTGGCCGCGATCAATCGGGCGATGTCCACCTTCGACCCTCGGTCGGAGCTGTCGGAATTCAACAGGCGACAAGATCTCCATTGGGCGCGGGCGTCACGGGGCCTGTTCGAGGTGCTCGATAGCGCATCGCGGATCAGCACCGCGACTCAGGGTGCGTTCGATGTAACGGTCGGACCGCTGGTCGATCTCTGGGGATTCGGTCCGGAGTACCGTACCCAACGCGTTCCGAATGACGCCCTCATCGAGCGGGTTCGTGAAAGCGTCGGCTACCAGCACGTGCAAACCGACCCATCCGCCGGTACGATCCGAAAGAGACACAGTCGCACCCAAGTTGACTTGGGCGCAATTGCCCCGGGGTACGGTGTCGATCGCGTGGCCATGATCCTGGATGGCCAGGGTGTTCACGACTACCTGGTGGAAATCGGTGGAGAGTTCCGGGCCAGGGGCACCACGGCGGCGGGAAGACCCTGGCGGGTCGGCATCGAGCGGCCGGTGGAGGGTCGACGCGTCCTTGGAGAGACCGTCGTCCTCGAGAACCGGGCGATTTGCACCTCCGGCACGACCAAAGACTTCTTCGAGCAGGATGGACGGCACTATTCGCACATTATCGATCCCACGACGGCGCGGCCGGTCGAACATCCGCCCATGGCGGTGAGCGTGGTCGCTGATACGGCGATCGAAGCCGACGCATGGGCGACGGCGCTGGTAGTCCTCGGATCGGAGCGAGGGTACTCGTTGGCGCAAGCGCGCGGTCTCGCGGCGTTGCTCGTGACGGCCTCCGGGCCCACGTTTGATGTCCGTATCACCGACGCGCTCCGTAGCCACCTCCTTGGCTAGCACGCAGTTGTCATGAGACCGGGACAGATCGTGCGTATCAAGTGGTCAAGCGACGAGCCGAGGCACCCACAGGCCGTGCGCCCTGTGAGTCTCACCATCGCGGCCCTCGTCTTCGTGGTATATCTCGCGCTCCTCGCTGTCCCCGGGTCCGCGTCTGCGGGGGAGCAGCCTGACTGGTTGAAGAAAGACACGATCGAGCGCCTGTTCCCGGAGGCGACCTACACCCGCCCACTGTCGGGAAAGCCGCCAGCCGTACCTGTCTACGGCACCGGGGGCCCCATCGGCTTTCTGTTCTCTACCGCTGAACTGACAGATGTCGTTGGCTTCTCCGGCGCGCCGTTCAACTTCGTGGTCGGACTGGATCTGCAGGGGAAGATCGTCGGCGTTGTAGTCGTGAAGCACGTTGAGCCGATAATCATGGACTACAGCACCGTGGCTGCGCGGTTCACGCATTTCATGAAGCAGTACGCCGGTCTTGACCCGAGTGGCTCAATTTCGCTCTCCGGCCGCGGCACGCCGGGCGGTATCGACGGTATCAGCTCGGCGACGGTGAGTGCACGGGCGTTCAATAATGCCATTATTCAGAGTGCCCGCTTGGTGGCCCGCTCTCGTGGACTTGGGGCTGGCGCCGCGTCGGCCGCCATGGTCGATATCGCGAGCTTCCAACCCTTGACCTGGTCGGAGCTTACCGCGGCTGGTGCAGTAGAGCGAATGCAGATTCACGAAGGCGGCAAGGCGGGCACAGGTAGCCAGGATGTCGCGCTCGATCTCTATGCGGCCGTGGTCAATCCCGCCTCGATCGGTCGCAATCTTCTCGGCGCCATGCGCTACGGCGAGAACGTCGCGCCGCATAGCCCGCAGGACCTGATCGTGCTGCTCATGGGGAAGGGACCCTACTCCTTCGTCGGCACCAAGGTGTTCGATACGGGCACGTTCGATCGGATCCGGATCGAGCAGGGTGCACGCACATTCGCGCTGCAGCGAGAGCCAAAACAGTATCTGTATCTGCCGTTCGTCTCAGCCGAAGGGGCACCGAAGTTCGACGAAATCGGCCTTTTCCGAATACCGGCTCAGAGCGGGATCGATGTTCTCGCGCCGTGGCAGCTGGTAATAGTAGTGGGCGACGGCTCCGGTTCTGGCGCGCAAAAGCGAGAGCTCAAGCTCAGCTATAAGTTGCCCTCGCGATTCGTACTGCCACCGGCCGAGCCGTCTGCCCAGGAAGCGCTCGAGGCGCCTTGGCGAGAGAGTTGGCGCGCACAGGCGCACAACATTGTCGTGCTTGGCTTCGGTCTACTGGTGCTCACAGTGCTGCTCATCGCGCTGGACAGGTTGACGCGCCATGCTCGTCTCTATCAAGCGTTGCGCATCGGCTTTCTACTCTTCACGCTGGTGTGGATAGGCTGGATCGCGGGAGCCCAGCTAAGCATCATCAACGTCTTTGCGTGGTTGGGCGGGCTCATCAATGGCAACGGCTTGGCCCTGCTCCTCGCCGACCCGTTGCTGTGCGTGTTGCTGGTGTTCGTGGTCGTAAGCTTCTTCGTTTGGGGCCGTGGCGTATTCTGCGGCTGGCTGTGCCCGTTCGGCGCCCTGCAGGAGCTCCTGGCCAAACTTGGCCGCCTCGTCTCGTTCCCCCAGTGGTCGCCGTCGTACCGGGCTCATCGTATGTTGTGGCGCTTGAAGTACGTGTCGCTTGCAGTGCTGGCCCTCGCCGCCCTGCATGGACTGCAGACCATGGCGGTCGCAGCTGAGATCGAGCCGTTCAAGACCGTCATCTCGCTGAGAATGGATCGAACTTGGCCATTCGTGGTGTTCGCGTTGGTGGTTCTCGCCGCCGGCTTGTTCGTCGAACGGGCGTTTTGTCGGTTTCTCTGCCCGCTTGGCGCGGTGATGGCGATTGGCGGCCGGCTGCGGCTGCGCTGGTTCAGGCCGTTGAAGCGCCGCTCGGAATGCGGCAGCCCCTGCCAGCTGTGCGCAAGGCGCTGCCCGATACAGGCCATTGAGCCGAGCGGGGCAATCAACATGGACGAATGCTTCTATTGCCTCGACTGCCAGGTCATCCACAAGGATGCGAACGTGTGTCCGCCGCTGGTGTCCGAGGCAAGGCGCAACCGCGAGCTCGCCGTTGCAGTGCCGACTCGGACCCCCGCGGCCGAGTGAGATCGGCCGCCCCGCCGAATCCGGCCACAAACGAGAAAGGTCCGGGGGGCGAACGATCGTCTCGACCACGACATGACCAACCGTGTTTGGTTTATGCGTGCGTCAATGCCAATGCAAGTTGCATCACGCGAAGAATAGGAAACTGAACCGGATACACGGTCGGCCAGAAACAGGGCATTCGAATGCCGGGCACTTGGTCCAATCCTCCGAGGGTCATGGCACTCAGGGCCGGCGCCAAACCACTCCAGTTGCGCGTACTACCGAAGTGATCGACCAAAGGCGCGAACCGTAGGACCCAACCGGGCTACGGACGCGCTCATCACCTCCAGTGCGTGAAGAGCGGTCCGCCAGCGCCGTAGACAGGATCGCATTCGGGGAGCGGGACGCGCGCCACGGCCTCGGCGCTGCTCTGCGGGTTCGACAGCAGCGGCGTGCACATGTCGGGATGCTGGCCCTCCGGGTAGGCGCCCACAATGCCGAGCGCACCACGCGAGGAGAGCTTCTTGTGCCCGGTACCGGCGGGCAGCACGATCACGTCGCCGGGCCGCGCCGTGACGACGACGCCGCCGTCGCCGCCGAACTGCACTGTTACCTCGCCGCTGTAGACGCCGAGCGTCTCGTGCGCATTGCTGTGGAAGTGATGGAAAGGGAACACGCCGTCGCGCCACGCAGCAGGCCAGCGGTTGCGGCCGAACACAGCCTCGAACGCAGCGGCCGGATCCGCCCCAGCAATCGCGACCACCCCGGGGTACACGAGCAGCGGCCAGTGCGGGTGATTGGGGATCGCGCCGTCCGCGGCGAGGCGGTGCGCGATGACGTGCGGGGTATCGTTCGGCGCCGTGTTCATGCTGGGGTCCTCCTGGTGCTTTAGGATAGCCGATCCGCGGCCGCTTTTTCGGCGCCGCGAGCCGGGCTTCCGCGCGAGACTTGCAGATCGTCGCGAGCGGGCAGCCAGGCCAGGCACCCGAATCACCCACTCAGCCGGTTCCACGGCGGCGGATGATTGGCCGGCAGGCCGCAGTCGAGCGCCTGCGCACGGCATGGGACAAGGCCAACGAGATCCAGAGCCGACCCCTCTCCCCTGGGGCGGGCCTGCCCTGGACTCGATCCGGGGGCGGGCGATGAGCTATCCTCTACTATCGTTCGAGGGGACTCTGCCGTGCCCGGACGCACCGAAATCACGATCGTCGGCGATGCCTTCTGGGTCAACGGGCGGCCCACTTACGCCGGGCGAAGCTGGCGCGGCCTGCGGATCGAGGGGCTGCTGCTGAACAGTCGGATGGTGCAGGGCATCTTCGACGACTGCGACCCGGCCACACGGGCGCGCTGGGCCTATCCGGACACGG
This sequence comes from uncultured beta proteobacterium, assembly GCA_963827575.1. Taxonomy (GTDB): domain Bacteria; phylum Pseudomonadota; class Gammaproteobacteria; order Burkholderiales; family SHXO01; genus SHXO01. The sequence continues at coordinate 171,470 of CAWHCG010000043.1, forward strand.
GCCGTTGGGATCCCGACCGGAACACCGGCGAGTTCTGCGCTGCCATGGCGGATTGGCGCGCCCACGGCCTGCTGGCCTTCACGCTGAACCTGCAAGGGGGCAGCCCGGAAGGCTACTCCGCCGAGCAGCCTTGGCACAACTGTGCCTACGAGGCGGATGGCCGGTTGCGGCCGGACTACCTTGCCCGCCTGGAACGGGTGCTGGAAACGGCGGACGGGCTCGGCATGGTGGTCATTCTGGGGTTGTTCTATTTCGGCCAGGACTACCGGCTGCGGGACGAAACCGCCGTCATCCGCGCCGTGGACGATGCAGTCGGCTGGGTGCTGGACCGCGGCTACAGGAACGTTCTGATCGAGATCGCCAACGAATGCGACCTCCCGCGCTACACGCACGCAATTCTCACGCCGCCCCGCGAGCACGAGCTGATCGAGCGGACCCAGGCGATCGTGCGGGGCGGCCGCCGGCTCCTTGCGAGCACGAGCTACCGCGGGCGCAGCCTGCCCGGCGAGACGGTCGCGCGATGCGCGGATTTTCTCCTGCTGCATGGCAACGGCGAGAGCAATCCCCACCGCATCCGGCACCTGGTGCGGATGACGCGACGGGTGCCGGGCTACGTGGCCAAGCCTGTTCTGTTCAACGAGGACGACCACTTCGACTTCGACCGGGCTGACTACAACTTCCTCGCCGCGCTCGGTGAGTATGCCTCCTGGGGCTACTTCGACCCGTACGCCGACGGCTTCCAGAGCCCGCCGGTCACCTGGAGCCTGAACACCGAACGCAAGCGGGCGTTCTTCGAGCGGGTGAGGGAGATCACGGGCACCTGACAGGACGTCATGGGACCACCCAGCTCCCGCATCGTCGCTCGCGCATCGCGAACTTCTGCGGCTTGCCCGTGTGTTAACTACGGCCAGTTGAGCAAATTGAGCGCCGAGCATTACCCCAGGTACAATCACCGAACCAATCCCTATCTGAGAGGAGGAGACGAGTTATGAAATCGACGATCGCTGTGCTAGCTCTTGTGGGTACGGTCGGGCTCGCAGTCACGTCAGGGCAAGCCGTCGCACAGATCGCCAAGAACGTGGCGGCAAAGAGTCCGTGGGGTCCAGCCGACGAAATCGGCACCCTCAACATGATGACCGATGCTTCGAGGTTCGACGTTCTCAAGCAGATCACGGGCGGCAAGGTCTACGATTTGGGCGTGGATCTGTTCGTAGGGATGCCGACCTGCTGCGCACCATTTGGGGATCCTACCTTTCAGATCTTCATGACACATACGCCCGCCGCGGATCCCGCTAAGGAGTTGCTGTCCTACTCCGGCGACGGGATCTCTCTGTATACCCATACCGGTACTCATATCGATACTCTCAATCACTTCGGCCTGCGCGGGAAGATCTGGAATCAGGTCAGCGCCAAGGACGCTCTTGGCGTTCGTGGATGGACCAAGTCCGGCGCGGACAAGTATCCGCCGATCATTGCCCGAGGCGTGCTCATCGACGTGGCAAAGTCCAAGAACGTGGCGCACCTGCCCACCTCCTATGCCATCACCGTAGCAGACCTGGAGGATGCGCTAAAAAAGCAGGGCACGACGCTTCGACCGGGTGATGTCGTGTTGACGCGCACCGGGGTCATGACGCTCTGGCCGGATCCAGCCAAGTACCGTCTCGCGGACCAACCCGGGCTGAGTCTCCAGGCGGCCCAGTGGCTGGTGGAAGGGCAAAAGGCGATGCTGCTGGGGGCGGATAACTTCGGCGTCGAGAGCTTCCCCTCCCCGGATCCTGAGAACTTTGTCCCTGTACACACCTATCTGCAAGCCGAACGAGGGGTCTCGCTCCTCGAAGCGCTGTGGTTGGAAGACTTGTCGAAGGACCAGGTGTACGAGTTCCTGTTCATTGCCTCCCCCCTGAAGCTGCGAGGTGCAACCGCTTCGCCCATTCGCCCATTTGCCATTCCGATTCAGCGCAAGTAGCTCAGTGGAAGTGCGCGAGAACGGATTGATCGGAAGCAGCTCACCTCAGCGAGGCGACAGCCTGCTGGTCTGATTGCACCCTGGAAGGACGGGTCACGGCGTTTTGGCAGCGAAACGTCCTGGGCTCGTCCTCCAGTTCCTCGATGCCAACAGCCTTGCTACTCAGGCCATCGCCGAGCCACCAGGCCGATGTGCCCGTGAAGCAGGTCACTTGCGCTTGACGCTCAACGTGGTGCGACGGGTAGGTCGTTGAGAGTCGCCAGTGTACCTGCTAACCGATCAAACCTACACCTCCAGCTCCCGCATCATGGCTTCACGCATGGCGAACTTCTGCGGCTTGCCCGTGGCCGTGAGCGGGAAGTCCGGCACCAGGCGAACGTGGCGAGGGACCTTGTAGTGCGCGATGCGGCCCTGGCAGTGCGCGCGAATCTCCTCCGCGCTGATGGACGCACCGGGCTTGAGCACGATCCAGGCGCATACCTCCTCGCCCAGCCGCGGGTCGGGGACGCCGAATACCTGGGCCGCCTGGATCTTGGGGTGCCGCAGCAGGAACTCCTCGATCTCGCGCGGGTAGACGTTCTCGCCGCCGCGGATCAGCATGTCCCCCAAGCGGCCTACGATGTTGCAGTAGCCGGCCGCATCGACGGTCGCCAGATCGCCACTGTGCATCCAGCCTGCCGGGTCGATGACATCACGCGTGAGCTCGGGATCGTCCCAGTAGCCATGCATCACCAGGTAGCCGCGAGTGCACAGCTCGCCTTGCTTGCCGACGGGAACGATGCGGCCCTGGTCATCGACGATCTTCACCTCGACATGCGGCTGGATGCGGCCTACGGTGGTCACCCGGCGCTCCAGCGGATCGTCCACGCTGGACTGGAACGACACCGGGCTGGTCTCGGTCATGCCATAGGCGATGGTGACCTCGGCCATGTGCAGCTCGGCGACCACACGCCGCATCGTCTCGATCGGGCACGGCGCGCCCGCCATGATGCCGGTGCGCAGCGCCGAAACGTCGAACGAGCGCAGGCGCGGATGCTCGAGCAGGGCAATGAACATGGACGGCACGCCGTGCAGGGCAGTGCAGCTATGCGCAGAGACTGCGTGCAGCGTCTGCTCGGCGTCGAAGCTCGGGGCCGGGAATACCATCGTCGCGCCGGCGGCCACGCAGGCGAGCACACCGAGCACCATTCCGAAGCAGTGGTACAGCGGCACCGGGATGCAGAGCCTGTCGCGCTCGCTCAGCCGCATCGCGCGCGCCGCATAGCGCGCATTGTTGACCACACTGAAGTGGCTCAACGTGGCGCCCTTGGGTGCCCCGGTGGTGCCGCTCGTGAACTGGATGTTGATGGCGTCGTCGGGGTCGAGCGCTGCCGATAGTGGGGCGAGCCGCGACTTCTGCGCCGGTCCCGCGAGACGAAGGAACGCTTTGAAGCTGGTGACGCCGGCCGGCGGGGGGCCCTCGCCCATCAGCACCACGTGGCGCAGGCGCGGCAGGCGCTCGCAACGCAACCGGCCGTCTGCGGGGGCCCGGTCGATCTCTGGCGCGAGCCCGCGCAGGATCGCGACGTAGTCGCTGGACTTGAGCGCCCGCGCCATGACCAGCACCCGGCACTGCACTTTGTTCAGCGCGTACTCCAGCTCGGATTCACGGTAGGCTGGATTGATGTTGACCAGGATTGCGCCAATGCGTGCCGTACCGAACTGGAGCCCCAGCCACTCTTCGCGGTTCGGTGCCCAGATGCCCACGCGGTCGCCGCGCTTGATGCCCAGCGCCAGCAGGCCGGCAGCGACCTCGTCGGCTTTGCGCTGCAGGTCGTACCAGGACCAGCGCGTGCCGGTCGCCACAAAGATGGCCGCCTCGCGTGAGCCGTGTGCCGCGACGGCTTCGTCCAGCAGCGCCGGGATAGTGATGAATCGCAGGGGGTCCTCCCTCGGCCCCGCGACATACGACAGCCCCCGCTGCGGGCGCATGCGCTCGTCGCTATCGGCGCTCAACCAGTCGGAACTGAAGGGGTTGCGGTTCATCGTCGATCCAAGCTTTCATTGCCACACAGGAGCTTGGCCAGTGCCTAGTCCCGCGACGCAGAAAGAAACTCCCTCTCCCTCGTGGGAGAGGGCGGGGGAGAGGGGGATATTTGCCATCAAGCACAGGAAGGTTCACGACGAGGCTCTGTTTGCACTCCGAAGGGAAGGTCTGCGGTGGATCCTCGCCATGGTGCGCGATCACCCTCTCCCCTACCCTCTCCCATCAAGGGAGAGGGAGTCAACCGGCGACGAATTCAGCCGGGCGGTTTTCCTGGCGTCTTGGCGCATTGCCGTTGCTCCACCCGCGCTGCCGACGAGTGCGGCGCCGCGGACGGTCTTCGCCTCTTCTCGGTTTTCCTCTGCGTTCCTCGGCGTCCCGTGCGGTTCATGCGCTTCTTGCCGCCCTACATATTCCGCCAATCGCCCAGTTGCTCGAACGCGTGAGCAGCGCGATAGATGGTCGACTCGTTGTAGTGCCGCGCGACCAGCATCATCCCGATCGGCAGGCCCTGGCTCATGCCGCAAGGGACGCTCATCGCCGGGTGTCCCGACACATCGAACGGACAAGTGTTGCCGAGCATTTCGAAGGCACGCTGGCACCATAGCGCGAGCGGCGCATTCTGCGGCGGAATCGGTGTGGCCTTCATGGGAAGCGTGGGCATGAGCAGCAGGTCGTACCGCGACAACGCATCGTCATAGCCCTGACGCAGCACCCGCGCGAGGTTCTGCGCCTTGGCGTAGAAGTGACCGCGGTAGTGCTTGATGAAGTAAGTTCCCACCAGCATGGAGATCTTCAGCGTGCGCGAGAGCTCGTTGGCGCGCGAACGCCAGTTGGAATGCGCATCGAGCAGGCTGGTGGTGTACAGACCCTCCCAGTTAAAGCCCATGCCGTTGCCGTACATCATCTGCGCCTGCAGGCCTTCCAGCGCGATGGGCGTCCAGATAGCCGGGCCGTCCAGGTGCGTGGGGATGGAGACGTTCTCGACCGTCGCGCCGATGGCCCGCAGCCGATCGGCAGCCTCGCGCACCTTCTGGTCCACGTCCGCATCGCTCTCGGGGCGGGCGAAGCCCTCGCCGACCACGCCGATGCGCAGCCCGGCGACGCCGCGGCCGAGCGCGGTCGTGTACTTGTCCACGCGCACGTTGTATTGGCGCGGGTCGAGCCCATCCGCGCCCGCGATCACCTCCAGGAACAGTGCGTTGTCGGCGACTGTCTGCGTCATCGGGCCGGTGTGATCGATCGTGGCCTCGATCGGCATCACCCCCGTGTACGGCACCAGGCCGTGAGTCGGCTTCATGCCGTAGCAGCCGGACCAGCATGACGGCATGCGGATCGAGCCGCCCTGGTCCCCGCCGATGGCCATGTCGACCTCGCCCGAGCCCACCAGCGCCCCCGAGCCGGAGGAGGATCCGCCCGCCGAGTAGCCGTACTTATAGGGGTTGTGGACCGGCCCCATCGCCGAGGTGTGGCTGCCGCCGGACAGGCAAAAGTACTCGCAGTGGGCCTTGCCCACGATGGTGCCACCAGCATCGAGAATGCGGGTCACGACCGTGGCGTCGACGTCGGGGACGTAGCCCTCCAGCGTCGACGCACCGTTCATCATCGGCACGCCGGCGAGGCACACGTTGTCCTTGAGGACGACGCGCTTGCCGCTCAACGGGCCGTACGGCGCACCGCGCACCTCGCTTTTCACCGCCCAGGCGTTGAGCGGATTCTCGGAGGCGCCCGGACGATAGCCGGGCGTGCGCGGATAGCGCACCGGCGGTAGATTGTCGGGCAGCTGGGTCAGGCGATCGTACGCCTGCAGCGTCCCTTCCATGACCTCCATGTACTCGTAGATCTCGCGCTCCGACATGCTCATGTGCAGGGACGCGACGATGTCTTTCATCTGGTCGAGTGTCGGGCGCTTGACGGTTGCCATGGTGGTATCCGTGGAAGGTGGTGCGCTTGGTGACGGCGGAGCTGACACCGGTTGCGAGGTGCGGTATGCGCTCGGCGCAGGCCCCGCGTTGGAGGCTGCGCGCGCAACGGCGGGCGCTGCGTTGGGCGCAAATTCGATTCGTGCGGGAGCGTGCGGTCGGGCGGTCGCGGTCCCGCGCGTTGTGCGCGCAGCCCCCAGCCCCAGCACGTGCGCGAGTTGCCCGCCGCCCAGTTCGTGGGTCTGCAGCGTTTGCGCGATACGCCCCTTCTCGAGGACGGCGATGCGGGTGGTCACGTCGAGCACGAGGTCGAGGTTCTGCTCTACGACGATCATCGTGAGCCCGGCTTCCGCGCGCAGGTGCGCGAGGATCTGTCCGATCTCCTGGACGACGGAGGGCTGGATCCCCTCCGAGGGCTCGTCGAGCAGCAGCATCCAGGGGCTCGGCATGAGCGCACGAGCCATCGCGAGGAGCTGTTGCTCGCCGCCCGACAAGGCACCCCCGCGGCGATCGAGCAAATGGCTCAGACGAGGAAAGAGCGCGAGCACGCGGTCGAGCGCCTCCTGCTCGGTCTCCTCGGTGTCGTGATTCCAGGCGAGCCGCAGGTTGTCCAGCGCGCTGAGCGCGGGCAGGATGCCGCGCCCCTGCGGCACATAGGCAATCCCCAGGCGGTTTCGGGCATGCGCAGGCTCGCGCGTGATGTCCACGCCGTCCACCGAGACGCGCCCGGAGCTCACCGGCAGCAGGCCCATCAGCGCCTTGAGCAGCGTGGTCTTGCCCATGCCGTTGTGGCCGACGATACCCAGCGCCTCGCCGGCCTCGAGCGCGAGCGATACTCCGTGCAGCACCGGCACCGTGCCATACCCGGCGCGCAGATCGCTCACCTCGAACACCACCCCTGGCGGACGATCCTCCGACGCGCCAGTGCTTTGAGCAGACGCGGGGGTGCCTTGAGCAGATCCAGGGCTGCTTTGAGAAGATCCAGGCGGCACGGCGCTCATCACGCGCGGTTCCCGATGTAGACTTCGCGCACGCGCGCGTCGGTCAGCACCTGCTCGGCCGGCCCCTCGGTCAGCACCGCCCCCTGATAGAACACGGTGATGCTCGCGCCGAGCATGCGCACGAACTCCATGTCGTGATCCACCACGATGACGGAGGCGTTCTGATTGATCTGCCGGATCAAGCTCACCAGCTTCTCGACTTCCGCTCCGGTGATCCCTGCCGCCGGCTCGTCCAGCAGGATCAGCCAGGGATCCTGCGCGAGCACGATGCCGATCTCCACCATCTGCCGCTGGCCGTGCGCGAGCTCGCCCACCGTGCGGCGGGCGATGTCGGCCAGCCCCACCTCGTCGATCACCCGCTGCACCTCGGCCGTGGCCCGGGTCCAGCCGTGCACGCGGCGCGCGGCGAGCCATAAGTTCTCCATCACGGTGAGACCGTTCATCACCGAGGGAACCTGCGTCTTGATGCCCACGCCCATGCGCACGATCTCGTGCGGACGCATCCCCACCACGTCGGCGCCTCGGATGAACACACGCCCGTTCGCGCTGTTCAGCCGATACTGCCCGGTCAGGCACTTGAAGAAGGTGCTCTTGCCCGCGCCGTTGGGACCGATCAGGCAGCGCAGCTCGCGCTCCTTGAGCGCGAAGCTGACCCGGTCCACGGCCGTCACGCCGCCAAAGCGCATGGTCAGATCGATCGTCTCGACGACCGCGTCGCTCATGGGCGCTCCGCTTCCGGTGTCGGCGGTAGTCTGCGCGCTGGAGGCGCGGCCACAGCCTCGGTCCGGCTGGCGGCGACGTTCGGTGCGGCCGAATCTGCGCTGCGGACGGCGCTTGCTCGCGGCCTCACGCGCCGGTGTCCGGCACGCTGCGCGCGGAAGCGCGTCCGCCCACGCCACCACCCTTGCAGCGCCGGCACCACTCCGCGCGGGATCGCGAGTACCACGATCACCAGTATCAAGCCGAGCAGCAGCGAGTTGTCGATGACCGTCTGCTCGCCGAGCAGCAGCTTGACCATGCCCAGCGCCATGGCACCGAGAATGGGGCCGATCAGCGTGCCGGCCCCGCCCACGATGGTCCAGATGATCACCTCCGCCGCCGAGCGCAGGCTGAACACCCCGGGAGTGACGATCTCGGTCCAGTTGGCGAACAGGCAGCCCGCCAGTCCCGCCATCCCGGCACTGATGGTGAAGATGGCAGTCTTGTAGGCGGGCACGTTGTAGCCCAGCAGCTCGCAGCGCGCCTCGTTCTCGCGGATGCCCACCAGCACCCGCCCGAAGGAGCGCGCCAGGATCCACCGGCTGATGAGATAGCAGCCGAGCAGCGAGACGACTGCGACGTAGTACAACGGCAGGCCGAAGAGCGAGATGTCGGGCATGCCCGGTACATTCAGCACCGGGTATCCGGGAATTCCGTTGAATCCGCCGAGCCGGGCATCGCCAATGGCGTACTGGTCCCCGGCAGTCGCGCTCATGAACTTGAACAGGATCAGCGTCACGACCAGCGTGATCACGCCCATGTACACGTCGCTGATGCGGCCGTAGAACATCATCGCGCCGATCACCGCGGCCACCACCGCGGGGACGGCGATGGCCAGCAACAGCGGGGCGGTGCTCTCGCCGATGTTGATGACCGCGATCGCATAGGTGTAGGCGCCCAGTCCGAAGTAGGCGCTGTGGCCGAAGCTGAGCAGGCCGGCGTAGCCCCACATCAAGGCAAGCGAGAGCGCGAACAGCGCCCAGATCAGCAGCACCGTGGGCGTGTGCGTATCGACGAACACAGGCCAGAGCAGGAGGACTGCGGTCGCCGCCAGGAACCAGCCCCAACGGATCCGACCGATGGAAGGCCAGGCTTTCACTGGCTGTTCCGGAAGAAGCGCCCGCTGATGCCTTGCGGCATGAGGCGCAGCAGGATGATCGCGAGCGCCAGCAGGGCGATCTCGCCGATCACGGGCGAATAGGCGAAGGACACGATCTGGCTGACCACGCCGAACAGTGCCGTGCTGGCCAATGTACCCGCGATCACGGCACCGGCGCCGCCCGTGATCACCGCAATGAACGCTTGCGCGACGTAGGCGCCGCCCGAGGCGGGCAGCAGTCCGGTCAGCGGGGCCAGCACCCCGCCGGCCAGCCCCGACAGCGCCGCTCCGATCGCGAAGGTGACCATGTAGACGGTGCGCGGGTTGTAGCCGAGCGCCGAGGCGATCTCGGCGCTCTGCATCGCGCCGCGCGCGATCAGCCCCCAGCGTGTATAGCGCAGCACCACCCACATGGCGACGTAGAGCACCGCTGTCACGCCGATGATGAACAGGTTGTACCCGCCCATCTGGAATTCGCCGAGCTGGTAGCCCGGCAGCGGCGCCGCCACGCTCACCGCGGAACTGCCGAAAATCAGCGTGACCAGTCCGATCAGCAGCAGGCTCAGTCCCCAGGTCGCCAGCATGGTGTCGATCATGCGTCCGTACAGAAAGCGGATCACCAGCCGCTCGACGATCAACCCCACCAGCCCCACCACCAGCGGCGCGATCACCAGCATGGCGAACCAGATGTCGATGCCGGCGCGGTCGCAGGCAAGCGTGGTGTAACCGCCCAGCATGACGAACTCGCCGTGCGCCAGGTTGATCACCCGCATCATGCCGAACACGATCGCGAGCCCCGCGCTGATCAGCGCGAGGAACGCGATCATGTACAGAATCTGGAGCAGGACGACGGCGATGTAATCCATCGGTACAGGTTCGGAGAGGAAGTTGCGCAGCGCGGTTGGACGGGGAACCCCTCTCAGCCTGAGGAGACGTCGTTGCTCCTTCCCCCGCTTGCGGGGGAAGGTTGGGATGGGGGGACACGAAGACTGGCGCCTGCCCCCTCCCCAGCCCTCCCCCGCGTCCTGCGGACGCAAGGGAGGGAGTGTCCCGCTCCCGCCGTGATCCCCTGCTTCGGGGACTCAGCGGCAACTGCCGATCGCGCTCGCCTCAGATCTTCACCTCGAACTGTTTATTCTCGTTCGGGTTCTTGAGCAGGTCGCAGTACTGCAGGGTGTCCGAGGGCTGGCGCTGCTTGACGGTGTTGAGGATGGTGAGCTTCTGGTTCTTCACCTCCATCAGGTGGATGTCCAGGGCAGCGTGCTGCGTCTTCGGCTCTATCGTCACCGTGCCCGCCGGCCCCACGATGGAGGGGCCCGACTGGATCGCAGCATGCACTGCTTTGCCGTCCAGCGAGCCGGCCTTCTTCACGCACTCCGCCCACATGTAGATGCCCTGGTACTGCGACACCGCGATCTCGTGCACGATCCTGGTATCGCCGAAGCGCTTCTGCCACCTCGCCAGGAACTCCTTGTTGGCGGGCGTGTTCGCCTCCTGGCTGTAGTTGCCGGCGATGATGATGCCGTCGCCCTCGGCGGGGGACAGGGCCAGGTGCTCGTTACCCACGCCGAAGGTCGTGGAGGCCAGCGGGATCTTCTTGTGCATGCCCTGGGCCGCCCATTGCCGGTAGTAGGCCATATGGGCGCCACCCACCAGCGCGGAGACCACCCAGTCGGGGTTGGCCTGCTGGATCTTGGCGATGGTGGAGCCGAAGTCCGCCACGTCGAGCGGGAAGAAGTCGGTGGAAGCGACCGAGCCGCCGCGCTGCGCGATATAGTGCTGGAGCCACTTGGCCGTGATCTGGCCGTAGTTGTAGTCGGCCGCCAGGATGTAGACCTTCTTGCCCCACTTCTTCATGGCGTAGTCGACGATCGGCTCGACCGCCTGCGCCGGCGTCGTGCCGGTGACCACGCAGTTGCGATCGCACACGCCGCCTTCGTACAGCACGTTGTAGAAGTACAGCACGTTGGCGCGCCGGAAGGTCTGGCGGATCGCCTCGCGCGATGCCGAGGTGATGCCCCCGTGCACGACATCCACCTTGTCGGTGCGCGCAAGCTGCTGAGCGAACTTGGTGTACAGCGCGATATCCGACTGGGTGTCGTACTGAATGGCCTTGATCTGGCGCCCCACCAGGCCCCCGGCTGCGTTGAGCTCCTCGACCGCCATGGTGGTGGCCATGACCATCGGCTTGCCGTAGATGTCCAGGTTGCCGGAGTTGTCCAGCACCGAGCCCAGCAGGATCGGCTTGCCCTGGCCGAAAGCCGCCAGCGGCCCCAAGCCCCCCGCTACTGCCGCCGCACCGGTCGCGGCAAGAAAGTCGCGCCTAGAGATGCTCATGCCCTCGTCTCCTTCTGCTTGGATGATGTCCGCCGCGGCGCGCTCACGCCGCCGGCAGACGGGCCGGCGTTATTCCGCCGTCTTCTTGGTCCCCTCGCCCGGGCCGCCGCTCTTGGGCAGCGCCCCGGAAAAGTCGTAGCCGATGGACTCGCCGATGCTCTTGAGCGCCGGCAGCTGCAGGGCCATGCCCAGGATGCTGTCCATCACCTGATTCACCGGCGGGCGCGCAGCGTTCTCGCTCCCGCCAACACCCGGCGCGGCGCCCAGTCCGCTCACCTGGTGGATGCGGATGCTGTCGATCTTCTCGACCGGCTTCATCATCTGCGCGACGATCTCCGGCAGCTTGTCCAGGCGATAGCGCTCCAGCTCCAGATGCATGAGGCTCTCGGTGCGCGAGTTCTCCGCCTTGATCCGCGCGGTGGAACCCTCCGATTCGGCGAGCAGGCGGGCGCGCTCGGCCTCGGCACGCGCGCGCGTGGCCTGCGCTTCGGCCTGGGCGCGCCGGATCAGCACGCCGGCTTCGGTATCGGCGTTGGCGGAAGCCACCTCGCCTTCCTCCTGCACGCGCTTGGCCGCCATCTCGCGCGAGCGGTCCGCGACCGCGCGCTCGCGCTCGGTCTGCACGTGCTCCTGCGCCAGTACGACCTCGGTGCGGGCGAGCTCCGCCTGGGCCTGCGCCCGGGCTTCCTCGACGTGCTTGGAGGCGAGCTGGATGCTGCTGTCGACCTTGCGCATCTCCGAGCTCAGCTGCGCCTCGATCTCCAGCCGGCGCACCTCGCGCTGCTTGGTGATCTCCAGCGCCCGGGTCTCGCGCTCGCGCTCGATGCGCGCGTTCTCGGTGGCCACCATCGCCTGCTCGCGCGCCTTGGCGGTCTCGGCCTCGCTCGCCGCCTTGATCTTCTCGATCTCCAGGCGCTGGCCGATCTGGGCGTGCTCCTCCTCCTGCTGCAGCAGCAGGCGGCGCTTGGTGGCCTCGAGCTGAGTCTGACGCACCGCGATCTCGGCTTCGGCCTCGATCTGCGTGCGCTGCTTCCTGTTGCTGGCGATGACCTCGGCCAGCTTGCGCATCCCCACGGCGTTGAAGGCGTTGTTTTCGTCGAGCGCGGCGAACGAAGCCTGGTCCAGCCGGGTAAGGGACACCGCGTCGAGCAGCACACCGTTGACCGAGAGGTTCTCGCGCAGCTGCTCGGCGACGTGACGGACGAACTCTCCGCGCTTCTCGTGCAGGCTGTCCATCGTCTCGGCGGCGGCCACCGACTGCAGGGCGTCCACGAAGCGGCCCTCGAGCAGGTTGCGGATGCCCTCGGGATTGAACGACCGCGAGCCGATCGCCTGGGCGGCGGTGGCGATGCCCTCGACCGTGGGCTGCACGCGCACGTAGAACTCCAGCTCCACGTCGACGCGGATGCGGTCCACCGTGATCAACGATTTGTCGCCGGCGCGGCGCACCTCCACACGGATCGTGCGCATGTTGATCTCGTCGATCTTGTGCAGGAACGGCAGCGCCAGGCAGCCGCCGGAGATGACGATGCGCTGGCCGCCGAAGCCGGTGCGCACCAGGGCAACGTCGCGGGTGGACTTGCGGTAGAAGCGGTTGAGAAAGACGACGACGATCGCGACGGCCACGATCGCAACGACGATGCCGAGAAGCCACCCCAGGAACACCATGGCGCCGCCCCCTCCCGAGCCAGGAACCGGCCTTGAGTATGGGGCTGCGATATTTTCCGTGTCAAGCATCGGTGCCGTGGATTGCGCCACGGCACCGATCATGGGAAAAGCGGATCAAGAGTGGCGGGGAGTACGCCGCCAAGTGTCAGCGGCTGCGGGCGTGGAGGGGTGAGGATAAGGGTAACTTCGAAGACAGTGCTGAGGACCCCTCTCCCCTTGCGCCCCTTGCGGGAGAGGGTCCGGGTCGGACTTACACTCCAATAGCCTCGGGTTGGGCCCCGTACTGTCCAGGGCCGGGGCATTTTGGCCCGCGCTTCTGCCTTCCAATTAAGGTAAAGCGCGCCAAAGGCGCGCTTTACCTCAGTGCTGATCCGGATTGACCCGGCCCTTGATGCCGTCGAAGGCCTGTGCCTGGGCGTCGCCCTTGGCCTTCGCTTCGATGTTGCTGCAGTTGTCGCCGGTGAAGGCCACGCGACTGGGATGGCCGATCACGCCCAGGTAGCGGTTCTGGACGGCATAGGCGTCCAGCTCACGGTGGAACCAGCGGTCACAGGCGCTCATGTTTCCATACTCGCCGGAGCTGTCCTGGAAGTAGTGCACCATCTCGTGCAGCAGGATGGAGCGATGGAACAGGTTGGTCTCGGGCCTCAGCGACTCGTCGAGAAAGATGCCGTCGCCGGGCTTGTACCAGGCACGGATAGCGCAGTGCGTGCGGCACACATAGTTCTCCAGCTCGGCATGCGGGATGCGGTAGATGTTGGGCGGTTCCTTCGGCACGTGATAGCGGGCAAGGCGATCGATGGCACGGGTGAGCTGTCTGACCACCTCGTCCAGATCGTCGGCCGGGCTGGTGTCGAACGCGCGATCGTGGCCGATGCTGTCCGACTTGGCCGTATAGGCGCTGTACATCCCGCCTTTGGGGGCCTCATCGGCCGCCAGGGCGCCGCTCGCCGCCAGCGCGATCGGGAGGGCAACAACGAAACTCAGGCTACGCATAAGCTACCTCTTGCTCGTCATCTCCTCCCGGCTGTGTCGAGAGCCTTATCGGGTTCTTGCACAATTGCTCTGCATAACCCGTGCCCGTTCAAAACCGTCAATTCGCCCCTGTTTCGGGGCCGCCAGGCCGTCCTGATGCACCATCGTTGAACCAGACGGTAGCACAGGGCCACAATTTGGTGCCACTCGCCCGGCGATGTATGTCGAAAGGCGGGGCCGCGAAGCCATGGCGCGAAGCGGTCAGCGGTCTGGTGGTGCCTTGTCCCTGGTTGCGCGACCGCGTGCAATTCTTGCCAGGGGGCCCCCACCTCTTACCCGTTACGCTTCCTGGTAAAGGTCGCGCCCGCGGCGCTCACGTCTCGCTCTCCCCGGGCCCGGCCTTGACCGGCTTGGCCTTGCGTCGCTCTTCGATCACCAGCCGCCGGTTCTTGGCGATCTCCTGTGCGCGCTCCAGCTGTGGCGCAGTGAGAGTGGGCGCCAGTGCGGCCAGATCGTTGGCATTCTCCGCCGCCTCGGCCTGGTCTTCGGGCGAGAAGTAGCTCGAAGCAAGAGTCAGCCAGGCGTGACCCTCGGCCGGGTCGGCGGGCACCCCCCGCCCCGTGCCGATCAGCTTGCCGAGGTTGGACATGGCCACGCGACGCCCTTGTCCGACGCGCAGCTCGATACCAGCCCATCGCGCGCTGGGGATCGGGATCGACGCCGCGCCCGTCCTCGTAGATCGCGCCCAGGTTGTACATGGCCAGGCCATCGCCTCCCTGGGCCGCGCGCTCGTACCAGTCCCGCGCCTGGCCGTAGTCTGCTCCACCCCCTGAGCCGTTCTCGTACAGGTCACCGATGCTGTTCATGGCCCAGGCGTCGCCGCGCTCCGCCGACATTTCCCACCACTTGAGCGCCTCGCGCGTAGTCCTGCTTCACGCCGTGGCCATTGGCATAGAGCAGCCCGAGGTTGTTCATCGACACGGCTGTAGCCGCGCTTGGCGGCTTCCTTCCACCAGCGCATCGCCTCCTGGAAGTCCGGCGCAGGCACCCCTACGCCGCGCGCCCACAGCAGGCCGAGATTGTTGATGCCCGCACGTCTCCCTGCTCGGCTCCGCGGATCAGATTGTCGGGATCCGCGGAGATATCGCCGGGCTTGATCTCGGTGAAGGTCTCTTCGTCCTGGGCGGCGGCGGGCAGGGCCAAGCCCATCAGCACCAAGGCACCGACTTTAAGCTTCAGCATGATTCTCGAATCCTCCGTAACGGCCCTTATTTAGGACAGCGCGCAGCCACAGAGTTCATCCCCCTCTCCCCTGCCCTCTCCCACCGGGGGAGAGGGAGTTCTGACTAAACCGGCTGCTTGAATACCAGTCAAGTTGGTCTACGGCTGATCTGCGCGTGTGGGGTTGAACTCCAAGCCTTCACCCACGCAGGAAAGTCCGCAGGTCCGCCAGCAACTCCTCGGGGGCTTCTTCCGGGATGAAGTGGCCGCAAGGCAGCGGATGGCCCTCGACCGCTCCGCCCTCTCCTTCCAGGTGGCGATCACGTCGAAGAGCGTGTGCATCTTGCCGAACTCCCCCCAAATCGCGAGCAGCGGGCAGCGTACGCGCTTGCCGAGGTCGCGCTCGTCGTCCTCGAAATCGCGCGTGGCCGCGGCGCGATAGTCCTCCAGGCCGGCGCGGATCGTTCCCGGCACGGTGAAGGCGCGCAGGTACTCCTGAACCATCGGCTCCTCGATGGCGCCGGCGCGGAAGGTAAGCCCGCGGAACATCGCGCGCAGGAACGGTTCGGGCGCCGCCGAGATCATCAGTTCGGGCAGATCCGGTACCTGAAAGAAGAACCAGTGCCAGTAGGCGGCGGCGAGGTGCCGGTCGGTTCCTGCAAACACCGCGTGGGTCGGCACGATATCCAGGACGCACAGCCTGGTGACGGCATCGGGATAGTCGAGCGCAAGGCGATGCGCCACGCGCCCGCCGCGGTCGTGACCGACCAGGGCATAGCTCGTGTGCCCCAGCGCCAGCATCACCTCGTGCATGTCGCGCGCCATGGTCTTCTTGTCGTAGCCGTCGCGCGGCTTGTCGGAGTCGCCGTAGCCGCGCAGATCCGGGCACACCACGCTGAACCGGTCGAGCAGCTTCGGCGCGACCTTGCGCCACATCTGCGCCGGTCTGCGGATAGCCGTGCAGGAGCAGGGCGGGCGGCCCGTTGCCGCCCACCCAAAGATTGATCTTGATGCCGTTGGCGCGGACCGTGCGGTGGTCCATCCCGGTCATCCAGTGCATGTGCTTGCCTCCCTGGCGTTAGCGCCGCTTCGCGGGCCTAAAGCGGGGAACGCAGAGGACGCGCGAGGAGAAGACTTACGGGACCCTCCTCTGGCCGCAGCCGTGCTGCATGTATGGCCGTGCGTCTCGGCTCCGGCCGGCGTTGGGTCGCACGAACCCTGCGTTCACTGCTGCATGGCGCAGCTGCAGGCCCGCCGAGCATCGTGCCGACCTACCGCTCCGGATTGTCTCTGCGTTCTCTCTTGCTCTTCCTCTGCGTCCTCTGCGTTCCCCGCTTTAGTCCGCGAAGCGGCGCCTTGATGGTTAAAGCGGAGCCCGCCGAAAGGCATCCGGCGCAATGCGCTTCGCTTATTGCGCGCTACGTGACTACGTGGCTGCCGGGCGATTGGAGTACGCGGCGGCCAGACATAGCGCACCGAACATCGCGTAGCCGAGCGCGACCAGGGGCGACGCACCCCACATGAGCTGCGGCCCATGGATCAGCCCGACGAAGGAGAGCACGGCGCCCGCGAACGCCGCTGCTGCAGCGTGCTTGAGCTTGTGGTCGATGATGAACGCGGCCATTGAGCCGAGCACCATACCGGCCAACACCGAGCCGCCCCCGAGCAGGGCCATGCCGTGGTACACCACGCCCACCTGCGCCAGCGCGGCGAAGCCGACTGTCTCGGCGCTGGTGCCGGCCACCTGCAATGCGCTGTCCATGCTGATCTTGGCCCATTCGGCGACGTTGGGGATGATCGCCAGCACCACCGCGGGCGCGTGGTTCGACGGACTGGCCTGGAAGGCCTGCGCACCGATCACCAGTCCGATGTAGAGCAGGATGGGCAGAATCGCCACCAGTGGAATCAGGTTCAGCAACAGCGCGGTCAGCCCCAGGAAGCAGACCAGGGCGATGCAGATCCCGGTGGCGAGCGAGTAGCCGATCCGGCCGCCGACCGCCTTCCAGCCCGGATGCCCGATATAGACCGCCGGCGGGAAGGGGCTGCCCAGCATCGAGCCGACGATCGCCCCGGCCCCGTCCGCAAGCAGGATCTTGCGCAGGTTGTAGTTGTCTCCGGCCGCCGAGGCGCTTTCCACGTTGTTCATGGCCTCGGTGAAGTTGTAGATGCCCAGCGGAATGGCGGTCGCCAGCAGCGGTGCGATGCTGCCAGGCCGAGGAAGACGTCCTTGGAGAACCAGGGCAGGTGCAGCCCGAAGGTGTCGAAGGCCTTGGCCACTTCCGCGCCCTTCATGTAGTCGCTCCAGCCCAGTGCGGAGGCGATCCAGCCGATCGCCGCACCCACGATGACGGCGGCCAGCCCTCCGGGCACCCCGCCCGGCAAGCGGATGTTCGCGGTCCAGGCGATCAGCACGATGGCGAAGCAGGCGAACGCGATCCACGGCACCTCCCACATCTGGAAGGCCGGCCGCATCGAGATGAACGCGATGGAGATGCCCGCCAGGGTCCCCAGCATGGCCGCGCGCGGGGTCACCTTGCGGATCCACGGCCCGACGAACGCGCCCAGCAGCACGATCACGCCGATGATGAAGCACCAGGCCAGGCCGGCCTGGTAGGCGAGCATCGGGTCCTTGGTGGCGAGATAGGTGGGCAGCATGACCACCAGCACGACGATGAACATGTGCGGCACGCTCGGCCCATAGGGCATCGCCGTCACATCGGTGCGCCCCTCCTTCCTGGCGAGCTGCCAGGCGAGATAGGCATAGAACAGATTCCCCAGCGGCAGCGCGATGCCCAGCGCCGGCAGCACCCGCCCGTACACGGTGTCGGGCGGAAGCTGCACCACATACAGGCACAGCGTGGTCAGCACGATTACATTCAGCAAGACATTGGTGAACAACCCGAAGAAGCCGTTCAGGTCGCCCGCCACCCACCAGCGTACGCGTGTTGCTGCCACTTCAGCCATGGTCTTTCCCCCCGTTTGTTGTTGGAATCGGTCTTTGCCTTGCCGATTTCGTTCAAGCGTGGATGTGCGTCCCCGTTTCTCCTGCCAATGCCCGCCCCAGATTGGGCGGGTCGGTGATGATCGCCCGCCCGTGCGGGCAGGTGCTCAGGTAGCGCCGAATGGCTTCGATCTTCGGCCCCATGCTGCCGGGCGGGAAGTGCCCTTCCCGAGCGTAGGCCTCGAGCTCGGTGAGCGAGATCTCGCCGAGCCATTGCTGGCGCGGCGTATTGAAATGGATGGCGACCCGCTCCACGCCGGTGGACACGACGAACAGCTGCGCGCCCAGCTGCCGCGCCAGCAAGCTCGAGGCGAGGTCCTTGTCGATGACCGCCTCCAGTCCCTGCAGATCGCCGCGGGCGTCGGTCATGACCGGGATGCCCCCGCCCCCGCACGCAATGAGGACGAAGCCTTCGCCCACCAGCTTGCGGATGGCGTGCAGCTCGACGATCTCCTGCGGATCGGGCGACGCGATCACGCGGCGCCACCCGCGCCCCGCATCTTCCGCCACCGCCCATCCCAGCTGCTGCGCCAGCGCCTTGGCGGTATCCTCGTCCATGTGCGCCCCGATCGGCTTGGTGGGGCGCTGGAAGGCAGGGTCGTCGGGCGCCACGCGCACCTGCGTGACCAGCGCGACCACGTTGCGTGAGATGCCGCGGCGCTTGAGCTCGTTGTACAAGCCGCGTTGGAACATGTACCCGATCGCCCCCTGGGTATCGGCGTCGGCGTAGTCGACCGGCACCTCTGGGACCTGACCCTTGGCGATCCCGGACCGGCGCAGGATGAAGCCCACCTGCGGCCCGTTGCCGTGGGTGAGCACGACTGTCCAGCCCCGCTCGATGATGTCCGCGACATAGCGGCAGGTGGTGATGGCGGCGGCGGCCTGATCGCGGATCGACTCCTTCCCCGGGCCTAGGATGAGCGCATTGCCGCCCACCGCGACCACCGCCACCCGCGCACTCATGTCCGCCCCTCGACGCACGCTGCCAGCGCGCGAATCGCCTGCGTGAAGCATCCGAGCGGCGCAGCGGTCACCCCTGCGCCGATTTGCCCGATCCCGGCCTGCCGATGGGCGATGCCGGTATTGATGATCGGCAGGATACCCGTGTCCAGCACGCTGCGCGCATCGATCCCCGCCGGTGTGCCGGTAAAGTTGAGCGCGGGCAGCGTGAACGCCGAGTTGCGGCCCAGCGTGATATGACGCATGGACTGGGTGTACGCAACGGCGTCCGCGGGCGTGCCGCCGACGAACTGCACGATGGCGGGCGCCGCCGCCATGGCGAAGCCCCCGAGGCCGGCGGTCTCGGTGATCGCCGAGTCGCCCAGGTCGCCGGCGGCATCCTGCGGGCCGTAGCCGGAGAAATACAGCCCGTCCACGCGCGGTGCATCGGCCTGGAACCAGGCCTCGCCCGTGCCCGACAGCCTGATCCCGAAGCGCACTCCGTTGCGCGCCATCGCCGTGACCATGCTGCTGCCGGCAACGCCGTGCGCGGCGTCCAGCATGCTCTTGCAAGCCGCCATGGACAGGTTGAGGAAGGTGTGGTCGTTGCCCGCAACGAAGCGCACCACACGCGCGACGCGATCGCCGGGCAGGCCGGATTCGACCAGTGCGGGCAGCATATTCTTGATCAGCAGCCCGCTGGCTGCCGCGTTGCGGTTGTGGACCTCGTCGCCCATGTGCAGCGCCTGCGCCATGAGCGGCTTGAGCTCCACCGGCCCGGCCGCCTTCAGGGCAGCGGCAAACGCCGGCCCGAGCACGTCTGCCATCCAGCGCAACCGCTCGATCACTTCCGGGCTGTTGGCGCCGAAGCGCAGCACCTTGCCCAATCCCTCGTTCATGTTCGAGAAGCTGCGCCGGCCGCTGGCGGCGTTCTCGACGATCCACAGCGGCATCGACGGGCTGATGATGCCGGCCATCGGGCCGACCGCGCCATGATGATGGCAAGGCGAGAGCTCGATCGCGCCTTTGCGCACCAGCGCTTCGGCCGCCTGCAGGTCGGCTGCCCAGCCCTCGAACAGGCAGGCGCCGAGGATCGCGCCCTGCATCGGCCCGCACATCTCGTCCCAGGCGATGGGCGGGCCGGCGTGCGCGATGTGGCGCCCCTGGAGGCTCGGCAGCAACTCGCGCGCGACGCCTACGCCCACCAGCACAGGCTGCGCCCCGAGATAGGCCACATAGGCCTTCTCGTTGGCCTGCTCCACCTGCGGGTTGCCGACCAGCCTGGCCAGGTCCATCCCGGCCGCGCGATCGCCCTCCGCTGGGGGTTGCCAATCGACCTGCGTGACGCGCGCGCCAGCCTCGCGGGCAGACTCGGCGAAAGACGCCAGTCCGACGTTGACGATGCCGGTCTGATCCTTGAACCAGAGGCTCATGGCATCTCCTGAATCATCATCCTGCTACACCGTAAAGCAGCCACAGAGAGCACAGAGAACACAGAGAGAACCTCTGAACGGTTGTGCGGGTCGCTCCAACCAAACCGGCGATGCGCGACCTCCCTTGAAACATTTCTGCTCTTCCTCTGTGTTCTCTGTGTGCTCTGTGGCCAAGCTTTTCTCGCAGATTAACCACGGGCGATGCGGGCGGCCAGGCGCACCGCTTGCGCGTTGCTGTTCGCCAGCAGCATGCCCATGCCGGACAGCGCAGCGGACTGGCGAGTGAGGTTCTGCGGATCGGCCTCGGTCCCGCATACATGGCCGACGAATGCGATCTCGCGGCCCGCTTTGCGTGCGGTGTCGCGAGCCAAGGTGATAGCCGCCCGCATCTCGGCTGCCGGATCGGGATGGCTGCCGTAGCCGAGCACCACGTCGAGCAGGATCACCGCCACCTCGGGATCGGCAGCCTCCTGCAGGATGCGCTCGTTGCGCAGCCGGTGATCGATCATGGGGTGAGGCCGGCCCCGCGTGAACAGGTCATCGCCCAGGTCGACCAGCGTGTGCTCGCGGCTGCGCCAGGCATCGTTCAGGTCCTTGGCCCGCCCGACGTGCGTGTTGGAGTAGACGTTGTCGAACTCGGCCTGCAGCAGCAGTGTTGCCTCGTAACAGAAGGTTCCGCCGCTGTAGAGCGCGCGGATGTAACGCTGGCCGCTGGCGAGCTTCGGGACGGATCCGCTCGCCACGCTCTGTGGCACGGCGGGCGTGCGGCCCTCGGACAACGCCACGGCAACACGGGCGGCATCTTCCAGGGTGTAGGCGCCATGCAAGTTACCCGCGGCCAGCCCTTGAGTGTCGGCCCCGAGGAAGTTGACCACTACTGGCTTGCCGGCTTGGCGCGCCTCGCCGAGGATGCGCTGCGCGATCTGCTCCGCAGGCGGCTTGGAAATCAGCACGATCACCCGCGTGTCCACGTCGGCCGCGAGCGCACGCAGCCCCGCCAGCATGGACAGCCCGCCCACCTCGGTCTTCAGATCGCGCCCTCCGGTTCCGATCGCCTGGGTAATCCCGCCGCCCATGCGGTCGATCAGCACGGTGACCTGCTGCAGGCCGGTGCCCGAGGCCGCCACCAGCCCGATGGTTCCACGCCGCACCTCGTTGGCGAACGCAAGGGGAATCGCGTCGATGATCGCGGTGCCGCAGTCGGGCCCCATCACCAGCAGCTCGCGTGCACCGGCCTCGCGCTTGAGCATCACCTCGTCGGCCAGCGACACGTTGTCGGAGAACAGCATGACGTTGAGCCCGAGATGAATGGACTTGAGCGCCTCGGCGGCGGCGTACTCGCCGGGCACCGAGATCACCGCCAGGCCCGCCTGCGCCTCGGCGAGTGCCATCGCGACGCTGCGCGGCGCCATGCGTTCGCGCTCGCTCGGCTCGTCTGCGGCGCTGCGATCGCAGAGGAGCTTCTGAGCTTCCGCGAGCGCCGCCTCCACGGCCGTGTCCTCGCCCTCCAGCATGATCAGCAAGTCGTTCGGCCCGGCCTGCACCGTGCTGACGTCGGTCCCGGCCTCCTGCAGCAAGGCGAGATTGGCCGGGGTGGCCATGCTCGCCGAGGCGTTGCCGATCCCGGGCAGTCGCGTCAGCTTCGCGGCGAGCTGCATCAGGGTGACGGAGTCTCGGTAGGTCCTGGGCAGGATATGGAATCTGGCGGGCATGGCTCTCAAGCGGGGAAACAAGAGCCAGCCACAGAGAACACAGAGAAAGAATCCATGCTGTGTGATTCACGCCCCAGCGCCTGGGTAAGCCGGGTTGAGCTGGCGATCGATTGGAATCTCTCTGTGGGCTCTGTGTTCTCTTTGGCTAATGTGCGCCTTGAAACTTGCGGCGCATGCGCGCCGGCGACGCAGCGTGCGGTCTGCGGCGGCGTGCTCAGCGCAGCCAGCAAACCGGCCGCGGCATCCAGGCCCGAGCTGGCGCCGAAGCGGGCCAGCTCCTGCAACGCATGCAGCACCCGGTCGAGTGCCTGGCGCTCCTCAACGAGAGCATTGGCAAACAGGGATAGAGAATGCGAGAACTGGCCGGCCAGCGCATCCTCGAGATGCGCGCGGCTCACGTCGGTTGTGCGTGTCAAGCACGCACAGATGACGCGGTGAGCCGCTTGGACTAGCCCATCGCGAACCGCATCCGCCGGCAGCAGTGCCATGCCTGCCAGCCACCCGATCAGAGCGTCATCGCCCGCCGGCGTCAGCCCGGGTCCCAGGCCGATCAGCGCCCGCGCCGCCGCCTCGACGTCGCGCGCATCGCGGGCTCGGCGCAGCAGGCGAAGCGCCCGGCGTGCGCGGCTCATCGATATGGCGATGGGCGTGCGCGCGCCACCCCAGAACACGCTGCGCCCGGCGGCCACTCGAGCGCACTCGCGCCACAGCGCCACCCCCCGCTGCGCACCCCGGTCGGCGTGCGCTGCATGGGCCAGCAAAGGCGAGCTCCACGTGGCGCAGCCCTGCGTACTCACGCGGACCTGGCCGCGAGCGCGCAGCGCGATGACCAAACGCTCACCCTCCCACCGCCACGCACCGCCCTGCGCAAAGTGCTCGCGCAGGTCGCGCAACGGCCATGCCACCTGGATGCAATGGGCCACCGGCGGCAACTCCGGTGACTGCAGCGCCAGCCACGCACCGCCGCCGGCCAGGTTCAGCGTGCGGGCGAACACGCTGTGGACGGCACCGCAGCCCGCAAGGCGTACCCGCGCACCCAGGATCTGCGCCGGATAGCATGGTGCGGCGTCCATGGTTGCCGTCGGCCGCGCGTTACGCCGTCAACCCGGCCAGGACGCTCGCCGAATCGGAAACCCAGCCGAAGATGCCTCCCTGAGCCTTGATCATCGCCAGGCCCGCCTTCTGGAACTCGGGGAAATAGGAGCCCACGCAGTCGGACAGCACCAGACACTCGAAGCCGCGGTCGTTGGCCTCGCGCACGCTGGTGTTCACGCATACCTCGGTCGTCACGCCGCAGACGATCAGGCTGCCGATGCCGCGATTGCGCAGCAGCAGCTCGAGGTCGGTGGCATAGAAGGCGCCTTTGCCGGGCTTGTCGATGACCGGCTCGCCCGCGACCGGGTAGAGCTCCGGCACGATGTCGTGCCCATGCTCGCCGCGCACCAACAGCCGGCCCATGGCAGCGGCATCGCCGATCCTGGTCTTGCCGCGACCGCGCACGATCTTGGTCGGCGGGCAGTCGGACAGATCGCTGCGATGGCCCTCGCGGGTGTGGACGACCAGCATCGAGAGCTTGCGTGCGCGGTCCAGCACCTTGCGCGTCGGCTCGATGGCGGCACGCAGCGGCGAGACGTCGTTGCCCAACGCCTCGCCGAATCCGCCCGGCTCGACGAAATCACGCTGCATGTCGACAATCAACAGCGCGGTGCGGGTGCGCTCGCCCTCGAACTCGTATGGTTCTGCCCGAATGGTGTAGCGGGTCATCGTCATCCTCCTCCCAGTCGCCCCCCAGCGCGGGTCCCGCACGCCTGCTGCGCCCCGAACCGCTCAGGGCTACTGCGCGCGCTGGACGGTCCCGCTCTCGGAGATTGCACTGCAAACGGCGTTGGGCACGCACGCCACCGAGTAGATCGTGCTCAGACGGCAGCCCGTGGCCTCGATGCGGTAGACCACGCGGTGGAGATTGTATTGGTTGCCCAGGTCGCCATGCTCGCGAGACAGCACGGCAGTCTTCACGGCCCCGCAGTTCAGATCGGTGCGTCCCCGCTCCATTGCGGCTTGGACGGCATCCGGCTCCATTGTCTGCACCAGCCCTTGCAACCGCTCCGGGTTGTGGCAGCCGAGCAGCGGCAGCAACCCGATCGTCACCGCCAGCGCCGCTCGGTACTGACGTGCTCGCCCCGTGCGCATCAGCGACCCCTTGCCTGCGTCGAGAGATAGTCGCCTAACCTCCGTACCCCCTCGGCCAGCACCGGGATCGGCTTGGGGTATGAGAAGCGCACGTGCGCGGCCGCCTGGTTGTCGCCGAAGTCGATGCCCGGCGCCACCGCCACACCGGCGGTCTCCAGGAGCTCGAGGCAGAACCTGAAGCTGTCGCTGGTGAGGCGGCTGCAGTTGGCGTAGATGTAGAAGGCGCCCTGCGGCACCACCGGGACGTCGAACCCCAGCTTGAGCAGCTCGGGCAGCAGATAGTCGCGCTGGGCCTGGAAGGCTGTGCGGTTGCGCTCCAGCTCATCGAGCACCGCGGGCTGAAACACGGCAAGCGCCGCCTGCATCGACACCTCCGGGTTCGAGATGTACAGGTTCTGCGCCAGCTTCTCGATGTCGGCCATGTAGTCGGCCGGCGCGACCATCCAGCCGGCGCGCCAGCCGGTCATGCAAAAATACTTGGAGAAGCTGTTGATGACGAACAGATCGTCGGCCAGCTCCAGGGCACTGCGTGCGGTACAGTCGTAAGTCAGGCCGTGGTAGATCTCGTCGACGATCAGAACGCCGCCGCGGCGGCGCACCACGTCGTGGATGCGCTCGAGCTCGTCGAACGCAATCAGGGTGCCGGTGGGGTTCGACGGTGAGGCCACCATCACCCCGGCGGTACGATCGGTCCAGTGACGGTCGACCAGCTCGGCGGTAAGTTGATAGTCGGTCGAAGCGTCCACCGCAATGCCGACCGACTCGCCTTCCATCGCGCGCACGAAGTGACGGTTGGCCGGGTACGCGGGATCGGCGGTGAGCACCTGGTCGCCGGGCGAGAGCAGCACGCCCATGGCAAGCAACAGCGCGCCCGAGGAGCCGCTGGTCACGGCGATGCGTGTCGCCGGGACGTCGACGCCGTAGCGCGTGCGGTACCACCCGGACAGGGCCTCGCGCAGCGCCGGGATTCCCAGCGACGGGGTATAGCGCACCTGCCCGGCCTGCAGCGCTGCGATCCCGGCGCGGATCACCGGCTCCGGCGTGGGGAAGTCCGGCTCGCCGATCACCATGTTGATGATGCTGCGTCCCTGCGCCTCCAGCACCTTGGCGCGCGTCACCAGCGCCACCACATGGAACGGCTCGATGGCCGACATGCGGGAGGCGAGACGGTGCGCCTGGGCGAGCCGCTCGGGCCGGTTCATGGTGTCTGCAGGGGTGGTGCCTGTAATTTGCGCTAGCGTAGCACAGGCTGCAGCCCCCGCCGGGACGGGCTACTATTCGGGCGTTTCAAACCTAAAAACTCTCACCGCCAAGGACGCAAAGGACGCCAAGGAAACCCCTCACGCAAGTAACGGCGCTGCATGTCGGAAATGTAGGCTGTCGTTAGAAGAACAGAGGGCCGCGACGGGCCGATCGGTACTCAACGCGGGTTGGAAACGGCTGCGGCGAAAGAAACTCAGGTTGGGCGCTTTCCTTGGCGTCCTTTGCGTCCTTGGCGGTGAGAGATTTTTGTCCGAGAGAAGCGATGAAGATTGCGATAGTGGGAGCCGGCGGGGTCGGCGGATACTTCGGCGCACGCCTGGCGGCGGCGAGCGAGGACGTGTGGTTCATCGCGCGCGGGGCGCACCTGGAGGCGATGCGGCGCAACGGCCTGCAGGTCTACAGCGCGAACGGCGACGTCCTGGTCAAGCCGTGCAAGGCCACCGACAAGCTCGCGGAGGTCGGTACCGCGGACGTCGTCATGGTCGCGGTGAAGCTATGGTCCACCCAGGCGGCCCTCGCCGATGCGAAGCCCATGGTGGGCCCGAACACCGCGGTCGTCTCGTTCCAGAACGGCGTTGTAGCGGTGGAGCAGATCGCGCAAGCCTATGGGCGCAACCGCGCCCTGGGTGGTGTGGCCAATATCGGGGCGGTGATCGAAGAGCCCGGGGTCATCCGCCACACCGGCAGCATGGCCGGGCTGACCTTCGGTGAGCTGGACGGGAACATCTCGCCGCGCGTGCAGGCCCTGGCCGAGGCTTGCTCCCGCGCCGGTATCCAGCACAAGGCCAGCGACGACATCACCAAGGCGATCTGGGAGAAGTACGTGTTCCTGGTCGCGGCCAGCGCCATGACCACACTCACGCGGCTGCCACTGGGTGCGGTCCGGGAGGATCCGGACACCCGGGCACTCACCGGGCAGATCATGTCCGAGGCCGCCGCGGTCGGTCGCGCCAAGGGCGTGGCGCTCGACGCGGACCTGCCGGAGAAGCTGCTCGCCCGCATGGACACCCTGCCTCGCGAGATGATCGCCTCCATGCTGGGCGACCTGGAGCGCGGCAACCGGCTGGAGCTGCCCTGGCTGTCCGGCGGTGTGGTCGACATGGGCCGGGAGCTGGGGATCGCCACACCCGCCAACGCTTTCGTGCGCACCGCTCTCAAGCACTACATCGACGGGCGTCCTGCGGACGCGCGACCAGCAGAAATCTTGAACCGCACGCAGGGCGCAAGGACGCAAAGGAAAATCAAGACCACGAGGAAGGAACGACAACGTGACGTGGCCTATGTTCAACGACCCGCGCGAGGCGGCCTGAGCGACATCAGAGCACGCGGAGCCTGAATCGGGAAGGCCCGTGTTCGATGTTTCCTCGGCGTCCTCTGCGTCCTCTGGCGGTGAAGCTTGCTTTCTGTCGGGAAGGGACATGACAGCAAAGCTTGTAGTCAGGAACATCCGCGCGCGGCCGGTGGTGGTGCCGTTCAAGCGGCCGCCCATGTCGGCGAGCGGGGGCATCCCCAGCGCCGCGCTGGTGCTGATCGACCTGGAGACGGAAGCCGGGATCAGCGGACGCGCCTACGTGTTCGGCTTTGCCCCCTGGGCGCTCAAGCCCATCGTCGGCTGCCTCGAGGGTCTGGGCGCGGGGATCAAGGGCGACGCCTGTGCGCCGCTGGAGCTCGATGCCAAGCTGCGGCGGCAGGTGACACTGCTCGACGCGCCGGGCCTGGTGGGCATCGCGCTGTCCGGGATCGACATGGCAGCCTGGGACGCGCTGGCCCAGGCCGAGGGTGTGCCGCTGGTGAGGCTGCTCGGCGGCCAGCCCCGCCCGGTCCGGGCTTACAACAGCTGCGGCCTGTGGATCCAGCCGGTGGAAAAGCTTGCCGACGAGGCCGAGCAACTGGCTGCGGAAGGGAGCTTTTCCGCTGTGAAGCTGCGCATCGGGCGCGACGATCCGGCACAGGACCTGGCTGCGGTGCGTGCCGTGAAGAAACGCGTCGGGGATGGGATCACCGTCATGTCCGACTACAACCAGCGGCTCAGCGTGAACCAAGCGATCCTGCGCGGGCGCATGCTCGATGAGGAAGGCCTGTATTGGATCGAGGAGCCGGTGCGGCACGGCGACTACGAGGGCTACGCGCGCATCTGCGCAGAGCTGCAGACGCCGATCCAGACCGGCGAGAACCTGCTGAACACCCACGAGATGGCGCAGGCCATCGCCCTGGAGTCACTCGACTACGTCATGCCCGACGTGCAGCGCATCGGCGGGGTGACCGGCTGGCTGCGCGCGTCCGCGCTCGCCCATGCCCACGGCATCGAGATGTCCAGCCATCTGTTCCCCGAGGTCAGCTGCCACCTGCTGGCCGTCACCCCGACCTGCCACTGGCTGGAGTACATGGACTGGGCGGCGCCGGTGCTGCAGCAGCCCTGCGAGGTCAAGGACGGAAACGTCGCGATCCCCGACCGGCCGGGCGTGGGGATCGAGTGGGACGAAGCCGCGGTCAAGCGCTACCTCCTCTCCTGAAGCCTGAAAACGGAACCGCAGAGGCCGGCCCCTGCGGTTCCGCCTGAGGGGCAGGCCGGAGGCGCCGGCCTATGGCGCACCGCAAAATCGAATCTCGTTGACGCCCCTTCCACCACAAGCGTAGATTGCGTTTCTCCGGAGGGCCCGTGGGACGGCCTCACACGCCGCGCCAGCGCCCACCGACAAGATGCCCCGCCGACGGGGCAAGCCAGCAACAGCCGAGACCGAGCACCAGGGAGGAGGTTAATGACGCGCGTCTTGCTCCGGGTCCTGCGACCCGGGTGTGCTGTGTGCGCCCCGTTCTCGGCATTCTTTCCAGCCTGAGCCGTCACACCCAGCGGTCGTGAGGTCTCGGGCGATCCACTGTCACCTTCTCGCTGTAGGTAACGTCGCAAAGACGACGGCCTGATCACCCCTACAAAACCCACAACAGAGGGGGAGGAGCGGACCGGGGCCTGCGGGCCCCGGTTTTTTTGGCCGGGTGGAACTGCGCCGTCAAGTGGCGCTCCCTCAAGGGATGCGTCCACTCATGTGCACTCCCGGCGGCTTGGTGGTTTGCGGCCTTGTTGAAATCGCGCCTTAAGGGCGCACTCGGCCCGGGCGCGGGCCGGCCAGCCCACGCGGCCTGGTCGCGTTCAGCATGATGTGGCCGAGCAGCAGCACGAACACCGCCAGCACGAAGATCTTGTTGATGAACCAGTTGGTGCGCCAGATCGTCCACTCGGGGGCGGACAGAAACAGCACGAACTTGGTCCCGACGATGATGATCTCCGCCACCGATACCGTTACCGCCAACGGCAGCGTCCAGCGGTTCCAGTGCAGCAGGGACCACCCCACCCACACGTGCACCAGGGGCCAGAAGTCGAGGAACACATAGGTAAACGGCGGCGAGCCTTCGGCCACGGCGTAGCCGATCGGAAAGAGATACTTGATGACGACCGTCCAGGCCGCGAGGATGAACAGGGAGTGGGCGATGAAGCGGAACATGCTCCTGCTCGTCAGCGGGTAGAGCCCGCTTCGCTCATGGAAGTGCGATGGAGCACTGAAGCAAAGCCGAGGTCAAGGCTATGCCAGCCGCGCGGCCGCATCGCGGGTGAACTGCGCAATCGGAACGCGCGCCGGGCAGGTGCCGAGGCACGCCTGGTGCGTGCATGTCAGGCAGGCGGCCGCCCCGTCGCCCAGCATGCCGTACTCGCTGCGTGCCAGTGACCGGTCGCCGTAATCGACATCGTACATGCGCGTGCGCAGGACTTCGGAGATGCGCACTCCCTCGGGGCAGCTCTCGCGGCAGGCGCTGCAGCCGGGCACGCAGTAGTTGCCAACGCGCATGTCGGCATAGCGTTCGAGCAGTTCCAGATCGCCCTGGGTGACCTTCGGGCCGCCGGAGGCTGCGACAAACTCGTCGATCATCTGCGTGCTGGTCATGGAAATGATCAGCGCATCGACGTTGGGATTCGACAGCACCCAGCGGAACGCGGCTTGCGGGTAGGTACCGCCCGGGCGCTCGAACGGGCGCATGTCGTTCATGCGTCCGCCCATCAGCGTCTTCATAGCGATCACACCGATGTCCTTCTGCT
Organism: uncultured beta proteobacterium; assembly: GCA_963827575.1. Taxonomy (GTDB): domain Bacteria; phylum Pseudomonadota; class Gammaproteobacteria; order Burkholderiales; family SHXO01; genus SHXO01. The sequence goes on from CAWHCG010000043.1 coordinate 201,069, forward strand.
TGGCTTTGGCCAGCATCGGCGGCAGGTCGGGCTGAATGGCCGCCCAGTGGAAGGTATGCCGCACCTTGTCGGCAAAGCTGGGATCCTGCGCGAAACTGTAGGACACCAGGATGACGTCCACCAGGTTCTGGTCGATCGCGTAGTCCAGACACTCCACCAGGTCGCCGCCGTGGCCGGACATGCCGCGGAAGCGGATCTTGCCCTGTTTCTTCGCCAGCGCCGTGAACTCCCACCACTCCTGGTTGCGCATGCGCGCGACGTCGTCCACAGAGTGGTTGAAGTAGATGTCGACGTAGTCGGTGCCCAGCCGCTTCAGGCTGCCGTCCAGGGCTTTCATCATGTCCCGCCGGGTTTCGGAGGCGCCCGCCTTGGTCTTGGTCGACAGGACGACCTGCTTGCGCTTGCCCTGCAGCGCCTCGCCGATCGCCTCCTCGGCATTGCCCCAGCCGTAGCTCTCGGCGGTGTCGAAGTAATTCACGCCCCGCGCCAGGGCGTGGCGAACCAGCGACGCGTCGAAGGAGCTGGCCGAGCCGAAGGAGATGTCCGAGACCTTGAGCTCGGTCTTGCCGAGGCGGACATAGCGCTGGATGCCAGGCGTTGCGGCTGCCCCGGCCGTGGCCTGAACCCCGGCGAGCGCGAGAGCCGCGCTCGCACCGATGCGTAGAAACCTGCGTCGATCGATCATGATCCCACCCCGCATGGCAACGTGTCCCGAAGGCACAGACCGCAGCATACGCAAACGGTTCGGACTCTGTCACGGCGGCCGGCTGTCCGCTCACCCGATCCTGGTCTCCATGAGCTCGCGCTGGCACCAGCCACACACGGTCTTCGCCCTGCCACACAGCACATCCCGCCAATCCAGGGGGCTTGCGCCTGCGCCGGCCCCCGGCAGGGCGAAGACCGCACCCCAAAGGGCTGTGCCTTGCCCGCAGCTGCCGCTGCCAGTAGCATGGCTGTTCCCGGCGGCGGCATGCCGCCCACGAGTCTTCAATCGAGCCGACCATGAGCGTAGCACTAGCGAGCGTCCAGACCGCCATCGACGAACTGCGCGTCCTGCTGGGGGAGCGGCTTTCCACCAGCACCGGGGTGCGCGATCACCACAGCAAGGACGAGTCCTGGCACATTCCGCACCGCCCCGACGCGGTGGCTTTCCCCGCCAGCACCGAGGAGGTCGCGCAGATCGTCCAGGTCTGCGCCCGCCACCGCACGCCGGTCGTGGCCTATGGAACCGGCACCTCGCTGGAGGGCAACGTCATCCCCGAGAACGGCGGCGTGGTCGTCGACCTGATGCACATGGACAAAGTCCTCAAGGTCAACGCCGAGGACCTCGATGTGACGGTGCAGGCGCGCGTCACCCGCAAGCAGTTGAACGACTACATCCGTGACCAGGGCCTGTTCTTCCCGATCGACCCCGGCGCCGACGCATCTCTGGGTGGCATGGCCGCCACCCGGGCTTCCGGCACCAACGCGGTGCGCTACGGCACGATGCGCGAAAACGTGCTCGCCCTCACGGTGGTGCTCGCGGACGGGCGCATCATCCGCACGTCGCGGCGCGCGCGCAAGTCCGCCGCCGGGTACGACCTGACCCGCCTGCTCGTCGGCAGCGAGGGAACGCTGGGCATCATCACCGAGGTCACGCTGCGGCTCTACGGCATCCCCGAGGCGATGGCCGCGGCCGTGTGCTCCTTCGACACGCTGGAGGGTGCCGTCAACACCGTGATCCAGACCATCCAGCTCGGCATACCGGTGGCGCGCATCGAGCTGCTGGACAGCGTGCAGATGGATTCCGTGAACAAGTTCTCCAAGCTCAGTTACCCGGTCAAGGACACCCTGTTCATCGAGTTCCACGGTACCGAGAAGGGCGTGAACGAGCAGGCCGAGACGGTGCAGGGGATCGCTTCGGAGCACGGCGGCGGCGAGTTCAAATGGGCCACCCGGCAGGAAGAGCGCACCCACCTGTGGCAAGCCCGGCACGACGTCACCTACGCCAACAAGGCATTGCGCCCCGGCTGCGAGATCTGGGCCACCGACGTGTGCGTGCCGATCTCGCGGCTGGCCGAATGCATTCTCGAGACCAAGAAGGACTTGCAAGGCAGTTCGCTGATCGCGCCGCTGGTGGGACACGTGGGCGACGGCAACTTCCACCTCGGGTTCCTGATCGATCGCAACAACCCCGAGGAGATCAACGAGGTCGAGCGGCTCAACGAACGCCTGGTGATGCGGGCGCTGGCGATGGACGGCACCTGCACGGGCGAGCATGGCATCGGCCTGGGCAAGATGAAATTCCTCACCGCCGAGCACGGCGAAGGCGTGGCCGTGATGCGCGCCATCAAGAAAGCGCTCGACCCGCTCAATATCCTCAACCCCGGGAAGATCTTCTCCCTGTAGCGGACTGGGAAGGGCGCGACCGAGTAGCGCAACGAAACAGCGTGACCTCCAAGCGTGATGGCGGGCGGCGGGCGCGCTGCACCGCCGCCCTGCTCCTGTGGGTGGCGCTGAGCCCAGCGCTGGCGTCGGACCAGCTCACACTGGTCCTCAACTGGGTACCCGGCGCGGACCATGCACCGTTTTTCTTCGCCTTGCGTCAGGGGTGGTACGCGCAGGCGGGCATTGCGCTGACCGTCGATGCGGTCGCGGGCTCGCCGGAGGCGATCAAGCGCGCAGCAAGCGACCCCGGCACCCTGGCCGTAGCCGCATGGTCAGGTGCTGGTCGCGGGCGGCGAACTGACACGGCGCGCGCCCGAGCTGGTCCGCAGGTTCGTCGCGGTAACGCAGCAGGCGTGGGCGCAGTGCCTCGCGCAGCCGGCGCCCTGTGTCGACGCCCTGCTGGCGGAGCATCCGCAGCTCGACGGTGCTCGCGAGCAGGCAGTCTGGGAGCTGGTAGCGCAGAGCTACCGGCTCGACCCCGCACCTCCCCAGACCCTCGGCGCCTTCGACCCTGCGAGAGTTGCCGGTACGCTGGCCGAGCTGGACGCCGCCTTCGGTACTCAGACCAACGCCGGCAGCGGCACCGATAACGCCTTCCTCGATCTGCGGATTCGCGCACTGCGTTGAATAGCCGCCGTTCCGTTGTCAGGGCAGTGTCAAATCTTTCTTGCGCTGCTTCTCAGGTTTGCTGCGTAAGCAGCTGAACCAGCACGCTTCCTGTTGCAGCAGCAATCCTGCCTATAGCGCGTTGCCGGAGAGGCCGCTATGCTCATCCTCGCAGGGCGTGTCTCCGGGCTCGCACCGCCCTGGAAACATGGGGCCAGTGGGGTTGGAAGAAGATGACGTTTAATATTGCGCGTTTCTGGATTGCTTCTCTGGGGGCCGGCCGCACCCGCGGCCGGATCGGCATGGCCGCCTGCCCGGGCTGGGCTCCCCGCTCGCCCCTGGAAGGCAGCGCCGTGCGCGATTTCGAGCAGGACATGAGCGCCATCGTGCGCTGGGCGCCGCACCTGGTGCTGAACCTCCTCGAAAACGACGAGTTGTGGGAATACCGCGTCGGCATGCTGCCGCAGACGCTGGCCGCGCGCGGCATTCCGTACCAGCACTTCCCGATGGCCCCGACGGGCTCGCGGGCGAGGGCTTCGAGCAGCGCTGGGCGCTGATCTCGCCGGGGCTGCGCGACATGCTCCGGGCAGGCGGGAAGCTGCTCATCCACTGTTCCGACGGCATGCTGCGCTCAGGGCTGCTGGCGAGCCTGCTGCTGGTCGAGCTCGGCTGCCGCCCGGAGGATGCGCTGAACCGCGTGCAGGCCGTGCGCGCCGGCGCGCTCACCGCACCCGAGCAGCGCAACTACCTGCTGCACCAGGTGCAGTTGCCGCGCGCCGACCTGGCCGTTCCCCCCCTGCATCCCGAGATCGCGCAGGCGCTCGGCGCCGCGCCGGCATCGGCGGCCGCGCCAGCTCGTGCAGGCGCTCGCGGAGCACAGCAAGCCGGCACAGGCCTGGCGGGGCTCGCACGAGTCCGGCTCCCTGGTCGATCTGGCCAAGTACCGGCAGAGCCGCTAGAGCGGCCCCTCAGGGCTCAAGCCAGTATTCGCCCTCGGCATGGCCCTGGCTGCTGTCCGCACCGGGTCGAGGGACTGCCAGGAAGGGGAGAATCGAAATGAGCAACGACACTCTGCGACGCGTCGGGCCGGTCCTGTTCCTGGCCGCGGGGCTTGCGGCCGGTCCGGCTCGCACCGCACCCATCGACGTCTTCTGCACGCCGGACCAGATCGTCGTGCTCACCGAAGCTCCGCGCCTGCAGGTACGCTGCGAGGAATCCTTCAGCGGCGTCGTCTATTTTGCTGCACCCACCGCCGACCCGGCGCAAGCAGGTCGTATCTTGAGCGTGATGCAGACCGCCCTCGTAGCAGGGCGCACGCTCATCGTCAACTACGAGCCCGCCGACCTGAGCGGGGCAGTCATCGGCTGTCAGAGCAACGACTGCCGGTTGATTCGGCGCATCGGGTTCGGCAAATGAGCCTGGTTCGCCGGCTGCTGCCCGCCGCGCTCCTCGCGGGCGTCGCGGGCGCCGCAAACGCCGGCGTTTACTGGTTCCATGGCGTGCGGGACAACACCGTCACCGTGTGCTTCGTCGGCGATGCGGTAACGTCGCGCCCCGACCGTGTGTCCCAGGTGCTGGGCCACCTGCGGGAGTTCGAATACAGCGTGAACGTGCGCTTCGAATACCTGGGCCGCTGCCCCGCATCGGTGATGACACCGAACGGAGACGATTTCTTCGCCGGCGACATTCGGGTGGTGCTGCCGCATGCCAGCGGGACCCGGACGCCGACCTGGACCGGACCGGAGGGCACCGGACCGGTGCCGGGCAAGGGCTGCACGGTGTTCCAGAGGGACGATGGCAAGTACTGCGACAGCAGTTGCAACAAGGATTCCAACAACGACCGCTGGGGCAGCTGGTCGAACCCGCCCGACGATCTCGCCGCCAACCACGCCTGCCTGTACAACCTCAAGCTCGGCGACGATCCGTGGAACGCGACCCCGTATCTCAATCATGCATTGCATGAATTCGGTCACGCTCTGGGACTGGCCCACGAGCATACGCGCGACGACATCGACAAGACCGCCTGCACCGGCAAGAACTACGGCGGCGGCGAGGTCGACGGACATCTGACGCCGTACGATCGGCGCTCGGTAATGCACTACATGTTCTCGGCCTGCGGGATCGACGGCAACTACGGCAGCAGCGGGCTGTCGGACTACGACCGGCTGGCGTTGCGCATCCTCTACCCCGAAGCCAACCGGCACGCGGAGTACGTCGGCACAACGGTCCGGCGCGCGGGAAGGGCGGTAGTACTGCAGTCCGGCTGGGAGGCGCGCGGCGCAAATCTCGCGTTCGTCGCCCGGAACTTCCAATGGGTAGTGAACAACTCCAGTCACAACAGCGCCGACCTATCGATGCTGCTGCCGCCGGGCAACTATCCGTTCCAGTACAGCTACACGGACTTTCTCGGGCGCAGCTACTCGGCCGGCGGAACCATCAAGGTGCTGGCGGCCGATGAGTACGACCACCTGATCGCTGCGACGCGGGCGGCGCAGTTGCCGCTGTACTGACGACCCGATCAGCGGAGCGAGTTGGCCAGTGCACCCGCACGGCCTCAGCATGGGCTGCGTCGCGCCCATTTCCATGTCCGAAAACGGCGAGACACCCGGCCCGCGCGGCGGGATAATGCGGGCATGCTGCTCGACCCGGAAAGCTGCTACCGCGCCCTCACCACACACGACCCGCGCTTCGATGGGCGGATGTTCGTCGGTGTGGCTTCCACGGGGGTCTACTGCCGGCCGGTATGCCCGGCGCGGCGCCCGCGCCGCGAGAACTGCCGTTTCTACGTGAGCGCTGCGGCAGCGGAGCGCGACGGGTTCCGGCCCTGCCTGCGCTGCCGACCGGAGCTCGCTCCCGGCAACGCCAGCGTCGATGCGCAGGCGCGGGTGGCGCAAGCCGCCGCCAGCCTGATCGAAGACGGACTGGCCAACGACAGCGGGCTCGATGCAATTGCCGCGCGTTTGAGCGTGACCGACCGCCACCTGCGGCGGGTGTTTCAGGCCGAGTTCGGCGTTACGCCCGTCGCGTACGTTCAGACGCAGCGCCTGTTGCTTGCGAAGCGCTTGCTGACCGACTCGGCACTGCCGATCACGCAGGTCGCCTTCGCTGCCGGCTTCGGCAGCCTGCGGCGCTTCAATGCGCTGTTCAACGCGCGCTATCGGGTAAGCCCGACGGACCTGCGCAAGCACGTGCGCACCGCTGCGACCACCGGCAGCTGGGACTTCGAGCTGGCTTATCGCCCCCCGCTCGATTGGGCCGCGCTGATGGACTTTTTGGCTACGCGCGCCATCACCGGCGTGGAATCGGCAAGCGCCGGTACGTATCGCCGCACGGTGTCGATCGAGCATCGCGCGGCTGTCCACACCGGTTGGATTGAAGTGCGCCAGGCGGCACGCCGGAAACCGGCGCTGGCCGTGCGGCTGGCGCCTTCACTGAGCGCCGCCATTCCGCAGGTGCTGGGGCGGGTCAAGCATCTGTTCGACTTGGCCTGCGATCCGCAGTCGGTCGCCGAGCGGCTCGGCCCGCTCGCTGCGGCGCGTCCAGGTCTGCGCGTGCCGGGAGCGTTCAGCGGCTTCGAGGTCGCGGTGCGCGCGGTGCTCGGGCAGCAGGTCACCGTGAAAGCGGCGCGCACGCTGGCCGGGCGCTTCGCTGCGCGCTTCGGTACGCCCTTGGCAACACCGTTTGCCGACCTGAGCGTCGCGTTCCCCGACGCGCACCGGATCGTGCGGGCCGATCCCTCTGAGATCGGCGAGCTCGGCATCCTGCGCGGCCGCGTGCGCGCGATCCAGGCGCTGGCGCAGGCGCTCGCCACCGGGACACTGAAGCTCGAGCCCATGGTCGCCGTGGACGACACGATCGCGCAGCTGCGCGCGCTGCCGGGGCTCGGTGAGTGGACTGCGCAGTACATCGCGATGCGGGCGCTCGCGTGGCCCGATGCGTTTCCGCAAGCCGACTTCGGCGTGCTGAAGGCGCTGGGCGAAACCGATCCGCGCCGGGCACTGGCGCGGGCCGAAGCATGGCGGCCCTGGCGAGCCTACGCCGTCATGCACCTGTGGAGTTCCCTCACTCGGGAGCCGCCCGCACCGGAGCGTCTCGCGCAAGGGAAGCGGGAGCCTTCGTGTGCGCCCTCTCCCGCCAAGGGAGACGGCATTTCCTTCTGAAACGCGGGCCGGCCCGCCGGCCGACTTGCTCGGTGGAGACGCGACGATGACTTGCTATTCAACGCTGGAAAGCCCACTGGGCACCCTGCTGCTCACCGCGGACGCAACGGCATTGACGGGGCTGTATTTCGAGGGTCAGCGCTACGCGCCGGAGCCCGGGCGGGAGTGGGTGCGGCGCGCCGAGCTTCCCGTTTTCGTGCGGGCGCAGGCCTGGCTGGACGCCTATTTTGCGGGCCACCCGCTCGCCGTCGATCTGCCGCTCGCCCCGCAGGGCACGCCCTTCCAGCTTGCGGTGTGGCAGCAGATCGGCCGCGTCCCGCCCGGCGCGACCATCACCTACGCAGAGCTGGCGAGGCGCTCTGGCAATGCGGCGGCAGTGCGTGCCGCTGGCGCCGCTACGGGCCGCAACCCGGTCTCGCTGCTCATCCCGTGCCATCGAGTGGTGGGCAGCGACGGCGCGCTGACCGGCTATGCCGGCGGTCTGGACCGCAAGCGCTGGCTCCTGGCGTTGGAGGCGGGATCCGGCAGCCTTCGCGAGTTGCGCACCGCGAAGCGCGTGAACACCTACGTCGGGGCGTGATGCGCCCTCGCGAGCGGGCTCGGCCAGCTAGCTAGCTGCGGCTGACCTGCAGGCAATACTCGGCGAGTGCGTGCAGCACGGCCGCGTCCTCGCCCGCTGCAGATGCAACCGAGACGGGCACCGCCGCTTGCCGCTCGGCCTGCGCGAGCAAGGCCGGCACATCGTTGCGCAGATGCCCGCCCGTTCCCAGGAACAGGGGCACCACGACAATCCGCTTCGCCCCGTTGCGCGCCAGCGCGACGCACGCAGCCGGCAGGTCAGGCTGCATGTGCTCGAGAAAGGCCTGAGATACGGGCCCCGAATGGCGCGACTCGACCAGCGCGAGCAGGCGGTCGAAGGGTTCGCGCCAGCGCGCATCGCGGGCGCCGTGAGCGAATAGGACAAGACCGGTAGCCATGGTCGATAGCGAAACCTCGGGTCGATCGAGAAACCTCGGGTCGATCGAGAAACCTCGCCTCAGGCTACCAGAAAAGCGCGGATCCTTCGCCGGAAGACGTGCGTGCACCCCGGCTCGGAAGCGCGCAGCGAAGCAGCCGGGTGCAACAAGCGAAGCGAGCCAGCGCCGGGCGCGAATGTGGTGTAGATCAGCGGGGCTGAGCGCGCGAGCGCCACACCACCGCGAGCAGCAAAAGACCGCAGGCGGCCCGCCGGCGAAAACGCCCTGCGGGAAAAGAGTTACGCCGCAAGCTGCGGGCGTTCGCCCGTGCGCTCCGCGGCAGCTACTATGCGCTCGTAGACGTCCCCGATGAGCAGAAGAGCGGGGCCATCGCCGAGGGCTTGGGCAGCACTTCCCAACGCGCCTACCCGGGTCGGCACGACGCGGCGATTCGGCAGCGACGCACTCTCGACGAAGACGGCGGGACGCGAGCCTGGCACGCCTGCCGCCACCAGTCCGGCCGAGATCGCATCGGCCTGCCGGCCGGCCATGTACAACACCACGGTGTCTGCTGCGATCGCGGGAAGCGCCCAGTCGTGACCGCTCTCGCCATCGCCCACACGCGGCGTGAGGAACACCGTGCTGCGGCTCAAGCCGCGCTGGGTCAGCGACTGCGCGAGCTCTGCGCTGGCGGCGAAGGCCGCGCTGACCCCGGGGACGACCTCCACCGCGACCCCGGCCGCCTGCAGCGCGTCGATCTCCTCTTGCGCACGGCCGAACAACATCGGATCGCCGCCCTTCAGTCGCACGACCGTGCGATAGCGCCCCGCCGCGTCGATCAGCTGCTTGTTGATGAAGCGCTGCGCCGTAGACAGCCTGCCGCAGCGCTTGCCGACCGCGACGCGAACGGCGTGCGGCGCAAGCGCCAGCGTTTGCTCATCCACCAGCGCATCGTGAAACACGATGTCGGCCCGCTCCAGCAGTCGCGCCGCCCGCAAGGTCAGCAGGTCGGCCGCTCCCGGCCCGGCGCCAACCAGATAGACAATGCCTGTCATGTCTGCTTCAACTGGTTCGAGTTCTTCACGCGATTGTCCCCGCCGCAACCGTGCGATTGGTCGCCTCGTCGATGACGATGAACGCCCCGGTGACCCGGTTCTGCCGATACGGGTCGACAGCCAGGGGACGCTGCGTACGCAGGCGCACACGCGCGATGTCGTTCATCGCGAGCGATTCGGGCCGCTCCACCAGTTGCAGCGAATCGACGTCGATCCGGTGCTCCAGCGCCGCAAACCGCGCGCGAACCGTCGCGCCGCCGTGCTTGATCAAGTACGGGCGCGCAGCGACCAGCGGATCGGCGTCGAACCAGCAGACCTCGGCCTCGATGTCCTGCGACAGGCGCGGTGCAGCCGCCGGCGCCGCCAGCACGTCGCCGCGCGAGAGGTCGATCTCAGTGTCGAGGCGCACGGTCACTGCCATGTCGGTGGCGGCCTCGTGGAGCGGCCCGTCCGCCGTGAGAATCTCCGCGATGCGCGCACGCGTGGCCGCGGGCATCGCGAGCACTTCGTCGCCGACCCGCAGGTGCCCGGATGCGACGGTGCCCTGGTAGCCGCGGAACTCGCGCCGCCCGAAGCCCGAACCGGGCTGCGTGTTGCCACCCGCAAGCCGCACCACCCGCTGCACCGGAAAGCGCAGCGGCTGGCCGAGCTGATCGTCACCGGCGTCGTCGTGCCGGGTCGGCACGGTCTCCAGATATTCCAGCAGCGTCGGACCGGCGTACCAGCCCAGCGCCTCTCCACGCTCCACCACCATGTCTCCGCGCAGGGCCGAGAGCGGAATCTCGCGCACCTGGGCAAAGCCCAGCCCCGTGGCGAAGCGATGAAACTGTGCGCGGATGGTCTCGAACGCATCACGCGAGCCGTCCACCAGGTCCATCTTGTTGACCGCGAGCACTACGCGGGGAATGCCAATCCAGCGCGCCAGGTAGGCATGCCGGCGGGTCTGTTGCTGCAGTCCATGGCGCGCGTCTACCAACAGCACTGCGACATCGGCAGTGCTGGCCGCCGTCACCATGTTGCGCGTGTATTGAGCGTGCCCGGGCGAGTCGCCGATGATGAACTTGCGTGCGGGTGTAGCGAAGTAGCGATAGGCCACGTCGATGGTGATGCCCTGCTCGCGCTCGGCCAGCAGCCCGTCGGTCAGCAGGGACAGATCGATGGCCGCAAGCCCGCGCCGGCGAGAGGCGGCCTCCAGCGCAGTGACCTGATCCGCCAGCAAGCCCTTGCTGTCGTAGAGCAGGCGGCCGATCAGGGTGCTCTTGCCGTCGTCCACGCTGCCGGCGGTGATGAAGCGCAGGAGTCCGGCCTGGGCCGGCGCACTCCAGGCTATCTCGCCCAGGCCCTCTGCGAGGCGTGCAGCGGCCGAACGGTCCTTCTCTGCTTGCGTGGGAGCGTAGGGCGCGGGCTCGGGTGAATAGGTGAAGGCGGCGTCGGGCATCAGAAGTATCCCTCTTTCTTGCGCAACTCCATCGCCGCGTCGTTGGTCTGGTCGTCCAGGCGCGTCGCACCGCGTTCGGTGATGCGCGTCTCGCTCGTCTCGCTGACGATCTCATCGAGAGTCGCAGCAGTGGACTCCACCGGCGCCGTGCAGGTGATGTCGCCAACGGTGCGGAAGCGCACACTCAGCTCCTCGATTCGCTCGCCATCGCGAGGCGGGGTAACCTCGGTCACCGGGACCAGCGCGCTGCCCCGTCGCACCACGGCGCGGCGGTGCGCGAAATAGATCTCGGGCAATGCAATGCCCTCGCGGCGGATGTATTGCCACACATCGAGCTCGGTCCAGTTCGAGATCGGAAACACGCGGATGTTCTCGCCTGGCCGCGTGCGGCCGTTGTAGATCGACCACAGCTCGGGGCGCTGATTCTTCGGATCCCACTGGCCGAACTCGTCGCGGAAAGAGAACATGCGCTCCTTGGCCCGCGCCTTCTCTTCGTCGCGGCGCGCACCGCCGATGCAGGCATCGAACCCGAACTCGGCGATGGCGTCCAGCAGGGTCACCGACTGATGCGGATTGCGCGGCTCATCGGGCCGGCGCAGACGCACCCGGCCGGTGCGGATCGACTCGCCTACCGAGCGCACCACCAGCTTCAGCCCGCGCTCGGCGGCCAGCTTGTCGCGAAAGGCGATCACCTCGGGGAAGTTGTGCTCGGTGTCGATATGCAACAGCGTGAAGGGAATGCGTTCCGGGAAGAAGGCCCGCTCGGCCAGCCGCAGGACGGTCGCCGAGTCCTTGCCGCCCGAGAACAGCAGGGCCACGTTGCGGCACTCCGCCGCCACCTCGCGCAAGATGAAGATCGACTCCGCCTCGAGCGCATCGAGATGGCTCCAGCCCGCCCGGGTACGCAGACGCGGCTCGGCGCGCTCGATCTCGGTCAGCATGGTCATTGGTGTTGTTCCTCCTGGCCTTCCGTGGCCCGGTCCAGGCTCGCCCGGGCGGCAGGCACCGCGCGCACCAGCCGACCCTGCGGGTCCACGTGCAGCCCGCATTCGCGCGAAGTGGGCTGCTCCCACCACCAGCGACCGGCGCGCGGGTCCTCGCCTGGCTGCACCGCGCGCGTGCAGGGTGCGCAGCCGATGCTCGGATAGCCGAGCCGATGCAGCCGGTTGGTCGGCACGTCGAATTTTTCGACGTAGCCCCACACGTCCTGCTCGGACCAGTCCGCCAGCGGGTTGAGCTTCATCAGTCCATTGGCCGCATCGTGGGCGAGGACCGCTACCTCCGCCCGCGTGACCGACTGCTCGCGCCGCAGGCCGGTGATCCACAGCCGCTTGCCCTGCAGGGCACGGCGCAGCGGAATCAGCTTGCGGATCTCGCAGCAGCGTTTGCGCAGCTCGATACTGTCGTAGAAGGCGTTGCCGCCGTGCGCGGCGACGAAGGCCTCTACCTGCGCAGCGTCGGGAAACAGGACCCGGATGGGGCGGCGGTAGTCCCGGCGCGCCCGCGCGATCAGATCGTGCGTTTCCTCCGGAAGCCGCCCCGTGTCGAGCGTAAAGACGTCCACTTCCAGCCCCAGACTGTCGATCAAGTCCAGGAGCACCATGTCCTCGGCGCCGAAGCTGGAGGCGAAAGCGGCCGGAGCGTGGACAGCCACAGCCTCCTGCAACCGTGCGGAGGCCTCTGCGATGCGCGTGTCGAGGCTCATGTCGACGGCCGCCTCTTGAATGATTTCCCGCCGGCCGGCCCGGCGCGTCGGCGGCTGGCCCTGCGCGTCAAGTGCGTCATAAGGTCCCCTCGACCTCGGGAAAACGGCGGGCGAACAGGGGACCGCGATCCGCCGCGGCCTGATACACCTCGCTGAAGTCCGCGAACGCGGCGAGCGCCGCCTCGGCGTCCTGGTCGTCACGCAAGGCGAACGCGTCGAAGCCGCAGCGCGCCAGGTCGAACAGCGTGTCCCTCAGAACGTCGCCGATGGCGCGCAGCTCTCCACGGAACCCGTGCCGTTCGCGCAGCAGCCGCGCGACCGAATAGCCGCGACCGTCGGTGAAGCTGGCGAAGCGCACCGCGACCAGCTCTGGCATCGGTCCCGCGGAGAACAGCACCGCCGGGTCGTCGGAACCTTCCAGCCAGACGCCGGTGCGGCCTTGCCGTCCCAAAAGCGCAAGCTGCTGGCCGCGCCATATCGCCAGCGGAACGATGATGTCACCCTCCGTAGGCAGGGGATCCGCGATCGGCTCGTTGGGCAGTCCGATGACGCGCCAGCCGTCGTCTGCGATGCGGCGATGCCTAATGAGCGTAGTCATAGACGTGGGTCTTGAAGGGTTCGATGCCGAGGCGGTGAACGACGTCGACGAATCGTTCGTGCTCGGATTCGCGGCGCTCGAGATAGACCGCGATGAGGCGCTCGATCACTTCGGGCACCTCGTTGCGCGCCACCGACGGGCCGATCACCCGCCCGAGCGCGGCTTGCGCGCCCTGGCGGCCGCCGATGGTGATCTGATACCACTCCTCCCCGTTCTTATCCACACCCAGGATGCCGATGTTTCCGACGTGATGATGGCCGCATGCGTTCATGCAGCCGGAGATGTTCAGGTCCAGCTCGCCGATGTCGTACAGGTAGTCGAGGTCGTCGAAGCGACGCTGAATCGCCTCCGCCACCGGGATGGAAACGGCGTTGGCCAGCGAGCAGAAATCTCCGCCCGGACAGCTGATGATGTTGGTAAGCAGCCCGATGTTCGGCGTCGCGAAGCCCAGTTCCTTGAGGGTGCAGCCACAGCGCGTGCAGCTCACGGGTGGGCACGTCGGCGAGCACCAGATTCTGCTCATGGCTCACGCGGATCTCGCCGAAGCTGTAGCGGTCCGCCAGATCGGCCACGGCATCCATCTGGTCGGCCGTGGCGTCGCCGGGCGGCACTCCGGTCTTCTTGAGTGACAGCGTTACTGCCGAATAGCCGGGGACCCGGTGCGAATGCACATTGCGCTCGGCCCAGCGGGCAAACGCGCGGTCCGCGCTCAGGTGCGCCTCGAGCTGCGCCGCCTCTTGCGCAGCGCGCTCGGGACTGCGGGCTGCGTAGGCGGAACGCGTGAACCGCGCAGTGACGCGGTCGATCTCCTCCTGCACCAGTGTGCCGGGGCCGTCCTTCAGGTGCGACCACTCCGCTTCGACCTGCTCGGCAAACCCGGCCGGGGTCACGTCCTTGACCAGGATCTTGATGCGGGCCTTGTACTTGTTGTCGCGCCGGCCGTAGCGGTTGTAGACGCGCAGGATCGCGTCCAGGTACGTAAGCAGATGCCGCCAGGGCAGAAACTCGCGGATGACGTGGCCGATGATCGGCGTGCGGCCCAGGCCCCCGCCCACGATCACGCGAAAGCCTATCTCGCCCGCATCAGTGCGCACTGCATGCAGGCCGATGTCGTGCACCAGCGTAGCCGCGCGATCCTCGACCGAACCGTTGATCATCCCACCACGCGCTCGCTCGCGGCCGTGACCACCGGCGAAACGGTGTATCGCGAGACGGCGCTGCCCGGTGCGGTGCTGACCCGCGTTGCCGCCGAGCCACCTCCGCGTCGGCACGTTCCAGTTCTTCGCGGCGCGGGGCGATCTCGAGGCCCTGCGGCTGCTCGGCCGACCACGCGATCGCACGTCACGACCCCGGTGCGGCGCAGCGCCGCCGAGCCCTATCGCGCCTTCCTCGAGGGCGTGGTCGCGCGCCAGGCCAGCCTGGTCGCGCGCAATGGCTGCTGGTCGGGTTTCATCCACGGCGTGATGAACACCGACAACACCGCGATCGCCGGCGAGACCATCGACTACGGGCCCTGCGCCTTCATGGACACCTACGATCCGGCGACGGTGTTCAGCTCCATCGACCATCGCGGTCGCTACGCCTATGCCAATCAGCCGCAGCATCGCGGCCTGGAACGTCGCGCGGCTGGCGGAAGCGATCCTGCCGCTGCTGGCCGACGACGGCGAGCGCGCCGTGGCCATTGCCAACGAGGTGATCGGCACGTACCCGGCCCTGTTCTCCCGGGCGTTCGTCGCCGGCCTGCGGCGAAAGCTCGGCCTGTTCACCGAACAGGAGCGCGATGCCGCACTGGGTCAGGCCCTGCTCGACGCCATGGCTGCCAACCACGCCGACTTCACCCTGACCTTCCGGCGCATGTGCGCCGCGGCAGAGACGGCCGACGGCGGCGCGGAGGTGCGCGAGCTGTTCGACGCGCCCGAGGCATGGGACGAATGGGCGCAGCGCTGGCGCCAGCGCCTCGCCGAGGAACCGCAGACGCCTCAGGAGCATGCGGCCTTGATGCGGCAGGCCAACCCCGCCTTCGTCCCGCGCAACCACCGGGTCGAGGCGGCGCTGGCCGCGGCCATCGAGCACAACGACTACGGACCGTTCGAGGAGCTGCTCCTCGTGCTGTCGAGGCCCTACGAGGACCAGCCGGCGTTTGCCGCCTACGCCGAGCCGCCCGGCCCCGAGCAGCGCGTCTATCGCACCTTCTG
>CAWHCG010000044.1:0-81969 GCA_963827575.1 uncultured beta proteobacterium
GCGCACCGCATCGATGTCGCCCACCTGAAGCCGCAAGCCCTTCACCGGGGTACGCAGTCCCATACTGTAGAGCGTGAAGAAGAACACGCGGTAGCTCATCACGCGGGTGGCGGCAAAGATGCGCTGGGCTTCTTCGACGGTGACAATATCGGGCAGGCGCTGGCCCTTCGGCGGCTTGATCAGACCGGGCGCCACCCAGGGCCTGCGCAGAACGTGGGCGTAGTAGAACTTCAACCCGTACAGATCGAGCTTGACCGCGCTCCACGAGTGCGAGGCCAACAGCTCGGTGAAGTAGTCGGTCAACTGCTGCTCGGACAAATCCTCGATCTGGTGATCGAAGCGCTTGCCGATCCGGCGGATGGCGCGCGCGTAGGCATCGATGGTCTTGGGCTGGAGCCCCTTGAGCTTCAAGTGCTTCAGATGCGCCTGGTAGTTCTGGTCGAACGTGTTTGCGGACAAAGATTCCATCTTGCAGTAACCTCATGGTTCGTCATCGAAGGGGCCCCTCGCTGAGGGGATGAGGCTACATTTTGGAGTCAGATCCACGGTGCCGCTTCCTCCGCGTAGCGGCTTCGTCCAACAATCGCTTGCAGGCGACCGCCAATAGCCTCCGCTCGTGCCTCGCTGCGGCTATCGGCGGCGCCTGAAGCGTAGCGTTATGCGGCACTACATGTGACGTTACCATCCGTATGCCTGGTGTAAGGGCCCAGGATGTAGGATGGTAAAGCGCTTGGACTTTGCCTAATGAACGGGAGACCAGGTGAAGTCACGATTGACTCGTAGCCGTCGTCGCTTCCTGGCGGTGCTTCTAGCCTTGGTGCCGCATCGCTGTCTGGCATGACCGCCATCGCGAAGACAGATCCTCGCGACTCGAAATTACGAAACTGCGCATTGCTCGAGGCCCCTTCATCTGCTACGCGCCGCAGCTGCTGGCCGAGGCGCTCCTGCGGATGGAGGGCTTCACCGACGTGAGCTATGTCGTAGAACGTCCCCGGCCGGACGACCGCCGACCTCTGTTCTCGGGGGAAATCGACATGACGATGAACGCTGCGACGGAGTTCGTCTACACAGCCGACGGCGCCTCCGCGGGATAGCGCTCGCCGGAATTCATGCCGGATGCTACGAACTCTACGGCAACGATCGCGTCAGGGCGGTCCGCGACCTGAAAGGCAAGACGGTCTCGGTCTATGCACTCGGTGGAGCCGATCACATACTGCTCTCGAGCATGCTGGCCTATGTGGGCATGAATCCGCAGGATGACGTCGTTCATTACTGCGGACAACAGTCGATGAGCGCGATGCAACTGTTTGTGGAGGGCAAGTCGGACGCGTTTCTGGCTTTCGCTCCAGCACCGCAGGAGCTCCGAGCGAGGAAGATCGGGCGGGTGATCGTGAATACTACCCAGGATCGGCCGTGGTCGCAGTACTTCTGCTGCCTGGTGGTCGCAAACCGGGAGTTCACGGATAAGTATCCGGGCGACCAAGCGTGCCTTGAGAGCCTTTCTCGAAGGCGGCCGACATATGCGCCCAGGAGCCCGAGCGCGCCGCCAGGGCTGCTGGTCGAAAGGGCTACGAACCGCGCTACGAGGTCGCCCTGGAAGGCCAAGGAACTGCCCTATCGCCGCTGGCGCGAGAACCACCCCGAGGACACCTTCGCTTCCACGCACTGCGCCTGCACGAGGTGGGGTATGATCAAGTCCACGCCACAGAAGCTTATCGCGCAGGCCACTGACTGGCGCTTCCTGAATGAGATTAGGAGGGAGCTGAAGGCTTAAAGCCGGTTTCCGCGGTTCTTCAAGTAAGTGCCCGCATAACCAAGCCGCTGCAGGGGACGCGCCGCAAGCGGCGCGCCCCTGAGCGGCAGCGTTAGCTTGCTGAGATTGTTGCCGACATCCGAGATGCAAATGGAGAGCGTATTAGTGAGTTCGAGTGAGCGAACCAACGGAGGTAGCCATGAACACAGTGAGTGACAAGAGTGCTGGTCAATTCAGCCGTCGCAAGTTCCTCGTCAGCACGTCTGTCTTGGGTACCGCTTCCTGTCTTGGGTTTCCGAGGCGCAGCGGCCGCAGAACCGCCTCCCGAGGTTACGAGGATCCGGCTGGTTCGTACGATTGCCGTCTGCCTGGCCCCCCAATACCTCGCTGAGGAGTTGCTGCGTCTTGAAGGCTTCACCGATGTCCAATACGTGGAGCAGGTTCCGGGCGGCACGCTAGTGGACTTGCTTGAGAAGGGCCAGGCAGACCTGACGCTGGAGGCGGCGCCTGCTCTGGTATACGCGATGGATGGGCACGCTTCGTTGATCGCGCTGGCAGGCGTCCACGCCGGCTGCTACGAGCTCATCGGCAACGACTCGGTTCGTGCCGTGCGCGACCTCAAGGGCAAGAGAGTGGCTGTCTATGCACTCGGGGGGGCGGACCATGTTTTTCTTTCCAGCATGCTGGCCTACGTAGGGCTGGACCCTCGGAAAGACATCCAGTGGGTGACGGATGACAAACTCGGCGACTCTGTGCGGCGCTTCATCGAAGGCAAGGCCGATGCCTTCTTGGGCTTTCCCCGGAGCCGCAGGAACTCGGGCGAAAAATCGGGCGGGTGATCGTCAACACCGCACCGACAAGCCCTCCATGGTCGCAATATTACTGCTGCATGCTGATTACCCACCGCGAGTTCGTCCAGAAGTACCCGGTGGCAACCAAGCGAGCGGTCCGGGCCATCCTCAAGGCCGCGGACCTCTGTGCGCAGGCGCCTGAGCGCGCCGCGCGCACATTGTCGACAAGGGCTATGTGCAGAAACGACTACGCGCTTGGACCGACGTTCTGAAGGAGGTACGGTACGACCGCGTGGCGGATCTACAACCCAGAGGACAGCATGCGTTTCCATGCCCTGCGCCTGCACGAGGTGGGGATGATCAAACGAATCCGATCAAGCTTATCGCCCAGGGCACGGACTGGCGGTTTCTGAACGAACTTAAGAAAGAGTTGAAGGCATGAACGTGCACCCAGTCGAGAAGCAAGCTAACTTTCGGCTGCAGCGGACGCGCGGAAAAGCATCATCGCGCTATGCTGGCGTTGCTCTCCGGCGCGCCGCTGAGCCGCAGGCCGTTGGGCCCCACCACAGGGAGAAGCTTATGACTCGCGAGCATCGTCGCCAGTGGAGTCGCCGGGAGTTCCTGTGCGGGGCGGGCGTAGCAGGAACGGCAGCGGTTTTCGGCTTTTCTGCCGACCCCGCAGGAGCCGAACCTGCTCCGGAGACTACGCGACTCCGGCTTGTCCAGATTCCCACTATATGCCAAGCGCCGCAGTACGTGGCAGAGGAGTTCCTCCGTGGCGAAGGCTTCACAGATCTCCAGTACGTCAAGAAGGAGGGAACCGCGGGCATCGAGATGGCCCTCGCCTCCGGCGAAGTAGACATCAACATGCATTTCGCGGCACCGACCGTGGTGCGTCTAGACAGCGGCGACCCGATCGTGGTGCTCGCAGGCGGCCATATCGGTTGCTTTGAACTGTTTGCCTCCCCGGAGGTACGCACCATCAGCGACCTGAAAGGCAGGACCGTTGCAATCCCGGCGTTGGGAAGCTCCGAGCACACCTTTCTGGCCAGCATGCTCGCATACGTAGGTGTGGATCCCAACAAAGACCTGACATGGGTGAACCACCCCTTTTCCGAGGCCGCGCGCCTTCTCAAGGAGGAAAGGATCGCCGCCCTGCTGGCCCTCCCGCCCCGCGCGCAGGAGCTGCGGGCCAAGCGCATCGGGCACGTAGTGGTCGATAGCGCGGTAGACCGGCCATGGTCTCAGTACTTCTGCTGCATGCTGCTTGGGAATCGGGAGTTCGTGCGGAAGCACCCCGTTGCTACAAAGCGTGCTCTGCGCGCCATACTGAAGGGCGCCGATCTATGCGCACTCAAGCCCGAGTGGGCGGCGCGCTTCATGGTCGAAAGAGGATTCACGTCACGCTATGACTACGCTCTTGAAAGCGTACGCGCGCTGCCCTACCGCAAGTGGCGCGAGTATGATCCCGAGGACACGCTGCGCTTCTATGCTCTGCGGCTACACGAGGCGGGGATGATCAAGGGCACGCCGCAGAAGCTCATCGCCAACGGGACCGACTGGCAGTTCGTGAACGCGCTTAGGAAGGAACTCAAAGGGTAGCGAAATGCGCAGCATGCGAACCGTTCGCGTGCTTTGCAAGCCGGGGCCCAACAACGGCATGCAGGGGACGCCGATCAGCGTGGTGCTGCTTTGCTGGCGTGGTGCCGGCGCCCCTGATGCGGGCGTTAGCCGTCACAGGACAGCTCGCCGTCCGCCCAATCGGCCGGCAAAAACCTAGAACCCTTGCTCACTATGGAGTGTGCATGGCTAGGCCGATCATGAATCTCGACGAGGTCGAGTTCGCCGACATCGAAGAGAACGGCTACTACACATCCAAGCGCGCGCAGTTCAGCGATCACATCGGTGCACACAAACTCGGCTACAACCTGACCGTGTCCCGCCGGGAAGGCGCAGTGCCCGTTCCACTAGCATCACGGCGAGGAAGAGATGTTCCTCATCCTCGATGGCGAAGGAGAACTTCGCTTCGGCAAACAAACGTACCGATCCGCAAGCGACGTGATCGCTTGTCCTACCGGCGGGCCGAAGTCGCTCATCAGATCATCAACACTGGCACCACCACGTTGCGGTACCTCGCACTATCGAATCTGGCCGAGCTCGAGACCTGCGCGTACCCAGACTCCAACAAGGTCTGATTCCCGCGGCCGCCGGGAAATGGGGGCTGCAAAGATGTTTCGTTCGGGGGGCACGGTGGAGTACTACGACCGCGAGAGTCCGGAATCACCCCAAGGTGACGGCTAACCCACGGTTGCAGGGGAGCGCCGAACAGCTGCGCTGTTCGGTTCTCTCCTCGCTCCGCTCGTCGGGCTGCCCCCGAACCGCAACGTTGGGCGTCATGAAGGCGGACGATGCTCCTACCAATCACCGGACATACCCGGCTGGGGATGGGCACTACTTGCCTAACCAGCTTCACTAGTGCGACGCGCAGGAAGATCGTTATTCAAGTGGCCTCGCACGCGTCGCAGTGGGGCCTTCTAGCGGTCCTCCTGTCTGCTTTTACAACGTTCACGGATGACGTTCTCGCTCAAGACGAGCGCTATCCGGCTAGAAAGATCGGCGTGAATGGAGTGGGACTGCAGGAGGCACGGAGGCGTACTGGGGGGCATTTATCCAAGGAATGCGAGAACTCGGGTGGATTGATGGTAAGACGGTGCAATTCATCATGCGCTTCGATGAAGACGAAAAAGAACGACTGCCGAAGTTAGCCGCGGAGCTTGTAGCGCTCGGCGTGGATGTCCTCGCGGTGACGGACATCGCAGTGCCGGCCGCACGACGGGCAACGACGAAGATACCGATTGTTGCCGTGGACAGTTTCGACCAATCGCGGAGGGGTATACAAAGAGTCTCAAGAAACCGATCGACAACTTGACAGGCGTGTCGTGGCAGTCAAGCGAGACCGCGGCCAAGCGGATAGAGTTAGCTAGAGAGCTGATACCGGGTCTCAAACGTCTGAGCATAATCTACGATCCCAGCGATTTTGTCTCGGTGATGGAGCTTCAGAGCTACCGTGCAGCGCTGGCAGGCAGCGACGTGGAACTGCGCCCCTTCGAGGTGAAGCAATCACACGATTTCCCGGCCGCGTTCGCCGCCATCAAGGCGTACCGACCGCAGGCTTTGCTGTACCCAACTCTGGTGCTTACCGCCGGAAGTCTCGAGCAAACCGTGCGGTTTGCATCGAGCATTCGACTCCCAACCTTGAGTGAAGCCGCGCAATTCGCGGAAGCGGGTATTCTTTTGTCGTACGGGGCGGACTACCGCGATGCCTACAAACGTGCTGCCCTGCAGGTCGACAGAATTCTCAAGGGCGCCAAGCCGGCGGACCTCCCCTGGGAGCAACCGACGCAGTTCGAGCTAGTGGTGAACGTGAAGACTGCCAAGGCATTGGGGATCAAGATCCCGGCGTCAATCATGCTCCGAACGACGAGGGCCATTCAATGATGGCTCCTTCGTATAGCCATTCCGATTGTGCGTGCGGGTTCCCGGTAGTCGCCAACGGCGGGTCGATCCGAACGCGCAACAGCCCGAGGCGAAGCGGGACCAATCCTAGTCAGCAGCTATGTTCTGTCCGGATAATGGAGGTTACGCCCAGCCTGGCGCTCCAAGGGACGCGCGATAGAGCCGCGCGCCCCTGAGCTTCCTTGCTAGCCGTCTATACCATTCTTCTGAAAATTTGAGCTTCGGCCATACTATCTGACTTGACTGCACAACAATGAAAGGAATGCCCTATGAAGGCTCTCTTCGCCCTCCTCTCACTCGTAGCGTTACTGGCCGGTCCGATATCGGTAGTGGCACAGTCACAAACCGAAGGCCGAAAAACAAAAGATAGTCCTCGGCCAAGTCGGTCTTTCCTTTTATGCCGTCGTAGGCGGTGTCGTGCAGGAGTTGCTCGAGCGTGAGGGCTACAGCGTCGAGGTCGCCGAAGGCCCACATGCGAAGATCTTCCCGCTCCTGGGCGCGGGACAGGTCGACATCTTTGCTGCAGCGTGGCTACCCCACGGTCATGCCGATCTTTTTGCATCAGTCGAAGACATGACATTCCGGATCGCGCCGCTCTACGAGGACGCCCGCTTCTTCTGGGTCGTACCGGCTTACGTACCCCAGAGCGCACTTTCCTCGCTTACCGGCTTGGTACAGCCAGAGGTTCAGCAGCGCGTCTCCAAGCGCATCGTGAGTCTCCCGGCGGAGACAGGTCTCACCATCAGTGCCCGCCGAGTGTTAGATGCCTACAACCTCGGCGAGGCGGGCTACGAGATTGTCGCCGCACCGCCCAGCGAATGGTTCGGGACCTTCCGTGAAGCCATTAAGGACAAGAAGTGGGTGATCTTCCCGCTCTGGCAGCCGCAATGGGTGAACGCTGCCTACGAGGTTCGCCGCCTGGACGACCCCAAGGGCGCCTATGGTGAGCCGGATACGGCCTACCTGCTCGGTCACCGCTCGCTTCGTGAGAAGCTGCCTGGCAGGACGATTGGGCTCTTGTCGAACATACGTCTCTCTATCGAGGCAGTGACGAAGATGGATCGTATGGTAAACGTCGACCGTCTCTCGCCCCGCGATTCGGCGCGGCGCTGGATGGAAGAGAATGCTGATCTCGTCCAAAGTTGGTCCGTGAAGGATGACTGACGAAGACTTGTAATAAGACCCCGTACCGGACAGCGAGCTTCCGGCTCGGTAGTAAACGGCGCGTCAAGCGCGAGCGCGGGAACGATCATCACACATCCCAGCTACTCACGGGTTTATGGTGTCTGCCCCATTCACTACTCCGCCATTTGTGTCCGACCCCGGGCGGCCTGCTGCCGGGACGTGCAGTTCATGGCGATCTGGGCAACAGCGCACCGCACTTCAGCACGCTGGCCCACTTCGTGAGCAGCCTGGGTCCGGCGATCGGCAGGATCTTCGCCCAAGTGCTGGCGGTCTGCGATCGCCAGGGGTTGATTGGTCGGCAGATGTTTAGCCCTCCCCTTACGGAACGCTGCCGAGGGAACGCGAATCTGCGAATCTCGAAGCATTTCCGGTGGTTCATCGGGACACAAGACGGGCTCTGCTGTCCCGTTTTCCCTACGCTCTCTACTACCGCATTCATGGCGACGTCATTTTGGTCGTGGCGTGGCGCTCCCGCAGCTGTTGGCCAAAGGAAATGTCGCTGCCAACGGGACGAAAAAAAGCCCGGTCGCCCGGGCTCTTTTCTGCAACGGCTTGCGGACTTACTCGGGGCGGATGTTGGTCGCCTGCTCGCCTTTCGGCCCGGTGGTGACGTCGAACATAACGCGCTGCGCTTCCTTCAAGGACTTGAACCCGTTGTCCTGTATCGCCGAGAAATGGGCGAACAAGTCTTTGCCGCCCCCATCGGGGGTGATGAAGCCGAAGCCCTTCGCGTCGTTGAACCACTTAACGGTACCTGCACTCATCTGAATCTTCCTGTGTGATGCTGAAATGGGACTTGCGCCCCTGGAGGGATGCGGGGACTTCAAGGGAAGTGAGGAGATCGGCTGGACCGCGCTTGCGGGTAAGAGTAGACCAACTGACTGGCTCAAAGGCTCCTGCGCGAATACTTATACGCAGGTTTCGGCCGCAAGTCAAAGCAAATCGGGCAGCGCCAGCGTGTGGCCGCGCACGGGCATGCCCGATCTGGCTCGCCCGGGCCTCTGCCATAGTCTCGCGTCCTGATGAAATATCCGGGCTGGAAGGTTACCGGCATAGCCAGATTGCCCGCCTGCAGCGGCGCGCTCAGATCGCCGCAGCGATCGCCGTCCCCACGTCCTCGGTGCTCGCCTTCCCGCCGATGTCCGGGGTGCGCGGCCCGTCCAGCAGACACCGCTCGATCGCACGCATGATGGCCTGTGCGGCATCGGCGTGGCCCAGGTGCTCCAGCAGCATCGCGCCCGACCAGATCTGGCCGATGGGATTGGCGATCCTCTTGCCGTAGATGTCGGGCGCCGAGCCGTGCACAGGCTCGAACAGCGACGGGAACGCCCGCTCCGGGTTGATGTTGGCGGATGGCGCGATGCCGATGGTGCCAGCCGTCGCCGGCCCGATGTCCGAAATGATGTCGCCGAACAGATTGGAGGCGACGATCACGTCAAAGCGCTGGGGATTGAGCACGAGCTGGATGGTCAAGCCCGTCGATGTGATACTGGTCGGTCTGGACCTGCGGGTACTGCGCGGCCATGGCCTTGAAGCGCTCGTCCCAGTACGGCATGGTGATGGCGATGCCGTTGGATTTGGTCGCCGAGGTGACTTGCTTGCGGGAGCGCGTCATCGCCAGCTCGAACGCATACTTCAGGATGCGATCCACACCCTTGCGCGTGAAGATGGACTGCTGCATCGCCATCTCGCGCTCGGTGCCTTCGAACAGGCGCCCGCCCACCGACGAGTACTCGCCCTCGGTGTTCTCGCGCACTACGTAGTAGTCGATGTCGCCGACCTTGCGATTCGCCAGCGGGCAGGCGATACCCGGCATCAGCCGCACGGGTCGCAGGTTCACGTACTGATCGAAGCCCTTGCGCAGCTTCATCAGCGAGTCCCACAGCGACACGTGATCGGGCATGCGCGCCGCCCAGCCGGTTGCGCCGAAGTAGATGCAGTCGTGTCCGCCGATCCGCTCGCGCCAGTCGGGCGGCATCCACCAGCCGTGCCGGTCGTAGTTGTCGCAGCTCCAGTCGAAGTGATCGAGCGCAAGCGCGATGCCGAACCTGCGCGCCGCGGCGTCCAGCACGCGCACGCCCTCCGGCATGACTTCCTTGCCGATGCCGTCCCCGGCGATGACGGCGATTCTGTGAGATGTCACTGCTTGCACCCCGTTCAGTTCCTGAATCCCGCGACCGGGAGCGAGGGCTGGCTGGCGAACTGCGCCGGCACCTCGCCCGTAAGGCTGGCGAGGAACGCGACGATGTCGGCGTTGTCGGCCGGGCTCAGGTCGCGGCCAAGCTGGAGCTTGGCCATGATGCGCACCGCATCGCTGAGCTCCGCCACCGAACCGTCGTGGAAGTAGGGCGGCGTGACCGCGACGTTGCGCAGCTGCTGGACCTTGAAGATGAACGCGTCGGACTCGTTCTTGGTGTCCTGGAAGCGGCCCTTGTCGCGGCCCTTGAACAGATCGATCTCCTGGCTCCCGGTCAAGGTCCAGTAGTCCTGTGTCAATCCGAACTTCTGGTACATCTGGCCGCCCACCGTGACACCCTGGTGGCATCCGGCGCAGCCGAAAGCCATGAACTTGTCCAGCCCCTGCTTCGCCTGCGCGCTCAGGGCGCCGGTGTCGCCCGCCAGGTAGCGGTCGAACGGCGCGGGGGTGAGCAGGGTGCGCTCGTACGCGCCGATCGCCTTGCCCCAGTTCTCGGCGGTGACCGGCTCGGTCTCTCCCGGGAACGCACGTTCGAACATGGCGCGATAACCCGGCAGCGCACGCAGCCGAGCCTCCGCTGCGGCGTAGTCGGCGTTGCCGTAGGCGAGCGCGCTGACCAATGCCTTCACCGCCTGCTCTTCGACGTCCGCCCGGTTGCCCCCATAGTGCTGCACGAACTGCAGAGCCGTGTTGAACACGGTCGGGGCGTTGCGCGGGATGACCTTGCCGTGATTGCCTACCGAGCGCGGCAGCGCATCGGTGCCGTAGAAAAACGGGTTGTGGCAGCCGCCGCAGCTGCCCTTGCCGTCGGTCGAGACCCTGGTCTCGAAGAACAGCGCCCTGCCCAGCGCCACCCGCTCGGGCGTGAGCGCGCGCTGCGGAGTCCCGGCGTCGGCCGGCAGGGGCTTGAATAGCGCCTGGGCGCGGGCGAGCAGGGCCTGCTCCGCATCGTCGGCGGCCAATGCCGACACGATCGCGCCGGTCAGCAGTCCGGCACAAGCCAATACCGCTAGAGTCTTATCGCCAGCCATGGCTTTTCTCCTATTGGAGTTGCAGGTCGAACCGCTTCGATTTCACGCCGCCGCGAGCCGGTAAGCCCTGGACGCGAGCGGCCCGCGCAGCAGCTCGCCGGGCAGCGCGCCGGTGTGCTCGCCGTCGCGCAGCAGGATCTCGCCGTTGACGACGGTCGCCGCGATGCCGCGCGCCCGCTGCACCAGGCGGCGCGCGCCGGCCGGGAGATCGTCGACCACTTGCGGCATCTCGGCGCCGACCGTGTCGGGGTCGAAGACGACGAGGTCCGCGGCCATGCCCTCGCGGATCAGGCCGCGGTCGGCGAAGCCCCACAGGGTCGCGGGCACCAGGGTGAGCATGCGCACGGCCTGCTCGAGCGTGAACGCCTGCTTGGCGCGGACCCAGTGAGACAGCACGTGCGTCTGCAGCGACGAGTCCATGAGCTGCGAGACATGCGCCCCGGAGTCCGAGAACGTCGTGACCGTGCGCGGGTGGCGCATCAGCTCCAGCGCATAGTCCTGGTCCTCGTTGGCGAGCGGCTGCAGGAAGAACAGATCGAGGTCCTTCTCGAGCGCGAGATCGATCATGGTTTCGGCCGGATGCTGGCCGCGCTCGCGCGCGACCTCGGCGACGCTGCGGTGCGGCCCGGCCACCGTGTCGAAGACGAACAGCCAGTCGTAGTCGGCGCGGCGGGCCTCGGTGCCGACCGGCCGGTGGCCGTCGCGCTCGCTCGGAGGCTTGGACCAGCCGGCGGCGCAGCTCGGGGTCGCGCAGGCGCAGGCGCTGCTCGGCGAGCGGGAGCTCGCGCAGCTCCTTCCACACCGGCAGCCGGTCGAACGGCAGCTGGGTTCGGAACGACAGCAGGGAGCTGAGCGAGCGGCTGTGGACCTGCGCGAACATGCGCCCGCCCGCGGCTGCGGTCTCGTCCAGCAGGGCGAGGTACGCGCGCCAGACGTCCGGCACGCCGCGCCGGCTGAACACGCCGAAGGTGATCGGCCGTCCGCTCTCGACGGCCAGCTCGCGCAGGCGCACGTGGTAGTCGCGCAGACCCGGGTCGCCGGGCGCACGGTCCACGCCCTCGCCGGCCAGCTCCACGATGCCCGGCGTTGAGCTCGCCCATCACTGCCACCAGCCGGCGCAGCTCGTCCCAGCTCGCGACGCGGCTCGCCACGGGGCGGCCGTCCGGGGTCTCGTGGCTGGGGGAGCGCGACGTGGTGAAGCCGACGGCGCCCGCGCGGATCGCGTCGCGCAGCTCCCGCTCCATCGCCCGCAGATCGGCCTCGCCCGCCGGCTGCTCGAACGCCCGCTCGCCCATCACGTACGTCCGCAGCGCCGAGTGGCCGATGTAGCCGGCGTAGTTGATGCCCTTGGGCAGCGCCTCGAGGCAATCGAGGAACTCGGGGAAGGTCGTCCAGCGCCAGTCGATCCCCGCCTCCATCGCCTCCGGCGGGATGTCCTCGGCGCGCTGCAGGTTGCGGATGACGAGGTGCTTGTCCGCTGCGGCGCACGGCGCCAGCGTGAAGCCGCAGTTGCCCATCACGGCCGTGGTGATGCCGTGGAAGCACGAGGATGTGCCGAGCGGGTCCCAGAACACCTGCGCGTCCATGTGGGTATGGCCGTCCACGAAGCCCGGCGCCACCACGTGGCCGTCGGCGTCGATGACCTCGCGCGCCCGCTCCCGGATGCGGCCGATGGTGGCAATGCGCCCGCGGCGCACGCCGATGTCGGCGCGATAGCGGGGCAGGCCGGACCCGTCGATCACCGTCCCGTTCTTGATCACCAGGTCGTACGACATAGTCCGCTCCCCTGTGGTCTCCGGAGACCGTGGCCGGCCCCCCGATCTGGCTTATCGTACTCGACCTGGGGAGGCCTGCGCCAGCAACTCGGGAATTCCACCCGAGTCACAGCGGGGTCTGCACGCTACACTACCGCGGCGCCGCGTTTGCCCGATCGGCCGGACCGACAACGACTCGACCGGCATCGAGCGCACGGCGAACCTAATCGGTTCATGCACTTCTAAAAGAAGGCCGCGACACCGATGGTCGCGCCCACCCCTGACCTGTAGGAGGAGATCGTTCATGAAGTTTTCGACCGCGAAGCGTCCGCTCGCATCGGCCGCGCTGCTCGGCCTGGTTTGTCTGGCGGGAGCGCCGGCCGGTGCCGCGGACGGCAAGGGCACGGCCTACGTCAGCAATCAGAACGGCGACATCACCGTGATCGATCTGGACACGCTGGAAACGGTCTCCGAGATCGAGGTCGGCGCAGAGGGTCCGCGCGGGCTGGGCGTCACCGCCGACGGCGCGCTGCTGGTCACCGCCAACGGTGAGGCCGGCAATCTCTCGGTGATCGACCGGGCGAGCGGCAAGGTCCTCAAGCACATCGCGATCGGCAAGAATCCGGAGTTCGTGCGCGTTCGCGGCGACTATGCCTTCGTGAGCTTCGAGCCGGCGGCCGTCGGCGGGCCGCCCCCGAAGCCCGGCTCCGCGGAGGCCAAAGCGCTGGAGGAAGAGCGCGAGAAGGAGAACGCGGAGCCGGCGAAGATCGCGGTGGTCGACCTCAAGCAAGGCAAGGTGATTCGCACCATCACCGGCGGAATGGAAACCGAGGGCATCGAGTTCTCCGCCGACGGCAAGATGATCCTGGTCACCAACGAGGCCGACGAGAACATCAGCGTGCACGAGATCGCGACCGGCAAGCTGGTGAAGAAGATTTCCACCAAGAAGTACGGTAATCGACCACGCGGCATCAAGATGGCGCCGGACGGCAAGTCCTACGCCGCGACCCTGGAGTACGGCAACAAGCTGGTGCTGCTCGACTGCCAGCTTCAACGTGGTGAAGGCGCTGCCCACGGGCGATGTGCCCTATGGCCTTGCGTTCGACCGCAAGGGCGAGCGGCTGTTTGTGGCGCTGTCCAAGGGCAAGGCCCTGCAGGTGTTCGACACGAAAACCTACGAGCCGATCAAGAACGGTGCCGACCGGAGATCGCTGCTGGCACTTCACTTTCACGCCGGACGACAGTCAGATCCTGGTTGCTTGCGGTCGCTCGCACGAAGTCGTCGTGATCGATGCCGCGACACTGGAGCCGGTCAAGCGCATCGGCGACAAGAAGATGCCATGGGGCATCGTGACCTATCCGAAGTCGGTCGGCAGCCTCGACATGCCCTGAGAGGTTAGGCCGACCGCGTCCGCGAACACTCCGGCGCCAGGGCGGTGTGGTGTTCTAGTCCGCCACTCGCCCAATCAAGTGCTTGTGCGAGGGTTCTTGAGAGAGAGGGAGGTTTTGCTGTTCTTGATTTCGCGCCCTCGAGGCGCACTCGGCGTGGCACGCGAAGCGTGACGGGGTGGTTAGGCATTTGTGCAAGCTTCAATAGGACGTCCACGCAGGCACCCATCATCCCGCGGATGACGGTTGCTCCGTCGTACGATCGCCGATCCCTTCACGGTCGATCCGCTCAGCAGCAGCGGCCGCCACCTTCGCGCTTGTTGTACCGGCGCTCGATGAAGCAGCGCACGTACTCGGACTCGCTCATCGGCGGCTGGTCGGGATGATGCGCACGGTGGTGGGCGAGATAGGCGAGGTAGTCGGGCGCGCCGAGCACGCCCAGCCACCCGTGCCGCACCTGCGACAGAAGACGCCGCACCCGGGTGCCCCAGTCCAGCGCGCTGTCAAACAGCGGTCGCATACTCGCCCTTGCGGCCTTGGTACGGCGCTTCCCGGGCAGTGGGCCGCCGGCTGCGCAGCGCCTGCAGGGACATCTTGATGGTAAAGAACGCCATCACCACCACCAGCGTGACAAACACAGCAGTGATCGTTCCGCAGAGATAGTTGTTGAAAGCCACCTGCTGCATCTGCGCGACCGACTTGGCCGGAGCAATGACGGTTCCCGCGGCCGCAGACTCGCTGTACTTGGATGCCAGCGCGAAGAACCCGATTCTGGGGTCGCCCGAAAAGATCTTCTGCCAGCCGGCCGTCAAGGTGCAGACCAGCAGCCAGGCGGTCGGCACCAGCGTGACCCAGGTGTAGCGCTCGCGCTTCAGTTTCATCAGCACCGTGGTGCACAGCAGCAGCGCGATGCCGGCCAGCATCTGATTGCCGATGCCGAACAGCGGCCACAGGGTGTTGATGCCCCCGAGCGGATCGACGGTCCCCTGATATACGAAGTAACCCCAGCCTGCCACGCAGAGCACCGTCGCAATCACGTTCGCCGGTAGCGAATCCGTGCGCCCGAGCGGCGCGTAGACGTGCCCGAGCAGGTCCTGGATCATGAAGCGCCCGGCCCGCGTGCCCGCGTCCACCGCGGTCAGGATGAAGAGCGCTTCGAACAGGATGGCGAAGTGATACCAGAAGGCTTCCAGCGCCTTGCCGCCCACCGCCTGCGCCATGATCTGCGCCATCCCCACGGCGAGCGTGGGCGCACCGCCCGCGCGGTTCAGGATGGTGTGTTCGCCGACGTCCCTGGCGGTCTGCTCGATGACCTCCGGCGTGATCACCCAGCCCCACTCGCTGATGACCTGGGCCGCCCGCTCCGCGGTGTTGCCGATCACCGCCGCCGGACTGTTCATGGCGAAGTAGACGCCCGGATCCAGCACGCAGGCCGCGCACAGCGCCATCATCGCGACGAAGGATTCGGTGAGCATGCCGCCATAGCCGACGAAGCGCGCATGCGACTCGCGCTCGATCATCTTCGGGGTCGTCCCCGAGGAGATCAGCGCGTGGAAACCCGACACTGCACCGCACGCGATGGTGATGAACAGGAACGGGAACAGTGAGCCGGAGAACACCGGGCCGGTGCCGTCCACGAAGCGCGTCACGGCCTGCATCTTGAGCTCGGGCATCACGACGTAGATGCCCACCGCGAGCGCGGCAATCACCCCGATCTTCAGGAACGTGCTCAGGTAGTCGCGCGGCGCGAGCAACAGCCAGACCGGCAGCATCGACGCGATCGCCCCGTAGACGATCACGCCCCACGCGAGCTGCGGAGCAGAGTATGTGAACAACGGCCCGAGCCTCGCGTCCGCGGCGACGGCCTGTCCGTACCAGATCGCCAGCAGCAGAACGACCACCCCGAAGACGGTCGCCTCGCCGATCCTGCCGGGCCGGATGATGCGCATGTACAAGCCCATCAGGATCGCCAGCGGGATGGTCACCGCGACCGTGAAAGTCCCCCAGGGACTCTCGCCCAGCGCCTTCACCACGACCAGTCCGAGCGCGGCAAGGATGATGATCATGATGCCGAGCGTGCCCACCAGCGCGATGCCGCCGGCGAACGGGCCCATCTCCATCTTGATCATCTCCCCGAGCGAGCGGCCGTCGCGGCGGATGGAACAGAACAGCACGATGAAGTCCTGCACCGCGCCGGCAGCCACCACGCCGGCGAGGATCCAGATCGTCCCCGGGAGATAGCCCATCTGCGCCGCCAGGACGGGACCGACCAGCGGGCCGGCACCGGCGATGGCGGCGAAGTGGTGGCCATAGAGGACGAACTTGTTGGTGGGGACGTAGTCCAGGCCGTCGTTGTGCCGCTCCGCCGGGGTGACCCGGTTGTCGTCGAGCTGCAAGACCTTCTCGGCGAGGAACTTGCTGTAGAAGCGATAGGCGATCAGATACACGCACAGCGCCGCCGTCACCAGCCAGGTCGCGCTCACCGGCTCTGCGCGATTGAGCGCAATGCCGGCGAAGGCAAAGGCACCGACCACCGCAATCGTCACCCACAGCGCCGCCGAGACTGCCTTGTTCATGCTCGCTCCCCGTTCGCGTTGTGCCGACTGTACTGAAAGCCGAAACTCTAGCGATGTCGGGCGCTTCCTGCCAGCAGACAGCGGGCAAGGGATGGGTTACCCTGCCAATGCCTCTGTAGATCGCGCCGTCCGCGGCTGTGATGTCTCGGATCGAAGGCGCAGCGCAGGCGCTTGGCGCCCAGGATTGGGACGGAACAACCCATTGAAGGAGATCGGAATGCCCGACGCGCCCCTGCAGCTCGACCACCTGAATATGCCGGCTCGCGACCCGGAGAGTCTGGCGCGCTGGTACGCGCAGACCTTCGGGCTGCAAGCGGATCGCCACCTGGTACGCGGACCGGGCGTGCTGATCGCCTTCCAGGTCGGGGAGCCGGTCCATCGCGCGCCCGAGCTGCACATCGGCATGCGCGTACCGTCCAGGGCAGCGCTGAACGAGTGGGCAGCCAAGTTCGGCGCCGAGGTGACGACCGGCAACGAGTTCGTCTCCTTCCGCACCGCCGATCCAGACGGCAACTGTATCGAGCTCTACTGCAAGGCGACCGGCTGAGGCGCGTCGCTCGGCTGTTGGCGGTATTTGCGAAA
This sequence comes from uncultured beta proteobacterium, assembly GCA_963827575.1. Classification (GTDB taxonomy): domain Bacteria; phylum Pseudomonadota; class Gammaproteobacteria; order Burkholderiales; family SHXO01; genus SHXO01. The sequence continues at coordinate 16,775 of CAWHCG010000044.1, forward strand.
GCGTACATACTGGCTGCGGCGGACATACGAAGAATGGCGCGCAAGGGCGTGGAGCCCCCCATTTGGACCAGGGCCGGCCGGTCCAGACCCTGCAGGATCGGGGTAAACTAACCCATGGCCCACCTGACCACGGCCCGGCTCCTCGAGGACTTCAAGGCCTCAGGCCTGCTTCTCGATCGCAGCGGCCCCGACGCGGTCATCGAACGCGTTGCCCCCGCCGATACCTGCGGCCCGGGTGACCTCGTGTTCGCCGAAGCTGCCTCCTACCTGCAATCGGTTCTTCAGCGCAAGCCTGCGGCGGTTGTCACCAGCGCCTGCCCTGGCTGCGCAGCTGCCCGGCGTTGCCGTGGTCACGGCAAAGAACGTGCGCCTGGCTCAGGCGCAGATCCTGCAGCGCTACTTCGATCGCGATCTGCGCAACGAAGGGTGGCCGCGCATCCATCCGAGCGCAGTGGTCCACGAGACCGCGTCCATCCCCGAGTCTGTCACCATCGGCCCCAATGCCGTGGTCGGCGCGCGCGCCCGTCTGGGCCCGCGCTGCGTCGTGCTCGCCGGGGCCATCGTCGAGCGCGAGGCGGCGCTCGGGGAGGACACCGTCGTCCACCCCAATGCCGTCATCGGCTGGGGATGCGAGATCGGCCGCCGCTGCATCATCAAGGCCGGTGCCGTGATCGGCTCCGAAGGCTTCGGCTTCGCCCAGGACGACGCAGCGCCACAACCACCGGGTGCCTCAGCTCGGGCGCGTGGTGATCGAGGACGACGTCGTCGTCGGGGCCGCCTGCTGCATCGATCGCGCAGCATTCAGGGAGACGCGCATCGGCGCCGGCACGGTCCTCGACAACCTCTGTCACATCGCTCACAACGTGAAGATCGGGGACGACTGCATCCTCACGGCGATGCTGTGCATTGCAGGCTCGTCGACGCTCGGCAAGCGCGTGATCACCAGCGGCATGACCGGCGTCCTGGACCACGTCACGATCTGCGACGACGTCGTGCTGGTCCAGCGCGCCGGTGTGGCCAACGACATCAAGCAGCCCGGGACCTACGCGGGAACGCCCATCGCAGCCCCTCAAGGACTACATGAAGAACCAGGCCATCGCGCGCCGCCTCACCGACATGAGAATGGAGGTCAAGGAGCTCAAGGACCGCCTCGCCGCGGTCGAAGCGGGTCGCAAGGCGTGAAGCCGAATCCCAAGACCAGCTACGACAAGCGCGAGATCCTGGCGTTCTGCGTCCATCATCCAACCCTGCCGCGCCGCCTTCCCGCACCACCTCTGCTCATGTTCGACCGCATCCCCGAGATCCACACCGACGGCGGCAAGCACGGCCTGGGCTGGCTGGTCGCGGAAAAAGACGTGCGCCTCGACGAGTGGTTCTTCTTCTCCCACTTCGAAGGCGACCCGGTGATGCCCGGGGTCCTCGAGGTCGATGCGATCCTTCAGCTCAGCGGCTTCTTCCTCCAGCACGCCGGCTTCGGGGGCTATGGCCGCGCGTTGAGAACCGCCAAGACCACCTTCCGGGAGCAGGTCCGGCCGCATCACAAGCTGGTGTCTTACCGGATCGACTTTCGCCGCATCAGCGACCGTCCGACGCCGCTCGCGTCCGCCGAAGGTGTGGCGCTGGTGGACGGCCTGGTCTCGGCCGAGGTCCAAGGGATCATGGTAGGCCTGTTCCCCGAACCTGCAGTACACGTACCCATGACACGCACCGTGGCGGTGACAGGCTTCGGGATCCTCAGTCCGCTGGGCCGGGGTGCCGCGGAACCACCGCCGCACTGCAGGCAGGCCGCTCCGGGATCGTGTCGATGCGGCCGGCCTGGGCCGAGGCCGGCCTGCGCTCGCAGGTCGCGGGCTATGTGGATGCTGCAGCGCTGCGTGAGAACTTCGAGCGCAAGCAGGCGCGCTTCCTCTGCGACGCCGCCATCCTCGCCGCCGAGGCGATGAAAGACGCCGATCGCCGATTCGGGACTCGTGACGGAAGGAGATCGAGGATCCGCGTACCGGAATCATCCTCGGCACGGGCGCCGGTGCGAGCATGCCCGATGCCATTGCGCTGGGCGACCGCCTGCGTGAGCGCGGCGGCGCCAAGGTCGGCCCCTACCAGGTCCCGCTGATCATGGGCTCGTCGCTGACCGCGAACCTGTCGACGATGTTCCACATTCGCGGCCACTCGTATTCGGTGACGAGTGCATGCACCACGTCGGCGCATGCCGCGCTCATCGGCCTGGACCTCATCCGCAGCGGCCGCCAGGACCGCGTCTTCGTCGGCGGCGCCGAGGACGTGAACGTCTACTCGGCGAGCGCTTTCGACGGCATGGGCGCGCTGTCCTCGGTTCACAACGACCAGCCCCAGCGGGCCTCGCGGCCGCTCGACAAGGGACGCGACGGCTTCGTCTTCGCCGGGGGCGCGGCGGTGCTGGTGCTCGAGGAGCTGGGCATGGCCCAGGCACGGGGGGCGAAGATCCACGGGATCCTGCGCGGCGCGGGCGCATCCTGCGACGGCCAGGACATGGTCGCGCCCAATGGTATCGGCGCGGAGGACGCCATGCGCCTGGCGCTTGCCGATGCCGGCGTCGCGCGCGAGCACATCGACTACATCAACCTGCACGGGACCTCGACTCCGCTGGGCGACCTCACCGAGGTCGAGGCGATCTCCAACGTCTTCGGCGCACGCGTGTCCCGCCTTCTCGTCCACCAAGTCGATGACCGGGCATGGTCTGGGCGCAGCCGGTGCGCAGGAGGCGGTGTTCTGCCTGCTCATGCTGCAGGATGGCTTTATCGCCCCCAACATCAACCTCGAGGATCCCGAGCCCCGCATCGCGGAGTTCCACGTGCCGCGAACGGCCGAGCGCATGGCTATCCAGATCGCGATCTCCAACTCGTTCGGCTTCGGCGGCACCAACTGCACGCTGGTGCTCTCTCGCGACACCGACCGCTAGAGCGGGCTCTGCGGGGAGCTCACGCCGAACGTGACCGACATCCTGGCTCCGGGGCGTGCGACTGAGCGCGGCGGGCCGCTTGAGCCGGTGACAGCCTGATGGAACTTCGCGCGGTGCTCGCGGGTGTCATGTATGCCGGGCCGCAGGACCTCGAGCAGGTATTGCAGGATCGGCGCAACAAGGTGTTGGGGTGCATTGCATACGGAGCGCCCGGGGAGCTGCGTTGGCCGGCCGACGCACCATTCGCGTGGACCGGAATGGACACGCTGGGCAGCGGGCGGCGCTTCGAAGTCTGGCTGAGCTCGGCGCCGGTGGCCTGGGCCGCGGGGGACGGCATGCGGATCGCATACAGCGACGAGGTGCTGTTCGCCTGCCTGGAGTTCCAGGTTGCGCAGGGCGACGATTTCCAGGCGCGGGCATGGGAACACTATTGCCGCGTCTTTGACGTGCTGGACGAGCGCGGCTACCCGCACCTTCTGCGCGCCTGGCACTATCTGCCCGATATCCATCGCGACGAGGCCGGGCTGGAACGCTACAGGCGCTTTTCCGTCGCCCGGCACGAGGCGTTCGTGGCGAAGGGCCGCACGATCAGCGACGCCGCGCCGGCCGCCAGCGCCGTCGGCACTTCCGCGCGTCATGCCGTGCTCTTCTTCCTCGCCGGGAGGAGCGCAGGGACACCGATCGCCAACCCGCGCCAAGTCAACGCCTATGAGTATCCGCCCCAGTACGGGCCGCGTGGACCGACCTTCGCCCGCGCGTTGCATGCCAGTTGGGACGGCGTCGAGCAGCTCTACGTCTCGGGCACGGCCAGCATCGTCGGGTACGAGAGCCGCCACCCGGACGATGTGACGGGACAGGCCCGCGAAACGGTGCAGAACCTTCACAGCGTGTTTTCCCAGGCACACGCGCGCGGCCTTCCCGCGCCGGGCGGCTGGCAGGACCTGCTGTTCAAGATCTACCTGCGCGACCCCGGGGCGCTGGAGGAAGTCACCGAGTGCGTGCGTCGGGCGTTCGGAGATCGGGTCGAGCTGCTCTGCCTGCGGGGCGATATCTGCCGGCGCGAGCTGCTGCTCGAAATCGAAGCGGTGGCGTCGCAGCCCCGGCGGCAGGCCGCCTGAAGGCGGCGAAGTACTGCGCTCCTTCCCCCTCCCAGGGGGAAGGCTGGGATGGGGGTCAAGCGCGTACATAGCAGCAGTGCACGCGCTACACCCCCACCCTGGCCCTCCCCCTGGAAGGGGGAGGGAATGTAGATCACACGGCTTCGCTTCTCGCGACCGCTGCATAGGCCGGTCCCCCGGCAGAGCCTGGCAGAGCCGGGGGTTTACCTGACTGAATTAGCCAGCTAGCGGCGCCGCCTGGAGCGGGCTGCGGTCGCCGGAGCACTCCCGTACAGCGGCATCGCGCTCTCCTTCAGGCGGCGCAGCACGAAGCTGGACTTGCTGTGGCGGATGCCGGGAATGCGGTACAGGCGCTCGCGCAGCAGCCTCTCATAGTCGCGCGTGTCGCGCACGGCGATGCGGATGTAGTAGTCGTAGTCGCCGGAGATGCAGGTAGGCCTCCATCACCTCCGGGATCTCCGCGAGTGCTTTCCCGAACGCCTCCAGTATCTCGTCGGTGTGGCTCTCCAGGGTCACCTGCACGATCACCGTTTCGGTGAAGCCCACCGCCGCGGGGTCGATGCGCACGCTGTAGCCCAGGATCACGCCCGCGCTTTCCATCTTCTTGATGCGCGTCCAGCAGGGCGTGGTCGACAAGCCCACCCGGGCGCTGATGTCCTGCAGGCTGGCGCGCGCATCCTGCTGCAGCGCGGCCAGGATCGCCAAGTCGAACTTGTCGAGCTCCATTCTAGAATTCAGATCGAGGAAGGAAAGATATTCTAATACGGGCGGCGCCAGCTGGAAAATCGGAAGCCTTTTCTCCGGCATCGGCCATACCATGGCAGCATGAACCCGGTCGCCTTGTCCGCCTCGCCGCCGGCCGCCCGCCTGGACGCGCAGCCCGCCCGCAACGGTGCCCGTGCGATGATCGACGCCCTGGTCGAGGCAGGCGTCGAGGTGATCTTCGGCTACCCCGGCGGCGCTGTCCTGCCGATCTACGACGCGCTGTACGCGGAGCGGCGGCTGCGCCACGTGCTGGTCCGTCACGAGCAGGCCGCGGTGCACGCAGCCGAGGGCTATGCCCGCACCACGGGGAAAGCGGGTGTCGTGCTGGTGACCTCGGGCCCCGGGATGAGCAACACCACCACCGGACTGCTCGATGCCCTGTGCGACTCGGTCCCGGTGGTATGCATCAGCGGGCAGGTTTCCACCGCGCTCATCGGGACCGACGCTTTTCAGGAATGCGATGCGCTCGGCATCTCGCGGCCCGTCACCAAATGGAGCGTTCAAGTGCGCGCCGTGGACGAAGTGCACGGGCTGGTGCGCAAGGCGATCAGCGTCGCGACGCAAGGCCGGCCCGGCCCGGTCCTGATCGACTTTCCGAAGGATCTTCAGCTCGCGCCAGGCGCCTGAACCGCGCACCTTCCGGGACCAGGAAGAGCGCGGTACGACCCAGGACCTCGGGCGGCCCAACGCGAACCTGCGCAAGGCGGCGGCGCTCATGCGCGCCGCGCGCCGCCCGGTGTTCTACGGCGGCGGCGGTCTGATCAACTCGGGCCCGGCCGCCTGCGAGGCCTTTGCCCAGCTGGTGCATGCGCTCGGCGCGCCTTGCACGCTCACCCTGATGGGCCTCGGCGCTTTCCCCGGCTCCGACCCGCAGTTCCTCGGCATGCTGGGGATGCACGGCACGCTGGAGGCGAATCTCGCCATGCATCACGCGGATCTGGTGATCTGCGTGGGAGCGCGCTTCGACGATCGCGTCACCGGCCGGCTGGACGACTTCTGTCCCAGCGCCAGAAAGATCCATCTCGACATCGACCCGTCGTCCATCAACAAGCTGGTGCACGTGGACGTAGCGCTGGTCGGCGACTGCGGCGCAGCTGCTGGGCGCGCTGCAAGAGGAGCTGGCCACGTTGCCCGCCGATACGCAGCCGCTGACGCAGTGGTGGACCACGATCGGCGAGTGGCGCGCGCGGGATTGCCTCGCCTTCTCGCGGCGCGCGGACTGCATCCTGCCGCAGCACCTGATGCATGCACTCGGCACGGCGATGGCGGGGCGTGACGTTGTGGTCTCGACAGACGTGGGCCAGCACCAGATGTGGGCGGCGCAGTACCTGAAGTTCGAGCGCCCGCGGCGCTGGCTGACCTCCGGCGGCGCGGGCACCATGGGCTACGGCTTGCCGGCTGCGATCGGCGCCCAGATCGCGCATCCGGACAAGCTGGTCGTGTGCGTCAGCGGAGACGCCTCCGTGCTGATGAACATCCAGGAGCTCTCCACCGCCGTGCAGCACGGCGTGCCGGTGAAGGTGGTCCTGTGCGAACAATGGTTACATGGGGATGGTGCGCCAGTGGCAAGAGCTCGGTCACGACGGGCGCTACAGCCACAGCTAGACCGCGGCGTTGCCGGACTTCGTGACTGTCGCGCGCGGCTTCGGCTGGGACGCGCGCCGCGTATGCGATCCGGCCGAGCTCGAGGCGGCGCTCGCGCAGTGCCTGGCGGCCGAGGGGCCGTTCTTCCTCGACGTCGCCGTGGCGCCGCAGGCGAACTGCTTCCCGATGATCCCCGCCGGTTGCGCGCACCACCAGATGATGCTCGACGAGGAGACGTTCTACGAACCGAGCGCTCCGGGCTAGCTGCTTTTTTCTTCCCCTCACCCCGACCCTCTCCCGCAAGGGGAGAGGGGGATGCGCGAACAGCCCGCTGATCCCACAGGAGATCCCATGCAAGCAGTCACGTTGGAGGACAAGTACGTCGCCACCGGCGGCCGCATCTACCTGAGCGGCATCCAGGCGCTGGTGCGCCTGGCGCTGGTCCAGCGATTGCGCGACGCGGCCGCCGGGTTGAACACCGGCGGGTTCATCTCCGGCTATCGCGGCTCGCCGCTCGGCGGCTGGACGAGGCGCTCTGGAAGGCCCGCAAGCACCTCGAGGCCCATCACATCAAGTTCCAGCCGGGCGTCAACGAGGAGCTGGCCGCCACCGCCGTGTGGGGCTCGCAGCAGGTTCGCCTCATCGGGGACTCGGACTACGACGGCGTGTTCGCCATGTGGTACGGCAAAGGCCCGGGCGTAGACCGCTGCGGCGATGTGTTCAAGCACATGAACTTCGCCGGCACCGCGCAGCACGGCGGCGTGCTGCTGGTGGCCGGGGACGATCATGGCGCCTACTCGTCGACCCTTCCGCATCAGAGCGATCACCTGTTCTCGGCGTCGATGATCCCCGTGCTGTATCCCTGCAACGTGCAGGAGTACCTGGAGCTGGGGCTGCACGGCTGGGCGATGTCGCGCTTCTCCGGCTGCGCGGTCGCGTTCAAGGCGCTGGCCGACACGGTCGAGTCGTCCGCCTCGATCGAGGCCGATCCGTTCGCGGTGCAGATCAGGCTGCCCGACGATTTCGCCATGCCCGAGGGCGGGCTGAACTGCCGGCTGTCCATCGGATCTCCTCGGCGGTGCAGGCGCGCAAGCAGGAAGCGCTGATGCAGGACTACAAGATCTACGCGGCGCATCGCGTACGCGCGCGCCAATGCAGCTCAACCGCATCACCTCGATTCACCCAACGCGCGGCTGGGCATCGTCGCTTCGGGCAAGTCCTACATGGACGTGCTGGAAGCGCTGGAGGAGCTCGGCATCTCGGAGCGCAATGCGGGCGACATCGGCATCCGCCTGTTCAAGGTGGCGATGCCCTGGCCGCTGGAGCCGGACGGCGTGCGCGAGTTCGCGCGCGGGCTGGAGGAGATCCTGGTGGTGGAGGAGAAGCGCCAGATCGTCGAGTACCAGCTCAAGGAGCACTTGTACAACTGGCGACCCCGACGTGCGGCCGCGCGTGATCGGCAAGTTCGACGAGAAAGGCGAATGGGTCGCACCCGCGCGGCAACTGGCTGCTGCCCGCCCAGGGCGATTTCTCCATCGCCCAGATCGCGCGCGTGATCGCCGGGCGCGTCGCGCGCTTTCATCCCAGCGACCTCATCAAGGCGCGGCTGGCGTTCCTCGAAGCCAAGGAGGCGGTGCTCAAGAAGGCGGTGAGCACGCCGCCGCGCCCCGCCTACTATTGCTCGGGCTGCCCGCACAACCGCTCCACCAAGGTGCCGGACGGCAGCCTCGCGCTGGCCGGCATCGGCTGCCACGTGATGGCGACCGCCATCTATCCCGAGCACAACAGGACCACCACCCAGATGGGCGGAGAAGGCGCCGCCTGGATCGGCCAGGCCGCCTTCTCCAAGCTGCCGCATGTCTTCGCCAACCTCGGCGACGGCACCTACTTCCATTCCGGGTATCTGGCGATTCGCGCCGCGGTGGCGGCGAACGTGAACATCACCTACAAGATCCTCTACAACGACGCCGTGGCCATGACCGGCGGCCAGCCGATCGACGGCACCCTCACCGTCCCGATGATCGCCCGGCAGATGGCGGCCGAGGGCGTCGAGCGCATCGCGCTGGTCACCGAGGACCTCACGCGCTACGCGGATCGATCGCAGCTTCCCGACGCTCGTCACGCTGCACGACCGCAAGGACCTGGACGCCGTGCAGCGGGAGCTGCGGGAATGCAAGGGCGTGTCGGTGCTGATCTACGACCAGACCTGCGCCGCCGAGAAGCGCCGCCGCCGCAAGAAGAGAAGAATACCCGCAGGCGAGCGCGCGGCGTGTTCATCAACGAAGCCGTGTGCGAGGGTTGCGGCGACTGCGGGGTGCAGTCGAACTGCACTTCGCATCTGCCTCTGGAGACGGAATTCGGGCGCAAGCGCGTCATCGACCAGTCGTCCTGCAATCAGGACTACTCCTGCGTCGGAGGGCTTCTGTCCGAGCTTTGTGACTGTCGAAGGCGCGACAGTGCGGAAGTCGCGCGCCGGGTCCGGACGCCGCCGCGGTGAGAGTTCGGCCCGCTTCCCGAGCCTGCAGTGCCTGCTCTGCAGGATGCGCCCTACAACATCCTGATCACGGGCATCGGCGGAACCGGCGTCATCACGATCGGTGCGCTGCTCGGCATGGCCGCGCATCTGGAAGGCAAAGGCGTCTCCGTGCTGGACATGACCGGCATGTCGCAAAAGAACGGCGCGGTCACTTCGCACGTTCGCATCGCAGCGCAGCCCGGCAGAATCCACGCGCAGCGCATCGCAACCGGCGAAGCGAACCTGATCCTGGGCTGCGACATGCTGACCGCGGGCGCGCAGGATGCGATCTCCAAGACCCGTCCCGGCGTTACGGTGGCCGTGATCAACTCGCACGAGCAGCCTCCCGGGCCGTTCGCGAGGAACCCCGACTGGCAATTTCCGTCCGGACAGATCCGTGCGCTGATCGACGAATCGGTGCGACGGCCGCTCGCACTACATCGACGCGACCCGCCTCGCCACCGCGCTGCTGGGCGACTCCATCGCGACCAACCTGTTCATGCTGGGCTACGCGTTCCAGAACGGGCTGATTCCGCTCAGCGAGGCTGCCCTCGATCGCGCGATCGAGCTGAACGCGGTCGCGGTCGAGGCCAACAAGCAGGCCTTCCTGTGGGGACGCCGCGCCGCCGTGGATCTCGAGCGGGTCGAGCGGATAGCCGCGCCGGCACGAAGCCGGTGGTGGTGCAGCTCCCGCACAGCCTCGAGGCGCTGGTCCGCAGGCGGGTCGAGTTCCTGACCGCGTACCAGAACGCCGCCTACGCGAAGCGCTACGAGAGCTTCGTGGAGCAGGGTGCGGCGAGGCCGAGGCCAGGCTGGGCAAGGGCGATGCGCTCGCCCAGCGCGGTGGCGAGAGTGCGCTGTTCAAGCTCATGGCCTACAAGGACGAGTACGAGGTGGCGCGGCTGTACGCGAGCGGCGAGTTCGAGGAGCGGCTCAAGGCCACCTTCGAGGGCGATTTCACCGTCAAATTCAACCTCGCGCCGCCGTTGCTCGCCAAGCGCGACGCCCAGGGCCATCTGGTGAAGGCGCGGTACGGCTCATGGATGTGGCAGGCGTTCAAGCTGCTCGGCGCGCTTCAAGTTCCTGCGCGGGACCGCTTTTGACCCCTTCGGCAGAACCGAGGAGCGGCGCATGGAGCGCCAGCTCATCGAAGACTATCGGAGATCCCTCGAGAGGGCGCTGGAGAACTTATCCGAGAAGAGTCTTGCCACTGCCGTCGAGCTCGCCAGTCTCCCGGAGCAGATCCGCGGATTCGGTCACGTGAAGCTGGCGAGTATCGAGAAGGTGAAGGCGCGATGGCAGGCGCTCGAGCGCGAGTTGACCGGTCCGACCGGATCGCCGGCTCTGCCGCTCAGAGCGGCGTGAGCGTTCCTCGCGCGCATGGTTGACGGAATCGTCGCGCACTGGCCGCATGGTGCTATTCGCGAGACGGCTGGAACTCCTATCCGTATCCGTCGGCTTTGCCGCTACTGCGCCCGGAGCGCCCGGCATTGTAGTGCCATGCCGGAGAAGCCACCCGCATCGGTGAAGTAACCGCGCACGCCCACGGCGATCTGATCTTTTGGGCAGAACCTGGCGGGGCTCCAAGCGTTGCACCCATCGACAGCGAAGCGCTTGCTGGGCTGAGCATCGGGGGTGACGGTGCCGTCATCGTTCACTTTCGCGGCGTGGATCTCGATACCCTTCACCCGCGGAATTTCCCCGCTCGTGCACACGCGCACGCCGCGCACGAACACCTGCTCAGCCTCGAACTTTGCGGTGCCGGCAACCACCGGCGCAGCACATGTCGAGGGCCCCGACAGCGATGCGCTGACTCCCAGACTCGTATCGCCTTCCGTCTGGCCGGGCAGGCCCTGGAGCGCCAGCGACAGCGAGCAAGCCGTGCTGCCCGTCTGCAGCAAGCTGATTCCGTTCAATCCACTCCCATCGTTGGGAGCGATCCCGAGACGGGAGCTCACGGTTGCTGGGGTCGGCTTATCGGCGGGGCCGAGGCTATCGTAACCCGCCACTGGCGCAACCGAGCTCCCGTCGATTCGTGTGGTCACGATCCATGGCACGATCGTGACGACACCATACTCGCCCTCGCTGCATTTCGACCCGTGGACGTACCCGAACGGTTGCGTGACGTCGTTGGTCGTCCGCGTGAACGTGTGCCGGTGCGTCGTGGGGAAAGCATCGGGCAGGTTGAGCTCGCTGCTGCGTGTCTGGCGCCGATCGTGCAGCATGGCGGCCCAGCTTCCGAGGCTGCGATCGGCCGGTATGGGCAGCTTGCAGCCGGCGACAATGCTGCCTAGCGCGCCCGGGTCGAGCACCCCGGCGCTCTTCATCCTCGGCTCCCACAACCGCTCCTCGTAGATCTCGAAGAAAGTGGCGAGCGAGTTGCAATATCCGTTCTGGAAAGCCTGCTCCAACTGGATGGAGTTGCCGACCTGCGTTGCATTGCTGGTCTGAAAGCCGACGATCTGCGTGCCGTCTCTTGCCCGTACCCACCTGTTGGGCAGACATTCGTCCCTGTCATCGTCGTCCAGAGGACTGTCTCCGCATGGCGGCCGCAGTCCGTTGTGCGCAACCACGAAACGGGTCTTGTGGTCCTGCGCACCGATTTGCAGCACACATTCGGTTTGCTGTACCCCGGTCGGCACTTTCCCCGGGGGTGGGAACTCACACGGATCCACCACGTTCTCGGGCGTCCAGGCATCCACGCCTGCTTTGCCGAGGTAGTCACCGAAGTCGTTCACCTGGGGAAAGCCGTCCTGGATGAGCATGTAGGTCATGTCCTTGTCCGGAAGCTCCTCGGCGAGAATGTTCATCTGTTCTCGATAGAAGTCCTTCAGCGCAGTGGGCGTGTAGTCACCCTGGGTGACCCATCGCTTCGGGTTACAGATCCTGCAGCCGGGATCGCAACGGTGCGGTGCCCGGTTCTCGTGAGTGAAGAGATTGACGCCAGAAGGCTTGATGTAGGCCAGAGCGCGATACCAGGCGTTCTTGTTGCGGATGCGTTGCGCTGCCGCTCTGAGGAGCTCGAAATAGAACGCGCGGTAGAGGGGGTCGGCGGGGCTGCCGAGATGCACGACCGTGCCGCAGGCGCCTGGCTGGGCGTCCTCGCTCTCGTCGTCGCGGGAGCCCTCGCCGTGGTCCTGGAACTCGATGCGCCGAACCGCCAGCTGCACCGGATCGGGACCGAGCACGATGTCTCCTCCGCCGCGAGAGGAGTCCGGCGGCGAACCCGCACGGGGCCTGAAGATCCAGTCCGGCGTGCCGGAGTGTCCGGCCTTGAAGGCGAGGCTATACAGCTTGCCGTGTTGAACCGCCTTGGCGATCTCGCGATCCATGGCCGTCCAGTCGAAATCTCCAGGACCCTTGTGCACATCCTTCCAGCGCAGGCGGATGAACACACCAGCAATGTCGGGATCGCCCCAGGTGGTGTCCATGGTGGCGTAGGGTTCGCCGGTCGCGCACAGGCACTGGGTCGTCGCCCCGCTCCCCGCCGACGCAGCTGCGCATTCGGGGTGGTCGTCGCGGTCGCATTGCGCCTCGCCGCGCTTCACCACGAATCCCGGCCCATCCGGGCCCAGCGTAAAGACGCCCGAGGCCGCCCGCGGGAGCGGCCCGGTGAACTCGTTCGCGCCGCCCGGGTGGAACGGCTTGTACGCCGAGCAGAGGTCGCGGGCGCCCATGGTATCAATCGGGATGATCGAATCGGTGACGCTGCTCAACTCCCACTCGACGGTATCGCCGTCGTGGATCAGAAGAAACTTCGGCGTGAACGATCCATCGGCGTTCACGCGCACCGTGCGCGGGTTCGCCGCGTCCGCGGAAGCGGCCACCATCGACCCCAGGACCAGCAATACTGCCGCGCGCTTGACGGGTGCCTGGCCAAATGCGCGCACAAATCCGAGCAGCGAGGCGCCACCAGTCGCGAACAAGTCCAATACGAGTTGTTTCACAACACCGCTCCTGCGTCATAGCTGCCGTGGCTCTGGCCGAATCACGTTAAAGGACATCGACGAAAGGGCCTCGCGTGCCATTCAGCCCGGTCGAGTTTCGCATGGGCGGGATGCAGGGGGCAGTATGGCCAAGGTGATAAGCGAGCGGTCCGGCGCGAGGTGAGCAGAGGCGACGAGGGGATCGTTTTTCGCCCTTCGGCGCAGGCAAACGGTTCTGCGCCGAGATCGGCTGATCAGTGGGCGGTTCTAACGTTGCTGGCAATTTCCCAATGAGATCCGCTCCACCTACTACCAACAGCATATTGCTGGCGCGCGCCGGCATCGCGACAATCCGCTGCGAAACTCCACAGGCGACCCGCGAGCTCCAGGGAGACGAAGAAGATTCCCTACCGCTTGCGCGCGGGCCGCATTTTTTTGCCCGCGCCCGGGGAGGTGTGGGGCACCTGGTTCGACTCAGACAGGGGACGTGACATGAAAGCGACGCCTTGGATTCTTGCGTTGGCATTGAGCTTCGCCGCCTATGCCGGGATGGAGAACCCCGACACCGGAGAGAAGTGCCAGGGCATAGATTGCCTGGATATGAACGATCCGGGCCCTGCTTCGGGCAGCACCCCGCCCGCTCCGTCCGGCTGGCGTCAGCCGTCGCAGGGGATCTACCGCATCCCCTATGCCGACGGGACGGAGGTTCACATCCTCCACGCCGCCGATGACCACGACCCGCCCGGGAGGATCGACATGGCCGGACGCGGCGGTGGCCCTTACGCCATCGTCGCGGCCGCCGACGGCACCATCCGCTTCATCGTGGACAGCAATACGAAGCAGCAGCTGTTCAGCTCGAGCGACTGCCGCAACAACTACGTCTGGATCGAGCACGACAACGGCGAGTGGACCAAGTACTCGCATATGCGCGAGGGCACGACGACCGGCAAAGCGGGGCTGAAGGTCGGGGACATCGTCACCGCCGGCACCTATCTGGGCGACGAGCACAACGTCGGGTGCGCGTCGTCATCCCACCTGCACTTCGAGGTCGGCGTGCCGAGCTCGAGCGACCCGATCGATCCGGTCGGCGGGTACTTGAGGGACAACGACGATTCGATCCGCAACCGCGACCCGGTGATCTGCGGTATCGATGGCCGGACTTTCCGGGACGGTGAGAACTATGTCGCCGTCGCCGGACCCGGCGAGGTCTCGCCAGGCGCCGATGAGATCGTCCGCCACGGCATGCCGAAGCACAACTACCAATGCTTTCTCGAGCGCGCGGTCGCGGCGGGCTACCAGCACAAGTGGATCGACTTCTTCAATATCGGCAAGGAAGTGTACGTAAACGTGGTCATGCGCCCGCGGGATACAGGCGGGGCTTCGCGCTCGAGCATGGACGCCGAAGGGTTCCAGGCGGAGAACGCCCGGCTGAAGGCCCAAGGGTACCGCTTGACCCATCTCGAGAGTTATTTCGACGGGGGCGTGCGCTATGCGGCGCTGTGGGAGAAGCTCTCTTCCGGTCCGGCGCAGAGCTACTACTTCGGCTACTCGGCCGACGAGCACCAGCGCAAGGTCGAAGAGCTCAAGGCTCAGGGGTACCGCCCGAAGACCATATCGGTCGTGTCGGACTCGGGGCTGAAATACACCGCCCTCTGGGAAAAGGTATCCGGGAGTTGGGAGCTGCGTTCGACCCTGACGCTGGCCGAGTACAACGCGAAGGCGAACGAGTACCACGCGCAGGGACTGGAGGTCGTCTTCCTGAACTCATATGTGGACAAGAATCAACCCTATATCTCGGCCATCTGGCGCAGCGGCGTCGGCGGCGAGGTGAGGCGTCGGTCCGGCCTAGGGAAGAAGGATTTCGACTACGAGTGGACCTTGGCCCGCAAGCTCGACTTTCTCACCACTGCCGTCACAGCCTACGAGGTCAACGGGCACGGCCAATACACCGTCGTGTTCGGCGGATAACGGCGTTTGCCGCGGGGACCCGGGCGGCAGGTTTTGTCCTCTGGCGAGTCTGCCCGTGTGTCGGTGGCCTGCGGCAGCTAGTTTGCTTCCTGACTGGTGCCGGCGGCGGGAGCACGTCACTGAATGGCGTCTACTTGTCTCATCGCGGACAGCCCTGAGTGTCGAGTAGCGCTCACGCTCGGTTCACGCCCCCTGCGAATGCGTCTTTCACAGCCCCCGCATAGAATGCGATACGGCGGTGACGGTATTGCCGGGATCGTTGCCGGATCGCCGCTCGCCTAGGCGCTGCCCGTCTCCGACCCACGTGGGCCGCGGTCGAGGGCAGACTCAAACTGGCATTCACATGGGGACCAACCTATGAAATACCTGCGCATTCTGGCACTGGGGATCACTCTGAGCATTTGCTTCGCGCCAAGCAGCGGGTGGAGTGACCAACGCTCTCGTGAAGAGTCTCTTTTTCTAAGCCTGAACGACCATCTGTTCTGCAAATTTATCCTGCGCGGCGAGCTGTTTGCCCGCACCGAGTTGTTTTTTGGTCTGAACACGCCGGACGGAGTCGTATCGCCGGAAGATATTCCAGCGACTTCGTCGACAGGGAGGTCACGCCGCGCTTCCCGGACGGCTTGACGGTGATCGATGGCAAGGGGCAGTTCCTCGGCGCTTCGGGGCTCACGGAGGAGGACTCCAAGATCCTGATCCTTCTTTACCCGTTCGCCAAGGAGAAAAGCCAGGCGATCGAAGACATCCGCACGGAGTACAAGAGTGCGTTCCGACAGGAGTCCGTTCTGCGCGTCGACGAGCGGTCCTGCGTGTCCTTCTGAGCACTACGGCCCCGGTAGTTTTCATTGCGCGAGGCAGGCGCGCAGCGGGCTCGGCCCCTCTGCGCGTCTCCCGCTTCAGGGGGATCAGAATGAGCATTCAACAATGCTACCGTGGCGACAAACAGGATTGAGCTGCGCGCCGCTCAAGACGCTGTGACGCCGAGGTTTTGCCGGCCATACAGTATCTGGACTACGGCTCGGCGCTACTTCGGAAACATGAACTGCACCTGCACGCGCAGCTGCCACTCCGGGCCTATGTCCGGCTTCACGACGTTGTAGTACGCGCTGATCTGGCTGTTCACCGGCAGCTTGCCCACGTGGAAGATGTGGCCGACCCCCCCGCCCAGCGGCACGATCCACTGGTCGCCGCTATCGGCTTCCCAGTTGACCGTGAGGATGGGTGCGCTGGTGAGATAGGTCCCGCCCTTGAAGTTGTAGTTGAGGAACGGTTGGATCAGGCCGTTGTTGTACGAGGGCGCGCCGTTGCGCGTGCCGACCGACCAGACGTTGTTGACCAGCACGCCGTAGACCCAGGGGCTGCCCTTGTCCAGCCTCAGCACGACCGCCGAAGGGCCCAGGCCCCAGTTGTCGTTGCCCAGCACGCTGTCGGTATGGGTCGGCAACTGCGCGATCGCGCCCACACCCCAGATCAGGCCGTCTGCGGCGCTCGGCGACAGGAAAGCGGTGACCTGCATGTCACCCAGGCCGAAGACGGTGCTGTCGCCCGGCACGAACGCCGGCTGCCAGATCAGCGGAGCGATGGTGCGCGTGATGATGTTCCAGTTCTCGTTCAGCGTGATCGGAATCACCGGCTGGATGTTGAGGATGTTCTGCGTCTCGTCGAGTGGGCCGTAGTGGAAGTTGGTGTTGTTCTGGAACGGCACGCTGATGAGATTGCCGACCGGGTTCTGGGACAGCTTGGCGAGCTCTTCGGCGCTCATCTCGGCACGCGCCGGCACAGCAAACGCGCCGGCCAGCGCGGCGAGCACGGCTAAGCTTCTGGCCAGGCATACAAACTGAAACACTCTATCCCCCTTCTGGATGATCGCAACCGCCCGGTCGATGCAAAGGTCTGGCATTGTCAGTGCCCGATGCACTCGCGGTCCTGGAACGCGCGCCGCCAGTCAATTCCGCAATGAGATCGGGGTGAGTTTACGACAGCCGGACAGTCGTAGTCGAGCGTTGCCCGGCTTGCGCAGCTGGTGCGGGCGAGTGTAGCTGCATCCCATCACCACGAGCTGAGCCCGCAAGCGGCCCGGGGCTCAATGCTTCTTGTCTTTGGGAGCCTTGGCTTTGTCCGGGTCGAGCGCGAGGAGCTCCGCGGCCTCCGCCGCTTCGCTGTCGAGATCCGCTAGCAGGCCCTCGTCGCTGAGATCGAGCGGACGTGACCGCTCCCAGTCCTGGTGGACCACGCCATGCAGGCGCTTCACCAGATGCCCGTCGTCCACCTCGATGGCCAGCTCCCGCCGGCTGTCGAAGCTGCCGGGGGCGAGGTTGATCGAACCGATGACCGCCCGCTCGCCGTCGGCCAGCATCATTTTGGCGTGCAGCTTCAGGCCCTTCAACTTGTGCACTTTGGCGCCCACGTCCTGGAGAATGCGCAGGCCTTCCACGCCCTCGACCAGCTTGCCTTTCTTGAGCGTGTGCGCCGGGCGTGCCAGCACGTGCAGCTTGACGCCGCGGCGCGCAGCGCGCACCAGCCGTTCGATGATGACCTCGTCCTGGTAGCGCTCGTTCTGCAGGAACAGCGACTTGTTCGCCCGATCGATGAAGTGCGCGATGCGGTTGCGTCCGTTGAGGTTGCACCAGATGAGAAGAGCGCTCTCGCCGGGGTTGAACGCCTGGCGATGCCAGTCGGCCTCGAAGCATTCCAGGATCTCGCTCACCTCGTGTCGATGGGTCGTAGCCACGGCGTAGTCGCGCGTCTCGGTCAGATTCCTGGGCTCCCAGTTAGCCGAGTGCACAACGGCCACCGCCGCGTCGATCACCATCGACTTCTCGTGCGTGACGTCGAAGACGGGATGGGTGTCGATCACCTCCACACCTGCCTGTGCGAGCTTCTTGTGGGTTACTTCGTTCTCGGCTTCGCCGCTACGACGGGCCGGGTTGAGCATCACACGAGCCTTGACGCCGCGCTGGTGCGCGGCGATGACTGCTGCGATCAATCCGGGATCGGAAAAAGAGAACATCTTCACGCACAGCGACTGCCTGGCCCCGGCGATAGCGTCGAGCAGGGGCTGGGCGGTATCGTCTGGCAGGATGATCAGGGAGCGGGACATATGGGCTCAGGTGTGGGGAAGATCAGACTTTCGCGGGCACGGGCTCGAGCTGGGCGCGATGCAGCTCGGCGTACACGCCGTTCGCGGCCAGCAGCTCGTCATGCGTGCCCTGCTCGGCGACCAGACCGTCCTTCAGGACGATGATCTTGTTGGCGTGCCGGATGGTGCTCAACCGGTGCGCGATCGTGATCACCGTGCGGCCCTTCATCAGGCGCTCCAGGGCGTCGATCACCAGCTTCTCGGACTCGGTGTCGAGCGCGGCAGTGGGTTCGTCCAGGATCAGGATCGGGGTCTTGCGGATGATGGCGCGGGCGATGCCGATGCGCTGGCGCTGGCCGCCCGACATCGTGAGGCCGCGCTCCCCGACCTGGCTATCGTAGCCGTTGGGCATGCGCACGATGAACTCGTCGGCGTTGGCGGCCTTCGCGGCGTCGACGATCTCCTCGTGCGTCGCCGACGGCCGCCCGTAAGCGATGTTCTCGCGCACCGTGCCCTTGAACAGCACGGTGTCCTGCAGCACGAAGCCGATGCAGCCCCGCAGCCCCTGCAGCGTGTAGTCGCGGATGTCGACGCCGTCGATCTTCACGCTGCCCGAGCTGGGGTCGTAGAAGCGCGGAATGAGGCTCACGACGGTGGATTTTCCGCCTCCCGTCGTGCCGACCACGCCGACCAGCTGGCCGGGCTCGATGCGCAAGCTCACGTCCTTGAGCACCGGGGCCTTCGGATCGTAGGCGAAGGCCACGTTCTCGAACACGATCTCACCCTTGAGCGCGCCGGGCTCGCGCGCGTTGGGACGCTCGGGGACGATCATGTCGGTATTCAGGATCGTCTGGATGCGCTCGATGGCCACCGCCGTCTGCGCGATGGTGTTGCTCATCTTGGCGAGATCCTGGACCGGCTTGAAGAACTTGCTCAGGTAAGCCAGGAACACGGTCAGCTCGCCGACCGTCATGGCCCCGGACATGATCAGCGCGGTGCCGCGGTACAGCACGAATCCCGTGCACAGGGCGACGGCGATGGAGACGGCGGGCGAGAGCAACGACTTCACCCGCCGCGCCGCGAGCGCCGCATCCACCGTCGCGCGGCTGACCTCCTTGAGGTGGGCCTCCTCGGTGGCCTGGGCACCGAACGCCTGCACCACGCGGGCCGATTCCAGGCCCTGCTGCACCACCGCCATGACGTCGCTCTGATGCCTGCGCACCTCGTGGGTCGCCCTCTTCACGATCCGGTTGATGCGTGCGACGAACAGCAGCAGGAACGGCGTGGCCGCCACCGCGATGAGGGCGAAGTCCCAGTTCATCCAGAACATGATGCCCAGCATGCCGACGATGGTGAGCAGGTCCACCAGGATGCCCAGCGTGCCGGACGATGCGAATGCCTGAATCGTCTTGACGTCGTCGATGACGGTGGACAGGATCGTCCCGAGCTGGTGGCTGTCGTAGTAGGCGAGCGACAGGCGCTGGAGGTGGTCGTACAGGCGGTTGCGCAGGTCGTACGCCACCCACTGCGCCACGCTCTCGGTGTAGAAGTTCTCGATGTAGCCCGCCACCGCGGCCACCGCGGCGATCAGCACCATCCCGATGGCGGCAATGGCCGCCAGCTCCAGCTTGTCGCCCTGCAGCACGGCGATGTGCAAGGCCGCCAGCCATTCCGGGACCTTGTGGCCGCCGACGACATTGTCGATGACGATCTTCAGCGGCCAAGGCGCTGCCAGGCTCATCAGCGTCTGCAGCAGCATGGCCGCGAAGATGATCAGCAGCCAGCCTCTGTAGGGACGCAGCAGCTCGCGGACCAGGCGCATCTTGCTCCCGTCCGCCGGATCGGCGGGCCGAGGCGAAGGGAAAGCCGAAGGTGCTGGACCCGCTGCGGGCGGCAAGGCACCCTGCTCGCTGCTGGCGCCCCCCGTGGACACTGGACTACCCCCCTGCTCAGATGCGGTCTAATATGGTCGCGCCCCGGCCGCAGGCCGTCAAGTGAAGCGGACGCGACCCGCAGCGAGCATCGGAGACAACGACATCATGAGCGAGCAGAAACGGCGCCGCATCCTGACGGCTTTCAACGACAAGGCCTTCATGAGCAGCAAGGACGCGCGGGCGCTGCGCATCCTGGCCGAATACCTCGAGCCGAAGAGCCGCTTCGAGCACTTCCGCGTCGACGACACCATCGTCTTCATGGGCTCGGCTCGCACCAAGTCGCGCGAGCAGGCCGAGGAACTGCTGCGTGCCGCGGAGGCCGGCGGCGGCGACCTCCAGCACGCGCGTACCGACCTGCAGATGTCGGCCTTCTATGAAGATGCGCGCCGGCTCGCCTTCCGCCTGACGCAGTGGTCCAAGGCCCTCGACCCGAAGGAGCGGCGCTTCGTGGTGTGCACGGGGGGCGGCCCGGGAATCATGGAGGCGGCCAACCGCGGCGCGGCCGAGGCGCGCGGCATGAACGTGGGCCTGACCATCTCGATCCCGGCCGAGGAGTTCGACAACCAGTATGTCACGCGCGAGCTGGCATTTCACTTCCACTACTTCTTCATGCGCAAGTTCTGGTTCGCCTACCTCGCCAAGGCGGTGATCGTGTTTCCGGGCGGCTACGGCACGCTCGACGAGCTGTTCGAGCTGCTCACGCTGGTACAGACGGGCAAGATGACCAAGCGGATGCCGATCGTGTTGTTCGGCACGAACTACTGGCGGCAGGTGATCGACTTCGACGCCCTGGTACGCCACGGCACCATCAGCCCCGACGACGTGGATCTGGTGTATCGGACCGATTCGGTGGACGAGGCCTATGAGTGGCTGGTGCGGCGCCTGGGCGAGGAGGCGATAGACCAGCCTGGGGCTATGCTCTAGCTAACTGCTGCTGCAAATTTGAAGCCGCAGGGGCGCGCAGATTCAGGATCGAAACGATGGACGAGTGCTGCATCGAGAAGACCTGCGCCATTGAGCGGCTGCGCGAGCGCCAAACGGCGACCCTTCGCATCGTTCTGTTGGTGAATGCTGCGATGTTTTTCGTGGAGCTCGTGGCGGGTTTGCTCGCTGGATCCGTGGCTCTGCTCGCCGACTCCCTGGATATGCTGGGAGACGCGCTTGTCTACGGCTTCAGTCTCTACGTGGTCGCGCGAGGCCCGGTCTGGAAAGCGCGGGCCGCCGCGGCCAAGGCAGCGGTCATGGGGCTGTTCGGCGTGCTGGTCTTTGGACAGCTGGTGTACAAGCTCCTTTTTCCTCAGCTCCCGACCGTCGTGACAATGGGCGCTGTCGGTGCCCTGGCTCTAGCCGCAAACGGCGTTTGTTTTGCCTTGCTTTGGCGCCACCGTGCCGAGGACATCAACATGCGGTCGGTCTGGCTCTGTTCGCGAAACGACCTCTTGGCGAACGTCTCGGTGTTGCTGGCCGCATTGGCAGTGTGGCTGACCCTTTCACCGTGGCCGGACATCGTAGTCGGCGCGCTTATCTGCGCCGTGTTCCTTCGTTCGGCTTTCCTCGTTGCTCGTGAGGCGCGTGCCGAGCTGGGGGTGAATCACCCCCAAGCAGTGGCTGCAGACCCTCCGCAACCCGCGCGCCGCTGAGCGGGGAGCGTTGAAGGTCTACCCGTCACCGGCCGCCGTTGCGAACGCAGACGGCTCCACGACGATTTATTTCGGACCATCCAAGCCAGCCGGCGCCAAGGATGGCGGAACCAGTCAACTAAACATCCGACCAGCGCGTCAGCTCAAAGGCCAGCCGAGCCACTCGCACACGCCGCGCCCCATCACCCACTCGAGGTCTCCCCCCTTCAGCCAGGCCAGCTCCTCGGTGAACAGGTCGATGCATTCCCGATACGTGCACGGCATGCGCGTGAGGTCCGTGCCCCAGAAGGTGCGGCGCGGGCCGAAGGCGTCGAACAGCCTGCGGATGCCGTCGTGTACGTCGCGGAACGGATAGGCCTGGACCGAATGACCGACCAGGCCCGACGCCTTCACCGCCACGTTCGCGCGGCTGGCCAGCGCACATACCGCGGGCAGGTCATCGAACACGCCCGGCGCCTTGGCGTGGATCTGGAGCCCGGCATGGTCGATCACCAGTCTCAGACCCGGGTGGCGGGCGGCGATGGCATCGACGATCTCCAGCGACCCCGGCACCAGCACCATGAGGGGAATGCCGTGGCGTTCGGCGGCCGGCCACAGCCAGTCGGCGCTCCCGTCGGTCAGAAGGTGGCGGTTGTGCTGATTGTGGAACGTGAAGCGCATCCCGAGCATGCCGGGCTGCTTTTTCCAGCCCGCCAGCGCATCGCGGCTGGACGGATCCTGAAGGGCGAGGCGTCCCATCACCGCGAAGCGGTCCGGATACTGGCGTGCCGCCTCCAGCGCCAGGTCGTTGCGCTCGCCCTCCCAGGAGGGCGGCACCAGCACCGCCCGGCTCACCCCCGCCAGATCCATCTCGAACAGCAGTGTTTCCTTCGTGATCGGGTAGGGCCGCTGCGCATCGTGCGTGCGCCCGGGCGGCCACGGACGCTCCGGCGTGTCCGCTCCCCACAGATGCAGCTGAGAGTCGACGATCTGCATCGGGGCTACGCCTGCGTCACCGCCATGCGCTCCGGTTGCTCCTGAGCGGTGGCGTCGATGTCGAGCGTGGTGACGCGGCGCAGCTCGCGCCGGTCGCGGGCGTCGGCGAAGGGCCGGGCGCGGTGCATGGTCGCGCGGTTGTCCCAGATCACCAGATCGCCCACCCGCCATGCATGGCGATAGACGAGTTGCGCCTGGGTAGCGTGCTCGATGAGATCGCGCAGCAGCAGCCGGCCCTCCGGCAGCGGCCAGTCGATGATGCGCGACGCGTGCGATGCAAGGTACAGGGAGCGGCGTCCCGTCCGCGCATTGGTGCGAACGAGCGGATGGACCGCGCCCTTCAGCTTCTCCTCCTCCTCGGCCGAGAACGAGAAACCGAGCGTCTGCCGGGAGTAGGCGATGGAATGGTGCGCACGCAACCCGTCGATAGCCGCTCTGGTCTGCGCGTCGAGCGTGTCGTGGGCCGTGCGCATGTCGGCGAACTCCGTGTCGGCGCCGTCCGGCGGGATCACCCGCGCCGACAGCATCGAATAGCGCCCGGGCGGGTCCTGGAACGACGCGTCCGTATGCCACAGGCGATTGCCGAGCGCGTACATGCGGCGACGGTCCTCGGAGCGCAGGATCTCGCCCTTCTCGTCGAGGTTGGAGATATCCGTGAGGGCCTCGTTACCGAAGCGGTTCTTGCCGAGCACGGCGACGCCCGTATTGGAATGGAGCACGCCGTCGAAGCGCTGCGCGAAGGCGAGCTGCTCGCCGTCGGCGAACGGCTGGTCGCGGAAGACGAGAATGGCGTACTCGTCCATCCCCGCGCGGATCTCGTCCAGCGTGTCCCGATCGTGGACGCGGCGCAGGTCCACCGGCCCGACCTCGGCAACGAAGGATGGGTGCAGCCTGTGAAAGGTGAGTGGCATCGCCCGTCTCCTCCGGGCGATCTGATCCGCCCGTATCGATCGGTAAGTCTACTCCACCGTACTCCACGCCGCCCCGGCGCGCCGCGCCGCCTCGAGAGAGGAGGGGAGAAGACACTCCCCTCCTGGCCGAGGAGGGGTCGCGCCGAAGGCGGCGGGGTGGTGTTCTGCCCACCTGCCCGAGGAGGGGTGGCACGCGCAGCGTGACGGGGTGGTGTTCTCCCCTCCTGCCCGAGGAGGGGTGGCACGCGCAGCGTGACGGGGTGGTGTTCTCCCCTCCTGCCCGAGGAGGGGTGGCACGCGCAGCGTGACGGGGTGGTGGGAGCCTGCCTGAGATTGCGACCGGCGAGGCGCCGAAACCACACCGCCCCGGCGCCTGCGGCGCCACCCGCCTCGTGAGCAGCAGTAGCCCGCGGGGCGGGCAGGTGGCACCAAAAAAAGCCCCCTCCCCCACGCAGTGGGGGAGAGGGCTGGGTGAGGGGGCTTCGCGAGCCTCGTGTACTCAAGCACATACGTGGGCTTTCTTGAGAGAGGCGGGGAAGAGACCCCATGACGCGTGCGCCACGAATCGAGCCCATGAACCAGCGTCTCGTCGAGTCCCCTCTCCCCTCGTGGGAGAGGGCCAGGGAGAGGGGGCGCCGGCTAGCGTGTTCTCACCCTCTCCCCGCCCTCTCCCATCAAGGGAGAGGGAGCCCTTGCCCGCGCTCCCCGCGGGAGGTTCATGGGTAGGGCTAAGGCACGTTGGACAGCTGCGCGCGAATCAGGCGCAAGTGCATCTGCGTGTCGATATCCTGCGTCTGCGCAAGCGCGGCGTCGATCTGCTTGTAGAGAGCCGCAACCGCGGTGCGGATGATCGCCCGGTATTCGCTCAGCGATTCGGCGCTGCTGGTGTACTGCTCACCCACCCCGGCGAGCGCCGAATCGAACGAGCGGGTAGCCCGCAGGTCGGACTTGGACGCGCGTCGGCTCCCGCTGTCGGTCTGCTCACTGTCGAGGCTTTTCTCGGCCTGGATGTTCCTGCTCGAGGAAGGATCGTCGACCACGCCGGTGGCCACGAGCAAGAGCGTCACATAGCTGCGCTGCACCTGGCGGCGATACGGGCTGATCACCGGCGCTTTCGCCTGCAGCTCGCTGAACAACCCCTTGTTGAGGTCATACAGCAGCTCGAGTCCCGTATAGCGGCCGTTGCCCTGGCTGCTCGCGGTCATCATGCGCGGTGAACACAGCCGGATCGATCAAGCGGCGCAGCAAGTCCACGTTGGAACCCTGCAGGGGATCGGTTCCGCCGGTGGGCGTGATCCGATTGAGCACGTCTGGATCGAGCAGCGGCTTGGGCTCGATGAAACCGCGGTCGACCAGAAACTTGACCGCCTTGCGCTGGCGCTCCGGGACGACCGGCTCGAACGGCGCCGTGCCGCGCCCCGCCTGGTAGCGGGTTTCCTCGACACCGCCGACCAGCCTGGACACATACACCAGCTCTCGATGCCGCTGCTGCACCAGCGCTTCGTACATCGTGCTCAGCTTTTCGTAGCCCTCGCCGGTGCGGGTCGTGGCCGGGACGATGAAGGACATGACCCGGTCGATGTTGCGCAGGCCCAGATCCCCGGCTGCGATGGCATCGGAGCCCAGCACATTGGAGTAGACCGAGGGATCGACTTCAGCCGCGGCGTCCTCGCCGCCGAAGCGCAGCAAGGGACTGCTCACCTGGCGCGCCGCGATCTGGTCGAGCAACATCACTTCCTCGTCGGGGGTGACGTCCTCTGCGAAGACCTTGTAGCCCCACTCGATCGCGAAATAGTCGTACGGCCCGAAC
This sequence comes from uncultured beta proteobacterium, assembly GCA_963827575.1. Lineage (GTDB taxonomy): Bacteria > Pseudomonadota > Gammaproteobacteria > Burkholderiales > SHXO01 > SHXO01. Next base: position 41,938 of record CAWHCG010000044.1, read on the forward strand.
ACTGGCACCAGACCGGCGCCGTCGCCCGGCTGCGCGACGTAGTTGAAGCGGGCATAGCTCATGGTAGAGGCGGAGGTTCCCCACAGATGGGTCCACTGCGGATCGCGCAACTCCTTCACCCCCACCGCCGAGGTGGCCTTGAAGTTGTGCCGCAAGCCCAGCGCATGCCCGATCTCGTGCCGCAGGACGTAGCGGAGCAGCTCGCCCATCAGCTCGGGCTGGAGCGGCAGTTTCTGCGCCCGCGGATCGTTCGGGCTCGCCTGCGTGAAATACCAGGTCTCCAGCAGGTTGAGCACATCGTGCCAGAGCAGCGTATGCGACGAGATCACTTCGCCGCTGCGCGGATCCACCACGGCGGCCCCCAGCGCATTGCGTCGCCCGCTCGGGGTCCAGCGGATCACGTTGAAGCGCACATCGTCCGGATCCCACGACGGATCCTCGGCTTCGGTGGGCGCATTGCGTGCCACGATGGCGTCGCGAAAGCCGGCCTGGGCGAACACGCCCTGCCAGTCTTCCACCGCCTGCTTGATGTAAGGGCGCCATACCTCGGGCACGCCTCGGCCGATGTAGAACACGATGGGCTCGACCGGTTCGGACAGCGCAACCTTGCGGTCCTTCTTCTCGAGGCGATACCGCTGGATGTAGCCGCGCGCGACCCCGCCGTAGTCCCCGGAGCCGTAGTCGCGGAAGTCGGTGGCGAAGTAGCCTACCCGTGCATCCCAGAAGCGCGGCCGCATCGGCTTGTCCGGCAGGAGGTACAGGTTGGTATAGAACGAGAAGCCGAGGCTGGCGTTCACCGATTCCTCGCCTACGTCCACCTGCGAGCGCAGCTCGTCCTTGTTGGCGAGCCAGGTCTGGTAGAAGCGGATCCCGATGTTCCTGGGAAAGGCCTTGACGCCTTCGATGTAGGAGCGCGCGGGATCGATGTCGTGCATGCCGAAGTGCTTCATGAAGCCGATGGCGAACCCCCGCGGCGGGGTCGAGACGAACTGCGGCGAGACGTCGATGATCGCTTCGCCCTTTTCGCCTCGGCCGACCACATCGAACGCCTGGAGCACGGTGGGCAAAGAGTTCGCCTCCACCGATCGCTCCAACCCGGCTGAGCGCTCGGTCGCGATCTCGTACTTCATCATCACCAGGTTCACCTTGCTGCTCCCGCGGCGAACCCAGCGCACGACCTTGTTGTCCACCACCGTGCCGGGTGCGATGAAGTTGGACCCCCCCGACAGCGCCGCAAACTCGGTGTTGAGCAGCATGTCTCGGTTGTACATGGCCACGGGAATTTCAAACAGCAGGCGATCGCAGAGCCAGTGCACCTTGAACAGGCCTTCGCGCGTGACGATGGGATCGTCGGTACCGGGCTTGCACCCGGCAAGGGTGCGCAGCTCCAAGGCGCTGGCGGCCGGTGGCAAGCCGAACGCCAGCGCCATCGCTACCGCAACGACATACCTCAACATTTCGAATACCTCGCAATCAGCTTCTGATTCATGGGAAGGGCTGCCGATCTCAGTCGGGCGCAACATGCTACCTGCTGTCGGCGGTGACCGCAAAGGCGGCCCGCCGGTCGATCACTGCGGAGAGGCGCGCGGCGCGCAGCCATCTACCCGTGCCTCGCGCAATCTGCGCTCGCCGCCGGCCGGGTCACTTCTGCGCGTCGTCCGGCTGCAACGCCTGCGCCAGCCGCAGCCCGACCAGCTGAGCCACCAATACCGCGATGTAGAATTGACCGAAGACCGCCTCGAGCGTGGCGAAGATCGTCGCAGGGGCGCGCACCGGCGTGACGTCGCCATAGCCCATCGTCGTCAACGTGACCAGGCTGAAGTAGTTGAACACCGCGAAGCGGCCGGGCCAATTCTCGAGCGCTGCGGTAAATTCATGGCTCATGCTGAACGACCCGGGGACCACGAGCGCGGTGAGGGCGTAGACATTGGCCCAGAATGCACCCGCCAGCAGGTACCCGCACACGGCGCCGAGGACCTCGTCGACCGAGACTCGCTTCTCTGCAAGGACATTGCGAAGGATCACCACGACGGCGAAGCCCAGAAAGAACCCGTGCAGCACGTAGTGGACGACCGCCTGCATCGCCTGATATTCGTGCGGTATGAAGTGGTGGGACCAGGTCACCGCCATGGCCGCAATCGCGACGACGAGCGCCACGGTACGCTCGAGCTTCCCTTCGAACACCGCCAGGAGGACCGTGACCAGGATGAGGGTAACAAGAAGATCGGAGATGAAAGACCGCAAATCAGCGCGGTGGGTAAACGATGCGACCACCAGCACGCCGACCAAGGTTACGATCAACACGAGGTACCTGCGCTTGCGCAATAGCATGTGCCTACCTCCTCCCGGCAGCGCTCGCCACCCTGCTGTCACATCGACGCAGAGGCGACCGAATCACGACCGGCCACGATTGCGCCTGCCGGTTGCCGGAGACGTGAATGCGGCAGGCGCAAACATTACCACGCTCCCGGACCGGCGCCGCACCAACACCGGGGCTTTGCACGCCGGCTCGGCCGGCAATGGCCGATGACAACCGTTGCGCGCGCGGCTTCCGGGCAGGAGCGGCTCACCCATCGGGCGATCCTGGCGATCGCGTTGCCGATCATGATCTCCAACGTCTCCACGCCCTTGCTGGGGATCGTGGATACGGGCGTGGTGGGTCAGATTCCGGATCCGGCCTACATCGGCGCGGTGGCCCTGGGCGCGCTGGTGTTCAACTTCGTCTTCTGGGGGTTCGGGTTCTTGCGCATGGGGACCACGGGCCTGACCGCGCAGGCGCTCGGGGCGGGCGACGCGAGGGAGGTTCGCGCCGGCCTGGGACGCGCCGCGCTGATCGCGGTGGTCGTGGGCGCGGCGCTGATCGCGCTGCAGTGGCCGATCCGCGAGGTCGCCTTCGCCTTGATCGAAGGCAGCCAGCAAGTCGAAGGGTTGGCGCGCAGCTACTACGACATCCGCATCTGGGCGGCGCCGGCAACGCTGCTGAACTACGCGCTGCTGGGCTGGTTCATCGGCTTGGGGCGAGCCCGCATGGCGCTGGCCCTCCAGCTTGTGCTCAATGTCACCAACATGGTCCTGGATGCGCTGCTTCGTGCTCGGGCTCGGGCTGGGTGTACAGGGCGTCGCCCTGGGGACGCTGCTGGCCGAGATGGCGGCGGCCGCCGTCGGGCTCGCGATCGCCGCACGGCACCTGCGCGGGCTCGGCGGCCGCTGGGACTTCGGGCAGCTGAGGGCGGCCGATCGCATGCGGCGCACGATCGCCGTGAATCGCGACATCATGATCCGCTCGGCCGCGCTGATCGTGGCCTTCGCCTGGTTCATGACCCACAGCGCCAGCCAGGGCGATACGATCCTGGCAGCGAACGCGGTGCTGATGCAGTTCGTCGCCTTCGCGGCATTCTTTCTGGACGGGCTGGCCTTCGCCGCGGAGGCGCTGGTCGGCAAGGCGGTGGGCGCGGCCGACCGGGTCGGGTTGCATGCAGCAATGCGCATGACCACTTGGTGGGCGGCGGGGGTCGCCGCGGCTGCATGCATCGTGTTTGCGCTCACCGGCAGCACCGTCATCGATGTGCTCACGGTGGACGAGGGCGTGCGGGCGGCGGCGCGCATCTATCTACCGTGGGCAGTGGCCACGCCCATCGTGAGTGTGTGGGCTTTCCAGCTCGACGGCATCTTCGTCGGCGCCACCCGCACCGCGGAGATGCGCAACGCCATGCTGGTGGCGCTCGCCATCTTCCTGCTTGCCTGGTGGTTGCTCACACCGTTGCACAACCACGGGCTGTGGGCGGCGCTGTATGTTCTCTACGCGGCACGCGCCGGCACGCTGGCTTGCTACTTGCGGGCGCTGTTGCGGTCGGTGCCGGCCCGCGTTCGCAGCTAGAATCGACCGGGGCGCCTCCAACGGCGCCGTATATCCACGCCAAGACGATCCTTTTGAGGGAGCACACGGATGGCGAGCTTCAAACGCATCGGGCTTCAGCGCAAGCGGGCGGACCTGTCGCACGACCAGTTCGTAGCGCACTGGGTGAACGTGCATGCCGAGCTCGCCAAGCGTATGCCGAAACTGCGCAGGTACTCGATCAACGTGGTCGACCGCGCGCGCAATCCCGACTTCGGCTACGACGGCTTCTCCGAGCTGTGGTTCGACTCGCACGCCGACTGCGAGGCCGCGTTCCAGAGTCCCGAGGGCGTCGCCGTGCTGGCGGATCTGCGCAACTACGTCGAAGGGGTCGATCCGGTCTTCCTGGAGGAGCACCAGATCGTGTGGCCGTGAGGGGCACAGCGAACAAGAGGCTTGCGGCTCTGCTGTGAGCTGCGCACGGCGCATTCCGCTCCCTCCCCTTCATCATGGATGAACACCGCGCGATCCTGGACTACCACGAGCGCAGCAAGCACCAGTTGCGCCGCTACGCGCCCGGACCGGGCTATCTCGACTGGGCGAATCAGCCAGATCCCTTCCGCACCTACGCAGGGGCCCCGCGCGTCGCCCTGTCCCTGGCGGGCGATGAATTGGACACCCGCTTCACGGACGTGCGGGCCGGCCGGCTGCCTGCGGCCGCGCCGGTGACTCGCGAAACGATCGGCGTGTTGCTGGAGCTCTCGCTGGCGATCTCGGCCTGGAAGTCGTTCCGCGGCAGCTCGTGGGCTCTGCGCTGCAATCCGTCGAGCGGCAACCTGCACCCGACCGAAGGCTACGTCGTCGCCGCCGACCTGCCGGGCCTCAACGGCGGGGTCTATCACTACGTCAGCCGCGACCACGCGCTCGAGCAGCGCGCGCGCTGGGTCAGTCCGGCGCCGCTGATCGGGAATGGCGTGATCGTCGGTCTCGCCTCCATCTACTGGCGTGAAGCCTGGAAGTACGGCATGCGCGCGTTCCGCTATTGCCAGCACGACTGCGGCCACGCCATTGCGGCCGTGGGCTACGCTGCAGCCGCGCTCGGCTGGCAGGCGCGGATGCTCGAGTCCGTCGCTGACCAGGATGTAGCTGCGCTGCTCGGTCTGGACCGCGACGCCGATGCGGGCCTGGCAGAGCGCGAGGAACCGGACTGCCTGCTGTGGGTCGGGTCGGAGGAGTCGCCGGCAGTCGATGTACTGCTGGCGGCGGCGCGCGCGGCACATTGGTCCGGGCGTCCGAATCGGCTGAGCACCGACCATGTGCAATGGCCCGACATCGATCTTGCGCACACTGCAACGCGCAAGCCACGAACTCCACCGGCACGCTCACCTGCAGGCGCCCCGGTTGCGCTGGAAAAACCGAGACTCGACCTTGCCGTGAGCACCCTCGTTCGCCAGCGGCGCAGCGCAGTCGATTTCGATGCGACGACCTCGATCCCCGCCGAGGTCTTCTACGCCATGCTGGCACCGCTGCTGCCGGGCTCGGGGACACCGCCGTGGAGCGCCTGGCCATGGCCGCCGCGGGTCCATCTGGGGTTGTTCGCGCATCGGGTCGAGGGGTTGGAGCCGGGGCTCTACGCGTTCCTGCGCGATGACGCTGCGCTCGAGCCCCTGCAGCAGGCGATGCAGCCGGCGTGGTTGTGGCGCAAGCTCGGGCCCGCCCATTTGCCCCTCTATCTGCTGCTCGCACACGATACGCGCGACGCTGCGAAGGTGATCTGCTGCCATCAGGACATCGCTGCCGACTCCTGCTTCGCGCTCGGGATGCTTGCCAGCTTCGAAGGCATCGAGCAGTCGCCCTGGCGCTATCCCAGGCTGTACTGGGAGTGCGGGCTGGTCGGGCAGACGCTGTATCTCGAGGCCGAGGCCGCGGGAATCCGGGCGACCGGCATCGGCTGCTTTTTCGACGACGAGATGCACCGGCTGCTCGCCCTGGAGGGGCATGCGTGGCAGAGCCTGTACCACTTTACCGCGGGCGGCGCAGTGGAGGATAGGCGCTTGACCACCCTGCCACCTTACGGCCCCCGCGCTCCAAGCTAGCCCGGATGCCCCCACGACAGTTTCGGCCGGTGGTACGCGCCGCGCTCTGGATGTCCGGCGCGCTTGCGTCGTTCATGGCCATGGCGATCGCCGGGCGTGAGCTTGCCACGGAGCTGACCACGTTCCAGATCCTGTTCTTCCGCAGCATCGTCGGGTTTGCCGCGGTGGCCGTCCTGCTGCAGCGCTCCGGATGGGCGCAGGTCCGCACGCGCGTATTCCACACCCACTTGATCCGGAACCTCACTCATTTCGGCGGCCAGTACGGGTGGTTCTACGGCATCGCACTGCTCCCGCTGACCGAGGTGTTCGCCATCGAGTTCACCATGCCGATCTGGACGACCATCCTGGCGACCATCATCCTGGGCGAGCGGATGAACCGCCTGCGTGCCCTGGCGGTTGCCGTCGGCTTCGTCGGCGTGCTGGTGATCCTGCGGCCGGGCGTTGCTGTGGTCAGCCCGGCGGCCCTGGCGGTACTGGCCAGCGCGGCGGCGTACGCGACCTCGCACGTATTCACCAAACGCCTGTCCGGCACCGAAAGTCCGCTCAGCATCCTTTTCTACATGACCGTCATCCAGCTGCCGCTCGGGCTGGTGCCCGCGCTGCCGGACTGGGTCTGGCCGTCCGCCGCCATGTGGCCCTGGGTCCTGGTTGTCGCGCTGACCGCGCTGTCCGCGCACTACTGCCTGGCGCGCGCCTTTCGCCTAGCCGATGCGACTGTGGTCGTGCCGATGGACTTCCTGCGCCTGCCCTTGATCGCCGTTCTGGGCTTCGTGCTGTACGGCGAAGCGCTGAAGATCTGGGTCGTGCTGGGCGCGGGCATCATCCTGCTTGCAGCCTGGCTCAACCTCCGCAGCGCCGCAGGGGTGGGATCGTCGACTCCACGCCGCCGGATCCAGCTGACTATAAAGTATAGGCCTGACCCCAATGAATGCTAAACCCTTGGACCGGCGCCGCTTCCTGGGCATGCTTCCCGCCGCTGCAGCTTTGTCTGCATTTCGCGCACGTGCGGACCCGCTCGGCCTGCCCCGCGCGGCACCGGTTCCCGGCGGTGTTGCGATTCTCAAGCTGGGGCCGCAAGCCGAGCCTCCAGTGGCTCGCTTCGACGGCGAGCGGGTGCTGGTTGCCGCCGGGGATGCTTGGGAGTGGCTGGCGGTGGTCGGCATTCCACTGAGCGCTGCGCCGGGCAGCCCGCTGGCGCTGGTGGTCGAACGCACCGGCCGGGAGGCGGAGACACTTGCGATAGCGGTCCGCTCGAAGCGCTACGCCACGCAGCGCCTGAAAGTGAAGCCCGGGCAGGTGGACCTGTCACCCGAGGATGTCGCGCGCTACGAGCAGGAGCGTGCGCATCTCGCCGAAGTGCTCAAGACCTTCTCGGATTCAGGGCCGGCTTCGTTGCGGCTGCTGCCTCCATGCGCGGGAACCCGCTCCAGCTCGTTCGGGCTCCGGCGTATCTTCAACGGCCAGCCGCGCAATCCGCACAACGGCATGGATATCGCGGCGCCCGCCGGAACTCCGGTCGTGGCCGCCGGTGCGGCTCAGGTAATCGACGTCGGTGAGTACTTCTTCTCCGGGCAGACCGTGATCCTCGATCACGGACAGGGCTTTCTCACGCTGTACGCGCACCTGAGCGCGGTGGACGTTGCAGCCGGCGCCAGCATCGCCGCAGGTGCCCGCATTGGAGCGGTGGGCGCCAGCGGCCGGGTGACGGGGCCGCACCTTCATTTCAGCGTCTTTCTCAACCGCACCGCAGTCGATCCGGCGCTGTTCCTTGGCCCACCAAGGACGCTCTGATCGGGTCCTCCATTGTCGTTGCAAGTCACCCGCCCCGACACAGAGCTCAGCGGACCCCGCGGGAACATTCAGGCGCTTTGCGGAGCCCAAGCACTTGCAGCACCTGGTTTCCCGATCGAAGGCAGCGGCCGCCGCGCGGCCGATACCAAGGAGGAGATGGCCATGGACAAACCGATGGAGGCGCTCGCCCACACTTCACCTCTGCCCGAGGTGAAGCACGTCGGGGTCCTGCAGCCCTTCGAGTGGCTGCGGCTGGGCTGGCAGGATTTCAAAGCCAGCCGGGGGCCCAGCCTCGCGCACGGGTTGCTGCTGGTTGCGCTCGGCTGGCTGCTCCTGTTTGCGTCCAGCACGCATATCGATCTCGTGGCGGCGGCCGTGTCCGGCTTTCTGCTGGTCGGCCCTGTGTTCGGCGCCGCCTTCTACGCGCTGTCACGCCGCCGGGCTGCCGGGCAGCCCCTGACCTTCGACGGATCGCTCGATGACGCGGTGCGCAACGGAAAGTCGCTGGTGTACCTGGGCTTGGTGCTCGCCATCGTGGCGATCGCGTGGGCCTGGTTCTCCGGGCTGCTGTTCGAGCGTGCCTTCGGCACTGAGCTGCCCTCGATCTACGACAGCCCATGGCAGACCATCGCAGAGTGGGACCACGGCGGGTTCGTGCTGACCTACATGACCACCGGCGCGCTCTTCGCCCTGGTTGCGTTCGCTCTTTCGGCGGTAGCCGCTCCGATGATCTTCGACCGCGCGGCGGACACGAAGAGTGCGATCCTGACCAGCATCAAGGCAGTGGCCGTGAATCCTGCAGCCATGGCGGTCTGGGCCGTGGTGATCGCGGTGCTGACCGCGATCGGCTTCGCCACCTTTCTGCTCGGCCTGGTGATCGTGCTGCCGCTGCTGGGACACGCTACCTGGCATGCGTATCGGGACCTCGTCGCCTGAGTGGTTCACACCGTGTTCCCGCGCGACGCTCGCGCAAGCGAGACGAACCGGCTGTTCGGATCGTAGAAACGCCAGGGCTTGTCCGCCCATGTCCCCGCGTAGTCGACGCCGATGCGCCTGGAGCGGGCGAGCTTCGGCGTCGGGCCGTCGGCGAGGTAGAGCACGCGGTGCGTCAGATCCTCGCCGTACAGGCTGGCATCGATAGCGAACGCCTGGCACAGCTTGCCCGGGCCGTTGGTGAGCTCGCGGCGGTGCGGCGGCAATCCGCGCCGGCCGGCCATGAGCTCGATTCCTTCGAGCGGCTCGACCGCGCGGATCAGCACCGCCTCCGGGGCGCTGACGGCCGTGGTGACCAGGTTGAAGTGCCAGTGCATGCCGTAGACGAAGAACACGTAGGCGTGCCCCGGCGGGCCGAACATCACCTCGGTGCGGGCCGTGCGCCGTCCGCCAAAGGAATGCGCGGCACGATCCTGCGGCCCGCGATAGGCCTCGGCTTCGACGATGCGGCCGGACACACGACCTGCCGGGCTCTCGTGCACGAGGATCTTTCCGATCGCGCTGCGTGCGACCTGCAGCACCGGCCGTGCATAGAAGGAGCGCGGCAGCGGGCGCAACGTGGCCACGGCGTGTTCTCCCTGGTCCTGACCTGGCTAGTTCATGCAGACTGCCGGCTGTCACAGCCCCCTGCCACGGGATTCACGATTGGACGGGTTGGGGTCTGGGAGCCGTTGCCGTTCCGGCCGCAAGCCTACCGCGGATCGGCGCGCCCCGCCGCAACCGCCCGGAACGGCCACGGCGAAGCCGCCTGTCCGGCCTTCCGCCCGCTTGCCGCCAAAGGCAGGAACCTCAGTGTTGTCAGGCCCTTGCGGCCGCCACCGAGTCTTCCAGGCCTGACCGGCCGGCGCATTGTGGAGTGTTCACTCCATAACAAGAACGTCCAAAAACTCGGCAAGCGCATCCAATATCCCGGCCGACCGTTGCTCTAGACTGCCTGCATCGAGTCGGCCGTGCCTCCGGGGGAACAACTCGCGGAGGAGTCAGGACCGACAGGAATACGGAGCATCAACCAATGATCATCGTCAGAGCGCTCAACAGTCTGCTGCTCGCCGCGGCGCTGTTTGCCGGCGTGGCGAGCGCGGCCGGCAGCACCATCACGATCGCAGCGGAAGGCGGCAAAACGGTCGCGCAGTTCACCCTCGGGGATTCGAACTGCACGCTGAAGGACGATCAGATTCTGTGCACCCCCACGGAAAAGTGAGGCGGTGAACGCTCGCCCTCTCAATAAGACGATCCCCTCTCCCGGTCCTCACCCTGGCTGGCCGATTCGGTAGTACCCCCTCACCGCAACCCCTCCCCGCACACGAGCATAAGCGTTAACTTAACTCATGCGAACACCACGTTTCCTCCCCCTTCAAGGGGGAGGCTAGGAGGGGGATGGGTCAGATTCGCACACAAACCCATCCCCACCCCAGCCCTCCCCTTGAAGGGGAGGGTGGCCTTAGGTTAACGCTTATGCCGCACAGGGCAGGGGGTTGCTCTGGATTGCGTGTTGCAGTCCAACCAGCAGCCGGGCCGCCGGGCACGAAGTTCGCCCGCGCGGTGCGTTCCGGCGTAGCATCCTGCATTCACTCCCACTTCAAGGCCAGCGCCATGACCGCTCAAACCAAGGAACCCGCCCGGGATGGGCTCACCGACCTGGCCGCGAAGATCTATATGGAGCTCATCTGCCGCAACGTGGTCGTTACCGATAGCGCCGCGCAGATCAAATCGAATCCGGAGAACCTGGCCAGGATCAGCTTCAAGCTCGCTGAGGCGTTTCAGCGCATCGAAGCCGATGTGAAGGGGACCTCCGCCCCCAAGAACCAGAATTTCGATGTCCACGACGTCGACCTGGAGAACTGGGGCGCAACCAAGACGTGACGCTGCGAGCAGCAAGCGTATGCTGAATCGCGGAGGGTGAAGAAGCAGTCCGTGGGTCGCTTGCCTGCCTCGATCCCGCGCGCCATAGAAGCCCGCGAGCTCCGTGAAGACCCCCTGGGCTTTCTCGCCCGGGCCCGCTCCCGCCTCGGCGATGTGGTGGTGATCAGCGACGCGGGTCCGATCTTCTCCCGGGCCCCCGATTGCGTCGGCGCTGCAGCCGTCTTCGGTCCTGGGTACAACCGCGCGGTGCTCGGCGATATCGACGGGTTTGGAATGCCGGTGTCGGCGGCGCAAAGCCTGTCGCTTCCGTCCAGGCTGGTCAACCTGAACTTCGGCCTGTTCAGCATGCGCGGCGAGCAGCATGCCCGCCACCAGCGCCTGCTGATGCGGGTTCTGAATCCCGACAGCATCGAAGAGCAGCATCCACTGCTTAGCGCTGGCCTCGAGGCCTTCGCTGAGGGTTGGCAGGCCGGACAGCAGATCGCCCTGCTGGGCGAGATGCGCCGGCTGGCGCTGCACGTGTCCTCACGGCTCCTGTTCGGTGGCGACGCCGCGCAAAGCTGCGAGCTCGGGGCCTTGATTCAGGCGTACTTCCAGCTCCGCCGCGAGGCGGCCTCGCCGCTCGCCGCAGTGGCGATCCCGCGCGAAGAGCTGGTCGTGCTCGGCACGGCGCTCGACAGTTCGCTGCGCGCCTACATCCATCAGCAGCGCCGGCAAGGCGGCGCTGGCGCGGGCGGCATCGTGGCGAACCTCGCCGGCCTCGACCTGGACACCGCGACCCCGTTGTCGGAGGACGAGCTCGTAGCGCATGCCAACGTGCTCTTCATGTCGAGCAGCGAGCCGATCGCCGTCGCGTTGACCTGGACCTTCCTGATCCTCTCCCAGCTCCCGGAGCTTCGGCGCGCGCTGCGGCGCGAGCTCGATCAAATGTCGCCCGACGGTGACGTTCCGCACGCATCCCGGCTCGCACAGCTGCCTCTTCTCGACGCCGTCGTCAGCGAAACCCTGCGCCTTCTGCCGCCCAACGCGCTGATGGTGAGGCTCACGACGCGGCCTGCCCGGCTGCACGAGCTGCAGCTGCCGGAGCGCTGCGAGGTCGTCGTCTGTCCGTTCCTCGCGCACCGTGACCCCGAGCGGTTTGCACGTCCAGACACGTTCCTGCCGTCGCGCTGGAGCAACACGAAGCCCTCGGCGTTCGAGTATTTTCCGTTCGGCGCCGGCGGCCGCTACTGCATGGGGCGCCATCTCGCGACTTGCCTGATCAAGACGGCGGCCGCGTTCCTGCTGCGCCGCTATGACCTGGTTCTTTCCGCCGACCAGGCGATCGACTGGCGTGTCCATGTCAACCTCATGCCCGGCGACGAACCGATCATGACGGTGCGCACGGCACGCGCGTCTTCCTCGCGCAAAACGGGAAAGCTGCGCGGTGCAGTCGCTGATCTGGTGCGCCTCGAAGCTTGACAGTCGCGTGTCGGTACACTCTAATGGCCGCTCGCAGTCAGTGATCTTCCCGAATCGCGGCGATCCCGGACCTGCCGGAGAAGCCGTGCCGCAACTTGGCGAAAGGAGAACACGGTATGCCAGCGAAGAAGCGCAGTGCGAGTGCCACCAAGAGACGCGTTGCAAAACCTGCGAGCAAGAAGCGCGTCGCCACCTCGAAGAGAAGGAAGGCGGCGCCGATCAAGAGGACGGCGATCAAGGCCGACCTGCAGATCCCGAAGCTCAAGCTGAGCATGCCGCTGGACGCCAGGAAGATCGCGGCGATCCAGCGCTGCCTTGCCAAAGGTCAGCTCACGATTACGGTGAGCCGGGTGGATCTGATCACCGGGCGTGCCGGCGACCCTTACATCTACGACTAGGCCGGCGGCATAGCCGCACGCCGTAGCACCGGTGTGCGGTTCGGGCGGGAGCGGGTTTTCAGCGCCCACGCCGGCAGCAGGATCTGCCCGCCGCTTTCCCCCAGAGGCTCTCGCGGCTGAGTACTTCCCGGCCGTGCGGGAGGGGTACGCATGAAATATCTCGATGTAGTCGCGGGCAAGACCCGCGTTGGCCTCGCCTACGGCCCCGGGGTTCCCGAGTTCATCCGCGCGAACCCCGGGCTGGTGGACTATGTCGAGCTTCCCTTCGAGCAGCTGCGGCATGATCCGCGCTGCGCGTCGGTCCAGGAGTCCGTTCCTGTCGTCCTGCATTGCGCCAGCATGTCGGTCGCGGGATTCGTACCGCCCGCCGACACGACTCTGGATGCGATCGTGCGGCAGGCCGAGCGGACGCGGACCCCATGGATCGGCGAGCACCTTGCCTTCATTGCCGCCGATGCGCTGGAAGGCGGTCCGGGTGATCGGGCCGGCTCGCCGACCGCGCTCACTTACACCGTCTGCCCGCAGCTGTCGCAGGAAACGGTCGAGCGAGTCGCGCGCAATCTCACTGCGCTGCAGCCCCGTTTCCGCGCGCCGCTGATCCTGGAGAACTCGCCACAGTACTTCACCGTCCCCGGCAGCACGCTGTCGATGGTCGACTTCATCGGCGAGGTCTTCTCCCGCTGCGACGTAGGCCTGCTGCTCGACCTGAGCCACTTCCTCATCGCGATGCTCAACACCGGGGCGCAGGCGGCCGGCGAGATCGAGCGGTTGCCGCTCGAGCGCGTCGTCGAGGTCCACATCTCCGGCCTGAACGTCCAATCCGGGCTGGCTTGGGACGATCACGCCACCCCCGCGCCGGCGGTTGTGTTCGAGCTGCTCGAGCGCGTCCTCGCGCGCGCTCGTCCGCGGGCGTTGACGCTGGAGTACAACTGGTCGCCCAGCTTCCCGCAGGCGATTCTGCGCGCGCACATCGATCGCGTCCGCGGCCTGCTGGAGCAGGCATGACCGCCGCCCGGATCCACGCAGTCATCGCGGCGGGGCTCGCGAACCCGCAGCTGCTGGCGCGCTGGCAGCGAGAACCCGAGCTGCTGCGCAGCTACGGCGTCGAGCCCGACACGCTCGACCTCAGCGCGCTATGGAAGTTCGCCGGCCTCTCCGCCAAAATCAAGCACAACGCGTTGCGCGCCGATCTGCCACTGACCTTTCGGCTGCTGAACGTTGCCGGGCTCGAGATCGAAGTGTTCGCATCCTACGCCTCCGCGCGCGCGGCCAGCGGCGAGAGCTTCGCCGACACCACCGAAGCCAGAGTGCAGGATCTGCTCGCGTTCCTGGAGCACTGGCTCGACCTCGATCGGCGCGAGCACGCCCTGCTGTGGGACCTGATCCGGCATGAGCGCGCGCTGACCCGGCTCAGCAGACCGCCCGGCGCGGCACCGGCCAGCGCCGAGCCGCAGCTCGAGACTGCGCCGCGCGCGACCAGCGTGCCGCGAGTGTGCGGCGAGATTGTCCTGCACGAAATGCGCTGCGACCCTCGGAAGCTGGCGGTGGCGCTGCGCGAAAGATCCCCGCGGCTGGAGGCGGTTGCCGCCGGGATGTTCCATCTGTGCTACTGGCGCAACGGTGCACGGCCCGACCTCCACATCCTCGACCTCGACGAGCTGGGTTTCTACCTGCTCTCGCTCGCCGACGGCAAGCACACGGCCGCGGACTTGAGCCGCTGTCTGCAGGGCGGCTCGCCGCCCGTCGCCGCAGTTCCTGCGCGCGCTCGGGGATCTGGCGACCCTCGGCGTCCTGACCTTCGGCAAATCGCCCAGGAGCACATCGAAGTGAACCTGCTGCTGGTCGACAACCTGGTCATGCCCGAGGAGGGCTCGCTCGCCCTGCTGGACGTGCACCCTCATCTGGGCCTGCTCGCGCTCGCCGCGGTGGCCGAGGCCGACGGGCACAGCGTGCGGATCTACGACCCGAAGCGGCTGATCCGCTGCGGCAAGCTCCCCTACGACTCGACGCTGTACGAGCAGGTCGCGCGCGATGTCATCGCCGAGCGTCCCGCGGCCGTGGGCTTCACCACGCTGGGCTGCAGCTTTCTGTTCGCGATCAACGTCGCCGCCCTGCTCAAGCGCTGGGAGCCCGACCTGCCCATTCTCCTCGGCGGCCCGCATGCCACCATGCTGCACGAGCAGATCCTCGAGCGCTTCGCCCAGTTCGACATCGTGGTGCGCCACGAAGCGGACGAGATCTTCCCGGCCGTTCTGGCCAACCTGGAGCGGCGCAGCTTCGAGGCGATTCCCGGGATCAGCTGGCGCGGCTCGAGCCGGCTCGGCCCGCGCTTCAACCCGGGGCGGCCCAAGGTCGAGGACCTCGATCGCCTGCCGATCACTTCCTATGATCACTATCCGGTGGCCGAGCTCGGGCTCGACCTGCTGCGCATCGAGGCCGGCCGCGGCTGCCCGTTCATGTGCACGTTCTGCTCGACGGCGAGCTTCTTCCAGCGCAGCTTCCGGTTGAAGTCCTCCGGCCGCCTGGTCCTCGAGCTCGATCGCCTGCACGAGCGGTATGGATTCTCCGACTTCAAGCTCGACCACGACCTGTTCACCGTGAACCGCCGCAAGGTGCTCGAGTTCTGCGAGGCGGTGAAGGGGCGAGGCTACCGCTGGCGCGCATCGGCCCGGGTGGACTGCGTGGATGCGCAGCTCCTGGGAAAGATGGCCGAGGCCGGCTGCGTCGCGCTGTACTTCGGCATCGAGACCGGCTCGGCGCGAATGCAGCAGATCGCCAAGAAGCGCCTGAAGCTCGACCTGGTCGAGCCGATTCTCGAGATCGCCGAACACCTCGGAATCCAGACCACGGCATCCTTCATCACCGGCTATCCCGAGGAGCGCGAGGCGGACCAGGACGATACCTTGGACCTGCTCGGCCGCTGCTTCCGGCCGTCCTGCGTGCCTCAGCTGCATATCCTGGCGCCGGAGCCCGGCACTCCGATGTTCGACCAGCTCGGCGACAAACTCGAATACGACGGCTATGCCGGTCCCTACAACGCGCAGTTGCTCGGGCTGGACGACGAGCGCCAGATCGTCGAGCACGCGGACATCTTCCCGACCTATCACTACTACCCCGCGCAGATGCCGCGCTGGCGCTACACCTTCGCGGTGGACGCCGTCGACGTGCTGCGGCGCCTCGGACCGATCGTCCTGGCCTATGCGCTGCGCTTCTACGGCGGGGAGCTCAGCCGGCTGGTTCGCGCCCTGCGCCGGTGGGCCGACAGACATGCCAGGCGCGATCGGGTCGACGCAGACCTGATCGAAGCCTACGTCAGCGCGAGGTTCGGCCGTCGACATCATCTGAGCTCGCTGTTCCGCTACGCGCTACGGGCCAACGCCCCTGATCGGGAGCATGATCCGGGCACCGTGTCGCGCTCGCGCGCCTTCGACCCGAGCCAGCCGTACCAGCTCGGAGCACGCGTCTGGGTCCTGGCAGACCTGCACGACTACGGGACGCTGCTGGAGCGCATCCAACACGCGCCGGGCACGCGTCCGCTCGACGACAGCCAGACCGGCGAGCGGGGCGTGTATCTACTGCATGCCGCCGGCGCGGCCGCAACCAGTTACCGTATCGACCCGGGCATCCAAGCCATCCTCAGCCTGTTCGAGGCGCCACACACCTGCCGCGAGGTTGCCGCACTGGTACGTCGGGCCACCGGTGCACCGGATATCGGCGATGCCTTCTTCGCGGGCCTGGTGGACGCTGGAATCCTCGTTGCCGGCACACCTGCTGCCGCCTCGAGCGCGCAAGCCACCGCACGCCACAGCCGCGCTGCCGTGCATGCCTGAGCGCTGGTCAACCTTCGACCTGGTCGAAGCCTTCCAGCTTGCGCATGCCGTCGCCACGTTGCACGACCAGGGCCTGCTCGCGTCCCTCGAAAAGCCATGCACCGCTGAGGAGCTTGCCTCCGCGCACAGAGCTGGACGCCTCCCTGCTGCGCGGAGCGCTGGAGTACGTGGCGCAACGCACCGATCTGCTGCGCAAGGCCGGCGAACCGGGTGCGTCATGCCCGAGCCTTCGAAGCGGTGGAGGCCTCCGCGCTCGGTGCATTCCCGCAAATCGTCCGGCGGCTGGGGCTCAACTACGTGCTCGACCTGGGCTGCGGGCCGGCGAGTCTGCTGGTCGAGCTTGCCAGAGGGGATCACCAATTCATCGGCTGGGGCATCGACCTCAATCCTGCCATGTGCGCAGCGGCGCGGCGGCGGATCCGTGGCGCCCGTGTCGGCTCGCGCGTGCACGTTCTCGAGTTCGAGGCGTGAGCTTTGGCGGAGTCGATCGAGTCCTGCATTGTCGTTCCCGCCCCCGATCGAGTCGAGGGCAGGCTCCGGCGGGAACCCAGGCTGCTCGAGCACCCTTGCATCCGCGCATACGCGCGGATGACGGTCAATGATGTTCCCTGAGTTGCTGGCGCAACAGCTCGAGCATCGCCTCGAGGGCGAGCACATAGGAGTGCACGCCGAAGCCGAACACCGAACCGACCGCGGCGGCGGCGAGCACCGAGCGAATTCCGCGCTTCTCGATGTTGGTCATGTGCACTTCCACATAGGGAAACGGCAGCGTAACGACGCAATCGCGCAACGCGTAGCCGGCATAGTTGAAGCCGGCCGGGTTCATGACCAGACCCTGCACCCCCTCGTCCACGGCGCGGTACAGACGGCCGATCGCCTCGCCCTCGACATGGGTGTAGAAGATGTCCAGCTGATAGGCATTCGCCTTGGCATGGGCGAGAAGCATCTGGTCGAGCTCTGCGGCGGTGGTCGTCCCGTACAGCTCGGGCTGGCGCCTTCCGAGATAGCTCATGTTGGCGCCCTGCAGAAGGAGGATCTTTTCCATCACTCGTCCGGCGGCGAGGTCACCACGATGAAGCGCAGGTCGGTCATGCCGGTGTTGTAGATGGCGTGCTCGACGCCCGGGGGGATGAAGATCACGTCGTCCCTGCGCACGACGCTGCGTTCGCCTTCGATCTCCATCAGACCTTCACCGTCGAGGATGTGATAGATCTGCTCCTGGATGCGATGCTTGTGCGGCGCTACGTAAGCCTTGGGCTGATACACGGAGATCCGGTAGTCGAGGATCTTGGAACCGCAGGGCTCGGGGCGCACCAGCATCTTGGAGTAGGCGCCGCCATAGTGAGCGGGGGGCTCTTCCCACATCACGCTGGCGGCGGGTCGGATCATCGCTTTGGCGGCTTCGGGGTTCGGCTTCTTCGGGTCGCTTTGGTCCATCGGTGTCTCCTTTCATTTCCCCGCCGCCGGCCGCAGCGCATCGACGTACGCTGCGAGCCCGGTACGAATGTCGTAGCGCGGCTTCCATCCGAGCTCGGCGGCGGCACGGCTCGACATCGAGCGCACCTTTGCGCACCATCTCCACCTGGTCGCCGTGGCGGTAGACGCCGGGCCCGACCGAAAGCTCGGCGCCAGGTATCAGCTCCCGTACGATGGCGATCAACCCGGCAACGGTGGTCGCCTGCCCGCTGGCGATGTTGTAGGCATCGAAGCGATGGCGCTCGTGATCGAGCGCCTTGAGCACGCCGCTGACCAGGTCGTCCACGTGGGTGTGATCGATCGCCGAGTCCGCGCCGGCCGGAATGTGGAGCTTGCGCCCGACCAGCGCGGCCTCCACCAGGTTCTTGGGGATGCGGTTGCGCGGCAGACCGGGACCGTAGACCCACGAGGTGCGCAGGTTGATCACCTCCAGTCCGTGCAGGTCCCGATAGCTGCGCCCGAGCCGCTCGACCGCGGCCTTGCAGATGCCGTAGGGCAGCACCGGATCGAGCGGATGCGTCTCGTCGATCCGCGTCGGCACCGAACACCCCGTACGCCTCCTCCGAGCTCAAGTGAATGCAACGGCGCAGGCCGGCGAGCCGCATCGCCTCGAACACGTTGAGCGACCCCTCGACGTTCACACGGATAACGTTGATCGGGCTGCCCAGCGAGGAGAGCACGCCGACGACCGCCGCGCAGTGCACCACGGCTCGCGGTTTGTGAGCCATCACCGCATGCGCGACGTTGGCCAGGTCGGTGACGTCGCCGGGCACGCAGATCAGGCGTGCGTGCGCGGCGGCGTTCGCGAGGCCTGCAAGCTGCGTGTCGAAGGCGATGGCAGTGTCGCCGCGCGCGACCAGCGCGCGGGCTGATCGCCGCGCCGAGGAAGCCTCCACCGCCGGTGATCAGAAACTCCGCATGGCTACAAGTTGAACACCACCAGCCGCTGCTCGGTCATCTCTTCGATGGCGTAGCGCGGGCCTTCACGACCGATCCCGCTCGCCTTGACTCCGCCGTATGCGAGCTGGTCGGTGCGCCAGGTGGAGGTGCCGTTGATGATCACACCACCCACGCGCAAGGAGCGGATCGCCTGGAAGCTGACCTCGTTCGAGCGCGTGAAGATGCCGGCCTGCAGTCCGTACTGGCCCGCGTTGATGGCGGCGAAGACCTGGTCCAGCGCCTGGTACGGGAGGACGTTGACCACCGGCCCGAAGATCTCTTCGCAGACCACTTTCATGCTCTGCTTCACGGCGGTGAGCAGCGTCGGTTCGACCGCGGCGCCGTGGCGGCGGCCGCCGGTCACCACGCGTGCGCCCTGCGCTGCCGCTTCCTGAACCCAGCTCTCGACGCGCCGCGCCGCCGCCTCGTCGATGAGTGTGCCTACATCGCTCGCTGACTTCAAGCGGATCGCCCAGCACGAGCTTGTGAACTTCCGCTTCGATCAACTTGAGGAACGCGTCGCAGACGCGTTCCTGCACGTACACGCTCTGCACCGAGATGCAGCTCTGGCCGGCCAGCCGCATCGAGTTGCGTGCGCACGCCTGCGCGGCGGGCGCGAGGTCGGCGTCGTCGTGGACGATCGTCGCGTTGTTGCCGCCCAGTTCCAGCGCGACCCGGCGAAGGCCGCTGGCGGCCCGGATCGCGACGCCGGCGCGGCTCGAGCCGGTGAAGCTGATGAAATCGACGCGCGGATCCGCGACCAGCGCAGCGCCGACGTCGGCACCGCCATAGACGACGTTGAGCACGCCGGGCGGCAGGCCGGCTTCGACTACCAGCTCGACCAGACGGTGCACGATCAGCGGGGCCTGCGGCGGGGGTTTCAACACCATCGAGTTGCCGGCGGCGATCGATGGCGCGATCTTGTGGGCGGCCAGATTGAAGGGCGCGTTGAAGGGGGTAATGGCGGCGACCACGCCGACCGGAAAGCGCATGAGCACCGCGAGCTTGCCCGCTCCCATCGGGCTGCCGTCCAGCGGCACGTGACGGGCCTCGATGCGAATCGCCTCCTCTGCCGCCAGCAGCATGGTCTCGAGCGAGCGCCGGATCTCCGCCTCGGAATCCTTGATCGCCTTGCCGGTTTCGCGCGTCATCAGCTCGGCGAGCCCCTGCGCATCGCGCTCTATGAGCGCAGCGGCGCGGCGCAACAGCGCGGCGCGCTCGTAGGCTGGCATCGCAGCGGCCTGCGCGCGCGCCTCGACGGCGGCGGCCACCGCCGCCTCGACGTCGGCAGCGGACGAAACCGGCGCCGTACCGACCATCTCACCACGATACGGATCGCGGACTTCGACGCTGCGCCCCGTGTCGCGCCAGCGCCAGCCGATGAGCGCGCGGGCCGCAACCGGCGCGGAAGCGTGCTGCGCGCGACGACTGCGTTCATTTCGCGCCGACCGGATCGTGCTTCATCGGTTTGCCGAAGGTGGGCTCCTTGAACGGCGTGGGCGGCAGCTGCCAGGTGCCGGTGCCGGGCGGCTTGACCTTGTCGTCCACGTGCACGTCGAGCAGGCAGGGCTTGCCGAGCGCAAGGGCGTGGCGCAACGCATCGCCGAGCTGGTCGGAATGCTTCACGGTGATGCCCTCGACGCCGTAGCTGCGCGCCATCGCCGCGAAGTCGGGGTTGTACGGCTGCGCCTTGGGCCCTGCGTAGAAGCCGGTGCCGAGCTCGCGTCCGCCGAACATGCCGTACTGGATGTCGCGGATCGCCGCCCATGCGAAGTTGTTCCACACCAGCCACACCGCCGGGATGTCGTACTCCACCGCGGTCGCGAGCACGTGCGGAGTCATGGTGAAGCCGCCGTCGCCGCAGATCGACAGACAGGGCCGATCGGGCGCCGCCAGCTTGGCGCCGAGGATGCCGCTCACGCCGAACCCCATCGCCGAGAAGCCCCAGGTGTTGAGCATGGACTGCGGGCGGCGCGCCTCCCAGAACTGCATGAACCAGTTGTGGTGCACGCCGCTGTCGAGCGAGATGATGGCATCGTCGGGTAGTGCACCGCGCACCTCCTTCACTACGCGCTCCGGGCGCAGCGGCGCGCCGCTGATGTCGAAGTTCGGAGCGGTGAAGGCCTGCCATTCGCGCTTCCAGCCTTCGATCATCTGCTGCCATGGCAGCGAAGCGCTTGCCGTTGGCGCCGCGGCTCGCCGCTTCCTGCGCGAGCTGGCCGAGGAACACCTTGGCGTCGGCGATGATGCCGAGCGCGACCGGATAGTTGCGGCCGATCTCCATCGGATCGATGTCCACGTGCACCAGCTTGGTGGGCGGAATGTTCCAGGAGTAGCCGGGGATCCAGGACGAGGACGAGCGGTCGTCGAAGCGCGCACCCACCGCGATCAGCAGATCGCAGTTGCGGCCGATCTGATTCGCCGCGTACGTGCCGTTGCGGCCGATGAAACCCACCGCCAGACGGTGCGGCATCGGCACAGTGCCCATCCCGTTGGGCTGGGTGATGACCGGGATGTCCAGCATCTCGGCCACCCGCGTCAGCTCGGGCCCCGCCTCCGCGAGCGTCACGCCATGGCTCACGAAGAACGCCGGCCGCTCGGCTGCCTGGATCATGTCGACGACGCGCCTGACATCCTCGGGCGCGGCGCCGGGACGCGCGAAGCCGGCAGCCTGGTCGGAGCGCAGGATCTCGACATCGTCCTCCTCCTGGAACAGGTTGAACGGCACGTCGAGGTTCACCGGGCCCGGCCGCCCCGTCAGCATCAGGTTGTAGCTCTGCCGCAGCGCCAGCGGCAGCATGTCCACTCGCGTCGGCTGGAACGTGCGCTTGACGTAGGGCCGCAGCGCCTGTGGAAACTCGGCGGCCTGGTTGCGGTGGCTCTCCTGGAACGGACCGCGGTTGAACTGCGAGGTCGGCACGTTGGCGGTGATCGCGTAGAACGCCGAGGAATCCGCCGAAGCGGCCGCCGTGGCCATGATCAGATTGCAGGAGCCCGGACCCGTAGAGGTCAAGGTCGCGACCGGCTTGTGCGCTGACGCGGAAGTAGGCGTCCGCCATGTGGCCCGCGGTCTGCTCGTGCCGCGGCGAGACCAGCTTGATCTTGTCCTGCCGCTCCCACAGCGCGTCGAGCAGCCCGACGTTGCCGTGTCCGCAGATCCCGAAGACGTACGGCACGCCTTCCTGAATCAGGAAATCGGAGATGAGATCTCCGCCTTTCATGCGCGGCATCGCGGTGCGCCTCCCGAGGGAATGCACTGGACTGCCGTGACTATAGCAGAGGGCAGAAGTTGAACAGCAGAAGCCAGGCTCTCACCGCGCTAGCAACCTCCCACCACCCCGTCGCGCTGTACGCATGCAGGGGCTCCCAGCCCCACTGCGCGACCTTGCGATGGCTGGCGACGATGTCCGGGACGGGCTGCTCCGAGACGATCTCCAGCATGGAGGTTTGGGCATAGCCGATCTCGCGCAGCGTCGCGCCGAACCCCGCGAAGTCGCAGCTGCCCCGCCCGACCGGGTCGTGGCGCCAGGCCTGGCGTGTGGTATCCGACAGGTGAACGATGCCCAGCCGCGCGCGCACCTGCCGCACGCCCTCGGCCGTGTCCTCGCCGATGAAGTGGGCGTTGGCGATGTCATAGCAGATACCGACGAGGGGGCTGCCGATGCGCTCGGCGAAGGCCATGAGCTGGTCCGCGCGCGGATAGACGCCCATGGGTATGTTCTCGAGCAGCAGGCGCACGCCAGCCGCGCTGCGCTGCACGTTGCACGCGCTCGAACGCCTCGGCGAACCAGCCCTCCAGGTCCGCGCGCGCCGGCGGGATGAGTGGATTCACCCGCCCCGTCACCACGATCGATCCCGGTCGCGCCGATGGTCTCGGCTATCCCGATGAGACGCTCGAACAGGCGCACGGTGTAGTCGCGCATCTGCGGCGAGGCGCTCGCGAGGTTCTGATCCAGGCTGGGCATGTTGATGGTCTCGACCGTGAGCCCGGCATCGCGCAGGAAGCGCGCGAAGACGAGCGCGTCCGCGCGCTCCATGAACGGGTCGAAGTGCGGGCGCTGCGCCATCAGCTCGAAGCGGCGGTAACCCTCGCGCGCCAGTGTCTCCAGCGCCTCGCGCGCCGAGGTCTTCCACATGAACGACATGGTGTTGACACCCACCTCCATGGGCAGCCGCTTTGTCTGCGTCCGCCACTTCCTTCCTCCTCTGATGGGTGCTCGTGGTGCCAGCCGGCTAGACTGGACTATACCGCTGCCAGCAATTCCCCTCACCCCTCTCCCGCCGCACTCGGCTCCCTCTCCCCTTGCGGGCATAAGCGTTAACTTAAGGCCACCCTCCCTTCAAGGGGAGGGCTGGGGTGGGGATGGGTTTGTGTGCGAATCTGACCCATCCCCCTCCTAGCCTCCCCCTTAAGAGGGGAGGAAACGTGGTGTTCGCATGAGTTAAGTTAACGCTTATGCCCCTCGCGGGAGAGGGCGGGCGTGAGGGGGAAGCACCAGGCACCTCGCAACTCGCTAGAATTTATCCCGCCGGCGCGAACCTGGGGCGCATCGCCGGTTGTGCGTTGGGCCTGGTGACCATGGAGAGCGTTCGCATGAGGGGCACGTTGGACATCGTCGTCATCGGCGGCGGCGGTGCCGGCCTTGCCGCCGCCATCGAGGCACGCACGGCCGGGTGCGAGGTAGTTCTGCTGGAGAAGAACGCGAAGCTCGGCGGTTCGACCGCCTGGTCGGTCGGGTCGATCACGTCCACCGGCACACCGCATCAACGGCGCGCGGGCGTTCAGGACCGGCCGCAGGACCACTTCGACGACATGCCGCTGTTCGCGGGCGATCTGGCCGGCCGCGACAACGACGAGCTGCGCCGCATCCTGTGCGAGGAGGTGCCGGAGGCTTTCGGCTGGCTGTTGAGCCTCGGCGTGCGCTTCTTCGGGCCCATGCCCGAACCGCCGCACCGCCAGCCACGCATGCACAACGTGCTGCCCAATTCGCTTTCGTACATCTATCACCTCGAGCGCCACGCCCGCCGCATCGGCGTGCAGATCGTTGCCGACACTCGAGTCACGGGACTGGTGGTGGAGGGCGAAGCGGTAGTGGGTGCGGCCTGCGGCGATGGCCGCCAGTTTCGCGCCCGCCGCGGGGTCGTGCTGGCCATCGGGCGATTTCACCAACGACCCGGAGCTCAAGGCGCGTTACATGGGCGCCGCAGCAGGCGAAGGTCGAAGGCGTCAACGCCACCGCGACCGGCGATGGCCAGAAGCTCGCTCTGCCACTGGGCGCGCGCATCGTCAACGGCGATCTGGCCCTGGGCCCCGAGATCCGCTTCATCCCGCCCGCGCGCACAACGCTGGTTCGCCGGCTGCCGCCCTGGCCGGCCCTGGCGCGCACGATGGAGTGGGCCATGGGGCATGTGCCGCAAGCGTTGCTGCGGCCGTTCATGATGAGCTTTCTGACCACTGCGCTGGCGCCTTCGCCCAAGCTGTTCGAGGCGGGTGCCATTCTCGTCAACCGCGACGGGCAGCCGCTTTTGCGACGAGCTGGACGCGCCCGCGCTGGACGCTGCCGGACCAGCCCGGGAAGGTCGGCTTCATTCTCCTCGACGCAGGGCTCGCGCAGCAGTTCTCCGCCTGGCCGCACTTCGTCTCGACCGCGCCCGGGGTGGCCTATGCCTACGTGCCCGACTATCGGCGCAACCGGCCGGACGTCTATACCGAGGCCGCGACCGTTGCAGAGCTGGCAGACAAGCTGGGGATGGACCAGCACGCGCTGCGCGAGACGATCGCGCTCAGCAATGCGGCCGCGAGTTTGCAGGGCGCCGGGGCTCAGCGCAGGCCGCTGCTCGACCCGCCGTTCATCGCGCTCGGTCCGGTGCGGCCCGTCTTCGTGCACAACGAAGGCGGCTTGGCGGTGGACCGCGAGCACCGCGTGCTCGGTCCGCAGGACCGGCCCATTCCCGGCCTGTACGCGGCCGGCGCCACCGGCCAGGGCGGCCTGCTGTTGAAGGGCCACGGCCATCATCTGGCCTGGGCGTTCGTATCGGGACGGCGGGCCGGAAAGTTTGCTGCACGCGCACCGCTGCCTGCCCGTATCGAGCCCGCACCGGTGCAATAGCACGGGCTCGAAGCTGCTCAGGAGAAACGGTTACTGCACGCCCCCGCGCGAGTCGCTTCCGCTCATCGGCGCGCCCTCTGCGTCGTGAGCCTGCTCGCCGTCCACGCCGAGCGGGTCTGCTTCGCCATCGTCGGTGATCATGGAGGGAGCCTGGATGCGGATCGCATCGGGGAAGGCGGTGAGCTCACCCTGGGTGGCCCAGCGCTGGCGCGCAGCCAGGTCCTGGAGTGCGTAGATCCGCTCCTCGTCCAGCCATCATGCTGTGGCACTCCTGTGACGCGGTTGAGCCCCCTGCTCGAGGGCGTTCCCACACATTTGTCAAAGAACAGGTTCCGGACCCGTGGAAGGTGACATAGCATCCTCGCACAAGAGGACTCGGAAGTCGGCTTCGCTTGCAGTTCCTCGGCATAGCGGAAGGCGACATGCGAAGCGGGTAGGTCGGGCGCAACAGCACGCTCGCGACATCGTCAAATCAACTCTGCAGGCTAACCGGCGGTCACGGCTCTTGCTTGCAGTTGCCTTGCTCCTAAGAGGCGTTCCGAAACCCAACCCAGACACGCCGCGCACCACCGAAGCCCGATGCGAACCTTGCTGATCCTTGTCCTGTCCCTGTGGCTATCCGGCTGTGCGGCCCTCGCGACCGGGCTGGTATCGGTTGGCGCGGGCTTCGGCATCAGCCATCGCCTCAATGGCACGAACTACCGCACTTTCACCGAGCCGCTCCCGCGCGTGAAGACCGCCACGCTGACCGCGCTCAAGCGCATGGCCATCGAAGTGCAGTCGACCCAGAAGACCCGGAAGGGGGAGGTCCTGAAAGCGACCGCGAACGATCGCAGGATCGAAGTCGAGCTCGAGGCACTCACACCCAATGCCACACGCATGCGCTCGGTGGCGATGGAACCAGGCGGCCTGGTGCTCGACTCGGCGACCGGCCTGGAGATCGTGATGCAGACCGAGAAGGTGCTCGGCCGCTGACGCGAAGCCCGAGCGGGTCGGCACAACCCGCTCCTGCACGGAGCATGTGCGCTACCCTGATAGCCGCATTCACGCTCCCTCCCCTTCAACGGCGGGCGACACTATACTATCTACTTGCTAGTCCAGTAGATACGCTAACCGCCCGGCCGTCATCCGAAAATATCTGCGCTGTGCAGGTGCTCGCCGTTGCAGTCACCAGCTCGATGTGCCCAAGCCCCGAGTCCAATACAATGAGGTGATAGCAAGCCTCGGGGTACCGACAAGAGACCGCCCGAGGGATGGTCACAACGACCATGAACCAGGGAGAATCCCCACGTGTCGACAGCCATCACACCGCAGTTCGAGGAGACCACGTACAGGAAGGCCGCCTCACGTCTGATCCCCTTCTTGTTCCTGTGCTACATCGTCGCCTTCCTGGATCGCGTCAACGTAGGGTTCGCCAAGCTGCAGATGGCGAGCGACCTCCAGTTCAGCGATGCGATCTACGGGTTCGGCGCGGGCATCTTCTTCATCGGCTACTTTTTCTTCGAAGTGCCGAGCAACGTGATCCTGGAGCGGGTCGGGGCGCGCATCTGGATCGCCCGCATCATGATCACATGGGGCCTCATTTCCTCGGCCTTCATGTTCACCGGCGATATCCCCTGGGGGTCGATCGCGACGTTCTTCCACTGCACTGACGCGCAGTTCACGTTCTACTTCCTGCGATTCTGGCTCGGCGTGGCGGAGGCGGGTTTCTTCCCGGGCGTCATCCTCTATCTCACGTACTGGTTTCCCGGCGCGCGGCGCGCCAAGATGGTTGCCTTGTTCATGACCGCCATCGGAATGGCTCAGCTGATCGGCTCGCCGGTCTCCGGTGGAATCATGCAGTTCATGGACGGGGCGAACGGCTGGCGCGGCTGGCAGTGGTTGTTCCTGCTGGAGGGCATCCCCTCGGTCATCATCGGTGCCTTGGTGCTCGCGATCCTGCCCAACGGGCCAGAGACCACCAAGTGGCTTACGGCGGAACAGCGCGATCTTCTGGTGCGGCGGATCGAGGAGGACAACTCGACCAAGGGAGACCTGGGTGGAAAGCACAGCCTCTCCGGCGCGTTCAGGGATGGGCGCGTCTGGGCGTTGGCGGCGGTGTACTTCGCCCTGGCCACGTGCTTCTACGCGGTAGGGTTCTGGATGCCGACCATCATCCAGGAACTGGGCATCGACAAGAAGGATCTGCTCAAGGTCGGCTTGATCAGCATGATTCCCTGGGGTGCAAGCATCGTGTCGATGATCTATTGGGGCAGCCACTCTGATCGTACGGGAGAACGCCGATGGCATTGCGCGGGCGGCATGCTGGTCACGATGCTCGGTCTCTTGGTGCTCGCGGTTGCGCACAAGTCGCCCGTCGTGTCCATCGTCGCGCTGACGTTGATTACCGTAGGATGGGCCGGCTGCGTAGTGACTTTCTGGTCGCTGCCCACGGCTTTTCTATCCGGAACTGCGGCCGCTGCCGGCATTGCCTGGATCAACTCGGTGGGCAATCTCGGCGGCTACTTCGGCCCGGATCTGATCGGCACCATTCGAACCGCGGCCGGCGGCGCGAGCGAGGCGGCGTTCTTCGCATTGGCGGCGCTGGCGCTGGTCGGTTCGCTCATCATCATCCTCTTGCCCAAGACGCAGCCTACGCAAGCGGTGGCGGTAACGCCCGATTAGAGTAGGGTCGAAAGGGATCGCGGAGGCTCAGTATCCACGTAGAGGTTGAAGTCCCCTCGTGGCTTCGGTTGCAGCGCCGTCGGCCGTCCGTGTGTGTCCTTAGGCCGCTGCCTTGCCGCCGCGCTTGCGGGCCACTTCGGCCGCTGCCGCGGGACACTCCAGCATCGGGTAGCGCGCTTGCGCCGGCAGCAGCTCCGCATAGCGACCTAGCCGTTTCTCGAACAGTCGCGTGTAGTAAGCGGGGAGTTCTCGAGAGCGCCCCTCGTGGAACGCGCGAAACTGAGCATCGGAACCCAGCGTGGCACGAATACGGCGAAAGTCCGCAAGCTCGGCACGCGTCGCGAACGTGCGTAGAACGTGCACGAAACGCACCGCGGGATGGGCGTTCGTGCCCACGCGGCGCAGCAGCATCGTGTTCGAGGTCAGCACCTCGTGCATGTCGATGAGATGGTCGTAATACGTTGTGATGTCGTAGTGCTTCAGGGTAATCGCGAGATACGGGTTGTAATAGAAGGCGAAAGGCATGGCTTTGAGAATGCGGTCGTCGCGATAAAGTTCGTCGTAGAACGGCGTGCCACCGAACGGGCTCGGGATGTTGATCGTAGGCCAGACCTGCGGCAGACGCCGGATGAATTCGTTGGTGAGCGCGACCGGCTCCTCGCCTTGGTCCGAGTCGCAGCCGAAGAGGAAGTTAGCCTGGATCCCAGGGACGTAGTGTGAAAGCTCCTCCAGTTGAGCCACGATCTTCTCCAACTTCTCGCGGCCCTTGCGCGCCCCTGCTCCGGACTTTTTTGAGTAATCGACCCACGACTCGATACCAGGCGCGATGTAAGCGCATCGCGTCTGGGTCAGGCGCGCCATTCGTTCGCCCTTCAAGATCGAGAGCGAGCTCTCCATGATGTAGGGATTGCGCCGGCCCTTGGGCACGCGCGCGAGCACGTTCATGGTCTCGTCGAAGCGCACCGCAAAGTTCGGGTCGTGAAAGCCGATGACGAGCTTCGGATAGTGCCGCGACAGGTAGTCGAGATCGGCGTGCAGCTGCTCCGCCGGCAGCGCCACATACTGTGAGTTCCAGTCAACGCAAAAGCCGCAGGTGTAAGGGCATCCGATGCTCGACAGCATGGGCACGATGCTCGTCAGCACGCGACGGCCGCGGTGGAAGGCCGCGATGCGGATCTCGGGCATGCGTTCTTCGACAGACGGGAACTCCTTCAGCGGCCGGCCGCTGGAGACGATCGCGGGCGGGTCGAACCGTCGCCGCAAAATATCGTCCACCAAGATCTTGTCGCAGTCCTTGACCACGATGTCGAAGAAACGCGCGCAGTCGGTGGGAAACGAGCGGGCGTGCGGCCCGCCGATAACGGTGAGCGCGCCGCGCCGCCTCAGAATTGTCGCCAGGGCATAGGCCAGCGCGCTGGACTGCGTGTAGGAACCGACGAAGACGACGTCCGCGTCATTGGGTATCAGGGTCAGCGGATCGACCTGGCCCCAATAAGTGGCATAGTGCACCTCGTGGCCGAGCGACCGGCACCACGCGGCGATCGCTTGCGGGGTAATCGCCATGAACTGCTTTCGGAAATAAATGCCGTAGACGCGGCCTGCCCTCCCTCCAAGCAGCGTGTCAGACAGAATATCCAGAATGGCGACGCGCATGGTTGCACCCCAACTGAGTTAGGTGACCAGTTTACCGCCGCGCAGCCCGCGATGACACCAGAATCAGTCAAGAACGCGGGCTACCTCGATCACGCGCAGAAATGCGCTCGAAGTATGTCTCGGCAGGGTACCGATATCTGAAGTTGCCGAGATGGCACTATCCTGACCCGGCGCACCCATGAGACCGTAACCGGCCAGATGCAGACCGTCAGCGTTGACACGCAGATAATCGGTTAGCGGTCATTCGGATTGATTCCACCGTGGGAAAGCGCCCCCGCAATGATACGGTGTCTCTAGCGGGGTATTACGTTACCTACGCGTTGTCTAAAACGAGGCTGGTCAGAGCCGCGTATGATGCGCTTTGCCCTGCAAGGTTCTGCTGGGCAACGTGAATGACTCGATCATCTAATCACCTGACAGGAGCAAGCATGCTACGCAATCTAACGAAAGTCGTATGTGCAGGCGCGATGCTGGCTGCCACGCAAGTGAGTCTAGCGCAGGAGACGCGCCCGATATTGACGCAGACCACTGCGAAGAAGATGGCCGATGCGTGCGAACAATACGCGCGCGGCAAAGGCTGGAAGATAATCGTCGCGATCGTGGATGCCGGTGGGGTGTTGAAGCAGTTTAGCCGGATGGACGATTCGTTCATGATCAGCGTCGAGATATCGCAGATGAAAGCCCACACCTCAGCCGGCGTGCCGGTATCGAGCCGCAAGTTTGGAGAGATCGCCAAGGACAACCCCGGCTTGGAACTGGTGCCGAACACCGCGACCTTCGCGGGGGGCTTGCCGATCATCACGGCAGGTGGCGCGCATATCGGCGGCATTGGTGTCAGCGGAGCTACCGGCGACCAAGACGAAGAGTGCGCGCAGGTAGCGCTCGACGCGGTGAAGGATTTGTTGAAGTAAAGTAGTTCGCGACTCGTTGCTGCCTCTCTGGCTCGGATTGAAGCGTAGGTTCCCATGCAAGCAGCGCTGCAGTTGTCAGGCCGCACTGCCAAGTCCGCGAACGTCCGCTTCTCTCGCGCGTGAGCGGCAGCAAAGGGTCGATGGTGTCGTTCGCCAAGCGGCGGAGTTCGGCCATCAGCAGCCACTGGAGACAGGAACAGCAATTTCCAGATAGGGCCGCTCGAGTGGCCGCTTCGCGCTGATTGCGTGCTTTATCGGTACTAGCTTAGCTAGGCCATCCGCCCGGCCCGCGGCTAAGCGGGGGTGCGTAGACGGCTCTTGGGCTGAGGCCGATGCGTTCCTGGTGTTTGCCCCCGAACCCCAAAAGCTGCGCGCGCGCAAAGTCGGTCATGTAATCGTCGACACCGCTCAAGACAAGCCCTGGTCACAGTACTTCTGCTGCATGCTGTCCGCGCGCCGCGCCTTCATCCAGGCACAGCCGATTGCAACCAAACGGATCGTGCGTGCCTTTCTGAAGGCAGCCGATATTTGCGCCCAGGACCCAGAACGGGCTGCACGGTTCATGGTTGCCAAAGAGTATGAGTCCAGCTACCCGATCGCTCTGGAGGTAGTCAAGTCACTCCCCTATCACCGCTGGCGCGAGAGCAACCCCGAGGACACCTTGCGATTCCACGCTCTGCGTCTGCACGAAGTAGGCATGATTAAGACCGCTCCCAACAAGCTCATTGCACAGAGCACCGACTGGCGAGTTCTGAACGAGTTGAAGAAAGAGCTGAAAGCCTGAGCGCGCGGTGCGCAAGTAGCAAGCTAGCATTTGCATAAACCGGAGCGCCCAACAGTGTCGCTGTTGCGTTTCCGGTTATGCAAGGCGGTTCTTGGATGTCCGCTTCATGAAATCATATCCGTCCGCTTGGGGTCGATAGACGCCCTTCACACAACCGCCAACTTTTGCCCTGAGCCCGCGGCTATTTTGACAGCGCCTGCCTGAGAAAACTGTTCAACGCCTTCGCGAGCTGTCCGCGGACGAACTTCGATTCGGCGGCATCGCTGATCGATGCGACGACAAAGGGCGGCACGTCGGCGATGCTGACGATGCCGAGCGATACGTCGGTCACCGTCTGATTCAGGAACGTTACCTTGGGCGCAACCATAATCTTGACGCTCGGCAGCAGGAAGGTCTCGATCTGCAGATCGCAGAACACCTCGTGCGGCTCCAGCTCTAGCACGCCGCCCACCAGATAGGTGCCGACGAGACCTTTGCGTTCTAGTCGCACATCGGCGCCGCAGCTCGCATTGCGGACCATGCCGAGAGTCATCTGGAGGATCGCTTCCCGGGACTGCGCATCGGGCTCGAACGTCGCGCGGCATGCTATCCACGGGTGGCCGCCATTGAACTGCTCGAGACATGCATCCGCTGCGGCGTCGCCGTCGCCAGGCAGTTCGGTCTTTCCCGCCACGGCGAGCGCGGCCAACACCCAGAGGGACCCACTGAGTACCGCCAACTTGCTCTTCATTGAGGGTTCCCTCCTGCCTGTTCTGACCGTGCGCCATTCTCCGGCCAAGGGCAACTTTCGGTAGAGTCGAGATGTGGCGCGGTGGCAGTAGGGTTGGTTGTCTGTTGCCGCCCCTTTCGTCTGGCGGTGCCCTAGTAACCTCACCGTAGCTTCGTTTCCACATCCCGCTCATCGAACCGGACATGCAGATCTCCCGCATCCGGCTCTCGGACAAGACTTCACGCCTTCGCCCACGCCACGCTGCGCCCAAGTGCGCTCAGACGTACGAGACCGAAGTACCCGTAGAGGTGCGAGAGTGGATACGTCCCGCCCCTGCGTCGTCTGACCTTGTGCTTGGTGCGCAACCACCGACGCAACCGCGGTGCGGTGTAGTTGTCGAGCGCCCGGTAGGCGGGGCTGACGGTACCTACTTGGAAGTAGTTCGCCCAGCCTCGCAACGAGCGGTTCAACTTGCCCACCAACTCCGTGGTCTCTTGCCATCCCGTCTTCAGGTCGGTCAGCTCATGGATCTTCTCGACCATGCGCCGAATGCTTTTCTTTGACGGCCAGAGGGCAATACTGGCTTTCCCTGTCTTCGCCGAGTACCTCCGCCCGAACGTAAATCCCAGGAAGTCAAACGCACCTTCCGGTACCTTGCAGATCCGTGTCTTCTCCTCGTTCACCGTCAGCTTCAGCTTGCCCATGATCTCGCGCAGTTCGCTGCAGGGCTTCTTCCGCCTTGCCATGCCTGCACAGAATCACGAGGTCATCGGCATAGGTCACGATACGACTGCCAAGACTGCGCTCCAGCCCTAGCTTCTTCCACGCCAGCACAAACCGCCGCATATAAAAATTGGATAACAGCGGTGAGATGGGTGAGCCTTGCGGGATACCCGCCCCTTGTCTTTGGCCTCGGTCGTGCGTGTCTTGCGTCCTCGGTGGTCTATTTCTTCGACAGGGCACTCCAGCCACATCTTGATCAGATGCAGTACACGTCGATCCACGATGCGACGCGCGAGCGACCGATCAGTTCGCCGTGTGGAATGCTGCCAAAGTAGTCCGCCAGATCGGCGTCAACGACGTCCGTGTGGCCAAGATATAGCCGGTCCTTCACTTCCACCGCCGCTTGCTGGGCATTGCGGCCCCGCCGGTAGGCGTACTGCTCGGAAGGCAGGTCGGCTTCGAAGATCGGTTCGAGCACCAGCATCGCTGCGGTCATGCAGACCCGGTCGCGTAGGGTGGAGATGCCCAGCGGCCTGAGCTTGGGATTCTTCGCCGTCGAATTGGCCTTCGGGATAAACACTCGTCTGATGGGGTCCGGTCGGTAGCTCTCCTCTCTGAGCGCGAGCGCCAGTTCGCCGAGCCACCGTTGCACCCCGTACGCTTCGACCTCCGCGAAATCCTGCTCATCCACACCCGGCGCGCCGGCGTTGGAACGACATTGCGCCCACGCATGGGCCAGGATGTCTTCTCGGTGAATCTTGTCGTACAGGGCGTAAAAACGATAGCCCGCTTCTGCCTTCGCTTTCGCGTGTAACGCCGTCTGCAGCTTCTGAACACTAGTCGGAGTTGATAGGTTTCCCAATCCCCAGGTCCCTCACCACGTATTGCGTCTGTCTTGAACTGAGGCCCCTTCCCTCCGCCGGCGTTACCCGGCTTCAGCGGTACTGCGGGCCTCTCCGCCACCCCAGGGCGCCCGGACCTTCCCTCGCGGGCTTCCGGTTGGTCGTCCCCGACCACGCCAAGGGGCTTCCCGTGTTGCGCGCGCTTTCCTGGTGTACATGCTGTCGCCACTACCCCGGCGCAGCGACTGGGGCTACTGCTTTGCTCATTCTCCCCAGCCGTGGCAGCCTTCCCCGATATGGCAGTCGGGTCGGCCTGCGCATCGACCTTTTCGAGGCTTGCTCGGCGTTCACTCGCGTTACGGCCTGCACACTCGCGCTGTCACCGTATTTCGTGACACGCTTACCCGAAGGCTTCAGCCATTTCGTCTCCTCCATAGCTGGGAGAGTAGCGGCGGGAATCCCGATGAATCGGTACGTCCCGCCGCCCTCGCAGAACCGGACTTGGAGAGTTATTCCATCCGGCTCCCAGCCTGAGTCATCCACGGCAGAATAGGGTAGAGGTCATGGATGATCCGCGAGCGCGGCAGATGCGGAACCACCACTTGGTTGAAGCGGTCCCATGCCACGCTGCGGCGTTGACTGCGTCGATTCAGCCATTTGAACAGGAGCCGGCCGGCGTGATACACATACTGCTGCAGGCTTCTGCTATTGCCACTAACCCCGAAATACTGGATGTGGCCCTGGAGATGTCGTCGGACATACTCCACCATGACTTTGCCTCCGTGCGTCCGCAAGGCTGCAAGACGCACGTTCAGCACCTTTAGTTTCTTCCGGATTCGCTCGCCCTGGGTCTTGCGGCCCACAACGAAGCGTCCGCTGCGAGTGCGCGCCACGAAGTGCGAGAACCCTAGGAAGTTAAAGGTCTGAGGCCGACGTAGCCCCGCTTGCTTGCATCGCGCGCGAGCCTGATCCCCAAAACGCAAGAAACGTGTCTTGGTCGGCTCGGCCTCCAGGTCGAACTCCGCCAGTCGGTGGTTCAACTCCACCATAAACCGCTTGGCGTCTTCTTCCAATTGAAAGCAGGCCACGAGGTGAGTCGCGCGGGGGAGTCTCACCCCCACGCGCTCGCAGAACTGTGCATGAACCTCTCGACTCACACAGCTCCCATTATCCAGCCGTGGGCTGCACGAGCTTCCAATGAGCGAACAACCGGGGCCGGGTGCGCGCAACGCGCGCCAACCAGTGCCGAGCTCGCCGAAGATGCCCATGCAGTTTCTTGTACTTCCGCTCCGCCCACCGGGCCAAGACCTGGTCCACGTGGCGCAAAGTGGGATAGAGCGCAGACTTGTAGAAACTGGCGTAGTAATTGATCCAACCCTGTACCACCGGATTGAACATCCGCGCCAGATCCTCCAGCGACTTGTCGCTCCTGTTGTGTAACGCCCAGCTTCGCAGCGTGCTGCGCATCGCCTTCGCAGCTTTGTTGCTGACCGCAGGCGTAAAACTGATGAAGAACTTACCCCACCGATTCTTCGACCGCCGGGGCCGAAACGTATAGCCCAGGAAGTCAAAGCTATGATCAGGGTAGGTCCCCCGCCGGTCATCGTCCTTGCAGTACACCACCCGGGTCTTCTGCGGATGCAGCTCCAGGTGACACTCAGCAAACCGCCGCTCCAGCGCCGCTCGCAACTGCTGCGCCTGAGCCAATGTCTTGCAGTGGCAGATGGCATCATCGGCATAGCGCTCGAAGGGGATGTCAGGGTAGTGCTTACGCATCCACTGATCGAACACGTAATGCAAAAACAAATTGCTCAACAGCGGACTCACAACACCGCCTTGAGGCGTCCCTTGGTCCCGAGCCTCCAAGCTGCCGTCGTCCAACTGCACGGGCGCCTTCAACCACCGCTCCACATACAACAGTACCCACTTGCAATCAGTGTGACGGCGTAGCGCCCGTAGCAAGAGCTCATGGGAGAGATTATCAAAGAAGGCCCGAATATCAAGCTCAAGTACCCAGTCATAACGCCAGCAACGCGCTCGCGCCATAGCCAGAGCCTCTTTCGCAGACTTCTGCGGCCGGTATCCGTAAGAGTCGACATGGAAGCAAGCATCCAGGATCGGCTCCAGGTAATCTTTGACCACCGTTTGGGCAACACGGTCGGCCACGCTCGGAATTCCGAGCAGCCTGACCCCACCGCCATTGTCCTTCGGTATCTCCACCCGTCTCACCGGCGGGGCCATGTAGCTGCCCGAACTCATCCGATTCCAAAGCTTGTAGAGGTTGGCTTTCAGATCCTCTTCAAACTGCGCAATCGTTTGTCCGTCAACACCGGCCGCACCGTGATTGGCCCTCACACGTTTGTACGCCTCCCACACCGCGCGTTTCGGAATACAAAACGGCTTCGCCCTATCCATCAGGCTCCTCCCCTTGCGGGTTGACCCAACGATAGGGCCGGATAACGCAACCCCTTTGCTCCAGCCCCATTACAGAGCCTTCCTCGCTCATACGGGTTGCTCCGTCCCTGTGCCCCGCATCGGTACTCAGACTCTTGCGGGATCGCCGCTTGAATCGCTCCCTTCGCATCGAGGCGACAGGTTCCCACGTTCCACACAGAAGCCCAGATCAAGCTCACGCCGCCTTCATGCCGGACGCCAAGTGGACAGTAAACAGGTCGCCTTCCACTCTGATCCCGGATTAACGACTCCCACCCGGTTTTGACGTCATCCCTACGCTTTCGACACGTCATCAGCGGTTCACTTGCGTTCGTCTTCTTGATCCACACCTGACAGAGTCACGCCCTGCCTTTTCCTCAACGCTCACCACCAGGACTCTTGACCCCAGCAGCTTGAGGTGGTTTGAAGCCTGCTCCTGCAAGCCGGCTCCGAGGGGCCCACCCTCATCTTCTGTGCAGCATGGCTGCACGGTCGGTCTACGTACTCATGTAAACCTCCCGTGCGTGCCTTCGTGGCACACAATCATCCGCATAGCGCACCAGATAGGCCGGGCGACGGCATGACTTCGCATAGCGCTTCTCAAACCAGACATCCAACACATAGTGCAAGTAGATGTTAGCAAGCACTGGTGAGACTAATCCGCCTTGCGGCGTACCCTGCTCACTGGCACTGAACATCCCATCTTCAAGCACCCCAGCCTTTAGAAATCGATCGACGATCCGCAGAAACCGTGGGTCGGCTATTCGGTGAGCGAGAAACCGTAGCAGGTGGGAGTGTGTGACGTGATCAAAGAAGCCTTTGATGTCCGCCTCCACAACCCACTGCGTATGCTTCACCGTGATGATCTCCGCCAGACGCTTCAACGCTTGATGCGCGTTGCGCCCCGGGCGAAATCCATACGAGCAGTCCCGGAACTCCGGCTCCCAGATCGCTTGCAAGATCCGACTTGCCCGATCTTGTACGATTCGATCCTCGAAGCTGGGCACTCCTAACGCCCGACGGCCCTTGCCACTCGCCTTGGGGATATAGACCCGCCTTACCGGCTTCGGCCGATACCCCAGACGACGCAGTCGTGCCGACAGATCAGCCAGACGCTCCGCTGATCCCTCCGCATATGCCACCTTGCGCACCCCATCGACTCCGGGCGCCTTGTTTGCTGCTTGGCGCTCGAAGCTCGCGTTGAGCCCTTCGGGGTCATACAGCATCCCCATCAGCGCGGTGTACTGTCGCTGCGGGCTCTCCCGCGCCCACTGTGTGAAACGAATAAGGTCAGTTGTCATGAACACAGTCCGCTCGGTGTCGGGTCATGTTTCCCTTATCCGCTATCTCAGACCGACGCCCCTTTGCTCCCTCCGCATTACCAGAGATCATCGCTCCTATGGGCGTCTCCGACTTCCGATCACCCGCCCTCTTCCTCGCTGTTTAGGCTTGTTAGAAGGTGCGCCCTACTGCCAGCGCCGACGATCGGATCTCCTTGGTTACCACGCACTCTCGTTGTAAGGCTCGACGCGGTCTTCGATCCCGGGGTGGCTCCTCGCGCTTGCCGATGCGCACGAGACGCTGTTGCCTGCTGGTCCGGAGAGACCATCGGCCAACACACCAATGCAAGCATTTCGGGACTCAACTACCTTCAGGGGCAGCATTACCTGTTCCCTTTGCACCTCGCCTCCTTTTGCGCCTACGCATCAAGCGTCCCGTTACCGGAGCACCTGCAAGGCTCAATACCAGGCCCGTGGCTAGCGGTTACCTAGGCGGGATTCGCACCCGCTAGACTACGCGGCATTGCCAAGCCGCGACCTCCGGTTGCTTCCGGCTGGAGCGGTTGCCGGGTGGGGCTTGCACCCACTGGAAAAGCGCCGCCTTGTCACGGCGCACGCCAAAAGCAGCCGGTTAACGATGTTCCCGAAATCGGCCATTCGTCATAGCGTTGTGCGCTGTCTGATCGTTCGCATTTTAAGTGCGGGGCAGCGGGGCAGTGCTGATGCACACCGGGTTATCTCGCCGGTCTAGCCCAGTGTCGCCAACAGCCGTTCGGCAGCCTTCAGATCTGCCGTATCGAATCCCTCGCTGAAACGAGCGTAGGTTTCAGCAAGCGCCTCCCGAGCTTCCTCGCGGCGGCCTTGTCGAAATTGCAGCCGGGCGAGGCTCATCGTAGCGCGCAGCCGCCAGGATAGCGCCGATTGCTGGTCGGCCAGCGCGATCGAGCGACAGAACGCCGCTTCGGCGCCCGCGCTCATCCGCGGTCTTCTCCAAAATTTCTCCCCGGATGCGCTGCAGCTCCGGCATGAACAGTTCGCCATGCCGCTCCAGCTGGGCGATCGTCTTATCAATGGTCAGGAGCGCCTGGTCGAGACGACCCATCATCGCAAGACCCTGCGCCAGCGCGCCGTTCAACTCCGTCGCATACAGCTCATATCGTTCCGCGGACAGGGTTGCGAGTGAGCTGCGCAACAGTTCCACACCGGTCTCGATTTCTCCCTGCTGGATCAACAGCTGGCCTTTGAGGCCGTAACCGATAGCCTGGAAGGGCGTCAGAGCATGCCGCTCGGCCTCCGAGATCAGGCGATCGATGCATTCCTTGGCGCTGGCCAAATCGCCGCTCCAGCGGAAGGCGCAACCGCCCCATAGGAGCGCGATGGGAATGGTCGCCGGCTCAATCGCCGAAAATCCATCGACGGTCTTGCGTGCGAGTTGAACCGCCTGTTCCGGATAGCCCAGCAACCAGAGCGTTCGAGCCAATACGAGCCGCGGGCGTTCGTAATAAAAACCGAAGCGGCGGGCTTCGGCCGAGTTGGACGCGGGCGCTGGCGCGAGCGCGGCCTCCAAGTGAGCGCGGGCCTCGGCCTGATTTCCGATCAAATGATGCGAGAGGCCGAGCAGCGACTGGGCGGCCATGATCCCGGTTGGATCGGCCATTTCCTTCGCGACGGCCTCGCTTCGCCGGGCGACGGCGAGCATCCGATCGAAATCGCCCGCCCGTCTATGAAAACTGTGCAACTGGCCAATGAGGCGAAACTGTTCGACGGGATCGAAAA
This sequence comes from uncultured beta proteobacterium, assembly GCA_963827575.1. Taxonomy (GTDB): domain Bacteria; phylum Pseudomonadota; class Gammaproteobacteria; order Burkholderiales; family SHXO01; genus SHXO01. Next base: position 80,505 of record CAWHCG010000044.1, read on the forward strand.
ACTTCTCCGCGAGCTCCAGGCCTCTCGTGAGGGCGGCATGAGACTGCTCACTGCTCCCCATTGTGTACATCGAGGAAATTCCGAGGCCCGCCTGCAGATGCATCTCCTCGGGCCCACCGCGCATAGTGTCGTCCAGTGCGAGCAACGCGCGCTGCGACCAGCGATGACATTCCGGAAGCAAGGACATCGCCAGGAAGACGGGCGTGGCAGCGGCAGCAAGTCCGATACCGACTCTCGATATTGCCTTTGGCACCAAAGCACCATTCCAGCGCCGCGCGGACGTTATTGAGAGCGGCAAAGTGAGGCGCGCGTTCTGTCCCGGTCGACAAGGTCGGCCAGTCGGCGCCGAACTGCTCGAGCCATCGCCGGAAGTAGGCTGCGTGGCGCACGGCCATGTCGGTGCGTTCGGCGTCGTCAGTCTGAGTTTCGAGCGCATAAGCGCGTGTCGTGTCCAGAAGTCGGTAACGCATCATCGCCCCTATGGGCTGCGTGGCCAGCATGGACTTCGCAACAAGGCTGTCGATCGCGCCGAAGACCGTCGAACGATCCAGCCGTCGCGCTTGTTATGACCTCGAGCGCCGCATCCAGCGTAAGTGCCCGACGAATACCGCAAGCCGGCGAAGCACCATGCGTTCCGGCTCGCTGAGGAGCCCAAAACTCCAGTCGAGTGTGGCTTGCAGGGTCCTTTGACGTGGCGGGGCCGTGCGCGACCCCTGCCACCCCAGCGTCAGATGCTGGTCGAGAAGCGCGGCGGTCTGCGGCAGGCCCCAGGTCTCGACCCGTCTGGCCGCCAATTCCAGCGCCAGCGCGACGCCGTCCAGCTTTCGGCAGATACTCGCGACAACGCGCGCGTCCGCATCGCCGATATCCAGACTGACGCCGCTCTCTGCCGCGCGCTCCATGAACAATTGCGTTGCCGGAAACGCAGAACGGCCGCCGCCGTGATCTCCGGATCGTCCGGCGGACAGGCAAGGGCATCCAGCCTGTAGACGCGTTCGCCGTCGATACGCAGAGCCTCGCGACTTGTGGTCAGGATGTGGACCTGCGGCGCTGCCTCGACGATGCTCGCCGCAAGCATGGCGACCGCGTCTACGAGATGCTCGCACGTGTCGAGGATCAGCAGAATTCGCTTGTCGCGCAGATAGGCGATCAGGCTCGGCCGCACGTCGTCGGAGCCGACCGCCAGCCCCAGCATCGACGCAACGCCGGGGACCACCAGATTGGGATCGCTCAACATCCCGAAATCGACGAAGAGCGCGGCGCCACCAAAAGCCGCGCTCAGACGATGTCCCACCGCGATCGCGACCGTGGTTTTGCCGATCACCGCCGGAGCCCACAATGGTGACAATGCGCGATGCGGCAGTTGCGCCGACAGCCTGAGGACATCTCCCTCCCGGCCAACGATCCGGCTCAAACGGCGCGGAAGGTTGGCATGCGGGAAATCGTCGGGAGCCGCGGTTGCAGC
>CAWHCG010000045.1:0-240869 GCA_963827575.1 uncultured beta proteobacterium
CTACAGCACGGTCACCCACGGTTTCTGCCGAGGGGGCGAAGCCCTCATCCTCACCGAGAACATCCGCAACTACTACGACATCCTCAGCCGCTTCGAGGAACCGCACGTACCCGACTTCACGCTGTTTGCCACCGCCGAAGGCAAGGACAAGGCCGGCGCCGCCGCGGCGGCTCAGTGATCCCGAGTTGGCCGGAACCCAGGTTCTTCATGCATTCTGGATCCCCGCCTGGGGATGCCAGGCAGTCAGAGGTTCCTTGTTGATCGTTGCGTACAGGCCAAACCACCTTGGTAGTCAGCGCTGCGGCTCGATGGCGCGCAGCCCGCCCATGTACGGCTGCAGCGCCGCGGGGATATCCACGCCGCCGTCGGCGCGCTGATAGTTCTCCAGGATCGCCACCAGCGTGCGGCCCATCGCCAGGCCCGAGCCGTTGAGCGTGTGGACCAGCTCGGGTTTGCCCTTCTCGTTGCGGAAGCGGGCCTGCATGCGGCGCGCCTGGAACGCTTCGAAGTTGCTGCACGAGGAGATCTCCCGGTACGCGTTCTGTCCCGGCAGCCAGACCTCGATGTCGTAGGTCTTGGCCGCCGAGAAGCTCATGTCGCCGGTGCACAGCGTCACCACCCGATATGGCAGCTCGAGCCGCTTGAGGATCTCCTCTGCATGCGCGGTGAGCTCCTCGAGGCCTTCGTAGGAGCTGCTCGGGATGGACGATCTGCACCAGCTCAACCTTGTCGAACTGGTGCTGGCGGATCATGCCGCGGGTGTCCTTGCCGTAGGAGCCCGCCTCGCTGCGGAAGCACGGCGTGTGGCAGACGAACTTGAGGGGCAGCCGCTCGAGCGCGATGATCTCGTCGCGAACGATATTGGTGACCGGCACTTCGGCGGTCGGGATCAGGTAGAGCTTCTCCGCATCCTTGCGCGGCACCGCGAACAGGTCGTCCTCGAACTTGGGCAGGTTGCCGGTGCCGCGCAGGCTGGCGGCATTCACGAGATAGGGCGCATAGACCTCGGTATAGCCGTGCTCGCGCGTGTGCACGTCGAGCATGAACTGCGCCAAGCGCCCGGTGCAGTCGCGCCACGGCCCCGGTCATGAGCGAGAAGCGCGCCCCGGAGATCTTGCTGGCGCGCCCGAAATCGAGCAGGCCCAGCCCCTCGCCCACGTCCACGTGGTCTTTGACCGGGAAATCGAAGCGCCGCGGCGCGCCGACTCGCCTCACCTCCAGGTTATCGTCGGCCGACTTGCCGGCCGGCACGGATTCGTGCGGCAGGTTCGGGATGACCAGCAGCAGGTCGGTGAGCTGCTGCTGGACCTGTTCGAGCTCCTGCTCGGCCCTTTCAGCAGGTCCGGAAGTGCGGCCGCCTCCGCCATCAGCGCGGCCGCGTCCTCGCCCTTGCGCTTGGCCTCGCCCACCTGCTTGGAGACGATGTTGCGGCGGTTCTGCAGCTCCTGGGTGCGCGTCTGCACCTGCTTGCGTGCAGACTCCAGGCGCAGGAATTCCTCCGTGGGCGCGCTGATGCCGCGCGTGGCCAACCGCTTGGCCACGCCTTCCAGGTCATTTCTGAGCAGTTGGATGTCTAGCATCTGAACCTCATTTACCGCAGAGGACACAGAGGATACACAGAGGACTATCACAGATCGACAGTCCGCACGACGCGGGCGCTTACGAGCAAGCACCTCGCCTTCAGCTCGTCCTGGCTTTCCTCTGCGTTCCTCTGCGTCCTCTGCGGTAAGTGTGTCTGTCTTGGCTTGCCGGGCAGCCGCGTCCAGCTCGCGCAGATGCGCGAGCTTCTCGCCGATCTTGCCTTCCAACCCGCGCGGGGTCGGGCTGGTAGAAGCGCACCTCCGGCATGCCTTCGGGAAAGTAGTCTTCGCCCGCCGCATAGGCCTCGGGCTCGTCCTGCGCATAGCGATACGCCTTGCCGAAGCCCAGCTCCTTCATCAGCCGGGTGGGCGCGTTGCGCAGATGCAGCGGCACCGGCCGCGTGCCGTCGCGGGCGACAAAATCGCGCGCCGCATTATACGCGACGTACGCGGCGTTGCTCTTCGGCGCGCATGCCAGGTAGATCGCCGCCTGCGCCAGCGCCAGCTCGCCCTCCGGAGAGCCCAGCCGCTCGTAGGTCTCGCACGCGTCCAGCGCCAGCCGCAGCGCACGAGGATCGGCCAGGCCGATGTCCTCCGCCGCCATGCGCACCAGGCGCCGGCCGATGTAGAGCGGGTCGGCGCCGCCGTCCAGCATGCGGGTGAGCCAGTACAGCGCCGCGTCGGGCGAGGAACCGCGCACCGACTTGTGCAGCGCCGAGATCTGGTCGTAGAAGACATCGCCGCCCTTGTCGAAGCGGCGCATGCGCTCGGCCAGCGCATCGCGCACGAAGTCCTCGTCCAGCGTGTCCCGGGCCTGCGATCGCGGCGGCGTCGGCGACCTGCTCGAGCATGTTGAGCAGCCGGCGCGCGTCGCCGTCGGCGAAGCCGAGCAGCATCGCCTGGCTTCATCGCTGAAGTCCGAGTCCGCCGCAAGGGCCCGCCGCGGGCGCGCTCGAACAGCACGTCCAGTTCCCCTTCGGCCAGCGGCGTCGAGCACATGGACGGCAGCGCGCGACAGCAGCGCGCTGTTCACCTCGAAGGACGGATTCTCGGTGGTGGCGCCGATGAAGGTGAACAGGCCCTGCTCGACGAACGGCAGAAAAGCGTCCTGCTGCGCCTTGTTGAAGCGGTGCACCTCGTCCACGAACAGGATGGTGTGGCGACCCGTCTCGCGCAGCGCGTGCTGCGCCTGGGCGACGGCCTCGCGGATGTCCTTCACGCCGGAGAACACCGCCGACAGGGCGATGAATTCGGCGTTGCAGGCGCGCGCCAGCAGCCGCGCCAGCGTCGTCTTGCCCACCCCGGGCGGGCCCCACAGGATCATCGAGTGCAGCTTGCCGGCGCGGGCCGCCACTTCCAGGGGCTTGCCGGGGTCGAGCAGGTGGCGCTGCCCGACCACGTCCTCGAGCCGCTGCGGCCGCATCAGCTCGGCGAGCGGAGCCGCCGGCTTCGGGTCCGGGAAAAGGTCTTGATCAGAGGGCGGGCGTGGCATGTGGCAGGGAACGTGAGCCGAGCCGCCAAGGCAGCAAGGAACAGCAAGTCCCGAAGCACGGGTGAAACGTCTGCGGTATAGGTGCGTTCCCTCCCCCTTCCAGGGGGAGGGCCAGGGTGGGGGTGCAATGCGTACGCGGTCGCGGTGCCGGCGCTTCACCCCCATCCCAGCCTTCCCCCTGAAAGGGGGAAGGCGCCTTGAGGAGGTCTTGCAGTCGCTGCACTGACGCGTATTCGCGTTGGGAACGGTCTGCGCTCACTGATCCTCGATCACGTCCACGCCTTGCGGCGGCGTGAACTTGAAGGTATCGGCCGGCAGCTTCGGGTTGCGCTCGATGCGGCTGAAGCGGATCAAAGTGATCTGCCCGAGCTGGTCATGCATCTCCATGGTGTCCAGCGTATTGCCCTTGAATCCCATGCGCACCTTCTGGAACATGCTGTCTGCCTCCTTCGGGTAGGCCTCCAGCCAGTCCAGGCCGCGGCTCACGCCCTTGGCGTTGACGTTGTAGTACTGCTCGATGTCGTTGCTGCCCGCGAGCAGCGCCGCCGGGCTGCTGCCCAGCGCCCCCTCGAGCTTCTTGACGGTGACCTGAGCAAGCTCCTTGTCGTAGACCCACAGCTTCTCCCCGTCGCCCACGATCAACTGCTCGTAGGGCTTCTGATACTCCCAGCGGAATTTTCCGGGCCGCGAAAACACCAGCTTGCCGCTTGCCGACTGCAGGGTCTTGCCGCTCTTGTCGATCACCTGCTGGGTGAAGTTGGCGCGCGCCGACTGCGTTTGCGCGATAAACGCCTGGAGCTTCTCGATGCTGCCTGCAGCATGCGCTTGCAAGCATGCCAGCGCCCCGAGCAGCGCGATTAGTTTCCGCATTGCATCTCCGTGATTGGTGATTGGTGACTGGTGACTGGTCGGCGGGCAAGCCACACGCACACCCTGGGTGAAATGGACAGATCACCTGCGTCCCGTCACCAGTCACCAGTCACTAATCACCAGTCACTATTCCTTAGACGGCGCCAGCACTTCCCGGTTGCCGTTCGCCTGCATGCTCGACACCAGCCCGGCCCGCTCCATTGCCTCGATCAGCCGCGCAGCACGGTTGTAGCCTATCCGCAGGTGGCGCTGCACCAGTGAGATCGAGGGCCGGCGCGGTCTTGAGCACGACCTCCACGGCCTGGTCGTAGAGCGGGTCCTTCTCGGCATCGCCACCGTCCAGCTCGCCGCCCTCGAGGGCTTCGTCCAGCTCGCCGTCTCCAGGATCCCCTCGATGTACTGCGGGCGCGCCCCGCGACTTCAGGTACTCGACCACCCGATGCACCTCCTCGTCGCCGACATAGGCACCATGAACGCGCTGCGGATAACCCGTGCCGGGCGGCAGGTAGAGCATGTCGCCCTGTCCCAGCAGCGATTCGGCGCCCATCTGGTCGAGGATGGTGCGCGAGTCGACCTTGCTCGACACCTGGAACGCCACCCGCGTGGGGATGTTGGCCTTGATGAGCCCGGTGATGACATCCACCGAGGGGCGCTGGGTAGCGAGGATCAGATGCACGCCGGCGGCGCGCGCCTTCTGGGCCAGGCGCGCGATCAGCTCCTCGACCTTCTTGCCGACCACCATCATCAAGTCCGCCAGCTCGTCGATCACCACCACCACCAGCGGCAGCTCCTTCAGGGGCGGCGGTGCTGCCACGTTCAGCGCCAGCGGGTCCGCAAGGGGCTGGCCGCCTTTCTCGGCGTCCTTGACCTTCTGGTTGAAGCCCGCCAGGTTGCGCACGCCGAGCATGGACATGAGCCGGTAGCGGCGCTCCATCTCCGCCACGCACCAGGTCAGCGCGTTGGAAGCCTGCTTCATATCGGTGACCACCGGTGCGAGCAGGTGCGGGATGCCTTCATACGCGGACAGCTCCAGCATCTTGGGATCGACCATGATCAGTCGAACCTCGTTGGCGGTGGCCTTGTACACCAGGCTCAGGATCATCGCGTTGATGGCCACCGACTTGCCGGATCCGGTGGTGCCGGCCACCAGCAGGTGCGGCATGCGCGCCAGGTCCGCGACGACGGGCTTGCCGGCGATATCCTTGCCCAGCGCCAGCGTCAGCGCCGAGGCCATGTCCGCGTACACCTGCGAGCTCAGGATCTCCGACAGGCGCACCACCTGGCGCTTGGGGTTGGGGATCTCCAGCCCCATGCAGGACTTGCCTGGGATGGTCTCCACCACGCGGATGCTGATCACCGAAAGCGCCCGCGCCAGATCCTTCACCAGATTGACGATCTGGCTGCCCTTCACGCCGACTGCGGGCTCGATCTCGTAGCGGGTGATGACCGGGCCCGGATAGGCAGCCACCACCTTCACCTCGATGCCGAAGTCGAGCAGCTTCTTCTCGATCAGGCGGGAGGTGTACTCCAGCGTATCGGCCGACAGGACCTCGACGTTCGTCCCGGCTTCGTCGAGCAGATGCAGGGGCGGCAGCGGCGAGTCGGGCAGATCCTCAAACAGCGGCTTCTGCCGCTCGCGCTTGACGCGCTCGGACTTGGGGATCGCCAGCTGCGGCGGCTCGATGTGGATCGGCAGGTGCTCGTCGAGCTTCTTCTTTTCTTCCTCTACGACGACCTCCTCGGCGTTGCGCGGCCTGCGCACCGATACGCCGGTCGCGTGCCGCTTGCCAGCGCGCGTGCGCCGCACTCCAGCCGCTCTCGACCCAGCACGCCGAGCCGCTCTGCCACATCCAGCCAGGACAGTCCGCTGAACAAGCTGAAGCCGATAGCTGCCACGAACAGCAGCAGCAGCGTCGCCCCGGTGAAGCCCAGAACCCGATCCAGCGGGGCGCTGGCCAGCGTGCCGAGCATGCCGCCCGGCTGCATCGGCAGCACCGCCTGCAAGCTGTACAGGCGCAGGGCCTCGAGGCTGCTGCTGGAGACCAGCAGCGCGAGGAACCCGGAGCAGGCGATCCAGAAGGTCCGTCGGTCGCCAGCGCCGGCCGATCTCGATACGCCGGTAGCCCCACCAGGTCGGCGAACAACAGGAATACCACCCACCAGTAGGCCGAGAACCCGAACACCGACAGCAGCACATCGGCGATCCAGGCGCCCAGACGGCCGCCGGCGTTGGTGATGACCTGGCTGTCGATGTTGTGGGACCACGCCGGGATCCGCCTTGTCGTAGCTGCCGAGCACCAGCGTGAGATAGACCGCCAGCGCTACCAGAGCAAGCCACCAGGACTCTCGCAGCAGACTCGGCCAGCCGTGGCGGCAGCGGCGCCCGGGGCTGCGCGGACACCGCCTTCGATCTAAAAAACATCCCGTCTACAAATGGTTAGGTACATGGGGCATTATAGCTTGCCGGTGCCGGCGGGCTCGACACGCGCAGGAGCCGGCTGATAGATTTGCATTCTTCGCCAGTATCCGCCTGGCACGCCTGCTCATCATGACCACGACCACCACCAAGCACGCACGCTTGCTGATTCTCGGCTCCGGGCCGGCAGGCTACACAGCGGCCGTCTACGCCGCGCGCGCCAATCTCGCGCCCGGTGCTGATCACCGGCATCGCCCAGGGCGGGCAGCTCATGACCACGACCGACGTGGACAACTGGCCGGCCGATTGGGAAGGCGTGCAGGGCCCCGAGCTGATGGAACGCTTCCACCGGCACGCCGAGCGCTTCGGCACCGAGATCATGTTCGATCACGTGCACACGGTCCGGCTGATGGACAAGCCCTTGGCGCTGGTCGGCGACCAGGCCACCTATACGTGCGACGCGCTGGTCATCGCGACCGGCGCGTCGGCCAAGTATCTGGGCCTGCCCTCCGAGGAGAGGTTCATGGGCAAGGGCGTCTCGGCCTGCGCCACCTGCGACGGCTTCTTCTACAAGGGCCAGGACGTGGCGGTGGTCGGCGGCGGCAACACGGCCGTAGAAGAGGCGCTATACCTGTCGAACATCGCCAAGAGCGTGACGGTGGTCCACCGGCGCGACCACTTCCGTGCCGAGAAGATCCTGGCCAACCGGCTGCTCGACAAGGCCCAGAAAGGCAACGCCCGCATCGAGTGGCATCACACGCTGGACGAAGTGCTGGGCGACAACGGCGGCGTGACCGGCGCCCGCATCAAGGACGTGCGCAGCGGCCGCACCAAGGATCTGGCGGTGAAGGGCCTGTTCGTGGCCATCGGCCATACGCCCAACACGCAGATCTTCGCCGGGCAGCTGGAAATGGAGAACGGCTACATCGTCACCCGCGGCGGCCGCAGCGGCAACGCCACCGCCACCAGCGTGCCGGGCGTGTTCGCCGCCGGCGACGTGCAGGACCACGTCTATCGGCAGGCTGTCACCAGCGCCGGCAGCGGCTGCATGGCTGCGCTGGATGCCGAGAAGTATCTGGACGAGCTCGGGCATTGAACCTAGCGCATACCCCATTTGAACACAGAGGACACAGAGGAACACACGAAAACACACGGAGCGACTGACGGCACGCAGAGCAAAGAAACGGCGACTGCGAGGGCCGCGGACGCATGACAGCCTTGAGCTGTGCGCACCGGCTGCGAAGCCCCGAAAGACGCATGGTCAGTTGTCGCTTCGGCTTTCCTCTGTGTTCCTCTGTGTCCTCTGTGTTAAACGCAGTTGCAGTGAGCGCAGTTGCATTGCCATGGCGAAGCCAAGCAAACAACCCAGGGACGACGACGCCGACGCCTTCCGCGAGGCGGTGAAAGACGTCCAGCCCCTGCCCGACAAGGGTCGTGTGGTGCACGCTCCGGAGCGGCCCACGCCGCTGGCGCGCCAGCGCGAGCAGGACGACCGCCAGGTGCTCGCCGACAGCCTGAGCAGCGAAGCGCCCATGGAGGCGGCGCTGGAGTCGGGCGAGGCGCTCGCCTACGTGCGCGAGGGAATGTCCTCGCAGGTACTGCGCAAGCTGCGTTCGGGTTTCTGGTCGGTGCAGGACGAGCTGGACCTGCACGGCCTGCGCAGCGAGGAGGCGCGCGACCTGCTGGCCCAGTTCCTCACCGGCGCGCTGCGGCGCGGGCAGCGCTGCCTGCGGGTAATCCACGGCAAGGGCTGGCGCTCCCAGAACAACGAGCCGGTGCTCAAGCGCAAGGTCGCTGCCTGGCTGAGGCAGCGCGCGGAGGTGTTGGCCTATTGCGAAGCGCGGCCCGCGGAAGGGGGCAGCGGCGCCGTTGTCGTCCTACTACAGGCTCGAGGCGCGAGGCGCGAGGCGCGAGAAGACGACCTCGAAGGTTAGTCTGGGGGAAGACTCCGACCAGCCCTAAATTGACAAAGTAGTCTGTCGTTCCCGCGGAAGCGGGAACCCAGGGTGCACGATTCACTTCTGGATCCCCGCCTGCGCGGGGATGACAGACAGTAGTCCGTCCGCGACGGGCAAACCGTCGCGATAGCGAAACTGGGGGCGCCCACCCGGTTTTTCTCGCGCCTCGTGCCTCGAGCCTCGCGCCTCTGGCGCTGCTCAGACCGCTGCTTCGTCGGTCTCGCCTGTGCGGATGCGAATGACGGTCTCGACGGTGGTGACGAAGATCTTGCCGTCGCCGATCTTACCGGTGCGGGCGGCCTTGATGATCGCGTCGACGGCGCGCTCCTGCAGCGCATCGGAGATCACCACCTCGACTTTGACCTTGGGCAGGAAATCGACCACGTACTCCGCCCCCCGGTACAGCTCGGTGTGCCCCTTCTGGCGCCCGAACCCCTTCACCTCGGTCACGGTCAGACCGGTGACCCCGATCTCCGACAACGCCTCGCGCACCTCGTCGAGCTTGAACGGTTTGATGATGGCTTCGATCTTCTTCATCGTCGCTGTCCTGCAGGTGGATCCCTCAAAGCCGGCGGCTGCCCGGTCCCGAGTACAGTATAGTCGCTTGTCCGGACCCGTTGAAACTGGCAGTGGCTCCGGCCTTTCGCTTCCGTTCGCTCGCAATGCCCACCGTCCGCATCCTCGACTCGCTGGAGGAGCTCGCCCCAGCGGCCTGGAACCGGCTCGCCGGAGACTCGCCGTTCCTGCAGCACGCCTTCCTGCACGGCCTGCACGCGACCGGCTGCGCCTGCCCGACTACCGGCTGGTCGCCCCAGTACATCACCTTGTGGGAGGACGGTGAGCTGACCGGTGCCATGCCGCTGTATCTGAAGAGCCATTCCTATGGCGAGTACGTGTTCGACTGGAGTTGGGCGGAGGCCTACCAGCAGCACGGCCTGCGCTACTACCCGAAACTGGTGTGCGCGGTGCCCTTCACCCCGGCCAGCGGCGGCCGCCTCCTGGCCGAGACGCAGCAGCACAGGCGCGCGCTCCTGGACGGCGCTTTCGAGCTGGCCGCACGCGCGAAAGCCTCTTCGCTGCACGTGCTGTTCCCGCCCCCGGAGCAGGCCGCGGAGCTGGAAAGCCGCGGGCCTCATGCTCCGCTCCACGGTCCAGTTCCACTGGGTGAACCCCGGCTGCCGGGATTTCGACGACTATCTCGCCGGGATGAACCACGACAAGCGCAAGAAGATCAAGCAGGAGCGCCGGCGTGTGCGCGAGGCCGGAATCGTCTTCCGCTGGCTGTCGGGACACGAGGCGAGCGAGGCGGACTGGGACTTCTTCGCCTGGTGCTACAACCGCACTTACCGCCAGCACTACTCCACCCCTTACCTGAACCGCGCCTTTTTCCGGCACCTGGCGGCGTCCATGCCGGACAACCTCCTGCTGGTCATCGGCAGCTGCGCCGGCAAGCCGATCTCCGCGGCCCTCAACGTGCACAACCAGACGGTGCTCTACGGGCGCTACTGGGGCGCCGCGGAGTTCCATTCCGGACTGCATTTCGAGACTTGCTACTACCAGGCGATCGAGTTCTGCATCGCGCACAGGCTGCGGGCCTTCGAGGGCGGGGCCCAGGGCGAGCACAAGCTCGCGCGCGGGTTGCTGCCCCAGCGCACCCTCTCGGCTCACTGGCTCGCCCATCCGCAGTTCGCGCGCGCGGTGGGGCACTTCCTGGATCGCGAGACGCACGGGGTCGGCGCCTACCTCGACGAGCTCAACGAGCACAGCCCTTTCAAGGCGTCGGGGCCGCCGCCTTGTTGAGCGCCGATACCCGTTCTACGCCAACCCCGGGGCTGATGGCATAATCCGGTCTGCGCGGTGGTATGGCGATGACATTGTGCCTGCGGCCGCTCGATCCTCCCACCTACCATGCTCAGCTGCCGTCGCGCGTTGCGCGCGTTGTTGCTCCCTTGCGCGATCCTGCTCGCCGACCCGGCGGCCGGCGCGGAATCGGTGCTTGAAGGGACCGTCCGCCCCGGCCAGGTCGAGATCGTCGATCACGAGGTGGGCGCCGGCAGGCCCATTGCCAGGAACGCCTTTGCGGTCGTGCACTACACGGCCTGGCTGTACGACCCCGATGCACCCGACCACAAGGGCAGGCAGTTCGCCAGCTCGCACAGCCGTGGCGAGTCGCTGTCGTTCGTCTACGGCCTCAAGCGGGTGCTGCCGGGACTGGAGAAGGGGCTGGCGGGCATGCGCGTGGGAGGCCGCCGCACGCTCGTCGTCCCGGCCAATCTCGGTTATGACGGTCTGAAATACCCGCGACCCGCGGATGTGCCGGCCGAGGCGGCACTCGTGTTCGACGTCGAACTGATCGATGTCGTGCCGCAGAGTGCGCCTCCGGACGAGTAGCGGCAATGGCCACGCCTCCCGATCAGGCGGTGCAGCGTGCACACGCTTGTGCCCTCGCGCTGTCCATGCCGTTCCTCGCCGTGAACCTGCTGGATGGGTTCACCAAGACCGCGCTGGCCGATTCGCCCGCACTGTACTGGGCCTACGACATCACCAAGTGGGTGCTGCTGCCCGCGGTAACGCTCTTCGCCATGCGCGTGTGGTGTGGCGCGCGCGCCGCGGACTTCGGCCTGCACGGACCCGGGCCGCGCTGGTCGCTGGCACAGCTATTGGGGCTGTGCGCGCTGTTCAGCGCGCTGGCGATGGCCTATTTCGGTTTCGAAGCGCTGGGCGCGCAGTTGCTCCCCTACGCCGGCGGCAGCTTCGACCTGGGCGGGCTGTTGCCGGAAGGGGCCGCGCGGCTGCCCACGGTGCTGTATCTGTGCGCGACTGCCGCCGTGGTCGAGGAGCTGTTCTACCGCGGGGTCCTGCTGGAGGCCATCGCCCCCCTCGGGGCAGGCTGGTGGCGCGCGATCGCGTACGTGACGGCTTCTTCCACCCTGTTCGGGTTGTCGCACTTCGAGAGCGGCGCTGTGGAGGTCCTCGCCACCGGGCTGTATGCGGTGCTGGCAGCGGTGTTCGCGTTGCGCGTGCGCAACCTCTGGCCGCTCATCGTCGGGCACTTCGCAACCGACTTCGTCGCGTTCCACTGATCTTCACGCGAACCCCCAAACCTTTCACCGCCAAGGACGCAAAGGACGGCAAGAGAAGCTGAACGCCTCTTTGCACGCCACTTGCGGGTAGCGGATGGTTTCGCCCGGACACGCGCGTAAGAACCCGATTCGCGTCTTATCGGGTTTTCTTGGCGTCCTTGGCGGTGAAAGCTTTCGGGGTCAAGCGGTATGCCGTGTGGTGCGATGGCGCAGGTCGCGCGCCATCCACACGGCGGCCTCGACCCCGCCATAGTACCGAGGCAGGAGCGTCAGCTCCTGGAAGCCGAGGACGCGGTAGAAGCGCCGCGCGTCCTGGTTGTTGACGCGCACCTCGAGGTAGATGCCGGTGATGCCAGCGGCACGCGCCGATTCCTCCAGCCAGGCCATCAATCGGCGTCCGATGCCCCGGCGCTGATAGGCCGGCCGCACCGCGAGCAGGTTGAGGTGGGCGTGCTGCTCGCCGAAGTACATCATGGCGAAGCCGATGACCTCCCGGCCGATGCAGGCCACGACGGTGGCCGTGTCGCGACCAGCCATGGTGCGCGCCACGCGCGCGCGCGTCCAGGACCAGGCGAAGCCCCGCTCGATCAGGTCGCGCGACATCAGCGCGAGCTCGGCGGCGTCCGCCGACTGCCCCAGGCGCAGGCTGATGGCACGGGAAGCCATAACTTCAGATGCGATGGTGAAATAGTCGATAGGCTGCGACGAGCAGTATAGCGCGTCGCCGTGGGCTGCAGCCAGACGAGGAGCGATCTTCGGGCCAGCGTCCCGCCCGCAACGCGCAAGAGCCGGAAAGTCTTGGAGACGGCCCGGGCGGGTCAAGCAAAGAAATAGCAGGCCAAGCAAGAAACGCCGCGTCGCTGTGCGGCGCTTCTCCACGGCTCAGTTGGACGGCTTGGGCGGCGCGCCCGCCGGTTCCTGCTTGCGGGCCGCAAGCTGCGCCGGGCAGTAGGTTTCCAGGGTCTCGTCGTAGCACCAGTGGGTGCCGAACCCGTCGTTCTTCTTGACACACTGGTACAGGTATTGACCCATCTCGTCGGTGAAATGACACCCCTTGTAGCGCTGCACCGCCGCCTCCCGCTGATAGGTGGGAGCGGGGTCGCCCTCTGCTTGTGCCGGGCTCAACCCAATCCCGGCGCTGCACCCCAGCAGCAGCGCTGCGATCCAAACCTTGTTTGCTGCGTTCATGGATAATCCTTCACTCAACCGATTGTCGATGCCGCGCGGGTGGCGCCCGCGAGGTCGCGCCGAGTGCCGGGCGGACGCTTCGGCATTGGCCAGCGCGCCACGAGGCTGGCGGCCGTCGCCGGTCCGCGGGCAACCCGCTCCACACGCGGTCTCGGAGCAACAACGTATTCTAGCCCGCATTTGTCACCAGGGCGCGAGCTTGCACTGTCCCGCGCCGCAGTCCGGAGGATGGTGGGAGGGCAATGGACATCCTGCTCTGGTGCATCGCCGCGGTGCTGGTGCTGATCGGCCTGGCTGGGACCCTGCTGCCTGTCCTTCCCGGTGTGCCGCTGGTGTTCTGCGGCCTGCTCCTGGCAGCCTGGCTCGATGGGTTTGCGCACGTGGGTTGGCCGCCGCTGCTGGCGCTCGCGCTCCTCACCCTGGTGTCCGTGGTCGTGGATGTGGCGGCGGCCAGCCTCGGGGCGAAGCGGGCAGGCGCCGGGCGCGCCGCCATGCTCGGCGCCGCGATCGGCACTCTGGTGGGCTTGTTCTTTGGCCTGGCCGGCCTGTTGATCGGACCGTTCCTCGGCGCCGCGGCCGGGCAGTTCCTGGTCCGGCAGGACCTGGTCGATGCGGGTCGCGCCGGTGTCGGGGCGTGGATCGGGTTCCTGCTGGGCAGCCTGGCCAAGCTCGCCCTGGCGCTTACCATGGTGCTGATCTTCGTCCTCGCCTGGATGCTTTAGACCGGCCACCGTGACGGCGACACCAGGGCACCAAGAAGGCAAATCGATTCCCTTGCAGTTCGGGCGTGGCAGCAGAGGCAGATGGTCGGCCGGACGCCTATGCCGCTATCCTGTGAGCCCTCCAACCCGGCCGCGGGGAGCCCGGGATGGTTTCTTGCTCAAGCCGGGCGCCCTCCCCGCCGATGATGGGCTGGACGGCTTGGACCCATCGAGTCCCCGTGGGCGAGCCCGCCCACCGCTACCAAGGAGACCGCAAATCCCATGAGCTGGCGCGACTGGTTCTCGATCGAAAGCTGGTTCTTCACCACCGCCGCCGCACAGGGCCTGCGCGATGCGCGCCACGACTATCCGCGCGAGGACACGTACGTCGAGACCGGCGCACTGGTCCAGCCCGTGACGAACTCTACCCGGCTTGCGCCGGATGCGCCGGCGGGCGCGAAGGCCGGGACCGCGAGCGTCATCAAGCTTGCGCCCTACGAGTTCGAGGAGCTCAAGATCGCCGAGTCGCGCATCGACCGCATCTGCGAGGCAGCCGAGCGGGGCCGCCAGCACTACGAGGCGCGGCTCAACCACGTGCAGCACCGCATCCAGGACCTGCTGCGCGAAGCGCTGATGAACCGCACGGCCCACGCCGCCAAGCAATTCGCTCAGCCCCATCCGCTGATGCCGATGTGGCTGTACCTGGCGGTCATGCTGGTGATTGGGGCCACGGAGCTGCTGTTCAACGCCACCGCTTTTCGCCTGATCGAGTCCGGCCAGGACTACCAGAGCTACATCATGGCGGTCGCGCCGACCCTGTCGCTGCTGATGATGGCGCACTTCCTGGGCGTGAAGTGGCGGCAGTGGCCGCGCGACCAGGTGTGGAAGAATGCGGCCATCGCCGCGGCCATTTTCATCACCATCACCATCGCCTCCTACGCGCTCGGCATCATGCGCGCGGAGTTCGTCGAGGTGAGGGGCGCCGAGGCGAGTGCGCGGGGCGCCGCGCAGGCGCAGCTCAATGTGGCCGACGAGCGCGCCTCGCTCGGAGCGGCAGGTCGAGGATCTGCGGGGGACGGCGCGCAACGCCAAGGACAAGCTCGCAACCGAGGACCTGGCGCGTGCGGAGCAGGCCCTGGTGCAGAAGAGCGCCGAGGAGCGCGAGCTCGCGCAAGGCGCGGTGCAGGCCAGAGAGGCGCTCGCCAACGCGCGCCACGGCCTGGTGGCGCCCAATCTGCGCCACGTGCTCATGTTGTTCGCCATCAACATGCTGATTCTGATGACCGGCGCGTTCGCCTCGTACTACACGCACGACGGCGACCGCGACCTCGAGCGCATCGTCCATCAGAAGGCGCGCCTGCGGCGCGAGCTGAGCCGCTGGTGGCGGCGCTGGTCCTATGCCGCCGCCCGCTACGACCGCATCGTGAAGACCGCGCGTGAGCGCATCAACCGAATGATGCACGAGTTCGAGGCGCTGGTCGGCGAGTACCGCTTTTACAACACGCGCAAGCGCGACAAGTACCCGGCGTTCTTTCGCGATCAGCTCTCGGGGCGGACTTTTCTGGTGCGCTCCTTCGGCCCGGAAGCCGACCTCGCCCCCATCGACCTGCGCCAGGCGTTCGAGCAGATCGAGAAAGAGCTGTTCGCGCAAACCTCGCGGGAAGCGGCCGCCGAAGGAGGCAACCGTGTCTGAACGCCACACCCATTGGATCGTCGTCGTGGCGGCGCTGCTGCTGGGCTGCCTGCCAGCGCAGGCGCAGATCAAGGAGCTCTTCGGCGACAGCCGGGACGCCAGGGTGGTGATGGTCTTCGTGGATCTCACGCAGAGCGTCAAGGCCGCCGACGTGGACCGCATCTACACCCCGACCTTGCGCAGTGTCGTCGACGCACTGCGCCCCGGCGACCGCTTCGTGCTGGCCGAGATCTCGGAGAGCACGCTTGGCAGCTTCGCGCCGGCGCTGGACCTGCCCCTGCCGAGCAGCGGCCGCTCGATGGATGACGACGATGCCCTCGAGGCGGGCAGGCTGCGCATCCGCGGCGAGTGGCGCAAGCTCATCTCGCGGCGGGACCGCGCCAAAGCCACCGCCATCCTCGAAAGCCTCAACGCGGGGAGCCAGATACTCACGCGCGACGCGCGGCCGCAGAAGCATCTGGTGATGCTGTCCGACATGATCGAGGAGTCGAAGGCAGCGAACTTCCAGAAGACCCAGCCGGCCGAGGCGCTCATCGACCAGCGCCGCGCCAAGGGTCTGCTGCCGGACCTGCGCGGGGTGCAGGTGTTCGTCGCCGGCGCAAGTGCCGCGACCAGCGAGCGCTACGTCGAGGTGCAGGACTTCTGGCTGAAGTACCTGCAGGCCGCCGGCGGCGCGATCAGCACGAAGACCTACGGGCGGGTGGCGCTGAGCTTCGAGTGAGGCGTGACCGTACCCGTCGCACGCTTCATCCGAACGACCTTGGCCGCGTTCTCCGCCTTTCGCTCAGGTGACGCCGCGCGGTCACGGTTCTCGGTCACGCTTCCCGCTCACGCGCCGCTGTCACGCCTTCCCGTCTCGCTCCTGCTGTGCGCGGCGCTGGCCGCCTGCGGCGCGCGCGACACGCTCACCCCTGGGCAGTGGACCGGCTACATCCCAGCGGCGCAGAGCGACGAGTTCGAGATCCACGTGCGCCTGGCCGAGGACCCCCCGTCGCTCGAGCGCGTCGACATCCTGCTGCTGTTCGACATCACCCAGAGCATGCAGGAAGTCATCGGCGAGGTACGGACCGACGCTGATGCCATCATGCGCGCGATCCGCACGAGCAACCCGAACAGCGCGTTCGGGCTGGCTTCTTTCGCCGACTACCAGGAGCGCGTGCCGTGGCGGCTGGACCGCGATATCACGGAGGACCTGGACAGCGTCGCCGCAGCGATCACGCGGCTGCGACTGTACGACGGCAAGGACTTCCCCGAGGCCTACTCGCGGGCGCTGCACGAGGCGCGCTTCGTCGGCTGGCGCCCGGGGGCGAGGCGCTTCGTCGTCTTGTTCGGCGACGCGCCGGCGCACGACCCCAATTTCTACGGCCAGAGCACGGGCGTGGATCCGGGCCGCGACGGCATCCCCGGCAACGAGGACGACCTGCGCTTCGCGGAGGTGGTGCGCGACCTCGCGGTAGACCGCATCACTGTGCTGGTCAACTACGTGCCGGGCGACCCGCTCGCCCGCAAGGGCTTCGAGTTTCTGGCCGCGCAGACGGGCGGGGCGGCGATCCCCGTGAGCGACGCGAAACAGGTCCCCGCCACCATTGTTGCGGGCTTGAACGAGCAGTCCTTCGCGCGGCCCACGCTGGTGATCCCGCCGGCATTCGCCGGCTGGGTCCGCGTGTCGGACGGGAAACGCACGCGGGAAGGCGACCTGCGCGATTACGTCTACTCGGTGGAGGTGAGCGTGCCGCCGCGGGTGACTGCGGGGATTCGTCGCTTCCCCCTGGTCGTGAAATACGAGGACGCCACCCGCACCGTGGAGATCGGCGCAACCAGAGTCACACTCCTTACCGGTTGGCAGTACCACCCCGGCGTGGCGCTGGCTGCTGCTCGCGCTGGTGCCGCTGGTGCTGCTGTCGTGGTCGCGCCGCGCCCGCCGCCAGGGCTCCCGCTTCCTGCGCAACGGCCACTTCGGCCGCCTGTTCCTTCGGCTGCTCGGGATCGCGCTGTTCGCCTTTGTGATCTACGTCGGATGGCGTTATTTAGAAGGCGCGGAGCACATCCTGCCGGATGTGCTCAGGCGCGAGGCTCGAGGCGCGAGGCTCGAGGTGTCAGACACTCAGCGGCCTGCGATCGTGGGTTCAGCAGGGCCACCGAAACCCCCTCTCCCCTTGCGGGAGAGGCGCGCTGGAGCGCGGAGCAGGGGCCCCGCTTGCGGGGATGCGACCGCGAAGGCGCGCGTGGCCCTCGACCGTGCGTGCGACGGCTCCCCTCTCCCCTTGCGGGAGAGGGTTGGGGTGAGGGGTCATAGTCCGCGCCACCAAATCACCCGTTACAACCTAGACCGTCGCGCCTGGTGCCTCGCGCCTCGTGCCTCGCGCCTCGAGCCTCGCGCCTCGGTTCAGTCCGCGTCGGGCTGCCGCTCGGGGGCAGCCTTCTGGAACGCCTCGAGCTTGAGGCACTCGTCGTTGATGCGCAGGATGGTCGGGAACGCGCCGAGGTCGACTTTGAAGCGCCTGGCGTTGGCGACCTGCGGCACCAGCACGCAGTCGGCGAAGCCCGCCGTATCCCCATGGCAGAACCGGCCGGTTCCCTTCTCGTCAGCCAGGCGCTTCTCCAGCGCGGTGAAGCCGGTCTTCACCCAGTGGTGGTACCAGTCCCGCTTCTGCTCCTCGGAGATGCCGAGCTTGCCGGTGAGATAGTTCAGCACGCGCGTGTTGTTCAACGGGTGGATCTCGCAGGCAACGATCAACGCCAGGGAGCGCACCCGGTTGCGCTCGAACGGGTTGACCGGCAGCAGCGGCGGGTTGGGGTAGGCCTCGTCCAGATACTGCATGATCGCCAGAGACTGATACAGCAGATGGCCGTCTTCCTCCAGCGCCGGCACCAGGCTCTGCGGGTTGATTGCCGTGAACTCTGGCGAGTACTGCTCGCCTTTGGCGAGGTGCACGGACAGGTAGTCGTAGCTCAGGCCTTTGAGCGCGAGCGCGATGCGCACGCGGTACGCCGCGGAGCTGCGGAAATAGTTGTAGAGCTTCATCGGCCTTCCCCTTGCTTTGCCTGACTTGCTTCAAATAGATCTTTCACCGCCAAGGACGCAAAGGACGCCAAGGAACACCGGAAGAGATCGAGTGGCTTCAACGGATGCAATGACCTCTGTATTCGTTCGAAACGCTGCCGCTGGAAGTGATCGGTGATTTGATGCATCGACGCTGGCGGCGAGATGCCCGGCCCGACTCTTCACTCGTCTTGGTTTCCTTGGCGTCCTTTGCGTCCTTGGCGGTGAATGCTTTACGCCTTAGACGGCCTGTGAGACGCGATAGCGAGCCAGCATGGCAGCGGCCTCCGCCATGTCCTCGACGTTGTCGAACATCGGCACGCCGGCCTCCTCCATCCGCGCCATCCAGGCATCCTTGCCTTCCAGCGTGCCCATCATGGCGTGCAGCAGCGGCAGCGGCGCCCCCTTGGCAAGCTGGGCGAGGCGCGCGACCACCGCGTCGGCATCGACCATGAAGGGAACGACGTGGATCATGAGGATGGCGTCGAAGCTGTCCCGCCCGAGGTGCAGCACCGCCTCCAGCGTATCCCCGAAGCGGTCCTCGCGCGCGTCGGCCAGCAGGTCGAGCGGGTTGGCGACCACCGCCTCCGCGGGATACAGGGTGCGCAGGCGCCCGGCCAGGGCGGCAGGCAGCTCCGGCAGCTCCAGGCCCAGCTCCGCGCAACGGTCAGCCGCCAGCACTCCGGGCCCACCCGAGTTCGACAGCAGCAGCACACGCGGGCCGATCCCGCCGGGATGCAGCCCGAACGCCTTCCCCGCCAGCATCAGCGCCCGCAGGCTCTTTACGCGAACTATGCCGCTGTCGGCGCACAAGGCGTCCGCCTCGGCATCTCCCAGCGCGCGCGACCCGGTGTGGCGAAACGCCGCCTCGCGCCCGGGCGCGGTGTGTCCGCCGAGCAAGGCCACGATGGGCTTTTGCCCAGTGACGCCCCGCGCGAGTTCGCGGAACCGCTGCGTGTCGCCGAAGGACTCGACATAGAGCAGGATTGCACGGCACGCCGGGTCAGCGCCGAAGTGCTCCACATACTCGGCGAGGCCGAGCTGCATGGCGTTTCCCACCGAGACGATTGCGCCCACCGGAATGGCCAGGCTATGGCTGGATCCGATGACCTCCTCGGCAATCGCGCCCGACTGGGAGATCAGCGCTACGCCCCCGCCGCGCGGCATGTCTCGGAAGAAAGTGCTGGCGCACGGATTGGCGCGGTCGAGCAGGTCGATGAGCCCCGCGCAGTTGGGCCCGGCGATGGTCAGGCCGTGCGTGTGCGCCAGCTCGCGCAGGGCGCGGTCGCGTGCCTGCCCCTCTTCGCCGCCCTCGGCGAAGCCCCCCGGCAGCACCAGCAGGTTGCGATGGCCACTCGCTGCCGCTTCGCGTACGACCGCGAGAATCAAGTCCGGCCGCACCACCACCACCGCGAGCTCGCAGGCGGGCGAGACCTGGGAAACGGTGGGCACGACCGGCAGGCCGAGGAGCTCGCCGCCCTTGGGGTTCACCGGAACGATGCGGCCGCGATATCCGGACTTGAGGAGGTTGCGCAGCACCGCGCCGCCGGAACTGGTAGGGCGATCGCCCGCGCCCACCACCGCAACGCTGGCCGGACGCAGAAACGCCGAAAGGGTGCGGGTTGAATCAGCGAGCATGATCAAGATCGGATCCCATCGTGAGCCGGGATTGTACCGGGTGCGGGCTGGCGCGACCCGTGCCGGCTTCACGCCCGCGGCCGTGCACCGCCCCGGGTGCTCGCCAGCGCCAGTCCGGCACCCACCAGCGCCAGGAGCGAGCAGAAGATCCCCAGTCCGGCAAAGCCGCTCGCGACGACCAGCGCGGCGCCCACGGAGCCGGCGAGAAGCCAGCCCACGCTGGCCATGGTCACGGTTAGACCGAAGACCGCACCGCGCACTTCGCCGGGCACCTCCGCGAGCGTGGCCATCAGCGACGGCCGCGAAGTTGCGTTGACGAAGGAGTAGGCGAAGCCCAGCGCCACGGACACGGCGAGTCCCGGCGCCCACATCAGCGTAGGTGCGGCAAGGACCGCGGTCAGCAGCGATGCGATGGCGAACACGCGCCCGCGGGCGCGGACCCGGTCGGCGATGCGCCCGCCCAGCACGTTGCCCGCGAGATTGCCCAATGCCACCAGGGCCAGCGCCACTGCGAGCGCGCCCAGGGACACGCCATAGGTGCGCTGCAGAAACGTGGGCAGATAGATCGCCAGAGTCCCGAAGCACACGCGCTCCGTCGTACCGGCCGCCAGCAGCGCCAGCAGCCGCGGCTGCGCCAGCGCCGCGAGCCAGATCTTTCCGCCGTGCGGATGCGGAGCGCGCTTGGGGTCGGGCGGAACCGCAAACCACACCGCAATGGCGGTCAGGATGACCGCCGCACCGTGCACCGCGATGGCGCCACGCCAGCCGGCCACAGCGCCGACCACGGTGACGACAGGGACGCCGACCACCAGCGACAGGGACTGCCCGGTGATGACCCAGCTCAGCGCGCGGCCGCGCCCGCCGGCAGGGAAGTGGTCGGAGACTGCGGCGAACACGATGCCCATGAAGGCACCTCCGCCTACGCCGGACACGAGCTGCCAGATCACCAGCTGCGAGTAGGAGTGCGAAGCCGCAAAACCCAGCCGCGTGATGCCAAGCAATGCAATCCCGGCGACCAGGATCGTGCGTCGGCCCAGCCGGTCGGACAAGGTGCCGGCGATCAGGGAGGCCACGCCCCACATCACCGCCTGGATCGAGAACAGATTGGCCACCGCCGGCAGGCCGCTGCTGAGGTCGGTGGCGATGGCGGTCAGAAACGGTGCCATGCCCGACCCCGTCGAAGTCACAGCAAAGGTGGCCGCGGCCAACGCGACCAGCATCACGGCCCGGCGGGCGTCGGTCACCGCTTGGACAGCCGCGTCAGTTCGCCTGCGAGCGAAGCGCAGTTCGCGGCGGTGATGGACACGCTTCGTTCCCTGGAATGAGTCTGACGCAATCCTCGCAGAAAAGAAGGTTTGTCACGAGGCCGCCGCGCCGTGTTGGTTGCACTGCACAAGGGCCGGTCCGCGCCGACATTGACACGCGGGACTGCTGCGGTATTCTTGCTGCTGCTCGGGCTCGGGGAGGATCGGTAGTAACCAGATGGTTCAGACCGGGTCGACGAGTCGAGATCCTATACGAGAGGGGAGTCCAACCATGAGTCGATTCATACGCAACATGCTGACCTGCCTAGCCGGCGGAGGCAAATGTTTGTTGTTACAGACGTTCGGCGTGGCGCTGGCCGGAGCGTTGACGCCCACATTTGCTCTGGCTGCGGAGCCTACGCCTACGTACACCTACTGCATCAGCAATCCCGATGAGCCGGGCTGCAGCCCGTCGTCCGCCGTGCCGGCCAGCAGCGAATGGCCGCACTACGGCGGCGACCAAGCGAACACGCGGTACAGCGGGCTGAAGCAGATCAACACGGGCAACGTGAAGAACCTGCGGGTCGCCTGGATCCATTCCCTGGGCAGCCTGGAGTCGCAGCAGTCCACACCGCTGGTGGTGGGCGATACGATGTACGTGACGACCTCGACCGGGCCGAAGTACGTGTTCGCGCTCGATGCCAAGACCGGCAAGACAAAGTGGAAGCACGAGCCGGAGATGCCCAACGACTACTTCGCCACGGTGTGCTGCGGCCTGGACAACCGCGGAGTCGCTTACGCCAACGGCAAGATCTTCTTCGGCCGGCTGGACGCCAAGCTGGTGGCGCTGGATGCCAACACCGGCAAGGAGCTGTGGGTGGCCACAGTGGCCGACTACAAGACAGGCCACGCGATCACCTCACCCCCCGTCGTGTACAAGAACCTCGTGGTCACCGGAATCGCCGGCGGCGAGTACGGAATCCGTGGCTTCGTGCAGGCCTTCGATCAGAACACCGGTCAGCAGGTCTGGAAGACCTACACCATCCCAGGCCCCGGTGAGCCCGGCAACGACACCTGGAAGGGCGACTCCTGGAAGACGGGCGCCGCCTCGACCTGGTACGTCGGATCCTTCGATCCCAAGCTCAACCTGGTCTACTGGTCCACCAGCAACGGCGGACCCTGGGGCGGCCAGACCCGCGGCAACGACTCCAGCGACATCGGTCAGTTCACGAACCTGTGGTCGGCCTCGCAGCTGGCGTTCGACGGCGATAGCGGCAAGATCGTGTGGGGCTACCAGTTCACCCCCGCCGACGTGTGGGACTACGACGGCGTGAACGAAGCGGTGCTGGCGGAGCTCAACATCGCCGGGAAGAAGACGCCGGTCCTGTTGCACGCGGACCGCAACGGCTTCTTCTACGTCCTCAATCGCCTAAGCGGCAAGCTGATATCCGCCGACCCCGTCGTCCCGGTCAACTGGGCCAAGGGCGTGGACCTGAAGACCGGCATGCCGATCGAGGACCCGGCCAAGCGGCCGCGGCTGGGCGTATGGGCACGCAACGTATGCCCGAACCTGATCGGCGGCAAGAACTGGGAGCCGATGTCCTACAGCCAGCAGACCGGGCTGGTCTATATTCCGTTGTTCAACATGTGCATGGACATCGCGAGCAAGAACGAGGAGTACACGCCGGGCAAGTTCTACCTTGCTTCCGAGTTCAACCTCGACATGGCCGGCTCGGAGGGCAAGAACCTGGCCGAGATCGTCGCCTGGGATCCGGTGGCGAAGAAGAAGGTCTGGGGCATCAAGGAGGACCTGCCGTTCCTGAGCGGCACCATGACCACCGCTGGGGGCCTGGTGTTCTACGGCAACCAGCACGGTGACCTCAAGGCGGTCAACGCTGCCAGCGGCGAAGCGCTGTGGAGCTTCGACGTCGGCACCGGCATCCTGCAGAGCCCGATCACCTACGTGGCGGGCGGCAAGCAGTATGTCGCGGTGGTGGCCGGCCGGACCAAGGGCCCGCCCTCGTTCTTCGGCAAGATCGGCCAGCGCGTGATCGATGCCAGCCCGGAGGGTGGCGTTCTGGTGGTGTTCGAAGTGCCCTGAGCGAGCTCGCTCGAAGGCAGTCGCGCAGTTGAAAACGGCGGGGCCCATACGGCTCCGCCGTTTCGTCTCAATTCCCGGCAGCAAAACGGAGGAGGTCTTGGCAAGGAAGTTCAGGGGTGCCGCAGTGTGCACCTTCGTCGTCTCAGCGGTGCTGCTCCTTGCGCAGATGCAGGCCAGGGCAGACGAAGCACCGAATCGGCCTACCAACCCCTACGCCGCCAACAGCGAAGTGGTCCCGGAAGGCCAGAGCCTGTTCAATCAATACTGCTCCCATTGCCATGGTCCCGACGCGGTGCAGGGCGAGCGGCCGCGCGACCTGCGCCGGATGCAGATCCGCTATCGCGACGACGCCATTGTGGTGTTCTACACCACCATCAACAACGGGCGCATGGACAAGGGCATGCCGGTGTGGAAGGGCGTGCTCAGCGAAGACATGATGTGGAAGATCTTCACTTTCCTGTCCTCGGTGCAGACGCAGCCGTGAAAGGCGGTGACTCGGTGACTGGTGACTGGCAATCGGTATCCGGCGGATATGCAAGGGCCGATGCCGCTAGGCGCGCAGTGTGTGGAGGCCAGTACGCCTGTCGCCACCACTCACTAGTCACCAGTCACCAGTCACTAGCCACCAGTCACTAGCCACCAGTCACCATCTCACCCCTCGCTCTCCATTGCCGGTATCAGCCCCTTCGCATAGCGCTCCTGCCACTGCGCGTGCCCGTGCACGAAGTCGTTCTTGCCCGAGCGGTCGACGCCGCGCATCAACCACAGCGGCTGGTGGAAGATGTTGAAGGGGCTGTTGTCCCGGCGCTGCGTGACCAGCGAGCGGTCGTAATGCGAGGTGGCCGGCATGTACCGCATGATGAGCGCCGCTCGACGCTGGCCCGAGCTGTTGGCCGCGGAGCCGTGGATCAGGCGTACGTCGTGCAATGACATCTGCCCCGGCTCGAGCTCGACGTTGACCGCTTCGGCCTCGTCGAACTGGTCCTGGTCCAGCTCGAGATTGAGCACCAGATTGGCGCGATCCGTCGCATGGTGACGGTACAGCTCGCGCTGCTGGTGGGAGCGCGGGATGAAGCGCATGCAGCCGTTCACGGTGCTGACGGGATCCAGGGCAATCCACAGCGAGCAAGTGGCGAGCGGCCGCATCGGCCAGTACTCGCCGTCCTGGTGCCAGGGCACCTCCCTGCCCTTGGCGGCCGGCTTGCACAGCACGCGCGTGATCCACAGCACCAGGTCCGGCCCGATCAGCTGCTCGAGCATGTCGAGGACGCCCGGCTCGCGGGCCGCCGCCATGAACGGGTTCACGTCCGGCCCCGCGGTGGGGGGCAGCATGTGCGGGTTGGCGATGTCTTCCTGCGCAACATCGGTGTAAGTCGCCAGCAGCCGGTCCAGCGATTGCCGCAGGCGCCTCACGAGCTCGTCGGGCAGCCGGTACTTCGGGATCACGTAACCTTGCTCTCGGAAGTGCTCGATTTCAGCTGCTGCGAGACTCATTCGGACTCTCCTACCTTGAAGAAAGACGCATTTACCGCAGAGGACGCAGAGGAGAACGTCGAAAAAGCTGCCCGACCATCGCACTCAGGACTGAGCTAGCGGTATTGGACAGCCGACTGGGCGCGTCCGAGCGCTCTGGCTTCGCTTCTCCTCTGCGTTTTCCTCTGCGTCCTCTGCGGTTAGTGCGTTCATGCATTTGCAGTGCGTGCGAGCACCCGCCCGGGACGCGCTCCGGTCGACTTGCCCTCGCGCCACACGATGTCGCCGTTGACGATCACCGTGTCGATCCCGTGCGAGGGCGCGATCGGCTGCTGAAAGGTCGCGGCCTCCGCGATGGTCTGCGGATCGAACACCACGACATCTGCCCAGGCCCCGAGGCGAAGGACGCCGCGGTCCGCCAGGCCGAAGGTCCGCGCCGTGAGGCCGGTCATCTTGTGCACAGCCTGCTCTAGCGGAAACAGGCCCAGCTCGCGGCTGTAGTGTCCGAGCACGCGCGGAAACGTTGCCCACAGGCGCGGATGCGGGAAGGCATCGTGCGGCAGGCCGTCCGACCCGATCATGGTCGGCGCGAACGCCAGGATGCGCCGCACATCGGCTTCGTCCATCGAGAAGTAGATGCCCCCCGCCGGCAGCAGCCGGGCGACGGCTGCGTCCTGCGGCAACCCCATCTCCGCGGCGACCTCGGCGAGGTCCCGGCCGGCGTGTTCGGGATGCGGCTTCGACCAGGTCACCACTACACGTGTGGCTGCCCTGGCGCGGTCGGCGGAGAGCATGGTCGAGCTGGCCGTGTACGGATAGCAATCCAGCCCGATCGACTGATCGCCCATGTGCTGCGCGATACGGGCCAGGGTCTCGTGCGAGCGACCGTGGTTGGGCGTGCCGTTCACCTTGTGGTGCGAGATCACCACCGGAACACCGACCTCGCGGCCGATGCGGAAGCTCTCGTCCAGCGACTCGAGGACGCGATCGGCCTCGTTGCGCATGTGCGTGCAGTACAGCCCGCCGGCCTCGCGCAGCGGCCGGCACACTTCGATCACTTCCTCGGTCGGCGCGGCGGCCGCCGGCTCGTAGTACAGGCCGGTGGAAACGCCGATCGCACCGGCCCCCAGAGCTTCGCGCGCCAGCTCGCGCATGCGGCCGACCTCCGCCGCGCTGGCAGGCCGCTCGATGTCCTCGAGCGTGACCACGCGCAAGGTCGTGTGCCCGACCAGCAGCGCACAGTTGGTCGCTGCGGGCCTGCGCCCGAGCTCTTCCACATAGGCGGCGAAGGTGGGAAACCGGAACCACGCTCCCTCTTCGTCCAGCAGGTCCAGTGGCGGGGTGATCGGCTTTCTCATCCCGGCGGGGGCCGGGGCCAGCGAGATGCCACAGTTGCCCGCGACCACCGTCGTCACGCCCTGGCTCACCTTGGGCGCCATGTCCGGCGCCGACAGCAGCAGCCGGTCGTCATGAGTGTGGGCGTCGATGAACCCGGGGGCGACCACTTTCCCTGCAGCGTCGATTTCGACGTCCGCCCGTGCCCGTTCCGGGCGGCCGAGCCCCACGATGCGCCCGCTCTTGACGGCCACATCGCCCGCCTGGCGCGGCGCACCGGTGCCGTCGACGATCGTGCCGTTGCGGATCAGCAGGTCGTAGCTCATCGATATCCCCTAACGCTACAGACGCTAAAGACAAGCGCATTTACCGCAGAGGACGCAGAGGAAAAGCGAATGTCACTATCACGAAGGGTGAAGAAACCCGAATGAACGGCACAGGCGACCGAGTGGCGCTGGCAGCAACGACGCTGTGCCAAGCCAGGCGATCTGCGCGCATGGTTGTTCGGGGTTCCTCGTGTCCTTTCATGGTCGATGCGTTTGTCGCTTCTCTGCGCCTCTGCGCCTCTGCGGCTTCCGCCCTGGAGGCACGTGCAGCTTGACCTGGTCGGCAGCAGCCATCGCCTCGCGCATCCTGGCCACGCTGAACCCCGGCTGCCGCGCGGCTTCCAGGATCACCTTCTCCTTGCGCGCCATGAGATCGATGGCGGCCGGGAGTTTCTCCAGCGCCGCCGGCGGAATCACCACCGCGCCATGATAGTCGGCATGCACGATGTCCCCGTCGCTTACCGCCATCCCCAGCACGTCCACCGGCTTGCCGAAGTCCACCACCTGGATGAACGCATGGCTGGGCGAGAGCGTGGCCGCGAGGCACTGGAACTGGGGGCACATCATATCGAGGTCGCGCATGGAGCCGTTGGTCACGGCGCCTGCGCAACCCAGCCCCCAGTGCACATGGGTGTTGACCTCACCCCAGAAGGCCCCCAGGCCGGGCTGGCTGTCCACGTCCTGCACCACCGAGACGGTCGGCCGCGCCCCATGCGCCAGGTACTCGTAGTAGCCCAGCAGGCGCTCCTTGCGCGCGGCGGCATCGAAGGGCACCGAGCAGCGCACGGTCACGGTGCGCGCGTAGCCGACGATCGGCGGCAGCTTCGGGAACGCGGCGAGCAGCCGCTGGCGCGTGAAGCCGGTGATGAAGCGCGCGCCCAGCGCGACCTCCAAGGCATTGCAGATGGTCGGCGTGTCGAACTTGCGCAGCTGGTCGAACAGTGATTTGTGGTCCATTGTCGTCGCTCGTGGTGGTGTTTAAGACTGCCTTGGCCGCGGTATCGCCCGTAAGACTCAATTTCCCTGCGCCACAGACAACCTCATTTACCGCAGAGGACGCAGAGGAACGCAGAGGAAAGCGAAAAGCATATTCACCGCGGAGAAACGAAGCGGTCTTCCGGGGTAAGCGCGGTTCGGTTTTCCTCTGCGTTCCTCTGCGTCCTCTGCGGTAAATGCGTTTGCCGTTCGCGTCCACGTCCTTGGCCCAAGCGCCGGGCTACCGCCGAGGCGGGTTGGCGCGCCAGAACACCGGCCGATCGGCCGCCGTGAGCTCCTCCAGGTACAGCGCCGGCAGCATATCGTAGGCGTAGTCATTGAGCCTGGCGAGCAAGTCCTTGACCCGCTCCGGGTAGGTGCCCGCCCTGTTCGCCGCCTCCTCGGGATCGTTGGCGATATCGTACAGCTCGATGCGGCTCGGCAGGGAGGCGTGCACGATCAGCTTCCATTCGCCCACGCGGATCGCACCGGCGAAGTCCTCCGCGTTCAGGAGCATGTCCTTGCGCTGGGTGCGCTTGCCCTCTGCGATCACCGGCCAGATATCCACTCCATCGAGTTTTTTGGGCTGCTCCAACGACGCGCCGGCAAGCCCCAGCAGCGTGGGGTACAAGTCTGTCACATGCAGCGGCTCGGTGACGGTCGTCCCCGGCTTGATTCTACCGGGCCAGGATGCCAGAGCCACTGTGCGCACGCCGCCTTCGTAGAGGCTGCCTCGGCCCTCGCGGAAGATGCCGTTGTCGGCCGCCGGCCGCTCCACGTCCCGGTCGCCGGTCGCAAACCGCGTCGGCACGGCGCCCCCGTTATCGCTCTGGAAAATCAGCAGCGTGTTGTCCAGCATGCTGTGCTTGTCCAGGGCGACGACAATGGCACCCACCGCCGCATCGAGCGCTGTGACCGCGGCGGCATAACGGCGACGGGTGTCGTCCGGCACGTCCCGGTACTGGTCGAGCAGCGGCTTCGGAACCGCATGGAACTGCGCCGGCGTGTTGAAGGACACCACCAGCAGCAGCGCAACCGCCGGGTCGTGCCTGGCGATGATCGCCACGGCTTCGCGCGCCAGCAGATCGGTCACGTATCCTTCCTCCTGGACCGGGCGATCGTTGCGGCGCCAGTCCGCCTTGGCGGTCTTGCGCAGCATCGGCTCCACCTGGCCCGACAGCGATCCGTAGAAGGTGTCGAAGCCGCGCCTGGTGGGCCAGTACTCGGGGCGGGCATGCCCCAGCAGCCAGTTGCCCACGAAGGCCGTGCGATACCCGCTGTCCTTGAATGCCTGCGCCAGGGTACGTTCCTCGACCGGCAGCCCGTACCGACTGGAGGGCGCCAGCGAAAGGGTCTGCAACCCATAGCGCATGGGGTAGCGGCCGGTAAGCAATGCGGCGCGGGTCTGGCTCGAGAAGGGCTGGGCGTACAGCGCGTTGAGCACCGCGCCGCCGGTGGCGAGCCGATCCAGGTTCGGGGTCCGAATCGCCCCGCCGTGGAACCCGACGTCGTTCCACCCCAGATCGTCGGCGAGGATGATGACGACGTTGGGCCGGTCGGCGGCATGCACGCCGGCGCAAACGGCGAGTGAGACCGTCGCCAGCACCACCCGCAGCAGGCGCCCGCTCCGTCCGGCGGCCGGGAGCGCGTTTCTCAATTGTTTTTCCTCCGTAGCCTCGCTGTGGCTCTGGCCCGCTATGATACGATTGGACGCGTTATCGATCGACAAGAAATGCCGCAATCGTGGCGCGCGCGGCGCGTTTGTTCGGGCCGGCCCGCAACTGCATCTCCCGCCCATCGTTCAACACCGCGAACCCCTGGCATGTCGGAGCGCGATATCCTTCTGCGCTGGCTGGACGGCGCTGCGGCACGGGTGCGCCTCGGTGCGTGGCTGCGGCACGCGCTCACGCTGGTCTGCGCGCTGCTGGCGCTGCTGGCCGTGCACGAAGGCTTGCGTGCCCTGATCCCGGCGCCCGAGGTGCTCGCTGCCCTGCTTCCGTTGTTTCTTCTTGCCGCCACGGGCGCGGCCGTGGTCTGCGTGCTTGCCCTTTGGCGGCCAGCGAACCTGACGCAGGCGGCAGCGGCGGCCGACGCGCGCGCCGGGCTGAAGGATGAGCTGCGCAGCGCCCTGTGGTTCACGCAGGCGAGCGGCGGCGGCCCGCTGGTTGGCCCGCTCCTCGCGCACGCGTCTCGCACGGTCCAGGCGCTGGATGCGGGCCGTCTTTTTCCGCTGACTGTCCCGCGCCCCGTGCTGGCGGCGCTGGGGTTCACGCTCCTCGCCCTGGCGCTGACCCGGGTCCCCCTCGCGAGCTTCCCCGCCGGCAAAGCGGGGCCCGCGGCGCCGGTCACGCCGGAGGCGAGCGTGCTCCCCCCGCAAGGGCACGACGCGCCGCGCGCCGCTCAGGACCGGATCTCCACCGCGCCAGGTTCTGCGCGCACACAGGCAGCCTGGTCACGACTCCTGGAACTTGCGGGAGCACTGGCCGGTGAGGCGGAAGGGCAAGCGATCGGGCAGGCGATCGCTGCGCGCGATGCCCACCGCGCGGCGCAGTTGCTGCAAGCGCTGCAAGCCCGCCAGGCGGCGCAGCCAACTCCGGGACGTGCGGCACGGCCCGAAACCGAGCAGATGTCGGCCGCACTCGCCGAGGGCATTCTCGCGCGATTGAGAGATCTCATGCAGGAGCCGGCAGCGCAGTCGGATAGTGCTGCCGATACCGCCGATGCCCCTACCGCTCACCTCACCGAGGAGCTGCGCGCGGACTCGCCCCCCGAGAAGGGCGACCCGGCCGGACAGCAGTCGGCGGGCGAGACGGTCCTCAACGAAATGCTGCGAGCCATCAATCGCAGCAGCATCGGCGGGCGCGACGTCGCCGGCGGCGCCGGCGAAGCCGCGCAGGAAGGCAGCGGGGCCAACGTCGGCGGCGGCGCCATGGGGCGGCGCGTAGGCGCGAGCCGGGCGGGCGGCGCAGACGGAGAGCCTCCGCCAGCCAACCCCGCCGGCACTGCCGATTCGGAGCCGGTGCTGGGCGACAAGACGGTGCGCCTGGACGCCCAGCTGCAAAAGGTCAAAGTGGAGGCAAGCCCCGACGAGGATCAGCCTGGCGCCGAAGACGCCCTGTACGCGGCGACCCGGGCCCAGGCGGCCGGGCTCGGTTACGAGGCCGTCGCCGCCCGCCCGCGCCAGGCTGCCGAGGAAGCGGTGAGCGGCGAGCGCACGCCGCTCACCTATCGCGATGCCGTAAAACACTACACGCTCGGCCAGCACGCGAAACAACGGCCGCCGGCCCCGTGACCTTCCTGGCCTTCTCACCGCTCGCCGCCTACGCGTTGCTCGGCGCCGTCGCGCTCGTGATCCTGCTGCTGCATCTGCTCAAGCCGCGCCCGCTGCGCGCGGTCGTTGCCTCCACGCTGCTGTGGGCGAGCGTGCTCAAGCGCCGCAGCCGGCACGCCGCACCCTGGCGCCGGCTGCTGTCCCTGCTGCTGTGCCTGGGCATCGGGCTCAGCCTGGCGCTCGCGCTCGGGCGGCCGGAGGTGCCGGCGCTCGGGCTGACAGGCAAGCGCGCCGTGCTGGTGCTCGACAATTCGCCCTCGATGGCGGCGCGCACGCGCGACGGGCGCAGCCGCTGGCTGCACGCGTTGGAGCGCGCGCGCAGCCTGACCGGTGGCGCTGGTCGGATCATGGTGCTCGACACGATGGGCACCGCGCCGGTGGCAGGTTTCCTCAGACCGGCACAGGCAGCCGACGTGCTCGAGCGTCTCGCCGTCGGCTCGCACGGCGCGGCGAGGCTGCCCCCGCTGCCGCAAGACCGCGACCTCGAGGTGCATCTGATCACAGACGGCGTTGCCTCGCCGATTTCCCCGCGGGCGTGATCGTGCACTCGGTATTCGAACCGGCCGACAACGTTGCGCTGACCGGCCTGCAGGCGCGGCCGTTCCCCGCCGATGCCACGCGCTCCGAGGCCTTCGTCCAGGTCTACAACGCTTCGCCCGGACCCAAGCAGGTTCGGCTCACGCTGCGCGGCGGCGAACACTTCAGCCTGGCCCAGGACCTGACGATGGCCGCGGGCGAGCTGATCGATGCGAGCTTCGAGATCACCGGGTTCGAAGGCGGGATCCTGGGCGCGGCGGCCAGCGCGGCGGGCGATGCCCTGCCGCTGGACGACCTGGCCTTCGCGCGCGTCGCCGCGCACCGGCCCCGGCGGGTCCTGCTGGTCAGCAACGGCAACCCCCGGTTGCAGGATTCGCTCCGGGCTTTGCCCGGTGTCCGGCTCACGATCGTCAAGCCGGCCGGCTATGCCCAAGCCGGGGCCGCCGACGCTTACGTATTCGACGGGTTCGCTCCCGCTGCACCACCGCCGGGCGGCGCCCTGCTCTTCCGTCCCACGGCCGTGCCGTGGCTGCCCGCGCGCTGGCGGGAGAGCGCGGAGCCTGACATCACGCGCTGGCAGGCCGCGCATGCTCTTAGCATGGGAATGAACTGGCCTGATCTGCGAGTCGGCCATGCCCGCGTGGCTGTCGTGCAACCCGGCGAGGCCGTCGTCGAGACTCGGCAGGGCGCTCTGATCGCCGCTCGCCGCGCCCCTGTGCCCTGGATCGTTGTCGGGTTCTCGCCGCAGGACTCGAACCTGCCGCTGCAGCCCGGCTTCCTGGTATTCCTGGGCAACGCGCTCGACTGGCTGACCGATCCGGCGCCGCCGCTGCTGCGTCCGCTCGGTCGCGTCGATGTGCCGATGGCGCATGCCCAGGTCCGCGACGGCGCTGGCCTACCGGTCCCGGCGGTGGAGACAGCGGACGGGATCGTGTTCGAAGCGACCCGGCCGGACGTCTACACGGTGCGCGG
The DNA here is from genome assembly GCA_963827575.1 of uncultured beta proteobacterium. Classification (GTDB taxonomy): domain Bacteria; phylum Pseudomonadota; class Gammaproteobacteria; order Burkholderiales; family SHXO01; genus SHXO01. Next base: position 31,957 of record CAWHCG010000045.1, read on the forward strand.
TGATGGGGCGCGCATCCAGGTGATCGCCAACGTTCTCGATCCTCGCCAGGCCGACATCAACCACAGCCGCCTTGGCGATCGAGAGTCCGTGGCGGCAACCGCGAGCCGGCAGTTTCCCATGGAGCCCTGGGCGCTTCTGCTGTTGATCGGCGCGCTGCTCCTGCTGGTGGAGTGGGCGGCCTATACGCGCCGCCTCATCGCTTGAGGGCGCAAGCATGACCCTGGAAGCCCCCCTGGGACTGTGGCTGCTTGCAGGGTTGCCGCTGCTGTGGCTGCTGGCCTGGCGCCATCGCGCAGCGCTGCCGCAGCGGCGGCTCGCGGCAGCCACGCTGCTGCGCTCGGCCGCGCTGGGGCTCCTGGCGCTGGCGCTGGCGCATCCCGTGCTGCTCGAGCGCAGCCAGGCGATTTCCGTGGTCTATGCGCTGGACATCTCGCGCAGCGTGTCGCCCTCCTTTGTGCGCCAGGCTCTCGACTGGATCGGGGACGCCAACGCACGTTACGCACCGGCCCAGGTACGCTTCGTCGTCTTCGCCGACCGCGCCCGGCTGCTGGATGCGCGGGACGAGGTGCTGGCCGTACCGGTTGCCGCCGAGGGCCGCAGCGCAGACGCAGACGCCATCGATCAGAACGCCACCGACCTGGAGCAGGCGCTCAACACCGCCGTCTTCGGCTTCGCCCCGCAGTCGGCCCGGCGCCTGGTGCTGGTCACCGACGGCAACCAGACCCAGGGCGACTTGTGGCGGGCGCTGCCGCGATTGCAGGCCGAGGGCATCCGGGTGTTCACCGTCCCGGCGGCGGTCCGGGTCGACGAGCGATGCCTGGGTGGACTCGATCCGGATACCCGAGGGCGTGCGCGAGGAGGAACCGGCGATCGTCAGGGTGCGCGTGGTCTCGCGCACCGGCACGAGCGCCCGCCTGCGCGTCAGCGGCGGCGACCGGCTTCTGGCGACGCGCGCGGTGCGCCTGCAACCCGGGGAGAACGAGATCGCGCTGACGGTCAGATTGCCACGCGCTGGCAGCAACGTCGTGACGGCGCAGGTCCGAGCCGACGGGGACGAGGATGCCCGCAACGATGCACTGAGCGAGAGCGTCTGGGTCGGGGCACGACCGCGCGTGCTGTATGTCGAGAGCGCACCGGAGAGCGCGCATTATCTGGCCGACGCCTTGCGCGCACAGCATATCGACGTCACCGTCGCCACGGCCGACGCGCTGCGCACGGACCACGGCCTGCTCGCCGGCCAGGATGCGGTGATCCTGAGCGACATCGAGGCTGGAAGCATCGATGCGGGCACCGCCCGGGCGCTCGAAGAGTTCGTGCGCGACGCCGGCGGAGGGCTGATCTTCGCAGCGGGCGAGCGCACCTACGGCAAGCAGGGCTACGCCGGCAGCCGCGTGGAGCAGATCCTGCCGGTGCGCTTCCAGGGCAAGCGCAAGCGCCGCGACCTGGATCTCGTGCTGCTCATCGATCGCTCCCACAGCATGCGGGGCCGCAAGCTGGAGCTGGCGAAGTCTGCGGCCCTGGCCACCCTCGACCTGCTGGAGGAGCACCACCGCCTCGCGGTCGTCGCCTTCGATTCCCAGCCGCATGGCGTGGTGCCGCTCGCCGAAGTCGGCGGCAAGCGCCGCGCCGAAGACCTGATCGCCAGCATGACCTCGAGCGGACAGACCAACATCTACAACGCGCTCGCCTATGCCCAGCGGCTGCTGGCCGCCTCCACGGCCACCAGCCGCCACATTCTCTTGCTGTCCGACGGTGTCACCGCGCCTCCGCCGGGGACGCCCACGACGCGCTCCAACAGCGAGGAAGCCCAGGAGCTGGTGCGCAAGGCGCGCGCCGAGACCATCCGCCAGGTCGGGCGGCCAGGTGGACCCCGACCCCCCGCCGGAAATGCCCGCGCAGGCAGGCGGCATGCAGGGTCTGGTCGAAGACCTGGCTGCAGCGAAGGTGACGGTGTCCACCATCGCCATCGGCGAGAAGCCGAATCTCGAGCTGATGCGTGACCTCGCCACCTGGGGCAACGGCAGGAGCTACGTGGCGGCGAGCGATGCCGAGGTTCCCGGCCTGTTCGTGGCCGAGACCCGCCGGCTGCTGGGGGAAGCCATCGTCGAGCAATCCTTCCATCCGACGCTGGCGGGCCGTGCGCCGTCCATCGCCGGGCTGGATTTCGCGGCCGGACCGCCGTTGCGCGGCTTCGTTGTCACCCGCCCCAAGCCCTTTTCGGAAGTGCTGCTGCAGGCGTCCCGGGAGCAGCCGCTGCTGGTGCAGACCCAATACGGCCTCGGCAAGACGGTGGCGTTCACGTCCGACGTCAAGAATCGCTGGGCCGCGCACTGGCTGGGCTGGGACGGCTATGGACGCTTCTGGTCGCAGGTGGTACGCGACACGATCCCGCGCAGCTGGGGCGAGGGCATGTCCTGGCGCGTATCCCGCGCCGGGCGCGACGCGCTGATCGAGTTGAGCGCACTGGCTTCCGACCGCACCTACCGCAACGGCCTCACGCCCAAGGTGCGTGCCACGCTGCCGGATGGCCAATCCTCGCTGCTCGCGCTGCGTCAGGTCGCGCCGGGCCGCTATCGGACCAGTATGCCGGTGGAATCAGGACGCAGCGCCCCGTACCGGTTCGAACTGCTGCAAGGCGGCGGCCTCTCCGCGCGCGAAGTCGCGCAGGCCGGCACCCGCAGTCTCACCTACACCTGGCCGGACGAATACCGGGTACTCCCCGCCAACACCCGCCTGCTGCGGGCGCTGAGCGAGCGAACCGGAGGCGGGTTCGAGCCACAGCAGGGGGACATCTTCGCCCCCCGCGGCGATGGCGGCCTGGTGGCTCGGCCGCTGTGGCCCTGGCTGGCTGCGGCGGCGTTGCTCTTGTTCCTGCTGGATGTACTGGTGCGGCGGACGCCGTGGCCGCTGGCGACCTCCAAAAGGAATTCACAGGATTAGCAGGATTTCTCAGGATTAACAGGATTGAATCAAGACAGAACCAAATCAAGAGATGAGCAAGGTTGCTGCTTGCCGCCAACTAGCGCCGTCTTGGCACGGCGAGCCGCGATTGTTGTCCGCGTTCTTAACGTCCTTCCCGAACCATCCTATCCGTTATCTAATCCTGTTGATCCTGAGAAATCCTGTTAATCCTGTGAATTCCTACGCCGCGCACGCGAGCTAGCCCAGGGCTAGCGAGGCGGCTGCGGCTTGGGGTCGCGCTCGACGATGTCCATGATGACGATGCGCAGCCTGCCGCTGCGTGGCTCCACGATCCAGGTTTCCTCCGAAGTCACCATCAGCGCTCCGCCGGGATCCAGCCAGAGCTGGGTCAGCTTCGAGTCCACCTGGGCCCGGTAGCCGTCGGGGTGCATCTCGATTTCGACATTCTCGCGACGCAGCGAATAGTCGCGCCTCTTGCTGCCGCTCTCGTTCAGCAGCCGGCGGTACTCGGCCTTGCCGATGGTGCTGCGGCCGCCGCGGCTCGGCGATCTCTGGATCTGAATCACCGCGTCCTCGGCGATCAGGTCGACGAGCGCGTTCCAATCCCGGCGCCCGGCGGTGCGATCGAACGACTCCAGGAGCTGCAGCACCTGCTCGCGCTTCAGATCGGCGCCCAGCTGCTGGCCAGGGATGGCCGCCGTGGCCGAGACACAGGGAGCATCCGAGTACACGACCAGGCCGGCGTCGATGCACTTGTACGGATCCGGCCGAGGCGGGGGTAGCTTGCGCGGAGCGGGGCGAGCGGCCAGGGCGGCCTGGGTGAAGAGGGCGCCGAGAACCAGCAAAATCGCGATCCGGAAGGCCGCTTGGGGCAGTTGGGTGCCATTTCACAGCAACCCAAGCAACTGCGATACCAGCCAGGGCGCTACAGCCCGCCGCTACTATCCCGCCCGCAGAGGCGGCTAGCCGCCGGCGAGATAGCGCGCAAGTATCTCCTGCTCGGTACGGGTGCGCTGGATCCCCGGACAGGGATAGCGCAGCACCAGATTGACCTTGTCGGCGTCCACCAGCCGCAGGGTCACGCGCGGCTCCGCGGAGGGCAGCACCACGAACTGCTCGCCCTCGAGCTCCCGCAGCGCCACCTCGGCCGGCGCCACGAACGCGGCGCACACGCTGGCGGCGGCCTGCTCGAGGCGCCGCCTGGCCGCGTCTACGTCGACGCCGGCCGCCAGGGGTACGACCAGGATGCCGAGCTGGTAGGCGCCGATCCGCGAGTGGTTCTTGATCGGATGGGTGATGTAGAAGCTGTTGGGGAACTGCACCGTGCGGCCGGTGAACTGGTGCTCGTCGCTCATCTCCAGCAGGGTAGTCGACAGCAGCGTCTGGTCGATCACCTCGCCTTGCACGCCGCTGATCTCGATCACGTCGCCGAAGCGGAAGCTGCCCGAAGTGGTGCGGTAGATGTAACCCAGCATGGAGGTGAGCAGCTCCTTGCCGGCCAGCACCAGGGCTACGCTCAACGCGGCCAGGGACAGCGCAGCCGCGCGCAGCTCCGCGCGCCACAGGAACAGCAGCAGGACGACCGCGATGAGCAAGGAGGTATTGCGCCAGAACACCGAGGCGCGCAGCTTCGTCTCGCGGGAAAGGCTGGCGCGGCCGCGCAGCATGCCCGAGATCGCAAGGTTGATGGCCAGCACCACGGCAATGACGACGATGGTCCCGATAATCTCGGGTGCGGCCGCGTACCAGGGAGACGGGTTGCTCTGCATCCTGCAATTATGCGGTACGGCAGCCAGCATTTCTCGCCGTGGTGCGGGATCGAAGGACAGAAGGCAACACTCGGCCGCGAGCGGCTCCCCCCACGCACAGCCATTGCAGCCTACAATCGCCATGCGATCGCAGACAGGAGAACGCGACATGCAGGTGATCAATCCCGCCAGGGAGCGCCTGGCACAGAACGCTTTGGCGGTGGGCATCGGCGTGCGCGGCGTGCGCGGTGTCGAGGTAGCGCGGGTGATGAAGACCGCGGGCTACGACTGGCTGTTCATCGACCTGGAGCACGGCGCCACGTCGGTCGAGACGGCCTACTCGATCAGCGTCGCGGCGCTGGATGCGGGCATCGCCCCGCTCGGTGCGCGTGCCACACGGCGACTTCACGCTGGGCACCCGCTGCCTGGACGCGGGCGCGCTCGGCATCGTCATGCCCCACGTGGACACGCCCGAGGTGGCGCAGGCCATGGTCACGGCGTTCCGCTTCCCGCCCATGGGCCGGCGCTCCATCGCCGGAGGCTATCCGCAGTTCGGGTTCGCGCCGGTGCCCGCGAAGGACGCCATCCCGGCACTCAACGCCGCCACGCTGCTGGTCGCAATGATCGAGACGCCGCTGGCGGTGGAGAATGCCGAGCGCATCGCCGCCGTACCCGGGATCGATGCCTTGCTCATGGGCACCAACGACCTGTGCCTGGAGATGGGCATCCCCGGCCAGCTCGACGATCCGCGCGTGGTCGGCGCCATGGACACCGTCATCGGCGCGTGCCGCAAGCACGGCAAATGGCCGGGCCTGGGGGGCGTCTACGGCAGGCCGCTCATGCAGCGCTACATCGGCCGCGGCATGCGGCTGGTCCTCGCCGGCAACGACCTCAGCCTGCTGCTCGCGGCGGCGCAGGACCAGGCCGGCGTTCGTGCGAGGCTGCTCGCCTGCCGCCTAGCCCGGACCCCGCACCCCATGGACCGGACGACGGATCGGCTAGCAGGATGTCCGACCACGAGATCCTGCTGCGTTGGCTGGCGAGCGCGGCCGCGCGCCTGGGCTGGAGCCGGCGCATGCGGGAGCTGGGCGGGCTCGCCTGTGCCCTGGTCGCGCTGCGTCTGCTGCCTGAGGTCCTGGAGATCCTCGGCGTACCCAGCCCGGTTCTGTCGGCGCTCACCCCCCTGCTCGTCATCGCCGCGCTGGCTGTTGTGGCGCTGTCTGCATGGCGGCTCGCCAGCCCCACCACGCTGGCTCATGCGGCGGGGGCCGCCGACACTCGAGCCGGCTTGAAGGACCAGCTCAGGAGTGCCCACTGGTTCGCGCAGCGTGGCGCGCGCGACGCGTTCGTCGAGCTCCTCGTTGCGCGCGCCTCGCAGACCGTCGAGCAGCTGGACGCCCGCCGCCTGTTCCCGATGGCTGCGCCGCGCAGTGTGCTCACCGCGCTTGCGCTGGCCCTCTTCACCGGCCTTCTGGCTTGGTTCTCGCCACGCTTCGCCCTGCCGGTCACGCCCGATGCCGTGGCCAGCACCGACCGCAAGCGGCAATGCGCGTGACCCCGTCGCCGGGAATGAACGCGAGAAACGATCGCCGAGCTGCGTTCCCCGGACGGCGCGAGCAAGGCACGACCTGATGCAGCCTGGGCGCAACTCGAGCAGCTGGCGAAGGAGCTGCCGGCCGGCGCCGAAGAGGGAGACGATCAAGCGCGCGGTTGCCGCGCGCGACGCACGGCTCGCCGCGCAGCTCCTGCAGGCCTCCGAGCGCAACCGCGCGGCTGCAGCGCAGCAAGGATCCCGCCGACCCTCAGCGTGAGATGAAGACGGCCAGCACGCGGCGCAACGCCTGCTCGACGCCCTGAAGGGGATGTCGAACCAGGAGAGCAAAGCCCGGCACCGAGCCGAGTCAAGTCCGAGGTGTCGCCGACAGTGCGCACGGCAACGCAGCTGCGCGAGCAGGTCAGGGAGGAGCGGCGCAAGCATCACGGGACGCCCGCGCAAGGCGAGGTCACGCTGAACAACCGGCTGCGCGCCGTCTCGCGCAACGGCGCCAGCATGCGCGAGGTCGCGTACGGCGAAGGCGAGGCTGCGGAGGCGGGCGCGCAGACCAGCGTGGACGGGTGCCGCCGGCCGGCGAGCGCACCGGCAGGAGCCAGGCCGGCGGGCAGCGAAGGCGAGCATCCCAACAGCAGCCCGACCGGCGCCGGAGACGACGGAGCCGGTGCTGGGCGAGCGCGACGGAGCGTCTGGAGGCGCAGTTGCAGAAGATGCGCGCCGAGCGCGACGGCGGACTCGAAGCAGCAGGAAACCGAGGAAGAGTTCTACGCCGCGACCCAGCGCCAGGCCTCCGAAGTCGAGTACGAGAGCATCACGGCGCAGTGGCGGGCGCAGCGCGAGGCGGTGCTCGCGCCGGGCGGGACGCCCCTTGGCATATCGAGAAGCCGTGAAGCAGTACTTCCTGAGCCAGCATGCCAAGGAAGACGTGAGCAACCGACGGCCGGCCGGCAGGGGTCGTCGCGCCGTGAGATTTCTCGCGCTCTCTCCGGCTGCCGCCTACGCCCTGCTCGCGGGCGTGGCGCTGGTCATCCTGCTGCTGCATCTGCTCAAGCCGCCGCCGCCACGCCGTCGTCATCCCGTCCGTGCTGCTGTGGGCGCGGTCGCGCGGAGCCGCAAGCGCCCGCCCGCGCGCCGGCTGATGTCGCTGCTGCTCGCGCTCGGCAGCCGGACTCAGCCTGGCGCTGGCCCTGACCCGGCCGGAAATCGCCGCGATCGGCGCGAGCGGCTCAACGCGCTGGCGCTGATGCTGGACAACTCGCCGTCCATGGCCGCGCGAACGCGCGACGGGCGCACGCCGCTGGGAGCATGCGATCGAGCAGGCGCGCGCGCTGCTGGTCAGCGATCGAGCGCGGCGACCGAAGTGACGCTGCTGGACACGGTCGGGCGGCTTGGCGTGTCAGGGTTCGTCGAACGCGATGCCGCAATCGCGGCGCTCGCCCGCGTGCCGGCCGCCGCGTGGGGACAGCGCGCGCATGCCGCGGGCCGTCGCTCCTCGCCGGCGCGCAAGTGCACCTGTTCACCGATGGCGTTGCACAGATCGACGGCGCCGGCAGCGCGCCATCGTGCACTCGGTGTTCGAAGCGGCGGACAACGTCGCGGTGACCGCCTTCGAAGCCCGTCCGCTGGCCCAGGATCCGACCCGCTACGAAGCGCTGGTGCAGGTGCTGAACGCTTCGCCCGGCGATCAGCGCGTGCGGGTGCTGATCACGGGCGCAGAGCGACTTCTCCATCGCCCAGGATCTCGACCTGCGCGCGGGCGAGACCGTCAACGCGACCTTCGACGTCTCCGACTTCGAAGGCGGCGTGCTCGGCGCGGCGGTGGTGTGCGAGACCGGACGCCTTCGCCCTCGACGACCTGGCCTACGCGGTGATCCCGCCGCACCGGCCCAAGCGCGTGCTGCTCGTGACCGCCGGCAACCCGCAGCTCGAGGATGCGCTGCGGCACCTGCCCGGCGTGCGCCTGGCGGTGGTCACACCCGAGCGCTACCCGCGGAGCGGGCAGGCACGACGCCTTGGTGTTCGACCGGTTCGCTCCGGCCGAGCCGCCGGCGGCCGGCGCGCTGCTGCTGCCGCCGCCTGCGCGCAACTGGCTGGCGGGGCAGTCCACCGTGCTGACCGGCGCCGCGCGTCACCGACTGGAACGAGGACCACGCCGTCGCGGGTGGGATCGCGTGGCGCAACCTGAGGCTCACTCGCGCTGCGGTCGACGCGCTGCGACGACAGCCGCTGAGGCGTTCGTGCTCGCACGCGGATGCGCATCCGGCGCTGCTGGTGACTGCCGGCGAAGCGCGGGCGCGCTGGGTCAAGGTCGGCTTCGCGCTGCAGGACTCCAACTTTCCGTTGCAGCCCGACTTCCCCGTGTTTCTCGGCAACGCGTTGAGCTGGGTCACCGAGCCGACGCCGGTGCTCGGGCGCGGGCTGGGCACCGTCGAGGTGCCGCTGCGCGCGGCGCAGGTGCGCGACGGCAGCGGCAAGCCGTGGCGGCCTCGGCCACCGCGCAGGGCATCGTGTTCGAGGCGCCGCGCGCGGACGTCTACACGGTGAGCGCGCCCGTCGGGCGAGAAGTCCTGGCCGGCAAGTCGGTGGCCGCCAATGTAACCGATCCGCGCTTACGCGCTGATCAATCGCAGCCGTCTGAGCGAGGCTGCCGGCCAGCGCCGGTCGCCGAAAGTGCGTCCGGCCGGGCTCTGGGACATGGAGCTGTGGATGCTGCTCCTCCTGCTCGCGGGTGCGCTGCTGCTCGTCGAGTGGGCTGCCTTGACCCGGCGGTTCACGGCCTAGCGCAGATCGCGACGCCGAGCCCATGCCCACCCTTACACTCAGCACCACCTGGCCGCTCGCGCTGCTGGCGGCGTTGCCGATCGTCTGGTTGCTCGCGTGGCGCAACCGCGCCAGCGTCGCGCGTGCCCGCGTGGCCGCAGCGGCGGTGTTGCGCTCGCTCGCGCTGGCCGCGATTGTCGCCGCACTGGCGCGGCCGGTGCTCCACCGGAGCAGCGAAGAAGTGTCGGTGGTCTACGCTCTGGACGTCTCCGGCAGCGTCTCGCGGCGCTTCGTGGACGAGGCGCTGGAATGGATCGCGCAGGTCGACGTCGCATTACCGGCCGGCACAGTCGCGCTTCGTGGTGTTCGCGGAGATGCCGAACTGGTCGAGTCGGTCGAGGCGGCGCGGGCCCTCGGCCTGCCCGCCGCCGACGGAGCCGAGCGCCCCGGCACGATCGACGCGGGCGCCACCGACCTGGAGGAAGCCCTGCTCGCCACGCTGCCGGGCTTCGCGCCCGGGCCTGGCCAAGCGCATCGTGCTGCTGAGCGACGGCAACCAGACCGAAGGAGACGTCTGGCAGGCGATGCTGCGCCTGCAGGCCGAAGGCGCGCGGGTGTTCGCCATTCCCGCGGCCGCAGCGGCCGACGACGATGCATGGGTCGAGCGGATCGTGCGTCCCCGACGGCGTGCGCGAGCGAGCGGCGGTGGAGGTCGAAGCACGGGTGTTCTCGCGCCGGTCCGTTCCCGCGCGGGTCGAGCTCGCCTCGGCGAACGCGTGGCTGCCGCGCGCAGCGTGACGCTCTCGCCCGGGGAGAACCGCGTTTCCTTTACCGTGCGCTTCCCGCGCGCCGGCGCGCAGACGTCCGGGCCGGGTGAGCGCCGAAGGCGATGAGCTGCCGCGCAACGACATGCTCACCGAGGAGATCCTGGTGCAGCCGCGCACGCACGCGCTGTACGTCGAGGGCGGCGAGCGCGACGCCCGCTATCTCGCCGATGCGCTCACCGCGCAGGGCATTCGCGTGTCGGTCGCAACCGCCCGGGAGCTCTCGGACAATGCGCGGCTGCTCGACGGCAAGGACGTCGTCATCCTCAGCGACGTGCGCGCGGACAGCCTCGGGGCGGACAGCGTGCAGCGTCTGCAGGCGTTCGTTCGCGATCGCGGCGGCGGCCTGATCTTCGCGGCGGGGCAGAACACATACGGCCAGGAAGGCTTCGCCAAGAGCGAGCTGGAGCGGCTGCTGCCGGTGAAGTTCGAGGCCAAGCGCAAACACGAGGACCTGGACCTGGTGCTGCTGGTCGACCGCTCTGCGAGCATGCGCGGCCAGCAAGATCGAAGTGGCGAAGTCCGCCGCCCTGGCGACGCTCGATCTGCTCGAGCCGGAGCACCGGCTCGCCGTGGTCGCGTTCGATGCGCAGCCGCATGACGTGGTCCCGCTGATGCCGGTGGGTGACAAGCGCGAGGCCGAGAACCTGATCTCGCGCATGACCTCGAGCGGCCAGACCAACATCTACAACGCCCTGCTGCGGGCGCAGGCGCTGCTCGCCGAGTCGCAAGGCGAAGACCAAGCACATCATCCTGCTCTCCGACGGGCTCACGGCGCCGCCGCCGGGAGGTGGTTCCGCCCCTTTCTATCCCGCCGAGATCGAACGACGACTGCGCGCGGTGCAGGAGCAGGAGGCGCGCCTGCGCGGCAGGACGGTCGAGCCGCCGCCGGCTGCGCCCGTCACCGCAGCGCCGCGCGACTTCCCGGGCATCGATGGAAGAGCTGGCAGGCGCGCAGATCACGCTGTCCACCGTGGCGATCGGCGAGAGGCCCGACGAGGAGCTGATGGCGAACCTGGCGAAATGGGGCGGCGGCAGGAGCTACGTCACCCGCAGCGATGCGGAGGTCCCCACCTTGTTCGCGGCGGAGACGCGCCGGCTGCTGGGCGATTCCGTCGTCGAGGAGCCGTTCCGCCCGCGGGTGAAGGCCTGGAGTCCGACGCTGGCCGGGGTGGACTTCGCGGCCGGCCCCGAGCTCAAGGGCTATGTCACGGCCAAGCCCAAGCGCTTCTCGGACGTGCTGCTGGAGGCCAAGCAGGATCTGCCCCTGCTGGCCGAGACGCACTATGGCCTGGGCAAGACCGTGGGGTTCCTGTCCGATGTGAAGAACCGCTGGGCGGCGGATTGGCTCGCGCTGGCCCGGCTATGCCAGGCTATGGGCGCAGGTCGTGCGCGACAGCGCGCGGCGCGACAGCGGCGAAGGCGTGCGCTGGCGGGTGGCGCGCCAGGGCGCGAGGCGCTGATCGAGCTCACTGCGCTCGGAGCCGGAGGCAGCTTCCGCAACGCTCTGTCGCCGCAGGTTCGCGTCACGCCGCCAGGCCGGTCAAGCTCGGTTGTTGCGTTGCGTCAGACCGCGCCTGGGCGCTATCGCGCGCAGGTTCCGCTCGGAGCGCGCCGGCAGCATGCCCTGGCGCTTCGAGCTGCTGCCCAGCGCCGGCATCGATGCCGCCGAGGCTGCGCGTGCCGGCGGCCGCGCGCTGTTCTATTCCTACCCGGACGAGGATCGCCTGCTGCCTGCGAACCTGCCGCTGCTGCGCACGTTGAGCGAGCAGACCGGCGGAGCGCTCGCGCCCGCACCGGAAGAGATCTTCAGACCGCGCGGAGACGGCGGCGTGCGCACGACCCGCTGTGGCCCGTATTGCAGCGGCGCTCGCCCTGCTGCTGTTCCTGCTGGACATCCTGGTGCGGCGCGCGCCCTGGCGCGCGCCGGCCGGGCGCGCGGCTGAGCCGCGGCTGCGGCCGCGAACGAGTCCGCGCGACCTCTCGCGCCTTGACACTCGGCGCGCACCGCAATTAGCATGGGGGCGCCGGGAATTTTTCCCGGCGTTGCCTGGCTGCACGCTGGTCACGGTCCGAGGGGAGGGGAGTTCAGAATCGGGTTTACGCCACAGGTCCAGCGCAGTATCGGCTGTCCGCACGCTGTCGCTCTGCGCCAGCAGGCGCCGTGCCTTGGACATGCTGGCCAGTTCGAACCCATCTCGCGGATTCAAACAGCTTGTCGAGGGCGTCCAATCTTCAGACCAATAAGATGAGGAGGAGCAGATGAGAACGTCAATACGGCAGTTCGTGTCCGTGGCGCTACCGCTGGCTGTCGCAGCGGCATGGGCGCCGGGCGCGCAAGCGGCCGGATCGGGGGCAGCCGAGATCCGCAACTGCTCGCCCGAAAACTGGTGCTTCTATCACCGCGAGGCGGACAAGGCCTGGCGGCACAGCCCGCTGAACCAGATCACCCCCGGCAACGTCAAGAACCTGCGGCCGGCCTGGATCTTCCAGCCCGGCAACGTGCGCATGGGCATGCACAGCACGCCGCTGGCGATCGACGGCATGCTGTACGTCGCGACCAACCCGTCGACGGTCTGGAAGCTCAACGGCAAGACCGGCGAGCGCGTCTGGAAGTGGGAACCGAAGATGGACGAAGCGGTGGTTGCGCGCTCCTTCTTCGCCCACACCCGCGGTCTCGCGATCGGCGACGGCAGGGTCTACATGGGCACCGCCGACGGCCGCATCGTCGCGCTCGACGAGCGCGACGGCAGCGTGATCTGGGACAAGCAGATCATCGACTCGAAGAAGGACACGGTGGGCTTCAGCGGTGCCGCGACCTTCGTGAGCTCGGATCTGATGGTCATCGGCCAGAACGGCGGCGAGTATCCGATCGAGGGCAAGATCTTCGGCATCAACCCCAAGACCGGCGACATCAAGTGGACCTTCTATACCACCGGCCGGAACGATCCCAAAGCGCTGGCCACCTGGCGCGGGGATTCGTGGCAGTACGGCGGCGGGGGATCGTGGCAGCCGGGCACCGTGGACTACGCCAACAACCAGATCATCATGGGCACCGGCAACCCGAACCCCGACTACGACTACTGCGGCAGCAACTGCCGGGATCCGAACGCCGATGGCTGGCGCTCGGGTGACGCGCTGTACACCTCGTCGACCGTCGCGCTGGATCTGAACACCGGAAAGCTCAACTGGTACTTCCAGGAGGCTCACGCCGACCCGTACGACTACGACGCCGCTCCGGGCGAGTACGTCATCATCGGCGACAAGGTGATGCATCCGGGCAAGAACGGCTTCAACCAGTGCACCAGACCAAGGGCGGCAAGGTCCTGGCGGTCTATCCAGACATGAAGAGCTACAACTGGACGACGGGCTACAACATCGCCAAGGGCGAGTGGGAGAACATGCTGTGGCCGCAGCCCGGCGAGAAGACCCTGGTGTGCCCGGCGATCGATGGTGGCCATAGCTGGGAAGCGGGGACCTACAGCCCGCGGACCAAGCTGTTCTACCGCGTCGCGCAGGAGTGGTGCATGTACCTGACCGTCGCAGCCGAAGAGCCGGCGGGACGACGATCTCGGCAGGCGCCGAGACCCGGGTTCTGCAGCCGTTCGTCCAGGCGTTCATGAGCGCCGAGTGGATCGGCACCGACCCGCCCGGCGACAAGAGCCATGGCCGACTCACGGCACGCGATCCGGTCACCGGCAAGCTCGCCTGGGAGAAGCGCTATGACATCATCCCGCACTCGACCCTGGTGTCCACCGGCAGCGATCTGCTGTTCGTCGGTACCAGCGACGGCTACATCGAAGCGCTGGACGCCAAGAACGGCAACCTGCTGTGGAGATTCAACGTCGGCTCGGGCGTGCACGGCGGCATCATCTCCTACCAGGTCGACGGCAAGCAGTACATCGCAGCCGCGACCGGGCACGGCACCTACGTTGGCGGGGCGGTCCAGGCCCTGAACAAGGAGAAGATCGGCGACATGGCGAGAGCATGGCGGTAGTAGTGTTCGCGCTTCCGTAACACTCGAAGCAATCGCCGGGGGCGAGGGGTATTCCCTGCGTCCCCGGCGTTTTTTTGCCCGGATCTCGCGAGCGCGGCGAGGTATGCTAACGTGTGCGCCTGTCGAGGCGCCTGGGCCGCAATACCGAAGGTGTAGAGAATCGAACAATGAAGCTCAAGGCAGATCTGACGTCTATTCGTTGTCGTTGCATTGGTCGCCGCCATCGGCATCGCCGGCTCCGAGCGGCGCGGCGGCAATGGAACAGGGCAAGCTCGAACCCAAGATCACCGCCCAGGCAGCCGGGCGAGCTGAAGCCCGGGCAGAAGGTGCCCTCGTCCAATCCGCTGTCGGGGGATCCCGAAGCCATCGATCTGGGCAAGAGGCTGTATTTCACCTGGTGCGTGCAATGCCATGGCCCAAAGGCCAACGGCGAGTCGCGGTTCGGCAAGTACGCAGGCAATCTGACGACATTCTGGCGCGGGTACAAGGAGTTCGTGGTCATCGTCAAGAACGGCCGCGGGCAAGAACATGATGCCGCCCTGGAAGGAAGTCCTGGACGAGGACAACATCAACAAGATCGGCGCGTACCTGGAAACGCTGGCCGTCGAAGGAGCGAACTGGCAATGAGCCGAATCGAAGAAGCCCCATGCATTTCTGGCGGCAGCTGCTGCTGGGCGCTGCAATGGTCGCCCCGGCGCACGCGCGGCGAGACGTTCAAGACGCTCAAGGAGAACATCTTCGTGTGCGTATCGCCCCAGGTGTACGACGAAGCGATGGTGCGCGTGCACGAGCTCAACGGCAAGGACCTCGAGCCGCTGAAGAAGGAGCTGAGCGAGAAGCAGCAATGCATGTTCGTCGACCCGGAGATGGCCGACAACATCATGGCGCCCTTCGCCATCGTGCTGCAGCGGGACGGCACCAAGGTGCAGGTCCAGTTCATCGTCACGTTCCGCGAGCGAGTCGCGTTCCTGCACCGGATGATCAACCGCTACGTCCTGGTCGGCTGGACGGAGGAGTCCAACCTGCAGCTGAAGCAGATCCTTTAGGCGCTGCTCGCAAGCCTAAGCCTGGACCGCAGAGCCGCAGAGGACGCAGAGGACCGCAGAGGCGAACGAAGCCTCCGTCGGGGGAGGCTCCCGCGATCGAGGCGCTGCTCGAGTACTCCCTGCTGACAGATCGCGATTCGTAGTCGTCTTTCTCTGCGGGTCCTCCGCGCTCTCTGCGCCTCTGCGGTTCAGCCGTAAGCTTTAGAAGGGGCTCTTGGGATCGAAGGTGGGAGCACGCTTCTCGCGCAGCGACTTGGCGCCTTCGCGCACGTCCGGCCCGGAGAACCCGAGCATCTCCAGCGCGAGCGAGGAATCGAAGATCGGTCCCGCCATGCGCAGCCAGTTGTTGAGGCTGTACTTGGTCCAGCGCAGCGCGGTCTGCGAACCGCGCGCCAGCCGCCGCGCCACCTCCAGCGCTTTGTCCCGCAGCTCGCCCTCCTCCACGCACAGCGACACCAGGCCGATGCGCTCGGCTTCCTCGCCGCTCACCTCGTCGCACAGCAACAAGTAGTACTTGGCCTTGGCCATGCCGCACAGCAGCGGCCACACGATGGCGGCGTGATCGCCTGCCGCCACCCCCAGCCGCGTGTGTCCGTCGATGATGCGGGCGTTGCGCGCGGCGATCGAGATGTCTGCGAGCAGACCGGTCACCAGCCCCGCTCCGACCGCGGGGCCGTGCATGGCCGACACGACGATCTTGGAGCAGTTGATCAGGTTGTAGACCAGATCCTTCGCCTCGCGCCATACGCGGGCGCGGGTGTCGAAGTCTTTTGCCATGCGCTCGACCAGGTCGAGGCTGCCACCGCCCGAGAAGCCCTTGCCTTCGCCGCGGATGATGGCAACCGACACTTCGGGGTCGGCGTCGACGTCGCGCCAGATCTCCGCGAGCTCGGCGTGTCCCGTCGCGTCGGCGACACCGAGCTTGCCCGTCCCACCCATGACGATTTCCAGGATGCCGGGCTCGGGCCGGCTCAGCTTCAGGGTCTTGTAGCGGTCGTAGTTCATAGTGATCTCCGAGGTAGCCGAACGCAAGGCAACGCATGATGGACCGCAGAGGACAAGCACGAGAGGACGCCGAGAGAACCAGTGGCATCGGAGGCATGCGGAGTCAAGCGGCCGGCTGTAGGTCCGTCCGAGCGGAACGCGGAATCGTGCTGAAATGCGGGTCATCCCGACAAGGCATGCGCTGTGTCTGCGCCCAACATTTCTCGCCGACCATGAACGGTGTCTCCAGTTCTCCCTCTGACGCTTCTCTGCGTTCCCTCTGCGTTCTCTGCGTTCCTCTGCGCCTTTGCGGTTCAAGTTTTAGGGCTTCTCGGCGGCGCGCCGGATCGCCACCGTGCGCGCGAGCTCGTCGGTCACTTCCAGGAGCTTGCGCCTGAGGTCGGGTGCGAGCGCGGGGTCGGCGGCGGCCTGCTCTGCCAGCGCCAGAGCCTGCGCGTCCACCTGGCCGCCGACGAAGGCCGACAACCACGCATTGACGAAGAATATCTTGTGCCGCGAGCGCAGCTCGGGCAGTGCTGCCAGCGCCGCTCGCAAGTGCGCGCGAGTGAGATCCTGGTGTTCCACCGCATTGAACGCCGGCAATGCCTCTTCGATCCAGCGCTCGGGCAAGTCGCGCTGGTGCAGGAATGCATCGAAGTAACGCTGCTTCGTCTGCGCATCCGCCCTAGTGGCGCCGGCGGCATAGGCGAAGCGGCGCGCGTCGTCGCCGGTATCGCGGGTAGCTTCGGCTGCGAGGAGCGGCTGTCGCATCGGGGTCGGACAAAGCCAACAGCCGGCGGATGATGCGGTAGCGGTCGCTCGCCGACAACCGAAGCTCGGGCACCACCAGTTCCCCGGCGAGGAGCTGCTTCAATGCGGTGCGGCCAGCCGCACTCGTGGCCACCGCAGCGAAGGCACGGTAGTAGTGGATACGCAGGCTGCGGGTCGGTGCGCCCAGCATGCCAGCGCGCAGCGCCGTTTCGACCTGGGACGCCAGAGCCTCGCGCTGTGCATCGCTCAAGTACCAGCGGAATGCTGTCTGGAGCCGGGTCAGCACGCCGGAGACGGTAACGTCGGCGTGCTCGCCGGGCAGCTCGCGCAGCGCCAGCGCGAGCCAGTCCGACGGGCTGATCCTGGTCTCACGCACCTCCTCCCACAGCGCATCCCATAGCAGGGCCCTCAGCAGGCCATCCTGCACATCGCCCAGGTGCAAAAGCAGATAGCGCCGGCTGTGGGCGTCGAGCAGGAACAGGCCATACCCGTAGTCGCCATGGTTGGCATACGCAAAGAGCGGCGCCGGCCGTCCGACCGCCGCGGGGACCGCCACGCTCCCCGCCTCGCCCAGCCGCAGCGTGTGAACGGTGTGCGTGCCGTCCGCGTAGGCCAGCAGCAACTGGCTGCGCAGCGGCCGCAAGGGTTGCGCCTGCACAACCTCCAGCCGCGCGACCCGGCCTGCATCGTCGAGTTGCCAGTCGAGCGTGACGCGGGGCACGCCGGCACCCGTCACCCACGCGCCCGCCCATTCCTGCAGGCTCTCTCCGCTCGCCGCTTCGAAGGCTGCCAGCAGGTCGCTCCAGTTTGCGGCAGCGTGGGCGTGCTGCGCGAGGAACGCCCGCACACCGGCGGCGAACGCGTCCTCGCCGAGGTAGAACTCGAGCTGGCGCAGGATCGCCGGCGCCTTGCTGTATACGATGCTGCCGTAGGCCGACTTGGCCGCGTTCAGGTTGGGCAGCGCCTGCCAGATCGGCGTGGTGCCGCGCGTCTCGTCGGTGCGGTAGGCCGCCGTCTTGAGCGCGCGGAACGCATTCCAGGCGTCGTGCTCCGGCAGCAGGTCCGCTGCCGCCTTGGCCGCCATGAGATTCGCAAACCCCTCCTTGAGCCACAGGTCGTCGAACCAGCGCATGGTCACGAGGTCTCCGAACCACTGGTGCGCAGCCTCGTGGAAGATCAGCTGCGCGCGTCGCAGCCGGTCCGCATCGCTCGGCGCGAAGGGGAACAGCACGCTGTCCTCGCGCAGGAAGATCGCCCCGGCGTGCTCCATGCCGCCATAGGCGAACTCCGGCACCAGCACGACATCGAGCTTGCCGTAGGCGTACGGCTGCGCGAAGTAAGCTCTCCAGCCAGCGCATCCCCTCGCGGTGCAGGCGGAATACCTCCTCGGCCTCTGGGCGCGCACGCTCCAGCTGCGAGTGCCGCACCAGCAGGCGCAGATCGCTGTGGCTGTCGCGCAGCTCGCCGAACGGCCCGGCGGCAAACGCAAACACGTAGGTGCTGATCGGTTCGGTCGGCGCAAAGCGGTAGGTCGCCGCGCCCGCCTGTTCGGTTCGCGCCAGCTCACGACCATTGCTCACTGCGCGCCACTGCCGGGGCACCGTCAGCTCCAGTGCGAAACGTGCCTTGAGGTCGGGTTGGTCGAAGCAGGGGAACAGCGTGCTGGCATCCGCCGGCACCAGCAACGAATAGATGTACTCGCCGCCGTCGGTCCCGTCGCGATACCTGGTCAGGGGGGCGCCGGCGGGACGCACCGGCGCGGCGAAAGCGATCTCGATACGGTTGGCACCGGGGCGCAAATGCTCCCGGGGCACGATCAGGTGATCGTTCGCATAAGGAACCGGCTCCAGCAGCTCCCCGTTGACGCGCAGATCGCGCACCGCGTGATCCGCACTCTCGCCACGCCAGTCCAGCACCACGTCCACCGGCGTCGCCTCGAGCGTGACGTCCAGCTCCAGCGTTCCTGTCACCCGCTCGAACGGCGGCTGCAGATCGATATGCAGCGCATAACGCACTTCGCGGTAGTGCGCACTGCGCCACGCTGCGAGCGTGCGCGAGATGCCCGCCGCAGGTTCGTCCGGCGGCAATGCCTGGGCTTCAGCCATGGCCGGCGGAGATATCAGCGCAGAGGCGAGCAAGAGGGCAGGCCGACACCGCATGCCTTGGCTAGTTCATCTGCAGGACGAAATAGCGCTCGATCAGCCGCGCTTCGTCGAAGTGGCGGCGCCCGATGAAGGCCGTGGGGTGACGGCCCCACTCGCGCATCGCCCCCGGCTCGCGCACGCCCATCGGCCAGAACAGGTAACGTTCACCACGCTCGGAGCTGGGCACGATGCCGTCCGCACGGAAGGCGCTACGCCGTCCCCCGGCCGGATCCGGCAGCGAACGCAGCTCACCGTCCGCGGCGACGGCATAGCCGATTCCCGCCGTGCCGGGGCCCGCCATGACGCGCTGGATGTAGTGCGTTCCCGTCTCCAGTCGCACTTCGACGCGGCTGCCGATGTCGATCGCAGGCAGCTGCTGCGGCACGAAGGCCTGCTCGTCGAGTGTGTCCAGCGGCGGCAGCGGCTGCGCGCGAGGCGTGGGGAAGAACTGGTGATAGCAGCCGCAACTGTGGATGCTGTCGTAGACGAGCGGTTTTGCGTCCGGACCGAGGGTGACGCGCCAGATCGACTCCATCGAGGTGTCCGCCGAGCAGGTCCAGCGTCGAGGTCTTGGGACGCGCCGGCAGCCACACGCTGTAGACGAGCTGCAGGAGCACCTGGTCCCGGTAGCGGGTGTGGGCGAGCCGTCGGTAGACGACGGGTCTGACGGTATCGACGCGGGGGCGCCCGTCCTCGCCCAGCACGAGCGCGCCGATGCGATCGTTGTCGTCGCGCTCGTCCACCACCCACACCGGGGCGAAGGCCGCGAACAGGCGCTCGGTATCTGCAGCATCCGGCTCGGGGATGGCAAGGGGGTTGCGCCGCGAGCGCACCAGGATCGCCGCCAGTTCCGCCGCCGACGCGCTCGCCGCGTCAGCAGGCGTGTAGGCAACAAGAGCTGCCTCGCACGCGCAGGTCCTGAACCGGCTGCTGGAACACCGCCTGCACCTGCGTCTGGTACTTGCGCACGCCGCTGGCGAAGGGGATGCGCGTGACCCAGTACAGCCCGACCACCCGCTTCCAGGTGTCATAGTCGTCCGGCACCCGTGCTTGCGCTCGCAGCACATCGCGCTGCTGCGCGGTGGCCAGATCGCGTGCGCTCAGCAAATCCGCGCAGCGCTTGAGCTCGGCATCGATGCCGCCCATGACTTCGCCACTGGGGGGCACGCCCGCTTGCAGCCGGGCACGATCGCCCGCGGGCAGGTTGGCAAGCTCGGCCTTGCGCGCCCCGCGGTCGAGCCCTTGCATACGCTCGACCCATGCGGCGAAGCGATCCGAGTCCGTCGTCTCGCTGGCAAAGCTGGCGAGCAGACGGTCCACCCGCAGGTAGGGGAAGCTCTTGAGTCGGGCCGCGCCCCCGTCGGCGACGCCGGCCTGCGCCACCGCTCGATCCATCTCCGCGTAGAGCCGCTCGCAGCGGCCGGCGGCGTCCACCTCCGCCGCGGGGCGAGGGCGTGGGAGCTGGGCGCAAGCGCCCACGCACAGTGCGATCGCAAGAAGGGCCCCTATCCGGGTCACAACGGCTTTTCCTCTTCACGCCGCAGGATCTCGCGCACCAGGGCCGTGAACTGCCTCTCCACCGCGATGCGAATCACCGTGGTGCCGAACAGGGGCGGCAACCTGAATGCGGGAACCAGGCGTCCGGTGTAGGTGAAGTGCAGCTCTTCGCCCTCCAGAACGAGCCGGTAGAGGCCGGTCATCTCCTTGAAGTTGCCGCCGATCGCCTGTGCAGACACTTGCTCGTAGGGCTGCTCCGTCACCGCCAACCGCACCTCCAGCGGAAAGCGAAACAGGAAGAAGCCGGCCACGCCGCGCTGCTCTACGATTGCGGTGTTGCCGGCGCGGGCGAGGATCTCGCTGGATTTGAGATCGGGCACGAAGCGCGCGTACTGGTCATAGCCGGTG
The DNA here is from genome assembly GCA_963827575.1 of uncultured beta proteobacterium. Lineage (GTDB taxonomy): Bacteria > Pseudomonadota > Gammaproteobacteria > Burkholderiales > SHXO01 > SHXO01. The sequence goes on from CAWHCG010000045.1 coordinate 52,611, forward strand.
AGCACCTCCCACGCCACGTGCGCATCGGCCTTCAGGAGTGCGCGCGCTTCGACCACCACCGCGTCACCGTCGCGGTGCGCCTCCACGCTGATCTTCTGGCCACGGACGGTGCCCGCGGCCAGAAGCAGCAGGAGCGCAGCCGCGGCACGCGCCTTTACTGACCCGAGAACCAACTGTCTACCAGCGTGGTGTTGGCGTTCATCCAGGCGCGCGCCGCCTCGCGCGGCGCCATCCCCTGCACGTTCACCATGTAGTCCATCTCGGCCACCGCCTCACGCCCCAGGTGCATGCGGCCCAGCACCTCCAGGGTGCGGGCGGGCGCCTGCACCGTCCAGGCCTTGCTGGCGACCAGCGTGCCATTGCTGGCTGGCCCCAGCAGGCCGCGCGGCTCTGCGATGGTCCGCATGTTACCTACCCGATTGATGTAGTGCGGCGTCCACAACGGCATCACGAACCACTTGCCTTGCGCGATGGCTTGATCGTAGTGGCCGTGGAACTGCGCAAGATTGCCCGGCACGAGCTCGTAGCCGATCGCATCGAGCTTGTAGGCTTTCAGCACTTCGGCCGACACCATCATGTTGCCAGAATCCCGTCCGGTGCCCTGAATGCCGTGCTCCATCCGCGCCAGGACCTCCGGCTTGGCGAGGTCCTCGACCGAAGCCACCAGCGTTTCCGGTACGTAGGCGGGCACCATCCAGTCGAAGCGAGCGCCCTCGTACAGGACCGCGACCTGCTCGGCGCTGTCGCCATACTGCTTCCAGTACACGGCGTGACCGTGGGGCAACCATGCGGCCACCAGCAGATCCACTTCGCCTGCCCCCAGGCGCGGGAAGATCTCGGCGTGACTGCCCGTCGTCACCTCGACCTTGTGGCCCAACCGCTCCAGGACCTCCTGGACCACGCCACCGGTAACCGCATAGAAGCTCAGGCCGATCTGACCCATCCGGACTGTCCCGGGTTGAGCGGCCCGCGCAAGCGGGGCGGCGGCGACCAGCAGGGCAAACAGGATCTGCAGGCAGTGTTTCACACGCATGAAGAGAGGCTCCCGCTGTTGGACAAAACGGATAGCGTGGGATCGGATCGAGCGATTGTACGCGCGGCATTGGACAGCCCGGGTGCGATGCACGTTCGATCGCTGGGCCGTTGCTCTTGCACGCCTGCGGGCGTTTGCACTTCGGTAGATGCCCAGCCGCCTGACCGAGGTTCAAGGGCTGCCAAGCGCTCATGCCTCGCCACGCAGGCGACGCAGGATCTCGATCAGCGTGTCGGGGGTGCCGAAGCCGCCGGCTTTGGTGACGAGCCACAGGCGCCTGCCGTCCAGGTCGAGGCGGCAATAGGGGATGCCCGGCAACAGATCGCCCACGACCTGGAGCGCGCGCCTCCCGAGTGCTTCCAGGATGGCCACGGCAGTGTCGCCGCCGGTGGCAACCAGGGCTTCGACCGGCCGATTGCGCAACACACGCACGACGCTCCTGGCCAGCGTCCGCGCGACCTGCTCGGCATCGCCTTCGCTTCGCGTTGCTCCGGCAGCGGCAACCAGAATCACTGTCTCGGCCGACGAGCGCAGCAGCGCGTCGTCCTCCGCCTCGCCGTTGGGCGCGGGAAACACCGCTGCGCCGGGTTGGGCAGCGAGCGCGGCCACCTGCCGGGCGCTCTGCTGGGCGCGGGAGCCGACCGTGATGAGTACCTGGCCAGCCGCGCGCGCCAGCTCCGGTGCGCTCGCGCGCGGCAGGCAGGCTTGCGCGACGGCACCAGCGATTCCCGCCGAACCCACCAGCAGGCAATGGCCCAGGCGATCGCCCAAGGCCTGGACCGTGCGGAGCAGATCGGTCTCCGTGGCACTGTCTACTACGAACACCCGCAGGCCCTCGCCCGGGCGCACCAGCTCGAACGGTCCGTCGGGCGCAACCAGCACCACCTGCGCCTGGCGTGCAGCGGCCCGAAACACCTGGTCCAGGGGCGCAAGCGGAGGCGGCGACAACGCATCGCGCGCGAAGCCCGTTTGCGGCAGCGGCACGCCGTTCACGTGCACCATGCCGCCCACCACAGTGCGGCCCTGCGCAGGAAAGGCCGGGACGATGATCGCGTTGGCGCGCCCCAGCGCATGCATGGCCGCGAGCGTCTCCGCGGCGACGTTCCCGCGCAGGGTGGAATCGATCTTCTTGATGCAGATCTCTCCGGCCGGCGTGCACAGGCGTTCGACGACGCTGCGCACGCGTGCCGCCGCATCGGTGGAAGCGAGATGGCGCGAGGCGGAATTGATCGACACCACCGTGGCGCCGGCGAACGCATCGGGCGGGCAGCCCTCGTCCTTGACGACCACAAAGGTCGGTTGCCCGCGCGACGCGAACGGCCCGGCCGCGTCCAGCGCGCCCGTCAGGTCATCGGCGATGATCTGTGACGTTGGGCTGCACATCCGGCTCCTAAACACTTTCACCGCCAAGGACGCAAAGGACGCCAAGGAAGATCGAAGCAACAGCTCGGTGACGGATAGCGGATCCGTGTGCCTGGTCCCGCACCACCCGCTCCGAGCCAGGTCAATACCGCACGAACAAGTCTTTCGTTTTCCTTGGCGTCCTTTGCGTCCTTGGCGGTGAAAGTTTTGGACTTGCCTACGCAGCAGCGCGAGCGGCAGCGCGGTCTGCCATCATGCGGGCATAGGCGATGGCCGCGCGCATGTTGACGTGGCTCGCCTTGCCCTTCCAGGCGATGTCGTGCGCCGTGCCGTGATCGACCGAAGTACGCCGGATCGGCAGCCCCAGGCTGACGTTCACCGTCTCGTCGAAGGCGATGAGCTTGGTGGGGATGTGGCCCTGGTCGTGGTACTGCGCCACCACCAGATCGAACTCGCCCTTCAGCGTCCGGTAGAACACCGTGTCCCCGGAGATCGGCCCCTTGACGTTGATGCCCTCCTTCTGAGCCTGCTCTACCGCCGGGTTGATGCTGTCGATCTCCTCGTTGCCGAAGATGCCGCCCTCCCCGCAGTGCGGGTTCATGCCGGCCACCGCCATCCGCGGGCTCGCGTGACCGAGCGCCTTGAAATGCTCGTTGCCGGCTCTGATGGTGCCAAGCACGCGCTCGGTCGTTGCGCGCACGGTCGCACCCTTGAGGCTGACGTGGGTGGTTACGTGCACCACGGAAAGCTTGTCCGAGGCGAGCAGCATGTAGGAGGACTTGGCATCGGTCAGATCGGCGAGCAGCTCGGTATGGCCGTCGAAGTGGTGCCCGGCGGCGTGCAGCGCCGCCTTGTTGAGCGGCGCGGTGACGATGACGGCGATCTGGCCCGCCAGCGCCAGCTCTACGGCTTTCACGATGTACTGATAAGCGGCCTCGCCCCCTGCGGCGACTGATCTGGCCGTCGACGATCTTGTCGCTCTCCCGGCTCGGCACGTGCACGACCGGCACCGCGCCATTGCGGGCGGCGTCCAGCGAATCCACGTAGGTCAAGCCGGCACCGAGCAGCTTGTCGGCGCGCTTCAGAATATCGAGGCTGCCGACCACCGCCGACGCACTGCGGTGCTCGGGCGACATCTCCTGCAGGGCCTTGACGATGATCTCGGGGCCGATGCCCGACGGATCGCCCATGGTGATGCCTATTTTCGCCAGCGTAGTCATGCGTTACCTCGTTGCAGGATTCGTTGCTGTCTAGCGTAAAGGCCTAACGCGAGCCCGTCACGATTCGCGAGCCACGACTACCTTGGAAATGGAGGGCAGAACTGCCTCTCCGACCTCCGCTCATGAGCGAGCGGGTCTGGCCGTAGACCTGGGGTGGTGTGGATTGTCTCAGGCGATCATGCAAGGCTCTAAGTAGTGCTATCCGTCGCCCATCTCGAGCGCCTGCAGCACGGCGCGCACTTCCGCCGCCGTGGCCAGCTCGCCGCCGGAGTTGTCGATGGCCTTGGTGGCGGCCTCCACCCATTGCAGGTTGGTGCGCTCGGAGCCCAACGGCGCGTCCTCCAGCCCCACGCGCACGTGCCCGCCTTCCATCACCGCACGCGGAATCATGGGCACTACATCCACGGACAGACCGCCGATCATCCACTGCGCGCCAGGCGCCACCTGATCCATCAGAGTCAGGTAGGCGGTCAGGCCATAGTCGTCGGGCGGAAAGCCGAAGGTATAGCCCGACGAGAACATGAAACGGTATATCGGGACCGGGCTGCTGCAGCGCCAGTACAGCGTCGCGCCCAGCCGCAGGAAGCCCGGCTCGTAGATCGCATAGGCGGGATGGAAGCGGTACTGCCGGGCCAGGGCCAGGCCGTGACGGACATGCTCCTCGGGATTCAAGTAGACGAACCCCGGCTTGTCCTCGCGCAGGTCATCGTAGTAAGCGAAGTTGACCGAGCCCGGATCGATTGCCGCCCACTCGAGCAAGCCGCGCTGCGCGAGGTACTGAGTGTGGGCGAAGCGCTCCTGCGGCGTTTGCGCACCCGGATGCCCCGGCAGGCCGGCGAACGGCACGGTCGGATAGACGATCACGTCGGCGCGGTTGCGGACCTCCGTGATGATGCGCTCGTAGAGCTCGCCGTCGTCCTTCTGCCTCCCGGTCGCCTCGTCGTAGGCATGCACGTGGACAATGGCTGCGCCGGCCTTCGCGCACGCCACCGCCTCCTCTACGATCTCCTTCACGCTCACCGGGATCCCAGGCTGTCTGGCCCGGCCCCACGGCCCGTTCAGGGAGACTTCGAGCCAGGTCTTCTTATGCATGCCAGATGTTCCCATCGCGGGTTGCGAGTTGGCCCCTCACTCCTCACCCCTCAGTCCTCACGAATTTCAAACGATCGTCACCTTCAGCTCGGCCAGCCCTTCCACTACGCCGACCAGCACGTCGCCCTGCTTGACCGCCCCCACTCCCGCCGGCGTCCCGGTGAAGATGAGGTCCCCCGGCTGCAGGCGGTAGTAGTTCGAGAGGAAGGCGATGGTGTCCGGGATGTTCCAGATCATGTCCTGCAGATCCGCGCTCTGGCGCGGCTCGCCGTTGACCGTCAGCGTGATCTTGCCGGCCGAGTGGTGGCCGTGGCTCGACACCGGGTGGATCGCCGTGATCGGGGCCGACTCGTCGAAAGCCTTGCCGAAATCCCATGGACGGCCCATGTCGCGCGCCTGCAGCTGCAGATCGCGCCGGGTCATGTCGAGGCCCACGGCATAGCCGTACACATGATCCAGCGCCTTGGCGGCGGGAATCTGGAACCCGCCGCGCTGGATCGCCACCACCAGCTCGATCTCGTGGTGCAGGTTGCCCGTACCCGGCGGGTAGCGCATCTGCCCGCCCTCGGGCAGCACGGCGTCGGCCGGCTTGAGGAAGAAGAACGGCGGCTCCTTCTCCGGGTCCTTGCCCATCTCGCGCGCGTGCGCCGCATAGTTGCGGCCCACGCAGTAGATGCGGTGCACCGGAAACCGCCCCTTCTGCCCCACTACCGGGATGGATGGTGTTGCGGGCGCGTCGATTACGTAGGTCTCTGCCATATCCTAATCTCCAGCCAACCGCGTTTACCACAGAGGACACAGAGGAGCACAAAGCACTTCAAGAAACCCCCAATGCAGAGCTCTCAAGGGTTCGACGCTTTCCTCTGTGTTCCTCTGTGTCCTCTGTGGTCAATGAGGTTACGTTTTAGAACAGATAGAACAAACCGCCGACCACACCCAAGGGCCAGCGGCCCGACTCGAACAAAGCGCATTTTCGCACGAACAGGTGCCCGGGCCCCTGGCCCGCCAGACGCGCGAGGGCGGCGCCGTGCAGCGCCATCGTCGCGGCGCCGGAAGCCGCGCGCACCAAGGCCGCGTCAGCCCTTGTCGCAGCCCGTACGCCCTGCGCTGCTCACGGAGCAAGGACCTTCGCGCGCGGGACTTCGCCTGCGTGGCCAATAGCCCTCGGCCTGGCGTGCGTTCATGTAGTTGCGAATGGTTCTCATCTGCAGTCGAGCGATTGTTGCCGGGCCTAACGGACAGCCCGACCTGTACATTCCCCCGCTGCTGCCTGCGTCAGCGCCACAGCCTGCCGTCTAGCAATGCGATCGGAGGCCGGAGGCTCCTAGCGTACTGCGACGCCCGCAGTCCGTTTGGGGACGACGCAGGCAACGCCTGCTGCCTTGAGTAGTCGCCTGGCTTCGTCTGTGAGGTGTAGCTGTCTGTAGGCGCCATGCGTCTCGCTGATGGCTACTGCGACCAGCCCGGCATCCTTCAACTGGCGCACCAGCATAGTCATCGTGCCTGGGTGCGGCCGCCCCAACGCCTTCGCTAGCTCTGCCAGCCCCAGGCCATCAGACCCGCCAGCAGCGATCCGAAGCAGGGCGACCACACAACGCACGCTCCCCGCCGAAGCCGACGCTCGATGATGTCGTCGCCTGGCTGGGTAGGCAGGACACTTCCCTCCTGCGGTCCGTCGGCGGCAAGGTGCTTGCGATTCTCAAGCGGCGTTCTCAGGAGGCCAACGGCACCACGCAGGCGACCAAGACGCCCGAGCAACGCGCTCAGGATAAGGCCGAGTACAAGCAACGCAAGGCGGAGAGGGACGCCCGTCCGAGAGCGAATCTGCGATCCGCCATTGCCTGCAATACAATGAAACGAATGGTTGGTTGTACGCGAGGTATTGATGCCCGTCCTCACGTGGTTCGTGTCGCTGGTGGTTGGCCTACTGGGTTGCGTTACTCTTTCGGCACTCGGACAAGCGCCCGAGCAAACGGCTGATGGGCCCGCCGTCGAGCGGAAGCCTGCGAACGCTGCACCCGCTCCACGCCTCGTCTGGGTGCTGAGCGAGAGTGCTGGTGCAGCGTCCGAGGGAGGAGTCGCTGTCTTGCCCGGCTCACAAGGGGTGGTGCAGTACGAGGTAACTTGCGTTGACGGAGAGCCGACTTCGGTAACACGCAGCTATGCATCGATAACGTACGGTCGACAAGTATGGTCGATTCGAGTAGAGGGGACCGGGGCGGCGGGCGTCGTTACGGCTTCGCTGCGCGCCGCCTTGACGCCGATCTGCAGTATGTAGTCCATCGCGAGCTGTCTCCAGTTGCATAGCACGTCCTTGTCGCCATGCCGTCGATAACCACCCCGCCGGAGTGGCCCATCGCATCAGTCTGTTCGCGATGTTCCATGCTGCCTTCGCCAAGAGACTGTCGGCTCGGCCTCCGGGGCTGAGAGTTTCGAGGCCACCTCTCGTTCGCTTGCGCTACGGCCTGGTGACTCGCCGACACCCTTACGATGGCTCGTCGGTAGGCTTCAGAGTCCCGGTTTCCCAACTGTAACCCTGCTACCCAAGCTACGGGGCTCCGACTCTTACCCCGGTGGGACTGTCTCCCACAGAACGCGCCAGCCTTCGCTGGACGCACAATGTCAGCTTTCGGGTGTTGAGTTCTAACTACTGAATGTCGCAAACTGGCCGATAGCAGACTGGAGCCCTTGAAGTCACGGCCACAAGGGCTACTTGATGGAGCATGAACGAGCGCTCTTTAGCGTTTCGGGAACGCTTGCTCCAGGTACATGTTCAGTCCCTTGGCCATTTGATCGCGAACGAATTCCGACTCCGCCGCAGATCGGAGCGGGGCGACCAGGAAATCAGGGAGATCCGTAATGCCTACAAGGCGTGGAGATATGTCAACGATTTTTCCCGCTTGGAACAGCACCTTCGGCGCGAGCGTGAGGGTGACCTGCGACTCCGAGTCACCGCTTGTCGTGATGCTGCACAAGACGTCTTGAGGGTCAAGCTCCAGCACGCCGTTGCGCGCGAGCGCGTCCATCAGTGCGCCCCGCAGTACGCGAATCGTACCTCCGCACTTGGCGTTTCTCACCATGTCGAAAGTCTGCCTCGATAGCTCTGCTTGCGCGCTACCGTCGGTCTCGAACGCCCCGTAGCATTCGATCCATTTAGATTGGCCGCCCCTTAGCTCCTCCAGACACTGGTCTGCCTTCGGCACTGCGGGCTGGGCAGCTTCACCGATCGTTGCGTACGCTGTCGAGAGTACTGAGGTGAGAAACCAGGCCAGGAAACGAAGCATCAGGACACTACCAGCATGGTGGTTTTGGACTCGAAGGGGTCCAGGGGATGCGAGCGGCTACCGCCCAGACTGGACCAACCCACGGAGCGCGCGCATGGGCCCCGGTCCAGCAGAAGAACCATTCTATTCGGAACTGAGGGCGCGTGGGACCGGATGAATTTGGGCCTGGACTGAGGCCGTCCGGGCGCTTGAACGGCGGGTTTCGACCCGATGCAGCCGGTCATGATCGTCCGCTTTGGGGGATCCAAATCCGCAGTTGATCTGTCATGTGCCGGCGCTATGGGACCCGGCGACGTTGCACTGCGCCCGCGAAGCTGGACCTGTATGATCGGCAAGGGTGCTTTTCCCCCGACTTCACCAGGGACGCAAACCAAAACAATCGAAGGGATATGACGAATGCGAACACTCAGACTGCTGTTGTTCCTGACATTGACCGCGCTGGTGGCCGTACAGGCGCGGGCAGCGTCTTCGGTCTCGGACGAAGAAGCGCACGCCATTGCGGTGGAGGCGTACTTGTACTTCTATCCACTGATCACGATGGAGATTACGCGCAAACAGCTCACCAACGCCGAAGGCCCCAAGGGCATTCAGGCGCCGATGAACTCGTTCGCAAACATACCAGCCTATCCCACGGCGGACATGCGGGCGGTGGTCCGGCCAAACTTCGACACGCTCTACTCCAGCGCATGGCTGGACCTGACGAAGGAACCGGTTATCGTGTCTGTACCGGACACCGGCGGGCGCTACTATCTGTTGCCGATGCTCGATATGTGGACGGACGTGTTTGCTTCGCCAGGCTGGCGCACGACCGGCACACAAGCCGGTGACTTCCTCCTCACGCCACCAGGCTGGACCGGCACCGTGCCGGCGGATTGCACGCGCATCGCCGCGCCGACGGTGTATGTTTGGATCATCGGCCGCACCAAGACCGACGGCCCGCCGGACTACGCTGCCGTTAACAAGATCCAGGCCGGTTTAAAGATCACGCCATTGTCGCGTTGGGGCAAAGCTGCCGAGCCGGTCGTCGGCAAGGTTAACCCGTCGATCGACATGAAGACGCCGCCGAAGATTCAGGTCGATACGATGCCGGCGGACAACTATTTCGCCATCGCGGCCGAGTTGCTGAAGCAGCAGCAGCCGCACATCACCGACCAACCAATCCTGGCGCGTATGAAGCGCATCGGCATCGACGCCGGCCAGAACTTCGACTTGGCCAAGCTCGATCCGACCGTGCAAACGGCGCTTAACAGCGCGCCCGCCGATGGGCAGGCGCTCATGAAATGGAAAGTGCCAACGCTAGCGCGTATAGCGAACGGTTGGTCCATGAACACGGACACGATGGGAGTATATGGGAATTATTATCTGAAGCGCGCGATCGTCGCACAGCTCGGTCTCGGCGCGAACCTGCCGGAGGATGCTATCTATCCGATGAATCTCGGCGACCACACCGGCAAACCGCTGGACGGCGCGAACAAGTACGTTCTGCACTTCGACAAGGGCAGCGTGCCGCCGGTCAATGCGTTTTGGTCGATCACGCTCTACGACTCCGATGGCTTCCAAGTGGCCAATGCGCTGAACCGGTTCGCGGTAAGCAGCTGGATGCCGTTCAAGTACAACGCCGACGGCTCGCTCGATCTGTACTTCCAAAATGAAAGACCCGGGCGCAGACAAGGAATGCGAACTGGTTGCCGGCCCCCAAAGGTGCGTTCAACCTGACGATGCGTCTCTACGCGCCAAAGACGGACGCATTGACTGGCAAGTGGAATCCGCCGCCAGTCATGAAAGTCACCGGTCCGTCCGAAACGATGCCGCAATAGATACTGCGCTGGTTCGCCGGTGCCGGCGACTTCCACTGCGCCGGCGCGGCGCGACACTGGCAAGCTTTGGGCTTCTGGTTCGATGCCTCCACCGCCACTGTTGTTATCACGGGGTGCTGCAATCTATCTTCAGTGGAATGGCGGCTTTCAGTCAAAGACGCTACGGTGCTGAATGACCGAAAGTGGCCGATAGCGGCCGGTCGAGGTCAGGACGCTCTGACGTTGCCTCGCTCTGACGTGGCCTGTCGGATCAAGTCCCGGTTACCCACATAACTGTAGACGGCGCCCAGTGCACCGCCCCTCGTCCGCCGAGTCCAGCCTCTCGCGCATCGCGCCCAGGTAGCCACTCAGCGCGTACAGCACTGGGTTCGGCGCAGGTGTGAGGATTCCGGGGATCGACGACCGTCACGGCGAAACTGAGCTAGCGCGTGTGGTCAGAAATATTCTGGTAGAGCAGCGCGCCATATATGACCTCCAAAGCGCGAAGCCGACCCCCGACGGGCCCGAGGAGAATACATAGGTGTCTCGAATAGGAATCTAGTGACCTCAACCCTTCTTCGGCCTCGACGGTAACGCCAGATGCTCAACTCCTTCCACTTGCTCCAGCTTGGTGAATCGCTCCGGGTCCCGGAACAGCACCGAGCACCCGCCGCACTGGTAGGTCTGTGTCTGCAGGATCGACCCGTCGGCGCGTAAGACAGTGACGTAGTCGTAGGCAGTCGACCCGCACAACGGGCACCGGAATACGAACCTGACCGACGGTCGGAAGTGGTCACTGCTGGGCATCCATACATGGCGTACGTGGCGTAGAGTGGACCTGTCCGGGGGAGATGACGACAGTGATCGATCGTATAGCCTGCACCGAAGCAAGCCACGAGTGGGAGTACGTCAAGTCACTAGAGTGCGGCCCCGGCGTGTGGGTTGCCACGGAGCGGTGCAAGCATTGTGGCGCCAACAGGAAGGCGTATCGAACGTTTGGCGGTCCGCTAGAGCGAGCGAAAGAGGAGGCGGTACGGCGCGAGGAAGAACTTACGCATGACTTCGCTGCCTGCGAACAGGGTGAACACCTGTGGACGCGGTCTACTGGAACTTGCCGCCGCTGCCTTAAGCGGCGTTACTGAGCAACATGAGAGACTCTCTACACGCCTTGCAAGAGGCTCTTCGCGACGGACCCAATCCGCTGTGTATTGACCTCTATGATAGGTCGGACGAGGGCCAGCTTCGCTCTTCGAACGGCGTGTACATGCGGCGTCTTCCGCGCGAGGATGTCGTGGCTATGGCTCAGCTAGTCAAGGAACTTGCCGGTCTCAAACCCTGGAAGGCTCGGCCAAACCGGTACGTTCCACCTTCTGAACGAGCAATTCACGGTCAACTGCTGTCCGCAGCACGACGGGGAGATTGTGGTCGTCCATCGGCACGAGGAAGCACAGCGAGACTACCGAGCCCATTCACGGCGTGGGGAGGCGCTGGGGCGAACAAGGTTACGAATAAACAAAGCAGCGAAGGGCAGGTGCCTGAGCACGACGCACCGCCCAAACGTCCGTTCTTTCCCCCACCTGAAAGCGCTTCCAATAAAGCGCTGAAACTCGCCCGGTCTGGCGTGATCCGAGTGAACCTAGATGAGTGCAGACAAGAGAAGGCTTTTTCGAGACCTCGCGAGAGAAAGGTGGGCGGGCGACCCCGACGTTGTGATCCAGGACAATGCCGCCCTGACGGGAGGAGCGGACGGAGCGCCCTACGTTCAGGCGTGGGTGCGCGTGCACCGGAGGACGCCGGGTAGCCCACTCACGGAGGCGTGCTCCCGCGGAGAACATGATGAAGAGGCCGTCCAGCACGCTGTCGATCCGGCCCATACCGCAGTGGTCTTGGCGTGGCGGTGCAAGCATTGCGGGGCAGTTCGGAGGACGTAACGACCGCAGGAGTCCGCTAGTGATTCGGGGAAGGGGGTTTGAGCGGGTCAGCTGCGCAGCAAAGACGGCGCTAACCGGCTGGCTATTTGACCGAACCGAAACAGTCGGTTAGGGTACTAGGACCGATGCGGCGCCGGCAGTCGAGATCGGCATGATTGGGCAGAACCGGGCTTAACGAGATCGGCGTCACGGCGGGAGCAGCTCTTCTCGCCACAGTCCGAGCACGCGCTGAACGGGCCGATCGGAGAAGCTGAACAGCACCGACTCGTCGTCGCGCTTCCAGCCGATAGACTGGTCCACGACGGCACGACGAAGGTGTCACGCGCGCGGAACGTCGAACCGCTGTCCGGCGATCACTGCCCGCCCGGCACCTTCGATGACGTGGAACACGGTGCCGTCCGTGCCGCGATAGTCCCTTCCCGCAAACCGCGCCGGCAGCAGCTGCACGAAAGCAGCGATCGGTGGGCATGGCGATAGCCGCCGGTGGCAGGATTCACGAACTGCATCTTGTGGCCATGGGCCGCGTGCGGCGCACCGTTGCGCGCAAGCTGCGCGAGGGTCTCGCGCGTGCGCGCGTAGGGATAGGCGAACACCGGCGAAGCCAGCTGCCGCGGCTCGTAGTCGACTGGGCAGGAGATTGGCGCCGTAGCGCGCCAGCGCGTCGCCCTCCGGGCGTGCAACCGGCTGCGAGGCCTCGGGATAGTTCTCTGCGAACCCGCAGTCGAGAAAACGCACCAGCGGGAATATCCAGCCCGTCGAGCCACACCACCGGACCGCTCGCGGGGTTGCCGTGATCGTGCCAGGTCCACGATGGCGTGATGATGAAATCGCCGGGATGCATGGTGATCCGCTCGCCCTCGACCGCGGTATAGGCACCGCTGCCTTCGACGATGAGGCGCAGCGCCGACTGCGTAGTGGCGGTGGCTGGGCGCGACTTCACCGGGCAGGATGAGCTGCAGGCCGGCATACAGCGACTGGGTGATCGCGGACGAACCCGGCATGCCGGGGTTCTCCAGGATCAGCACGCGGCGAACGGCCTCCTCCGCCGAGATGAGCTGCCCGGATTCCATCAGCCAGGGCCGCACCTCGTCGTAGCGCCATATGGCCGGCACACAAGGCGAGCCGGCTTCTCGGGCACGAGCGCAGCCATCAGCTCCCACAGCGGAGTCAGGTGCTTCTCGGCGATGCGGCGGTAGTAGGCTTCCCGCGCGCGCTTTCATATCCATGGCTGGTTGATTCATGCTTCTCCTCGCCTACCCCTCGATCCGACTACACCTCAACGCAAAGGCGCAAAGAACGCAAAGGACGCAGAGAAAATCCGATTCTGTAAACCGCATGGCAGACAGTGGAACCAGCCTACCAGCTGAGAGTCCCGGCCGCGAACCCTCTCTGTCCTCTCTTTTCTTGCGCCGCCGAGCGATTCGACTCGTTCTCCCGATGTGCCTCCGAACGCCGTGAATCCCAGCTACTCGTCTTTGCCGTTCTCTGCGTGGCCCTTTGCGTCCTTTGCGTCTTTGCGTTGAGATTTAGTCTGTAGTCCACCGCCGGCAGGCGCAGGCCGAAGTCCTTCTCGCACCAGCTCGGTGACCCGGCTCAGGAAGTCGGCGCGCATCTCCTCGTTCGTGCGCTGCTTCAGTTCCCACTTGCGGTAGCATCTCGTTGTTCTTCGAGTTGCTCGCGCCGAAGAAGCCCGGGGTGATCGGGACGTAGCGATCGATCGCGTCCTGCACCTCTGCGCCGCGGCCCGCCTGAATCAGCTCCAGGCAGCAGTCCTTGCCGAATTGCGCGTGGAACTTCTCTTCGGGCATCGTGACGCGGCCGAGGTTGCGCAGCGGGTGGAAGCTGCAGTGAAGCAGGTCCTCGACCTGCAGGATCTCCGCATAGTCCGCGATCGCCTTGATCACGCAGAACTCCGGCCAGGTCTTCAGCTCGAACTGAAGATCGACAGCGGCCGTTCTGCCGCGTGATCCATCCTCTGCGCCGGCACGCCGATCTCGTCCGCCAGCGCCTTGAAGCGCACGTGGTGATGGTACTCCTCCATCGCGATGCGGCAGGTCAGCCACTTGGCATAGGGCGTCGGCGCGAGCTTGATCGCCGGCTCGTCGAACACCTGCGCGCCGTACAGCTCGTTGACGGCATGGCTGATCACGATTTTTTCCACGGCGGCCTGATACTCCTGCGGCTGCTGCTTCAGCTCGGCCGCGGTCTTGACTTCAATGTTGCGGTCTCGGACATCACGGATGCTCCGTCTGGTTCAAAGCATGGGTTCGGTGTTGAAGGCCTCGAGGTCGGTCGTCAGATCGACGAAGCTGCTCGCGCAGCTGCAGTGCGATGGCGCGGTCCAGAGCCTCCAGGGTGAGATCGGACAGCGCGGGGGTCACCACGCGCGCCGGCCGGCCGCGGCTGCGAGAACAGGAACAACTCGCGGCCCGCGCACGCCGAAGATCTGCCCGGTGACCTCGCAAGCCGGCGCGCAAAGATACGCTACCAGGCGCGCGACGTAGCCGGCGGGGACCTTCAGCGCGCGGGCTCTTGTAGGCAGCTTGTGCATCGTTGGCCGGCTGAATCGACTCGGTGACGCGGGTGGCGGCGAAGGGCGCCACCGCATTGCAGTGGACCTTGGAGCGCGCCATGTCCATCGCCACCACACGCGTAAGCCCGACCAGTCCGGCCTTGGCCGCCGCATAGGCCGCCTGGCCGAAGTTGCCGTACAGACCGGCGGTGGAGATCATGTTCACGATGCGTCCCGGCGCACGGCCCTGCTTCGGCGGCTTCGCGCATGACCGGCGTGGCCGCCGCCAAGGTAGCAAAGGCCCCGGTAAGGTTGGTTTGAATCACCCGCTCCCAATCGTCGCGCTTGCCTTGAAGATGAGAGCGTCGCGCAGGACCGCGGCATTGTTCGACCACGATATCCAGCGCCCCGAAGCGCTCGAGGGCGAGGTGCACCGCGCCGCTCGGCCGCTCCGGGCGCGGCGATATCCTCGGCGAACGCAGCGCCGCCGAGGTCTGGCGCGCAACCGCTTCGGCGGCCGTCGGGGTCGCGGCTCTCGCCGGCGATCGTGAACGCCGGAATCGGCAACCACGAGCTTTCGCCGAGCCCGGCCGAAACTCTTCGGCGATCGGCCCGGCCGATTCCGCGGGCTGCGCCGGTGACCAGCGCGACGCGTCCGTCGAGACTGAAGCGGCGAGCTCATGCGCGCACCTGTTTCGGAGTGACCGTCGGCGCAGCGCTGTAGAAGGCGTCGGCGTGCATATCGCGCGCGGCCATGCCCTTCTCCCGCAACATTCGGTCGCAGCGTCCACCATGGCAGGCGGGCCGGCAAGGTAGGCTGGAAGCCGGATAGATTGGCGAAGTCCGCGCGCACCGCATCGGTCACGAAGCCGTGCCGCCGCGCCCGCAGGCTGCCGCCGCCTGCCTCGGACAAGCACCATATGCACGTTCAGGTCGATGCCGCGCCTCCCACTCGCGCAGCTCCTGCCTCGCCGTACACGTCGCGCTCTTCGCGCACGCCGAAGTAGACATGGATGGGCCCCGGCACACCGGCCGTCCAGCGCGGCGCGCCACGATCGAGCGGATCGGCGCCAAGCCCGGTGCCGCCGGCGATCGCGAGGATCGGGCCGCGATGCTGCGCGCGCAGATAGGAAGTGCCGAACGGCCCGCTGATCCGCACCAGGTCACCGACCTTGAGGCGCTCGCGCATCTGCGCGCTCACGCCGCCGGCCAGCACGCGCAGGTGGAACTCGAGCCCGGGCTCGCCCGGCGCGTTCGCCATCGAGTAGTCGCGCGGCTGCTTCCGGCGCAAAAGCGAACTGCAGCTTGGCGAACTGCCCGGCGGAAAAGGTGAAGGGCCCGCCCGACTCGATGGCGAAGCGCAGCCGCAGGACGTCATGGGTGAGCGGGCTGATGCTCCGTGACCCGGCACTGCATGATGCGCGACGGGTGGATGACGAAGTCCTCGGTCGACAGCCGCCGCATCTGCGACGTCGCTCCACACCTGCGCGCGGCAGGCGAGCACGATGTTGCGCGCCCGCTCCGCTGCCGACAGCGCATGCTCCGAGTACTCCAGCTCGAAGATCTCGCCCGGAGACGTACTCGCACTTGCAGGTGCCGCAGTTGCCCGCCTGGCAGCTGTACGCGAACCCACGCCGTTGCGCAGCGCGCATCGAGCATGCGTCTCGCCGTCTTCGGCCGGCACGCTCTGCGGATCGCCTTCGATCGTGATGGTGTGATTCAAATTGCGCTCCTCTGGCACGCCTGCGACGGGTCGGGATCGGGGTCCGCAAATGCGGCCCTACTGCCCCGTCGACCTGGATTGGCGCGTCCGGATTCGGCTATCATGCGAATTGTATACCAGACCAATTGTTGGATATCAAACAAATTGCCCGGGTCTCCGTCCCCCAGCACTCGCAAGCCCGCGCCGGCGGCGGACCGCCGCGCCAGGGCCCGCCGCGCCGCAGCGCCGGCCCTGGGAATGCTGCCGGACCTGCTCGGCTATCACCTGCGCCTGGCCCAGCGTGCCATTTTCGACGACTTCGCGCAAAGCATGGCCGAGCTGGAGGTCAGCCCCGGCCTGTTCGGGCTCCTGGTGATCGTGGAGGCCAACCCCGGCCTGAAGCAGACCGAGCTGGCCGACGCCGTGCAACTCGACCGCTCGAGCCTGGTTCCGGCGCTCGACAAGCTGGAAGAGCGCGGTTGGGTAGCCCGCCGCGCAGCCGAACACGACCGCCGGGTGAACGGGCTGTGGCTTACCGACGCTGGCATAGCCGCCCTGCGCCAGCTCAAGCAGCGGGTCCTCGCCCACGAGCGCCGTCTCGCCCGTCATCTGAGCGCCGCCGACCGGCAGCAGCTCGTCAAGCTGCTCGCGCGCATCTTTCCCGATCTGCGCTGACGGAATCCTCGGGACCTTGGCGGTTCAGGACCAACTTCATTCACCGCAGAGGACGCAGAGGAGCACCGGAACCGCCGTGAAGCATACCCCGAAGTCCCATACGGGCGAACGCGAAAAAGACCTGCGGGTTCGTTGGCGTCCGTGCTGGTTCGCTGGCTCGCAGCATTCCTGGGAGCCGGTTCGGGTCAGCGTTTTCCTCTGCGTCCCTCTGCGTCCTCTGCGGTGAATGAGGGTTGCTCTTCGCCCGAGCTACCCTTCGCGTCCTTATCTTTCCTCCTTGGCATCCCCCCGATCGTAGTCGAGGGCAGGCCTGGCGTTCCACGCTTTACGGTGGAGGCCTGAGCGTCAATCCTCGTCGCGCAGCGAGCGCGTGCGCTTGACCGCGCCGCGCGTGCGCTTCTGCTGGAGCCGCCGCTCGCGCGAGGCGGCGGTCGGCCGGGTCGGTTTGCGCGCTTTCGGCACGACGCTGGCGGCACGAACCAGCTCGAACAGCCGGCGACGCGCATCTTCCCGATTGCCGGCCTGGGTGCGGTAGCGGTGCGCCTCAATCGTCAGCACGCCTTCGGCGCTCAGCCGCCGCCCCGCCAGACGCTTCAAACGCTCGCGCACGTCCTCAGGCACCGTTTGGGAGCGCACCAGATCCCATCTTAGCTGCACTGCGGTAGCAACCTTGTTTACGTTCTGTCCCCCCGGTCCGGGGGAGCGGACAAACTGCTCGGACAGTTCGTCCTCGTCGATCAGAACGCGGTCGGAGACGCGCAGCTTGTGTCCCATATCAGTCGACTATGAAGGCGCAGCGGACGGGCTCCGCGTGTTGCTTCGCAACATCGGCGTGCACCCCTAGGGTGCGCGCGCGGCCCCGCAAAGCCGCGATCCGCGAGGGTTTTTCGGCGATTGTCCGCTTGCAAAGGCAGTCGACAAAGGCTAAATTTTCGCTGGGTTTGCGCGGACCGAGCCATTCGCCAATATTGACTCGGCAAACGAAATGTCCGCAGGCAGATCTTGAGTTCAAGAACAGACGATCCGCAAGGATCGCTTCGAACCAAATCACTCCTGTTGGGAGAGACTTTATGACGCAATTCAAGACGCAACTCGCCGGGGTCGCGAAGGCCCTGTCGGCGGCGGCCATCCTGGGCTTCGCAGCGCAAGCTGGCGCAGCGGAAATCACCTGGGATCGCCTGCTCAACGCCGACAAGGACCCGAACAACTGGCTGATGTATCACGGGTCCTTCAAGGGCTGGCACTACAGCGCGCTGGATCAGATCAACAAGAACAACGTGAAGAACCTGAACGTGGCGTGGACTCACACGCCCTCCGCCTCCAAGCGCGGCATCCAGTCCTTCCCGGTCGTGGCCGACGGCATCCTGTACTACACCAGCTCCACCGGGCAGGTGTGGGCGCTGGACGCGGCCACCGGCGCGTTCATCTGGAAGTACCAGGCCAAGATCGACCAGGAGCGTGCCGAAGGCACTTTCTACAACCCCTACAACCGCGGCCTGGCCATCGGCTACGGCAAGGTCTACATCGGCACGGTCGACGGCCGCATGATCGCGCTGGATCAGAAGACCGGGCAAGTGGTGTGGGACAACATGATCCTCACGGTCGAGAAGGGCAACAAGGGCTTCACCGGCGCCCCGGTGATCGTGAAGGACAAGGTGCTGATCGGTTCCAACGGCGGCGAGCTGTCCGGCTGCTGCGGCCCGATCTTCGCGGTCAACGCCGGACCGGCGAAGTCGAGTGGCAATACGACACCATCGGCGGCGACGATCGTTCGCGCGAATCGTGGGGCAACGACTCGTGGAAGGTCGGGCGGCGGCGGCGGTTGGATGACCGGCTCCTACGATGCGGCGACCAACAGCGTCTGGTGGGGCACAGCCAACCCGGCGCCGGACTACGACTGGGCGGGTGAGAACTGGATGACGGAAGGTCCGCGTCCGGGCACCAACCTGTACAGCTCGTCCGTGGTCGTGCTGGACGCCGACACCGGCAAGCTGAAAGCCTACTTCTCGGAGATGCCGCACGACGCCTGGGACTTCGACAGCGCCGTTGGCGAATTCGCGTTGGTCGAGCGCGGCGGCAAGCGCTACATGGTGCACCCGAACAAGGGTGGCATCATGTTCGTGTACAACGCCGATCCTGCCGCGGCGAATGACGCGCAGGCACTGAAGGTCGAAAACGCCTACCTGATCGGCAAGACGCTACAACTACATCAAGGGCGTGAATACCAAGACGGGTGAGCTGATCGGCCGCCGCGAGCTGCCGCTCGGCAAGCACACCAACGTCTGCCCCGCGATCGACGGCGCGATCTCCTGGAACACCGGAGCGTACAACCCGAACACGGGCCTGTACTACAAGGTCACGCAGGAATGGTGCTTCGACATCGAGGTGCAGAAGGTCGATCGTCCGGCCGATTTCTCCGGCCAGGCTTACTTCGGCGCCAGCTGGACCGCCAAGCCTCCCGAGGGGCGCGCGGCGTTCGGCACGGTGCAGGCCTTCGATCCAGTCACCAGCAAGAAGAAGTGGGAAGTCGAGTTCAAGTACCCCCCGCTGGCCTCGCTGCTCTCCACCAAGGGCGGGCTGGTCTTCGTCCCGGGTGCTGACGGCACGTTCTACGCTCTGGATGCGGACAGCGGCGCCAAGCTGTGGCAGCACAACAACGGCCTGGGCCACCATGGCGGCGTGATCTCCTACAGCGCCAAGGGCAAGCAGTACGTCGCGGTCGTGACCGGCTGGGGCAGCCACGTGTCGGGCAACTACTGCCCGCTGTTCGGCGAGCCGTTCTGCAGCATGGCGACCGACAACGGCCAGCTGATGGTCTTCAGCGTCCAGTAATGGGGCAATAGGACCTACCAGTCCGGCTGCGTAGTCCAACGACGGGGCGGGGGCATCCCCCGCCCCGTTTCGTTTGTTGTCCACGGCATCGAAGAGGCATGCGGGCAGCGCCGCTTCGCACAGCAGCGGCCGCGGCGCCCAGTGTAAACTTTCGACTCCGCAGTGCGTTTGATACCAATGCGACCGATGCACTCCGCGTTCTCCGACGCCGGGGCTCGGTCCCTCGCGTCCGCCCCAGGACCGGGCGAATGGAAGAAGGAAAAGCGATGAGCAAGTTAGGGAAAACCGCGCTGGCGCTGCCCGCGGCATTCGCCGGGCTACTGAGCGCGGCTGCTGTGACGGCTCAGGACATCGATACCGCAATCGCACCCGCCGTGACGCAGGTCAACGAGAAGTACAGCGAGCACAACCTGGACATCAAGAAGCTGTTCGCCCAGAAGTGCAGCTGGTGCCACCAGGGCTACGGGATGCGCCAGGCAGACGGTCCCAAGCTCGCCGGAACGGACAAAAATCACGCCCAGCTGATGAAGCATATCGCCAACGGAAAATCGCCGATGCCGGCCTTCAAGAACCAGCTCAAGCCCTACGAGATCGAAGCGCTGGCGGACTACATCAAGATGCTGCCCCCGAACTGATCGCCGGCAGGGCGAAACGGACCGGCGCTCACGTTGCGCCGATCGCGTATCAGTCGAAGGCTTCGCTCACCTGCCCGCGCGTTGCAGCTCAAGGCGCACTCCGAAGCCTTCGTACTTCCCCATCCCCTTCATCTTGTCGCCCGCCGCGTTGAGCTTCAGCTCGACGGTCAAGGGAGCACCGCCGCTCCCGTCGGCGCGCAGGGAGACCTCGTCACCGCGCGCCATCAGCTTGACCAGCGGCCGGGGCTCTTCGCCGAAGGTCTCCGAATTGGTGAGCTGCAGGCTGCCGCCGTCGCCGGCAATCTGCAGCTTGGCTACACCGCTCGACATGCCTCGATACCAGGGCCCCTCCCACGTGCCCTCAATCGCCTTGCTGCCCTGAGCGGCCGCCTCGACTGCCAGAAACGCAACAGGCGCGGCGACCAGAAGCATCCAGATCGTTCGCATCATCTTGCCGCTCCCCATCGAAAGACGGCACTAGTGTAAAGGAGACACTGATCAAGTCCTGCATTGTCGTTCCCGCAAAGGCGGGAACCCAGGCTATTCGAACACTGCTGGATCCCCGCCTGCGCGGGGATGACAGTTGGTCTGAGGCTCCTACGGTAACGCTCAAGAAATGCTCAGGCGCTGCGCGCGGCCGAGTCCACGTGGCAACCCGGCTGGAGCAGCAGCCTGTGCGCGGGAAGCGTAGTCGCGGGCGGGGTAGCTGCTGCGGGAATGCTATCCTTGCGCCTTCCCGCGCACCCCGCGCGGCCGACCGCCGGCTCCAGATGAACTTCTGCTCCAATTGCGGCGCCCGCCTGTCCCGCCGCATTCCCCCCGGCGACAACTTGCCACGGTACGTGTGCGACGCGTGCAACAACATCTTCTACGAGAACCCGAAAATGATCGTGGGTTGCGTAGCCGAGTGGCAAGGCAAGGTGCTGCTGTGCCGACGTGCGATCGAGCCGCGTTACGGCCTGTGGACCGTACCGGCAGGGTTCCTGGAAAACGGCGAGACTACCGCCGCCGGCGCCCAGCGCGAGACGCTGGAGGAGGCTAACGCACGCGTGGAAATCGACGCCTTCTATGCGCTCTACAACCTCCCGCACATCAACCAGATCTACATGCTGTTCCGGGGCCGCTTGCTCGACGCGCAGTTCGGGCCGGGGGCGGAGACGCTGGAAGCGCGCCTGGTCGACGAGCACGAGGTGCCCTGGAGCGAGATCGCCTTCGCCACGGTGCGCAACACGCTGATCCACTATTTCAACGATCGTCGCAAGGGCGACTTCGGGTTCCACATGGGAACTATCGAGCCGATGGCCCGTGCGCTCTAGCTGCTGATCAGGGCGCGAAACGGAGCGCGGAGATATGCGCATGTCGTTCCTCCCCCTTCAAGGGGGAGGCTAGGAGGGGGATGGGTCATGCTCGCACTTCAAGACCCATCCCCACCCTACCCTTGAAGGGGAGGGAGCTTTTCCTCTGCTCCCCATCCCCACCTGACCCTCCCCTTGTGCGACCTGCCGAAGTCGGTTCTGGCCCGATTCTCGGCGCCTTGACAAACAGTATGCAGGAAAGGTAGCGTGCCGGCGTGCTGATCATGGTGGGGTCAGGTCTTGCTTTTTGCCTCCTTCCGGCGTACCCTTTCCACATGGCCCGCCCCCTGCGCATCGAGTTCCCAGGTGCTGTATATCACGTGACCTCGCGCGGTGACCGGCGCGAACCGATCTTCGTCGACGATGGGGATCGCAACGCACTGCTGGAGGTGGTCGGGCAAGCGCTCTCGCGGTTCGATGCTCAGATGCTGGCTTTTTGCTTGATGGGCAACCACTACCATTTCGTCCTGCACACCCGGCAGCCCAATCTGTCGCGGCTCATGCGACACATCAACGGGGTCTACACCCAGCTGTTCAATCGGCGGCACGGCAAGGTCGGGCACCTCTTCCAGGGGCGATTCAAAGCAATCCTGGTGGATCGAGACGCCTACTTGCTGGAGGTCTGTCGCTACGTGGAGCTCAACCCGGTGCGGGCCGATCTGGTGAGTAAGCCGCAGGCTTGGCCGTGGTCGAGCTATCGCGCGCACGTGGGGCTTGCCGCCGCCGCCGCTTGGCTGGACGTCGAGGGGCTGCATGGCTATGTGCTGGGCCATACGGCCAACAGCGCTGCCGACCATCGACGCGCAGCCGCTCGATACTCGGAACTGGTGGCTGCTGCGAGGGAGACACGGCTTTGGGATGGCGCGCTGCGCCAGCAGATCTATCTTGGCGATGAGGCCTTCGTCGAGCGCATGCAGGCGCGAGCTGAGCGTCGACGCTCGGTGGCGCGCGAGATCCCCAGGGTACAGCGGCGAAAGCCGAATAGTCTGCATTACTGGCTCGCAAGCTGCGACAGCCGTGAGGAAGCACTCTACAGGGCGTATACGGAGAGTGGTCTGAGCATGACTGCGTTGGCGGCTGAATTGGGATTGTCGGTCTCGCGCGTCAGCCGCTTGATCGCCAGAGTCGAGCAGGCAAAAAGCAAGACCTGACCCTCTGTCTCCGCTTGACCCTCTCAGCTCTTGCTCTCAGCTCTTGTGCAGCCACTGGTTGACGACGCGATTAAGGCGTGCCGTTGTCAGCAATGACTCAGTGGCAATGGAGATTGCAATGCGAGTGCTGATCGGCTTCCTGCTGGCGCCTGGAGTGCCAGCGCTTGTGTCTACCTCGTGAACATAAATCGCGGGAACGCGCCGCTTCTGCCCTACTTCTTACTCCGCTGGCCTATGTCGCCGCATTGGTTCTTGGGTTCCCGTGTACCTCGTGCTGCGGCGAAGGCGTATACGAAGTGTCGGCGATCATCCTGGGCGCGCTGGTCGGAGTTGTGTTCTACGCACTCTACTTTGGCACAGAAACGTTGCTAAGCCCCTATCAGCTCCGAAGCTCGAGGTTGCCGTCCGGCATGGTGCGATAGCTGCCGTGTATGCGGCTTGCAAGCGCGGTGTTTTGGTTGATTGCGATTAGGCGGCCCGCCCAATCCCCCGCCACGTTGGAAAGGCCGGATGAAGGGGTCAACTCTTGAAATAGGGCAGAGACGGGCCAGGTCTAAGACCTGACCCTCCTCACTCTAGCGCCTGGCGCCGGCCTACTCTGAACCCACCTCGACCGACCGACCGCTGGCGGAGGACGCGAGCATCGCGTCGATCAGCGCATGCACGGCGAGTGCACTGCGCCCGCTTGACCGAGGCTCGCGGCCGCTGTGCACGGCGTCGAGGAAGTCCTCGATCAGCCGTCGATGCGGCTGGTGCGAGAAGGCCATCGGATCGGCCCCGCCGCCGCCGGCGAGCGCACCCTCCACGCGCAGCACCTCGCGCCCCTGCCGGTGCACTTCCAGCCGCTCGGCCTCGAGCACGGCGCTGCCCCTGGTTCCGGCCAGATCGATGCGCTCCGGGTAGCCGGGATAGGCGACGGTGGTAGCGTCGACGACGCCCACGGCGCCGCTGCGAAACTGCACCGCTGCGCACCCGATATCCTCCGTGTCGATCTTGCGCAGCGGGCTGGTGCGGCACATCGCCGCCACGCGCTGCGCCGGGCCGGCGAGGTGCAGCATGACATCCAGCGTGTGGATGGACTGCGTGAGCAGGACACCCCCGCCGTCGCGCGCCAGCGTGCCGCGTCCGGGCTGTGCGAAGTACTCCGGGGGCCGCCACCAGCGGACGGACGCTGAAACACTCAGCAGATCGCCCAGTTCGCCCGCTTCGATCAGCTCGTGCAGCGTCGCGGTTGCGGGCCGGAAACGGTACTGGAAGACGATTCCCAGCTTGCGGCCGGCCTGCTCTACTGCATCGACCACGGCGCGGGCGCGCTCGAAGGTGACGTCGATCGGCTTCTCCAGCAGCACGTGCTTGCCCGCGCGCGCGGCCTCGATGGCAAGCTCGGCGTGACTGCGCGGCGGCGTGAGGATCAACACGGCATCCACGCGCGGGTCGGTGAGCAAAGCCTGCGGCGAGTCCACCGACGGGAAAGCGTAGGTCCGCTCGAACTCGCGACGCCGCTCCGGCGTCGGGCTGTAGCCGCCGATCACCTGTGCGCGCTCGCCGAGCTCCCGTAGCGCCAGCGCGTGGGGCTTCACCGCCAAGCCCAGGCCGATGATGCCGATGCCGAGTCGCTGCATGACGGTCCTCCTTGCGTTTGGCGCCTGCGTACCATCCGCAGCTTGGTCCCATCCTGGGCAACAGCGCCGTTCTGGTTATGCGCCGCGATGCTCAACCATAGCACGCATTGGCGTCGCCGGTCACAGCCCGTCAGCAGATGATAGAATCCAACAAATCATAGTCTTACCAGGCTACGACGAAACTGCAATCATGGCGCTGCGCATCCCGCGAACTGCACTCTGCAAAGCCGTACGCCGGCAATGACCGCGGCCCCTTCAGGCAGGCCCACGAAACGCTCAGCGGCCCGCGCGAAGAGCACCGCACCGGCAAAGCGCGCAGCAATGCGCGCGCGTGACCCGGCGGCCACCCGGCGGCGCATCCTGGAGGCCGCCAAGACGGAATTCGCACGCCTCGGACTGGGCGGGGCACGGGTAGATGCCATCGCCGCGCGCGCCAAAGCCAACAAGCGGATGATCTATCACTACTTCGGCGGCAAGCAGGAGTTGTTTCTCGCCGTCCTGGAAGCCGCCTATGGCGACATCCGCGCCGCGGAGCGCAAGCTCGATCTGGAGCACCTCGCGCCGCAGGAGGCGCTGCGCACGCTGACGGCGTTCACTTGGAAGTACTATCTCAAACACCCCGAATTCCTCACCCTGGTCAACAGCGAGAACCTGCACAAGGCCAGACATCTGAAGAAGTCCAGGGTGATCGGGGAGATGCACGAATACCTCGTCGCAATGGTGGCGGGGCTGCTGGAGCGCGGCGTGAAGCAGGGCGTGTTCCGCAACGGCATCGACCCTGTGCAGCTCAGCATCACCATCGCCGCGATCGGCTACTACTACCTGACCAACCGCTTCACCGGCTCGATCATCTACAAGCGCGATCTGATGGCACCCGGGGCGCTGGAGCAGCGGCTTGCGTTCAACGTCGACACCGTTCTGCGCCTGGTCACGACGTGAGGGCGAGACGAGGCGGCGCACTGCGGGCTCACTTTCAGCGCGCTAGAATGGGGCCATGTCGGTTCAAGGCATCTCCTGGAGGGGCGTTTTCCTGCGCGTGGTCTTCGCGGTCGCCCTCGTTCTGCTCACGTTCAACCCAAGCGGCTATTCGTTCTACCACTGGGTCATGTCCGACGCCCCGGGAGTCTTGGCGCTAAAGGCGTTCGCGGGCGTGGTGCTGCTCATCGGCTGGGTGGTCTGCCTGCGCACCGCGTTCGTCGCGCTCGGCTGGCTCGGCGTCATTCTCGGCCTGGCGCTGCTCGGCACGCTCGTGTGGCTTCTCGTCGAGGCAAAGTGGATCGATCCCACCGCTCCTTCGGCGCTCGCGTGGGTGGCGCTGGTAGTGCTCGGCACTGTGCTGGGCGTGGGGCTGTCCTGGTCGCTGATACGTGCCCGCGTCACCGGCCAGCTCGAAGTGGAATAGCACGCACAGGAAAGCACGCCAAGCCACCCGGCGCGCCAGACCGGGAGGCGGCGGCTTGACAGCTTTCGCCACCGCCCCGTATAGTTGTAGTAACCATCCGGTTACAAGACGGCGGCGCCTCCAGCGGGCGCCCGGTCTCTCGACCCCGGCGGCCGCACAGGCCTCCACTCATGCCCTCTTCAGCGCTGCACCAGCAGATCAAGGACCTCACCCGGCGCTTTGCCCGCGAGGTGATCCGCCCGGCCGCCGAGGCGCTCGATCGCGACGAGCGCTTTCCCGGCGACATCTACCGGCAGATGGGCGAGCTCGGCCTGTTCGGCATCACTGTCCCGGACACCCTCGGCGGCGCCGGCATGGACGTGCAAGCCTATGCGGTAGTGATGGAGGAGCTCGCACGCGGCTACGCCTCGGTCGCCGATCAATGCGGCCTGGTGGAGCTGGCCGGCACGCTGCTGGTCGCGCACGGGACGCCCGAACAGCAACAACGCTGCCTCGGCGCGCTGATCAAGGCCGAGAAACGCGCCGCCTACTGCATCACCGAGGCGGAGGCCGGCTCCGACGTATCCGGCATCAAGACCCTCGCCGAGCGCGCCGGCACGGGCTGGCGCCTGAGCGGCTCCAAGCTGTGGATCCACAACGCGCCGGTGGCCGACTACGGGTTCGTGCTGGCGCGCACCGACAAGGCCGCAGGCAAGCGCGGCATGAGCATCTTCATCGTCGATCTGGCGTTGCCAGGGGTGTCGCGCGGCCCCAAAGAGCACAAGATGGGGCAGCGCGCTTCCCAGGTCGGGGCCTTGCATTTCGACGACGTGCAACTCGCAGCCGACACTCTCCTCGGCGAGGAGAATCGCGGCTTCCACATCATGATGGGCGTGCTGGACAAGGGCCGGGTCGGCATCGCCGCGCTTGCGGTGGGCATCGCCCAGGCGGGGTTGGAGGCAGCGCTGGACTACGCCCAGACGCGCAGGCAGTTCGGCAAACCCATCGTCGACAACCAGGGCGTGCAATGGATGCTGGCCGACATGGCCAAGGACATCCAGGCCGCCCGCCTGCTGGTGCACGACGCCGCCGCCAGGCTGGACGCGAACGAGCCGGCTACGGCAGCGTGCTCAATGGCCAAGTGCTTCGCCAGCGACATCGCGGTCCAGCACACCGCCAATGCAGTGCAGATCTTCGGAGGCAGCGGCTACATCCGCGGCTTCGAGGTGGAACGACTGTACCGCGACGCCAAGATCACCCAGATCTACGAAGGCACCAACCAGATCCAGCGCACGATCATCGCTCGCGAACTGATCGCTCATGGTGCTGCGCAGTGAACGCAACGCTGCTGCGAAGGAAAGCAATTCACAGGATTAACAGGATTTCTCAGGATTAGCAGGATTGCAGCCCGCTGACATAGCTGGATGGGATCGACAGGGTCAGTCAGGACCAACAGGATTCGGGAGCCGACTTAGGACATCCACGCCGCTATGGCGCTGCCGAGGGATAATGCTGCTGTTGCCGTTAATCCTGTCAATCCTGAGAAATCCTGTTAATCCTGTGAATTTCTAGGCCTGTGAATTTTTAGGCCCATGCTCACGCTCAAGCTCCCCACTGCCGACCGGTCCCTGCAATCCTACCGCCTGACCGGCGATCCGCTGCCTGCAGCATCCAGGCCGCGCGAGTTCAATCGCGTTGCTTTTTCGGCGGCGCATGTGGTGGCCGACGCGCTGAGCACGAACGATCCAAGCGGGGCCGCTGCCATCGATTGGCCTGCCACCCTGGCTTATCGGCGCCATCTCCTCGGCCTCGGGCTGGGCGTCGCCGAGGCCATGGACACCGCCCAGCGCGGCATGGGGCTCGGCTGGCCCGAAGCGCTGGAGCTGATCCGCCGCACGCTCGAAGACACCCGTGATATTCCGGGCGCGCTGATCTTCTCCGGCTGCGGCACCGACCAGCTCTCCGCCACCGAAGCGCGCACGCAGGACGACGTACTGCGCGCCTACGATGAGCAGCTCGCCGCCATTCAGAAGCTCGGCGGGCGCATCATCCTCATGGCCAGCCGCGCGCTGGTCCGGGTGGCCAAAGGCCCGGACGACTATCTGCGTGCGTATCGGCACGTGCTCAACCAGTGCGATCAGCCCGTGATCCTGCACTGGCTGGGCGAGATGTTCGACCCCGCCTTGGACGGGTATTGGGGGACGGCAAGCTTCGACCAGGCGCTGGAGACCTGCCTGCAGGTGATCGGCGAGAACCGCGCCAAGGTAGACGGGATCAAGATCTCCCTGCTGGACGAGGACAAGGAGATCCGCATGCGCCGCCTGCTGCCCGCGGGAGTGAGAGATGTACACGGGCGACGACTTCAACTATCCGGAGCTGATCGCCGGCGACAGCCAGGGGTTTTCGCATGCGCTGCTCGGGATCTTCGATGCGATCGCACCCGCCGCATCGGCCGCGCTCGGCGCACTGTCCGACGCAGACCGGAGCCGCTTCTTCGCGCTGCTCGACCCGACGGTGCCGCTGTCGCGGCTGATCTTCCGCGCGCCTACCCAGTACTACAAGACCGGTGTCGTGTTCCTCGCCTATCTCAACGGCCACCAAGAGCACTTCATCATGGTCGGCGGCGGCCAGTCGATGCGGCCCCTGCCCTACTTTGCCGAGCTGTTCCGGCTGGCCGACCAGGCCCGTCTGCTGCGCGATCCCGCGTCCGCAGTCGCGCGCATGCGAACGTTCCTCGCCCTGTATGGGGTCCAGGCGTGAGAGCGCTGGCCGGCCGCCTCGACCTGTGCTCCATCAACACCGCCACACTCGGGTATCAGACGCCGATCGAGCAGACCATCGACGAGGTGGCGCGTGCCGGATTCGGCGCCATTGCCCCCTGGCGGCGCGAGCTGGAGGGGCGCACCGCGCGGCAGGTGGGCCAGCACATCCGGCACACTGGATTGAGAGTCAGCGGATATTGCCGCAGCACTTACATCCCGGCGGCAGATCGGACGGCGTTCGAAGCCAGCATCGAGGACAACCGCCGGGCCGTTGACCAGGCCGCCGAGCTGGCTGCGGCCTGCTTCGTCATGGTCGTGGGCGGCATGCCCGAGGGGTCGAAAGACCTGGCAGCTGCGCGTGCGCAGGTGCTGGAAGGCACCGGCCTGCTGCTCGAGCACGCCAGGGCAGCCGGCGTTGCCCTGGCGCTCGAACCGCTGCACCCCATGTACTGCGCTGATCGCGCCTGCCTGTCCACGTTGGAGCAGGCGCTCGACATGTGCGCCGCCCTGGATCCGGGCCGCAGCGGCGCGATCGGCGTAGCCGTGGACATCTACCACGTGTGGTGGGACCCCGCCATCGAGGCCCAGATCGCGCGCGCCGGACGGGAAGCTCGCCTGCTCGCGTTCCACGTCTGCGACTGGCTCGTGCCGACCCGCGACCTGCTGCTCGACCGCGGCATGATGGGCGATGGTGTGGTGGACCTGCCGCGCATCCGCGGCTGGATGGAGCAGGCCGGCTACACCGGTGCGGTCGAGGTGGAGATCTTCTCCCAGGACAACTGGTGGAAGCGCCCGCCGGCCGAGACGCTGCGTGTGTGCGCCGAGCGGTTGCAGACGGTCTGCTGACTTAAACCCTTTGGGGCTGAACCGAAGAGGCGCAGAGGACCCGCAGAGAAAGGCGACAAGAGCGATGGTGCTTGCCCGGACCGCAGGCATGGACCGCGCACAGGCCCGATGGAGATTCTTCCTTCGCGCCTCTTGGTGACCTTGGGGTGATGCCTTTCGGTTGCCTTCGCGCAATCCCCCTCTCCCCTGCCCTCTCCCACGAGGGGAGAGGGAGGCAATCGGCGGCTCGCCGACCCAGCCGCGCTGCGATGGCCGCGTTCTGACTAGAACGCTCTGACGCGATCCGCGTTCCCCCTGCGCCCTGTGCGCTCTGTCTGCGTCGCTGACTCCAATCCTGGCTTTCTCGGCGTCCTCTCTTGCTTTTCCTCTGCGTCCTCAGCGCTCCCTGCTCTAGCCTAGCGGGCGCAGCGGGAAGCCAAACCTCACCACCCCGGCTCGCGGTCGGGCGTAGCCTGGATCTTGTGAATGGACAGGTCCGCACCGTTGAATTCTTCTTCCGGGTCCAGGCGGATGCCCACCACGGCCTTGAGCGCGCCGTAGACCACGAAGCCGCCGATCAGCGCGATCAGGATACCCAGCCCCGTACCGATCAACTGTGACGCGAAGCTCACGCCTCCCAGGCCTCCCAGCGCCTGGACGCCGAAGATCCCCGCCGCAATCCCGCCCCAGGCACCGCACAGCCCATGCAGGGGCCACACGCCCAGGACGTCGTCGATCCTCCAGCGGTTCTGCGTAATGGTGAACAGCAGCACGAACAGCACGCCGGCCACCGCTCCGGTCACCAGAGCGCCGATCGGGTGCATGAGGTCGGAGCCAGCGCAGATCGCCACCAGCCCGGCGAGCGGCCCGTTGTGCACGAAGCCGGGGTCGTTGCGGCCGACGAACAGCGCCGCCAGTGTGCCGCCCGCCATCGCCATCAGCGAGTTGGCCGCGACCAGGCCGCTGATCTTGTCGATGGTCTGCGCGGACATGACGTTGAACCCGAACCATCCCACGCTCAGCACCCACGCCCCCAGTGCCAGGAACGGGATGCTGGAGGGCGGGTGCGCGGAGACCTCGCCGTCTTTGCCGTAGCGGCCCCGCCGGGCGCCCAGCAGCAGCACTGCCGCCAGCGCCACCCAGCCGCCCATGGCGTGTACGACCACGGACCCGGCGAAATCATGGAACGGTGCACCGAAGCTCGCTTCCAGCCATGCTTGCACCCCGAATTTGCCGTTCCAGGCGATGCCCTCGAAAAACGGGTAGACGAAGGCGACCAGCGCGAAGGAGGCGGCAAGCTGCGGCTGAAACTTGGCACGCTCGGCGATGCCGCCCGAGACGATTGCGGGTACGGCTGCCGCGAAGGTGAGCAGGAAGAAGAACTTGGTGAGCTGATAGCCGCTGCCCTGCGCCAGAGTCTGGGCGCCGGCCAGGAAGCTCGCCCCGTACGCCACGCTGTAGCCGATGAAGAAGTAGGCGACCGTAGACATGGAGAAATCCGCCATGATCTTCACCAGCGCGTTGACCTGGTTCTTGCGCCGCACCGTTCCGAGCTCGAGGAAGGCAAAGCCGGCGTGCATGGCCAGAACCATGATGGCGCCGAGCAGGATGAACAAGACGTCGCTGCTGATCTTCAAGGTCTCCATGGGGTCTCTCCTCTGGTCGTTATTTTGACGAACCGCTACATTATGCAAGGCCTGTACCTCGCGGGACTCGCTATGTAGAAACAGGATCTTATAATGGATATCTGAATGGAACTCTCGACTGGTCCGCTTATTGGTGGTGCGCGGATCGGTGATGCGCCCCAAATTGGTGCGCAGGCCCCCTGCCATCGATCCTTCGAGCGGTTGCCGCGAACTCGTGGAATGGAATTCGCTTTGACAGTATTTAAGCGTAACCAGACATTGGTCGAGCGGGAGACTGGGAAGTGCTGGCCTGCGTTCTTCAACATTCTGTCCGGTGATGGCCGCCTTGCATTCGCCCGCGCTGGAGCCCGGCTGGCCTCGCGGCTGCGTAAAGGCGCGCCTTCTGGCGACCGCCTGAATCCATGGCCGCGCACGTGCGGGTGGTCACACCTCCGCGGCAGCCCGACCGCCGCCTGCTGCTGGAAGATGTTCTGCACGACCTGGTTGCCGACAACCTCGCCGAGCAGGCTGCAGCCGATGCTCTGCTCGCCGCCCGCCATCTGCGTCGCGGCGATACCCACCCCCTGATCCTCATCGCCGGGCAGAAGTGGAAGGACCCGCGCCACCCGCGCCGCGTCCTGCACCTGGAGGCGCTCACCGAGTGGCTCGCCGGCAAGGGTGGGCCTGCCCTACCTGCACATCGATCCGTTCAAGATCGATTTCGCGGCGGTGACCAAGGTGATGTCCAACGCCTACGCCACGCGCTTCCGCATCCTGCCCGTGGAGGTCACGTTAAAGGAGGCGGTGATCGCGACCTGCGAGCCGTTCGTGCACGAGTGGGAGAACGAGCTCGCCCAGATCCTGCGGCTGCAGATCCGCCGCGTGCTGGCCAATCCCCAGGACATCGGCACCTACCAGGTCGAGTTCTACAACCTGGCCCGCTCCATCAAGAGCGCCTCGCAGCAGACCCAGGCGAACTTGAGCGAGATCGGCAACTTCGAGCAGCTGGTCGAGCTGGGGCGCTCCGGCAAGCTCGACGCCAACGACCGCCACATCGTCCAGATCGTCGACTGGCTGCTGCAATACGCCTTCGAGCAGCGCGCCAGCGATATCCACGTGGAGCCGCGCCGGGACGCCGGCAACGTACGCTTCCGCATCGACGGGGTCCTGCACCAGGTCTACCAGATTCCCACCCCGGTGCTCTCGGCCATGACCAGCCGCATCAAGATCCTGGGGCGCATGGACGTGGTGGAGAAGCGCAGGCCGCAGGACGGCCGCATCAAGACCCGCACTCCGGACGGCGACGAGGTCGAGCTGCGCCTGTCGACCATGCCCACCGCCTTCGGGGAGAAGCTGGTGATGCGCATCTTCAACCCGGACGTGCTGGTGCGCGACTTGAAGGAGCTCGGCTTCTCCGAGGAGGACAAGGAGCGCTGGACCCAGCTCACCGGCCGGCCGCACGGGATCATCCTGGTCACCGGTCCGACCGGCTCGGGCAAGACCACGACGTTGTACTCCACGCTCAAGCAGCTGGCGCAGCCGGACGTAAACGTGTGCACTGTCGAGGACCCCATCGAGATGGTGGAGCCGCAGTTCAACCAGATGCAGGTGCAGGGATCGATCGGACTGGACTTCGCGGCCGGGGTGCGCACGCTCATGCGCCAGGACCCGGACATCATCATGGTCGGTGAGATCCGCGACCACGAGACCGCGGAGATGGCGATCCAGGCCGCGCTCACCGGCCACCTGGTGCTGTCCACCCTGCACACCAACGACGCGCCCTCCGCTGTTACCCGCCTGCTCGACATCGGCGTGGAACCGTATCTGCTGCATTCGACCGTCCTGGGCGTGCTCGCCCAGCGACTCGTGCGTACCCTGTGCCCGCAGTGCCGCGAGCCCGTCGCGCTCGCAGAGGACGCCTGGCGCGCCCTCACGTCGCCTTGGCGGCTGCCGCTGCCGCAGTCGAGCTACACCGCGCCCGGCTGCCTGGACTGCCGCATGACCGGCTACACCGGGCGGATCGGGATCTACGAAATGATGCTGATGACACCCGGGTTGCGCAAACTGGTGCAGGCGGAGACCGACCTTGCGGCCGTGCGCGAACAGGCAATCCGCGACGGCATGAAGCCGCTGCGCGCCAGCGGCGCGCTCAAGGTCGCCGCCGGGATGACTACCATGGAAGAGGTGCTGAAGGTGTCGCCGCCCATCACAGGCGAGCGCCGCTCGGTCTGACGAGCGCAGAGACGAAGCGTCGAATCCATGCATCCGACAGCGTACATCACCGGCCCGGGCTGGCTCCGGGGTCTCGCACGCCTGACTCTGGCGGGCGTGATCTGCTTCGCATGCGCGCTGGCCGGTGCCCTGCTGATCTCATCCGCCAGCCCGTTCACGCAGCTGTGGCTGCCCGCCGGCGCTGCACTCGCCGCGCTGCTGCTGGGCGGGCGCCGGCTCGCGTCCGGCGTGGCGCTGGGCGTATTCGCCGCTGCCCTGGCGATCGGCGAGCCGGTCGACAACGGCGCTGGCGGTGGCGGCGGGTTGCACTGCCTCGGCGCTCATCGCTGCGTGGCTGCTGGGCCGCGCGTCGGGCTTCACACTGGATCTGCGCCGCCCGCGCGACCTGCTCGCCCTGATCGGGGTAGGCGCGTTCCTGGCGCCGCTGGTCTCGGCATCGCTATTCGCGGGCGCAACGGCGCTGGTCCCGACCGCGGGGACCGAGGAGGTGCTGGCGGCCTGGACGGTGCGCTGGGCGGGCGACGCTCTCAGCGTGCTCCTGATCACCCCGCTGGCGCTGGCCTGGGCGACTGTGCGCAGCCCGGAGTCTCGCAGCGTGCGCGCGCCCGAGAGCGTCGGGCTCGCGCTGTTGCAGGTGCTGACGTACGTGTACGTGTTCCTGATCCAGTCCGGCCCCGGCGCCTACCTGTGCTTGCCGCTGGCGCTGCTGGCAGCCATGCGCCTGGGCATGCGCTGGGTGGCGCTGGCCAACCTGGTCACGCTGAGCATCGCGGCGCTGGGGACGGGCGCGGGCACCGGACCCTTCGTGCACGACACCGGCGTCGAGGGCTTGCTGCACGTACAGACCTACGGGATCGTGGCGTCCCTGGCCACACTCCTGATAGCGAGCCTGGCCGCCGAGCGCCGGCGCATCGGCTTGCAGTTCCAGGAGACGGCCGAGCGCTTCCGCGGGCTCACCGCCTTGTCGTCCGATTGGTACTGGGAGCAGGACGAGAACCTGCGCTTCACCTACGTCTCCGACGGCTACGACGCCCGCGCCGGCCTGAGCGGCCATGCCTCCATCGGCAAGACGCCGTTTCGAGATCGGCAATGCGTTCGAATCGGAAGAAGAGCGCGCCCGCCACGAGGCCGGACCTGACCGCGCGCCGGCGCGTTCCGCGACCTGGAGTTGCGCCGCCACGACAGCGACGGGAACTTGCGCTTCGTCTGCGTCAGCGGCGAGCCGCTGTTCGACGAGCAGGGGCGCTTCCGCGGCTATCGCGGCGTGGGCCGCGACATCACCGAGAAGAAGCTGGCCGAGCGCGCGCTGCGGGCCAGCGAAGCACGCTTGAAGAGCCTGGTGAACCTGTCCTCGGACTGGTACTGGGAGCAGGATCGAGGAGCTGCGCTTTACCATGATCGCGGGCCGCGCCGCCGACGAGCGGCGCCTGCAGCCCGAGCAGATCGTGGGCAGGACGCGCTGGGAGATCGTCGCCTCCGAAGTGAGCGAGGCGCACCGCCGGGCGCACGATACCGCCGTGGCCGCCCGGCTGCCGTTCAGCGACATCGAGATGACCCGCCACAACCTGGGCGAGGAGCCCGCGGTGGTGTCGGTGAGCGGCGAGCCGATCTTCGACGAGGAGGGGCGCTTCCGCGGCTACCGCGGCATTGCCCGGGACATTACTTTGCGCAAGCGGGCGGAGCGCGAGATCGAGGATGCGCGCCGCTTCCTCGACGCGCTCATCGACGCCTTCCCCACCCCGATCCTGGTCAAGGACGCCCAGCACCGCTACGTCGCCGCCAACAGCGCGTTTGCCCGCTTCTTCCGCCGCGGCTTGCCGGACATCCTGGGCAAGAACGACTTCGACTTCTTCTCAGCCGAAGACGCAACCTATTTCCAGGAGACCGACCGCCGCACCCTGGAGGGCGCGGGCCCGGTCGAGTACGAGCGCCCCTACCCGATCGACGGCCAGATCACCTGGATGCTGGTGCGCAAGACCGGTCTTACCCGTCCCGACGGCAGCCGGGTAGTCGTGCTCCTGCTGCTGGATGTGACCGCGCGCAAGGCGGCCGAAGAGCGCTTGCGCGCGAGCGAGCAGCGCTTCCGCGGCCTGACCCAGCTGTCGGTAGACTGGTACTGGGAGCAGGATACGCAGCTGCGCTTCACCTATGTTTCCGCGGGCAGCAACGGCAACGCCAAGGTTCCCGAAGACGACATGCTCGGCAAGTCGCGCTTCGAGCTGGACCTGGAGTGGGAGTCGGAGGCGATGTGCCAGGAGCACATGGCCACGCTGCTCGCGCGCCGCCCGTTCCGCGACCTGCTGGTGCGCCACCGGCCCAGCGGCCAGTGGGTGACGGTCAGCGGCGAGCCCATCTTCGATGCGCGCGGCGAGTTCACCGGCTATCGCGGGGTGGGGCGCGACGTCAGTCGCCAGAAAGAGGCCGAGCGCGCACTGGCCGAGAGCGGCAAGTTCCTCGACGCCTTGATCAGCGCGATCCCCACCCCGGTCACGGTCAAGGACCGGGAGCACCGCTACGTGCACGTCAACGATGCCTTCTGCCAGCTCGCCGGGCGCGCTCGCGAGGAGCTGGTCGGGCACGACGACAGCCTGATCCTGCCGCCCGGGGAGGTCGAGTTCGTCTGGAAGCTGGACCTCGAGTCCCTCACCTCCGACAAGCCGGTGCAGTACGAACACAGCTACCTGCTCAACGGCCAGTTGCGCTGGATGCTGGTGCGCAAGTACACGCTGCCGCGCCCGGACGGCAGCCTGGTGGTGGTGTCCTCGCTCATCGACATCTCCAACCTGAAGGCCGTGGAGGCGGCGCTGCGGGGCAGCGAGGCGCGCCTGCGCAGCCTGCTGGACCTGTCGGCCGACTGGATGTGGGAACAGGACGCCAATCACCGCTACACCTATCTTTCGGCCGAGGCGCCGTCCAAGGGCGGCATCGACCCCGAGGCCGCGCTGGGCAAGACGCTGCTCGAGCTGCCCTTCCGCTGGGAGGCGCGAGGAGCGCAGAGGCAATCACGCGCAGGACCTGGAGCTGCGCCGCACCTTCCGCGACCTGCACCTGATGCGGCCGGATCCGGACGGCCGCACGCGTCACATCTCGGTGAGCGGCGAGCCCATCTTCGGCGCACGCGGCGAGTTCCTCGGCTACCGCGGCACCGGCCAGGACATCACCGAGCGCAAGCTGACCGAGCGCCGCATCGCGCGGCTCAAGGACATGTACGCGGCGATGACGGAGGCCAACGACGCCATCATCCACAGCAAGGACACCGCCCAGCTGTTCCCCGACATCTGCCGGATCGTGGTGGAGTACGGCCACTTCGTGTTCGCCCGCATCGCCATGATCGACTATCAGACCGGGTGGGCGCCCACGGTCGCCTCCGCCGGCGAGCACAAGGGCTACACGGAGCGCTTCACGGTGTCCGTCGACGCCGCCCGGCCCGAGGGCCAGGGGCCCTCCGCCCACGCTATCCGCACCGGCTGCAACTACATCTCCAACGACATCACCGGCGATCCGCGCAACCGGCCCTGGCGCGAGATCCTCGCCGCCCTGGGCGTGCGCGCGCAGGCGACCTTCCTGCTGCACCGGGAAGGCCGGGTGGTCGGCACGCTGCACCTGTACGCCGACCAGGTCGGGTTCTTCGACGACGAGCTGATCGGCATGCTGGAGAAGCTCGCCACTAATCTGTCCTTCGCGCTGGACAACTTCCAGCGCGAGGAGGCGCGGCTGGCGGCGGAGGCGGCGCTGCGCGAGAGCGAAACGCGGTTCCGCGACTTCGCCGATGCCGCCGGCGAATACGTCTGGGAAGCCGACCTCGAGGGCCGGTACACCTACGTCTCCAGCCGGGTGCAAAGCGTGTGGAGCTATACCGACCAGGAGCTGATCGGCCACACCGCCTACGACTTCATGCCTCCCGGGGAGGCCGAGCGGGTACGCGAGTGGCTGGCCCAGAACGCGCGCCCGGACGGCTCCTTCCGCGACCTCGAGCACCGCATCCTCACGCGCAACGCCGACACCCGCTGGCTGCTGGTCAACGCCGTGGGCATCTTCGACGACAGCCGGCCAGCTCGTCGGGCTGCGCGGCACCGGGCGCGACGTCACCGATCGCAAGACCGCCGAGGCGCACATCCAGCGTCTGGCCACCCGCGATCCGCTCACCGAGCTGCCCAACCGCGTGCTGTTCAACGACCGCCTCGAGCAGGGCATCGTCGCCGCACGCCGCAGCGGCCAATCGCTGGCGGTGCTGTTCATCGACCTCGACCGCTTCAAGTACATCAACGACTCGCTCGGCCACCAGGTCGGCGACCTGCTGCTCAAGGAGGTCGCCACGCGCATGGACGGCTGCATCCGCAAGGGCGACACGCTGTCGCGCCTGGGCGGGGACGAGTTCGTCGTCACCCTCGAAGGCCTGCAGCATGCCGAAGACGCCGCCCAGGTGGCGGCCAAGATCATCAAGGCGCTGGCTCGCCCGTTCGAGGTCGCCGGCCATACGCTGACCACCTCGTGCAGCATCGGCATCGCCATCTTCCCGCTGGACGCCGACGACGACCGCACCCTGATGAAGAACGCCGACACGGCGATGTACCACGCCAAGGAGAAGGGCCGCAACAACTACCAGTTCTTCTCCCCGGAGATGAACGTGCGCGCGGTCGAGCGGCACAACCTGGAGACGGCGCTGCGCCTGGCGATCGAGCGCCAGGAGTTCGTGCTGTTCTACCAGCCGCAGGTCGACATCCGCAGCGGCGCAGGTGGTGGGCATGGAGGCGCTGCTGCGCTGGCAGCATCCCGAGCGCGGCCTGCTCGAACCCGAAGACCTTCATCGCCGTGGCCGAGGAATCCGGGCTGATCGAGCCGATCGGACAGTGGGTTCTGCGCAGCGCCTGCCAGCGCGCCAAGGCCTGGCAGGACGCCGGCTACCCGCCGATCAAGATCGCGGTCAACATCTCCGCGCGGCAGCTCAACAAGCCGCGCGAGTTCTCGCGCGGGCTGTCGCGGATCCTGAGCAGCACCGGCCTGGACCCGCGTTACCTCGAGCTGGAGATGACCGAGTCGCTGCTGCTGCAGAACGCCGAGGAGAACATCGCGGTGCTGCGCAAGCTCGGCCAGGACGGCGTGCGCATCGCGGTGGACGACTTCGGCACCGGCTACTCCTCGCTGTCGTATCTGCGCCAGCTGCCCATCGACACGCTCAAGATCGACCGCAGCTTCGTGCGCGACATCGAGACCGACCCCGGGGACGCCGCCATCGTCGACGCGGTGGTGGCCATGGCGCACAGCCTCAAGCTGCAGACCACCGCCGAGGGCGTGGAGACGCGCGGCCAGCTCGAGGCGCTCCAGCGCCTGGGCTGCGACGAGTACCAGGGCTATCTGTTCAGCCGGCCGGTGCCGGCGATCGAGGCGGCCGTGCGCTTCCTCGCGCCGCACCAGCTCGATCTTCGCGTTTCCAACTCTTGAGCGCGGCTGGGCGTCAGGGTGCTCCGCAGCCGCTGCCCTCTGGCGGCCAGCGCAGGGCAGGCAGGTCCAAGCATTGTCAAATCCGGCAGGCACGGTTGTAGCTCTCTGCCTGGGCAGATCCTCCATCGTTCATCGCACCGCAATGCCTTCCCTGCGCCCATCTGCGGCGCCATCCACGAACCCCGCCGATAGCCATCGCACCAGCCCGGCCCCCCTCGGAACGGGGCTGGCGGCGGCAGTCGTCGATGTGCACGGCGTCATCCTGCAGGCGCGCGACTGCGAAGCCCTGTATCGGGAGCTCTGCGCATGCTCGTGCAGGGCGGCCTTCGCAGCGCGTCGGTGTGCGTCTCCGATCCTGAAGACCGAGGAGCTGGTCACGGTTGCGAGCGCCGGCGAGCCGACGCCGATCGAGCGCGTCATGCCACGCCGGAGCGCACGTACACCGCCGCGGGTCAGGCGACTGCGCAGCGTGCCCCCGCCGGCGGCCGCGGCAGGCTTCCCGCTGCTGTGCGGCGGGCATCCGGTCGCGCTGCTGCAGGTCGCGGCCCATGCCGCCGAAGAGCTCTCGGCGATTGCGCTCGATCTGCTGGACAAGCTCTCCCGCAACCTGTCCTTGGCGCTCGACGGGCTGGAGCATCAGCGCCACAAGCGCGCCGCCGAGCAAGCCCTGCTCCACAATGCCATCCGCTTCCGCGACGCCGCCGGCGCGGCCGGCGAATACGTGTGGGAAGTCGATCTGGAGGGCCACTTCACCTACCTCTCCGAAGGCATCGAGGCCCTCTGCGGCTACCGCCCCGAGGAACTGGTCGGGCGCAAGCCTATCGACCTCATGCCGGAAGGGGATCGCCACGGGTGCGCGAGTGGCTGACGCAGAACATGGGGGCGGATGGCATCCCTGCGCGACTTCGAGCACCAGCTCGTCTCCAGGCATGGGGAGGTGCGCTGGGTCCGCGTAAACGCGGTCGGTCTGCTCGATGCGGACGGCAACCGGTCGGGCAGCGCGGAACCGGCCGGGACATCACTGAACACAAGCGCGCCGAGCAGCACCTGGCCGAGTCGCGCAAATTCCTCGACGAGCTGATCGAATGCGGTGCCGGACCCGATCTCGGTGAAGGACGAGGCAGCACCGCTTCGTCGCGGTCAACGACGCTTTCTGCCGGATCGTCGGCTAGCGCGCCGAGAGGCGATCCTCGGGAAGGACGATTCCGGTCTGATCCCGGCGGAAGAGGCGCGCCAGGTCTGGCACACGGACGAGGCCGCGCTCAAGGGCGGCGAACCGGTGGTCTACGAGCGCGGCGTCACGCTGCAAGGCGCCAAGCGCTGGATGCTGGTGCGCAAGTCCGGCATCACGCGCAGCGACGGCAGCCGCGCCGTGCTCTCGGTATTCACCGACATCACCGAGCGCAGGGCGATGGAGCAGGCGGTGCGGGAGAGCGAGACCCGGTTCCGCGACTTCACCGCCGCCGCCAGCGAGTTCGTCTGGGAGAACGACCTGGAGGGACGCTTCACCTATGTCTCCAGCCGGGTGCAGAGCGTGTGGGGCTACA
This sequence comes from uncultured beta proteobacterium, assembly GCA_963827575.1. Lineage (GTDB taxonomy): Bacteria > Pseudomonadota > Gammaproteobacteria > Burkholderiales > SHXO01 > SHXO01. Next base: position 92,627 of record CAWHCG010000045.1, read on the forward strand.
GCGAGGCCGAGCTGCTGCGGCCGCAGCCCCGGCGCAGTTCACCGCGCCTGGCGAGGCCGAGCGGGTACGCGACTGGCTCGCCTCGCATCAACAGACCCGACGGCTCCTTCCGCGACCTCGAGCAGCGCATCGTCACCAAGAGCGGCGAGGAGCGCTGGCTGCTGATCAATGCGGTGGGCATGTTCGACGAAGCCGGGCAGCGCATCGGTCAGCGCGGCGCCGCCCGCGACATCACCGAACGCAAGCAGGCCGAAGCGCGCATCGCCGAGCTCGCCACGCGCGACCCGCTGAGCGGCCTGCCTAACCGCCTGCTGCTGAACGATCGACTGCAGCACGCGCTGGCCACCGCGCGCCGGCGCAGCGACTGGGTGGGCCTGATGTTCATCGACCTGGACCGCTTCAAGCACGTCAACGACAGCCTCGGCCACGAGGTCGGGGACGACCTGCTGCGGGCGGTGGCCCGCCGGCTCGCGAGCTGCCTGCGCGAGAGCGACACGCTCGCCCGCCTGGGCGGCGACGAGTTCGTGTCGTGCTCGACGCGCTGCACAGCGCCGACGAAGCCAGGCTCATCGCCGACAAGATCCTGCGCTGCCTGTCCGACCCGTTCTGCATCGGCCCGCACACGCTGGTCACCAGCGCCAGCATCGGCGTGAGCATCTTCCCGACCGACGCCGACGACGCCGCGACCCTGATGCGCCACGCGGACACGGCGATGTATCACGCCAAGGGGATGGGCCGCAACGCCGTGCAGTTCTTCTCCAGCGAGATGAACCAGCGCGCGGTGGAGCGCCATCTTGCTCGAGACCGCGCTGCGCGAGGCGCTTGAGGGCGAGCAGTTCCGGCTCGCCTATCAGCCGCAACTTGACGCGATGTCCGACCGGCTGGTCGGCGCCGAGGCGCTGATCCGCTGGCACCACCCCGAGTGGGGCGAGATCTCGCCCGGCAAGTTCATTCCGCTGGCCGAAGACAGCGGGCTGATCGCCCCTATCGGCGACTGGGTGCTGCGGGCGGCCTGCCGGCAGTTGCGGGCTGGCAAGCGTTCCCGGGCTGCGCGTGGCGGTCAACCTGTCCATCGGCCAGCTGCGCGACAGCGCCCAGTTCCTCGAGCGCGTGCGCGCGACCATCGGCGAGTTCGGCGTCGATCCCGCGCGCATCGAGTTCGAGATCACCGAGACCCTGCTCGCCTCCAACGTCGCCGAGCATGCCCGCGTGCTGCGCCAGCTCGGCGAGCTGGGTGCGGGATCGCGGTCGACGATTTCGGGACCGGCTACTCCTCGCTGAGCTACCTGAAGCGCCTGCCCATCGACACGGTCAAGATCGACCGCTCGTTCGTGCGCGACATCGTCTCGGAGCCCGACGATGCGGCCATCGTCAGCGCCGTGGTCGCCATGGCCAAGAAGCTCAAGCTCGACGTGGTGGCCGAGGGCGTGGAGACGCAACGCCAGCTCGAGGTCCTGCGCGAGCTCGGATGCGACCGCTATCAGGGCTATCTGTTCAGCCCCGCCGTCGCGCCGGAGGAGTTCGCGGCGCGATTTCTTGCGCCCGCGAACGAGCCGGCAAGCACGCAGGTCGAGAGATAATGCTCCACGTAGTGCGACGGGGTGACACGCATGTGGCGAAGTCATGTGCCCTTCTCCCTCCCGAGGGGGAAGGCTGGGATGGGGTGAGGCACCGGCATCGCCACAGCGCATGCGTTGCACCCCCACCCTGGCCCTCCCCCTCAAAGGGGGAGGGATATCTACTTATCATGCACAGACCTCATCACCGAGCTGCATGAGACGGCGTACTGCGGCCGGATAGCCGCAAGCCAGATCCATCATCGCTACCTGGGCGCTCCCATCGGACACGTTTGGCGAGTCCGGATCCATTCTTTGCCATAGTTCACTCAGCACGCTTCTCAGGAACGGCTCGTCGGTGGTCGCATCGATGAGCAGGACTACGCGATGGAGCGTGACTCCATCGATCAGGGCCCCGAGCTCGAAGATGGAACCCTTCCTCTCGGGCGTGAAACCACGCAGGTCCATCGCCACCAGATCGCTTTGCGCCATCAGCCGCGTCGCTGTCGGCTGCCACGTGTCCGCGCGACAAAAGAATTCGTTGACGCGATAGCGCCCATCCGGATCGCGCCGAAAGTCGAGCCCGGCAATGCGCCGGTCAAGATCGCCAATGCTGCTGATATAGGCCGTGCCCAGCCGGCCGGCGAGAAAATCGAGGAGACTCATCGGGCTCGAAGCGACCCCGGGCGACGTCCGTGGCGCTGATCAGCTGAATGCTGCCCGCGTACCGCCAGCGAGCGGCGAGCAGGTCAAAGAGCCGCTCGGATCGGCTCGGCGAACCGAATACACGGAGAAAAAGCAAGCGCGCATTCGGAAGGGTCGCGGCGGACGCCGCGAGCCGCGCGAGGGAGTATCCAACGCTTACCCTGTACAGGGCAAAGGGCAGCAGTCCAAGCAAATAGAGAAACGGGCCGCCATTGCCCATGAGATAGACGCATGCCCATAGCGAAACAGACAGCCACAGAGCGTCGAACAAGAACGTCTGATCGCTTGACTGCTTGCGGCGATAACGGTTGACGATCCAGCGCAGCCCGAACCAGCCAGCGATCGCGGAAAGCGCGAAGCTGGCCATGATCAGTACGACAAGGCTGGAACCGCCAAACATTCCCCTGACACGCTGTACGAGCCATACCCCGGGGGCGGTGTAGAGAATGGAGTCCAGGATGACAAAGGTCGACAGGACCAACAGGAGTGCCACGACGAGAAACAGCGGGCCTACGGTGCCGCGAATGAATCGGTTGAAGGTAAGCAACGGAAGCAGCACCGGTGCTGCGCTCAGACTCCAGAACACAACCGGTTGTGAGAGCGGCGAGAACGTCACCGTCTCAGCGCTGACCGGTTGCTCCATCACCGCGCTGGCGAACGCGAGCAGCAGAATCGCCTCGTCCTCGGGCATGAGCCCGACGTCTGTGAATGGAAGCGGCGCAGCGCCTCCGAACTTCAGTAGCACTCCCGCGGCTGGAAGCACGCTCAAGTACCCCAGGATCAGGAGCCAGCGTACGCGGCGGTGGGGGCCGAAAAACAGCGCAAGCGCGACCACTGTGATCGAAGACCACGACCAAAACACAGCGGCGTAAGACGCGAGCATGGTCAACCGCGATGGCGTGGACGGCAGACCGTAGGCCCCGAACAAGAAGAGCAACCCGGTGGACGTTGCCGCGTAGGCGCAGCCGGCTAAGGCGTAGAAGAGTGCCGCACGGCGGAAAGCGGTTTGCGCGTGCCGAAAGGCCGGCGACCGTGCCGGTGGTGCGCTGGCAGAGCCCCGCGGAGTCTCATTTCGGATCTCCAGGGGACGGCTCGTCGGTATGCCTGGCCGGAGAAACGCGGCGCCCACACCGTCCCCAGCCTCGGGAAGGGAAGCGCTACGTTGGCTCTCGCGAAAGAGTGCCCGCACGTACCACCGCATGACGATGAAAGCAGCGGTGCTGACGAGCAGTGCCGCTCCCAGCGTGAGCCACATGCTCGCATCGAAATACCGGGCGGCCGCCGCTGGGAGATCCAATGCACCGTTGCCTGCGGCCGGGGTGACGGTCTCCATGGCCCTCGCTTCGTCTGTGGCACCTGAGCCGGCAGTAGCGGAATCAGTACGAGCCTCCCTGGCCGCGATATACTACATCGCCCTCTCTGCTAACAGAGTCCTGAGTTGCAGAGCGGCTTATCGCTTCACCACCGCGTACGCCTCTATCTCTATCAGCAAGTCGGCGTAGACCAGGCCGGTTACGCCGATCATGGTGCTGGCCGGGGGACGTTCTTTCGACAGGTATTGGCTGCGTACCTTCGAGATCAAGCGCCACTTCTCCGTGTCGAGATTTTTCACGTACACGGTGAACTTCACGACATCGTCGAACGTCGCGCCGGCCGCAGCCAACGCCAGCTTCACGTTCTCGTAGGTCTTGCGCGTCTGCGCCTCGAGGTCGCCGGCGTGAAGGACATTGCCTTTCTCGTCCCATGACACCTGCCCACTCACGAATACGAGCTTCCCATCGCTTGCGGTGGTGACCTGGGAGAAGCTCGGTACGTTGAGCAGTCCGTCGCGGTTTGAGATACTCGATCTTTGCGTCGTCTGCGAAACACAGCGTGGTCCCGGACAGGGTCAGCGCTACAGCGGCACGTATCAGCAGTTTCATGATGGGCTCCTTGGTTCGTTCGAGGTCGCGGGGAACGCCTTTCGGATTCACCCTCTCCCTCCCCCTACCCTCCCCCGTCAAGGGAGAGGGCGTTTCTTGAACACCCGTTGATCGATTTACGGCGACCACGCATCCAGCACTCGGCACTCACTACCTGGCACTCGGTACTTCGTACTCAACACCCAGCACTGACCTCCACTTACCGGCTGAGCTCGCGCATGCCCTGTTCCAGCCCGCCGAGCGTGAGCGGATACATCCGCTCGCCCAGGAGCTGGCGGACCATGCCGATCGACTCGTAGTAGCCCCAGCGGTCCTCCGGCTGCGGGTTGAGCCACACCGCCTTGTGGTAGACATCGAGCAGGCGCTGCATCCAGACCGCTCCGGCCTCCTCGTTGTGGTGCTCGATGGAGCCGCCTGGGTAGGCGATCTCGTAGGGGCTCATCGTGGCGTCGCCCACGAAGATCGACCTTGTAGTCGTGCGGGTAGGTGTGCAGCAGGTTGAGCAGCGGGAAGCGCTCGTTGTGGCGCCGCCGGTTGTCCCGCCACACGGTCTCGTAGACGAAGTTGTGGAAGTAGAAGTACTCCAGGTGCTTGAACTCGGTGCGGGCGGCGGAGAACAGCTCTTCGCAGACCTTCACGTGGTCGTCCATGGAGCCGCCCACGTCGAGGAACAGCAGCACCTTCACCGCGTTGTGCCGCTCCGGGCACCATCTTCAGATCCAGCCAGCCGGCATTGCGCGCGGTCGAGCGGATGGTGTCGTCGAGGTCGAGCTCTTCGGGCGCGCCTTCGCGCGCGAAACGCCGCAGCCGCCGCAGCGCGATCTTGATGTTGCGCGTGCCCAGCTCGACGCTGTCGTCGAGGTTGCGGAACTCGCGCCGGTCCCAGACCTTGACCGCGCTGCGGTTGCGCGAGCCGGCCTGGCCGATGCGCACGCCCTCGGGGTTGTAGCCGTAGGCGCCGAAGGGAGAGGTGCCGCGGGTGCCGATCCACTTCGAGCCGCCCTCATGGCGCCCCTTCTGCTCCTCCAGGCGCTGGCGCAGCGTCTCCATCAGCTTCTCCCAGCCGCCCAGCGACTGGATCAGCGCCTTCTCCTCCTCGCTCAAGTTCAGCTCGCCGAGCCGGCGCAGCCACTCCTCCGGGATCTGCGCCAGCAGATCCGGCGGCAGCTGCTCGATGCCCTTGAAGTAGGCGGCGAACGCCCGGTCGAAGCGGTCGTAGTGCGACTCGTCCTTCACCAGGCACACGCGCGCGAGCCAGTAGAAGTCGTCCACGCTGCCTGTGATCACGTGCTTCTCGAGCGCCTCCATCAGCGTGAGGAACTCCTTCAGCGTCGCCGGGACGCCGACTCTTGCGCACTTCGAAGAAGAAGTCGATCAGCATCCGCGTGACGTGAGGCGTGAGGCGTGAGGCGTGAGGCGAAGTGACTCCCCTCTCCCGCGTCGCGCCGAGGAGAGGGACCGGGGGTGAGACGGACGCCTCACGCCTCACGCCTTACGCCTCACCGCTGTCTGCGCGACATGAACACCAGCCGCTCGAACAGGTGCACGTCCTGCTCGTTCTTGAGCAGCGCGCCGTGCAGCGGCGGCACGATCTTGTGCTGGTCCTGCGAGCGCAGCACGTCGGGGGGAATGTCCTCGGCCATCAGCAGCTTCAGCCAGTCCAGCAGCTCCGAGGTGGACGGCTTCTTCTTCAGCCCCGGCACCTCGCGGATCTCGAAGAATGCCTCCAGCGCCTCCCGGAGCAGGGTCTTCTTGATTCCCGGGATAGTGCACGTCGACGATCCGCTCCATCGTCTCCTTGTCGGGGAAGCGGATGTAGTGGAAGAAGCAGCGGCGCAGGAACGCGTCGGGCAGCTCCTTCTCGTTGTTGCTGGTGATGATGATGGTTGGGCCGGTGGCGCGCCTGCACCAGCTGCTGGGTCTCGTAGACGTAGAACTCCATCCGGTCCAGCTCGCGCAGCAGGTCGTTGGGGAACTCGATGTCGGCCTTGTCGACCTCGTCGATCAGCACCACCGACGGCACGTCCGACTTCGAACGCCTCCCAGAGCGGGCCGCGCTTGATGTAGTTGGCGATGTCCTGCACGCGCGAATCGCCGAGCTGGGAATCGCGCAGGCGCGACACCGCGTCGTACTCGTAGAGCCCCTGCTGCGCCTTGCTGGTCGACTTGACGTGCCACTGCACGAGCGGCCGTCCAAGCGCCCTGGCCACCTCGATGGCCAGCATGGTCTTGCCGGTGCCGGGCTCGCCCTTGATCAGCAGCGGGCGCTCCAGGGTGATGGCGGCGTTCACCGCCATCATCAGGTCTTCGGTGGCGATGTAGCTTTCGGTTCCGGTGAAGCGTGTCATGTGGCGTTGGATACAGGACGGGCGTGACCGGATTATAGCCTGCCCGCCATCAACACCCCGCTTGCGCCGCGACTCATGGGCGACGGATTCAAGCGCGTGCGCGGCTACCGTCACAGATGCGTTAATCCTGAGACATCCTTTCGATCTCGTGAGAAGCGGTTTTGCTCTAGAATCGGTGCCTCACGGCACATTGGTTACAGAATCGATGCCTCGAGCGGAGCGAAAGCATGCCGAAGTTCAACGCCAACCTGTCCATGATGTTCAACGAGGTGGACTTTCTTGGACCGCTTCGCGGCCGCGAGCGAAGGCGGGATTCAAGGGGGTCGAGTTCCTGTTCCCGTACGCCTACGACAAGAACCAGCTCGCCGAGACCGTCCGCAAGAACAACCTGCAGGTGGTGCTGTTCAACATGCCGCCCGGGGACTTCAATGCCGGCGACCGCGGGCTCGCCTGCGATCCGGCCCGTGCGGGCGAATTTCAGGAGGGCGTGGGCAAGGCCGTCGACTATGCGCGTGGCGCTGGGCTGCAAGCAGGTGCACTGCATGGCGGGGTTGAAGCCACGCGGTGTCAACGACGAGAAAATGCGCGAGACCTACATCGCCAGCCTGCGCTTCGCCGGCAAGGAGCTCGCCAAGCACGGCATCAAGGTGCTGATCGAAGCCATCAACACCCGCGACATTCCGGGGTTCTACCTCAACTATTCGCGGCAGGCCTTCGACATCATGCACTATGCGCAGGTGCCCAACCTCGCCTTCCAGTACGACATCTACCACATGCAGATCATGGAGGGCGATCTGGCGCCCACCATCGAGAGGAACCTCGACAAGATCGCGCACATGCAGCTCGCCGACACCCCCGGCCGCCACGAGCCGGGCACCGGCGAGATCAACTACGCCTTTCTCTTCCAGCATATCGACAAGGTCGGCTACCAGGGCTGGATCGGATGCGAGTACCGGCCCGCCGATTCCACCGAGGCGGGTCTCGGGTGGGTGAAGCCTTACCTCGGCTCAGTAGACCCGCAGAGACGAAGGGCGCAGAGGACTGGCAGAGCTCGAAGCCGCCGCACAACGGCAGTTGCAAACGTGGACGCACAGTCCCATGGACCCATGGACGCGGGGCGTCAGCCGCCGTATCATTGCCGTCTTACTTCGCCGTCTTACTCAGGGCGCACCGCCATGGCAAGCGTCAAGCTCTCGACCAAGGGCCAGATCGTGATTCCCAAGAAGATCCGCAAGGCCAAGGACTGGTCGCCCGGGACGCGAGTTCGAAGTGATCCTCACCGGAGGCGGGCGTCCTTCTGCTCCGCTGCCGCCACTCCCGGCGACCAGGGTGCGCGATGGTCTTGGCCTCCTGGCCCGGAAAGGCCGCCAGCGCCTTTCCCGGGAAGAAACCGAGAGGCGCATCGGTGAGCTGGTGCTTCGTGAGGATCGCGGTAGCCGCAGATGATCGCCGTTGATACCAATGTGCTGGCCCGCTACCTGCTGAACGATGAGCCCAGGCAGGCAAGGGCAGCGGCGGCCTTGCTCGCCAGCGCCCCGGTGATCGTTCCGCCAACCGTGCTGCTCGAGCTGGTCTGGGTGCTGCGCGTGAATGACTGCGACCGAGAGGCCATCGGCAGAGGCTTGAGGCATCTACTCGGCTTCCGAACCTCAGCGCTTTGCAGCCGGAGGCGGTGCTGCGAGCCTTGAGCTGGTTCGAGGCAGGCATGGACTTCGGTGACGCAATGCATCTGGCGTTGAGCAGCTCCGCCGAGGCGATGTACAGCTTCGACCGTGACTTCGTCGCCCATGCGAAGAAGGGTGGGTTGACGCCGGTTGTGTCACAGCCACGAAGCAGTTGAGCCAGCGATGTCGGCGACAAGTATCGCGACGAGCTTGCGGGTGTGCCGGGGTCCGCTAAGGCCCAGTTCAGGGATTGATCTGTGAATTTGGAGCCCCGCACAGCTATTGCGAGCGATGTTCGACGCGGCGGTCGCGCGCGCGATGCCGGACAAGTGCGTCCCGCCCTTCCTGCCCAGCCGCCGCGCGGCCGCACGCTGGTGGTGGGTGCGGGCAAGGCGGCGGCGACCATGGCCAAGAGCGGTGGAAGACAATTGGCCGGGCAAGCTGACCGGACTGGTGGTCACCCGCTACGGGCATCATGCGCCCTGCCAACGCGTCGAAGTCGTAGAAGCGGCGCATCCGGTGCCGGACCCCGCCGGACAGCAGGCCGCCCAGCGCATCCTGCGGATGGTGCAGGGGCTGTCGGCGGATGATCTCGTGCTGTGCCTGATCTCGGGCGGCGGCTCCGCTCTGCTGTCGCTGCCGGCGCCCGGGTTGACCCTGCAGAACAAGCAGGCGATCAACCGCGCCCTGCTGAAGAGCGGGGCGAATATCGCCGAGATGAACTGCGTCCGCAAGCACCTCTCCGCCATCAAGGGCGGTCGGCTGGCTGCGGCGTGCCACCCCGCCAAGGTTGTTACGCTGACCATCTCGGACGTGCCCGGCGACGATCCTGCCGTCATCGCCTCCGGCCCGACCGTCCCCGACCGCACGACCTTCGCCGATGCGCTGGGGATTCTCGACAAGTACGGCATCGCCGAGCCGAAGGCCGCGTGGAGCATTGCGTGCAGCGCGGGACGAGACCCCCAAGCCCGGCGATCCACGCCTGGCGGGGATCGAAACCCATCTCATCGCCGCGCCCCAACAATCTCTCGAGGCCGCGGCCGAGGTGGCTCGCGGCGGGTATCACCCCGTGATCCTGGGCGACAGCCTGGAGGGCGAGTCGCGCGAAGTGGCGATGGTGCATGCGGGTATCGCCCGCCAGGTCGTTACGCCACGGCCAGCCGGCCAAAGCGCCGTGCGTGCTGCTATCGGGTGGCGAGACCACGGTTACGGTACGCGGCAACGGGCGCGGCGGGCGCAACGTCGAGTTTCTGCTGGCCCTCGCGGTGGCGCTGGACGGGGACGAAAGCGCATCTTCGCGCTGGCGGGCGACACCGATGGGGTGGACGGGACGGAAGACAATGCCGGAGCCGTGGTTACTCCCGATACGCTCGCCCGCGCAGCCGCAAGTGGTCTGGACGCGAAATCGCGCCTTGCCGATAATGACGGCTATTCGTTCTTCTCGGCCATCGGTGATCTCGTCGTGACCGGCCCGACGCTCACGAACGTGAACGACTTCCGCGCCATCCTGATCACAGGATCGAACTGAGCAATGGGCAAACCCGAAACCCTCGACGCCGTCGCTCCGGCTACATGGACAAGGCCGAGCTGGTGCGGCGTCTGGGTACAGTGTTGCCGCCCGCCTGCCTGTTGCATGCGGCGGAGGACCTGAGGCCGTTCGAGTGCGACGGCCTGACTGCCTATCACCAGCTGCCGCTGGCCGTGGCACTGCCCGAGGACGAAGCGCAGGTGAGCGCGGTCCTGCGTCTCTGTCACGAGGCGGCGTACCGGTGGTCGCGCGCGGCGCCGGCACCGGGCTCTCGGGCGGCGCCATGCCGCACGCACAGGGCGTCACGCTCGGCCTGTCGAAGATGAAGCGCATCCTGGAGATCGATCCGGTCGCCCGGATCGCGCGCGTGCAGCCCGGCGTGCGTAACCTGGCCATCTCCGAAGCCGCCGCTGGCCTACGGCCTGTACTACGCTCCCGACCCCTCCAGCCAGATCGCTTGCTCCATCGGCGGCAACGTGGCCGAGAACTCCGGCGGCGTGCATTGCCTGAAGTACGGGCTGACCGTGCACAACGTGCTCAAGCTGCGCGTGGTGACGATCGAGGGCGAGATCCTGGAGATCGGCTGCGACGGGTTCGATGCGCCGGGTTACGATCTGCTCGCCTTGCTCACCGGCTCGGAGGGGCTGCTCGCGGTGACCACCGAGATCACGATCAAGCTGCTGCCCAAGCCGGTGAAGGCGCAGGTCGTGCTGGCGGCGTTCGACTCGGTGATCAGGGCCGGGCGACGCGGTGGCCAGCATCATCGCCGCGGGCATCATTCCCGCCGGCCTGGAGATGATGGACAAGCTCGCCACCCAGGCAGTCGAGCAGTTCGTGCATGCCGGCTATCCCCTGGAAGCCGCCGCGATCTTGCTGTGCGAATCGGACGGCACCGAGGAGGAAGTCGCCGCGGAGATCGAGAAGGTCTCGCGGGTGATGCGCGCGAGCGGTGCCATCGAGATCCGCCTGTCGCGCGACGAAGCCGAGCGGTCTGAAGTTCTGGTCGGGCCGCAAGAGCGCGTTTCCCGCGGTCGGGCGCATCCTGCCCGACTACTTCTGCATGGACGGCACCATTCCGCGCAAGCGCCTGGGCGAGGTGCTCAACGGCATCGCCGAGCTGTCCAGGCAGTTCGGATTGGCCTGTCCCAACGTGTTTCACGCCGGCGATGGCAATCTGCATCCGCTCATCATGTTCGACGCCAACGACGACGACCAGCTGCAGCGGGCGGTGCGCTTCGGTTCCCGGATCCTGAAGCCTGTGCATCGAAGTGGGCGGCACCATCACCGGCGAGCACGGCGTGGGCATCGAGAAGATCAACGAGATGTGCGTTCAGTTCCGCCCCGGCGAGCTCACCGCGTTTCACGCGGTGAAGGCGGCGTTCGACCAGCGCGGGCTGCTCAATCCCGGCAAGGCGGTGCCGACGCTGCACCGCTGCGCCGAGTTCGGGGCGATGCACGTGCATCGCGGGCAGGAGAAAGTTTCCCGAGCTGCCTCGGTTTTGAACCCAGCAACATCTCACACCGCCAAGGACGCAAAGGGCGCAAAGGAAAACCGAGTGCAAAGCGGGACGTCCTCGCGTCGGATCCCGCTAGTTTGCGTACGATCGCAGCACCACCACCGGCTCTTATCCTCCCTGGGTTTCCTTTGCGTCCTTGGCGTCCTTGGCGGTGAAAGATTTTCTGTAGCTTCATGATCGAAGAGCTCGCCGAAACCATCCGCAAGGCGGCGACTGAGCGCAGACCACTGCGCATTCGCGGCAGCGGCTCCAAGGATTTCTACGCCTACGCGCTGGAGGGCGAGCCGCTGGACGTGCGTTCGTACGGCGGCGTGGTGGAGTACGAGCCCACGGAGCTGGTCATCACCGCGCGCGCGGGGACCGCGCTGGCGGAGATCGATCGAGTGCTCGCCGGCGGCGGTCAGATGCTGGCTTGCGAGCCGCCCGGCTTCGGGCTTGAGGCGACCCTCGGTGGATGCGTGGCGGCGGGCTTCTCCGGGCCACGACGCGCTGCGGCGGGCTCGGTGCGCGACTTCGTGCTGGGCGTCAAGATGCTGGACGCCAAAGGTGAGGTGCTCAGCTTCGGCGGCCAGGTGATGAAGAACGTTGCCGGTTTCGACCTCTCACGGCTGCTCACGGGCTCGTTCGGCACCCTCGGCGTGATCCTGGAAGCCTCCTTGAAGGTTTTGCCGCGCCCGGACGAGGAGGTGACGCTGCGTTTCCACATGGACGAAGCGCAGGCGATCGACGCGATGAACCACTGGGCCGGCGCAGCCGCTGCCGATCTCTGCGACGTGCTTCGCGGACGGTGTGCTCAGCGTGCGCCTGTCCGGCAGCTCGCTCGGCGTGGCGGCGGGCCGCCGCAAACTCGGCGGCGATCCCGATGCCCGAGGCCGCCGCGTTCTGGAGTCGGTCCGTGAGCAGCGGCTCGATGCCTTCCGCGGAGGGCCGCTGTGGCGCCTGTCGATCAAATCGACCAGCCCGCCGTTGCGCTTGGCGGGCAGCCAGGTGATCGAATGGAACGGCAGCCTGCGATGGATCGCTGGCGACGCTGCGGCCGAGACGGTATTCGCGGCGGCCCGCCAGGCCGGAGGCCACGCCACTCGCTTCCGCGGCGGACGCGGCCGGCGCGCCCATCATGCGGCTCGATGCCGGCGTGCTGGACCTCCACCGCAAGCTCAAGGCGGCGCTGGATCCGCAAGGGCATCTTCGGCCCGCACCGCTTGCATCCTGATTTCTGAACTAACCCGATTGAACCGCAGAGGCACAGAGGCACAGAGGAAAACAGGAGAACTGATCGCCAGTGGACCTGGAGCAGCGGACAGGAGTACCACCGCTCCCTCTCCCCTCGTGGGAGAGGGTTGGGGAGAGGGGGCAGACCGAGCTCACCGTATCCGGACGGCAAGCTCTGCCTTATCTGCGCCATACTCGCCCCGTCGGGATCGGATCAGGGTATCAAGCTTTCTTGCGTTTCTCTGGCGCCTCCGCGCCTCTGCGGTCAAGATAGCAGTAGATGAAAACCAACCTAGCGCAGTTCATCAAGGACACCCCCGAAGGCCGGGAGGCCAACAGCATCCTGCGCGCCTGCGTGCACTGCGGTTTCTGCACCGCGACCTGTCCGACTTATCAGCTCCTCGGCGACGAGCTGGACGGGCCGCGCGGGCGAATCTACCTGATGAAGGAGGTGCTGGAGGGACGCGAGGTGACCGCGAAGACCCAGCTGCACCTGGACCGCTGCCTGACCTGCCGCTCCTGCGAGACCACCTGCCCTTCGGGGGTGAAGTACGGCCGCCTGCTCGACATCGGCCGCAACATCGTCGAGCAGCGTGTCGGCCGCTCCACGACCGAAGCGCTCAAGCGCAAGGCCTTGCGCACGCTCCTTCCCAGCCCGAATGCTGTTCAACCCGCTGCTCGGGCTCGGCCGGCTTGCACGACCGCTGCTGCCCGCACGCATCCGGCGCAAGGTACCCGCACCCGCGCGTGCGGGGGCGTGGCCGGCGCCACGGCATCGCCGCCGCATGCTGGTGCTGCAGGGGTGCGTGCAGCCTGCCATCGCCCCGGGGATCAATCCAGCGCTGGCGCGGGTGCTGGACCGGATCGGCATCTCGCTGCTCGCCGCACCGAAGGCGGGCTGCTGCGGAGCCGTGTCCTACCATCTCAACGCCCAGGACGAGGGATTGGAGTACATGCGCCGGAACATCGACGCGTGGTGGCCGCACGTGGAGCAGGGTGTCGAGGCCATCGTGATGACGGCCAGCGGCTGCGGCGTAATGGTGAAGGAGTACGGTCACCTCCTCGCCGGCGACGCGCGCTATGCGCACAAGGCGAAACGCATTTCGGCGCTCACCAAAGACGCCTCGGAGGTATTGACTACAGAGCGTTCGGCCCTCGCGCCCCTCTTCCCGCCGCCCGCCGCCCGCCTCCCGCGCGTAGCGCTGCACTCACCCTGCACCCTCCAGCATGGCCAGCAGATCCGGGGGCTGGCCGAGTCGCTGCTCATGCCGGCCGGCTTCACGCTCACAGCGGTGTCCGATGCACATCTGTGCTGCGGGTCTGCAGGCACCTATTCGATCCTGCAGCCGGTGCTCTCGCGGCAGTTGCTCGGCAACAAGGTCCAGGCCCTCGAGTCGGACCGTCCCGATGTGATCGCCACGGCCAACATCGGCTGCCTCGCGCACATTCAGACGGGCACCAAGCTGCCGGTGCGACATTGGCTGGAACTTCTCGACGAGGCCCTGGCCCGGACCGGGAAGTAACGGCACCAAAGCATGATGAACAGGAGCATGGATACGCCGGCGGCCGGCGCAAGCGCTTTGCCCAAGCCGATCGACGCCTCGTGTGCCGGCGCGGCTCGCCGGTATTTTCTGGCTGCCTTGGTACTGTGCAACGTCGGCCCGGCCAGCACGCCGGCGCTGGGACAGGTGCCGGCGGACTCGCAACCCTGGCCCGCAGATCAGGACCTGGCGCTTCTCGCCCGCCGCCTCGTCGAAGCGATCGAAGCGCTTTCGGACTACCGAGGGACGCAGGCGGTGCCGCCTATCTTCCAGCTGCCGCAATACCGCATCGAGCAGAAGGTATGCGACACCCCCTGCAACGTGCGCGCCGCCTACCTCCCGCGGGAGGGAATCTATCTCTCGGCGAACCTGGACCCCGTGCACGATCCGCTCGCTCGCTCCGCCCTGCTGCACGAGTTGGTGCACTATCTGCAGCAGGGGCATGCGAAGTTCGAACGGATGGAGGCCTGCGAGCGCGAGCGCGCGAAAGAGCGTGAGGCCTACGCGATCCAGAATGCTTATCTCGCCACGCTCGGTAATCGTGAGCGAGTCGTGTTCTACGACGACTTCGACTGCGAGGGCGGGGAGCCCGCCCCGCCGCGATGATCCGCCGGACGCAAACACCTTGCAGCCACGCAGAGCACAGAGATCACAGAGTGAATTCCCAGAATGCCAGTCCCTGGCACCAACGTGGTGGGGCAATGACGGCACCTTGCGGCCAGGCGCCTGATTATTTCTCTGTGTTCTCCGTGCCCTCTCAGGAAGCCCCCTCTCCCCAGCCCTCTCCCACGAGGGGAGAGGGAGCAGACCGCCGGCCAGGACATCGGCCAAGGTTGCTCTGTGGCTGGCTTTTCCACGCATGCAAAACACAGGAGACGCACCATGCGCTACCGCCTGCTGGGCCGCACCGGCCTGTACGTTTCGGAGATCTGCCTGGGCGCGATGACCTACGGCGGGAAAGGCCGTTGGGAGGTCGTCGGCCGCCTCGGCGTGCCGGAAGCGCAGTCGCAGATCCAGGCCGCGTTCGAAGCCGGCGTCAACTTCATCGACACCGCCAATGTCTATTCCGAAGGCGGGTCCGAGAGCATCGTCGGGCAAGCGCTCGCCAACCTCGGCCTGCCGCGCGAGGACCTCGTGATCGCCACCAAGGTGCGGGTGCGCATGGGCCCCGCCGCCAACCGCGTGGGGCTCACCCGCGTGCACATCATGAGCGAACTCAACGCGAGCCTGCGCCGCTTGCAGTTGGAGCACATCGATCTGTACCAGATCCACGGCGTGGACCAGGTTACGCCGCTGGATGAGACCCTGCGCGCGCTGGAGGACGTGGTGCGCTCTGGCAAAGTCCGCTACATCGGGGTCTCCAACCACGCCGCCTGGCAGATCACGAAAGGGCTGGGCATCTCGGAGCGGCAGGGTTGGAGCCGCTTCGAGAGCATCCAGGCCTACTACTCCATCGCCGGCCGCGATCTGGAGCGCGAGATCGTGCCGTGCGCGGTCGATCAGACCCTCAGCATCCTGGTGTGGAGCCCGCTCGCGGGTGGGCTGCTGAGCGGAAAGTTCACCGAGAGCGCCGCCGGCCCGGAGGGGGCGCGCCGCACCACGTTCGATTTCCCGCCGGTGGACCGGGCGCGCGCGTTTCGTTGCGTCGAAGCAATGCGCCCGATCGCGCAAGCGCATGGTGTGTCGGTGGCGCGCGTCGCGCTCGCGTGGGTCCTGCATCAGCCTGGGGTTACCAGCGTGATCATCGGCGCAAAGACCCTCGAACAGCTGGGCGACAACGTCGCCGCCACCGGCCTGCAGCTGTCGGAGGAACAGCTCAAGACCCTCGACGAAGTCAGCCGCCTGCCCCGCGAGTACCCCGGGTGGATGTTCGAGCGGCAGCTCGCGGATCGGTTACCGGCCAACGCAGCGCCGGTGCACCGTTGACATGCCCCGCCGCATTCTCCCCGAAGCGCAGCTTCACCCTGCGATCCGCGACAAAGTCGCCAACAACCACGCCGACATCGTGCGCGAAGTGCAGGCAGCAATCGCCTCCAACGATGTCGTCGTGGTGGGCATGGCGCAGAACCCGTTCCCCCGCCGTGCGCGCAGGACCCTGGATGCGCACGGGATCCGCTACAACTATCTCGAATACGGCAGCTACTTTGGCTCCTGGCGCCGCCGCACTGCGCTCAAGATGTGGACCGGGTGGCCGACCCTGCCCATGGTGTTCGTCAAGGGCGTGCTGATAGGCGGGGCGAGGGAGGTGGAAGCGCTGTTGGACAGTGGCGAGCTGGCGCGGATGCTGGCGAGTGGCGCCTAACCTGGATGTGGAGGCGCGGATGTTACGCTCCGTGATGCTCACCGCGGCGCTGCTGTCGGCTGCCGTCGCAGTCAACGCCCAGCAAGCGGGACCGCCGCAGGAACTGCCCACGCCGTGGCAGGTGCCGCCGGGCGACCCACTCGAGCACATGACAGCGGGCTACGCGAAGATCCTGTGCTCGGCGATCTTCATCACCGGCCGCGACCCGGCAACCGCTGCCGATGAGGACGGCTTCTTCGTCTCGCCGCGCGCCGAGCGGCGGGCGGTGACCGACGCCTCGGTAGACCGGCAGGCCAAGGCGGTGCACCTGCGGCTGGCCAGCGGGGTGACGCGCACGGCCAGGTTCTATGACGATCAGGGCTGCGTTACCCTGCCGCGCGGCGCGCAGTCGGTGTTCTTCAGCCCGGTGCGGGTGCGATCGGCGCTCCCCGACCCCAGCACGCAACGCTGGCCGATGGGCGATCGGCTGCCGGATACGCCATTGCCGGCGGAAGTCGACGCGGCGAAGGTCGCCGCCGCCGTAGCCGCTGCATTCGAGCCGCCGGAAGCGCTGACCGCTGCGTTCGTCGTTGCGTACCGGGGGCGGATTATCGGCGAGCGCTACCAGGCGGGGCTCGACCGCAAGACACGGCTGCCAAGCTGGTCGATGGGCAAGAGCGTCACGGCGACATTGATGGGGCAGCTCATCCAGGAAGGTGTGTACAACCTGTGGGCGCCCGCGCCAGTGGAGGAGTGGCAACACCCCGGCGACGCGCGGCGCGGCATCCGCATTGCGGATCTGCTGCGCATGTCCAGCGGGCTGCGCTTCGTCGCTCCACAGGACCCGGACTTCGATCCCGCCCGCGGATACCCCGATCATCTCTACGTCTACACGGGTGCGATCGATGCGTTCGAGTGGGCGATCACGCGCCCGCTGCAGTGGCCACCCAACACGGTCGGACGCTACCGCAACTCCGATCCGCTGGTGGTCAACCATCTCATCAAGAAGGCCGCGCTCGCCCGCGGCGAGGAATACCTGTCCTACCCGCAGCGGCACCTCTTCGACCGGCTCGGCATCCGCGACATGGTGATCGAGCCCGATCCGTATGGGAACTTCCTGCTGCAGGGCTACGACTTCGGCACCGGCCGCGACTGGTTGCGCCTGGGAATGCTGTATCTGCAGGATGGCGTCTGGAACGGCAAGCGCCTGCTCCCCGAGGGATTCGTGGACTTCGTGCGCACGCCCGCACCCGCGTGGTCCGAGCCGGTCTACGGCGGGTTCTTCTGGCTCAACCGGACGCGGCGCTGGCCGGTGCCGGAGGATGCGTACTTCATGGCCGGCGCCGGCGGCCAGTACGCGATCATCATCCCGACCCACGACCTGGTCGTCGTGCGGCTGGGTCACTACAAAGGCGCGGCGGCCGGAGAGCGAAGCCTTGCGCGCGCGCTGTCTCTGCTGGTTGCAGCGGTTCCGCAGGTGCGCGAGCCCTGGCGGCCCGTACCCGCGCCGCGGTAGCGGGGAGTCGCTGAGCTGCCCCGCTGCCAGCGTAGTGGAGCGCAACCCGTCTCACGGCGGCCGCGACAACCGGATCAATACTGCGGCCCGAACTCGTTGGTCTGACTCTGCAGGAACGCAGGCACGCGCCCGACCAGGGACTCGAGCAGGATCAGCTCGTCGTCTCGATGGTTGATCACTGGCGCTTTCTCCATCACCGTGGCGCGGCCCTTGCCGTAGATAAAGCGCGGCGACTCGTGGTGGCGGGTGCGCACGGTCTCACGGGCGTCGGGTGCGACCACGGGCACGATCTCCGCCTCGCCGTAGCACAGGCAGAAATAGGTGCGCTCGGGCTCCACCTCGATGTAGGCGCCGGTGCCGCGAATGCCGATGGTCGCGGTCACCCCCTCGATCTTGCGCGGCGGCCCTTTGGCATAGACCGAGAGCAGCTTCCCGGTCGCTATGCGCGCGAGATCCACCAGCATCTCCACACCACCCAGCTCGAGCCGGGTGTTTCCTCGCATGAGGAACGCATCCTGGCCGACCACGAACGTGGCGTAACTCTTCGGCCCGGTCGTGACAGTATCGCCGGGCTTGACGAGGGTCCCGGGCTTCGCCGGCTGACCATTCACGCGCACCTCGCCTCGCATGCGGTTCACGCCCGGCCGCCCCTTGCCCTGCGCGAGCGCCTGCCCGATCAGGCCGCCGATGCCGCCGGGGAC
Organism: uncultured beta proteobacterium; assembly: GCA_963827575.1. Lineage (GTDB taxonomy): Bacteria > Pseudomonadota > Gammaproteobacteria > Burkholderiales > SHXO01 > SHXO01. The sequence continues at coordinate 111,118 of CAWHCG010000045.1, forward strand.
CAGCAAACCCGCAGCCAGCGCCGAGCGGATGAAGTCTCGGCGCGAGAGCGCGAGACGGGGTTCCTGCTCTCTCACTCCCTCATGCCCCGGCCGCGAGGCCGGCGTCCTCCGACACATTGAGCGCGAGCGCGGTCCAGTCCATCTCGCCGCGCCCTTTGGCGACGGCGGACACCATCCGGTCGTGCACCACGCTCGCGAAGGGCATGGGCGTGTGGCTGGCATCGGCGATCTGCTGCACCAGTCTCACATCCTTGAGTCCCAGGCGCAGCAGGAACCCGACCTGCTCGGAGCGCCCCGCCGCAATGACCGCAGCGTAGTTCTGATACACAGGGCACGCGAAGATGGTCTGCGTGAGGAAATCCGCCAGCGCCTTGCGGTCGACCCCGTTCTTCTCGGCCAGGGTCTGCGCCTCGGCCAGGCCCTCGAGGACACAACCGATCAGGAAGTTGCCCGCCAGCTTCACGACGTTGGCTGCGCCCGGCTCTTCGCCGAAATCGAACAGCCCCTGGCCCATCGCAGCCAGCACGGGGCGCGCCCGCGCCTTGGCGGACGCCTCGCCGGACTGGACGATCCACATCTTCGCAGCTGCGGCTGCCGGCGGCCGGCCGAATACCGGTGCCGCGATGTACTGGCTGCCGCGCTGCGCATGCCAGGCGGCGAGCCGGGCCGAGGTCTGCGGCGAGATGGTCGACATGGACAGATGCAGTCCGCCTGCGCCCAGCCGCTCGCCGAAGCCGTCGGGCCCGCTGGTCAGCGTTTCGAGCACGCTGTCATCTGCCAGCATGGTCACGACGACCCCGCCGGGCGTGGCGACATCGCGCGGCAGTTGCGCGGCCCGTGCCCCGGCATCGACCAGTGCGCGCGACTTGCCCGCGGTGCGGTTGTAGACGGTAAGTTCGAAGCCCGCCTTGAGCAGGTTGGCGGCCATGGGGCCGCCCATCAAGCCAAGGCCGATGAAGCCGACTGGTTGCATACTCCCCCTTCCGCGCACGCAACAAAGGGCGCGCGTACGCACCAGTCTAGCAAACGGAGGGAAGGGCCGAGAAAAGGCCGGCCGACGCGAGCGCCGGCCGGAAAGTTAGGAGGTGTTCAAAGCACTTCAGCGAACTGTCGTGCGGGGAAGAGCTTAGCGTGGCGCGAGCTCCCACAACAGGGAAAATCGTGGCAGGGCACCGGGCGTTTCTCCCGGAGCGGCGGCGCCCGACGAGCCTGGAGCCGCAGGCTGCATCACTCCGTCGTGTTGCCGACCAGCCCCCGCTTGAGTGCGATCCACACCATCTGCGCGGTTGTGTCGGCCTCGAGCTTCTGCTTGATCAGCGACTGATAGTTCGCCACCGTCTTCTGGCTCAGCGAAAGGACGCGGGCGATGTCGGCGACGGACTTGCCCTCCGCCAGCAGGCGGAACACTTCGAACTCGCGCGGCGACAGCGTGTTGAGCGGGAGGTCCTGTCCCGGCACGCTCTGCAGCGCCAGCTCCTGGGCCATGTCGTGACTGATGTAAAGGCGGCCCGCGCTGACCGCCTTGACCGCTTCGACCAGCACTTCCGGTGCGCTGGCCTTGGTCACGTAGCCGCGCGCGCCCGCTTGCAGGGCCCGCGAGCCGAACAGCGCATCCTCATGCATGCTGAAGACAAGGATGCGCGCGTCCGCCTCGCGCGCGAGCATGCGGCGCGCCGCTTCGATCCCGCTCATGCCCGGGAGGTTGATGTCCATCACCACGACGTCCGGGGTCAGCTCGCAGAACACCCGGTAGGCGTCCTCTCCGGTCGCGGCCTCGGCCACCACCTCGATCTCGGGCGTGCGTTCGAGCAGGCGGCGATAGCCCTCCCGCACGACCGCGTGATCGTCCACCAGCAGCACTCGCACCGTAGCAGTCATCCGATCAGCCTCCTGGCAACACCCGCAACATGCCTCCCATCCGCATCAGCTGCCCGCCTGAACCGGAAGCCAGGCCCGCACCTCCAGCCCCTTGCCGGGCTCGCTGGTGAGGTGCAGCCGCCCCCGCAGCGCTTCGACCCGCTCGCGCAGGCCTACCAGTCCCAGCCCGGTGCGCTTGGCCTGCAGATCCATCCCGCGCCCGTCGTCGAGCACAACCACCACGACTTCTGCGCCCAGACGCTCGAGCGACACCGTGAGACGCGCAGCGTTGGCGTGCTTGGCGACGTTGGTCAGGCATTCCTGCACCAGGCGGTACACCGTGATGTTCATGACCTCGCCCAGCCCGGACAGGTCTCCGCTCGCGACAAAGCGGCAATCCACCGCACGGTTGCGCCGCTGCCACTGCCCCAGCAGATGCGCCACCGCGTCGTGTAACCCGAGGGCATCCAACGCCGCCGGCCGGAGCCGCTGCATGATATCCCGCACCACATCGTAGACGTGCCCCGACAGCTCCACGATGGCGGTGGCGCCGGCTTCGATGTCGGGCTGCAGCCCGTGGCTCGCGTCGCGGATGGCCACGGCGTCCAGCTTGATGGCGTTGAGGCACTGGCCGAGCTCGTCGTGCAGCTCGCGCGCCAGGCTGCGCCGTTCCTCCTCCTGAACCATCAGGTACTTCTGCGAGAGCAATCGGTTCTCCGCAAGGGCCTCGGCCAGGGCCCGCTGCGCGGCGACCCGCAGCTCGAGCTCGTCCTCGGCGTGGCGCCAGCGCCGCCAGGAGAACCAGGCGAGCGACAAGGCAAGCGCCCCGAAAGTCAGCGGCAGCTCGTCGATCTGGTAGCGCTCGAGCGGATGGGTGATCTCGGTGAGCCATTCACGCAGCTCAAGCCCGGCCGAGAGCACGAACGTTCCCAGGGTGACCGCGGCCACCACCAGCAGGTCAAAGCGGACCCGGTGGCTGAGCGTGGGCGGTTCCGCTGCCTGGTGCAGGGCGATAGAGGGTTGCATTGAGTGCTCGGTTTTCTCGCTGAAGGGCTGTTCATCCCGGTCCTGGCTGCCTACCTTATCACGCTCGTGGCCGGCCTGGCCTTCGCGGTGCTCCGCCGGGAGCGCCGTGATCGGGGCCAGCAAACGCCGGTCGGGAAAAATTCCCGGTAGTCGCCGGGAAAATCGCTCTGAGTGGCCGCCATTGGCGCGGTCAAGATTTGCCCGGGCGTTCCACTTGGTCGGCACTGCGCATGGCGAAGATGGCGCGCGCCTCAAACCAATACCTCGAAAAACCCTGTCTCGACACGGGAGGAGACCAACACCGAGGTGGAGGCGTACACCGACTCAAGCATTGACGGAGCCCGACGAGGCCCTTGGGAACCAGCATGGAGGGCTGGCCCCGGAACAGCAGAGATTCTTGCCTGGAACAACCGCCTACCCGAACCGTGCGGCTAGCGCCGCGACAACAATGACGGAGACCATAAGAATGCGGCATATACGACTCGCGGCCAGCGCAGCGCTCCTTTGCACGTGGCTGCCCGCGCACGCGCAGGAGGAGACAAACCCCGCGTCGGTACTGGAAGCACCGAGCGTGGAGGTGGTGGGCACCACGCCATTACCAGGCATCGGCACGCCCGTCAATCAAGTTCCGACCAACGTCCAGGCGATCACCGGGCAGACCCTGCAGGAGCAGCAAAACGTCAGCCTGCCGGAGGCATTGGACAAGAACATCGGCAGCGTCAGCATCACCAATGGGCAGGCCAACCCGTTCATGCCGGATGTGTCGTTCCGCGGCTTCCAGGGTTCGCCGCTGCTGGGCGTGCCGCAGGGTATCTCGGTGTTCGTGGATGGCGTGCGGGTGAACTCGTCGTTTGGCGACACCGTGAACTGGGATCTGATTCAGGAGAACTCCATATCGACGCTCAATCTGGTACCGGGCTCGAATCCTGTGTTCGGCCTGAACACGTTGGGCGGGGCGCTGTCGATCAACACCAAGAGCGGCAAGTACTATCCGGGCGGAAGCGTCATGCTGCAGGGGGGATCGTTCGGTTCCTACCAGGGCACAGCCGACTACGGCGGCAAGTCGGGACCGTGGGACTACTACGTTTCCGGGTCGTACCTGCACAGCGACGGCTGGCGGGATTTTTCCTCCAGTCGGATCGAACAGATCTTCGGCAAGGTCGGGTACGAAACCGGGGATTTCGACGCGGACCTGTCGTACACCTTCGCCAACAACAACCTGCAAGGTACGCAGACGTCGCCGCTGTCCCTGCTCGCCGTAAATCCGGCGCTTGCGTACACCTCTCCCGATATCACCAACAATCTCCTTAACGGCTTCAACCTGCAGCTCTCGAAGGTGCTGGCGACCGACAAGATCCTCGCCGGCAACGTGTACTACCGCTACTTCAGCCAGAACAACTTCAGCAGCAACGTGAACGCGGAGTGCGCCGATGCCACCATCAATCCGGGATTGTGTGCCGCGGGCTCCGGAGAGGCGCCGGGCTTCCTTGACGCGAGCGACACCAACACCAAAGCCTTCGGGGGAACGTTGCAGTTCACTCTGCTCGCCCCGATTTCCGGGCACGAGAACACGCTGGTTGCGGGCGTGAGCTACGACGGAGGCCGGACTCAGTTTACGCAATCCGAGCAGCTTGGCGACTTTACGACCGGCCGGCAAGAGTTCGCCATCTCGCCCTTAGAACTGGAGACGGACATCGATGCCAACAACGACTACTACGGCGTATATCTGACCGACACGTTCGGGTTCAACAAGATCACGTTCCTCACCGTGTCCGCCCGCTACAACTACGCCCAGACACAGACACGCGACAATACCGGGCTCGAGCCGCAGCTCAACGGCGACAATACGTTCAGCCGCGTAACCCCGGCGATCGGTCTGAACTGGAACCCCACGCGCGCGTTTAATACCTACATCAGCTACAACGAGGGGATGCGGGTGCCCACGCCGGCGGAGCTTACCTGCGCCGACCCAACCGCCCCCTGCAAGCTGCCGAACGCATTTCTAGCCGATCCGCCGCTCGAGCCCGTTTTGGCGAAGACCTTCGAGCTGGGTACTCGCGGCGCGATCACCAATAACCTGTCTTATAGCGCAAGCGTCTACCGCACCAACCTGTACAACGATATCCAGTTCGTGACAGCCAGCAGTACCGGGGCAACGGGCTTTTTCCAGAACGTTGGCAGCACACGCCGGCAGGGTGTGGAACTGGGCATGCAGGGGGCCTGGGGCAAGCTCAGCTTTCAGGCGGCGTACAGCTACATCGATGCGACCTTCCAGACTCCCTTCACCGTTTCAAGCCTCAACAACTCGAGCGCGGACGCTGCGGGGGATATACAGGTTCGGCCCGGTGACTTCATTCCCGGGATTCCGAAGAACAACTTCAAGCTGTTTCTCAACTACGCCTTCACCCCTCGGGTGAACGCGGGCTTGAACCTGGTCTACGCTGGCAGCCAGTATGCTCAGGGCGACCAGAACAACCAGGACAGTAACGGGCAGATACCCAGCTATACGGTGGTGAACCTCCTCGGCAGCTGGCAGATCACCGAGGGCCTGCAGCTCTTCGGGCGCATCAACAACCTCTTTGATACGACTTACTATCTGGGCGGGGTACTGGGAGAGAACTTCTTCAATGGACCGGGCTTCACGTTCGACGCGGCCGCGGTCACGAACGAGCAGTTCCGCACCCCGGGCGCGCCGCGGTCGTTCTTCATCGGCCTGCGTTACGAGTTCGACCGGAAGGGAAAAGCTGCGGCGAAATCGAACGATTGAGGCCGACCTCCCGGCCCGCCGGCAATCCGCTTTCCCCGAGCGCTCTGAAGAAATGGGCCCGGACACTGTGCTACTCTCCTGCGTGTCGCCCTCGCCCCCATGGTGCGCACAAGGGCAACCAGGAGATGCGCGGGCCAATCAGCAATCGCCCGTGGCCTCTGGCCTGCAGGAGCAGGCCATTCCCCTCCCTCAGGAGTACAAACGCGCATGGAGACCTACTACAAGAGCCAGCATCTCGCCGACTTCCCGAAGATCGCCGACGGCAGCCCCGATCTGGGCAAGAAGTTCTTCGACTACTACGGCGCGGTCTTCGCAGATGGTGCGCTGACTGCGCGCGAGAAGAGCCTCATCGCGCTGGCGGTGGCGCACGCCGTCCAGTGTCCTTATTGCATCGACGCCTACACGCAGGACTGCCAGCAGAAGGGCGCCGATTTCGAGCAGATGACCGAGGCGCTGCACGTCGCCGTCGCCATCCGCGGCGGCGCTTCTCTGGTGCACGGCATGCAGATGCGCGAGCAGGCGAACAAGCTGGGAATGTAATGAGCGCGCGCGTACTGCCCACGGCGATCGCAGCAGGTCGCCTCCGACCTCGCGGATGATCGCGCCACGCCGCGGGCCGCGTCGACTCTGCACCGCCGAGGCGCCCCTCTCGCTTCGACCGCGCGAGCAGTTGCGAGGTGCTGGCTGCGGTGCCGCTCGAGCGCGACGGCGGACGCGTCGAGTTCGCGGGCTTCGTCGCCGGCGCGCTCAAGCCCGCGCGTCTGGAGATTTTTCAGGTCAACCTCGGCAAGCTGTGCAACATGACCTGCCGCCATTGTCACGTGGATGCGGGCCCGGACCGCACCGACGCGATGATGGCGGACGCGATCGTCGACCAGGTCGATCGCCGCGATCCGCCGCACCCGGGCGCATACGGTCGACATCACGGGCGGCGCGCCGGAGCTGCATCCGCGGTTCCGCGAAGTCGTCGAAGCGGGTACCGCGTTGGGCAAGCACGTCATGGATCGCTGCAATCTGACGGTGCTGCTGCTGCCGCGCAACGCCGGTCTGGTGGACTGGTTCGCCGAGCGCGGGGTGGAGGTCGTTGCATCGCTCCCGCACTATCGCCGTCCCAACACCGACGCCCAACGCGGCGACGGCGTGTTCGAGCGCTCCATCAAAGCATTGCGGCTGCTGAATGCCGCAGGCTACGGGCAGGGCGATGCGCGCCGGCGCCTGACCCTGGTCTCGAACCCGGCAGGCGCTTTCCTCGGCCCATCGCAGGGGACCGTCGAGCGCGAGTGGCGGCAGTCGCTCGAGCGTGATTTCGGCGTCACGTTCGATCGCCTGTTCGTGCTCAACAACATGCCGATCTCACGCTTCCTGGAGTGGCTCGAGACCACGGGCAACCTGGATGCGTACATGGAACGCCTGGTCAATGCTTTCAACCCCGCGGCTCGGTCGAAGGGGCTGATGTGCCGCAACACCCTGTCGGTCGGCTGGGACGGCCGGCTGTACGACTGCGACTTCAACCAGATGCTCGACCTCGAGTTGGAGCTGCCGCGAGGGCCGCACATCAGCACGTTCGACGAGGACGACTGGCACCGTCGAGCAATCGTTACCGCCCGCCACTGCTTTGGCTGCACCGCGGGCGCCGGCAGCTCCTGCGGGGGTCAGACGGCCTGACCTGGCCGCATTCTTGCACAGGCGTGGCCGATTTCGTCGCGGCCTCGAGCGACTGCTGCGTACGCGGGCACCTGCCGAACCGAGCCGGTATACTTGCGCGCTTCCATCAGCCGAGCGCCCGATGCCCGCCTCCAGTCCACCGAAAGCCCTGCTGTTCGACGTCTTCGGCACCGTGGTCGATTGGCGTGGCAGCATCATCCGGGAGTGCCGGGCCCTGGCGGAAGCGAACAAGCTGGATCTGGACTGCGTCGCTTTCGCGGACGCCTGGCGCGCCGGCTATCGGCCCGCGATGGATCGCGTGCGGCGCGGCGAGCTGCCCTGGATGAACATCGACGCCCTGCACCGCCTGATCCTGGACGAGATCCTGAGCCGGTTCGGCATTCACACGCTCGAGGAAGCCGAGAAAGACCAGCTCAACCGCGTGTGGCATCGGCTCAAACCCTGGCCGGATGCGGTGCGCGGGCTGCGGGAGTTGAAGAAGAACCGCATCATCGCCACGATGTCCAACGGCAACATCGCCCTGCTCACCAACATGGCGAAGAACGCGGGATTGCCGTGGGACTGCATTTTCTCTGCCGAGCTGTTCCATCACTACAAGCCCGACCCGGAAACCTATCTTGGCGCGGCCAGGCTGCTCGGTCTGAAGGCCGCCGAGGCGATGATGGTCGCCGCGCACGCGGACGATCTCGTCGCCGCGCAGAGAGCAGGGCTGCGCACCGCGTATGTGCATCGGCCCCGCGAGTTCGGCGCCCGCCGCGAACAGCCCCTCCCGCAGGAGGCCTTCGACATCGTCGCGCAGGATTTTGTGGATCTCGCCAGACAGCTGGATACCCGCTGAGATTCGTGTCGGCGATGATGCGAATAGTCAGCTTGAGCTGATGCACGGCGAACTCGCCCGACTTGCGATCGACGTTTCACAGGCGGCGCGAAGCTCGCATCGTGCCCCGTGAAGCGGGTGTCCGCACCGATGATGCCGATACCCTCGGCCGCTGGTGCCTGATTGTCGATGCCGACGTCAGCCGTCTCGTCTGCCGAGAAGATATTGGGCTGAGTCTTCTCCAGGCGCCCTCAGCTACGGGTTTTCCGTTCGCATAGAGGTAGCCTTGCCTCCTGCCGCCGGCTCTCTAGTCGCTGGCGGCAGGCGCCCGCGAAATCTTCCAGAATGGTCTCGAGATTTCTTCGAGCGGGCGGCCCGGATCCCCAGGCTCAAGCCCATAGCGAATAAGCGCAACCAGGTCCGAGCTCACCGCAGGGTCGGAGACGAAATAGCTGTGACCGAGGAAACCGGGCGTGTCGGTGACCTGGATCAAGGCGGCGAAGCCGGCGATTCCCTGCGACTTGGCGAGCTGTTCCTTGGTGAGCAATGTCTGATCAAGACGTCCGATCCGGTGCAGGCTGCCCATCAAATATTCGGACGCGCTGAGCGCCTTGTCGCCCTGCGACATGTAGACGGTGAGGCGCAGCTTGGGATGAGGGAGGACAAGCCGCGGATCGGGCGCCTTCCCCCAGGGCAGGTCGGGGTCGGACTCGATGCTGAACATCTTGGCTATCCCTACATCGATGTCCAGGTCGGGCGACATCAGCACGATGTTGCGTACTTTGAATCGGCTGTCGAGCAGCAGCCCGCCTATGTAGGCCTCGATCTCGAGCTCGCGCAGGGCGGTAACCAGCACATCGGTGCCGCGGCTGTGCGCGAGGAGGTGCACCTTCTCCACTCCGGGCGTGTCGGCGATGATGCGAATGGCCTGCTTGAGGTGATGCACGGCGAACTCGCCCGACTCGCGATCGACGTTGTAGCCCATGAACAAGCCGCGCGAACCGCCTGCGGGCCACGTGAAGACCGCGCAGACGAACTCGCGACCGAGGAAATGGCACAGCTCGCCCATCGTGAACGACGCGTCCTGGAACGTGTTGGCGTAGCCGTGGACGAATAGCACGACCTCCTTGCGCGGCGCGGCGGCGAGGCGCCGTGTGACCTCGGCCTGCAGCATGGCTGCCGCCTTCTCATGCGCGTCAACCGCAGCGGGGGTCCGCACCAGGCCCGCCGGGGTGGCTACGACGCCGTAGGCGATCGGCGGAAAGCGCCCAAGCTCCGTTGCCGGTCCGAGCTTCAGGTCAAGCGGCACCGAGCGCTTGCTCTGGGTGCTTTGCGCAACCAACGTGTCCCAGGGCACCCCTTTGCCGAACTCGATGGTGACTGTGCCGAACGCCATCGAATGCGAGCGCTCGGCGCTGTAGGGAAGCGTCTTGTCCGCCTCGGTCGCCGGCGCGCGATCAGTGACGTACAGCAGATCGAGCGGCGCTTTCTGGCTGTCGGCAGGAAGATCCATAAAAAGGGGCTTGGCCTGCTTCCCGACATACGCCGTCGGAGTGGGCATCAGCGGATGAGTGGTTGCGCAGCCGGCGAACAGCACGATTGCCGCAAGCATCGCGATGCTGCGGTAAGGCAATGTCAGGGCGGGGGTAAGGATCACTGCTCAAATGTCGTTGGCTCATGTTCGGGCCTCTTCGAGTCGCTCAAGGTGCAGCAATCGCAATACCGCTATGACACTCCCCGCAGGTTCGGCTCCGAGATTCGGCGCGGCCGCGTTACGGGCCGGGAAGCCGCGGGTCGGGCAGCCCTTCGCGTATCCGTTGTGAAAATGCGAGATCCCCATCCGCCGCCTTCGCCTTGCCGTTGATGTGGCTCAACCTGCGCAGCTCTTCGAAGGGCAGGTGCGTGTCTACGATGCTTCGGTCGTACAAGCGCCGGTCCAGGTAGCCGTTGGCCAAAAGACGCCAATCGAAAGGAGGTGCGCCCGGTTCGACGTGTTCCACGTGGCGGCGGATGCTCGTCGTGCAGTTGTCGACGAGCGCATTGTAGAACTGCGGGCGTTCAACCAGGCCGTTGATGCTGTCGACGTAGTCCAGCAACAGCGCCCGGGCCAGCTCCGGTGTCGGGGTTGAGCCGGTAGAGGTAGACCTCTTCGCCACGATGATTGGTGCGTAACCCCACCACGTCGTGCTCGTCGGCCACCACATAGATGATCTCGTACTGCTTGAAAAAGCCCTTGATGGCGGAATACTCCTGCCCCTTGCGCTTGCGTGTCTCGATCGAGATGGCGAGTGGGGGCGCGTTGTCGAACTGCCAGCTCATGATCGTGTGCGCGATGGCCGGCGAACCCCAATAGGACATGAAGACGTCGACCCCGCGCAGCGCGGAGAGATCATAGGTGCGATCCTCGTAGCGAGGGGTGAAGTCGCTCTCCGTGCGGTAGTCGAAGTTGCGAACGTTATGGAAGATCAGTTGCTCTCCCCGCACCTCGACCCGCGGCAGGCGCGCCACATCGGGCTGCCAGTCGCCATCGTTGCTCGGCCGAATCGTGCCCCACCAGATGAGCAATGCGACAAAGGCGAGGCCGCAGGCCGCGAGCGCCCAGGCGAACGGGCGCAACCACAGAAGAATCGCCAGCGTACCCAATGCGTAGACCGCGGCGAGCCCGGTCCTCAGCCAAGCTGGATCGGGCCCCGCAAATACAAGGGCAAGCGTCCACCACGCGGTCACCAGGAGGATGGGTATGCTCGCTGCGACAACGATCGCGCGTTTCACGTCAGGTTCCCTCTCGTCATCGAGTCTTGTGTCGGCCTCGCAACGCCGGCCGGTGGCGCCACCTCAGCCCGCCCGCGATGCCGTCGCCAACCTTCACTTCCCACCCGATCCGAGCGGGATGGAAACGGTGAGCCAGACGTTCCACCCTTCCGGGCGGTTCTGGGCATCGAACTCCCAGTAACCCTTGAGGTTCGCATACCACTGCCGGTCCTTGACCTTGAACAAGTATCCCACTTGCGGTCCGATCGGCGGCGACCTGCGATTTGAAATCGCCGAGCACGGCGCCCGAGCCGCTGTCACCGGTCAGCTGGTAGTAGAAGTAGCCGACCAGTCCGACATGCCATTGCTCCGAGAGAAATTGCGAGGCGCCCCAGTCCAGGTGCGAGCTGATGCCGTTCTGGTAGTCGGTATCCGGGTTCTCGAAGTTGTAGGTAAAGCCGAGCACAGCGGAGAATTCGAGCCCGGTCTTCTGATTCAGGTACGTGTATCCGCCACCGGCGTCCACGGCCCAGTGATTCGTTCCGATGTTGGCCAGGCGGCCGGCCTCGTAGGCGCCGACGGGGATGCCAGCCATCGTATACGCAATGAAGTTATGTACGCCATTGTTCCAGCGTAGCGTAGCCTGCGGGTACAGGTCGCTCAGACCCGTCACGGAATCGCTCGGGTTTTGCGTCAGCACGTTACCCTGCGGTCCGGTCAGCGTCGCATTCGCCGATACCTCAGTCGTCCCGAACGCGGCAGCCATGGAAAGCGCCAGTTGCCCACCGAGGACAGGGTCCGCAAATGCATACGTCGGTACCGCGAGCAACAGGTCGGCCCGCGCATCCAGTCCAGCCGTAATATTCCCGCCAATCGCGAAATCCTTGGACGCACTCGCGTCACTGGAGGCGTGGTAGTAGATCACCGGAAGCGACCATCCAGGTTCCAGCGGTACAGCCGCAAGGCTGCCGAACTGACCGGGAAACCAGAAGCTCACGCCGCCCTCATCGGCGAGCGCGCCTCGCGCACCCATCCCACCGGCCAGCCCGCATAGGGCTATGGCAATCGCTTGTCGTCGGCAGCTCAAACTCGGCATTGAGAAGACCTCCGGTCGGGCCACTACTCGATTGACTCTCCTTGCTCGCCTATACGTCCATTCGAAATCGCCCGATTCCAGGTCTTAAAAAATGCGGATTGCTCCAGACCAGGCATTCCGCAGTTTCTTGATTCAATCGAATCTGCTCAGTTCACCGCTCGATCTCGCCCGGTCGCCAGGTCTTGTCGAACCACGCCTCGAGCGGACCGTACAGGCGGAAGTAGGTGAACCAGCCTTCCGGGAACGGTTTGAATCCAGTTCGCCTCCTTGCCTGCCGCCCTGGGGCCGAAGTAAAGGTCCACCGATCCGTCGGCATTGACGATCAGCTTGTCGCGCCGGAAGGCATGCCGTCGAAAAAGTCGAGCGTGCCGATGGACGTCTCGACCTTGTCCGGCGTCATGATCCTCTCCGGGATTTTGTTGTTGTATCCCGGCGTCTTTTGCTGCGCGTGCGCGCCCGTGAGAGCGAGCGCCCACGCGAACACGATGAAGCCGTACCGGACTTTGGGTTGCATGGCGAATCGCTGCTACCTGGTAGGACTGACTTCAAGGGTGACCTTGTTGATCGTGCCCGTGAAGCGGGTGTCCGCGCCGATGCCGATACCCTCGGCGACCGGCGTCTGATTGTCGATGCCGACGTCAGCCGTCTCGTCCGCCGAGAAGACGTTGGGCTGAGTCTTCTCGACGCGCCCCTCGGCGACGGATTTTCCGTTCACGTAGAGGGTCGCCTTGCCACCCTTGCCGGCTCCGCCGCCGTCATAGGCGAAGTCGAGGGTGACCGTTGCGGGACCGGTCGCTAGTGCTTCCGGTGCGGCGACGGTGTAGCGCGCCAGCCCGAGGAAGTTGTAGGTGTAGGCCGGCTTGCCGTCCTTCATGTACAGCGACCAGCCGCCAAAGCGCCCGCCCTGCGACAGGATCGCGCCGTTGGCGCCATCGGCCGGGATATCGAGCTCGGCGGTGATCTTGCTCGACCGGTTCTTCACGTTCATGAAGGTGTTTTCCATCATGCCCTGCATCCCCTCGTAGAGCGTGAGGGAAGTGCGATTGCCCAGGACATCCGGCCGGCCCGCGAGGGCCGGGTTCATGCGCTCGATGGTCCGGTCGTCGATCGGCAGCACGTGGTACTTCTCGGCTTCCTTCATGAACAGGGCCTGCATCTCCTTCAGCTTCGCGGGCTGCTCGGCGGCCAGGTTCTTGGTGAGGCTGAAGTCGTCCTCACGTCGTAGAGGTCCCAGACATCGGTCGTCAGCGGCGGCAGGTTGCTCGTCTGCCATGGCGCGCGGTGGATGGTTCGGGCAAACCAGCCGTCGTGATAGATCGCGCGATTGCCGAACATCTCGAAGTACTGCGTCTTGTGCCGCTCCGCCGCCTTCGCATCGTTGAAGGCGTAGAGCATGCTGGTGCCCTCGATGGGCGTCTGCACCGTGCCGTTGACGCTCTTGGGCTGCGGCAGGCCGGCGGCCTCCAGGATCGTGGGGGCGATGTCGATGACGTGCGAGAACTGACTGCGCAGGCCGCCCTTCTCCTTGATGCCCTTCGGCCAGTGAATGACCGTGCCGTTGCGGGTGCCGCCGAAGTCGGAAGCCACCTGCTTGGTCCACGTGAAGGGCGTATCGAAGGCAACCGCCCAGCCGGCGGCCATGTGCGGGAAGGTTTCCGGACCGCCCCACTTGTCGATCAAGCGGGATGAGGTCCTCCACCTTCTCGGCCACGCCGTTGAAGTAGGTCATCTCGTTGTACATGCCGACGAAGCCGCCCTCGGCACTCGTGCCGTTGTCGCCGGCGATGTAGATGAACAGCGTGTTGTCCAGCTCGCCGATGTCCTCCAGCGCCTTCACGAACCGCCCGATCTCGTGATCGGTGTGCTCCAGGAATCCTGCGAATACCTCGGCCTGGCGGGCGAAGAGACGCCGCTGGTCTGCCGGCAGCGAGTCCCAAGCCTTGATGTCCTTCGGTCGGTCGCCCAGCCGGGTGTTCGCCGGGATCACGCCCAGCTTCTTCTGCCGCTCGAGCGTTTCGTTCCGGACCTGGTCCCAGCCCTTGTCGAACTGGCCCTTGTACTTGTCTGCCCACTCCTTCGGCACATGGTGCGGCGCATGGACCGCCCCGGTCGCGTAGTAGACGAAGAACGGCTTGTCCGGCGTCATCGACTGCTGGGCTTTCACCCAGTTGATGGCCTGGTTGGTCATGTCGACGGTGAAGTGGTAGTCCTTCATCTTGGGAGGATCGACCTTGATCACGCCGTCGTAGATGAGCGGATACCACTGGTCGGTCTCACCGCCGATGAATCCGTAGAACTTGTCGAAACCCTGGTGGGTGGGCCAGCGGTCGAACGGGCCCGACACGCTGGTCTCCCACGCGGCGGTTTCGTGCCACTTGCCGAAGGCGCCGGTGCTGTAGCCGTTGAGCCGCAGCATCTCCGCCAGGGGCGCGACGCTGTTCGGGATCTGCCCGGTGTTGCCGGGGAAGGCCGTCGAGCTCTCCATGATCGAGCCGGTATTGGCGGTGTGGTGGTTCCGCCCGGTCTTGAGCGCGTTGCGCGTCGGTGAGCACAGCGCCGTGGTGTGGAAGTTGTTGAAGCGCAGGCCGGACTGGGCAAGCTGGTCCATCGTCGGCGTGCGGATGGGACCGCCGAACGTGCTGGGCCCGCCGAAGCCGATGTCGTCGATCAGCACGATCACGACATTGGGTGCGCCTTTGGGGCGCCTTGACCTCGAACCGAGGCGGTGGCTTGGCGTTACGCGCGTCAAGTTCGCTATAGGTTGGTCGTTTGGGCTCCGCGATCGGCAGGACCGTGCGATCGAGCTTCTCCTGCGCCGAAACCGTCGTCGCGGCGATGGTGAGCGCGGCGGCGATTGCGACGATGACGTTTTGCTTGACATGTCAATTTCATGACCGTGCTCACAGCGCGTCCTCCTGGTAGTGTCGGTTGCAAATTCTGCAAGTTCTATCCTCCCTCGACAAGCGATTGGGTGTTGAGAGTTTCGCCTAGAATCGGAAAGCCACCCCCAAGGCCGGGCCCGCTGAAGCGCATGTCCTGGATGAGCTTGCCGGACTCCTGCTCATAGGAGAGGTGGCGATACGCGAGCAGCACGTCGCCCCACTTGAAGGCATAGCCGATACCCGCCTCCGCCTGCCAGGTGAACTGCGATGAGCCGGCGCCGGCGTCGAGATAGTAGGGAACGAACCAGTTGCTGCCGCCGAGCTTCAGCTTGCCGCGCACGCCGACGATCGCGTCCAATAGATCCTCGTTCTGCGAGGAGCTCCCCGATTGCGGGAAGAGGCCGAGCGGGCCGGCGAGCCGCCAATCGACCGTAGATTCAAGGTTCAGGTAGCGGAACCCGCCGAGCACCTCAAGCGTCGCCGTATCGCTTCGTGCAACGCCATAGCTCGCCGCAAGCTCCCACACCAGGCCCTTCAGACTCGCCTGGGTATTGGTGTTGATCGGGACCTCCACGACGCCGCCCGGTCCGGTGACCTTGTTTACCGCGGAGCTCTCGTTCGAAAAATCGAGGTAGATGATATCGGTGAAGATTGCCCAGGGCCCCTTACGGGCCTCGCCAGTCAACATCGCCGCCATGCTCAGGTTGCTGAGATAGTCATCGGCCCCGACTTCTACGGTGGGACTGCCTCCGGCGCCACGCGGCGTGTTGAAACCCAGCGTGGCCTTGACATTGGGTAGCCACAAGTAGGGCATCAAAGAGAACTGCCAGGAGTCGTCCGGCTTGCTCGAAGTCTGCGCAGACGCGTTCGTGAGACTGAGCGCGCCAGCGAGTACGGCCCCCATTAGGTGATGTTTGCGGGTCAGCTTCATCATTGGTTCTCGCCTTTGATGTTTGCTTGCTGCCGTTACCTTGCAAAGTCTGTCAAAATTGACCGCCTTGGGATTGGGTACTTCTCCAGTGACTCCTAGTGCTCGCCGATCGACTTCGGATACAGGCCGATCACCCAGGCGTTCGCGCCGAGGACGTTCGCCTCCTCGCGCGGCGGTCATGTCGGTAAAAGCGCACGGCTGACATAGCGGTCACCGCCGAGCGCCGCATGCACGGCCGCCACCAGGTCATCGCCGGCCGCATCCTTCAGCACGTACCCCAACGCGCCAGTCGCCAGACCGCGTTCTACCAGCATGGGTTCGGAATGCACCGTCACGAAGACGATCCGAGCCTCGGGGGTGCGGCGCAGGATCCGGGCGCAGGCCTCGATCCCGTTGAGGCCCGGCATGGAAATGTCGGCGACGATCACGTCGGGGGTGAGGCGCGCAGCGGCGCTCACCAGGTCGTGGCCATCCTCCACCACCGCGACCACGTCGAAGTGTGGCTGCAGCAGCATACGCAGTTGTTCTGCGGTTGCAGTGTGGTCGTCGGCCAGCAGCACGGTTGGGCGCATGATTCGTCGGAAAGGTGACACGGTGCATTCTTCTCCGGTGCGCTCGCACCGGGAAGAGGGGAACTACGCGAAGCGGGTCCGAACAAATACCGGGGATGAGGTCCGTAAAACTACGGAGAGCAGCAGACCTGCTGCGCCCGGCGGCGGTCAATCCAGCACGAGGCGCCGGTCGAGTGCATACCTCACGAGCTCGGCCGTGGAGTGCACGCCGAGAACCTGCATCATCTCGTATTTGTGAGTCTCGACGGTGCGTGTGGACAGGCCCAGGTTGGCCGCGATCTCCTTCATGCGCTGGCCCTTTACGATCAGTCGCAGGACGTCACGCTGCCGCGGCGTCAACTGTGGCTCCGCGCCTGGGGAGCCTGCCATGCGCTCCATGACTTCTCTGGTCAGGGCGGGTGTGAGGTAGGTTCGGCCTTGCAGGACCTGGCGAATGGCGACCAGCAGTTCCTCGCCGGCCGACTCCTTGAGCAGGAAACCGGAGGCGCCTTCTCGCATGGCGATCGTGGCCAGGCCCGCATCGTGATGCATCGTCAGCACGATGACCTTGCTGTCGACGCGTTCGGCTCTCAGACGAGCCAATACGTCCAGGCCGCTCAGCCCCGGCATGGACAGGTCGGTGACGATCACATCGGGGCGAAGCCGCCTGGCCGCCTCGATGAGCAGGTGGCCGTCGCCCACCGCACCGACGACGTCGAAGTCGTGTTCCTGGAGCAGTCTGGTGAGGCCTTCGGCGACGATCGCGTGGTCGTCGGCGAGGAGGACGGTGCTTCGGCGCATGGGTCTACGAGGGACTATACGCTCGTCCCCCGTCTTCGGCCCCGGAGCCGGCATCGCCCTTCACCGACGCATTTGCCGGGACCCGGACGCGCACACAGGTCCCCTTCTTCGATTCCGCCGTAATGCTGACGGCGCCTCTCGCAAGCCTGGCCCGCTCGGCGATGCTTACCAGCCCCAGGCCCTTGCCTCGCTCGAGCGAACTGGCGACATCGAACCCGTTGCCATTGTCCGTGATGGTGAGCTCGGCCTCCTCGCCGGTGCGGAGCAATCGAACATCGGCCCGGCTTGCGCCGGCATGGGCGATGACGTTGCGCAGCGCTTCCTGCGCGATCCGGTACAGGCAGAGCGCGACCTCGGGGGCGAGGGACTCGAACTCCCCCTCCGCGCTGCACCTCAACGCCGTGCCGTGCGACCGCTCGACTTCGGCGCAGTAGGAGCTCAGTGCGGCCACCAGCCCGGCGTGCCGCAGCACGGTGGGATGCAGGTCGTGGGAAAGGTGGCGGACGTTCTGCGCAAGTACGGTCGTGCGCTCGTGAAGGGCCCGCAGAGCTGCCTGCAGGTCGTCGCCCGCCTCCCGCTCTTCCATGCGATGCTTGAGGCCGCTCAAGGCGATCGACAACCCGGCCAACTGCTGGCTCACATCGTCGTGGAGATCCCGCGCGATCCGCGCCCGCTCGGCATCCTGGGCCTCGATCAGCCGCCCTGCCAGCTGCTGGATCTCTCGATGGCTCGCCTCGAGTGCGGCCCGGCTCTCGCGAATCTGGTCTTCGGCATTCCTGCGTTCGGTAATGTCGATGTCGCAACCGACGTAGCCCGCAAAACTGCCGTCGGCCCCATACCTGGGAACACCCGAGGCCAGCATCCATCGGTAAGTGCCGTCAGCTCTGCGCAGCCGGTACTCCAGGCTCCATGGCAGGCGCGCCTCGAACGCCGAGACGTAGATGCTAAGAGTGGGGTCCAGGTCTTCCGGATGGACAGCTTCCAACCAACCGCTGCCTCGCAACTTCTCCATCGGTAGCCCCGAGAACTCCGCGCAGGTGCCGTTGAGGTAGTCGAGTGCTGCGTTCGGTCCGGCCGTCCATATCATCGCGGGCAAGTGATCCATCGTGAGACGAAACTGCTCTTCGCTCTCGCGCCGGGCACGCTCGGCACGCGCGCGCCGCCTGTCGCTCGGACAATGGCCGCGGCCTGGATTGCGACGACGATCAGAAGGGCGCCGATCGCGTATGTCATAGGTGCTCGCGGCCCCTATCCGCGATCGCGACCCCTGGCACGTTCGCGTGCTGCGTCTCTTCGATACAAGCGGCCATCGGGGGTGTCGATGACGCCGGCGCGGCGCTCGTCCAAGCCCTGGCGGCGCGGCCAGCTTTGCTCGGCCGCCCCAAGATGCCGCTTGCCTTCAATGGTGGTGGTGCAGCCCCGGCTCTGGAACAACTCACGCAGCGCGTTTTCACCAGCGCGGAGGGTTCTCCGCGTGCCGCCGTTGAAGATGGTGCCGAGGCTCGCGCGCGGCGAATAGCGCCCGGTCATGAGCGCAGCGCAGGAGGGCTCTGCGGCAGCGAGGAGCAACGCTGCGCGTTGCACAATAACGTGCAACACTCATTCGGTTTCATTCTTGACCTCCTCGCCTGGCGAGCGCGGGCTTACGCAATGGCACAGCACCCTTCATCTTCGCATGCGGACGGATGCTGTTCAACCAGAACGTCGGTGCCGGACGTCCAGCTCTAGCGCATTGCAGCGAGGTTACGCCGGCGCCGCGGATTCGATTTGTGACGAGCAGAGATTCAAAAATCGAAAGACTGCTTGGTCGCAGGCAATCCCGTACCTCTATCTGAGCCAAGTGCTGTAGTGTGAGATCCGTGTTCTTCCGTACTGGCGGGCAGATTGGTGTGCAATGCTATGTTTCTGAACTCTTCCAAGGACACCTGACCGCCGACGCAACGGGGCCAGCCCTTCGCCGGAGGCGCGTGGCTCATGGGCCTGGCAGGAGGGCGGCTCGAGCCAAGCGTCCTTCGCCGCTGTCGCGGCCGCGACAGCGGCGACTGGCCCTTTCCTTGCATGCAAATCCGCCCGCAATGTTGCACCGCCTGCACCCTGTGATCGCCGGCCGCACTCCCTGCGGCCAGACTGTAGCGTGCCTGCTGCTCGCGGCGCTGATCGCCTCGGTCCTGTCTGGCTGCGCGACATTCCGCAACTACGACGCCGAGATGAACCAGACGCTATCGGCTACCGCGTCCGGCCGGGTCGACGCCGCCATCGCGGCTCTGCGGAGAAACAACCAGGGCGCCCGGAAGGATCTGCTCTACTCTTTCGAGATGGGCGAGCTGCAGCGCATGGCGAGCCGCTACGGGGAGAGCCTGACGGCCTGGCGTGGCGCGGACGTGCAGATTCAGGCCTGGGAGGACGCGGCCCGCGCCGACCCCGCACGGGTGGCCGGAGTCGCCCTCAGCTACATCGTGAACGACAAGCTGCGGCCCTACGAAGGCCAGGACTACGAAAAGGTCATGCTCACGACCTGCATGGCGATGGATGACCTCGGGCTGGGGCAATGGCAAAATGCGCGCGTCGCGATCAAGCGGACCCACGAGCGCGAGGCGGTCATCGCTGCGGTGCGCAGTCGCGAGCAGCAGGAGATCGAAGAGGAGGCGCGCAAGCGCGGCGCCAGCGTCAGCTTCAAGGACCTCAACGGCTACCCCGTCCAGACCATCGACAACCCCGAGGTCAACGCTCTGCGCAACAGCTACCAGAGCGCTTTCAGCCACTACCTGGCTGGTTTCGTCTACGAGGCGCTGAGGGAGCCCAGCCTGGCCGCCGCCGGCTACCGCCAGGCGATCGAGCTGCGCCCGAACGTCCCGGCGCTGGAGGAGGCCCTGGCGGGCCTCGACCAGCGCGTGGGCGCACCCGACGACGGCAAGACCGACGTGCTGTTCGAGATCGAGACCGGCCTGGTCCCGGCACGCGTGTCGAAGCAGTTCAACCTCCCCATTCCGATCAACGGCCGCTGGGTGCTGATATCGGCCTCCTTCCCGGTCCTGCGCAGCCAGGACCCGGGGCTGGTCCCTTCCGAGCTTCGCATCGACGGCATCGCGCCGCTGGTGCCGGTACCGATCACCAGTGTGGACGCCATGGCGCGCAAGGCGCTGCAGGACGAGATGCCGGGCATCATGCTGCGCACAATCATTCGTTCCATCGTCAACGCGACCGCACAGTACCAGGCACAACGTGCTGCATCGAAGCGCCGCAGCAAAGGCGATGACACGGCCGGCGCGCTGCTCGACCTGACAGCGGTCGCTCTGGCGATCGGCTCGGCGGTCACCGAGTCTGCCGACGAGCGCAGCTGGCGCAGCCTGCCTGCAACCATCTCGGTTGCCCGTGCCAGATTGCCGCGGGGACAGCACCGCATCCAGATCGAGACTGCGGCAGGGCTGAAGAGCGTCGAGGTCGACATCGAAGGGCGCTATGCCTTGGTCAGCCTGCGGCTGATCGACGGAACGTTGTTCGCCATGCTGCCCGACGCTCCGCTGCGCGAAGCGAGCTCCGCTTGGCAATCCACCACGCGGGCCGCGATCGCGCCGCCGCCGGCGAGCAGGTTGGTCGCGGGCCCGAGGATGGCACAATCAGTGGTTGGATCACAGTTCAAGCCAAAGGAGTGGACACCATGAAACCCAGCGTAGTAGCAATGCTCGTGCTGGCTGCCTGCGTGCTGGCGGCGGCGGGTTGCGCCAAGAAGAAGGGATTCGAGAAGCCTGGTTTCGCCTATGGCTGTCCGATCGGCGATGCCAAGGTGAGCTCGATAGAAGACCTGGTCAAGGTCAAGACCTCGGTGGAGGGCAAGCGGACTACCATCATCGTGACCGAGATGCGCTGCACCACCGCGGGCGATTTGCTCAAGGTCGACGCCACCCTGAACAACGACAGCTCCAAGGTGAAGCGCGTCGCCTACAAGTTCCGCTGGATCGACCGCGAGGGCATGCGCGCCGCCGAAGAAGAGACCTGGAAGCCGCTGCTGATGTACGAGAGCTCCAACCAGCTCGTGACCGGCGTGGCCCCCAGCAGCAAAGCGGTCGATTTCAAGCTGATCCTGCTCAGCCAGGAATGATTGCCCAAACCCCAGGAGAATGATCATGCCCGCTGTTGTGCACCGCCGCCTCCTCGCGGCTCTGATCCTGATTGTCGCTGCCGTGGCCGCCGGCGGCTGCGCCAAGCCGACGACGCGCTACGGCGACGCCCGTAGCGTGGAGACGGTGACCAACCAGTTCGGCTCCACCGACCTGCAGCTCATCGCCGAGTCCATGACGCGCTCGATGCTGCACGCGCCGGTCATCATCAGCGGCAACCTGCCTATCGTCACCGTCCAGGATGTCAAGAACAAGACCAGCGAGTACATCGACACCCGGGCCGTCACCGACAGCATCCGCGCCGAGCTGCAGAAGAGCGGCAAGGTCCGCTTCGCGGTCGATGCCGCCGCCATGCAGCAGCAGGTGGAGGAGCTCGAGCGGCAGCAGAGCGAGCTCTACGACCAGGAGCAAGCTGCCGAGAAGGGCCGCATGGTCGGCGCCCAGTACCGCATGGAGGGCAACATCGTGTCCATCGTGAAGCAGGCGGAGGACGTCCGGGACGTCTACTACAAGTTCAACCTGCAGCTCTGGAACGTCCGCAACGGTCTGCTCGAGTGGTCGGACGAGAAGGAGATCCGCAAGACCACGACCAAGGGGTAATGCGCTATCTCAACCCTACTGCTCTACGGCCTCTGCGGTTATGCAGTAGCGATCTAGGCAGCAGCGGCGTCGGGCGCGTCGGCAACGAAGCCCGCGATCTGCGCGAGCAGTTCGTCCTCGTGGAAGGGCTTGCCCAGGAACAGGTTGACGCCCAGCTCGACGGCGTAGCGGCGGTGCTTCTCCGCAGTGCGCGAGCTGATGACGATGATGGGGATGTGGCGCAGGCGCGGGTCGCCGCGGACGTGGCGGGTGAGCTCGAAGCCGTCCATGCGCGGCATCTCGATGTCGAGCAGCAACACCTGCGGGAGCGCGCCGCGCAGCTTCTCGACGGCATCCACGCCGTCGCGTGCCTCGATCACCTCGTAGCCCGCGCGCGACAGCAGCCGGCCCGTGATGCGGCGGATGGTGAGAGAGTCGTCGACCACCATCACCAGCGGCAGCACCGGCTCGGGCGGAAGCTCGGCTAACCGCCGCTGGGCAGACGCCGGCACGCCTGGCGCCGACTGGGTGAGCAGCACCGGGTTGAGGATCAGCACACTCTGGCCGCTTCCCAGGACGGCGGCCCCGGCGATGCCGGTCACGCGCGCGAGCTGCGAGCCGACGCTCTTGACCACGATCTCCTGGTTGCCCAGGAGTTCGTCGACATGGATTGCGGCACGCTGCGCGCCGCTGCGCAGAAGCACCAGGGCGTTGTACCGATGCAGCGCCGGGGCGTGCTCGGCGTTGCCCAGCAAGTGCCGCAGCTCGTGAACCGGGTAGCTGCGCTCCTGCCACGTGAGGCGTCCGGCGGCAAACAGCTGCTGGAGCAATTCCGGCTTGACCTTCTGCACCTGCTCCACCATCAGGGTGGGCAGCGCGAACACCTGATCCCCCGAACGAACCAGCAACGCCTGCACCACGCTCAAAGTCAGCGGCAGGTAGATGGTGAACGTGGTGCCCTGCCCGGACTGAAAGGCGAGCTGCATCCGGCCTCCCAGCGAGCTGATCTCGTTGCGCACCACGTCCAGCCCGACCCCGCGTCCTGCTACCTCGGTCACGTGCTCGGCGGTGGAGATCCCGGCTGTGAAAATGAGCTGTGCGGCCTCGTCGTCGGACAGCTCGTCCTGCGCTCTCACCAGGCCCGCCGCCAGTGCGCGGCTGCGGATGCGGTCCAGATCCAGTCCGCGCCCATCATCGCTCAAGATCAGCACCACCTCGTTGCCTTCCTGGCGCACCTCGAGGCG
Source organism: uncultured beta proteobacterium (assembly GCA_963827575.1). Taxonomy (GTDB): domain Bacteria; phylum Pseudomonadota; class Gammaproteobacteria; order Burkholderiales; family SHXO01; genus SHXO01. Next base: position 134,203 of record CAWHCG010000045.1, read on the forward strand.
CACGGCTCCGGTCTCGCGCTTGCCGGCCTCGCGCCGCTGCTCGGGCGTCTCCACGCCATGCACGATGGCGTTGCGCAGCATGTGCTCCAGGGGCGCGGCGATCCGCTCCATCACACCGCGTTCGAGCTCGACCTGCCCGCCGCGGATGTCCAGGGCCACGCGCTTGCGTTCCTCGCGCGCAGTCAGGCGCGCGACCCGGTGCATGCGCTCGGCGATCCTGCCGAAGGGAACCAGCCGCACGCGCATCAGGCCGTCCTGCAGCACTCGTGTCATGCGCCGCTGCGCGGTGAGCGCGCCTTCCATGCCGTCCAGGCCGCTCAATATCCCCTGCTGCAGGGCGGAGACGTCGCTGCCAGTCTCAGCCAGGAAGCGGGTGAGCTCCTGCAGGCGGGTGAATCGGTCGAACTCCAACGGATCGAACGGCTCGGCGGCCGCCTGCGCGTGAGCCATGCGCGACTGCAGCTGGGACTCGGCCTGGATCTCCACCTCGCGCACCTGGTTGCGCATGCGGATCACCGTCTCGGTGAGATCGTGCAGGGCGCTGCGCAGGGTGCGCAGCTCGACCTCCATGCGTGAGCGGGCGATGCTGACTTCGCCCGCCTCGTCGACCAGACGGTCGACCAGCTCGGCACGCACTCGCAACAGCGCGCGGGACGGCGCACCGGGAGGGGCGGCAGCAGGCTGCCCCGCTGAGCCGGGTGCCCGCGCCGGCGCGACTGCAGCTTCCGCCTCGCCCCGCTCCAGGTGCTCGAGCAGGACGCCGATTCGATCCAGGGATGTCTCGAGGTCGTCGAACAGTCCCTCCGGGACCGCGGCCTGTTCGGCTGCATCGGCGACGCGCGTCTCGATGCTGTGCGTGAGCTCCCCCAGGCCCATGGCCCCCGCCATGCGCGCGCTGCCCTTGAGGGTGTGCAGCAAGCGCTTGAGCGACTCCGCAAAGGCGTGCTCGTGCGGAGCAGCCCGCCAGTCACGCAGGTCTTGCCCGATCTGCGGGACCAGTTCAGAAGCCTCTTCCAGGAACATCGGCAGCACGTTGCGGTCGATGTCGTCCGCGATGCGGTTGCGTCGCCGCTCTGCGGGCTCGGTGGAGTGCGGTATGGCCGTTCCCGGCTCTGGATGCAGCGCGGGCGGAACCGATGCCTCGCTCGCGGCGGCGTCCGCCTCCCGCAGCGGGAGCTCGGCGGACAGCACCGCCTGCAAGCCGGCGAGCCCGCCGGAGTCGGCCAGCAACCGGTCGGCAAGCGCCTTGAGCTGCGGACACAACTCGGTTGCGGGTTGCGGGGCGCGCAGGCAGCGCACCGCGCCCAGCATCGTCTCGAGGTTGACACTTCCCTGTTCGACCAGCGCCAGCTCGCGAGCGGCAAGTCGACGCGGGCGATGGTGCAGCAGCTGCAGCACGCGCTCGAGCTCTCCCGCCAGCTCGCTCAGAGGCGGGATGCCGATGGTTCCGGCAATCCCGCCCAGCGTATGCGCGGCACGGAACGACTCATACGATGCGGCTCCGGCGGCGCTGTCATGCAGCGCCCTGGTCTCGCGCTTCAACGTCGTGACGTGCTGGGCCGCCTCGGCCAGGAATGTCGCGAACAGCTCTGCAGAGACTTGCGCGCGACCGCTGTCGACCGACTGCGCCGGGACGGCAGCCGCCGCGTCGCTCCCTGGGGTGCCCTGCTGCGCGGAGCCTGCGTTGCGCGCCGTGCCCTGGACCGTCTCGTCGTCCTGCGGGAGCGGCTCGCCGCGCTTCACGCGCTCGGCCCAGTCGAAGAGCGTGCCGGAGCCGATGCCGGCGCGGCCGAACTGCTCCAGCTGCCCGATCCAGCCATCCAGGAGCGTCAGCGCCAGACGCAGGAGCCGCAGCAGGTCCGTGCCGGCCGGTTGAGCGCGCTGGAGAACACCGTTGAGCACCTGCTCCACCGCCCATGCGGCCTCACCCAGGTGGTTGAGCTCCACCATCCGGCCGCTGCCCTTCAGCGTGTGGAAGCCGCGCCGCACCACCGCCAGCCGCTCGCTGTTGGACGGTTGCTGCGCCAGCGCATCGAGCTCGGCAGCGATCGTATGCAGCACCTCGCGCGCCTCCTCCAGAAACACCTGCAGCATCTCCGGGTCGGATGGCATGTCGGTGGGCACAGCGGCCCGGGCTTCAGGCGCGCCGGCCGCGGCCGCGCCAGCGGGTTCGCCGGTCTGTGCCGGCGCGAACTGCAGCTGCGGCTCGACCGAGGCGTCCGCATGCAGCGCCCAGAGCTGCTCCGGAGCGCCGGCCCGGCGCAGGACGCTGGCAAAATCGACCGCTGCGAACTGCAGATTCTCCAGGTAATAGCTCAGGGCGGAGAGCACCGCCGCAACACGCGCCGAGTCTTCCGGCCGGGGCGCTGTGTGACCCGCGGCCCAGCGCCCGACGTGCTCGGCGCAGAAAGCCGCGGCCTGTGCGAGCCGCGCGTCGCCGCCTGCCAGCGCGAGCACCGAGCGCATCTGGCGCAGCCACTTGCAGGCGAGATCGAGGCTGTCGCGCTGCGCACTCTGTTCGAAGTACGCGACCAGCCGCTGTTCGACGGCGCGCAGCAGCGTGAGCAGCTCCGCCCCCAGGGACGCCGCCAGGGCGCGCTCCTGGCTGTGGCGCATCGGCTCGGGCCGCAGGTCCACGCGCTGCGCTTGTGCATCGGTCTGGCCCGCCAGTGACGCCCGTACCCGCCGCATCACTGCCGCGACTTGCACATCTACGGTGTTGCCTGCCTCCGGCCATGCCGCCAGCACGTCGTCCAGGAACAGGAGCGCGATGGCGAGTTCCCGCGCCGTGCTCACAGCCGGCGGCGCACGCAGCACTCCCATTACCGCGCGCAACTCGTCTACGACCGAAGACAGCCCCGGATGAGGCAGTGCCGCGCCCCTCAGCTCATCGAGCAGAGCACGGGCAGTGGACAGCGCGTCTGCGTCCCCGTCTACGCACCGCTCCCAGGACGACTGCAGCAGCGCGAGGCGCTCGCGCAGCACCCGCAGCTGCGCTGCCGCGCCCGCATCGGCCGCGGGAGTTTCGGGCGACGCCTCGACGGCGACGGCCTGCGCCTTCCCGTCCGCCGACAGCAGTTCCTGCGGCGGGACGTGCAGCGACGGCAGCGGGTGTGACTGCCCGCGCAAGGCCGCAGCCAGATACGTGCGCAGCTCGGTGCATGCACGCCGGCACAGGCCGATCCGAGCATGGGCGCCTTCCCCGCCGGCCGTGCACCTCGCGAGCAGCGCATCGGCTTCCCGCAGTACCGGCAGCGCCTCTGGAGCGCAGACCATCTCGAGCGCACCGCGCACCTGCGCGAGCGCAGCTCGTGCCGGCGCCAGCGTCTCGGGCGACGCGGGTGACTCACCGCTGTTGGCACTGGCGTTCATAGCAGCCACCGCTGCATCGAGGCTGCGCTCGACCTCGGGCGCGATCCAGGCGCAGACGGCGGCGTCCCGCAGCCGAGCCGGCTGTTGCGCCGCGGATGCGGCTCGAGCGGGCTGGTCGGATCGCATCGCTGCGCTCCTCACGCGACCTTGAAGCGCCTGACCGAGGCCTTCAGGTCCTGCGCGAGCGCGGCAACCTGCCCTACTGACGCTGCGGTGCGCTGGGTGCCATCGGTGGTCTCGGTGGTGAGCCCGAGGACCTCGCGCATGATGCGGCGGACCTGTTCGGCAACCGCCACCTGGTCGTGAGTGCTGCTGGCGATGCTGCGCATCAGCTCGGCCAGGCTGCGGGTAATCTCCTCGATCTCCTGGAGCGACTGCCCCGCGGCATCGGTCAGCCGCGCACCCTCGACCACGCCCTGGGTGCTGCGCTCCATGGCCGCCACCGCTTCCTGCGTGTCGGCCTGGATCGTCTTCACCAGCGCCGCGATCTGTTTGGTGGCCTCGCCGGAGCGCTCGGCCAGGCGCTGCACTTCTTCGGCCACCACCGTGAAGCCGCGCCCGGCTTCGCCCGCGGAGGCCGCCTGGATGGCGGCGTTGAGCGCAAGCACGTTGGTCTGCTCGGTGATGTCCGAGATCAGGTCCACGATCTCGCCGATCTCCTGCGTGCTTTCGCCCAGCCGCTTGATGCGCTTGGCGGTGTCCTGGATCTGGACGCGGATCTCGTTCATGCCGGAGATGGATTCCTGCACCGCCTGGGTGCCGCGCGCAGTGGTGGAGATCGAGCTCTCCGCGAAGTTCGCCGACTCCGCCGCGGTCTCCGACACCTCGGTGATCGAGCGGGTCATCTGCTCGACCGTGCCGTCGGCCTCCCCGATGTCCTGGGCCTGGCGTTGCGCGGCCGCCAGCAGGCGGGCCGCGATTTTCTGCGCGTCGTCGGTCGCGCCGGCGACCTGCTCGGAGGCCTCGTTGATGTTCCCGACCACCTTGCGCAGCTCGGCCACCGTGACGTTCACGCTGTCGGCGATCGCCCCGGTGATGTCCTCCGTCACACCGGCCTGGGCGGTCAGATCGCCATCGGCGATCAACGCCATCTCGTCCATCAAACGCAGGATGGCGTCCTGGTTGCGGCGGTTGTGCTGGGCCAGCAGCTCGGCTTCGTGCTCGCGCTCCTTGATCCTGCGCAACATGTTGCGCCCCAGGACCAGCATGCCCAGCAACGCCAGCAGCGCGAACACGGCGCTGATCCCCTGGCTCGCCGTGCGGCCTCGCGTCAAGGTCTCCGCGCGCTGCTGCAGCAGCGCACCGGCGCGCTGAGAGATGCTTCCGCGCAGCGCGTCCAGCCGGTCGATCGCCGCGCTGGTGGCCTGGAACCATGCGCCGGGATCGGGCCCGGCAGCACGCCCAGCCGGGAACGTGTTGTCGGCCTGGTCCAGCAGGCGCTGCGCGTCGCTCAGCGCCTGCCCCGCCTTCTCCTCCAGCACCTCGCGCAGGTCTGCATCTGCCGTGAACGCCGCATCGAGGTGCAGCGCGACCTGCTGCAGGGCGCCGCGCGCCTCCGCCGCGGTGCGCGTCGCCAGCTCGCGCTCGACCTGGCTCCCGTCCCGCCCCACACTGTAGCCCTGCAGGCGCAGGCCGGAGAGATGCGAGATTGCCGAAGGCAGCCCGAGCACCTCGGGAACGATCAGGAAGTACCCCCCCTTGTCGGGGTCCAGCAGCAGGCCAGAGCGCTCGGCGATGAGGGCCAGCAAGTTGCTCACGCCGGCCATCAGCCGCGTATGGGCTTCGTAGTTCTGTACCGGTGCCAGCGTGTTGTACTCGCTCTCCAGAAGCGTCCACTGCGCCCGCAGCTGCGTCCACATCGACGTGAGCTGGAACTCGCGGCCGTACAGGGCCGTCAAGGCGTCGACCTCCCGGATTCCCACCCCTACCTCCGCGGCGGCGCGTCCCAAAGCGGCCTGGACCGATGCATCCCCGGCCAGCAGACGGCTGGTGAGATCTCGATGCAGGGGCACCGCGCTGACCAGCCGGCTCACGGCAGCAGCGTAGGCTTGGCCGTGCCGCTCGCGCTCGGCGTGCGCGATCGCGGCGTTCTGCTCGCGCAACAGGAAACTGCTCAGCAGCAGGATCGGCACTGCGAACAGCAGGCCGATCCCCACCAGCGTCTGCAGGTCGCCCAGGCTGCGCTGCGCGAAGGCGCGCGCAGCCGCCAGCGGGCTGGCCCGGGTGAGGCCCTTGGGCGCTGCCGCAGCACCGCGCTTGAAGGGCATCGGGATGGGGATGGGGATGCGTACTCGCATCGCTACTCCTTGGCTGCACTCACGACGCGGGCGGCTTCACGCACCGACCCGCAGGAAATTCTCGTCGGCCAGCAGCGCCGCCACCTCCAGGTGGCGCCAGCGCTGCCCGTCCGCATCCCGGTAGACCTCGCCCGTCCATGGCGCGGCGGTGACGCGTTCCACCGCCGCGGGTTCGGGCGCGAACTCGCTGAGCTTGCGCAAACCCAGAACACGATCGACCAGCAGCGCAGCGCTGGCGCCGAAGCGCTGTCCCACCAGCAGGAGGCGGCTGTCCTGGCGCAGTGCGGTGGGCGCCTGGCCGAGGAAACCGGCCAGATCGACAACGCTGAACAGCGCGCCGCGCACATTGGCCACACCGCGGAACCAGGGTCTGGTGCGGGGAACCGGCGTGAGCGCAGGCACGGACACCACCTCGCCTGCATCGGGCAGGTCGATCATCCAGTGCTCAGCGCCCGCTACCGCACACAGGCGCACCGCCTCGCGCGCCACGGTCCCGGCTTGCGCGATGCGCTGCGACAGCTGCTCCTGAAACTCACGCAGACTGATCCGACGGCTCATGGTTGACGCCGCAGCTATCCTTGCGAGGCGATCTTCTCCAGCAACTCGGCCTCGTCGATGGGCTTCATCACGTAGTCGCGGGCCCCCTGCTTCATCCCCCAGATGCGGTCGGTCTCCTGGTTCTTGGTGGTGCAGATGATCACCGGGATGTGGCGGGTCGCGCTGTCCTGAGTGAGCTGGCGGGTGGCCTGGAAGCCGTTCAAGCCCGGCATCACCACGTCCATCAGGATCAGGTCGGGCGGGTCGGACCTGGCCTTCGCCAGGGCCTCCTCGCCGCCCGAGGCGAGCATGACCTGGTAGCCCTGCTTGCCGAGCAGCTCGCGCAGGTAGTGCTGGTCGGTGGGAGAGTCGTCCACCACTAGAATCTTTCTCACGCTCATCTCGAGGCTCCTCGCGCGAATCTCGCCGTGCCGGGACGTTGCAGGGACGCTACGGGGCCGGGGCACGGCCGCCATGGCCGGCGTAGTGCCGCACCGCTTGCAGCAGCCCGTCGCGGGTAAAGGGTTTGGTGAGGTACTCGTCCGCGCCGACGATGCTGCCGCGCGCGCGGTCGAACAGACCGTCCTTGGACGACAGCATGATCACCGGGATGGAGCTGTAGTGCGGGTTGCGCTTGATCAGCGCGCAGGTCTGGAACCCGTCCAGCCGCGGCATCATGATGTCGCAGAAGATCACATCCGGACGCTCGTCGACGATCTTGGCGAGTGCATCGAAGCCGTCCGCTGCCAGCACCACTTCGCAGCCGGCCTGCTTGAGGAAGATCTCGGCGCTGCGGCGGATGGTGTTGGAATCGTCGATCACCATCACTTTGAGACTGGCGATCGGATCCGCCGCAGCGGGCCCGGCGACGGGCGTAGGGTTCTCCACGGAATCCACCGGCACCGCTGGTCAACGCAACAGGGGTTCGCCAACGGCATCGGTGACGTTGCGGCGGAGCGATGCGCGTACGTACTGCTTGCCTTTCGCCGGCAACCCCACAAGCCCGAGCTTCTCGGCGACCTGGTCGCCTTCGCTGCTCAGCGACCAGTCCAGGAACGCGAGCGTGACACGGCCGCGCTCGGGCCGCTCCTGCACGCGCGGCAGCACCACGTAGCTCGCCGCAATGATGGGCCATGCGCGCAGGCCCGGCATGTCGGTCAGATCGAGGTCGAAGCCCGAACGCCCGGCGTAGTGGCGGGCCCAATCCGCGGCTTCCGCGGCAGCCAGGACAGTAGCGGGCTCGGCCGCCACGAAGCGGCCAAACTGGTTGCGCAGCTGCGCCACGCCGAGCTTGCCCTGATGGGCCTGGTTGAGCTCCGCATAGCCGAGCGCACCGCGCAGCTGCTTGACCTCAGCGAGGAGCTCGTTCTCGCTCTTCACGCCCGTCCCGAGCTTCCACTTCATGCCGCTGCCGCTGCCCATCTCCCTGGCCCAGGCCTCGCTGACCTTGCTCAGATAGCGCGCCAGGACCTGGGTCTGCTCGGAGGCGTCGGCGCGATACACCACCTGGATGTCCAGGTCCGGCAGGACCAGGCCCGGATTGAGCTCGGCGATGGCGGGATCGCTCCACTTCTTGACGCGCCCCAGCAAGACCTCCGCAAGCAACGGGCCGCTCAGCCGCAACGTGGCGGACCCCATGCCCGGCAGGTTGAACACCGGGACCAGCGCGGTCACCACCGTGGGAAACTGGGCCAGTCCGGCCCGATCCAGCTCGATGCTTCGCAGCGGCAGATCGGATACGCCGAAGTCGGCCTTGCGCTCCACCGCCTGCGACACGCCAAGCGCCGAGCCCACAGCAGCGTACTGGAGCGCCACACCGTAGCGTGAGCCGTAGGCGAGTCCCCAGCCTTCGTAGACCTGCGTGCGTGCGCCGCTTCCCGCGCCCGTCAGTGCCGCCGGCACAGTCTGCGCGGCACACTCGACCACCAGGCCGAATACGAGGACCGGGGCCAGAGTCACAACCTGCAGCTTCTTCATTGAGTGGTGCGCCTCGCTGCCCGCCTGGCGCGAGCGCGCATGCAGACGTTGCTTGTCTATGGAAACGGATGCGCGCGTGCTGGACGGTTTCCGCGCGGCGATCTGCTAACGGTCTGCGCACGCCGATCTTTAGGTCGCCTTTCCGCCGCTGAGAAATGCGGCAGCCCCGCCGTCAGCGCTCGCACCGGGTAGCAAGGATCGTGCGCTGCGGCGATTGGCCTGGAGCTTGCTTTTTGCAGTCCCTGGACATCGCTCTTGCCGCACACGCCCTCGCTACTGACACACCCGCGTGGAGCCCACTCGTGTGGAATCTCCCCGGCGGGCTCCACGCCGTGACTCTGCGCACCCTCATCGTCGATCGCTCCGCCGCCTTCCGTACCATCGTCAGGCTGCTGCTCCTGCGCGAGTGGCCGGGCGCCCAGGTGAGCGAGTGGGACCCGGCGGTGAAGGGCAAACCGCCGCTGGATCAACTCGACAATTCGGTGGATCTGGTGCTGATCGCTTGCGAACCCGACGGCACCGGCGTATCGGGCTGGACGGAGGCTGCGATCGCCGCGTGCAAGACGCCGCTGGTGCTGCTGGCCGAGGAAGCTCCGCGCGAACCCCTCGCCCAGTGCCCGCCGGCAAGCGTGACATTGGCCAAGCGCGACGTTTCGCAGACGACCTTGGCGTCCGCCGTGAAGCGCAGCATCGCCGGCGAGCACCGTACCCTGCCCCCCAGTGCGTCGCCGACTCGGGCTGAGACCGAGCCCAAGGCAGCAGCGGCACCGGTGATCAGCGGCATCCGCATCGTGCGCAGGCTCGCGACCGGCGGCATGTCGACCATCTATCTGGCCGAACGCGGTCCGCAGCGGGAGGTGTGTGCGCTCAAGCTGCTGGATCCGGCGCTCACCGACGACGAGGAGTTCCTGCGCCGCTTTCTCGATGAGTACGCCCTGCTCGCCAAGCTGAAGAACCGCTACGTACCGGAGATCCATGACCAGGGCATCACCGACCAGCACGTCTACATCGCCATGGAGTGCTTCCCCAACGGTGACCTGAAGGCCCGGCTGGCCGGCGGGATGTCGCCGGCCGGCGCGCTGGCGATGCTGCAGGAGGTCGCGCAGGCGCTGGTGGTCGTGCACGGTGCCGGCATCGTGCATCGCGACCTGAAGCCCGACAACATCATGTATCGCGCTGACGACAGCCTGGCGCTGATCGATTTCGGCATCGCGCGCGAGTCCAGCGTGCAGACGACCGTGAACCGGCGCGGACAGGTGCTCGGCACGCCCTACTACATCAGCCCCGAGCAGTGCCTCGACCAGCCGGTGGACGGCCGCGCCGACGTCTATGGGCTGGGCGTGATCCTCTACGAGGCGCTCACCGGAGAGCGGCCTTTCAAAGCCAGCACCGTGGGTGGGCTGCTGCACCAGCAGGTGCATTCAGCGCCCCCGGCGCTGCCCAGCCACCTGGGCCGCTTCCAGAGCCTGATGCAACTGCTGCTGGCCAAGCGCCCGGAGGATCGCCTCACCGCCGCCGAGCTGGTGGCGGTGCTCAAGATCGACTTCCCCCGGTGAGCGACCAGACCAGCATCCGCGGGCCGCTGCTCGAGGCAGTGGTGTCGCTGCCGCTGTTCGAGGGGTTTCGTTGCTGGGCAAGGCCGGGGGGATCTACTGGTCGATCGATCAGGACTTCGTCGTCGCCGGCACGCCGTCGAGCCAGACCAGCTCCGGAGTGGACATGGTGCTGGGGTTTGGTGCCCAGTACTACATCAACCGCCACTTCGGCCTGCGCGCCGAGTACGAGTACTTCCCCAACCTCGGCAGCGCTTCCGAGTCCGGCGACACCGATCTGAGCTTCTACTCGCTGAGCGTGCTGTTCAGGTTCTGATCAACGGCCCTTCTGATAAGTCCCGATCAGCTGCGCCTGCGCGACGATGTGCCCCTGCATCGCCTGCTCCAGCTTCTGCCTGGTCGACTTGCCCAGGTCCGGCAGCACACTGTCCAGCGCGTAGAGCTTGTGAAAGTACCGATGCCGGCCGATGGGTGGACAGGGTCCCCCGTAGCCGGTGCGCTGCCAGTCGTTGAGCCCCTCGAGAGTGCCGGCCGGCAGCGCCTTCACCGCCTCGGGCAACCCCGTGCCGGTGGCGGGCAGGTTGTACAGCACCCAATGCACCCAGGTCATGCGCGGCGCCGCCGGATCGGGCGCGTCGGGGTCGTCCACGATCAGCGCCAGGCTCCTGGCGTTCGCCGGTACGCCGCTCCAGGCAAGCGGGGGCGAGATATCCTTCCCCTCGCAGGTGTATTGCTTGGGGATCGACCCGTTCTGCACGAATGCGCTCGAGCTGATAGTCATGCTCATGCCTGTTTCCTCCGCTGCAGGTTGCACCGTCAAAGCAGCCAGGACGCCGAAGCCAACCAACCGAAGCCAGTTGCGCCCCCACCCTGGAGCAGTCATGGTCGCGCGTGCCACTTGCGCACTCCCGTCTAGAACTCGATCGTCACTCAGCACTGGCCTGGGGGTGCTGGGCCAGCGCCCACTCGACATGCTCCCGGACCAGCGCCGACGGATGCGCCCGGCGCGCGCGCAGCGCATCGACCACCTCGCCGGTAGTGGGCGCGTTGCCCAGCGCGACGGCCAGGTTGCGCAGCCAGCGTTCGTGGCCCAGGCGCCGGATCGCGCTGCCCTGCATGCGCGCCAGGAACTCCTCCTCGTTCCATGAGAAAAGCGTGGTGAGCGCCGCGCTGTCCAAGCCATTGCGCACTTCGAAGTCGGGCACGGCAGCGCGTTGCGCAAAGCTGTTCCATGGACACACCAGCTGGCAATCGTCGCAGCCATAGATGCGGTTGCCGAGCAGCGGACGCAGCGCCTCGGGAATGCTCCCGCGATGCTCGATGGTCAGGTAGGAGATGCAGCGGCGCGCGTCGAGCACGTAGGGCGCGACGATCGCACCGGTGGGGCACACCTCGATGCAGCGCTCGCAAGTGCCGCAATGCTCGGTGCCCGGCTGGTCGGGCGGAAGCGGCAGATCGCAGTAGATCTCGCCCAGAAAGAACCATGATCCGGCCGTCCGGTTCAACAGCAGCGTGTGCTTGCCGCGCCAGCCCAGACCGGCCCGGCCGGCCAGCTCCACTTCCATCACCGGCGCGCTGTCGGTGAATACCCGGTACCCGAACGGTCCAACGACGCCCTGGATGCGCTCGGCCAGCGCCTGCAGACGATCGCGCAGCACCTTGTGGTAGTCGCGCCCGACTGCATAGCGGGACACGAATCCGATGCCGCCGTCTGCCAGCACCGCTTCGCTGTCGCGCGCCGCCTGCGGGAGATAGTTGAGGCGCGCGCAGATCACCGACACGGTGCCCGGCACCAGCTCGCAGGGACGGGTGCGCCGCGTGCCATGCCGCGAGAGATAGTCCATGTCGCCCTGAAAGCCGCGCCCCAGCCAGTCCAGCAGGCGGGCTTCCGCCGCACTCAGATCGACACCCGCGATCCCGATGTCCTGGAACCCGAGCGCGCCAGCCCACTCGCGGATGCGCGTCTTCAGCGCCGGCCAGTCTTGCCCATCCGCGCCATCCCGCCGCGCGGCCGTCTTCGCCACTGTTTCCACGCTTGCAGTTGTATCCCCTCAGTCCTGCCGCGGCTTCACTCTACCACTCCCTCGACAGTTTCAGCCTGCGGCTCACCCCGGCGCATGAGCGGCAACAGCTTGCGTGTCTCGCCGTGCTGCATGACAAAGAACGCTTCCGCGCCGACACCGGCCGCGCGGCGCGCGGCGGCGAGGCGATGCGGGGGCTCGTCGAGCGGCTCGTCGGTGAGGATGAACGTACCCCAGTGCATGGCCACCGAGTGGCGTGCGCGCAGATCGCGGTGGATCTGCACTGCCTCCTCGGGATTCACATGCATGACCTGCATGAACCAGCGCGGCTCGTAGGCGCCGATCGGAATCGCCGCGAGGTCGATGGGTGCAAAGCGCGCCGCGATATCCTGGAAGTCGCGCGAATAGCCGGTGTCGCCCGCGAAAAAGAAGCGGAAGGCGGATTGGTCCGGCTGCCCGCCCGCCAGCTCGACGATCCATCCGCCCCACAGGGTGCGGTTGTAGTCGAGCGTCGTGCGCGAGCTCCAGTGCTGCACCGGCACCAGGTGCAGGCGCAGGCCGGCGAGCTCGGCGCCTTCCCACCAGTCGCATTCGAACACTTCGCGCATGCCGTGGCCGACGAACCACGCCTTCAGACCGAGCGGGACGAAGAAGCGCGGCGAGCCGCCCGCCTGCCTGGACAAGTGCTTTACCGTGGCGAGATCGAGATGGTCGTAGTGGTTGTGCGAAATCACCACCGCATCGATATGCGGCAGGTCGTGAAAGCCGAGCGCCGGCGGCACCACGCGGCGGGGGCCGGCGAATGCGAAAGGGGAGGCCCGCTCGGTCAGGTGCGCGTCGGTGAGCAGGTTCAGCCCGCCCAGCTGCACAAGGAACGTCGCGTGCCCGATCCAGGTCAGCGTCGCTTCGGTGCGGTTGGCCTTGAGCCATGCCACATCGGGCCGGTGCAGATCGAAGCGATAGCCCCCGTGCGGCAGCTTCGGCAGGCCCTTGCGCCAGCGCTCCCACTGCCACTTCCAGAAGCTGCCGCGCGGGGGCCCGGGATAGTTGTTGCGAAAACCTTCGGCGGTATGATGCGTTTTCCCGGGATCGCGCATGGCGTCGGACAACCTGTTGAGAAGGGCGCGAGTGCCGAAGCAGTCGTGCCGGATGGACTATAACATCGTCGCGATCGTGCAACGTTGCCGCCGCGCAGCGGGAAAACGCGCGAGCGCTCGGTCATGAGCGCGCGACGCGTCGCGCTGCACTTCGCCCACGCCAACGGCTTTCCGGGCGCCTGCTACCGCAAGCTGTTCTCCTTTCTGGCCGCCGATTTCGACGTCGGGTACCTGCCCGCCAGCGGCCACGACCCGCGCTTTCCGGTGAGCGACGGGTGGCCGCTGCTGGTGGAGGAGCTCATCGCCTCGATAGCCGGCAGCGCAGGCGCGCCGGTGTTCGGCGTGGGCCATTCGCTCGGCGGATACCTGACCTTCCTCGCCGCACTGCGGCGCCCCGAGCTGTTCCGCGCCATCGTGCTGCTCGACGCGCCGATCCTGGGTCCCTTCCACGGCAGCGCGCTGCAGCTGGTGAAGCGCATCGGCCTGATCGACCGCGTCACCCCCGCCGCAATCACCAGGAACCGCCGGCGCGAGTGGCCGTCGATCGAAGCCGCGCTCGAGCATTTCCGGCGCAAGCGCCTGTTCCGCAAGTTCGACGCCGACTGCCTGTGGGACTACGTCCACTACGGCACTCGGCCCTCGGCCGGCGGGGTAGAGTTGGTGTTCGATCCAGGGGTCGAGTACCGGATCTATCGTGCCGTCCCGCACGATCTGGCCGCGGCGGGGCGGCGCCTCGCGGTGCCGGCGGGGTTCATCGGCGGACGCGACTCCGACGTGCTCGCGCGCGCCGGTCTCGCCGCCACGCGCCGCCGCCTGCATACCCAGATCATCGACGGCGGACATCTGTTCCCCTTCGAGCAGCCGCTGCACGCGGCCCTTGCGATCCGCGCCATGGCGGCGACTTTATCCGGCATATAATCTCGCCTCCTGCAACACAACATTTCGAGCAAGCGCGGCGCCCGGGCCCTGTAGCAGCCGCGGACACGGCGCACCGCCGCTATCAGGGAGACCATCCGCCAATGGCCAAAGCAAAAAGCAGCAACGCCGTGGGCGTCATCGGGCTGGGCTCGATGGGGCTGGGTGTCGCGCACACCCTGTTGGGCAAGGACTTCACCGTGTATGCCTACGACGTACGTCCACAGGTCCTGAGGGACTTCGCCCGCAACGGCGGGAAAGCGTGCGCCAGCCCCGGGGAGGTCGGGGCCAAGGCGCCCGTGGTCATCGTGCTGGTGGTCAATGCCGACCAGACCGCCGAGGTGCTGTTCGGCCGCAATGGCGCGGCTGCGCGCATGGCGCGCGGCTCCGTGGTGATCGCGAGCGCTACCGCGGCCCCGGCCTTCGCCGAGGAGGTCGGCGCCCGCCTCAAGGGAATGGGCATCCTCATGATCGACGCGCCGGTGAGCGGCGGGGCCGCCAGGGCCGCCAGCGGGCAGCTGTCCATCATGGCCTCGGGCGCGCGCGAAGCGTTCACGCGGGCCGAGGCGGCGCTGGGCGCGATCGCCGCCAAGGTCTACCGCCTGGGCGACGCCCCCGGCATGGGATCGAAGGTCAAGATGATCAACCAGCTTCTCGCCGGCGTGCACATCGCCGCCGCCGCCGAGGCGATGGCGCTGGGCATCCGCGCCGGCGTAGACCCCAACGTTCTGTACGAAGTGATCTGCAACAGCGCCGGCTCGTCGTGGATGTTCCAGAACCGCGTGCCCCACATCCTGGCGGGCGACTACACGCCGCTGTCGGCGGTCAACATCTTCATCAAGGATCTGGGCATCGTAGTGGACTCAGCGCGCAAGAACCTTTTCCCGGTCCCGCTCACCTCTACCGCCCACCAGATGTTCATCATGGCCGGCGCCCATGGCCACGGCATGGAGGACGACTCGGCCGTAGTGAAGGTGTTCCAGGCGCTGTCCGGGATTCCCCTGCCGGAGAAGCGCCGCGCACCGAAGCCACGCCCGGTCGCGAAGCGCGCCGCCCCCGCTCGCAAGCCGCGCAAGAAGGCGGCCAAGCGCCGCTGAACACTATCTAAACCCTACAGAAGAGCGTTCACCGCCAAGGACGCAAAGGACGCCAAGGAAACCATGAATAGCAAGGCTTCCGAGCGCGGAGGCGCTTGCTGATGCAGGCTGGATGCCAAGGCAACCTGAAGCCTTCCGACAGCACAACTTGGCGTTGCGTTCCGACTCCTCCCGGTGATCTTCGCGGGTGAGGTTCGCTGCGTGATCGAGGAATCCGAGCGCTATCAACAAACGCTGCTCTTCCTTCAGGTGGTCCTTGGCGTCCTTTGCGTCCTTGGCGGTGAAAGCTTCTGTGCCTTTACCTTGGACGTCCGGCCACATTGATCGCACTCGCGGCAGGCGCGAGCGGCGGCGGGCGAAGGCGGGGCCGGCGCCTTGACCTGCAGCAGGGGCTTGATCGCACGCAGGCGCTCGCTCAGCCGGCGCAGCTTGGCATCCATCGCGGGGCCCACGTAGATCTGCGGATTGGACGGCGTGAGGCCCTCGGCGCGCTCGCGCGCGTCGATGCTTGCGCGCGCCTGGTCGAAGGCGGCCTGAAACGAATGGGTGCCGCGCAGCGCCTCGTCGAAATAGGCCTTGGCGAAGTAGGTGAAATCGGATGCGGAGCCGCAGCCGAAGGACTGGTGGAAGGCATCGGCGGCGGTGACCACCATGGTGTGATCGTCCTTGAGCGGGTCGACGAAGCCTCCCGAGTAGCACGCGGAGATCACGATCACCCGCCACTTGATGCCCGAGTCGTCGAGCATCCGCTTCAGCATTCCCGGGTCGATGTCGTCGAGCTGCAGCGGCCAGAACTGCATCGCCAGCCGGTGGTCCTCGGACCCGTGCGAGGTGAGGTAAAGAAACAGCACGTCCTCATCCGGGTCGAGCACCTCCGCCAGATGGTCGAGGGTGCGTGCGAGCGCGGTAGCGCTCGCCACCGGCAGCTGTGCGACGGTCCTGGGATTGTTCACCAGCGTGACCATGCGGCCGTCCGCGTCGAACCGTTCGCGGAACAGCGACCGCACCACGGCCATCTCCTTCATGAACACGTCCTCGGCGGCGTAGCCGGCCACTCCTACGAAGTACAGGTCTTCGACCCCATGGCGCTGCGGCTCGAACCCCTCGAGCGCACGCTCGAGCAGCACGGGTTGCGCATAGAAGGCATCCTCGCGGCTGAGTGCGTACCAATCGGAGCGCTCGGGTTCGTCGGCCTGGCGCGCTTCCCACAAGGGCGGCGACGGCAGGTACCAGAGCGGCAGGGCGACCGTCACCCCGAACACGGCGGCATGCAGCAGCGCGCGGGACGGGCGCGCCTGCACCAGCCGAAGGATGCCGACGATCATCGCGCTGAGCCAGGCCGCGTAGAGGGCGTACCACAGCCAGCGCGCGCTGCCATCGTAGCCGTCCAATCCGAACCAGCCGCGCAGCGCAACGAATTCGAGCGCCTCGAAGGCGACATCGTAGGGCAGGCTCGCGCCGCAGAACAGCACCGGCACAGCGGCCAGCAACGCAGGCAGGCGCTCACGCCAGGCGATCACCCATCCGCACAGGAGCAGCAACGGCACATACACCAGCGCACGCGGGAACGCGGTGAAGTTGAGCTCGCCAGGCACACCTTCTCGCAGCAGCGCGAGCAGCAGCTGCAGCCCCAGCCCGATCAGCACGAGCGCCACGATCTGGCCCGGCGTCGGGCGCAGGTCCGCCCGTCGAACCGGCAGGAACAACGCCGCCCGCGCTCCGCACAGCAGGTTGCGTCGCAGGTCGGACCAGAAACCGCCGACAGGCGCGGGCGGCGGCTCCGGCGAGGGTTGCTCGAGGCCGGAGCTGGAATCGAAATCGATCATCGGAAATTGCTGCCTGGATGCTTCATGAGGGACTCGGGATGATGGCGAGCCAAGTTGCGAGCGCGGTTGCGGCTCGACCGGGCAGCTTCTTCAGGCTATGCACGCACCTGGCAGCGTGCGGGAATAGCAAGAAACGCGCTCGCTTGCGGCTCGGGCGAAGGCTCAGATCGAGCGCTTGCCTGCCTTGCCGAGGCGGTACTGGATCAGCTCGATGCTCTGCTGCACGCCCCGCATGTTGGGGTTGATCGCGAGCGCCCGCTCGAAGTACTCGAGCGCCCGCTCCAGCTCGCCGCGCTGGACATAGATCAGCCCGTAGCCGGACAGCGCGCCGAAGTGGCTGGGATTGCGCTGGATGACTTCATCACAGTCGTGCAACGACTGGTCGAAGTCGCCCATCAAGTAGTAAGCAGTGGCACGCTTGTTCCAACCCTCTGCGAACTCGGGCCGCAGCTCGATGGCGCGGGTGAAATCGTCGACCGCCGCGCCCATCCGGCCGTCATGCATGTGGCGGATCCCGCGTTCGAGCAAGGCGTCGGCCTGGGCGTCCCCCGAGCGGCTCCAGACCCGCCAGACGGCGGCTTCCGCCAGGCTGCGCACCCCCTCGTCGTCGTCGAACAGCGCATCGAGCAACACATCGACATCGCCCATCTGGCCGGTTTTGCCGAGCTCGATCACCGCCGCGCGACGCGCCTGCGCATCGTCGCCCGACAGCGCCGCCAAGGCCCGCTCGCGGCTGCTCGGCTCGGCAGCGGCCGCAAGCTGTGTGCACAGCAGCCCCAGCAGCCCATAAACGGCGGCCCGCCGTACCGTGCGTCCCAGACCGTCCTTCCACATAGGCTCGGCTCCACTGCAAGCTGCGCGCTGCGGGGCAAGCTAGAATTAACCCGCGGCCCCGCCTGGGCGGGGATCGCATAGGTCAATTCTACTCCCGCCATAGAGACTGCAAACCATGCCCGCTTCGATGCCATCTGCGCTTGCTCCGCCGGCTGCCGTCGGCATGCCGCTTGCCGAGGTGGACACGCCCGCCCTGCTGCTCGACCTCGCTGCCTTCGAGCGCAACCTCGATACGCTGAACCGCACCCTGAGGGGCACGTCGGTGCGCGTGCGGCCTCACGCCAAGTCCCATAAGTGCGCGCAGATCGCGCTAGCCCAAATTGCACGCGGCGCCGTGGGCATCTGCTGCCAGAAGGTCAGCGAGGCCGAGGCGCTGGTGCACGGTGGCGTGCAGGACGTGCTCATAGCCAACGAGATCGTCGGCGCTCCCAAGCTCACCCGCCTGGCCGACCTCGCGCGCCAGGCACGCATCGGCGTGTGCGTGGACGATCTCAACAACCTGGATGATCTGGGCCAGGCCGCCAGCCATGCAGGCGTGCGCCTGGACGTCTACGTGGAGCTCGACGTGGGCGCAGGCCGCTGCGGGGTCGCCCCTGGCGAGCCGGTTCTGCGTGTTGCGCAGGCCATCGCGCACGCCTCCAGCCTGCGCTTCGGGGGGCTGCATGCGTATCACGGGGCAGCTCAGCATCGGCGCACGCCGCAGGAGCGGCGCAACGCCATCGCCGAAGCGGTAGACAAGGTCAGAGCCACGATCGCGCTGCTCGAGGCCAACGGCATCGAGGTGCCCATCGTGACTGGCGCCGGCACCGGCACTTACCTGATCGAAGCCAGCAGCGGGGTGTACAACGAGATCCAGCCCGGCTCCTATGTGTTCATGGACGCCGACTACGGCCGCAACCTCGGGGAGGACGGTCTGCCGGTGCACGAGTTCGAGCAGAGCCTGTTCATTCTCGCCACCGTCATGAGCCACCCGGTCGCCGAGCGCGCCGTGGTTGACGTTGGCCTGAAGGCGCACAGCGTGGACTCGGGCATGCCCAGCGTGGTGGGCGTTTCCGGAGCGGAGTATCTCAAGGCTTCCGACGAGCACGGTGTGATCGCGTTGCGGGGGCCGGGGCGCGTCGACCTGGGCCAGAAGATTCGACTCATTCCCGGTCATTGCGACCCGACGGTGAATCTGTACGACTGGCTGGTGTGCTATCGCCGCGACCGCGTCGAAGCGATCTGGCCGATCTCCGCGCGCGGGGCGTTCTACTGACCTTGCCGCTTCCGCTGCGGACGCAGGGTAAGAAGTTGCTAGAATCCCTCCTACGGCCTGCAATTGAGACGTCCAAACAACGGGGGATCTCGGTATGACTGCTGTTGCCTCGCCGCGACTCGTAAGTTGGCTGTGCGCGTGCTGGCTGCTCGCGCCGGCCGTCGCCCTCGCCCATGTCGGCCAGGGTGATGTGGGGGGCGGCTTCGTCGCCGGGATCGAGCACCCGATCTTCGGGCTCGACCACGTCATCGCGATGGTCGCGGTGGGCATGTGGGGCGCGCAACTCGGCGCGCCCGCAATCTGGGTGCTGCCGGTCACCTTCCCGCTGGTGATGGCCTTCGGTGGCGTGCTCGGTGCCATGGGCGTCCCGATTCCCGGCATCGAGATCGGCATCGCCGTTTCGGCGGTCGTGCTCGGAGGCATGGTCGCCTTCGCCGCGCGCCCGCCCTTGTGGGTGGCGGCAGTACTGGTCGGAATCTTCGCCATATTTCACGGCTATGCTCACGGCGCGGAGTTACCCGAATCGGCCAATGCGATCGCCTTCTCGGTCGGTTTCGTGGTGGCCACCGGCCTGCTCCACGCGCTCGGCATCCTGATCGGCGTGCTCCACCGCTGGCCGACGGGGGCGCGGGTGCTGCAAGGAGGGGGCGGGCTCGTCGCCTTGGGGGGCGTGTATTTCCTGGTCAAGGCCCTTGCCGGCTGACCAGCGGGGACGGCGCTTGCGGCGCAGTGCAGCGTCCGCGGGCGCCGCACTGTGGCTCGCACTCCTCGCGCCTGTGGCGCACGCACACTCCAGCGTCAAGGGGGTGGGCGATTTCTATGCCGGTTTTCTGCACCCCCTGACTGCGCTGGAGCACGTGCTGCCCTTTCTCGCGCTCGGAGTGCTTTGCGGGCAGCAAGGACAGCGTGCACAGGCCGCGCTCCCGCTCTTCTGGATCGCGCTGATGGTTGGGGCCACGGCGGCGCTGTGGCTGCCCGGTCTTGCGGCAGTGGACCTGATCAACATCTTGTCCGCGCTCATCCTCGGCGCGCTGGTCGCTGCGGCCTTTCCGCTCCCGGCGACCGGCATACCTGGCGCTCGCCCTGGTGTTCGGGTTGAGCCACGGCTACGCCAACGGCACGGCCGTCAGCCCCCTGATCAAGCCCTACCTGTTCATCCCGGGCGTCGGGCTTGCCGGACTGGTCGTCACCGGGTACGGCGTGATCATGACCGACTACGTGCTGCGCCGAAAAGTCGGCTGGATGACCATCGCCGTGCGCGTCGCAGGGAGCTGGATCGCCGCCATCGGGTTGCTGGTGCTCGCCACCAGCTGGAAGCGGCTGCTCGTCTAGACATAGACTGGTTGGCGGCGCCGCGAGGCTGGGTTGTGTGCTCGACGTCGTGGTCGCTTTCGAGCCTGCCTCGCTGCCGGTCGGAGTTGCGATTTTCCCTTGGCGCCCTTGGCGCCTGGGCGGTTCGAGCCCGGTCTTGGTGCTCCTTCGCGATCCGAGATTCAGCGCGGCAGCCTGCTAGACTCCGCCACGAGCAAGAACATCCGTCCGGAGAAAGCCCATGGCCGCCCCCCGTTATCTGAGCTTCGACACTCTCAGCCTGCACGCCGGCCAGCAGCCGGACCCCACGACGGGTGCGCGCGCGACGCCGATCTACCAGACCACCTCCTTCGTGTTCCGCGATACCGACCATGCTGCGGCACTGTTCAACATGGAGCGCGCCGGGCACGTCTACTCGCGCATCTCCAATCCGACCAATGCGGTGCTGGAAGAGCGCATCGCGGCCCTGGAAGGCGGCATCGGTGCGATCGCCACGGCCAGCGGCCAGGCCGCGCTGCACCTGGCGGTTGCGACCATTGCCGCAGCCGGCTCCCACATCGTCTCCAGCCGCTCGCTGTACGGCGGCTCGCACAATCTGCTGCAGTACACCCTGAAGCGCTTCGGCATCGACACCACCTTCGTCGATCCACGCAACCTGGAGGCCTGGCGCGGCGCGATCCGCCCCAACACCCGCCTGCTGTTCGGCGAAACGCTCGGCAACCCCGGGCTCGATGTGCTGGACGTGCCGGCGGTGGCGCAGATCGCCCACGACGCCAAGCTGCCGCTGCTGCTGGATTCCACGTTCACCACACCCTACCTGATGCGACCCTTCGAGCTCGGTGCGGATTTGCTTTACCACTCCGCCACCAAGTTCCTCGGCGGCCACGGCATCGCCATCGGCGGTCTGCTGGTCGACGGCGGCACGTTCGACTGGGAAGCTGCCGGCAAATTCCCCGAGCTGACGCAGCCCTACGAGGGCTTCCACGGCATGGATTTCCAGGAGGAGTCCACGATTGCCGCTTTCCTGCTGCGCGCGCGACGTGAAGGCCTGCGTGATTTCGGCGCATGCATGGCCCCGACCACCGCCTTCCATATTCTTCAGGGCATCGAGACGCTCGGCGTGCGCATGGCGCGGCACGTCGAGAATACCCGCAAGGTGGTCGAGTTCCTGGCCGCTCATGCGGCGGTGGAGTCGGTCAGCTACCCGGAGCTGCCTTCGCACCCCGACCACGAGCTGGCCAGGCGGCTCCTGCCGCGCGGAGCGGGCGCCGTGTTCACTTTCAGCATTCAGGGCGGACGGCCCGGCAGGGCGCAAGTTCATCGAAGCGCTGCGCGTGTTCTCGCACCTCGCGAACGTGGGCGATGCCAAGTCGCTGGTGATCCACCCCGCGACCACGACCCACTTCCGCATGGACGACGCCGCGCTCGCCGCCGCCGGCATCGGCCCGGGCACCATCCGCCTGTCCATCGGGCTGGAGGACGCGCAGGACCTCATCGACGATCTTTCGGGGGCTTTGCGGGCTTCGCAGAAGGCTTAGTCACCTCGCTAACCGCAGAGGACGCAGAGGACCGCAGAGGACTGCCGTATGAAGCGGGCCTGTCCCAGGGCAACTGTCATCCACCACGGAGAGAATTATCGGCTGCGCGATGCATGTTCACAGCGCGTTGGGGCCGGGGTTGCTAGAGAGCGCATACGAGCTGTGTCTGGTTCCTCTGTGTCCTCTGCGGTGAATGTGGTTAGGAGTTCGCCTATGCAGTGCATGATCCATCAGAAAACAGCCTACGCCTACACCGGCGGCCGCCCCTTCGACCCGGCGCTGCCGGCGGTCGTGTTCATCCACGGCGCCGAGCACGACCACTGCGTGTGGGTGTTGCAGAGCCGCTACCTCGCGCATCACGGCCGCGGCGTGCTGGCGGTGGATCTCCCGGGCCACGGCCGATCGCCGGGGCCGCCGCTGGAAAGCGTCGAAGGGATGGCCGACTGGATCGCCGCGCTGCTGGACGCGGCTGGAGTAAAGCAGGCGGCGCTGGTCGGACACAGCATGGGATCGCTGATCGCAGTCGAGTGCGCGGCTCGCCATCCCGAACGAGTCTCCAGGATCGCCTTGATCGGCACCGCCTTTCCCATGCGCGTGTCCGACGAGCTGCTCGATGCCACGAAGAACAACGAACCGCTCGCCCAGGACATGGTGAACATCTGGTCGCACTCGGCCTATGCGCATTTCCCCAGCAACCCCGGCCCCGGCTTCTGGGTGATCGGAGAGAACCTGCGACTGATGCAGCGCCAGAAGCCTGGGGTGATGCATGTGGACTTCGCCGCGTGCAACAACTACGCGAACGGCGGGACCGCCGCGGCGCAGCTCGCCTGCCCCGCCCTGCTGGTGCTCGGCAAACGCGACATCATGACTCCGCCGCGTGCGGCCAGGGAGCTCGCCAGTGCGCTCAAGGACAAGCGCGTGATCGAAATCGCCGGCAGCGGTCACGCGCTGATGGCCGAGAAGCCCGACGAGGTGCTGGATGCGCTGATCGCCTTCGTGTAGTCCCCTCCTCCCCGACGAGGAGTGGCAGCGAGCAGAGCCGGCGCGCTCACGGAATGAAGTTCGTCACCTTCTGCGCCTGCTCGAGCAGCTTCTCCGCGCCGCTGACCTCGAACTTGCCCGCCTCCTCGACATTGAGGGTCTTCACCACGCCGTTGTCCACCAGCATGGAGTAGCGCTGTGAGCGAACGCCCAGGCCGCGTGCAACGAGGTCAAGCTCCAGGCCCAGTGCCTTGGTGTACAGGCCGCTGCCGTCGCCCATCATGCGCACTTTGCCCTTGGCGTTCTGGTCGCGGCCCCATGCACCCATGACGAAGGCGTCGTTCACGGAGATGCACCAAATCTCGTCGACGCCCGCGGCTTTGAGTTTGTCGAAGTTCTGCAGGTAGCTCGGCACGTGCTTGGCCGAGCAGGTAGGAGTGAAGGCGCCGGGCAGGCCGAACACGGCGATCTTCTTGCCCGCCACAAGCTTGTCGACTTCGAACGCGTTGGGACCAACTGTGCAGCCGGGCATCTCTTCTTCGATAAACTCGTAGAGGGTTCCGGACGGCAGCTTGTCTCCGACTTTGATGGTCATGGCGGTCTCCTTGGCGCGGTGAGTGGAGGTTAACTATAGCAAACCGACAAAGGTCGGCAACGTGCTCGTATAATCGTTTCATCGTTTCCTGTCCAAGCCCTAATCCCACACGATGATCAAGGCCGTCTCGCCTGCCCAGCGTCTGGACGAAGACGAAGACGAGGACGACGGCGCGCCGCCGGTCCCCGCGGGCAGCAAGAACTACATCACGCCGGCCGGTTTCCGGCGCCTGAAGGACGAGGCCCTGCACCTGCTCGACAAGGAGCGCCCGGACCTGGTCAAGGTCGTCGCCTGGGCCGCATCCAATGGCGACCGCTCCGAGAATGCCGACTACATCTATGGCAAGCGGCGCCTGCGCGAGATCGACCGTCGCATCCGCTTTCTCACCAAGCGGATGGAAGCCGCCGAAGTCATCGATCCCACCACGCGCGAAGCGACCGACCAGGTCTTCTTCGGCGCGACGGTGACCGTCATGGACGAGCAAGGGAAGGAGGCCACCTACTCCATCGTCGGCATCGACGAGGCCGACGTCGCGCGCGGGCGCCTGAGCTGGATCTCACCGCTGGCCCGCGCGCTGCTCAAGCGCCGCGAGGGCGACGAGGTCGCGTTCAAGGCGCCCGGCGGCGATCAGGTGCTGGGGATCGTGACCGTCGAGTACAAGGGGCTGGACTGAGCCACGGCTTGTACGGGCCGCCCTCCTGGCAGAATTTCTGCTTGATTGCGCAGTCAGGGCCCATCCCGATGCAGACCCAGACCCGCAAACTGAGCGACACGGAAGCCGACATGCTGCGCGGCATGCAGCGCGGCTACCGGCAGGCGATCGAGGGCGGGCTGACGTTCCTGGTATTCGCCTTCCTGGGCAGTTTCTTCCCCTTCTTGCTGCTGCAACGGACGGTACCGTGGTTCGATCAGCACCTGGGCCTGATTGCTGCGGCGCTGGCGGCCTGCTCGCTCCATGCGTTGTGGCGGCAGGGCCACATGCTGCCGGCGGGCCCGCGACGGGCCCTGCACAAAGACCTCGGGCAGGGGTTGGTGGACGATCTGCACTTCGAGGTCGTCGAGGCGCTGGTCATCCAGGAGCAAGACGACGAAGGCCCCGGATACTACCTCAAGCTCATCGACGGCCGGGTGCTGTTCTTGCAGGGGCAGTACCTGACGGATGCGCAGGAAGAGGGATTCCCGCGGGCGCAGTTGTGGGCAGCGCGTGCGCGGGAAAGCCGTACGCTCTTGCAGTTCCGTTGCGACGGACCGCCGGTGCCGGTAGCCGGGCGCTTGCCGGCCTTCGGTGCCGAGGACTGGACGGCCGATCGCGTGCCGCTCGACGGCGCACTGCTGGACACCGATTTCGAGGCCCTCAAGGGGCGCGCCAGCGCCGTCGAGGAGGAGCGAGCGTGATTGGGCGGATCTGCAAGTCGGCGCTGTTCTGGTTCGGTCTGGTCTATCTGGTATTCGGGGTCATCGGCTTGACCTCGATCCGCTGGGTGCACGCGCTGCCCGAGCGCCCGGCGCTGAGCCCGGTGGCGGGGCGGATCGACAACGTGACCCTGTGCGGCAAATCGATGGAGGGCCGCTACGCCGCCATCGGCTTGACCACTGCGAGCGGCGGCGCCACCCGACTGCTGATCCCGAAGATCGATTTTCTCCAATGCCCCGGTGCGCGCCAGCGGCTCGCCGCACTCAAGCGCGGCGACTGGATCACGGCATGGGTCGGGCGTTATCCAACGGATGAAAGACCGGAGCAGATCGTCTGGGCGTTGGACAGCGCCGAGCGACCCATCATCACACTCGACGAAATGCACGCCGCGCATCAGCGGCACTTCCGCAAGTTCAAGCTCTACGGCGGGATCATCCCCGCCCTGGGTACCCTGTTGATTCTGCTCAGCCTGAGGGCCGCTTACCGCGCTCAGCGCCAGGCGTCGCAGACCTCCGGCCGACGCGTGCAGACCCGCGCCGGTTAGGGCGCAGCGGCCCCTCTCGAGAGCCCTCGGCTGCCGCGCTCACCGGCGCAGCAGCAGGCGCTGTACTATTCCGCAAAACCACGCGGGGAGGATGGCTGTGGCCGAGAGAACACTGACCGGAAAGATTGCCCGCGAGCGCATCCGGTTGATGGAGGCGCCGCGCCCGCCCGACGGCAGCATCGAGGGCTACCGGACGCTGGGCCACGCGAGCGGCATCCTCTCCGACATCATGGACCAGCTGGGCATCACCGGTGTGATCGCCGCCTCCGTCCTCAAGCCGACGCTGCCGGGCACCTGCATCGCGGGACCCGCGCTCACGGTGCGCAACATGATCCAACGCGAGCACGCCTACGAAACCGCGCGCGGGCACGTGAACAAGATGGCCGAGTTCGAGGCGCACAATCTGGCGCTTCCTGGAGATGTCATCGTCATCGAGGGCGTGGCGGGGATCTCGAACATGGGTGGCATCTCGGCGCAGACCGGCAAGCGCCAGGGTGAGATGGGCGCAATCGTCTTCGGCGGCGTTCGCGATGTCGCTCACTCGCGTGCGCTGGGCTACCCGGTCTGGTCGACCGAGGTCACGCCCGTTACCGGCAAGTGGCGCATCGAGACCGTCGAAATCAACGGCGAGATCGAAGTCGCGGGGGTGCGCGTAGCGCCCGGCGATATCGTGTTCGCCGACGACACCGGTGTGTGCTTCATTCCCCGCGGACGCGCCGTTGAAGTGCTCGATCTCGCACGCAAGAAAGTCGCGGCGGAGGAAGCCAAGTGCAGGGCCATCGATGCCGGCACACCCGTGCCTGAGCTGCCCAAGAATGCGTGATCCAAGCAGGTCGCTACTGCGTACAGCCTAACCGCAGAGGCGCGGAGGCGCAGAGGACCCGCAGAGGGACTGCACATGCTTCATAGCAAGGGTGAGCGCAAGAGCGTGGGAGAGTCATGATCGGCACCGGTGTCTGCCGCCTCCCGCAGGGTGTAACCAAGTGAGGGGCGAGAGCACCCGCCGGTTGGCAATCTGCACGGCTCTCGCGGCGATCGCATGGGCGCTGGGGAGCAGCGACGCAGGCGCGCAATCCTTCCCCGAGCGGCCGGTGAGGCTGGTGGTGGGGTTTGC
This sequence comes from uncultured beta proteobacterium, assembly GCA_963827575.1. Classification (GTDB taxonomy): domain Bacteria; phylum Pseudomonadota; class Gammaproteobacteria; order Burkholderiales; family SHXO01; genus SHXO01. The sequence continues at coordinate 160,481 of CAWHCG010000045.1, forward strand.
GCCGGGAGGCCCGGCCGATGCGCTGGCGCGGATCACGGGGCAGATTCTCTCCGAGGGGTTGGGCCAGCCGGTGATCGTGGAGAATCGACCCGGGGCCGGCGGCACCATCGCAGCAGGGGCGGTAGCCAAGGCCCCGCCCGACGGCTACACCCTGCTGGTCGGCGCCACCTCCGACGTCATCAACTCGCTTGCCAACCGCCAGGTCCAGTACCGGATCGAGCAGAGCTTCGCGCCCATCGTCCTCATCGCCAGCGCGCCCAACGTGCTCGTGGTGCATCCCTCGGTCCCGGTCGCCTCGGTTGGGGAGCTGGTCGAGTACGCCAGGGCGCACCCGGGAGCGCTCAACTACGGCTCCGCCGGTGTGGGCACGATCAGTCACCTCGCCGGGGCGTTCGTCGCCGCCGCGGCACAACTACAAGTCGTGCACGTACCCTACAAGGGTACCGCGGCTGCGCAGGTCGACCTGCTGGGTGGCCGGCTGCAGTTCATGTTCGACAGCATGGTGGGCGCCTCGGCCAACGCCAAGGCGGGCAAGGTGAAGGCACTGGCGGTCACCTCGCCCCGGCGCTGGCCGAGCGCGCCGGAGCTGCCGACCATGGCCGAGAGCGGGTTCGCGGGCTTCGATATGACGGCCTGGTTCGGCTTGCTTGCCCCGGCAGGTACCCCCGCGCCGGTCGTTGCCCGCATCTCCCAAGTCGTGCTGGCGGGATTGCGCAGCAGCGCGGTGCGCCAGCGCATCGGCGCGGTCGGCGGCGAGCCCGGTGACCTCACGCCGGCTGAGTTCGCGCAGTACATCCGCGCCGAGAACGCGCGCTGGGGGCGGATCGTTGCCGACGGGCTGGGGCGCATGGAGGAATGAACCGGAGCGATCATGCAAAGCACCGCACACGCAGCAAGCGTCATCGCCTACTACGATGCTCATCCGATCAACGAGCAGCAGATCCTGCACACGCTGAGCGCCCGCGGGATCGCGTTGGAGGGGCTGACCGAGGAGATCCTGAAGGACCACGACCAGGACCACTTCGGCGGCATCGAAGCCAACGACCTGCTCATCACCAAGGCAGGCATCGCACGGGATCACGTCGTCCTGGACGTGTGCAGCGGGATGGGCGGTCCGGCGCGCTACCTGGCGCAGCGTGTCGGTTGCCGGGTGACAGGCTTGGATTTCACCCACAGCCGTCATCTGGCGGCACAACGCCTGACCAGGCTGGTCGGGCTGGACCGCCTCGTCAGCTTCCGGCACGGCAATGCGCTGGACATGCCGTTCGAGGATGCAAGCTTCGACGCGGTGATCGGACAGGAGGCCTGGTGCCACGTCCCCGAAAAGCCCCGCCTGATCGCCGAGTGCGCGCGGGTGGTCAAGCCCCGCGGGGTCATTGCCTTCACCGACATCCTGCGCAAGGATGCGCTCTCGCACGCGGAGATGGCGCGCCTGACGCGCGAGATGACCTTCCCGAGCCTCGAGTCCCTGGACGGTTACGCAGCGCTGCTCGAGTCACGCGGCTGCAGCGTGCTGGCGCGCGATGACTTGAGCGAGCACTGGGCACGCATCCTGGTGCAGCGGCTGGCGATGTACCGCGGACTCGAGGACGAGACCGTGCGCAAATTCGGCGCCGAGCACTTCCACAAATGGGACCAGATGTATGCCTTCTTCGTCGGCCTGTACCAGGAAGGCAAGCTGGGCGGCGGGCGGTTCGTGGCTCGGCGGGTTGGGTAGGAAAAATCTTTCACCGCCAAGGACGCAAAGGACGCCAAGGAGAAACGAAGATACCGGGACGGCGGGTCAATTCGGGCGGCCCGGCGGTGCGCGACGCGTGATCCCTACTCCTCGATATTGACTTGCTTTTCCTTCGCGTACCTTTGCGTCCTTGGCGGTGAAAGGTTTTCGCCCTAGCCCCGCACGGTCGCCGCAGTCTGGCCGAACAGGAACTTCCTCGCCTCGTCGTCGACGACAGGTTGGCTGTTGATCGCTTTGCCCTTCTCGTAGGCACGCTCCACCGCGGGGCGGGCGCGGATCGCCTCGAACCAGCGCTGCAGATTCGGGAACTCCTCCAGGTTCTGGTTCTGGCGCTTGTGCGGCACGATCCAGGGATAACAGGCCATGTCCGCGATGGAGTACTCGCCCGCCACGTAGTCGCGGTCGGCGAGTTGCCGGTCGAGCACCGCATACAGCCGCGAGGTTTCGCCCACGTACCGGTCGACGGCGTAGTCGATCTTCTCGGGCGCGTAGTGGACGAAGTGGTGGGTCTGCCCGGCCATCGGTCCGAGCCCGCCCATCTGCCAGAACAGCCACTGCATCACCTGCGCACGCGGGCGCGGCTGCGTAGACAGGTAGCGCCCGGTCTTCTCCGCCAGGTACAAGAGAATCGCCCCGGACTCGAACACGGACAGCGGCGGGCCACCATCGGCAGGCGCATGATCCACGATCGCGGGCATGCGGTTGTTCGGCGCGATGCGCAGGAAGTCGGGTTTGAACTGGTCGCCACGCCCGATGTTGACGGGCTTGATCTCGTACGGCAGGCCGGTCTCCTCCAGGAACATGGTGATCTTGTGACCGTTGGGAGTAGGCCAGTAGTAGAGATCGAACATGCGATGCTCCAGAGGAGGTTACAGGGGTAGAGGCGACGGGCTGCGGACGTCGATGGCCATGATACGCCCCGCCACTGCGCCCAGATCCGGACCGACGATGTCGGGCGGCTCGAACAGCGGGTCGAGAATCATGCTGGGACGCGCGACGAACGCCGCCTTGCAACCCGCCCGCATGGCGCCGGCGACATCCCAGGAGTGCGCTGCCACGAGCCGGACCTCCAGGGGCGCCACGCCGAAGCTGTCTGCCGCATGCCGGTACACCTCCGCAGCCGGCTTGAGCCGGTGCACGGTGTCCACGGACAGGATCTTGTCCAGATAAGGTGCGATGCCCGAGTTGGTCAACTGCGCTTCGGCGATCGCCAGCGGCGAATTGGTCAACGCGGCGAGGCGGAACCCGGCTTGCTTGAGCCGCCGAATTGCGGGCAGTACATCGGGGTAAGGCGGCAGGTTGCGCATCCCGCCCAGTATCGCCCGTGCATCCACGTCCGTCAGGGTCACGCCGCGCCGCGCCGCCACCATCTCCAGCGCCGCACGTCCGACCTTGCCGAAGTCGCTGTAGGGCCCAGTCACCACCGTGAGCAGCGCGCTCTGCAGCATCTGCCGGAACCACTCGTTCAGCACGTCGCCATCGCCGAACACCCGCTCGAACTGCGGCTTCAACGCACCCAGGTCCAGCAGGGTTTCGTTGACGTCGAACACGATCACTCGCTTGGGCATCCGCTCTCCTAGTCTGTCACAGTTGCGCGACCCACTGCTTGACTCGTGCCACCTGCTGCACGAGCACCTCCGGATCGTGCATCGCATTGGCCATCAAAATGATGCCCTCGACTGCGGCAACCAGGGCCACGCCCAGCTCCTGCGCGTCGGACCGGCCGAGCAGCGTGAACTGCTCCGCCGCCCACTCGGCGTGCACGATGAGCGCATGGTTGACGCTGCTGCGCGCCGCGCAGCCGTCCTTGTTCAGTTCCTGTGTCAGGCTGCCCACCGGGCAGCCGTGCTCGGCGAGCGCAGCACGGTTGCCGACCACCGTGTCGAGCAGCGCCAGCAGCCGCGCCCGCGGCTCGGCATGCGCCGACTCCATCGCCGCGGCCCGCTCGCGGAACTGTTCGCCGAGCCGCTGCGCCACCGCGTCCAGCAGCTCGTCCTTGGTCCGGAAGTAGTAATAGACGTTGCCCAGCGGCACACCCGATTCCCGGGCGATGTCGGCCAGCGTCGTGTGCCGGAACCCCTGGCGGTGGATGAGGCAGCGGCCCGCCTCCAGAAGCCGCTCGCGCTTGTCGCTCGGTCGGGACATCTTCCATCTGAGTAAGTTAGCTGACTGAATGATCCGCGCGAATGGCGGCCCTGTCAACTGCCTCGTGACTGGTGACTGGTGACTGGTGACTGGTGACTGGTGACTGGTGACTGGTGACTGGTGACTGGTGACTGGTGACTGGTGACTGGTGACTGGTGACTGGTGACTGGTGTACTGGTGACTGGTGACTGGTGAGTGATAGCACGTAGTCGGACGCCGGCGGACTGGGATGCGGCGCTGCTTGATGGATCTTGGCTTGAGACCAGGACCAGGATTAGGGCAAACTCTCCCCAGTCACCAGTCACAACCAGTCACCAGTCACTGATTTACTAAGTCACCTCTCGAATGACCCAACATTTCGACCTCCTCACTATCGGCGGCGGCAGCGGCGGCGTGGCCGTCTCCAATCGCGCCGGTACTCTACGGCGCGAGATGCCTGCTGGTCGAACAGGGGCGCCTGGGCGGCACCTGCGTAAACGTCGGCTGCGTGCCCAAGAAGGTGATGTGGAACGGGGCGCAGATCGCCGGTGCGCTCGAGGACGCGGCCGACTACGGGTTTCGCATCGGCGCCCACGCATTCGACTGGGCGACCCTGAAGCGCAACCGCGACGAGCACGTGCTCGATTTGAACGGCCGCTATGCGCGCTACCTGGCGAGCAACAAGGTCACGGTCCTCGCCGGCACGGCGCGCTTCACGGGACCCAGGACGATCGAGGTCGGGGGTGAGCGCTACAGCGCCGACCACCTGGTCATCGCTACTGGCGGCCGCCCGACCGTGCCGGATGTGCCCGGCGCACGCTATGGAATCACCTCCGACGGCTTCTTCGAGCTGGAGGCGCAGCCGCGCAAGGTGGCCATCGTCGGCGCCGGCTACGTCGCCGTGGAGCTGGCGGGCATGCTGCACGCTCTGGGCGGCGAGGTCACGATCCTCCTGCGCCGCGAGCGCCTGCTCGCGCAGCTTCGATCCGCTGCTGCGCGAGACGCTGATGGAGCAGATGCGTGCGGACGGCATCGAGCTCGTCGCCAGCACGCAGATCCTGGGCCTGGAGAAGGACCATCACGGCCACCTTACCCTGCTGTGCGGCAGCGGCACGCGCCTTGGCGGCTTCGACACTGTGATCTGGGCGATCGGGCGTGCGCCTACCACCCACGCGCTCGACCTGTCAGCCACGGGGCTTGCGGCGGACGAGCTCGGCTTCGTTCGCACCGACGCGTATCAGCAGACCACCGTGCCGGGGATCTATGCCATCGGCGACGTGACCGGGCGCCTGGCCCTGACGCCGGTGGCCATCGCCGCCGGCCGGCGACTGGCCGATCGCCTGTTCGGCGGCATGCAAGAGCGCAAGCTGTCCTACGACAACGTCCCCACGGTGATCTTCAGCCACCCCCCGATCGGCACGGTCGGCCTCACGGAGCCCGAGGCAGTGCAGCGCTTCGGTGCGGACGCAGTGAAGGTCTACCAGACGCGCTTCGCCCCGATGTACCACGCCTTCACCGTCCGCAAGGTGCAGACCGCCATGAAGCTGGTGGTCGCCGGTCCGGAGGAACGGGTGGTGGGCTGCCACATCATCGGCCCCGGCGCCGACGAGATGCTGCAGGGGTTCGCAGTGGCGGTGCACATGGGTGCGACCAAGCGCGACTTCGACGACACGGTAGCGATCCATCCGACGGTGGCGGAGGAGCTCGTCACCATGCGCACCTCCCGCCCCGCTGATTGTGTAACCCATAAACCCCGTTCACCACAGAGGACACAGAGGAACACAGAGGACAGCCTGATGGCGCCCGTCGCGCGAGGGATCCGGACCACCATCGGAACGGGAACTGTAACGATGGTGCCAAGCCACCTGCCCGGGCACTCAACGCCGTCTCTCGTCCTCTGTGTTCGACGCGGTAGGCAGTACCGGTCAGTGCGCGACGGGCGCGGTGATGAGCACCGCCTCGCTGTCGGCTGCCAGCACGTGGAAGGCTTCGCCGCGGGTGGCCATCTGGCGGCCACCGCCGTTGCACAGCTGGATCGCCCCGTCCGAGACGCTCGCGATCAGTTCGCTGGTATAGCGGATGGCGTATTCGGTGCCGCGCACGCCGATGGTCGCCGCCGTGTGATCAGCCGGAAGTTGCGCGTGCCGTAGTGGCCAATGGTGCCGCTGATCGCCCGCAGCCCGCCCTTGATCAGGCTGATGTAGCTGCGCTCCTCGCCGTCGACCCGGCCGGAAAAGCGATAGTTGTCGATGCGCAGCCGCGTGTCCGGCTGCAAGCGGAAGCGGCCCCCGTCGGTGAACCGCAGGACCGCGCGGGCGTCCGAGCCGGTTACCACGGTCTCCCCGGTGAACACCAGTGCACCGCGCTTAGGGGCACGCGCCGCTCCGTCCGGGCTCACCACTCGCACCTCGCCACTGGCCGACTCGAGGCGGGCTGCCGGCGCCGCCCACGCGCATGCCGGCGAGGCGGCGACAAAGCCGGCGGCAACAGCGGCGCGCAGCGCCCACTGACAAGACCTCAAGGCTTTCCTCCCTTTGCATGCCTGGCTTCACGCCTGTCCGTCGAGGCGCAGCCGGCCGCTCGCAACGTCGCGCGCTTGTCGTTATGGTTCCCGGGCGCGTATCCCAGGTGATTCGAGGTGCCAAAGGAATTTCAGTCGCGCACCCCGGGCGACGGGACAGACACGAACACTGCCCCATCGACCATCCTGACCGGGAAGGTTCTCACCTCGCCCCGTTCCGGCGCCTCGACTGCGCCACTGCGCAGATCGATGGTCCAGCCGTGGTCCGGACACGCGACCTTGCAAACATCATAGACCACCCCTTGCGATAAGCGGGCGCCGCGATGCGGGCAGCGATCCTCCACGGCATACACTACGCCGTCCTCGGCGCGAAACACGGCCAGCCGGCCGCCGGCGGTATCCAGGGTGTGCGCCCGGCCCGGCAGCAACTCGTCCTCGCGGCAAACCCGGAGCCAGGCCATGCTCTAGCCCGGGTAGCCCGGACGGGGCCAGGGAACGATCGCGGCTTCCCGAGGAACCCGGCAGGCGCAGGGCCACGGCCAGGGCGATGAGACCGGCTCGGGCAAGGCCACGCGCAGGTTTATCCCCCAGGCACAGGTGCATCATCGGTTACCAGTTTACCCGCGGCGCGGCCTAGCCCGTACGCCGGCTTTGGTGATACCTTAGCCGCGGCTCGCACCGGGCAGCGCTCGGCGGGCCAGGGCTCGGGGCCGAAAGGCCCGGGCCGCCGGCGCCAACAACAATCTGCACACCGGGGGGAACTATGAACATCGCGGCCGTCAACGAAGCGGCAGAAGTCCAGAAGGGGCACTTCGACCCCTACCAGCTCGACCCGTCGCACATCCTCGAGCCGCCCACCCGCATGGGTGAGATCCTCAAGAAGATCGGGCCCGGCATCGTGCTGTCGGCCTCCATCGTCGGCTCCGGAGAGTTGATCGCCACCACGACGCTCGGCGCCGAGGTGGGCTACACCGTGATGTGGCTGATCGTCTTCTCCTGCCTGATCAAAGCGCTCGTGCAGTCGTTCCTGGGCCGCTACACCATCTCCAAGGGCGAGACCGGGCTGGAAGCCTTCAACCGCATCCCCGGCCGCGTCGGCAAGGTGAACTGGGTGGTGTGGGCATGGGCGGCAATGGTCCTGGTCACCCTGTTCCAGATCTGCGCGATGTTCATCGGCGTGTCGCAGGCGATGAAGCTGGTCACCGGCGTCGACGTAGTGTGGTGGGTGCTCGGGTTCTTCGTGCTCACCCTGGTGCTGCTGCTCGGCGGGGCTTACCACCGCATCGAGCGCCTGGCCATGGTCAAGGTCGGGCTGTTCACCCTCATCACCCTGCTCTCGGCGATCGTGCTCACGCGCATGCCCCAGTACTTCTCCTGGAGCGACGTGATGGAGGGAATCGAAATTCCAGCTCCCCGACAAGGGGCTCTCCACCGCGCTGGCCGTGTTCGGGATCACCGGCGTCGGAGCCACCGAGCTGTACATGTACACCTACTGGTGCGTGGAAAAGGGCTACGCGCGCTACACCGGCCCGCACGAGGACAGCGAGGCCTGGCGACGGCGAGCGCGCGGCTGGGTGCGGGTGATGAACGTGGATGTGATCTGCTCCATGATCATCTACACGGTGGCCACAATCGCCTTCTACCTGCTGGGCGCCGGCATCCTGCACGGCATGGGGCAGGTACCGGCCACCAGCGACATGATCCCGATCCTGTCCAACATCTACACCGAGACGCTCGGAGGCTGGGCCAAGTGGCTCTTCTACGTCGGCGCGATCGTCGTGTTGTACGGCACCATCTTCGCCGCCACCGCCGGGCACTCGCGCATGTTCGCCGACTTCATGCGGCTGCAGGGAACCTTTGCGCACGACGACATGAAGGCGCGCAACCGCTGGCGCGACATCTTCATCGTGGTGCTGACGGCGATTCCGGTGGCGCTGTTTTTCATCTTCGGCGAGAGACCGGTCGCGATGGTCAAGTGGGGCGGCTTTGCGCAGGCGTGGACCCTGCCGATCATCTCCTTCGGCACGGTCTACCTGATCCATCGCTATCTGCCTCGCGAGATGCAGGCGACGCCGGTCGGCGTTGCATTGCTGTGGATCGGCGCGATCGTCATCACCGGCTTCGTCCTGGTGAGCGAGGCGCGCCGCTGGGGCCTGTTCGGCTAACTAGAGTCGCACACCAAGGAGGAGCGCTACGCAATGAGCATCGAACGCAAGCATGTCGGCCCGCGCCTGAGCCAGGCGGTGGTGCATGGAAACACGGTCTACCTCGCAGGCATCGTCGCCGATCACCCGATCCCCGAGGTGGCTGCGCAGACCGGCCAGATCCTCGACCAGATCGACAAGCTGCTGGCCGAGTGCGGGACGGACAAGAGCAAGATCCTGATGGCCACCATCTGGCTGGCCGATGTGCGCTACTTCGACGAGATGAACTCGGTGTGGGACAAATGGGTTGCAGCGGGCAATACGCCGGCCCGCGCTTGCGTGGAGGCCAAGCTCGCCCATCCCAGATACCTCGTGGAGATCCGGGTCGTCGCGGCGCGATAGACGTCCCTTGTTGCACCAGCGGCCCACAGCGGGAACCTGAGCCGGTTTTCCTTTGCGTTCCTGCTTTGGGCCGTCGGCAAGCGGCGTGGCTTGCGCGTCCTGCGGGCGTGGCGTCTACAATGCCGTCCTGAGGTCCCGCGCCCACCGCCATGTCAGTTCTCGCCGAAGCCGCCATCTTCCTCGCTGCAGCCGTCGTCACCGTCCCGATCTTTCGCAGGCTCAGGCTCGGGGCGGTGCTCGGGTATCTGGCCGCCGGTGTGATCATCGGTCCATGGGCACTGCAGCTGGTCACCAACGTCGACAGCATCCTGCACTTCGCAGAGCTGGGCGTCGTGCTCCTGCTGTTCGTGATCGGTCTGGAGCTGCAGCCCTCGCGGCTGTGGGTGCTGCGCAGGGCCGTGTTCGGGCTCGGCGGCGCCCAGGTCGCGGTGACGGGAGCGGCGCTTGCCGCAGTCGGACTGGCGCTCGGTCAGACCTGGCAGAGCGCGCTGGTGATGGGGTTGGGCCTGGCCATGTCCTCCACCGCTTTCGTCCTGCAGGTGCTTGCAGAGCGCAAGCAGCTCACCACACGGCACGGGCGCTCCGCGTTCGCGATCCTGCTGTTTCAGGACCTCACGGTGATTCCGCTGCTGGCGCTCATCCCGCTGCTGTCGACCGCGCCCACGACACCGCAATCCGACAACCTCTGGCTCGCCGCGGGCCATGCAGTGGCGGTGATCGTCGCGGTGATTCTGGGCGGGCGGCTGCTGCTGCGTCCGGTCCTGCGCACGATCGCCGAGTCGGGCATCCAGGAGATTTTCACCGCGGCTGCCTTGCTGGTGGTCATCGGGGTCTCGCTCCTGATGGTCGGAGTCGGGCTGCCCATGTCGCTGGGCGCGTTCCTCGCCGGGGTGCTGCTGGCGGACTCGGAGTACCGGCACGAGCTGGAGGCGAACATCGAGCCCTTCAAGGGGCTGTTGCTCGGGCTGTTCTTCATCTCGGTGGGAATGGCGGCCGATATCGGCCAGGTTCTCCAGCGGCCGCTGCTGGTGCTCGCCGGTGTGGTCGGATTGATGGGCAGCAAGGCCGCGATTCTCTACGTCCTCGGACGCCTGAGCGGGCATTCGCCCGGCTCCTCGCGCGCGCTGGCTGCCGCGCTGTGCCAGGGCGGAGAGTTCGCTTTCGTGCTCTTCGCCCTCGCCGAGGGCAGCAACGTCATGCAGCGCGGCCTGGTCGACCTCCTGGTGGTGGTAGTGACTCTTTCCATGGCCGCAACCCCGCTGGCGCTGGCCGCCAGCGACCACATCGGCCGCAAACTGCGCAGCCGCGAGCCCGCGCCGCCGTACGATACGATCGAACCCGAGGGCCAGCCACCGGTGATCGTCGCCGGCTTCGGGCGCGTGGGCCAGATCGTCGGCCGCATCCTGCTTGCGCGCGGCATTCCCATCACCGCGCTCGACAAGGATCCCGCCCAGGTCGAATCGGTGCGACAGTTCGGCAGCAAGGTGTACTACGGGGACGCATCCCGCCTGGAGTTGCTGCACGCCGCGGGGGCGCAGGCAGCCAAGGTCTTCGTGCTGGCGGTGGACGATGTCGAGAAGTCGCTGCTGATCGCCGAGACGTTGCGCAAGCATTTCCCGCATCTGAAGATCCACGCGCGCGCGCGCAATCGTTTCCACGCTTACCGCTTGATGGACTCCGGCGTGGACTACATCATTCGCGAGGCGCTGCTGTCGTCGCTCGAACTTGCCAGGGAAGTGCTGCAGGCGCTGGGCACGCCGGCGTGGCAGGCCAAGGAGGTCGTGGAACGGTTTCGGTCGTACGACGAGCGTCTCCTGCAGGCGCAGCACGCCGTCTACCACGACGAAACGCAGCTGCGGCAGGCTTCCCGCGACGCCCTCCAGGAGCTCGATGGGCTGCTGCGCGGCGACCGCGAAGAGGTTGGCACCGACGCTGCGCGCCAGGCGGTGTTCTCGCCAAGCGACATACGATGAGGCTCGAGGCGCGAGGCACGAGGCACGAGGCGCGAGGCACGAGCCGCGAGATTTTCAACCCAGGCCTTGGGTCCGACGCCAGCCCCCCGTCGTGCCCCGCCAGGCGATCTGAAGCCTGGGGCGAGGTCTCGCGCCTCGAGCCTCGCGCCTGTTCGTGTATCTGTTTTGCATAGAACTTGCTTCCTGAAGTCACCGTTTTGAGCCGCCCGGCAGGGCATTCGACGTGCGTACCACCGAGGAGAAGCGCCATGAAGGGACTGATGGGATTGGTTGCCGCCGCCGTGCTGATGTTCTCGTCCATCGCCGCGTCGGCGCAGAATCTGGAAGTCAGCGAAGCCAAGCTCGGCAAGGGGGTGCAGGACCGCGCCATCGTCGACGAGACCACCACCTTCGCCGTGAACGAGAAGGCCTATCTGTGGCTGCGCGTGACCGGCGGCCCCGGCGACATCAAGGTGAACTGGAGCATCGGCGATCACACCGACAGCGTCGCGCTGAACATCGGCGGGAGCCCGTGGCGCACCTGGGCCAACAAGACACTCTGGCAGGCCGGTCGAGTGGAAGGTGACCGTCACCGACGGCAGCGATACGGTGCTCAAGGAGATCACGTTCCAGGTTCAGTGAGGCAGTGAGCCGCCTGGCGGGCGCAGGGCAACGCGCCCGCGCGGTTCGCGTCGGACCGGTGGTGCGGGATTTCGTGTCGCCGGCATGCGATTATCACGGGTATGCTCCGGTCGATCCTCGTGCTGGTCTGCGCGCTCGCCTGCTCACCCGCGCAGGCCCAGGCCATCATGACGCTGTGGGACCCCGCGTATGTCGCGGTGCGCCCTGGCGCGAGCGTGGAGATCATGGTCATCGCCGAAATCCGGCCGGGCTATGTGGTCATCGCCCGCCAGTCCGGTGACGCGGACCTGCAGCCCCTGACCCTGCGGTTTCGGCCGACCCGCCAGGCGGTTGTCGGCGCCCCTCGCTATCCTGCCGCGCAGGAGGCGCATGTCGATGCCGACCGGCGCAAGCTGCCCACGCACGCGGGCACGCTGCGCATCGCGGTGCCAGTCACCGTGTCGAAGCAGGCGCCGCCCGGGGAGATGACCCTGCAAGGCGAGCTGCGCTACCAGGCCTGCGTGGAGCTGCGCTGCTCGGCGACGCGCACACTGCCGGTCAAGCTCACGATCGACGTACTGCCTGCCAAGAGCTGAAGCAACCGCGTCGCGACGAGGCCGGAACACACGGCTCGGCCATCGGAGCCCGGCCACGCCCGGCGCTGCAGAGGGTATACTCCCCTGTCAGCTGGCCACCGACCCCACCGCAACTCGACGAGGACTCTTCGCATGCGCACCGAGGTACATGTACACGGCACCGTGCCGCTGCGCTCGGGTGTCACGCTCTCGCAGCTGGAAGCAGCGATGCAGCCCTGGCTGGACTATCTGGATGTGGAGGGCATCGACGAGCTGAAGAGCGTGCACCGGGACGAGCCGGGCATCGTCTTCGATCCGCGCCGGCGGTTGCTGGAGGTCTGCTGGACCGGTGACGTCGGCCGCAATTTCCGCAAGGTCATCGAGGATGCCCTGCAGGCGCTGTGCCGGTACACCGATCAGGCCACCGAAGTGCAGCTGAGCTACTACCACGAGGATGGTCGCGACGAGATCAGCATCATCTTCGTCGGGCCGACCTCCGAGTCGATCCACGAAGCGCAGCGCCGGCGCATGGTGGAGGACATGTCCAACCTGCTGTCGCGCCACTTCGGGCAGCAGGAAGTCTCTGAGGTGGTCAACCACATCAACGAGCTGTTCGCCCGCAATTGGAGCCAGCGCGGCGCCACCGGGCAGATCGAGCTGTCCACCGAACCGATCACCGTCCCCAAGGGACGCAAGCACCTGCACTGACGCGACGCGTCGACCTCGAGGAACGAGGCGCGAGGTGCGAGATGAAAGCTCCCTCTCCCCTCGTGGGAGAGGGGCTGGCGAGCGAACAAACCTTCACCTTCACCCTCTCCCCGACCCTCTCCCATCAAGGGAGAGGGAGTTTCTTTTCTCCCGCCTTCCTCCTCCCTCGTCCTTCCTCCCGCTCCGCCTCCCGCCTCCCGCCTCCCGCCTCACGCCTCACGCCTCGCGCCTCACGCCTCACCCTCGCTCTAACCCCTTCCCCACCCCTCCCCCGTTTACAGGGGGCATGTGCCAACTCGACCGGAGCTTGCCATGCCCCGCCTACTGCCCCGCCTGATCGGCGGTGCCGCTGTGTGCCTCGCCGCTGCCCAGGCGCATGCCTTCTGCGGCTTCTACGTCGGCAAAGCCGACGCAGGACTGTTCAACGAGGCTTCCCAGGTGATCCTGGTGCGCGACGGCGAGCGCACCGTGATCAGCATGCTCAACGACTACAAGGGCGATCCGAGTGAGTTCGCGCTGGTGGTTCCGGTGCCCCAGGTGCTGCGGCGTGAGCAGATCCATATCGGCGACAAGGCGCTGTTCGAGCGCGTGGACGCATACAGTGCACCGCGGCTCGCGGAGTACTACGACCCCGACCCGTGCGCGCGCCGCGACATGGACCTGAAGAACGGCGCCTTCATGGCACAGATGGCGCCGGCGACTGCGGAGCTGCGCGCCAAGCGCGAGCGCAGCCTGGGCGTCACCGTAGAGGCCACCTATCAGGTGGGCGAATACGACATCGTGATCCTCAGCGCCAAACAGTCCGATGGTCTGGAGACCTGGCTCCTGGGCAACGGATATCGGATTCCAGCGGGCGCCTCGCGAGCGCTGAAGCCCTACATCCGTCAGCAGATGAAGTTCTTCGTCGCCAGGGTCAATCTCAAGGAACAGGCCAGGACAGGATTGACTTACCTGCGCCCGCTGCAGTTCGCCTTCGAGTCCCGCAAGTTCATGCTGCCCATCCGCCTGGGGATGGTCAACGCGCGCGGGCCGCAAGACCTGATTGCCTTCGTGTTGACCCGCGGCGGCCGCGTCGAGACGACCAACTACCGCACCGTCAAGCTGCCCGCCAACATGGATCTCCCGGTCTATGTGCGCGGCGAGTTCACCGGGTTCTACAAAGCGATGTTCGCCCGGCAGGCCGAGCGGGAGAACTACCGCGTCGCGTTCACCGAGTATTTCTGGGACATGAGCTGGTGCGATCCGTGTGCCGCCGATCCGCTGTCGCCCGAGGAGCTGCGCTCGGCTGGCGTGTTCTGGCTCGACGCCGAGCCCGGTGCGGTCGAAATCGCACCCGGCGCAGGCGTCCTGCCGCGCCCGCGCCCCGCTCCGCCCGTGATGCTGACACGCCTGCACGTGCGCTACACGCCGGAGACCTTTCCCGAGGACCTGGTGTTCCAGGAAACCAACGATCGCACCAACTTCCAGGCCCGCTATGTTCTGCGCCATCCATGGGCCGGCAACGTCGATGCATGCCCCGAGGCGAAGCTGTATTTCGAACACGTGCGCCGGCGCCAGGAAAGCGAGGCGCAGAGCCTGGCTGCCTTGACCGGATGGAACCTCGCACAAATCCGCACACGCATGGCAATTGCCGCCGGTGGCCGCGCAGGCGTGGTGGGAGCGCTTGTGGCGGTAAACCATGGCTGCTCTCGCCTCAATGCTGAAGTCTCAATCCCGCGGCGACGCGCGCGTCTATCAGATCCTGTTCCTCGCCACGCTCCTGATGACCGGCGCGCTGGTGCGCGACTTCACCTTGCGCCCCGAACAGATGGCGCTCACCTTCGGCGCCGGGCTCGCGACCCAGGCGCTGTTCCTGCGGCTGCTCAAGATCCGGAGCGCCGGGTATCTGAGCGCCGTCATCACCTGCTTTGGGCTGTCCATCCTCCTGCGCGCCGACACGCTGTGGGTGCATCCGCTCGCAGCCGCGCTGGCCATCGCATCGAAGTTCGTGCTGCGCGTAAACGGCAAGCATGTCTTCAACCCGGCCAATCTCGGCGTCATCGGCGCGCTGCTGCTGCTTCCCGGCGCCTGGATCTCGCCCGGGCAATGGGGCAGCGACCTCGCTCTGGCGGCGTGGTTCGTCGCGCTGGGCGCGCTGGTGTCGAAGAAGGCGCGGCGCTGGGACATCAGCTGGATGTTCCTGGCCTGCTTCGTGGGCCTGGTGGCGGCACGGGTCGTCTGGCTCGGCCAGAGCCCGCAGGTGCTCCTGCACCAGTTGCAGTCCGGTGCGCTGCTGCTGTTCACCTTCTTCATGATCTCCGACCCGATGACGATCCCGAATCGGCGCGCAGCGCGGCTGTTGTATGCCGCGGTGGTGGCCCTGGCCGCGTGCGGCTGGCAATACGGATTGTTCAAGCCCAACGCGCTGGTATGGGCCCTGTTCTGGTGCACACCGCTGGTACCGCTGCTGGACCGGGTGCTCCCGGGCGCGCGGTTTCAGTGGCAGACGCCCGGGCAGCCCCCGAGGCAGCCGCGCAGCGCGCGTGAGACTCCTGCCGTCGCGCGCTGACAGGCTGCGGGACGACCTGCGCCCCCTCCCTTGCGTCCGTAGGACGCGGGGGAGGGCTGGGGAGGGGGAGGGTGGGAGGGGAGAGAGCCACGCGCAATTGCTTCCCCCATCCCAGCCTTTGGCTACCACATAACCTGAAGGTTAGTGTCCGCCGCAACAAGCCCTTCGGCTTGTTGTCCCCGCAAGCGGGGGAAGGGGCAGCACTCCCTCGGATATCGAGCTCCAACGCCTCCCTGGCGCAGCCAGGGACGTGTCTATTGGGCGAGGCCGGTACCCGCTAGTGCGCGGGCTTGATTCGAGTCGTCAGGCCGCTCGTCAAGGCCCGCAGGAGCTGGGTGAGGCGGATCTCGTCGTCACGCTCCAGACCGGCGACTCGCGGGTCAGAGGGGGGCGCAGGCGCGATCCGGCCGGCGCTCTGCGCCGCCCGTCGAGTACCCCGCCCTGTCTTGCGCGATTTCATGGATGAATGCCTCCTGCGTGCAAATAGCGGCACGCAGGGGAGCGGACTTTAGCCGATATATGCCGTCCGGGTGAGAGGTGAGACGATCTACCGGTGGTTGGAGGTCCCGCATCAGCCCTCCGCGGCGGGCCGCTCGCGAGCCGCGCGCCCCCCGCTCAGGGCCTCGACCGCTTCGTGAGCGCTCAGGAACACCCGGCCGGGAGCCAGATCGTGGATCAGCCCGGTGTGCTTGAGGCGGTCCATAACCGGACCCTTGACTTCGGCCAGGTGCAATGTGACCCCTGCCGAGCGCAGAGAGTGTGCGAGCCCCGCGAGCGTTTCCAGCGCGCTCAGGTCCACCCCGTTGATGCCGCTCGCTACCAGGACCAGGTGCGCGAGCAGGGGCTTGTGCACGACCCGTTGCATGATCGTGTCTTCCAGGTAGGCGGAGTTGGCGAAGGACAGGTTCTCGTCTACCCGCAACAGCAGGATCTCGGGCCAGGTCTCGAGCTTGTCGTAGCGCCGGATGTTGCGGAAATGCTCGCTCCCCGGCAGCCGGCCGAGCTCCGCCACGTGCGGGCGGGACGCCCGCCACACGTACAGCAGGAGCGAGAGCACCACCCCCAGCATGAGCCCCGCTTCGATTCCCATCACCAGCACGCCGAGTGTAGTGCCCAGCAGCACCACGCCGTCGTGCCGGTCATAGCGCCACGCCGCGATCGCGCCGTGGACGTCGATGAGCCTGGACACCGCCACGATGATGATCGCGGCCAGCGCGGCTTTGGGTATCTGTGCAAGCGCCGGCGTGAAGAACAAGGCGACCGTCCCCACCAGCAGCACCGTCAGGATGGTGGCGGCCTGCGTGCGCGCGCCTGCGCTGAAGTTGACCATGCTGCGGCTGAATCCGCCGGCCACCGGCATGCCGCCCGATATCGCCGCGGCCAGATTAGCCCCGCCAAGCGCAATCAGCTCCTGGTTGGGGTCGATGGTCTGGCGGCGCCGGTTGCCCAGGGTCTTGGCAATGGATACGCTTTCCACGTAGCTGACCAGCGCGATCAGCACGGCGGCTGGGAACAGCTCGATCACCGTCTCCAGCCCCGGGGGCTGGAACCCGAACTCCGGCAGCCCGGCCGGGAGGGTCCCGATCACGGCTACCCCGTGCCCGGTATCGAGCTGCAAGCCCGCCACCACGAGTGTGGTGACCAGCACCACCGCGAGCGGCGCTGTCTTTCCGAGCGTGCCGGCACGCGCGCGCGTCATGCCCAGCCCCGCCAGGAAGCGCTCGAGCGGTCCGCCGCAGAGCAGGAGCAGAATCACACTGAGTGCGCCGAGCC
The DNA here is from genome assembly GCA_963827575.1 of uncultured beta proteobacterium. Lineage (GTDB taxonomy): Bacteria > Pseudomonadota > Gammaproteobacteria > Burkholderiales > SHXO01 > SHXO01. The sequence continues at coordinate 177,587 of CAWHCG010000045.1, forward strand.
CGAGCGTCGCCGGGTTCAAATCCGCGATCGCGTGGAACAGCGCTCCGGGGCTGTCCACCAGCGCCATCTGGCCGGGCATGCCCAGGAGTTGGGGAAGCTGGCTCACGATAATGATGATCGCGGCCGCGGAAGTGAATCCGGACAACACCGGATGACTGAGAAAGTTGGCCAGCACGCCCAGCCGCAGCGCACCGAGCGCGAGCAGGACGAGGCCGGCCAGCAATGCCAGCACCAGCGCGCCGGCGACGTAATCTGCGCCCGGCGTGCGCCCGGCCAGCGCGTACGCGACCATGATTGCAGCCACCGACACCGGCCCCACCGCCAGCGTCCGGCTGGTCCCCAGCACTGCATAGATCAACGGCGGAAGGATGGCGGCATACAAGCCGGCCTGCGGCGGCAAACCCGCGAGCAGGCCGAACGCCATCCCCTGCGGCACCAGCAGGATGGCGGTGATGACGCCCGCCAGGAGGTCACCGCCGAGATCTTCGCGGCAATAGGTCCTGCCCCAGGCGAGAATGGGAAACAGCCGCTCGAGCCGGGCGCGCCGTTGTTGCGCCATCGTTCTTCTGGTCGTTGCTGTGGGGTCCGGGACTCATGACGTCGGGCATCGACGCGCTGGCCGGATCTGGGGACGCGGCCAGGACTCGAGGTGACGCCGGGTTTCGCCCGCGCTCCGAACCGCAAGCGGCCGGGGGAGAACCCGCCGGCCAGGGCAGGCTGCATTGTATCGGTAGCGCTCGCCCTGCAACAGGCGCAGGCGCCCGGCAGGCGATGCTTTTGTGCGCCCTGCGGTCAGCCGCGCGCGATGTATCCGTAGCGCAGGTTGCTCGGCACGGCGCCGTTGCGCCGGTACGCCTCCTTGGCGACGACCAGGCGGTCGCTTGAGGCGGCGTAGGCGGCCGGCTTGACGCCGTAGAGTCGTGCCGAGTTCTCGCCGAAGATGGCGCTCTTCACCCGGCCGGTCGCCGATCCCAGCGGGGCGAAGCCATGCTTGTCCTGCATGTCCTCGGGAATTTCGAGCCGGCGCAGCCCTTCGATCTGCCATTGCGGCGCTCCGGTCCACACGGCGTCCGAACCCCACACGACGCGGTCGGCGCCCAGGCCCTTGACCAGGATTCCCATGATCGCGGCGCACAGGCGTGGCTGCGCGACGGTGGTCATAGCGAAGACCTGGCCCAGGTCGCCGTACACGTTGCGCACCTGGAAGTTCTCCGGGAATCTCGGCGAGATCACTCACCCACTCGATGCGGCCGGTCTGCTCGAACTGCGCCAGCGCCTCCTCGGGCGTGCCTCCGCCCGGAAAGCGATAGGCCGAGTGATAGATGATGAAGTTGAGCATCGGCCAATCCTTGGCGGCCCGGCCCACGTCGCGCACGTCGGAGTACTCGCGCAGATGCGGGTACTGCTGCTCGACCGATGGCGGGAACAGTCCCTTGTGCACGCAGATATTGCGGATGTTGGCCTTCCACAGCCGCTCGTAGAACGGATACAGGCGCTTCTCGTCGTCCATCCGCCAGGGATGGCGGCTCTGATCCTTGTGGGTGTTGTCGCCGATGGTGTAGCCCTTGAACGAGTCCGGCTGGTCCTCCTCGATCGCACGGTCGACTTCCTCCACCCAGCCGAGCTGGCCGGGAGTGAAGATCGCGTGGCTGAGCATGCGCCGCGAGCCGGCCATCTGGTTCACCCGCGCGCGCGCCTGCGGCGGTCATCTGATTGGTCAGGAACCAGTCCTGCGGCACCTCCGAAGGGCGCGCTGCTGATGATCGCGATCTTGGTGTCGCTGTCGAGGAATACTTCCTTGAAGTAGTTGTTGAACTTCAGGTCCTCGAGGGACTGGGGCTTGTCGACCAGGGCGGGGTTCCAGCCGGCTTTGCCGACCGCCTCGCGCATGCGCACGAAGCCCTCCAGCCGGGTGTCCTCGCGCAGGAAGTGGGTGTGTCCGTCGAAGATGAACTGCCCGGCCAGGCTCTTCGCGCGCTCGTCGGCCAGGTCGGGCGTCAGCCGCCTCCGCGCGGCTCACCTGGAACAGCGGACCGTACACTTCGTTCATCGCCAGATAGGCGGCTGCCATCCCCGCCGCGCTGCGGAAGAACTGCCGCCGGGTGAGCCCTTGCCGTTGCGCCAGCTCATCGGCCAGCACGGTCAGCCGTGCTTCCACCTCGCGTTGCCTGGGCGTTTGCGGGATCGGCATGAACTCGTCGCTGGAGACGATTTGAACAGGGATCGGGGTGTCGGCAGCCGCCAGCTCGGCGGGGCTGAGGCGGGCACGCTCTTCATCGGTCAGCAGGTTCACGGGCGGTCTCCGGGGGGACGCTACGGTCCTGTGAGTGCTGCGTCTCGCGGAAGTTCACCGCGTTGATCCAAGGCGAACAGCCAAAACCCGAGCGCAAAGACGCAGAGGCGCAAAGACACAAAGAATTCGCGAGCTAAGTTGCGGAGAACGGACGATCGAACGCTGGCCAATACGGCAGCGGTTCGCACACCAAACCCTCCGTCCGTGCCGTTCTTTGCGTCTCTGCGCCTTCGCGACTTTGCGTTCCGGTTTTACGCCGTTGCCTTCAGCTTTTCGTCTTAGTCCGCCGCCGCTCAGGTTTCGGCGGCACCTTCAGCGTCTGCGGCTTGAGCTTGTCGGGCAGGACCCGGCCCATGCGGGCGCGGTGTCCAGCATAGTGGCCCATGTCCTTCCCGCGAATGGTCACTTCCTTCTCGCGTCCACGCGAGAGCCCCGAGAACGATCAGGCGCGGGCCGATCGGACACGACCACGGCCACCAGCTTTTCGCCCTTCTCCAGCCCCATCATGATCAGGCCGCGGCCCTTCGACATGTACTTCAGCTCGGAGAGCTGCAGCAGCAGCATGCGCCCCTTCTCCGACACCGCCGCGCAGTAGTTGCCGGGCGCCTCCTCGAATGTAGCGGCAGATCGGCGTCTCGCCCTCGTCCATGCTCATGAATTCGCGGCCGGCCTTGCGGTTGCGACATCATGTCCGCGATCTTGGTGAGGAAGCCGTGGCCGCCGCGTGGAGGCGACGAGCACGTTGGTCTCCGGCTTGCCGGCGACCACGTACATGATGTGCGCGCCCTCCTGCATCTCGACCAGCGAGGAAGCGGGCGCGCCGTCGCCTCGCCCCGGCGGCAGATCGCGCGGCCTCCACGGTGTAGGCACGGCCCTTGGAATCCAGGAACACGACTGGATCGACCGTCAGGCACCTGGATGAGCGCGAGCAGCCGTCGCCTTCCTTGAACGACAGCGTGGCCGGATCGACCTCCCAGCCCTGGCGCGCGCGCACCCAGCCCTTGCGCGAGAAGATCACGGTCACCGGCTGCTCGATCACCGGCGTCTCGATCTCGGCCTTCTCCGCCTCTTCGATCTCGGTGCGGCGCTTGTCGCCGAAGGTCTTGGCATCCGCCTCGATCTCGGAGACGACCAGGTCCTCCAGCGTCTTGCGCTCCTTCAGGATCTTCTCCAGCTCCTTCTGCTCCTTGCGCTGCTCGGTCGAGCTCCTGCTCGACCTTGATGTGCTCGAGCTTCGCGAGCATGCGCAGCCGCATCTCGAGGATGTCCTCGGCCTGGCGCTCGCTCAGCTTGAAGGCCGCGATGAGATCGGCCTTGGGGTCCTCGGCATTGCGGATGATCTTGATCACCTTGTCCACGTTGAGCAGGACGATCAGGCGCCCCTCGAGCACGTGGATGCGGTCGAGCACCTGGTCCAGCCTGATGCTGCGTGCGGCGCGTAACCGTGGCGAAGCGGAACTGCAGCCATTCGCGCAGGATCTCGCGCAGGTTCTTGCCGGTGGGGCGCCCGTCCAGCCCGACCATCACCAGATTGATCGGGACGTTGGTCTCCAGGCTGGTCTTGGCCAGCAGCAGATTGACGAACTCCGTTCTCGTCGACCTTCGAGGTGCGGGGCTCGAACACCAGCCGCACCGGATGCAGCCGGTCGCTCTCGTCGCGCATCTTGTCCAGCATGGACAGCATCAGCTGCTTCTCGCGCTGCTGTTCGGGCGAGAGCGGACTTCTTGCCGGCCTTGGGCTGCGGATTGGTGATCGGCGTCGATCTCTTCCAGCACCTTCTTGGTCGACGCGCCGGGCGGCAGCTCGTGGACGACCACCTGCCACTGGCCGCGGGCCAGCCGCTCGATGCTCCCAGCGCGCGCGCACCCGCACCGAGCCGCGGCCGCTGGTATAGGCCTCCTTCAGCTCCGCACGCGGCGTGATGATCTGCGCCGCCGCCGGGGAAGTCGGGGCCTTTGATGTGCTTCATGATCCCCGCGATGCGACAGCTCGGGATCGCGGATCATGGCGATGGCGGCTTGCGCCACTTCGTTCAGGTTGTGGCTGGGGATTTCGGTGGCCATCCCCACCGCGATGCCCGAGGCGCCGTTGAGCAGCACCACCGGCAGGCGCGCAGGCAGCACGAGCCGGCTCCTGCGCGCTGCCGTCGTAGTTCGGCGATGAAGTCCACCGTGCCCTGGTCGAGCTCGGACAGCAGCACCTCGGCGAACCTGGTGAGCCGCGCTTCGGTGTAGCGATCGCCGCCGCCTCGTCGCCGTCGCGCGAGCCGAAGTTGCCCTCGCCGTCGACCAGCGGATAGCGCAGCGTGAAGTCCTGCGCCAGGCGCACCAGCGCGTCGTACACGGAAGCGTCGCCGTGCGGGTGGAACTTGCCGAGCACGTCGCCGACCACGCGCGCCGACTTCTTGCGCGGCGTGCCGGCGCGCGCCGTTAGTCCCACATGGTATAGAGGATGCGCGACTGCACCGGCTTCTGGCCGTCGCCACGCGCGGCAGCGCGCGGTCCTTGACCGTCGCGATGGCATACTGCAGGTACTGCAGTGGACGCGTAGCGCCCCAGCGGCAGCGCATCGCCGAACTCGCCCGACATCGGCGCGAAGTGCGGAGGCAGGCTGCCGCGTTGCCCCCGCCCGCCCGCGGCGGCGGCGCGGCTTGCTTCGCGCCCCGCGCGGCTCGGCGCTCGGCTTCGCTGCTGCGGCGCTTCTTCGGCTCGGCTACCGCAGTGTCCGGCCGCTGCCGAACAGATCACCCTGGTTATCGTCTGAGCCTTTCTTGCTGTCCATGGCGTCACCCTCGCCTGACCCTCCCCCGTCAAGAGAGCAGGGCTGTCTACCCTCTCCCCTGCCCTACCTCCCCCTCGAGGGAGGGAGTCGACTTCGCCTCCCTCCTCACAGCCTGTCAAGTAATATCCGCTTCCACCAGATTGCCGAACGTCTCCATCCATTCGCGCCGCTGCGAGGCGTTCTCGCGCGCCATCATCATGTTGAAGATGTCGTTGGAAACCTCCAGGCCGTCTTCCAGGCGTCACCGGCAGCACCCGCCGGGTGTCGGGGTTCAGCGTAGTCTCCCACAGCTGCTCGGCGTTCATCTCGCCCAGCCCCTTGAAGCGGCTCACCGTCCAGCTGCCCTCGCGCACGCCCTCGTCGGCCAGCTTCTCCTCCAGCACCGCGAGCTCCTGCTCGTCCAGCGCGTAGAGCTTGCGCGCCGGCTTGTTCTTGCCGTGCGCCGGCACGTCGATGCGGAACAGCGGCGGCTGCGCGACGAACACATTGCCCTGCTCGATCAGCTTGGGGAAGTGGCGGAAGAACAGCGTCAGCAGCAGCACCTGGATGTGCGCGCCGTCCACATCGGCATCCGCGAGAATGATGATCTTGCGGTAGCGCAGCCCGGACAGATCCACGCTGTCGGCGAGCCTTGTGGTGATCCACCCCGATGGCGAGCGCGATCGCCTCGATCTCCTTGTTGGCGTACAGCGTCTCGGGGCTGTCCTGCCAGGTGTTCTTGGGCTTGCCCTTGAGCGGCAGCACGGCCTGGAACTCCTTGTCGCGCGCCTGCTTGGCCGAGCCGCCCGCGGAATCGCCCTCGACGATGAACAGCTCGTTGCGCTCCGGGTCGTCGGAGGCGCAGTCGGTGAGCTTGCCCGGCAGCACCGCCACACCCGGAGGACTTGCGCCGCTCCACCTTCTGCGCGGCGCGCGTGCGCGCATTGGCCTGGCTGATGACCAGCTCGGCGATGCGCTTGCCCTCGTCGACATGCTGGTTGAGCCACAGCTCGAACGGGTCGCGCACCATCTGCGCCCACCAGCTTCACCGCGTCGCGCGAGATCAGCTCGTTCTTCACCTGGCCCTTGAACTGGGGATCGAGCATCTTCACCGCGAGCACGAAGTTGGCGCGCGACCACACGTCCTCGGGCACGACTTTCAGGCCGCGCTGGCCCATGGCGTGGAGGTCGATGAAGTTCCTGATGGCGTTGTAGACGCGCCTCGCGCAACCCGGCCACGTGAGTGCCGCCGTGGCGCGTGGGGATCATGTTGACGTAGCGACTCGGTGACCAGATCGCCGTCCGGGGTCCAGGCCAGCGCCCACATGGCGCCCTCGCCTTCGGCGAAGCTGTCGCGACTCGGATTGCGCGGCGATGTAGCGCTCGCCCGAAGAAAGGCGCTCGCGACAGGCTCCATGCCCGCGATCGCGCTCGCGAAGTAGCCCTTGATCCCCTCGGGGAAATGCCAGGTCTGGCGTCTCGATCTTGCCCTTCTTCTCCACGCCCAGGGTGAACTTCACGCCGGGCAGCAGCATCGCCTTGGCGCGCAGCAGCGCCGCCATGTCGGCGGCGACGATGTGGGGCGAGTCGAAGTACTTCGCATCCGGCCAGAAGCGCACGCGCGTGCCGGTCTCCTTGGCGTCGACGCTGCCGCACCTTCTTGAGCGGCTCCTTGACCATGCCGTTGTCCGCGAACACGATGCGATACTGCGCGCCGTCGCGCTTGACTTCGACCTCGAGCCGCCTGGACAGGGCGTTGCTCACGCAGATGCCCACCCCGTGCAGGCCGCCGGCGATGCGGTAGGCGGCGTCCTTGTCGGTCTTGCGGAACTTGCCGCCCGAGTGCAAGGTCGTGAAGATCACCTGCACCGCCGGCACCTTCTTCTTGGGGTGAATGTCGACCGGGATGCCGCGGCCGTCGTCCGATCACCTCGGCCGAGCCGTCCTCGTACAGGGTCACCGACGACGTTGCCGGCGAAGCCGGCCAGGCCCTCGTCGGCCGCGTTGTCGATGATCTCGACCAGCGCATGGTTGGGGTTGACCGGGTCGGTGTACATCCCCGGCCGGTGCAGGATCGGCGAGAGATCCTCGAGGATCTCGATGTCTTCTGCCGTATACCGGCTGCTTTGCTTGCCATGGCTGCCTCGTTGGCTGCGTCTTCACCGCCGCCGCCGCGGCGCGTGACGTCCCTGAGACTGCTCGCCGTCACGCCGAGCCGCGCGCGCAGCTCGCGCACGGCCAGCTCGTGCGCCGTTGCCGCCGCCGGCCCGGATGGCATCGACCAGCGCGAGCAGCTCGTAGAGCCGGGCGTCGCGCCGCGCCGCCTGCGGCACCGACTTGTACAGCGGCGAGAACTCCATCCCGCGCACGTCGCCCTCGCGGGTCCGGCCACACCGGCGGGGGCTCCTGCGATTGCGGCAGCAGCTCGGTTCAGCGGCGGGGCCGCGTGGGCGGTGGGCACGCCGACAGCGTCAGCCCGCCGCGAACTGGTGTGAACGCGTACTTCAGCCCGTGCACCAGAAACTCGCACAGCGCGGCCCGGGTCCGGGATAGCCCCAGCCGTCGTCGAGCTTCATCAGCGACGCTTCGAGCGCGCGCTTGACCCCTGCATGCACCTCGGAGGCCGACATGCCGAGCTCGTAGGCGAGCTGGCTGTAGGACCACGGGCGCATGCTCCAGCGCGACGATCTTGAGCAGGACGCAGACATCCTGCGGCTTGAGGCTCATGGCGCGACTGTATCGGCTGTTTGCGGCGGGGCTGCAGCCTTGGCCGGACAGCCGGCCTACGTTTACCGGCAAAAGCGCTAGTCTATTCGCGAATCGCGAATTGCGAAAGACATTCCGCCCGAGAAGGCCCGGCTTTGATTGCAATCCGAACCGCGTTCAACACACAGGGACACAGAGGGCACAGAGGAAAACCAAAACCCGAGCGACGGACCGGTCCCCGCCGCCAGGCGTCGTCGTGGGGCGTCGCCGAAGCCGGTCGGGAGACCTGCCGCAACGTTTCTCCGAGGTCCGCCCTCCGCCTGTCTGGCTTTCCTCTGTGCCCTCTGTGTCCTCTGCGGTGAATGCGTTTCGGCTTGAAACACGCCGGGCGTCCGCCGCGGGGGCGGCACGACTGTTTCCAGCTTTCCTTTGTGTACCTCTGTGCCCTCTGTGTTCAAATGCGGTGTTCCGTAACCTCGGGGTAGAGTCATGGCCGGAGAAATCGCACTGATCGTTGGCGCGGGCAGCGGGCTGTCGGCGTCGCTGGCGCGGCTGTTTGCGCGCGAAGGCATGCAGGTGGCCTTGGCCGCGCGCCGGGTCGACAAGCTGTCCGAGTTGTGCGCGCAAACCGGCGCCCGCGCCTATCCGTGCGACGCGACCGATCCCGCCCAGGTGGGCAAACTGTTCGACGCCGTGGCGCGCGATCCGGGCGAGGCCACCGTCGTCGTTTACAACGCCAGCGCACGCGTGCGCGGCCCCATCGAATCGCTGGATCCTGCCCGGGTGCAGGAGGCGCTCGCCGTCAGCGCTTTCGCCGGCTTCCTGGTCGGCCAGCAGGCCGCGCGACGCATGCTGCCGCGCGGCGCAGGCACCATCCTGTTCACCGGCGCCAGCGCCAGCGTGAAGGGCTTTGCGCAGTCGGCCTCCTTCGCCATGGGCAAGTTCGCCTTGCGCGGCTTGGCGCAATCCATGGCCAGGGAGCTGGCGCCGAAGGGCATCCATGTGGGGCATGTAGTGATCGACGGAGGCATCGCGTCGAGCTACGCGAAGACCGAGGCGGAGCGCGCCGGCGACCGCTACCTCGATCCCGACGCCATCGCCCAGACGTTCCTGCATCTGCATCGGCAGCACCGCAGCGCCTGGACCTGGGAGGCCGAGGTGCGCCCCTGGACCGAGAGCTTCTGAGGCCGGCCTGCCGATGATCCTCCGGGCAGGGCTCGCTGCGGTCGGGTTGCTGCTCAGCGCCGGGCTTGCCTGCGGCCAGAACCCGGCTGTGTCCAGGAAACACCAGGCGCTCTACAGCGAGCTCGCAGGACAGCTCGGCCAGTTCGCTTCGCAGGTCTCCGGGACGCCGATGCAGCACAGCGTGCTGCGCGGCGCCGCGTGGACCGCGGCCGGTTGCGAGCCGGTGCCCACGCTGCTCGAAGAATCGCGGCGCGAGCGTGCCGTGCGCGAGCTGGATGCTTTGCAGCGTGTCGGCGTGCAGCTCGTAACGCTGGAGGTGTGTTATCCGCTCTTGTCCGACCAGTTCCACGATCCGCGCCCAACCCTGGAGCACTACGCCAATCTCGCCAACGCGGTGCGGCTGCGGGGCATGCAGCTGCTGGTGCGAAGCCGTGCGCTCGCGCCCACCGATGGCAGCATCGTTGCGCGACGCTCGTACCTGCGCCTGGGCAAGCAGCGTTACTTCAGCGAGCGCTATGCGGAAGCGAAGAGCATCGTGCTGGCGCTGCAGCCGGACTACCTCACGCTGGTAGCCGAGCCGCAGCACGACGCCGCGGGGCTCAAGCTCAGCCTGCGCGATTGGCGCAACTACCTGCGCAAGGCAACTGCCGACCTGCATGCGCAGCTGGGCGATTTCGCCCCGGCACTGGGTGCGGGAGTGGCCCTCTCGGACAGTATCGAAGTGGTCGACACCCTCGCCGCCATCCCCGGCCTGGCCTACATCGATCTGCGGGTGGACCGGCTCGCCACACCGAAGGACAAGCTGCTGCCGCGGCTGCTCAGCTGGCCCCAGCGCATCCGCGCGATCGACCCCGGCAAGCGCATCCTGATCGGCGCCGCCTGGCTATACAAGGCGAGCACGCAGGAAGCGGCCGGGTTGCCGCAGTTCGGGATCATCGCGCGCGACGTCTACAGCTTCTGGGCACCGCTCGACATCGATTTCCTGCGCGTGCTGGCGCGCGCGGCGCTCGCCGGGAACATCGAAGCGGTGGTGGCTGCACAACCGCGCTATTTCTTCGCCTATCTGGACTTCTTCGATCCGGCCACCTTCCGCGCCACACCGCTGCTGCTGATGGAGTTGGCGCAGCGCCAGGCCGGCGAGGCGATGGCAACCGGTCAGCTCACGCAGACCGGCAAGGCGTTCGGCGCCCTCTAATAGCAATCCCGCGCTCTTCGCCGCGCGTCTCTCGCTGAACCAGCTTAGGGGCGTGCCTGCCCCGGCGCGCCAGCCGCGGTGAGGCGTGCTTTCCCTTATGTGAATTCGGCGTATCCAGGCCACCCGCTGGAGGGGCACGATTGTCTTCGACGCGGCTGCAAGTCGCATGTGCGGAGTGCCGCACCAGCAGAGGCTTGGCCGGGGCCTGTGACCGCCGCGGGACCGGATTGTGCCAAGCGGATGCCGCTCGGCGGGGCCCAGCGGCGACTGGAACGAAACCTGCGTAATAGCCCGCAAGGATGGCCTAAGTATGCCATTTGTAAAGGGTTTGTGAAGCGAGGTAAAAATGAGCGTAGACATCGACCTGAAGGCTTGCACGATCCTCGAGCGACTGAGCGAGCAGCTCTCGGACGCAACCGTGGACTACTGCTGCACCCAGGACCTGCACGAGTTCATGATCACGCGTGGCGGGCTCACCCACGAGCTGGGCTTCCTGGAGCGGGTCCTGGAGTTGCGGGAGATTCCCGACATCGAGCAGGTGGTCAACAAACTGGTGGACGAAATCAAGGGCAGCAGCGCGCCGCGCCGCATCCGCATCGGCGGCAGCGCCTCCTGATCCCCCTCTCATCTTCGGCGGCCGCATCCAGCGGGCGCCGCCGGGCATCATTCCCGGCTTCAACCACGCTCCAGTTCCCCCACACGCACGCCTAGCAGGCGCACGCAGCGTCTTGTCGCGCGTGTGCGTCTCGAAGTCGGCGAAACGGATCTTGATGCCGATCGTGCGCCCGAGGTAGCCGTCCTCCTTCAGGTCCTCCGCCACGATGCGCGACATGCGGCTGTATTCGGCGTAGTCGACCGCCAGGAACACGCAGTCGGGGCACAGCTTGTGCGCGGTGCGCAGCGGCATGGCCGACCGCACGCCGAACTTGCGCGCCTCGTACGATGCGGTGGACACCACGCCGCGGCGCCGTACAATTACGCCCCGATGAACCCGATTCTATTCGACGCACTAGTATTCGACCTGGGCGGGGTATTGGTCGACTGGAACCCGCGCTATCTGTTTCGGCCGCTGTTCGCTGGCGACGATGCGGCCATGGAGGACTTCCTGGCGCGCGTGTGCCCGCCGGAGTGGAACCTCGAGATGGACGCCGGCCGGCCATTCGCCGAGGCGGTTGCCGAGCGTCAGCGCCTGTTCCCGGAGCACGCGCATCACATCGCCCTGTGGCACACGAGCTGGCCGCAGATGCTGCGCGACCAGATCCCTGAGACGGTGGAGCTGCTGGCCGCGCTGCGCGATCGCGGCCACCGGCTGGTGGCGCTCACCAACTGGTCCGCCGAGACTTTTCCCATCGCCCGCCGCCGTTTCGCGTTCCTGGACTGGTTCGAGGATATCGTCGTGTCGGGCGAAGTGAAGCTCGCCAAGCCCGACCCGCGCATCTTCGAGCTGACGATCCGGCGCAGCGGGCTGGACCCGGCACGCACGCTGTACATCGACGACCTGGACCGCAACGTCGACGCTGCCCGCGCCGCGGGCTTTCGCACGCACCGCTTCGACAGCCCGGCGGAGCTGCGCCTGGAACTCGAACGGCACGGTTTGCTCTAAAATAAATCTGTAATATGCGCGTTCCTGCACCGGCGCAGGATTCAACCGAGCCAACCACCGGTCATCCGATGCCCGAGTCATACCCGCTGCCCCAGGCCCCAACCGCCGCCGCGCCCCTGCCCTGGCGCTTGGAGGACATCGATCTGTCCGCCATCGACGTCGAATGCGTACGCGGCGACGAAACCCTGTTCTTCCTGCTGGCTACGTCCTCGTTCGTCGAGATCGCCTCCGGCTTGTATACCCGCAACCTCTCCGCGTACTACTCGGGTGACAACGCGGTCCTGGGCTGGCTCAACGGCAATTGGGAGCAGGAGGAGATCCAGCATGGCCGCGCGCTGCGCGCCTACGTGCAGGCGGTGTGGCCGGAGTTCGACTGGGGGGCCGCCAACGCCGCGTTCTATGCCGATTATTCCGCCCGCTGCACGCTGGAGGAGTTCGAGCCGACCCAGGGGCTGGAGCTGGCCGCGCGCTGCGTGGTGGAGACGGCCACCGCGACGTTCTATCGCACGGTCTACGACTACACCGACGAACCGGTTCTCAAAGCGATCACCGGCCACATCAAGAGCGACGAGGTCCGGCACTACAGCTATTTCTGGCGCTTCTTCGAGCAGTATCGGCGGCGTGAGAAGGTCGGCCGTGCCAAGGTGCTGCGGGCCATCGTGCGGCGGTTGGCGGAAGTGGCCAACGACGACGGTTTGATCGCCTACCGCCACGCGTTCGCCGTGCGCTATCCGCAACGCCGCTTCGAGCAGCAGCATTACGACCAGTTCCAGGTCGAGCTCAAGCGCATTCTGCGCCGTCACTATCCGGTCGACATGGGGCTCAAGATGCTGCTCAAGCCGCTCGATCTGCCGGCCGCGCTGCACAGCCTGGTACTGCGGCCGCTGCGCAAGGGCGTGCGGCTGCTGACCTAGCCCAGACGGATCATCCAGGCCAACCCCGATGGCCGTCTCGCCCATCGCCCCGATCTCGAACGCAACGAGCTTCATCCAGGCTGCGCTTTCGCCGCGCCTGCTCACGCCCGCCCAGGCGTTTGCACAAGTGCTGGAAACCTCTGTGAGCGGCCCGCCCACCGCGCCGGGAGTGCTGGCCGGGGCGCGGCCCGGAGAGTTCGCTTCCGCGCTCGAGCAGGCGCTGTTCCGAAACCTGGTCAGCACCATCGAGCGGGCGGATCTATCCACGCTCACGCCGGCCCTGCAACCCCTGTTTGCGGGTGAGCTCGGCCTGACCTCGCCGCTGTCGCCCGCCGCCCTCCTGCCGCTCCTCGAGGGTGCCTCGCCTGCCGAGCGTGCAGTGCTCTCGTCCAGCCTCACCTCCTTGTTCAGCACGCTGCAGCTGCTCGGAACCGAGCCCGACCAGGAGCCGCAGCTCGGCGGTCTGCTCGACACGCTGGTCTGAGCCCGTGAACCCTGCGCCCCTTCCACACCTCTGTGCGTCCTGCGTTCGCGAGCGGCCCTCAATCGCGGTTGATCGTGCGCAGGAAGTCGTCAAGTGTCTTGCCAGGCTCCTCGACAAAGGTCCGGCCCGCGGCGCGGGCAACGGTCATTCGATCGACGCGGAAGTTGCGGAAGTCCCGCCGCAGCTCGCACCACGCCGCCAGCGTCCACACCGCGCCCCAGAAGTACAGCGCGAGCGGCCGCACTTCACGGCCCGAGGTTTCGCCGTCCTCGCGCCGGTACTCCATGTGCAGCACCTGCCGCTGGTTGATCGCGTCACGCACCGCATCCATTGTCACGGTGAGTTGCACCGGCACATTGAAGTCGAGCGCGAACAGGCGCGAGCGGCGCAGGTCCGGCCTGCGATCCGCGGGCAGCACCGCTTCGATCTTGACCAGCGCACGGCGCGCCGCCTCCGACAGCGCCGAGCCGCCCCAGGTCTGTACGAAGCGCGCACCGAGGACCAGCGCTTCCAGCTCCTCGCGGTCGAACATCAGGGGCGGCAGGTCGAAGCCCTTGCGCAGGGCATAGCCCACGCCGGCCTCGCCCTCGATCGGCACGCCAGACAGCATGAGGTCGCGCACATCACGGTAGATCGTGCGCTCCGAGACCTCGAGCCGCTCCGCCAGAGTGCGGGCGGTGGTCAGGCGCCGGCCGCGCAGCAGTTCGATGATCTGGAACAGCCGGTCGGCGCGGCGCATGGTGCGTCGGCGACTCAGTGCGCAGAGTGCATGCCGACGCGGTTGCCCTCGCTGTCGATGAAGTGCGCGAAGTAGCCCACCTCCTCGCTCAGGAAGGTCTTGGGCAGAGCAACCTTGCCGCCCGCCGCCTCGACGCGCGCCAGCGGGCCCGACAGGTCCTTGCCCGCGTTGATATACACCACGGCGCCGTCGGCTGCGGGGGCGTAGCCGGGGCCGCTCATGATGCAGCCGGACACCGCCTGCCCGTCATGGGGAAACACCGCCAACACGTGGTCTCCCATGCGCTCGTCGACGAGCGGCAGCTCGAACACCGTCTCGTAGAAGCGCTTGGCGCGCGTCAGGTCGCGGGCGGGGATCTCGAACCACACCGCGATGTTATGCTTGGAAACTTCGGCCTGTGCCATGGAGGGGCTCCTTTCATGCAGGTCGTGCGGGATTGCACGGCGCACAGGATAGGCCTAGGCTCCTGACAGCATCCTGTCAGTAGACTTGACAATGCAGGGCGTGACTAGGCTCGCCTTTACAGGCGCGTCGTCTGGAACGTGTTGCAGTGGTCGAGGTCTCCGCTCTCCAGTCCGCGCCGGAACCAGTTGACGCGTTGCTGCGCACTGCCGTGCGTGAAGGACTCCGGCGAAACGTAGCCGCGCCCGCGCATCTGCATGCGGTCGTCGCCGATCTGGCTGGCCGCGTTGAGCGCCTCTTCGACGTCGCCCTGCTCCAGGATCTGGCGCGAGCGGTTGGCGTGGTGCGCCCAGATTCCCGCGAGGCAGTCGGCTTGCAGCTCCATCCGCACGGATAGATCGTTGGCTTGCTGCCGCGAGGCGCTCTGCTGCGCGCCACGCACCCGGTCGGCTATGCCGAGCAGGTTCTGCACGTGATGCCCGACCTCGTGAGCGATCACATAGGCCTGCGCGAAGTCACCGGGCGCCTGGAAGCGATCGCGCAGATCGCGGTAGAACGCGAGGTCGATGTAGACCTTGCGATCCGCCGGACAATAGAAGGGACCGACTGCGGCCTCGGCGAATCCACAGGCGGACTGCACCGCGCCCGAGAACAGCACCAGCTTGGGCTTTTGATACTGCGCCCCGGCCTGCGCGAACAACGCACCCCAGGTGTCCTCCGTATCCGCCAGCACCACCGAGACGAACTCTGCCATCGGATCGGGTCCGGCCTGCTGGGCCGGCGAGGCGGGCTGCTCGACCGAGCTCTGGGTGCCGGTGCCCTGCAGCAGCAGCCGCGGGTCGATGCCGAAGATCAGCGCCAGCACAATGATCACGATCGCGCCCAGCCCGCCGCCCGCCATGCGCGGCGACACCCGCATGCCGCGGCGATCCTCGACGTTGTCGCTCTTCCTGCCGGATTCCCAACGCATAGCATTCACCTCCTGGACCGAGATCGGCCACACAGCAACAACGCAGTCGGCAGGCCAGCACGCATCCTTCGTGGTGAATGAGGCTGAAGCCTTCGCCGGCAGTCTACTACTTGCGTGCGACAAGCAGGTATCGCCGACCGGCGACCCTCACGTCACCCCTGTCCTCTGAGCTGTGGCCCCAGCACCTGGTCGAGCACTTTGCGCACGAACGCGCCGACCCGCGGCTCCTTCGACGCTCGCGGCCCGGCGATGTTGAGGACTTGTGGCCGGTGTGCGTCCAGGAATGCCCGCAGCAGGGCGGGTGCATCCAGTCCGGGGTGCAGATGCAGGCAGGGCTTGCGCCGGCGCAATGCCTGCTCGCGCGTGACACGCGAGCCGCCGGACAGACGCTCCGAGAGCGAGAAGATGACCGTGGCGTCGCTGTCGCGCACGTTCCAGTCGGTGCGCTGCTCGTAGGCGGTCAAAGGGGTCTCGACGAGCGGATAGCGTGGGTGCAGCGGACCATCCTCGGCCCGCCGGCCGTGCGGGCACCACCCGCCGCAGGCCACGCCGTGCGCCAGAGCCCAGTCCAACGCAGAGCGGTCCGCGCCGGTCTGTCCGCCAGACACGATGCCGATGGAGTCGATGTTGCGTTTGGTCATGATCTTTTGTGGTCAAGTCGAGAGCAGGTTCCATAGACGATACGACATCGCGGCGCTCTTCTGCTATAGTCGCGCGCCCTTCCGCCGGCAGCTCGCACATGGATCAAGCCGCCGCAGCCACACAGTCTCTGCCCCGCTCGTTGCCGGCGCTGCGCCTCGATGCGCAGGGGCGCCGGCGCGTGGACTACCGCGCGATGTTCGGCCTGGCCGCGCCGTTGTTCCTGAACAGCAGCATCCAGGCGATCCTCAACCTCACCGACACCTGGTTCCTGGGGCGGATCTCCACCCACGCAACCGCGGCCGTGGGCGCGGTGTACTGGTTCGTCATCGTCTTCGTGCTGGTCTTCGGCGGCGTGGCCATGGCGGTGCAGACTCTCGTGGCGCAGGCGTACGGGGCGGGCGAGCGGGAGGCCACTGCGCGGATCACCTGGAGCGGGCTGTGGGTCGTGCTTCTCATGTCGCCGCTGTTCCTCCTCGTCGCGCTCGCGGGCGGCCCGATGCTCGCACCGTTTGGGCTGGCACCGGAGATGCGCGCGCTGGCGCTAGAGTTCTGGCTCCCCCGCATGGGCGGCGCAATCGCGGGCGTGGCGCTGTGGACCATCTCGAGCTTCTTCAACGGCATCGGGCGCACCCGCGTGACGCTGGTGATGATGGCGTGCGTTGCAGTGGCCAACGCGCTGCTCAACCAGCTGTTCGTCTTCGGGCTGCACCTGGGAGTGGCGGGAGTGGCCTGGGCCACCACTGCGGCGCAGGTGCTGGGATTCGCGCTTGGTCTGGCGGTGTTCCTCAGCCGGCCGGTCCGCGCGCAATATCACTCGCAGCGCTGCTGGCAACCCGCGCGCCGAGCCATGCTCAGAGCGGTCAGTCTGGGGGTGCCGATGGGACTGCTGCCGGCGGCCGACCTGACGGGGCTCGCGCTGTTCCAGCTCATGCAGGCCGCGCTCGGCACCGTCGCCGGCGCGGCAACGCAGATCGTGATGATGATGACCTCGCTCGCCTACATGCCGGCAGTGGGCATCGCGATAGCCGGAACCACGCTGGTCGGCCAGTCCATCGGCGCAGGCGACCGCGACTGGGCACGCAAGATGGGCAACGCCGCGATCAAGCTCAACGTCGCCTACATGGGCCTGGTCAGCCTGGCGCTCGCCCTCGCCGGGCCCTGGCTGCTCCCCCTGTTCGTGACGCCCGCCGATCCCAACGCCGAGGCGGTGGTGAGAACCGCCGCAACGCTCCTGTGGATCGGTGCGGCCTACCAGGTGTTCGATGGGGTCAACCTCGGCGCCAGCTTCGCGCTGCGGGGCGCGGGCGACGTGCGTGTGCCCACCCTGCTGGTCGTGCTGGTGTCGTGGTTCGGCTTCGTCCCGCTGACCCACATGCTGAGCTTTGCGCCGGGCCAGGGCTGGGTGCACTTCCTGCCGCAGTTCGGCCTCGGGACCGTAGGCGGCTGGAGCGCGTTGCTGTTCTACACTGCGGCACTCGGTGCGGTGATGTGGTTCCGGTGGCAGTCCGGCGCGTGGCGGAAGATTGAGCTGCGCTAGCCCAGCGCTAGCCCGGATATTTCAGCAGACCACCCCCTATCGCTTGTAGATCAGTACCACCCCGTCACGCCGCGCGTGCCACCGCTCCTCGGGCAGGAGGGGAGTGTGTATCCTCCACCGGCTCGCTGGCCCCGGGCAGGCTGCGGCGCCGGGGCGGTGTAGTCTCGAAGTCGGACAATCAAATCCTTCGACGCCAATTCTCGAGAGGTCGCAAAGCTTGTGTCCGCCCGCCTTGCCCATGTCATGCCCGAGGTATACGCTTGAGGTTCATTGCCCGCGGAAGGCACCTCGTGCGAAGCGTCGTTCTTGCAGCGGTTCTGCTCTTATCCCTCGTCGGGCAGGCGCCCGGCTGGGCGCAGGAAGTCGAGCACGAGCCGATCCTGCTGGTCGCCACGCCCGACCTGCTCGACCCCAACTTCGCGCACACCGTGGTGCTCGTGCTGTTCCCCAGCGGCGCCGGCCCGCTGGGCGTGATCCTGAACCGGCCGACTCCCGTCACCCTCAAGGAAGCGTTCCCCGAGGAGCCGCGCTTGCGGGAGCGCGCGGACCCCCTGTTTTTCGGCGGGCCGGTGCGCACCACCGCGCTGATGTTTCTGTTTCGCGGCAGCGCGGCCGCAGAGGGTGCGTTCCCTGTGCTCGAGGACCTGTTCCTGAGCGGCAACGGCGACTTGCTGGATCGGATACTCGCCGCCCCGCAGGGTGGTGTGCAGCGCTACTTTCTCGGCTACTCGGGCTGGGCGCCGGTCCAGCTCGACATGGAGATCGCGCGCGGGGGCTGGTACGTGCTGCCTGCGGACCGCGACACCATCCTGAACATGGATCCCGCGATCATGTGGCACGAGCTGCTCGCACGTGCTACCGCCGTGAAAACCTAGGCTCGAGGCGCGAGGCTCGAGATCCAATGCCTCGTGCCTGCCCTTACACGATCAGGCTCGAGTAGCCGGTGCCGAAGTCGTCGACCGAAAGCTGCACGCCCAGTGACTTGAGCGCGTTGAGCCGCTCGATGTACTGTTCCGCGTGCAGCGGGCTTCCACTCGGACCAGGACCGCGCGGGACGTATAATTTGCCAAGACAGGATGCGAGGGCTGGCTTGCGCGCCGGATGCGGATCGCCCAAGCCGGGGTATCCGAGGGAGCCGATGCTGCGGCCTCCCGCCCGATGATCGGCAACAACCATGCCACAAGACGTTAGCAGCCCAGCGGCCCGATCCTTGAACCGCAACGCCCGGCGGCGCGGACGCGGGCTGCTGGCCTGCATTGCCCTGCTGGGCGTGGCTCAGGCCCGCGCCGAGCTCGGCTGTCCGGATCAGCTCGAAGTCGAACAACGCGCACAGCCACCGGCGGGCTGGTTTGTCGCCTACGGCGAGATCGCGCCCCGGCTGTCCGGCGTCACGCTGTTCGACGGGCCGCCCGCGAACCGCGTCAGCCTCAAGTACGACCGGCGGCGCCAGACCGCAACGGAGCTGACCCTGACCTGGATCCTGCGCGACAGCCCGCGCAGCCACTATCTGCAGTGCAGCTACGAGCGCACCACCGCCCATATCAACACCGCCCTTCCACCCGGGACGGGCCGCTGCGAGATCGTGTTCGACCGCACCACCTCCTACCCGGGCGGAGGGATGCCGGTGAAGCGGATGGTATGCCAATAGGCAGCCTGTCCAGGCTGTTCATGGTTCAATCGGAATCTCACCCGCTTCGCGACGAAGCGGGTGGATGGCGCCTCCGCGCAGGGCGGGTTAGCGAAGCGTAACCCCCCGCATGGTTGGTCTGGCCACGGGCTGAGGGGAACGGTTTCTTGAGAGGGAGAGAGCAAGCATGCACGACAGTCGCAGGCAGTTCCTGAAAGGAGTCGGAGTGGCCGCCGCGGCTGCCACGACGGCGGTCGCATCGACCGGCACGGCGCGCGCCGCCCACGAGAAGGACAAGCCGCGCACGGACGAGCCCGACCTGCCGCTCAAGCTCACCGTCGGGCATATCAAGCGCGGCGATCGTCTGACTCTGGCGGTGAAGACTGCCAAGGGCGTGCTCGACGTGCACGGCGCCGCCGAAACCCTGAACTACGACGTGCCCCACTCCGTCGACGAGATGCTGCGGGAAGGCGGCGGACAGCTCGTCAGCGTAGTCACGCTCAAGGCGCTCGCCGCGCAATGGGCGAGCCGGCATTTCTTCCCCGAGGATCAGGTCCAGTTCGGCCCCGCGGTGATGCATCCTCAGAAGATCATCTGCGTCGGCCTGAACTACCGCAAGCATGCCGCGGAAATGGGGTCCCCCCTGCCGGAGACCCCGGTGCTGTTCAACAAGTACAACAACGCCTTGATGGGTCATCGCGGCACCTTGCAGCTGCCGACGAAAGTCGCCAGCCAGTTCGACTACGAGGTGGAACTGGTCATCGTCATGGGGCAGAAAGCGCACGCAGTCAGCGAAGCCGACGCGCTCAAGCACGTGTTCGGCTACGCCACCGGCAACGACTTCTCGGCCCGCGACCTGCAGCGCAAAAGCTCCCAGTTCATGCTCGGCAAGAGCTGCGACGACTTCGCCCCGCTCGGGCCCTGGCTCGTCGGTTCCGGGCTGGTGCCCGACCCCCAGAAGCTCGACCTGTGGTGCGAGGTCGACGGCCAGCGGCGCCAGTCCTCGAACACGGCCGACATGGTGTTCACCTGCGCGCAGATTGTGAGCTACACCTCGCAGCACATGACCTTGATGCCGGGGGACATCATCTTCACCGGCACGCCCGAGGGGGTGATCGCGGGCATGCCGGCGGACAAGCGCGTGTGGCTCAAGCCCGGCAACAAGCTGCGTTGCGCAGTCGAGCCGCTCGGGGCGCTGGAGTTCAGGTTGGCCTGAGGCCCCTGCTCCACGCTTCGCTGGCCCCTGCTCCGCCCTGCGCGGGGCCGGTCATATCGGGCATGCCCGCCTTGCCAATAGAATGATCTATTGGCTGCGTCGGTCGAGCTCGACGCGCGTTGCAACGACGGGGTAGCGATGAAAGTCCTGGTTCTCGGAGCCGGAGTGGTGGGCGTGACCAGCGCCTGGTATCTGGCCGAGGATGGCCACGAGGTCACGGTCGTCGATCGCCAGCCGGGCGCGGGACTGGAGACGAGCTTTGCGAACGGCGGACAAGTCTCGGTCAGTCAGGCCGAACCGTGGTCCAATCCGGGCGCTCCGGGGAAGATCCTGAAGTGGCTGGGCGACGAGGAAGCTCCCCTGCTGTTCCGGCCGATGGCGAGCACGCGTCAATGGGCCTGGGGATTGCGCTTCCTCTACGAGTGCCTGCCGGGCCGCACGCGCGAGAACACTCTCCAGATCCTGCAGCTGGCCATCTACAGCGGCGCGCAACTCAAACTGCTGCGCGAGAAGACGGGCGTGCGCTACGATCACCTGCAACGCGGCCTCCTGCAGATCTACTACGATGCGCAGGAATTCGAACGCGCGAAGCGGCGCGCCGAGCTGATCCGCAGCCACGGGCTCGATCTGCAGGTGAAGGATGCGCAACAGTGCCTGGCCCTCGAGCCGGCGCTGGGATTCAGCAAGGTCAAGCCGGTCGGCGGGACCTACGCACCCTCGGATGAATCGGGCGATGCTCACCTGTTCACCCGCAACCTCGCGCAACTGTGCGCGCAGCGCGGAGTGCAGCTGCGCTACGGCGTTACGATCGAACGGCTTGAAGCACAGCAGGACAAAGTCACGGGCGCCCTTGCGCGCTCCGCGGGGGATGCATGCGAGCTGCTGCGCGCCGATGCGGTGCTGGTCTGCATGGGCACCTGGACGCCGTTCGTGCTCGAGCCGCTCGGCATCCGCGTGCCGATCTATCCAGTCAAGGGCTACTCCATTACCGTCCCAGTCGTGCGAGCCGATCGCGCGCCCAGCGTGTGCCTCACCGACGAGGGGCACAAGCTCGCTATCTCCCGGCTGGGCGATCGGCTCAGGGTGGCGGGAACCGCCGAGCTCAACGGCTACGACACAACGATCAGCGAGCGGCGCTGCAACGCGCTGATCGAACGCGCCAAGGTGCTGTTCCCCGATGCCGTGGACTTCGCGCAAGCGCAGCGCTGGGCTGGACTGCGGCCCGCGACGCCCGGGAATGTTCCCCTCATCGGGGCGACGTCATACCCCAACCTGTTCGTCAATGCCGGCCACGGCACGCTGGGCTGGACGCTGTGCGCCGGCTCGGGCCGGGCCATCGCAGACCTCGTCGGCGGGCGCAGGCCGCAAGTGGACGTCCGGTTCGGCTAGCCCCCTCGCTGTTGCGGAGAGGGCTGGGGAGAGAGTCAATGGAGCGCACTACCGAGTCACCTGTTACAGTCCACCAATATCATCGCCGATTCCAGCTGACGCACATGCAATCTGACACTGACAGCCCGGATCCCGCACCTGCACGGAGGTTGCATGCGCGCCTCTGCCGCTTGACGCTCGTCCTCTCGGTGGCATCGGCAGCGGGTGCCGCCTCGGCCGCGGACCTCGAAGTGGAGGTGCGCGGCGTACGGCTGCGCGGAGGTGAAATCCACGCCGCGGTCTTCGACCGTGCCGAGGACTTCGTGCTGGACACCGAGGTCCGCGCGATGGTCTCGCCCAGCGGCGAGATCAGCGCCGGCGTGTTTACCGGCGAAGACGACTTTCCCCGTCCTCCGATCGGCAGACTCTCGGTGACGCCCAGCGCAAGAACGCTGCGCCTCACGTTCCCGGACCTCGAGTCGGGCGAGTACGCAGTCGGCGTATATCAGGACCGCAACGCCAACGGCAGGCTGGACACGACGGTAGTCCGCGACCCGACCGAGCCGTGGGGCATCTCGAACGACCCCAGACCGAAGGACCGCGCTCCGACGTGGGACGAGGCCAAGTTCACGTTGCCGCCGGAAGGGGCGAGGATCGTAATCGAGCTGCGGTAACGGTGTGAATGCCAGGCCTGCCACCGAGTGTTTCTTGCTCCGTGGATCACGACCAGGGTTCGCGACCGCACCCCTGACCGCAAGGCTCAGCGGCGCGCCTTGCCCGCGCCCGCTGCAGCGTGTGGCTGGGTGCTCTTCCGATCTTGATCGACAGGAAACAGCGCAGCGAAGTGACGCTGCAAAGGACCCCGTGCCGAGATCGAGAAGAGCTCCAGTCGTGCCCCGGGCTACTCGAAGTGCACGGTGACCGACGGGTCTCCCGGCAAGCCGAAATACTGGACGGTGATGCTCGTGCCGGGCTGCGTCGGGGTCGGGGGGATGTAGCCTCCAAGGCTCAGGAGATCCCCGGGCCTGAGCGCGACCCCATCGTTCTTGAGCGCCTGAGCAACCCATAGCGCGGCATTGATCGGATGCCCCATGAGGACGTTGCCTTTGACGCGCCCCAGTTCCTTGCCGCTGATGTCCTCCGTCATGACGACTGTCATGCTTGCCAGCGCGTCCAGGAATGCCTGGGTGGGTTCGACCGCCACGCGCGCGCCCAGGGCGCCTCCCCGAAACCCGATATTGGTGGCAATGAGCGCCGTGCCTTTGGGCGCGCCCTCCAGCATGAGATCTGCCAGCTCGATGAAGGGTACTACCGCGGAGATATGCTGCAGCGCCTCCAGCGGGGTCTTGGCGTCGGCCAAGGCAGCATCCTTGACTACCGCTACGAAGTCGGCCTCATACAGGGGCCGCGCCCCAAACCGGGCGGGCAGCTTCGCGCCGCTTGCCACCATCATCCTGGCGAACATCACCCCCCATGCGGGGCTGGTGACCCCGAAGCGCTGTTGCAATGCCGGGTTGGTGAACGCCGCCTTGTACCCGACCACGCGGCCCTGCACCTGCGGGAGTTCCTGCACCAGTTTGCGTTTGGCACACTCCGCATCGGCCAGGTCGAGGTCGTTGCCAAAGCCCTGGCTGAGACGAGCCGCCTCGAAGTCGGCCACATAGGCCGCCACGGCAGCGTGGTCTGGACACGCGGCATGGGCGAGCAGCGGGAACGCGAGAGCAAAGCCAACCCAACTGTATCGAGCAAGACCGTGCATCGCGCGCCTCTTGGGTTCTCAAGAAACGTCTAGGGTAACCGATCCTTCTCGGCCATACACAGCAGCGTTGTTCTATGCTGGCCTTGAACCCAAGAGTAGCCGCGACCTCCCGGCCGCGCGGCGCGGCCGGCATCACGTCTTTCGGAATATGCCGAGCTTGCCCAGGATGAAGATCAGCAGCACCGCGCCTGCGAGCGCGACCACGAAGCGCAGGATGCCCCCGGCGGGTGCGATGCCCAGCAGTCCGGCGATCCAGAAGCCCAGCAGCGAGCCCACCACTCCCACCAGCACGTTGGCGATCCAGCCCATCTGGGCGTTGGTCTTCATGACGATGCTCGCCAGCCAACCGATGACTCCGCCAATGATCAACGAGATGATCCAGCTCATGTCCGTGCCTCCTGGTGATTCGGAAGCGCCGCCCGCGCACCCTGCGCGGCGGCGCGGTTGACGCATTGTCTGACTCCTTGGGTCGGCGGTTGCGACGCTTGCTTAGTCCAGGAGATCTCGGGGCACATTGCCGCCGTTGGCGGCGATGCGCACGAGAACGGTCTTGTGCAACCAAATGTTCATCTTCGCCGAATCGCCCATCAGTTCCCCCGGGCAGCCCAGCTCCGTGGCCAGTTCCTTGCGCGCCGCGAAGCTGCTGTCGATCTCGAGGAGCTTCAGCAGGTCGACGATGGAGGTCCGCCAGTTCAGCTTCTGAGGATTCGCCGCCGCGCGCTGCTCGAGTTGCGCGACAACATCGACCAGGGCGACCTGTCTGGCCAGCGGCGCAGTCGGACCCGGACCCAGGCTCGCGGGCGCGGCGCTGGGTGGCGGGGCGGGAGTGGGGGCGGCAGCCGTGCTGCCGATGCCGAGTTTCTCGAGGATCTTGCTGAAGAATCCCATGGCGCGCTCCTTATGTGGCTGACGGGATGGTGCGCCCCGGCCGGATTGCCGGGACGTGTAGCGTACCGCCCTCTGCGTAGTACAGACAGACAGGACCCACGCGTGGTGGTCGCGTGACGCTCAACGCCGTGGCGTCAACCGGGCGCTGAAGAGCGAAGCAGGCAGCGTACACCCAAAAGCGGAGCCGCTGCTGGGTGCTCCGGTTGAACGGCTGGTCGGGCGGCTGCCGCGCAAAAGCGGTTTTGGGGCTTCCGCTCACGGACGTCCCGGGGCCGGGTCAGGTGAACCCGCGCCTTCGGCGAGCCGCCGCGCGAGCGAGGCGAGCGCTTCCACGTTTGCGTCGGACACGATGAGCCAATCCATCCCTTGCGCCTCGACCTGCACAACGTTGAAACCCCGGATGCTTCTCTGGGCCAGCGATCGCGATTGCATCCAGTCGGGGCGCACGAAGACGTCGACGGTGTGTGCCCGATACCGATAAGCAAGGGTCGCAACCGGGTGGCCGTCGAGATGCTCGATCCGCGCGCCGACCAGCACAAACCCGGCAGCTGCCAGATCGCGAACCGGCGGCGAATAGTCGAGCCGGGCCGCGAGCCAGGGCTTGACGGTGTGCTGGTCAGACGAGGCCACCTCGGTCAAGCGCTTGTCGAGGGTGGCGCGGACATGCGCGTTGACGACCGCAAGCGCGACGTCCTCGTCTGCCCGGTGATGCAACACTGCGGTGCCCGCAAGCCACACGAGGACCGTGAGGCCGCATCCGGCAAGGGCTCCGACACCCGCCCAGCGCCACCGATGATCGGATTGCAGGCACGCTGACGGTTCGCCCGGCGTCGACGTGCTGCTCCCCGGTGGGTCGGTGACCCGCGCTTACGATTCGCCCGGCATCTACGACTACTTCTGTTCGGTGCATCCCTACATGACGGGCCGGGTCGTGGTCAGCGAGCGTTGAGGCTGTCGCACTCAGATGAGGGGATCTTCTCGCTCATGGCGTGCTCTATAGGTTCGACATCGCGGGTACGTCGAGCACCCACGGGTTAGGCCGATGGCTCCCCGGGCAAGTCGATGGTCTCAACGTCATTGGCCGCGCGCCTGTCGCCTGGTCGGCTGCAAACAGGGTTGGGCCGCTGTGCTTATGCGCTAGCACATCTCTGTACGGTATTCCAAGTGCGGGTAGTTACGTTCACGCCGAACGTCTTCTCGATCAGCGCCATGAACACGGGCCCGCGTGGGTTCGGGACGTACGCGATGAAAATCTCGCGTCCATTCATGGCGAGGATGCGTACACCATCGGTTTCGAGCGGTAGCGAAAGCTTCGCTGTGTGTGGTTCACGCAGAAACGTTACGACTCGCTTTGCGTTCGTTGGCAGATGGAAGGCGGCGTAGGGGTCGGCTTCGATCAGATCGCGCAGGACGCTTGCCGGACGCACTATTGTGCAAAACGCACGACCCAGGTGCTTCGCCATCGCGGCTTCGCCTTGGCGTGCGAGCGCCGTTTCCGACTTGGCGCGTGTGCTGAATACGACATTGCCGCTCGACAGCACCGTCTTAACGTCCGCAAAGCCGGCACCTTCGAACGAGCGTTTCAGCTCCGCCATCCTGGCATTCATCGGGCTTACACCACGAAGGAACGCAACATAGCGAGTCATAGTCTGTCCGTGAACTCAAGCGGCCCAGCATCCTCTCCGCGTTCGAATCCAGCGCGCCTGGACGCGCTACTGGGTCCACTACGCCAACCTGTACCGCCGTCAGACGCTCTTGTGGGCGACCTTCGCTCAGCTCCCAACCGGCTGCCTCCAGGATGGGTACGCTTTGAACACATTGCGGACCTTCTCCCAGGCCACCAAGTAGTCTTTCGTCGCGTTGCCGCGAGGGCCACCCACCTGCCAGAGCACCCAGTGATTGTTGACTACGAAAGGAAGAGCGATCGGATACTGCGCTGTGACCTCCGCGTGTCGCAGCGGCCGCGGATGGTAGGTAAGGCCGACCAGGTACTGCTTCTCGTGCTGCGGCCCAACCGAGTACATGTGCGAGATCACGTTGCTCCTATTCTCAGCGGCGCGGAGCTCAACACCGTTCATCCTCAGGAAGGAAAGGAGGGCTTCGCGCTCTCTCTGGGATGTGGCGTCTCCTTCGTTCCGTGGTGCGCCACCGAGACACACGCTAGCGCACACCAACAAGATAACGAGCAGGAGCGCCTGTACGTGGTTGAAGAATGATGCACACCTGAGCTAGCTAGCTAGTCGACACGCCGCCCGACGATCGCCAGATCGCGCTCGATAGCGTCCAGCACCGCCACGCGGGGCAAATGCCCCCAGCGCTCGAATCCGAACTTTTCGAACAGCGCCAGGCTGGGCAGATTGTGGGCAAAGATGAAACCCAGCAACGTCCGCGCGCCGATGGCCGGGGCATGCGCAATGGCTGCACGCAGGAGATCCGCGCCCAGCCCCTGACGGCGGAAGCGCTGGTCCACGTAGATGCTGACTTCCGCGGTGCCGGCATAGGCCGGGCGCCCGTAGAACGACGAGAAGCTCAGCCACGCCGCGATCCCGCCATCGCGCTCGAGCACCCACAGCGGTCTGGACTCCGGGCGGTGCTCCTCGAACCAGGACCGCCGGCTCTCGACGCTGACCGGGGCGAGATCGGCTGTGACCATCCGCGAGGCCACTGTCGAGTTGTAGATCGCGACGATGCCCGGCAGGTCGGCGGGTGTGGCGAGACGGTGCATCGGAGACCTCCATTCGGTGGATTCGCTCCCTGACCAATGCTTTGCAATGCTGTTACAGTTTTTGTCGATCTCCCGACGCCTCCGCTAGACTTCAAGGCGCTTTCGCTCGGAGACCAACAACAAATGAAACCAAGAGATGGGCGCCCGCGCAACCGTCCTCTGCCGCCCCCGATCGTGCCGAACGTCGCGCCCCTGAACGAGCGCGGCTTCACGCTGCTGGATGTCATCCTCGTACTGATCATCGCCGGCCTGCTGGTTCAGGCCGTGGTCTATGGGCAGAACCTGATCGAGACCGCGCGCGTGCAGGCCCTCGTCGCGCAGCAAGGCGCCGCCACCGCGGCGTTGCTCGCCTTTCAAGACCGTTTCCGGGCGTGGCCCGGGGACTACGGCAATACGCAGGCCGCGCTCGACTGCGACGGCTCCCCTTGCGCCGGCGGTAACGACAATGGACTGGTGGAGGCGGACGGCCGCAACGAAGACATCATCGCCTGGACGCAGTTGTCCGCGACCGGCTTGCTGAACGAATACTTCCGCATCGAATCGCCGGCGATCACTGCGCCCTCGCCCACCAACACACCGCGCAACGTGTTCGGCGGCTACCTGCACATCGGTTCCGACGCGCTGTGGGGGGCCTCCAGCAACGCTGCAAGCAGGCTCAACGTCAAGGCCGGCAACTACGTCCCAGTCGAGATCCTCGCGGAGATCGACCGGCGGATCGACGACGGGCGCCCGGTGACGGGAAATTTCCAGTTCTCGACTTACTCGGCCGGCTACGATGAGCCGCCGGTCACCGGCGACAGCCGCTGCATCAGCGCGGACGCTGCCGAGGCCAGCTGGAACGTGTCCGGGCGGCAGTCGAACTGCGGCGCCGTATGGCTGGTGAACTAGAGCGCCCGTCAGCCGCCGAACCCGTCCGCGATGCGCACGTCCAGCAGGCTCGGCGCACCGCTGCCCATCGCCGCTCGCAGCGCGGGCGACACCTCGTCGGGCTCGCTGATGCGCCGGGCCGGCACGCCCATGGACTGCGCCAGCCCCACGAAGTCGATCTCAGGCTCGCGCAGATCCATGCCGATGTAGCGCTCGCTGCCCCGCATCGACTTGAGCCGCTCCTTGAGGATGCGGTAGCTGCGGTTGTTCGCGATTACATAGGTGATCGGCAGTTTCAGATGGGCCGCGGTCCACAGCGCCTGGATGCTGTACATCGCGCTGCCGTCGCCCACCATGGCCATCACCGGGCGCTCGCGCAGCGCCAGGCTGATGCCCACCGCTCCCGCCATCGCGAAACCGATCGCGCCGCTCGCCAGCCCGTAGTAGCAGTGCGCGTCGCGCACCGGGAAATGGCTGAGGAACGGAATACTCGCGGTGAGCCCCTCGTCCACTACGACTGCGTCGCGCGGCAGGGCTTCGGTCAGCCGCAGCATCAGCAGGCGCGGGTCCATCGGGCGCGCCGCGGCTGCCTTCAGCGCATCCTGCTGGGCGCGCGCGCGCTGCGCGGTCCAGTTGTTGGCCGCCAGATCGGCCAGCCGGCGCGCCGACTGGGCCGCCTGCTCGGCTGTCATCCTGCCGCGCAGGACCGGCAGCAACGCCAGCAGCGTCTCCTTCACGTCCGCCTTGAGCGCGATCTCGGCCGGGTAGTTCTTCGCCAGCTCCCAGTCGCGATTGCCGATCTGCACCACGCGTGCACCGTCGGGCAGCGGCTCGACCGGACTGTGCACCGACATGCGCAGCTGATCCGAGCCGAGGAACACCAGCATGTCGTAGGGCGAGAGCCAGTCCCGCACCTGCTGCTGATTGCGCGTCAGCGGGCGGACGAACGCCCGGTGCTCGGAGAGGAAATGCGCGCCGTAGTTCACGGTCTGCTGGTACACGGCGGCGCCCAGCACTTCCGCGAGCTCGCCGGCCTCCTGGAGCGCATCGCTCGTGTACAGCTCGTGACCGGCGATGAACGCGGGATTGCGCGCGCTCAGCAGCGCGTCGGCGAGCCGCGCGAGGGCGGCATCCGAGGGGCGGGTCGCGGCGTCCACCCGGGTCGGCCGGCCGAGGTCGAGCTCGGCTTGCGCATCGAGAATGTCGCCCGGGAGGCTGATGAACACCGGACCGGTGGGCGGGGTCATGGCTACCTTGGCGGCCCGCCGGACGATGCGCGGGAGGTCCTCCACCCGGGTCACCTCCACGGCCCACTTGACCATCGGCTGGGCGATGGGCACCAGCGCGTCGTAGAGCATGGGCTCCTTCAAGCCATGGCCCTGCTCCTGCTGTCCCGCCGTGATCAGGACCGGCGAGCCGTAGATCTTGGCCGTGTACAGCGAGCCCATGGCGTTGCCCAGCCCGGGTGCGACATGCACGTTGCAGGCAGCAAGCCGGTTGGATGCGCGAGCGTAACCGTCCGCCATGCTGACCACCAGCGCCTCCTGCAGCCCCAGCACGTACTGGATGTGCGACTGCTGGCCGAGCGCCTCCATGATCGCCAGCTCGGTGGTGCCCGGATTGCCGAACATGACGTCGATGCCCTCGGAGGCAAGCAGCGACACAAAGGCGGCGCGGCCGGACAGGCTGGCGCGCGGCGCGAGATCGGAAGGGCGGCGAGGATCGTTCATGGCGGTCGGCTCGGGAGTGGAAGCGACAGTTTAGTCGCTCGGCGCCGAGCGCGCACTGCAGCCTGCGCAGCTTCGCAAACCCGTTCTTCGGTTGCTCTCTACTGCGCTGTCTGCGTCTGTGCGGCAACAAAGTCGTTGTTTGGCGTCCTTGGCGCCTTGGCGCTTCACTGCTCCTGCACCTTTCACTGGCTCGGCTGCGCTACTTCGCGGCCCGGTCCTGCGCCTCGCTGCGCGTGAGGAACGTCAAGTCGCCGTAGTAACCCTGCGACCGCGCGCCGGTGGCGTCCGCATCGGTATACACGGCAATGCCGGTGATGCGGCCCGGCTCCTCGCCGAACACGCGACGGAAATCCTCCACCACATCGCGCGTCTCGGTCACCCACTCGTTCAGCGGCTGCGGGCTGTTCTGCACCAGCAGCGTGCGGATGCGCGGGGTGTAGCTGTTGATCACCACCGTCTCCTTCGGCGCGCCAGCGCCCCACACATATTCCAGCGTCGCGTAGGGTACCGGAATGCCGGTCACCAGCTTCACCTGGTTGAAGAACAGGCGATCGGAGAACGGCAGGGTCTGCACATCGCCCGCGAAGGAGATCATCACCCTCGCGGGGGCATCGTCACCCGAGCGCTGCGTGGTGTCGGCGCCTTCCACCGGCTGGGTAATCTTCCAGCGCCAGGTCAGGATCGGGCGCTCCTGCGGATCGACGTCCAGGAACTCCACCAGGCCGGATGCCGAGGCTTGCGCCGTGCCCTCGACCACTGTCGTGCCGCCGTCGTCGACCAACCGATAGGTGCTGGGCTTGCGGAACTTTGCCGCCGCCTCGATGTGCCAGCCGCCGGGAAACGGTCCGCCCGGCGCAGCGGTCGAAAACGGCGTGACTTTGGTGGGAATGGACGGCACCGGGGGGCGCACGAGGAATTTGCACCCGGCCACGCTCAGCAACGCGGCGAGCACGACAGCGATGGTTCGCCACGCCGGCGGTCGCATGCCCAAGGCATTCCCGAACCCCCACACGGATTCGCGCCGTCCTCTCGCTGCAGTGATCGCGGGCATCAGGCTGGTCAGCCGTGCGAGAGCGCGGAAAGATCGGCCGCCGACTCCCAGTTCCGGCCGTCGAAGGGCAGCACCCTCACCGAGGTGATCGTGCTGCCGTCCAGGCAGCGCACGTTGACGCTGAAGCCGTCGGGGTTGGAACGCGGCACATAGAAAACCTTCACCCCGCATACCTTGCAGAAGGTGTGCTTCGCCACGCCGGTATTGAAGGTGTAGGTGGTGAGGTGGTCACGTCCCTGCACGAGCCGGAAGCGCTGTGCCGGCACGATCAGATGCAGGAAGCCGACGCGCTCGCACATCGAGCAGTTGCACTCGTAGGCTTCGATGTCCGCGGGCGCCTCGACCTCGACGAGCACCGCGCCGCAATGGCAACTACCGTGATGAATCATGCCGGTCCTCCTGCGCGGGCCGTAGGGATTTGCGCCAGATCGAAGAACACCTGCTTGCCCAGGGCCCGCGACACCGCCACCATCTCGTCGGCGCCCTGCGACGGCCCGCCGATGCGCAGGCACGCATCGCACTTGGCCAGCAGCCTCCGCGCAATGGGATGGAAGATCTGGTTGAACACGTCGTCGCCGATGGCGCGCGAGCCGGCCTGCTCGATGAGCGGCAGCGCGAACCACTCGCCCAGCACCGGCAAGTGCCCGGCGCGATACAACTGCAGGGCCGTGGCGGTCATCGCGTGCACGTTGGCCGCAATCCTGGCCGGATCGTCGCCGGTGCCCGAGCGATACGGCCCGGCGACGAGGATCATCAGCGGCGCAGAAGCCGCCGGGGCGTGGGGCATCGCTTCTCCTGTATCCGGCAGAGCCGGGCTTGACGACCGGCATTCTTCGGCGCGCGGGCGTTTCCGTCAAGCGCGCCCGCACAAACAGCCCTGTGCCATCCGTCCGGTCTCGTCGCGGCCGCACCGGTCGCTGCCATCTATGACAGATATGTTTCCGCGTCGTGCACTCACGCCGGCCACTCCCGCCAGGCGCGCAGCAGCGGAAAGTACAGCGCCAGCCGCACCGGCCGCGAGTCGAAGCCGGCCATGATCCTCGCATAGCGCTCGAGCTGCTCACGGTAGCGCTCCTGCTCGCGGTCCAGGAACGCTTCCAGGTCCCCGCCCTCGTGCGTGCCGGTCTTGTAGTCGACGATCCAGCGCGTGCCCTGCGCATCGACGAAGGTGCGGTCGAGGGCGACGTGGATAAGCTGGCCGTCGAGCTGCCGCTCAGCCGCAGCTCGGAGGTCGCCTCGGCGTGCGTGCCATCCAGGATCCACCGCCCGCGGTCGTCGGCAGCACACCGCACAGGGCTTGCGGCCACGCGAGCGCTCGCCCGGTCGAGCTCGGCCGCGGGGACACCTTCGGCGCGCAGCGCAGCGCGCAGGACCGGGCGCAGCGCCGCTATTCGAGCGGCACTCCAGCGCGCAGCGCCTTCCTCGGCCATGCGCTGCAGATACCGGTGCACGACAGTTCCGACGTGGCGCGCCGCTTCGCTCGCCCAGTCGAACTCGATGCCGGGAGGCCCGTCGTGCGGCGCGGACGCGACCGGCGCCAGCCAGTGCACGCTCGGCGGAACGGCCGGCGGCTCGCCAGCCCGCAACGAGCCGCCGGATGCGCTGCGGTATCGGACGACCCTGGAGCTGCGCGGGCACAGGGTCGGGCGAGCTCTCGGGAATCGCGGCGCCGCCTCAGCTCCCGCCCGTCCTGCGGGGCGAGAGGGCGTCCTCTCCCCCCTACCGTGCGGGCCGCTCTGCGACAGATGCCGGCCGCGGCGTGGAACTCCGGTGCCAGCACCGGCCACAGCCGCGCCAGCAGCGAGCTCCTGGCCGGGCGCTCGGGCCTCCGCCGGTCTTGTCGTCCAGCTCCGCATGGCCGAGCAGGTGCACGCGCCTGCGCGCACGCGTCACCGCGACGTAGAGCAGGCGCCCGTCTTCCTGCCGCTGGCGCTCGTCCTGCAGCCGCGTCACGCAGCGGTACACCGGATCCTCGTCCCGGCCCTTCTCGGTCATCGCGGCCAGCAGCAGATCCGACCCGCCCGCCGCATTGGGCCGCTCCAGCCATTGCAGCAGCTGCGGCTCGTCGCTGCCGCGTGCGCGTAACCCAGGCCGGGGACGATCACGGTGTCGAACTCCAGGCCCTTGCTCTTGTGGATGGTCATGACCTGCAGCGTCTCGGGAGCCTGCGCGTCGGGCAAGGCGAACAGCTCGGCGAGCCGCTCGTCGAGCGCGGCGAAGTCCTCCAGATCGCCGCCCTGCTCGAGCTCATCCAGCAGGTCGAGGAACACCAGCGCGTCGTCCACGTCGGTGGCATCCTCGACGCACGCAGGCCCGCCCAGGCGCAGCCAGGCGCCTTCGACGCGCCTGCGCAGCGAGCCGCGGCCGCGGTTGTCCAGCGCCGGCTCCAGCGCCGCGACGCGCGCTCGAGCGCGCCGGCACCGTCCGCGCTCAGGGCCGACCGGACCTGCGGATCGATGCAGCGCGTGTCCACAGCACGCCGGCGCGGTCCTCGCCGACGAGCGTCTCCAGGTCCGCAAGAGTCGAGCCCGCACCAGGGCGCACGCAGCACCGACAGCCAGGCGGTGCGGTCGGCGAGATGCAACAGCGCGCGCGTGAGCGCGTACAGGTCGCGCACCGCGGCTCGGCCGGCCAGCGGCTCGATCTCGACGGCGCGGAAGCGCAGCCCGGCGTCCTTCAGGCGAGGCACGATCTCGAGCAGGTGGCTGCGGCTGCGCACCAGCACGGCGACGCTCGCCTTGCGGTGCTCCGTCGCGCGGCGCCGACGCACGAGCTCGAGCACGCGATGCGCCTCGCGCTCGCGATCGGCCGGCACGCAGCGCATGGATGTGCGACCGCCGGCCCCGGGCAGGCCGGCGATCCTGCGGCGCTGGACGCGGAGAACGGCACCGCGCCGCTCGCCAGATCCTCGCGCGGCGGCAACACCCGCGCGAAGACGTCGTTGACCCATTCCACCAGCGCCGGCCTGCGCGCGGAAGTTCACCGACAGCGCCAGCGGCTCCAGCGGCACGCCGCCCAGCCCGGCATGCCAGGCGCGCAGGAACAGCCCGACCTCCGCCTCGCGGAAGCGGTAGATCGACTGCATCGGATCGCCGACGACGAACAAGGTGCGGCCATCGCCCGGCTGCCAGCCGGCGGTCAGCCGCAGCAGCAGCTCGAACTGGCTGAGCGAGGTGTCCTGGAACTCGTCGATCAGCAGGTGCTGAATGCGATAGTCGAGCGCCAGCGCCAGATCGGTCGGCGCGTCGGGTTCGCCGAGCGCCTGGATCGCGGCCAGGGTGAGCGCCACGAAGTCCACCGCGCCGCGGCGGCGGAACATCAGATCGAGCTGGGCGAGCGCGACCGGCAGCAGCGCGCCCAGCGCCTCGATGAACGCCCACTGCCGCTCGTCGTAGGTCGCGGCGGCAGCAGCCTGATCTCCTGCAGCGCGGCGACGAAGCTCCTGGTGCGCCACCAGCTTCTCGAGCAGTTCCTCGGCCTGCTCGCTTGGCCTGCTTGCGCTGCTCGCGCTCGGCGCCGGCGGCCTCGCCCGCCGGCAGGAAGCCGCTGCGCTTGTCGAGCGATCTTGCGCAGCGTCCCGGTGCCGGTCAGGAACAGCTCGGCGATGCCGCGCCAGAGCGTGAGGTCCTCCAGCTCCGCACCCGGCAGCGTCCGCAGATCCGCGCACGCGCGCCAAGCGAGGACGGGCTGTGCCGCCGCGAGGTTGCCGGCGGCATAGCGCACCGCGGCGAGGATACGCTTCGGCGAACATCTCCGGCACCGCCTCGCGCGCCTGCTGCATGCGCTTCGCGGCTCAGGTTCGCCGAGCGCCCGCTCCAGCTCGGCGCGCCGCGCGCCGCCGCGCAGGTGCCGCCACCACTGGTCGCGCCTGGCGCAGCAGCCCGGCCAGCATGCCCTCGGCCGCCGCGACGTCGTTATCGACGTGCCGCAGCAGCGCGGCGACCTGCTCGGTGTAGCCCTCTTCCTCGAGCAGCGCGAGGGTCTCGCGCGCGGCCTCCCGGTACAGCGCCGCGGCGTCTTCGCGGATCTGCGGGAGCGGGCCCCAGCCCCGACAGCAGCGGCAGCCGGCCGGCGAGACCCACGCACAGCGAGTCGATGGTCTGGACCTGCAGGCGGTTCGGATTGGCCTGCCAGGCCCCAGCCCTGAGCTCGATCGCGCTCCAGGACGGCGGCAGCGAGTCGCAGCGTGTGCGCCTCGTGTGCGGACTCCGGCTCCAGCCCTCGCGCGCTGCGCGCAGCGCCGCGAGGACGCGGCGCGCATCTCGCCGGCGGCCTTGCGGGTGAAGGTGATGGCGACGCACCTCCTCGGGCGTGCTCACCCGGCGCGAGCAGGACCAGGAAGCGCTGGATGAGCAGGCCGGTCTTGCCCGAGCCGGCCGGCGCCTGCACGATGAAGGAGCGGCCCGGCTCGAGCGCCTGGCGTGCGCTGCTCGTGCGTCGGCACGGCCGGCTCCGCGGCATCGGCTCTGCGGCGCAGCGGATCGGCTCGTCGAACAGCAAGCGCCAGCTGCTGCTCGTTGGGCGCTGGGCGGCGCGGCGGCATCGTCAGCCCTCGTCGTCCTGGCGCGTCGTCCGGCTCGGCGCACGCGCTCGAACAGCTCCTCGACCCGGCACAGCGTGCCGCAGGTCGCAGGTGTCGCAGGTGTGTCGGATAGCGCTTGGGATCGACCGTCGCCACACCCGAGCGGAACTGCTCGCCCAGCGCGGCCAGGGTCTGCCGCCACGCATCGAGCTGGCCCGGCCAGTCGTCGGCGCCGGCCCTTCGCGCCGGCGCGAAGGACGCGATGCCCGGGGCGATATCGGCGCGCTCGGCGAGCCCGGCGAGCGCGCACTCCCCTCGCGCCACGCGCGCGAAGGCCAGGCCGGCGGGCGGCACGTCGCGCGCGAGCGCGTACAGCGGCAGCTGCGGCTCGTCCGGCCGCGGGTCGAACCAGCGCTCGGTACCAGGCCGGCCCGGTCTTGTAGTCGAGCAACAGCTCGCCGCCGTCCTCCAGCCGGTCGACGCGGTCCAGCCGCAGGTCGAGGCGCACGCCGCCCGACCTCGACGGCTGCGTCGCTTCCTCGACGGCGAGGACTTCGAACGGCGCCCGCTCCCGTTCCAGCGCCAGCCACTCGTGCAGGAGCGCCTCCAGGCGCGCCCGCTCCAGTGCCAGGAAGCGCTCCTGGAACACCGACGCTGCGGCGGCCGCGCCAGCGTGCCAGCGCGATGCCGACGCTGTTGCGCACCTGCTCGGCGAGCGCCTCCTGGCCCAGGCCGGCGAGCTGGTCGCTGCTGCGCAGCGCGCCCCAGAGCTGCGGCGAGCCGCTTCGTGCAGCATGCTGCCGCGCTCGCGCGCGTCCAGCCCTTCGTGCGGCTCTTCGAGGGCCGTGGCGCCAAGGCGATGCACGGCGAAGGCGCGGAACGGGCAGGCGGCCTGGTCCTGGATCAGACGGGCGCCCCCCGGGAAGGCCACGCCCGGATCCAGCGCGTGCCCGGCGATGTCCTCCAGGCTCTCGAGCGTCCTTGCCTGATGCAACAGCGCGCGGTAGTCGGCTCGCTGCGCCAGGCCGAGCCGTTGCGGGTCTGCGGCCGGCAGCCCCGCGAGCAGCGGGCTGGGGGCGAGCGTTCGATCGCCCTCGGCCGAGGGGAAGCAGAACACCACCCGCGGGGCCGCTCGCCGCCATGCCGCAGTCATCCGCTGTGCAAACCCGAGCTCCCACTCGGGACCGCTGGCGGGCGCACCCGCCCGGCGCTGCAGCTCGATCGGCAGGAGGGGATTGGGACGCGCGGGCCGCGGCCAGGCCTCGGCGTGCAGCCCGAGCACCAGCAGATGATCGAACTCGAGCCCGGTGGACTCCAGCACGCCCATCACCTGGATCGGCACCGCCGGCGTCTCGGGCTGGAACAGGCGCTCGCGCGGCGAGCCGCCGCACCGGCTGCGATGGCGGCTCGGAAACGCGAGCGGGCCATGGATCAGGTCGAGGTGGGACAACCCGGCGAGCAGCTCGCGCCAGGCCTCGACGGTCTGGTACTCCTCGCTGTCCAGCGGGCGCTCGCCGGGCCAGCCGGCCGCGGCCAGCAGAGATTGCAGGCGCGGCCCCCAGGCGCTCGGCAGCAGCCGCGGCCTCGCGCGACTCGCGGGCACGGGCCCGCAGCAGGCGCAGCCGCTCGAGCAGGAGCGGACAGGCATCGCGGCGGCTCTCGTCGCGGGCGAAGTAGTCCAGCCGATCGATGGTGACATGCGGCTCGCCGGCCCGGCGCATGCGCGCGTCGAGCAGTGCGCGCGGCGGCGCGCTCGGCCTGCGCCCCGCCCAGGAAGGCGAGCGCAGCAGCACGCTCGCCGCCTGGGTCGGTCAGGCGATCGGCTCGCCAGCTCGAGCAGCAGGAGCCCGGCGTGCACCACCGGCCACTGCGACAAGGGCAGGCCGAGCGACAAGTTCCACGGCCGCGCCGGGGCGGGGCCAGGCGTCGAGGGCCGTCACGGGCACCAGGACCTCGTCGAAGGTGCGGGCAATGCGCGCGCGGCTGCGCGCCAGATCGGGGACGACGATGCCGACCGAGGCGTCGGGCTCGCGCTCGAGGATCGACCTGGCCCAATGCGCTGCCGCACGGATCTCTTCCTGCGCCCCAGGCTGGGAGAGGAGCAGCGCTTCGCCCTCGGCGCCTTCCGGCGCCTGGATTTCCACGCGCGTGCCAGCCGCCTGCAACGCCTCGAGCAGCGCGGCGCGCTGCGGATCGGTTGCCGTCGAACCCGTACACGACCAGATGCGGGGGCGCGGCCAGCAAGCCACGCTGCGCCATCAGTCTCAAGCCGGTCCCCGAGCCGGGCGCCGTCGAGCACGCGCCTCGCGACTGCAGAAGTGCTCGAAGGCCTCGCTCCAGCCGAGAAAGGCACGCGCCCTCCTCGCCCAGCGGGTAGCGGCGCAGCGGCTCGGCCAACCGGTACGCGCACACGATGCCCCAGGCTTCGCGTGCGGTCTGCGCGAGCGACTCCCGGTGCAGCAGCGCGCTTCGTGGCCGGACTCCGCGACCACGCGCTCCCACAGGGCGAGCTCCTGCTGCGAGGTGAGCAGCAGGGGTAGCGGCTCGCTCGCCCGCAGCTGGGCGGACTCCCACTGCCGCTGCTGCCAGGCGGACCATGGCAGGACATCGGCGGCCGGCCAGGACCGCCTGCCGGTCGCGTGCTGGCGCGCATCGTAGGCGCGCCGGATGGCGCTCGCCAGGCGCCGCGTCGGAGTGACTACGGTCGCGCCGGCGGCGAGCGCGGCGAGCGCGGCGGAGAACATGCTGCTGGGAATGTCGCCTGACTAAGGATCAGCCACAGAGTGACACTAAAGGCTCAGCCACAGAGATCACCGAGAACACAGAGATCACAGAGGGCTTCACACAAGGCGTGCACGGGAGTCAAAGGCGCCCGTGCGGCAACGCTCGAAAGCCACGCAAGCGTCTGTTTTTCCTCCGTGTCCTCTGTGCTCTCTGTGGCAAGCTCCGGGCTTTGGCGCTAGCGCTCGATCAGTTGCGCTTTTCCTCGACCTTGGCCCAGTCGTCGGCATCCGCGGGGGCCTCCTTCTTCTCCGTGATGGCGGGCCAGGCCTTGGCCAGCTCTGCGTTCAAGGCGGTGAACTCGCGCTGGTCGAGCGGAACGTCGTCCTCGGCGAAGATCGCTTCCACCGGGCATTCGGCCACGCACAGGGTGCAGTCGATGCACTCGTCGGGGTCGATCACCAGCATGTTGGGCCCCTCGCGGAAGCAGTCCACTGGGCAGACATCGACGCAATCGGTGTACTTGCACTTGATGCAGGACTCGACGACGACGTAGGTCATGGGAGTATCGTGGCGAACCAACGCAAACAGCGCTGGAGCGGGCCCTTGAATTCTAGCAGAAAGGCCATACCTGGCTATTGCACCTGCTCACCTGCCGGGGCCCACGCGAAATGCGAGTGGCGTCCGGTCGGGCCTTCCGCCTGACCTCGCTTGGCTGGCGGGGAGCCTCCAGCCGCCGTCTTTCCGGTGCGACAGATTTTCGGTTAGGATACGGGTTACTGTCTTCCTTCGCCGCCCCGCGCGGCAGCGGTTTCCGACCCCTTCGCCTGTTTTCAACCCTGGAGGTTCGATTTCTCCAATGAGCGAGCAACTGTACGTACACATCCACCACGTTACCGACGATACTTTCGAGCTGGAGGTCCTGCAGCGCCATACGCCCGTGCTGGTGGACTACTGGGCAGAATGGTGCGGCCCCTGCAAGTCGATCGCGCCGGTCCTCGACGAGCTGGCCCAGGAGTATGCCGGCCGCCTGAAGGTGGCCAAGCTCAACATCGACGAGAACCAGGCCATCCCGCCCAAGTACGGCATCCGCGGCATCCCTACACTGATGCTGTTCAAGAACGGCAACATGGAGGCGATGAAGGTGGGAGCGCTGTCGAAATCCCAGCTCACTGCCTTTATTGACAGCAACATCTAAAGTAATTACGCTGCCACGCCGATAACTCCTAGTTGAGCGCCCGGGCGCGAGTCCCCGGGCGCCAGGGACCGGGCCCCAGCAAGGGTCGGCGCCGGTCCGCCGTTTCTCCCCCCCTCCTTTCGCCTTTCAGTCGCCTCCGCAAGTCCCCCGCTATGCACCTTTCCGATCTCAAAAACCTCCACGTCACCGAACTCGTGGAGATGGCTAACGCCAACGAGATCGAGAATGCCAACCGCATGCGCAAGCAGGACCTCATCTTCGCCCTGCTGAAGAACCAGGCCAAGAAAGGCGAAAGCATCTTCGGGGAGGGCACCCTGGAGGTCCTGCCGGACGGCTTCGGGTTCCTGCGCTCGCCGGACACCAGCTATCTGGCCGGGCCCGACGACATCTACGTGAGCCCGTCGCAGATCCGCCGCTTCAACCTGCACACGGGCGACTCCATCGAGGGGGAGATCCGAACACCGAAGGACGGCGAGCGCTACTTCGCGCTGGTCAAGGTCGACAAGGTCAACGCCGAGCCGCCCGAGAACGCCAAGAACAAGATCCTCTTCGAGAACCTCACCCCGCTGCACCCCAACATCGCCTATGCCGCTGGAGCGCGACATCCGCGCCGAGGAGAACCTGACCGGCCGCATCATCGACATCGTCGCCCCCATCGGCAGGGGCCAGCGCGGGCTCATCGTCTCGCCGCCCAAGGCGGGCAAGACGGTGATGCTGCAGCACATCGCGCATGCCATCACCTCCAACCATCCGGAGGTGATGCTGATCGTGCTGCTGATCGACGAGCGTCCCGAGGAGGTCACGGAGATGCAGCGCTCGGTGCGCGGGGAAGTGGTGTCCTCGACCTTCGACGAGCCGGCCACCCGCCACGTCCAGGTGGCCGAGATGGTGATGGAGAAGGCCAAGCGGCTGGTCGAGCACAAGAAGGACGTGGTGATCCTGCTCGACTCGATCACGCGCCTCGCGCGCGCCTACAACACCGTGGTGCCGGCCTCGGGCAAGGTGCTCACCGGCGGCGTGGACGCCAACGCGCTGCAGCGGCCCAAGCGCTTCTTCGGCGCCGCCCGCAACATCGAGGAAGGCGGCTCGCTCACCATCCTGGCCACTGCGCTGATCGACACCGGCAGCCGCATGGACGATGTGATCTACGAGGAGTTCAAGGGCACCGGCAACATGGAGATCCACCTCGACCGCCGCATGGCCGAGAAGCGCATCTACCCCTCCATCAACGTCAACCGCTCCGGCACCCGCCGCGAGGAGCTGCTGCTGCGCCAGGACGTGCTGCAGAAGGTGTGGATCCTGCGCAAGCTGCTCTACCCCATGGACGACCTGGAAGCCACCGAATTTCTCACCGACAAGGTCAAGGCCACCAAGAGCAACGCCGAGTTCTTCGACTCGATGAAGAGGGGCTAGAAGCCGAGGCGCGAGGCTCGAGGCGCGAGAGGGTGGTAAATCACGGGAACGCCCATATCTGGGTTTTCCTGTAAGCAGGCGCAACGCGCCGGGGTTTAGATCTCGAGCCTCGCGCCTCGTGCCTCGCGCCTGCCGTTTAGGCGTATACTTCCGCCCTTTTCCAACGATCCCCCGGCCGCCAGGCGTCCGGGAAACGTGAGGACCCAGCCATGAAAGAAAAGATCCATCCCAAGTACGGCGAGATCACCATCACCTGCAGCTGCGGGAACAGCTTCAAGACCCGCTCGACGCTCGGACGCGACCTGCACGTGGAAGTCTGCGCGGCTTGCCACCCGTTCTACACCGGCAAGCAGAAGATCCTCGACACCGCCGGCAGAGTGGAGAAGTTCCGCCAGCGCTACGCCAAGAAGCCCGCTGCTGCTGCTGCTCCTGGGGCGGCCCCCGCGGGCAAGGCCGCTGGCGGCAAAGGTGCTGCAACCTGAGCGAAGCAGCCTCTGCTGGCACGAGAGAAGGCAGCCTCCGGGCTGCCTTTTGCGTCTCAGCGGGCGCGCTGCCTTGGCGGGGCGCAAGCGGGGAGCCAAGGGGACAGCGGCGCGGCTTCAGCCCAAGCCGGCACCGTGAGCGGTGGTCCGATGCGTACTGTCGCTGGACGCGGCTGCATGCCGCTTTCCCGGCGCGACAGGTGTCGTTACACTGTGGCGCTAAATTTCTGCGCTGAAAAGGCTGTCGAACCAGCCGTACGGCTCCGGCCCGTCGGCCGCAGCGCGACACCTCCGAGCGCCGGACCCGGCTGGGCGGATAGGAGTGCGCTGCTCGCGCGGCTGACCACCGCCGCTCCCGCACCGGCACCCTCCTGACAACCCGCGCGGACGCGACCTCTCGACGCAACGACCAAAGTGCTTGCGATAGCCCAACCCCCCGATGCCGCAGCACAGGGCGAGCGCGACGTTATCCTGCGCCATTCGCTGCTGTTCATCATCGTCCTGTGCACGCTGTGGATCTTTCC
Organism: uncultured beta proteobacterium; assembly: GCA_963827575.1. Lineage (GTDB taxonomy): Bacteria > Pseudomonadota > Gammaproteobacteria > Burkholderiales > SHXO01 > SHXO01. Next base: position 219,109 of record CAWHCG010000045.1, read on the forward strand.
AGGCCTCGTCGGCCGCGATCCGTGGAAGCCCGACGAGGCCTACAGCTTCGGTCTGGTCTATCACATCCTGCAGACCGGCGACTGGGTGGTACCCACGCTCGGCGGGCGAACCGTTCATGGAGAAGCCGCCGATCTTCTTCCTGACGGCGGCACTGTTCGCTCATACCCTGCAAGGCTGGCTGCCAGTGCACGACGGTGCGCGCATGGCCACGGCGTTCTACATGGCGCTGACCTTCCTGCTCGACGGGGCTGACGCGCGCGCGAGCTGTACGGGGACGGCAAAGGGCTGGCTCGGCGTGCTGGTGCTGATGGGCTGCATCGGCCTGGTCGAGCGGGCGCACGCCATGATCACCGACATCGCCCAGCTCGCCGGCTTCGCCCTGGCGATCTACGGGCTGGCGCTGTGCCTGCGCCGGCCACTGCTGGGCGGCTTGTGGCTGGGCACCGGCGTCGGGCTCGGGGTTCCTCTCCAAGGGGCTGCTCGCGCCGGGCTGCCTGGGGATCATCGCGCTGGCGCTGCCTGCGATCTCGCCGACCTGGCGCACGCGCGGCTACGCCGCGACCCTGGCAGTGGCGCTCGCGGCCATCCTGCCGTGGCTGCTGATCTGGCCCATCGCCCTGTACCAGCGCTCGCCCGAGCTGTTCCACGAGTGGTTCTGGGTCAACAACTTCGGCCGCTTCCTCGGCGAGAACCAGCTCGGCCCGCCAGAGCCAGCCGGGCTACTACCTGGGGGTTCTGCCGTGGTATCGCGTTCCCGGCCTGGCCGCTGGCGGCGTGGGCGCGTGTGGCGCGGCCGCGGCCGGATCCGCACCGACCCCGGCATGATCCTGCCGCTGACGGCGATCGTGGTGATCGTCGGCGTGCTGTCGTTGGCGGCCGATGCCCGTGAGCTCTACGCCAAGCCTGTGCTCGTGCCGTTCGCGCTGCTGGCGGTGCCGGGGCTGCTGTCGCTGCGGCGCGGCGCCGCCAACGGCTTCTGGTGGTTTTCCATCCTGTTCTTCGGGTTCTTCCTGTTGCTCGGACTGGTTCTACTGGTCCGCGCTCGACCTGGGCATCCCCGGGCCGGCGCACCGCCACATGCTGCGCATGCGCCCGGCTTACATGCCGGAGTTCGACCTGTTCAAGTTCGCCCTGGCGGTCGCCTACACCGCCTTCTTCATCTGGGTCGCTGGCCGCGGCTCAAGCGCAGCGCCGAGCGGCCGCTGGTGGCCTGGGCCGCGGGCGTGACCATGGTGTGGGGGCTGCTCACCATCTTCTTCTGGGAGTACGCCGACAGCCGCAACAGCTACCGGCCGCTGGTGATGGAGGTGGTCCGCCAGCTGCCGCGTGGCTATACCTGCATCTCCTCGCGCAGCCTGGGCGAGCCGCAGCGCGCTCTGTTCGAATACTTCGCCGGTATCGTCACCTACCGCGACGAGGTACCCTCGCGAAGACGGGACTGCGACATTCTGCTGGTGCAGGGCATGCGCACCGGCATCTATCAGCCCGCAGCATCGAGTGGGAGCAGTTCTGGGAAGGTACGCGGCCGGGCGACCGGCGTGAGTTGTTCCGGCTGTACCGGCGCGCGGGGTAGCGCCCGAACAGACACTCGGCGCACGCGCTCGCCGATGACCTGCCGCCGCTGCTCAACGCACCATCGAACAATGCAGGCGACAGCTCAGAAGCGTCGAGAATCTGCACAGCCGGATTGAACCCGGGCAGCGACTGGACATCCAGCCAGGCTCGTGCGCATGACACAGGCGATTTTCACGCTCGACACCATGCGCGAGGCGGCGAGCTACGAGCAGCTGCACGCCGGCTTCCGCTGGGAGGTGCCGGCGCGCTACAACATCGCCTGGGACTGCTGCGGCCGCCATGCGCGCAGCCGCGAGCGCTTTGCGCTCTACTTCGAGGACGAGAGCGGCGGCCACCGCGGCGTTCTCCTTCTGGGACATGCAAGCCCGCGCCAACCGGCTGGCGAATGCGCTCGAGGGGCTGGGGGTCGCGCGCGGCGATCGCGTGGCGATTCTCCTGCCGCAGCGGCCCGAGACGGCCATCGCCTACATGGCGATCTTCCAGATGGGCGCCATCGCGGTGCCGCTGTCGCATCTGTTCGGACCGGACGCGCTCGCCTACCGCCTGCGCGACGCGGGCGCGAGGGCAGCGATCGTCGACCCCGACACTCTGCCCAGGCTGTGGAGCGCGCGCCTGGAGCTGACCGAGCTCCAGCACGTCATCGGTGTGGCGGGTGCCCGCGAGACCGGCGTGCATGCCTGGGACGACGCTGCTCGAGCGCGGCAGCTGCCCGCTACGAGCCGGCCGACACCGGCGCCGACGACCCGGCGCTGATCATCTACACCAGCGGCACCACCGGCGCCGCCCAAGGGCGCGCTGATCCCGCATCGCGCGCTGCTGGGCAACCTGCCGGGCTTCGTCTGCTCGCACGACTTCTTTCCGCAGCCCGGCGACATGTTCTGGTCGCCCGCGGACTGGGCCTGGACCGGCGGGCTGTTCGACGCGCTGCTGCCGACGATGGCACTTCGGCCTGCCCATCCTCGCCTACCGCGGCCGCTTCGACCCGGAGCGCGCCTTTCACCTGCTGGAGAAGTACGCGGTGCGCAACGCGTTCCTCTTTCCCACCGGCGCTGAAGATGATGCTCAAGGAAGTGCCCGAGGCCGCGCGGCCGCTTCGAGCTCGCCCTGCGCAGCCTGATGAGCGGCGGCGAGGCGGTGGGCGAGGCGGTGATGGAGTGGGCACGCAACGAGCTGGGCGTGACCGATCAACGAGATCTTCGGCCAGACCGAGATGAACTACGTCATCGGCGGCTGCAGCGGCCTTGTTCGCGCCCAAGCCCGGCGCGATGGGCCGCCCCTATCCCGGACACCGCATCGCGCTGCTCGACGAAGCCGGGCGAGCAGGTCGGGCCGGGCGAGCTCGGCGAGATCGCGGTATGGCGCGAGGGCGATCCGGTGGTGTTCCTGGAGTACTGGAACAATCCCCAGGCGACGCACGCCAAGTTCGCGCGGGGCTGGGGCCGCACCGGAGATCTCGCCGTTGCGCGACGAGGAAGGCTTCTACTGGTACAAGGGCCGCACCGACGACGTGATCAAGAGCGCGGGCTACCGGATCGGCCCGGCGGAGATCGAGGACTGCCTCCTCAAGCATGCGGCGGTGGCCAACGCCGCCGTGATCGGCGTGCCCGACGATGAGCGCGGCGCGCGCATCAAGGCCTGCGTCGTGCTGCGCGCGGGCGTGCCGCCGTCCGCTGCGCTGGGAGAGGAGATCCGTGCGCACGTGCGCGCGCGGCTCGCCCCCTATCAGTGCCCGAAGGAGATCGAGTTCGTCGATGCGCTGCCCATGACCACCACCGGCAAGATTCAGCGCCGGGTCTTGCGCGCGCGGGCGAGCCCCAAGCGTGGGTTGAGGAGCGAGGATCGAACCGCTACGCTGCCGATCTGGAGCGCTTGACCGCGCGGGCGATCCACCGAACGTGGGCGCAGTCACAATAGCTTTCCCGCCGCATGTTGCTCACTCGGCAGTGCTACTCCTCGTGCTTTCGGAACATATGACCGATTCGCTGCAACGCTTCATCTTCGAAGGCGTGCCGGTGCGCGGCGAGATCGTGCACCTGGACGCCACCTGGCGCGCGGTGCTCGAGCGCCACGACTACCCGGAGCCGCTGCGCGCGGTGCTGGGCGAGCTGATGGCCGCGGCCGCGCTGCTGTCGGCCACGCTCAAGTTCGACGGCTCTCTGATCCTGCAGATGCAAGGCAGCGGGGCGGTCAAGCTGATCGTGGTGGAGTGCACCAGCGAGCAGACCATGCGCGCGACCGCGAAGTGGGACGGCGAGCTTCACGGGGGCAGCTTCCGCGAGCTGGTCGGCGACGGCCGCTTCGTCATCACCATCGCGCCCAGCGACGGCAAGCAGACCTACCAGGGCATCGTCGAGCTGGCGGGCGAGAGCGTGTCGGCAAGTCCTCGAGCACTACATGGCCGCCTCCGAGCAGCTGCGAGACGCGCCTGTGGCTCGGCGCGGACGGCGCTCAGGCGGCCGGCATGCTGCTGCAGCGGGTTCCGGGTTCGGAGGGCGGCGACCCCGACGCCTGGAACCGCGCGGTGACTCTGGGCGGGACCGTCACCGGTCGCGAGCTGCTGACGCTGCCGGCGCACCAGATCATCCGCCGCCTGTTCCACGAGGAGGACGTGCGCGTATTCGACGCGCGCATCGTGAGCTTCCGCTGCTCCTGCTCGCGCGAGCGGGTGGTCAACATGCTGCGGCTGCTGGGACACGCGGAGGTCCGCTCCATCGTGGCCGAGCGCGGCGAGGTGGACGTCAACTGCGAGTTCTGCAACAAGCACTATGCGCTCGACGCGGTGGACGCCGAGCAGATCTTCGCCGCCGAGGTCGTGACGCCTGCCGCCACACCCGGCACTAGAGCAAGTACGACATCTCAGCGCCAAGGCGCAGAGCTCGCCGAGGAGGCAACACCAACGACCCGGCGCCTGCAGCGACCCCGCCTCGAGAGATGCGGCGAGAGACACTCCCGCTCCTGCCCGAGGAGCGGGTAGCGCGTCGCAAGCGCGACGTGGTCGGTCGGGAGTCCTGCGCGGTTGTTGGCGTCACTTTGCAGTTCGCTTGGCACGTGCACGGGTTAACATCCTCTTCTCATGACTGACCACGACGACAAGCTGCGCGTCGACAAGTGGTTGTGGGCCGCGCGCTTCTACAAGACGCGCTCCATTGCCGCCGAAGCGGTGGACAGCGGCAAGGTGCTGGTCAACGGCGCACGCGTGAAGCCGGCCAAGGCGCTCAAGCCAGGCGACGAGCTGTTCGTCCGCGTCCCGGGCGCGGACTACACGGTGCGGGTGCAGGCGCTGTCCGATCGCCGCGGGCCGGCACGCGAGGCGGTCAAGCTGTACACCGAGACCGAGGAGAGCAAGCGCAAGCGCGAAGAGGCGAAGCTCACCCGCGTCTCGCCCGAGCCGACGATGTTCATCCGCGGCCGCCCGACCAAGCGCGCGCGCCGGCAGCTGCGAAGCTCCGCGGCGAATCGCGGCGACTGAGCAGCAACTTGACTGGGAGAGCGCGTTAGTCACCGCTGCACTGTCAGAGTCTTTGCTGCGCCGCATCAACAGCGTATACTAATGCGCTTCATCCCCGTCCAGGCCCATCCCTCGCAGACAAGGAGAAGTCCATGGACAACGGACGCGAAGTAGTGGTGCTCAGCGGCGTGCGCACGGCGATCGGCGATTACGGCGGCAGCCTGAAGGATGTCGCGCCGATCCGACCTGGCGGCGCGTGTGGTGAAGGAAGCGGTGGCACGCGCCAAGATCGCGCCGGACGAAGTCGGGCACGTGGTGCTCGGCAGCGTCATCCACACCGAGCCCAAGGACATGTACATCTCGCGCGTGGCCACGATCAACGCCGGCCTGCCCAAGGAGACGCCCGCGCTGACGCTGAACCGCCTGTGCGGCAGCGGGCTGCAGGCCATCATTTCCGCGGCCCAGGTCGTCAAGCTGGGCGATGCCGACGTGGCGGTGGGCGGGGGTGCCGAGTCGATGAGCCGCGGCGCCTATGCGCTGCCCACCGAGCGCTGGGGCGCACGCATGGGCAACGCCGAAGTGATGGACATGATGGTGGGCGCGCTCACCGATCCCTTCGACACCGTGCACATGGGCATCACCGCCGAGAACGTGGCCGCCAAGTGGGGCATCTCGCGCCAGCAGCAGGACGAGCTGGCGGTGGAGAGCAACAAGCGCGCGATCAACGCCATGGAGAAGGGTTACTTCAAGGAGCAGATTCTGCCCATCGAGCTGAAGGGCAAGAAGGGCCCGGTCGTCGTCGACACCGACGAGCATCCGCGCGCGGACGCGAGCATGGAAGGCATGGCCAAGCTGCGCACGGTGTTCCAGAAGGACGGCACGGTCACCGCCGGCAACGCGAGCGGCATCAATGACGGCGCCTCCGCGGTCGTGCTGATGGAGCGCAAGGCGGCCGAACGCAAAGGCCTCAAGCCCGATGGCGCGGCTGGTCGCCTACGCCCACGCCGGCGTCGATCCCAAGTACATGGGCATCGGCCCGGTGCCGGCGGTGAAGAAAGTGCTGGAGCGCGCCGGGTTGCGCGTCCAGGACATGGACGTCATCGAGTCGAACGAGGCCTTCGCCGCGCAGGCCTGCGCGGTAGCCAAGGATCTGGGCTTCGACCTGAAGAAGGTCAACCCCAACGGCGGCGCCATCGCGCTGGGCCACCCCATCGGCGCGACCGGCAGCATCCTCACCGTGAAGGCGATCTACGAACTGCAGCGTACCGGTGGGCGCTATGGGCTGGTCACCATGTGCATCGGTGGCGGCCAGGGCATCGCGGCGGTCTTCGAGCGGCTCTAAGAGTCGCAGGCCCGAGTCGCTCCGACGCGCACGATGGCGACGAGCATGATGCTCCAGCAGCGCTCCAGGTAGGGCGGGAGCCAGCCGGCCGGGATAGGCCGGCTGAGGCGCTCGGCGGCCGACATTGCGGACGCCGCGTTTTGTGTTCTCGGGCCTCGCGCCTCGAGCCTCGCGCCCGGTTTGTTACCGCACCGCAAAAAGGGGTTGACAAACCCGCACGGCTGAGTATACTGCCGCTTCCGTTGTGCAATGCAGCAAAGTCGCTCGAGCCCCATTCCGCCCACCCCTGCAGGAGACCCAGACTATGATGTTTGCGTTACCCGAAGACATGACCACGTACCAGAAAACCCATCTGGACAGCATGCTGAAGTTTGCCGATGCAACCTCCGCCGCGGTCGAGCAATGGTTCGACCTGAATATCAAGAGCGCCAAGGCGGCCAGCGCCGAAACGGTGAAGCAGCTGCGCGCCCTTGCCACGGCCAAGGACGTCCAGGAGCTGTCCGCCCTGCAAACCGGCTTCTCCCAGGCCAACGCCGACAAGCTGCAGGGTTACCTGCGCGCCGTCCAGACCTGGGCGACCGAGAGCCACGGCGAGCTGAGCAAGCTCGTCGAGGGCGAGGTCAACGAGATCAACAAGAACCTCACGGCCGCCCTCGAGAAGGCTGCCAAGTCGGCCCCGTCGGGTTCCGAGTTCGCGTTTGCGGCGATGAAGCAGGCCATGAGCACTGCCAATCAGGCCTACGACGCCCTCGCCAAGGCCGGCAAGCAGGTCGTCGACATCACCGAGTCGACGGTGGCTGCCACCGCTGCCGCAACCAAGAAGAAAGTCGCCTGAGATCGCCTCTGCCTCCCGAGGCCCCGAAAGCCCCCGCCTAGCCCGCCTAGCCGGGGGCTTTTTCATTTCTTGGGGCCCGACGCTGCCCCAGATTGCCCCCTCGCCCCAGATTGCCCCCTCCCGAACCCTCCCCCGCGTCCAGATGGACGCAAGGGAGGGGGTCTTCCCTCCCTCGGTCCTAGCGGCGGCTTCTCGCAGCGGCGGCATGTGGGCCGGGAACTTGCTCTAAGGCCCTGGACCCGTCAGCGACGGGATGAGAGGCTGGACGCACTGTGCGCAGCAGCATGCGCACGACATCCCTATGACCGTGGGAACGCAGCCGGCTGCCGACGCGGGTGCACTGCTCGCCCGCATCCAGGCCCTTTACGACCGTGGCAAGCTGGTCGCCGCCCATCACCTGGGCAAGGCGCTGGGCCCGCTCGCCTGCTGGCCCGGCACGCAAGGCCGCGTGCTGGCGGGCCGCCTGGCCGGCCAGCTCTCCGCCGGCCGGCTGTCGGACGCGCTGCTGCTGCGGGCCTGGCGCGCCGACCAGCAATCGCTGCTGGCCGCCTACTTCCGCACCTTCGTCCTGCTGCAACGGCACGGGACCTTCGTCGCTCTCGAGGCGATCCGCGCGTTCGAGCTCGCGCCCGACGCCGACCGCGAGCAGCACGCCGACTGGGTCGGGCTGTCGGCCTACGTCTACGCGCTGCTGCGCGACTTCGAGGTCGCCGAGCGGCACCACGCGCAGGCGGCGGAGCTGGCGCCCGAGCGGCCCTTCCGCTGGGTCGAGCGCAGCACCCTCTACGAGCTGGAGGACCGCTACGCCGAGGCGCTGCAGGCCGCCGAGCGGGCGATGGACGCGGACCCCGGTTCACGCCGCGCAGTCCAGCAGAGCGCCCGGCTCCTGACGCTGCACGAGCGCAACCCGGAAGCCATCGCGCTGCTGCGCGCGAAGCTGCTGGACATCGAAAGCCCCCCGCTCGCCTTCCAGCTCGCGCAGCTCGAGCACGAGGCCGGCGACTACACCGCCGCGCTCGCCTCCCTCACGCGCGGGGAGAAGCTCGCGCCGATCCCCGACAAGGGGCTGGCCGACTGGCTGGCGCAGCGCCGCTGCGACGCATGGCTGCGACTGGGCGATCTGGAGCGGGCGCTGGAGCAGGCCCGCGCCTCGCGCAATCCGCATTACCAGGCTTTCGTCGAGCGCGTCGAGTCGGACCGGCACGAGAACCGCCGCGTGCAGCTGCCGGTGGGCTTCGTGCGCCAGCACCACATGACCTGTGCCCCGGCTACGCTCACCGCGATCAGCCGCTACTGGTCCAAGCCGGCCGACCATCTGGAGGTCGCCGAGGACATCTGCTACGACGGCACGGCCCACCACAGCGAGCGGCGCTGGGCGGTCGAGCACGCGTTCGTCGCACGCGAGTTCCGCGTGACCTGGGAGGTCACCCGCGCGCTCATCGAGCGCGGCGTGCCCTTCACGTTGACCACGGTCTACCCGAGCTACGCGCACCTGCAGGCGGTGATCGGCTTCGATGCCCTGCAGGGCACGCTGGTGATCCGCGACCCCACCGAGCCGACTCACGCCGAGTTCGTCGAGAAGCCCTTCTTCGAATGGAGCCACGCCAACGGTCCGCGCGGAATGCTGTTGGTACCGGCCGAGGAGGCGCATCGGGTAGAGGGCGTCGTGCTGCCGGAGGCCGAGCTCTACGACCTCCTGCACGCGGTGCAGGACGCGCTGGTGGATCACCGCCGCGACGATGCGGTGGCGCTGTGCGAGCGTCTGGCGAGCCTGGCTGCGGAGCATCGCATCGCGCTGGAGGCGCGCCGCTCGCTCGCCAACTACGACGCCAACGACACCGAGACGCTCGCGATGGTCGAGGCGCTGCTGCGCCTGTTCCCTGAGGACATTCCCCTGCGCCTGCACAAGGCCGGGCTGTTGAGCGTGCTGCGACCCCACGCCGAGCACCTCGCCTACCTGCAGCAGCAACTCGAAAGCAAAGTGTCCGACGCGATGTTCGCGTTGCGCCTGGCGCAAGGACTGATCGGCGACGCGCGCGAGCACCCGCGTGCCCTCAAGCTGTTGCGCCGCGTGCTGCGCAGCCAGCCCCATTGCGCCGAAGCGTGGTCCACCGCCGCCGACTTCCACTGGCAGCGCGGCGCCTACGCCTGGGCCACGCAGATGTACCGGATCGCCTCGTCCCTGCAGCCGACCCACGAAGGCGCGGCGCTCGCGTATTTCCGCGCGGCCCGCAAGGTGCGCGAGGAGGAGCGGGCGCTGGCCTATCTGCGCGCTCGCGTCGTCGGCCTGGGCCGGTTGTCGCGCGCGCCATGGCAGAGCCTGCACTTCGCGCTGGAAGAGCTCGACCGCACGGCGGAGAGCCTGCGGGAACTGGAGGCAGCGCTCGCAGCCTACCCGGACGACGCCGGCCTGATGCTGTTCGCAGCCCGGCAGTTCGCGCGCACCGGAGACTTCCAGCACGCCTGGCCATTGCTCGACCGCGCGAGGCAGGGCACGCGCCGCTCGGACTGGCTGCGCAGTGCGGCCACCATTCACCAGTATGCGGGCGACCTGCCGCAGGCGCTGGCGCTCACGCGGGAGGTGTGCGCGCTGGCCCCTCTCGACCTCGGCGCGCAGCGCGAGGTGGCGCGGCTGCTCGATGCGGTCGAGGGCCGCGCGGCGGCGCTCGCACACCTGCGTGAAGCGGCGCACCGCTTCGACCATCACTGGGGCGTCAACCAGCTCCTGGTGGAATGGCTCTCCGACGAGCCGCTCGCGCAGCAGGAGCAAGCGGTGCGCCACCTGCTGGCGATCGGACCGGATGCGGCCTGGGCCCAGCGCGAGCTCGCCAGCGTGCTCGCGCAGCAGCGCCGCTTCGACGAAGCGCAGCAGGCGCTGGAGCAGGCGCGGGTGCTGGCGCCAGCTGCACCGGCCTTCCACACCACCTGCGCCTTCATTGCGCTGCTGCGCGGAGACCGGGCCGCGGTGCGAACGGCATGCCGCGACGCGCTGGCGATCTCGGTGGACAACGACTACGCCCTGCAGCGGCTGCTCGAGAGCTGCACCACGCTGGACGAGCGGCGCGAGGAGCTCGCGTTCGTCTATCAGCAGCTCAAGGGCCAGGTCACGCGTGGCGACGGCATGTACACGTTCCAGCAAGTCGCGCGCGGCACCTACGAGCCCGAGGAGCTGCTGGCCATCCTGCGCGAGGCGCTGGCGGCCCGCCCCGACCTGTGGCACGCCTGGGTGGCGGTGGGCCGCCAGCACGTGGCCATGAACCGCCTCGACGAAGCACTCGAGTTGTGCGACGAGGCCGCGCGGCGCTTCCCGCTGCTGCCGCGGGTGCACGCCGAGCGCGCGGAGCTCATGCGCCTGCGCGGCGAGCGCGCCGCCGAGCAGGAGTCGTTGCGCGAGGCCCTGCGCCTGTCGCCCGGGTGGGCGCAGGCCTGCTGCCGGCTGGCCGACTCGCTGGAGGCGCAGGGCGATCTGGCGGGGTCGCGGGCCGTGCTGGAGTCCGCGGTGCGCCACGCCCCCGGCGAAGGCTACCTGCACGGCTACCTCGCCGACGTCCTCTGGCGGCAGGAGGAGCGCCCGCTGTCGCTCGAGCATCTCACCCGAGCGCTGCGTCTGGATCCCGGCTACGAATGGGCCTGGCTGGCGCTGCGCACCCGCGGCGAGGAGTGCGGCGAGCCCGAGCGCGCCATTGCTCTGGCCCACGAGATCACGGCCTCGCGCGCGGCGGACACGCGTGCCTGGCTCGGCCTGGCCGCGGTGACCGCGGACGAGCAGGAGCGCTTGCACGCCTCGGAGCGCGCGGTACAGCTCACGCCCCTTTCGGTGCGCGCGCACTCGCGCCGGGCGCAAGCCCTGGTGGACGCCGGCCGCTTCGACGAAGCCCTGGCCGCTCTGTCCGCGACCGCCTGGGGAGAGGCGCTGCCCACCGAGCTGCGCGCCCAGCGCGCGCGCATCCAGGCGGCACGCGGCGATGTGAAGACGGCCGTGACCACGATGCACGGAGTGCTGAACGCGGACCCGCAGTACGTCGAGGGCTGGGCGGCCCTGGCCGACTGGCAGCTCGAGCTGCGCGACTTCGCGGGCTACCTCGCCGCCGCAGAGCAGTTGCACAGGCTCGCGCCCAACGATCCCCATGCCCTGGGCTACCTGGCGCATGCGAACCGCACCCACGGCACGAACGTGGACGCGCGGCCGTGGCTGCGGCGTGCGTTGCAGCTCAAGCCGGACTACGCGTGGGCGGCCGGCGAGCTGTTCGACCTGGAGCTCGAGGCCGGCAACCTGGACGCTGCCCGCGCGGCTCTGGACACGCTCAAGACCCATTCCCCCTCCCCCACCACCCTGGCGCGCGAGGTCGAGCTGCATGCGCGCCGCCGGGACAAGCACGCGGCGATGCGCCGCTACCGCGAGCTGTTGCGCGTTACCGGGGAGGAGCGCGACGCCATCCGGATCGCGGCCAGCGCGCTGGTTGCGGCAGGCTGGCGTTATGACCTGCTGGAGACGCTGGACATCGCCGTGCGTGACCCGGCGACCCACCCCGCCGCCGGCACCGCATGGGTCAACTTCTCGCTCGAGATCATCGGCAGCGGCTTCATGCCTGCGCGCGAGGCGCTGGAGAACGGCGCACTCGGCCGTGCCGCCGGCGAGGCGTATCTGGAGGACTTGGCGAAGACACGCAGCAAACCGCGCCTGCGCCGTTTCCTGCGCCGGATGCGCGGCTGGCTGGCCGCGGACACTGCGACCTGGGGCTTGGTCGGCTACGCGCTGCTGGAAGCGGGGTTCACCGACCGGGCGAGCCGCTGGCTGGCCGATTGGCGCGGCCGCCCGGGGGTCCAGCCCTGGATTCTCCTCAACGCGGCCTGCGCCCTGCGCGATCAGGGCGAGGATGCCGACGCGGCCGCGGTCAGCCGGCGGGCGCTGGAGCTATCTCCCGACCATGCTCGCGTCTGCCACGAGCTGTGGCTCGCAGCCGATGCAGCGCTGGCGGGATGGCGCGAGGAGGCCACCCAGCGGCTGGCTCGCGCCAAGGCGGAAGAGTCCGACGCCTACTACCAGTGCCTGATGCTGCTGGTGGAAACAGTCCTCCTGCTCGACGACCCCGCGCGCGGGAGCCCCGCCGATCGATACCGGGAAGCCCTCACGCTGGTGCGGCGCGGGGTGGCGCTGCAGAGGGACCTAGGTCGTTACCCCGCCCTGCGGCGCATGCTGGGCCAGACGCTGTGGCGCGCCGCCCTGACCCGCGCGGGACGCCGAGCGCTCGCTGCGCCGCTGTTTCTCTGGCTTTGGTTTACTACTTAGAGCTGGTTTACTACTGCTTAGGCCGTGACCGCAGAGGCGCCGAGGCGCAGAGGAAAAGCCGGAAGCGCGCGAAAAAGCCCCCTCTCCCCTCGCGGGAGAGGGTTGGGGAGAGGGGGCGACGCTGCGCCCGTTTCACCCTCTCCCCGGCCCTCTCCCATCAAGGGAGAGGGAGGACTTCTTGCCTCCCGCCTCACGCCTCCCGTCTCACCAAATCTCAGATCTTCAATACCGTCCCCCGGTAGTACTTCAGCTCCTCGATCGACTCGTAGATGTCGGCGAGCGCCTCGTGCTTGGACTGCTTGGTGAACCCGGCCGACACCTCCGGCTTCCAGCGCCGCGCCAGCTCCTTGAGCGTGCTGACGTCCAGGTTGCGATAGTGAAAATAGGCCTCCAGGCGGGGCATGCAGCGCGCCAGGAAACGGCGGTCCTGGCAGATGGAGTTGCCGCACATGGGCGAGACCCCGGCGGCACATGCTGGGCCAGGAAGGCGAGCATCTTCGTCCTCGACCTCGGACCTCGCCCAGCGCGGAGCTGCGCACGCGCTCGGTGAGGCCGGAGCGGGCGTGGGTGGCCTTGTTCCAGTTGTCCATGCCGTCCAGCACCGCGTCGCTCTGATGCACCGCGCGCACCGGGCCCTCGGCCACCACACTGAGGTGCTGGCTCGGTGACCACCAGAGCGACTTCGAGGATCGTGTCGGCCTCGGGCTCGAGCCCGCTCATCTCCATGTCGATCCAGATCAGATTGGTGCTGTCTTGTGCCATAATTTTTCAGGAACGCAGACCCACATTGTGTCATATCGGACGCCCACGGGTCCGCTTAAGCCTGCTCACCAGATTCACCTGCCCATGAACACCTTCGCCGCCGTCTTCCTGCTCGCGCTGCTGATCTCCGTCGCCATGCGGCTGTGGCTCGCGCGCCGCCACGTCGCCCACATCCAGGCTCACCGCGCCGCGGTGCCCGTCCGAGTTCGCGGGCGAGATCAGTCTGGAGGCGCACCAGAAGGCCGCCGACTACAGCACCGCGCGCACCGGCTTCAGCGCAGTGCATGCGGTGTTCGACGCCGTCGTGCTGCTGGTGCTGACCTTCGGCGGGCGTGCTGCAGCTTCTTCGGCGAGCTGAGCGGGGGCTGGTTCGCGAACCCGTTGCTGCAGGGCGCCGCGCTCATCGCACTGTACGTGGTGGTCACCTCGGCAATCGACCTGCCGTTCAGCTACTACCGCACCTTCAACATCGAGGCGCGCTTCGGCTTCAACAAGATGACCCGCGCCATGTGGATCGGCCGACCTGGTCAAGCATGCCGCGGTGGCGCTGCGCGCTGGGCCTGCCGCTGGTGCTGGCGGTGCTCTGGCTCATGCGCGCCACGGGCGAGTACTGGTGGGTCTACGTGTGGCTGGTGTGGGTGGGCTTCAGCCTGCTGGTGATGGCCATCTACCCGGCGTTCATCGCGCCGCTGTTCAACAAGTTCTCGCCCATGCAGGAAGGCTCGCTGAAGGCGCGCATCGAGCAGCTGCTGGCGAAGTGCGGCTTCAAGCTCGAGCGGGCTGTTCGTGATGGACGGCTCGCGCCGCAGCAGCCACGGCAACGCCTACTTCACCGGCTTCGGCAAGACCAAGCGCATCGTGTTCTTCGACACGCTGATCTCCGCGCCTGAACGAGGACGAGATGGAAGCCGTGCTGGCCCACGAGCTGGGGCACTTCAAGCTGCACCACGTGATCCGGCGCATGGCCTGGACCTTCGTGGTCAGCCTGGGTTTCCTGGCCCTGCTCGGCTACCTGAAGGACAAGGCCTGGTTCTACGAGGGGCTGGGGGTCGAGCTACCCGGCCGAGCGACGCCATGGCGCTGCATCCTGTTCATGCTGGCGGTGCCGGTGTTCACGTTCCTGCTGCATCCGCTGATCGCCATGTACTCGCGCAAGCACGAGTTCGAGGCGGACGCCTATGCCGCCCGCTACAGCTCGGCGCGCAAGCTGGTGGACGCGCTGGTCAAGCTGTACAAGGACAACGCCTCGACCCTCACGCCCGACCCGGTGCACTCCGCGTTCTACGATTCGCATCCGCCGGCGCGCATCCGCATCGAAAAGCTGCAGAGCTACGCTTCTTGATCGTCCAGGCTTTGCATGTCGTTCCCGCGCGCGCTGCTCGAGCCCCACCTGTGAACCGCGCGGCCGGTGCCACGGTCCTGCTCGCGGTGCTGCTCCTGGCCGCCTGCGCGGGCAGCCGCTCGCCCGAGAACCCGGACGCCCGCGCTTGTCTGCCGCCCGAGAACCCGGCCATGCGCTCGAGCGACTACGACATGCGCCTGTCGGGCTACACGCAGCGCGCCGACGACTTCGCGGCCTGCATGACCGAACACGGCTACGTGCTCGATGACCAAGGAACTGGATGCCCGCGAGTTGATCACTTCGAGCAGGTGCGAAACGCCGACTCCTGGGCGGCGATCCGATCTGGGCGAGGCGGATCTACCTCGAGGAGCAACGCGTCAACCCCGAGCTGTGGCGGGCCGAGTGACGATGGCTGAGTGCCGAGCACTCACCCACCCCCGAAACACCCTAAAGTTTTCCCCCATTCTGCTGATATAGCGATTGCAGACAGCGGTTTTCAGCCCCTCGCGATTGGGGGCCGGAAAGCGCAGGCAGCTGCCAAGGGCAAACCCACCGAAAGGTGGGGACGCAAAGTCACCGGTCTACCGAGCCACGGGCTCCACGACAGCGGGACCGCCAGGTGCCAGGGCCGGGGATCGTCCGATCCCCGCCTCGACTCGCCTCGCACGGTCGCTACCGCCCGTCCCTCACCCGTCCGCGCTCGCCCGCCGTGGCGAACGTCGCGGCCCAGGCGCGCCTGGACCACGGGAGACTCGAGCGAGAGGTCTGGTATGAGCAACAACGCCGCATCCAACGTCATTGCCATGCGCGAGTTCGACCGGCCCGCGCCCTCCCAGCAGGCAGCCCAGTTCGAACGACTGCTCAAGGAGTGCCAGGAGCTGGCCCTGGAGCGCCTGTCGCGGTCGGTCGCCGGCATGCTGGACAAGGTCGAAGATGCGCTCTGGGGCCTCGCCAACCAGGCCATCGACCGCGAAATGCGCGATCTGTACATCCATGTCAAGGATCTCGCGCTGGCCGAGCGCAAGCGCATCGAATCGGAGTTCCGCGCTGCCTATCTGGCCGAGTTCGACATCCGCAGCGCGGCGCGACAAGAAAGCCGAAGGAGGACTTCAGCCAGTTCGACCTGGGCTCGCTGGAGCTGAGGCTGGTCAACGACGACGACCTCGAGGAGACGCTCAAGCTCAACGACATGGCCGCCAAGCTGCGCCGCTACTGCGAGGAGGAGCTGGCGGCGCTCGACCAGCGCATCGGCGTGCTGGTCGGCGACGCCAACCTGCAGGGCGAAGGCAATCCCTTCAGCCCGCAAGCCATCTGCAACGCCTTCAAGCAGACCTGCCGCGACCTCGAGGCGAATCTGAAAGCGCGCATGGTCCTGCACAAGCTGTTCGACGACCACGTGCTGGACGACATCCGCTCCGATCTTCAAGGACCTCAACACACTGCTGGTGGAGCGCTCGATCCTGCCCAAGATCCGCTATGGCGTGGCGCGCCACTCCGGGGCCGGGTCGACCGGCCCGCGCCCGCCGGGCTCGATTGGCAATGCCACTGCCGCCGGGGCCGGGACTGGAGACCCTGGCCGTGCCGGGCGCGTACCCGGGCGCAGCCGGCTCCGGCGAGCAAGACATGTTCGCCATGCTGCAGAACCTCGTAGCGATGAACCGCGGTGCAGCCCCGGGCGGGTGTCGCCATGCCGCTCGCCGGTGCGGGCGCTGCGGGTGCAGGCATTCCGGCGCGGGCATCCCGGCGTTGGCATTCGAGGCATGCACATTCCGGCTGGCCGGGCAGGCCGGCGGCTGGTGCGGATCGGGCGGCGTCGGCGTCGGCGCGGTGCAGCCTCCGGGATGGCCGGCGGCGGCGCTGTTCAGGTGCCCGGCTTCCCTCCGATCATCGCGGGTGGCCCCGCCTCTGCGCCTCGCCGGCACCGGTCCGTGTGCTGCAGGGAGCCGAGCTGCTCAGCTCGCTGACGCGCATTCAGCACGGCGACGTGAGCGTGGTGGCCGGCGGCAACCTGCCGCTGGCGGCGACCCTGGTCCAGCCCGGCACCACCAACGTCCTGCGCGAGCTCAAGGGCACCAGCCTCGGCGAGCGGCATGGAGCAGATGGACAGCATGACGCTGGACATCGTCGCCATGCTGTTCGACCAGATCTTCGGCGACAAGAACATCCCGATCGCCATGAAGGGCCTCATCGGGCGCCTGCAGATCCCGATGCTGAAGGTCGCCATCCTCGACAAGAACTTCTTCTCCAGGAAGACCCATCCGGCGCGCCGGCTGCTGGACGTTCTGGGCGAGATCGCGGTGGGCCTGAACGCAGAGTTCGATCAGACCAGCCCGCTCTACAAGCACATGGACACGCATGGTCCAGAAGCTGGTGGACGGCTTCCAGGACAGCATGGACATCTTCGACCCGCTGCGCGAGGAGCTGGAAGCCTTCATCGCCGAGGAGAACCGGCGCGCCGAGGAGGAAGCCAGGATCAACGCCCGGCGCATCGAGCATCGGGAGAAGCTCGAGATCGCCAAAGGCGTAGCGCAGCAGGAGATCCTGCAGCGCGCCAAGTCCGGCACCATTCCGCGCGCAGTGCTCAAGTTCCTCGCCGAGCAGTGGGTGAAGCTGCTCCTGGTGGCGCATGCCAAGCACGGCGCGAGCGAGCGACGCGTGGAAGAGCGCGGTGGAAACCATGGACCTGCTGATCTGGAGCGTCAACGCCAAGCAGACCCTGGAAGAGCGCCGCCGGCTCGCTGCCCTGTTGCCCGGGCTGCTCAAGCGGCTGAACGCCGGGATGCAGATGGTCGCCAGCGACGAGGAGACGCGCAAGCGCTTCTTCGCCAAGCTCATGCGCTGTCACACCAAAGTGATGAACAACGCTGCCGTGACAGCGCGCGCCACCAGCGCCGCCGCCGCCGATGCGCAGCGCGAGCCGCCGGCAGCCGCGGCGACGGTGCCGCCGGATGGCACCAGCGACGACGCAGCAGCCGATCTGCCTGTGCTCACCGAGGCTGTCGCCACACCGGTGCACTCGCTCGACTTCAGCGAGCCCCCCGCGGCCCCCATGCGCCCGCGCGCCCGATCCGGCCGCGGCCGCCGCCACGGCCCCCTTCGACGAGGACACCGAGCCCGCGGCCGCGCCGCCCGAGTTCGCCGCGGTCACCATCCAGAACCCCTTCGGCGAGGGCGAGATCGAAGTCGAGGAAATCAGCATGTCCGAGCTTCCGCCCGCCGGCGGAGCACCCTCGAGCTACGGTGACTCTGCGAGCGGCGGTGGCGACGAGCACAGCCGGCTCGTCAAGGGTCTCAAGGAGGGCGCCTGGATCGAATTCCGCGATGACGACGACAACCGCCGCCCCGCGCGGCTGTCCTACATCAGCCCGCTCAAGGGCACCTACCTGTTCGTCAATCGCCAGGGCAAGAAAGTCGGCGAGTACTCCCTGTACCAGCTCGCGCGCGAGTTCCGCACCGGGCGCGCGAGCGTCCTCGATGCCGTGCCGCTGTTCGACCGCGCCATGGGCAGCCTGGTGGGCGCGCTGCGCGCGAGCACTACCCCGCTCTGAGCGCCGGGCCGGCAGCGCGCGCGGCCCCGCTACGGGCGGCCGGGCGGGGCTGCGCCTCCGCGCCGATCCAGCGGGCTGAACACTCCGCTGCCCGCCGCGGTTGAGGACGTGGGTGTAGATCATCGTCGTCTGCACGTCCTTGTGGCCGAGTAGCTCCTGGACGGTGCGGATGTCGTAGCCCGCTTGCAGCAGGTGGGTTGCGAACGAATGCCGCCTATGCCGAGCTCGGCATAGGCGCCACTATGCCGTGTTCCGGACTATGCCGAGTCGGAGCATCCATGCTGCTCGGGTCGCACCATTTGCCACGAGTGCACTCGGCATAGTTTGATCTCTCTCCGGGCGCTGAGTCCCGATGGAAGGAGATCATCATGGAACGGTTTTACAAGGATCCACGCACGCGGCTGCGCATGCGTGAAGGCCCGTTGGGCGCGTATGTCGATGCATTCGCTCAGCGCTTGAGCGACGATGGATACGCCAAGGCTTCTTCCCGCTATGCGCTTCAGTTGGTAGCCGATCTTGGTCGTTGGTTGCACCGACACAAGATCACGGCGCAGCAAATCACATCAGAACACCTCGGACACTATCTGCAGTACCGACGCCGCTGTGGACGCCAACGCTCCGGTGATGCAGCGATTGTGCGTCGGCTGTTCAGCCTTCTCCTCGACAACGGCATCGTTGCACAGAGTCCGCCAATCGAGCCTACGCCGGCCGAGCGGCTGGAAGAACAGTTCCGGTTGTACCTGGAACGAGAACGCAGGCTCGCCCCGGCGACGGTGTTCCACTATGTGCTGTTCGCCCGGCGCTTTCTCGCGCACTGCCTCGCCGATGGTGGACTGCGGCTGGATGCTTTGCGTGCGGCCGATGTGGTGGGCTTTGTCCAGCGCGAGGCAGCTCGGCTGCATCATCCCAAACGCGCCAAGTTGATGACCGCGGCCCTGCGTTCGTTCCTGCAGTACGCGCATTACACCGGGCTGATCAGTATCGATTTGCGATCGAGTGTCCCGACGGTGGCCAGTTGGTCGATGGCTTCGCTTCCACGGGCACTGCCCGCGGAGGACGTCCAACGCCTTCTTGCCCACTGCGATCGGCGCACGGCGGGCGGGCGTCGCAATTGGGCGATTATGCTTCTGCTTGCCCGGTTGGGGTTGCGTGCCGGGGAGGTGGTCGGCTTGGCGCTCGAGGATCTCGATTGGGAAGCGGGGGAGCTGCGGGTTCGGGCATACGCAGGCGATTGGGATCGGCTGCCGATGCCCCAGGATGTGGGAGCGGCCTTGGTCGACTATCTGCGTCATGCGCGCCCGCACTGCTCCTCGCGGCGGGTGTTCCTTCGCATAAGAGCTCCGCATCGAGGATTCGCCAGTTCGGCGGCAATTAGCTGCATCGTTAGCCGCGCACTTGAGCGTGCAGGATTGGATCCACCCCACAAAGGCGCGCACCTGCTGCGCCACTCGGTGGCCACCCAAATGCTACGGCAAGGCGCCTCGCTCGCCGAGATCGGCGAGCTGCTACGCCACCGCAGCCCGCAGACCACGATGATCTACGCGAAGGTCGATTTGGATTTGTTGCGTCCGTTGGCTTTGCCCTGGCCGGGAGGTGCGCAATGAACCCCTTGGGACAAGCGATTCAAGACTATCTGGCCTTGCGGCGCAGCCTGGGATTCAAACTGCGCGATGCTGGCATTTGCCTGGCCAAGTTTGACGCATTCATGCAGGCCCGCGGCGCGGTGCACATTACCACACAGCTCGCCCTGGAGTGGGCACAGCAGAGCCCGTCGGCTCAGCCTTCGACATGGGCACAGCGTCTGGGCTATGTGCGTGGCTTCGCCCGCCACCATGCGACGAGCGACCTGCAAACCGAGGTTCCCCCGCCGGGCCTACTGCCGTTTCGTCCGCGCCGAGCGCGACCCTACCTGTACTCGGACCAAGAGATCGGGCGCCTGCTCGAATGCGCCCTGGAGCTTCCTTCCAGCAGGGGCTTGCGCCCATGGACCTATCACTGTCTGCTCGGGTTGCTCAGTGTGGCCGGCTTGAGGATTGGTGAGGCGATCCGACTCACTGTCGAGGATGTCAATCTCCCCGAAGGTGTGCTGACGATTCGCGGCACCAAGTTCGGTAAATCTCGTCTGGTACCGATACATCCCTCGACCCAACAGGTGCTCGCGCAGTATCGAGCGCGGCGCCAGCGCTTCCTTGCAGGTCGCAGCGCATCGGCGTCCTTCTTCATCACCAGCCGCGGTAATCGCTTGGACATCGGGGATATCCATCGGACCTTCTACCAGCTCTCGCGCCGGATCGGTCTGCGCGCTGCCACCGCCAGTCACGGTCCGCGCCTACACGACTTTCGTCATCGGTTCGCCGTCGAAACGATGCTGCGATGGTACCGCTCGGGCGAGGATGTCGAGCGACATCTACCGGTGCTGTCGACTTACCTGGGACACGTGCATGTGGCCGACACCTACTGGTATCTGAGCGGCTGCCCTGAACTGATGGGGCAGGCGGTTGCGCGGCTGGAACAGCGCTGGGGAGAACGGCCATGAGCGCGACGGTCAGTTTCCCGGCCCTGTTGCAGGGTTTCTTCACCCAGCGCCTGATGCAGCAGCGCCGGGCCAGCCCGCATACGATCGGTTCGTATCGGGATAGCTTTCGACTGCTGCTCCACTTTGCGCAGACGCGACTAGGCAGGCCGCCGACCCAATTAGCCTTCGAGCAGATCGACGCCCCGTTGGTTGCCGCATTCTTGGATGATCTGGAGAAGGGCCGCGGCATTGCCGCACGCACTCGCAACTTGCGGCTCACCGCCATTCGCTCCTTCTTTCGCTACGCCGCCTTTGAGGCACCCACCCACGCAGCCCAGATCCAGCGCGTGCTGGCCATCCCTAATCAGCGATTCACGCGCAGTCAGGTCGGCTTCCTGAGCAGAGCGGAAGTCGAGGCGCTGCTCGCCGCGCCCGATCAGCACTCCTGGTCGGGGCGCCGTGATCACGCCCTGCTCCTGGTTGCCATTCAGGGCGGGCTGCGCCTGTCCGAGCTCACCGCAATGCGCCGCGAGGGGCTAATCCTGGGCACCGGCGCCCATATCCGAGTGCTAGGCAAGGGCCGCAAGGAACGCGCTACCCCGCTGACCAAGCAAACCGTAGCCGTGCTGAAGGCCTGGTTGCGGGAGATTCCTGATCGGGCTGAGGCCACGGTGTTTCCAAGCACCCGCGGCAAGCCGCTGAGCGCCGACGGCGTGCAATACCTGCTCGCCAAACACGTCGCGGCCGCCTCCAAGACCTGCCCTTCGCTGCAGCAAAAGCGGGTAACCCCACACATGCTTCGCCACACCACAGCAATGGAACTGTTGCTGGCGGGGATGGATCGTGCGCTGATCGCGTTGTGGCTCGGGCACGAGTCGGTGGAGACAACGCAGATCTATCTGGAGGCCAACCTCGCCATGAAAGAGCAAGCCTTGGAACGGACCGCTCCACCCGAGGGTAAGCCCGGTCGCTATCGGCCCGATGACCAGCTAATAGCGTTCCTCAAGGGGCTGTAGGGTCGAACGACTATGCCGCGTACAGGCGATCAATCGCGGAACCTGCCCGAGGCCACACGCCGTTTGACTCGGCATAGTCCGGAACGC
>CAWHCG010000046.1:0-291122 GCA_963827575.1 uncultured beta proteobacterium
CTCGAAGGCGTGAAACGCCGACGGGTCAGCCGTCTGTGACGCCATCACCCGCGCGGCGCTTGCCGCGATCTCGAAGGAGGTGCGGAAGTCGATGTCGGGCCGGAGGCTGTGCCAGCCGGAGCAGTAGCGCTCGCGCGAGAGCTCGATCGCCCGCTCGACCCGGTCGGCGGCACCTCGCCCCGCACCACGAAGTGAAGCGCCGCGCGCATGACATAGCGAGGCGGCTCCGGCCTGCGCTCGGTCTCGAGACGAGCCTCGACCGCTTCGGGCGCGAACCGGCCCTTCTGGAGGATGTCCACCACGTCGATCGCCATGCACCCGGCGAGGCTGACGGCGAGCGCCTGCGTCGGCGAGATCCCGCCCTGGCGCTCGCTGTCGACGGCCAGCGTGTGGTCGCCGGCGCGGGCCTCGAAGCGGAGACCGCCCTGCCAGGTGAGCTCGACGACCTCCCCGAAACGCTGGCCGCTCATGTGGATCTCACGGAAGGCGATGGTATCATCACCGGACGCATGAAGAGCCTGACCCGCGCCTACACGATCGACGACCTGCGCCGCACCGCGCGGCGGCGGCTGCCCCGCGCGGTGTTCGACTTCGTCGAGGGCGGCGCCGGCGACGAGCGCACGGTGGCGCGCAACCGCGAGGCGTTCGAGCGTCTTCTCCTCCAGCCGCGCGTCCTCGTGGACGTCTCGAAGCGGGAGCAGGCGACCGTCGTGCTCGGCGAGCGCGTGGCGACGCCGGTCATCGTGGCACCGACCGGCATGGCCGGGCTCTGCTGGCCCAAGGGCGAGGTGGCGGCGGCCCGGGCGGCCCACGAGGCCGGGACCATCTACACGCTCAGCACTCACTCGAGCTGCTGGATCGAGGAGGTGGCGGCCGGGGCGCCGGGGCCCTTGTGGTTCCAGCTGTACGTGTGGCAGAACCGGGACCTGACGCGGCGGTTCGTCGAGCGAGCCCGGGCGGCCGGGTACCGCGCGCTCCTCCTCACCGTCGACGTGCCGGTCATCAGCCGCCGCGAGCGGGACCTCCGCAACGGCTTCACCGTCCCGCCCCGCGTGACGGTGCGGAACGTCGTGGACACCATGCGGCGGGTCGGCTGGATGCGCCGGGTCCTTCTCGGACCCGAGCTCACGCTGGCGAACCTGGTGGGCATGCCGGAAGCGCCGCGGACTGACGTCGTGACGCTCGCCGGCGTGGCCAACCGGCAGGTCGACCCGTCGATCGCCTGGGCCGACCTCGCGTGGTTCCGGTCGCTCTGGTCCGGCCCCCTCCTCCTGAAGGGCGTGCTCACCGCCGCGGATGCCCGGCGCGCGGCCGAGCACGGCGTGGACGGGCTCGTCGTCTCGAACCACGGCGGGCGGCAGCTCGACGGCTGCCCGGCGACGGTCGAAGCCTTGCCGGAGATCGCGGACGCCGTCGGCAACCGGCTGGAGGTCCTGCTGGACGGCGGCGTCCGGCGCGGGGCGGACGTGGTCCGCGCGCTCGCGCTCGGGGCGCGGGCCGTGATGGTCGGCCGCCCGTACCTCTACGGGCTCGCGGTCGGGGGATCGGCCGGCGTCCGGCGGGCGCTGGAGATCCTCGCGAACGAGGTCGACCACGCGCTCGCGCTCACCGGCGTGCCGCGCGTCGGCGACCTCGACCGGACCGTCGTCCGCCGCGCCGACGCGTCCTGAGCCTGCCGGTCTTGACGGTGCTGACGTCCGGCCGACGACGGCGCCGGAGCTCCGGGCGTCGGCGGTGAAGGCTCGCGGCGCTTCACGGAGGCGGGATCGGGCGGCACACCGGGGCGCGGTCCGTGCAGGTAGACATCCGGGTTCCCGTCGGACGGCCCATCCCCCAGGTGGCGGACGTCGTCGCGCGGTGCGAGGACGCGGGCTTCGACGGAGTCGGCGTCCACGACCATCCCCACAGCGGGCGGGACGCGTACCTGGTCCTCGCGCTGGCTGCGGAGCGGACGCGGCGGATCCGGCTCTACCCGGCGACCTCGAGCCCGATCGTTCGCCATCCGGTCCTGCTGGCCTCCTTGGCGAACAGCCTGGACGAGCTCGCGCCGGGGCGGGTGTGCCTCACCGTCGCGCCGGGCTTCCTGTCGGCGCGGAGCGTCGGGCAGAGCCGGGCCACCGTGGACGCGATGCGGACGGCCGTCGTCGCCCTCCGCCGGCTGCTCGCGGGCGAGGCCGTCGCCTTCGGCGATCCGCCGAGCCGCCTCCGGAATCTCCGGTCTGCGCCGCCGGCGGTCTACCTTCTGGCCGCGGGGCCGCGCATGGTGGAGCTGGCCGGCGAGGTGGCCGACGGCGCGTTCCTGATGGTGGGCCTCCACCGGGACGCGGTGGCTGCGGCCCGCGGCCATCTCGAGGCCGGCGCCCGCCGGGCGGCCCGCTCGCTCGACGGCTTCCGCACCGTGTTCATCGTGACCCTCGCCCTGGAAGAGAGCCTGGCGGCGGCGCGGCGCTGGCCCCGGGAATGGTTCGCTCCGGGGCACTCGTGGCTGACCTATCCGAGCGGGGCGAACCTCTACTGGCTTCGCCAGGCCGGTCTTCCCGTTCCGGACGGCCTGGCGCCCGGGGACGTCTCGGAGGAT
Organism: uncultured beta proteobacterium; assembly: GCA_963827575.1. GTDB lineage: Bacteria > Pseudomonadota > Gammaproteobacteria > Burkholderiales > SHXO01 > SHXO01. The sequence continues at coordinate 2,579 of CAWHCG010000046.1, forward strand.
CTCGCCGCGCGCATCTCGGACGCGTTCGGCCTCTTCGGGCCGCCCGAGCACTGTGCCGACCGCCTCCTTCGCGCCCGCGAGGAGGCCGGTGTCGAGCACGTCTTCCTGTTCCCCGCGCACACGCTGGCCGGAGGTTACGACATGCCGGAGCGCGAGATCGACGCGTTCCGCCGAGTCATCCGGCCGCGTCTGGGAGCCGTGACGCGCCGCCGAATCGTCCTCGGCCCGGCGCCAATCAGCGTCCGATGCGGTCAGCCAATGACGACGGCGTGCGCGGCGCGCCATGCAGGCTGTGCTAGGCTGATCCGCGATACGCATCGCGCGATTTCGGCTGACGACACGGAGGACGGAATGACGAAGCGGGACATGAGCGATCGGACCGGTATCGGGCGGCGGACGTTCCTCCGCGGGGCGCTGGGCGCCGGCGCGGTGACGGCCGGAGCCGGCCTCGCGCTGGGCTCGCGGACGGCCAGGGCCCAGGGGAGTGGCGAGGTGGTCGTGTGCACCTGGGGCGGCACCTACACCGAGGCGCAGCGGAAGTTCTTCTTCGACCCGTTCGAGAAGGAAACCGGCATCCGGGTCCGGACCGTGGGCGTTCCCGACATCGCCAAGATCCGCGCGATGGTCCAGGCGCGGGCCGTCGAGTGGGACCTCGTGGACGCCGAGGGCCAGATGATGCTGCGCCTGGCGGCCGACGACATGCTCGAGCGCGCCGACTTCGCCGTCATCCCGCGCGGCGACCTGCTTCCCGTCCGCGGCGAGCGACTGGGGCATCGGGTCGGTCGCGTACGCGTACTCGCTCGGCTGGAACAGCCAGAAGTTCCCGGCCGGCCGCCAGCCCCGCACCTGGAAGGACTTCTTCGACACGAAGGCCTTCCCGGGCCGGCGCGCCATGTACGGACAGCCGGTTCCCGTGCTCGAGTTCGCCCTCCTGGCCGACGGCGTGGCGCCGGGCGCGCTCTATCCGCTCGACGTCGACCGCGCGTTCCGGTTCCTCGAGAGCCGGAAGGACGTCGTGAACGTCTGGTACAAGAGCCCGGCCCAGATCCAGACGCTCCTCCGCGGGGGCGAGGTGGACATGGTCGAGGGGTTCAGCGGCCGGCTGATCGACCTCAAGAAGGCCGGGGCCGACGTCGACTGGACGTTCGACGGCGGGGCGTGGATGCAGTCGTTCTGGATCGTGCCGAAGGGCGCCAAGAACCGCGAGGCGGCCATGCGGTTGATGGCCCACTACACGCGGCCCGAGCCCGAGGCCGCGTTCGCCGAGCAGTTCCCGTACGGCATGCCGAACCGCCTGGCCTACCAGAAGATGTCGAAGGAGACGCTGGCCCTCCTGCCGACGGCGCCCGGCAACATCGAGCGCCAGATCCAGGTCGACCCCGCCTGGTGGGCGAAGAACATCGACGCGGTCCTCAAGCGCTGGCTGACCTTCCTCGGCTGAGGGAGCGGCGAACGATCGTCTCCCGCCCGCCGCGAGCGCAGCTCGGAGCCGGGCGGCGGGGCGGGCTGAGGGCGCCGGCGCGCGCGAGTTCGGAGGCGCCGGCTCGGCCGAGCCGAGGAGCCAGCAGCTCGGCCCGCTCGGCTTTCTGGCCGCTCCTGCCCCTCGTCGCGTTCCTTGCCGTCGTCTTCGTGGGTCCGATCGCCCGGGTACTCCTCTGGGGCCTCGCGCCGTCGACGGCGCCGACCGCCTCGACCGGAGCACCGTGGCGCGAGCTCGTGACGACGCCGCTCTACCGCGATGCGCTCCTCCGGACGTTCCGGCTGAGCGTGACGGTGACGCTCGCGTGCCTCGTGCTGGGGTACCCGGTCGCCTACCTCCTGGCTCGAGTCCGTGGGTGGCGCGGGCAGCTCCTCCTCGCCCTGGTCGTGGCGCCCTTCTGGATCAGCGTGCTCGCGCGGAGCTTCACCTGGATGGTCCTGCTGCAGCGCCAGGGCGCCGTCAACCGTCTCCTCCTGACTCTCGGGATCGTGTCGGGAGCCGGTGCCTCTCGTCTACAACGAGGTGGGCGTCCACATCGGGATGATCCACGTCCTGCTGCCGTACATGATCCTGTCGCTGTACGGCGCCATGCGCGGCATCGATCCCGGGCTCCTCCGCGCCGCGGCGGGGCTCGGGGCCAGCGAGTGGCAGGCGTTCCGGCGGGTCTGGTGGCCGCTCTCCCGGGCCGGCGTCGGCGCGGGCAGCCTGCTCCTGTTCGTGGTGGCGCTGGGATTCTTCATCACGCCCGCGCTGCTCGGAGGCGGGAAGGTGACGACGCTCGCGATGCTGATCGAGGCTCACGTGAGCCAGACGCAGGACTGGCCGCTCGCCTCTGCGCTGGGGCTGGTGCTGCTGGTCGCCACGATCGTGGCGCTCCTGCCCGCCCAGCGGGCGCTCCGGCTGGAGGCCCTCGTGGGCGCGGGGAGGCGCTGACGTGCCGTTCCGCCTGGTGATGGGGAGCGCGGCGGGGCTGAGCGTCGCCTTCCTCCTGCTGCCGATCCTCGCCCTCGTGCCGATGTCGCTCTCCCGGACCACCTGGCTCGCCTTCCCGCCGGACGCCCTGACGCTCGAGTGGTACGGGCGGGTGCTCGCCGACCGCGAGTGGCGGGAGGCGGCCGTGACGAGCCTCGTGGTGGCGGCGCTGGCCGCGACCCTGGCCGCGCTCCTCGGCACTCCCCGCGGGGCTCGCCCTGGGTCGGGGGCGCGGGAGCGCGGGCCTCCGGCGGGCGCTGCGGGCGTTCGTCCTCCTGCCGGCCATGGTCCCGGTCGTCCTGGCGGCGATCGCGCTCTATGCGGGGTTCGCGGCGGCCGGCCTGGGCGGCACGCTCGCCGCGCTGGTGCTCGCCCACGCGGCCCTGGGCGTCCCTTACGTGGTGCTGAGCGTCGAGGCGGCGGCGCGCGGGCTCGACGCCCGGCTCGAGCGCGCGGCCCGGAGCCTGGGCGCGACGGCGTGGCAGGCGCTCTGGCGGGTGACGCTCCCGCTCGTGTGGCGCGGCGTCCTGGCGGGCTCGCTCTTCGCGGCGATCGTCTCGTTCGACGAGGTGGTGATCGCGCTGTTCGTCAGCGGCCCCGCCACCACGACGCTGCCGCGGAAGATGTGGAGCACGATCACCCAGGACGAGTTCAATCCGCTCCTGACCGCCGTCGCGACGCTCCAGATGGTCGTGGCGCTGGGCCTCCTCGGCGTCGTGGCGCGATTCGGCGTGGCCCGGGGGCGGGGAGACGATGCGATGCCGGATCCCGAGGCGGGCCCGGCCCCGATCGTGCCGTCGGCCGGTGCGCCGTCGCGACAACCCGATCCCGGGAGGCGGGACGGCGCCCGGCTCGGCCTGACCGATCTCACCAAGCGGTTCGGCGCGGTCACGGCCGTCGACCGCCTCGCGCTCGAGGTCGAGCCCGGCGAGCTGGTGACCCTCCTCGGACCGTCGGGCTGCGGCAAGACGACGGTGCTGAACCTGATCGCCGGGTTCGAGGCGCCGGACGAGGGGACGATCCGGATCGACGGCGTGGACGTGGCGGCGCGGCCGCCGCACCGGCGCGAGGTCGGCATGGTGTTCCAGGACTACGCGCTCTTCCCGCACCTCACGGTCCGGGAGAACGTGGCCTTCCCGCTCCGCGTGCGGGGAGCCTCGGAGGCCGAGGTGACGGCGCGCGTGGGCGCGATGCTCGACCTGGTCCGCCTGCCCGGCCACGGGGACCGGCTGCCGCGGCAGCTGTCGGGCGGGCAGCAGCAGCGGATGGCGCTGGCGCGGGCGCTGGTCTTCCGGCCGCGCGTGCTCCTGATGGACGAGCCCTTCGGGGCGCTCGACCGTGCGCTCCGCGAGACGCTGCGCGCGGAGCTCCGCGACCTTCACCGGGCGCTCGGCATCACCGTCGTCCTCGTGACCCACGACCAGGACGAGGCGATGGAGCTCTCCGACCGGGTGGCGGTGATGCGGGCGGGGGGAATCCAGCAGGTGGCGGCGCCCCGCGTGCTCTACGAGAGCCCGGCGAGCGCGTTCGTTGCGGGCTTCGTGGGGGATTCGAACCTCCTGGAGGCCGTCGTGATGTCCGCCGAGGGAGGGGGCGTCGTCCTCCGGACCGCGGGAGGAGGGCGTCTCCGCGCGGCGGGGAGCGCAGCGCGCGTCGGGGAGCGCGTCATCTGCGGTCTTGTCTCTGATGTACTTGGCCAGCTCTGCGGGATCCGGGACAGATCTCTCGACCTGACCGATCAGCGGTGTATTCGCGGAATCTGGGCCCATACCCCCTGGCCCAACGTGACAGACACTACTGCTGCTAACGGCGCTATGGCGCGCGACAATCCTGGAGGTTGCTTGCATGACATCCCCACATTCGATCCTGGTTCTTGACCGGCGACCAGTCTGAACATCCACAAATGAAAGCGCCTGCACAATCTGCATCTACTCCGTCCCCGGCATCTCAGTAGGTTCTACTGGCAATACAAACCTCTCCCCGACGCACAAGTTATCTGGCTCTAGTCTCGATCGATGGCGGTCCTCCTGGGTTGTGGCAGTGCGTTGATGCGTTGAGCGGCAATGTCTCGCCCGAGTCCTTGCGCCGATGCGCACGCGTCGTCATCGCGTAGTGCGGGAACAACGAGGTGCGCCCTTGGCTGAAGGGCGCCGAGCGCAGGTGCTGCGCTCTCAGATTCTCATCGCGCTCGAGCGGATGCGCGGCAAGGCTAAGCCGCGCGGTGCGGGTTGCGGCCTGTAGATTTGGACAGCTCGTGGGATCGGCATGACATCGGCTGCAGCGTACTCAACCGATGTGCGCAGTGTCGATTGCCGCGCGGAATTTGCGAGCTTGAGGAACAAGACAAGCAGGTACGTGGTGCACAGAAAGCTGACCAGCGGCACTGACAACACCAGCAAGAGCGGACGCATGGCACACTCCTTCCCAATTTCACCGATGCGTGACGCGAAGGCTGAACTCCTCGCCGATGCGTGTCAAGTGTCGTCAGGATGCATCTGTGCGTGATCTGCGACACGCTGTCGCCGATTGGGGTCGGACTTGTGCGTGACGAAGCGAGATTCGTCACTGCTCGACGACGCGAGTCACGAAGTTTGCGTACGGGCCAGCATGCGCATGACCGACCCGCGCGCGGCGGCAGCTCAACGGTCATTTCACTGTGCATGAAGCGGAAGTCGTCGGGGATCTGGCCTGGGCCCGTACCAGTTCGACGGGACGCTTCACCGTCATTGCGACCGGTGTGGAGGCGGACGTGGAGCTAACAGCGAGTTGTTCCTGTTCAAGCGCGAGAACGGCGCATGGAAGATTCATCGCTATATGTTCACCGCGTCGGCGCCTCCGCCGCAGACCAGGTAAGACGGGATGCAAGCCGGTGCACTGAGCTGTGCGGGCGATGCGCCGCCCATGCCGCGGTGATTCGTTTTCCGGCCTTACCTGGGCAGCCGCTGCGCCTCCAGGGCGTCGGCCGGGAGCTCGATTTCGACGCGCAGCCCGCCGTCCTCGCGATTGATCGCTCGGATCTTCCCGCCAGCCCGGCCTGGCACAGGCGTCGCCCAGGAGAACGGGCGCGAGCACGCTGCTGGCGTGCAGGGTGCGACTCAGAACAGTCCGGCCTTGCGTGCCGCGTCGAGGCCGGTTTTCGTAAGCTCGGCGATCTGCGCGCCGACGTCTTGCGAAGCGGGCGCCGTCACCTTGCTCGTCCACATCATGCGGCCACTGGCTACGTCGGTCAGCACCATGCTCGCCGCGTAGGCCGTATTCACGCGTCCGGCGCCGACCGGGACCGAGACGCCAACGCTGCCGCCGACGCCGCCCCCGCTGTGCCAGCCGCCCGAGCCCCCGAAGCCACCGACACCGAATCCAACAGTTGGACCGGGATTCACGACCGTCGCTTCCGGCGCGAGGGCGGAAGACAGGATGGCCTTCGCGCCGGCACTGCGCGCAGCGGCGAGGAGCTCGTGGCTGATCGGCGCAGCGCCAGCCGCGGGGTCGTCCGAGGCGGGCTCGCTCACGGGCGTGGCACCGGATGCCAGCACTTGTGCACTGAGCTGGTCCTGGCAGATGCGCTTGAGCGTGGGCTCGCTGGCGTTGCACACGATGAGCACCTTGGCGCCGCGCAAGGCGTGGTCGGTGAACTGGGGATCGGTCCACTGCGCCTGGATGCGGGTCGAGGCGCAGCCGGCGAGAAGGAGGCCGCCGAGCGCGAACAGCGCGCCGGCAAGCGCGGGAGCTGCAACGATCTTCGAATCAGGCATGGTTGGTCTATGGTCGCAAGGGCAAGGCGGGTCGCTGGGACTCAGCGCAGCGCCACCTGAGGTCGCCAAGCACCTTGATGTAGCGCAGCGTGCTGGGAGAAAACCTGCCCACCGACGGATATTCGAACGTCGTGGGGCCTCCGTAGTCGTCGTTGCTCCTGAAGCGATCCATCGCGCCGAGGAGCTGGGCATCCGCGGAGATGATCCGCAGGTATTCCTCGCCCTGCTCCTGAGAGACGTGCTCGAGGATCGCGTTGTACGTGGGATCGCTGCGAAAACGCGCGAACACGCGCTCGTCGCGGCTCGCCTGCCAGCAGAACTGCGGATAGGCTGCGTTGTCCGACACGCTGGTCGGGCGCGGCGGGCCGATCAGTCTGCGCAGCGTCTTGGCGATGAGGCGTTTCACGATCCCGGGGCCGGGGGCGGATAACAGAGTGGCGGCAAGTTTACCGTGAATTGCGCGATCGTCTGCTGCGAATGAGCGCACCGGGAACGTTGCGCAGGTGCGGCAAATCCGCGATCATCTGGCACCTCTGGCGTGTACAACAGTTCGTACCCCTCACCTCTGCCCTACCCATGAACCTCCCCGCGCGGAGCGCGGACAACGGCTCCCTCTCCCTTGATGGGAGAGGGCGGGGGAGAGGGTGAGAACACGCGAGCGGGCCCCCCTCTCCCTGGCCCTCTCCCGCAAGGGGAGAGGGATGTCGTCGCCCGCACGGTCGAGGGCCACGCGCGCCTTCGCGGTCGCATCCCCGCACGGCGGGGCCCCTGCTCCGCGCTCCAGCGCGCCTCTCCCACGAGGGGAGAGGGGACTGGAGGAGGCGCTGGTTGATGGGCTCGATTCGTGGCGCGCCCGCGTCATGGGGTCTCTCCCGCAAGGGGAGGGGGGCACACCATCGCAGGGTTCCGAGAGCATGAGCATACGACGAGCATGAGCAAACGATCCTATCGACTTCTACCGACAGACTCGACGACGTTCTATCCACGCCTGATCGGAACCCACGGCGCGGTCGCGGCCAACTCCTATCTTTCGGTCGGCGCCGGCGTCGACGTGCTGAAAGCCGGCGGCAACGCGATCGACGCGGCGGTCGCCGCGACGCTGGTCGAAGGCGTAGTCAACCCGCAGATGCACACCATCGGCGGCGAGTGCCCCATCCTGCTGCGCCTGGCGGGCGAGGCGCGGGTGATCGCGGTGAACGGCAACACTGCCGCCCCGATGAAGGCTACGCCCGAGGCCTACCGCGCGCGCGGGCTTGCCGATGTGCCCGACCAGGGCATCCTCGCGGCGGGCGTGCCAGCCGCGTTTTCCGCGCTGATCACCGTGCTCTCGCGCTGGGGGACGATGAGCTTCGCGGACGTCTCGGCTCACGCGCGCGAGCTCGCAGGCAAAGGCTTTCCGCTCTCGGTGGGCCTGCGCCAGCAGCACAAGTACGGCCTGGTCGCGCTGCGCGAGAAGTTCCTCGACGAGTGGCGGGCGAGCGGGCGGGTCTATCTTCCCGGCGGGCGTGTCCCCGACGTGGGCGAGCTGGTGCGAAACCCTGCGCTCGCGCGCATCTACGACTGGCTCGCCAATCTCGAGGGCGGCGCGGGCGGCAATCGGGCCGCCAAGCTCGCCAGGGTGCACGACGGTTTCTACCGCGGCGAGGTCGCGGCGGAGATCGTGAAATTCTCCAAAGCCCGCGATGGGCTGCTCGAGCTGGAGGACTTCGCTCGCTTCGAAACCAGGATCGAAGAGCCGGCGCGGCTGCGGTTCGGCGACACCGAGCTCTACAAGTGCGGGTTCTGGACCCAGGGACCGGCCGAGCTGCAGACCATCGCGCTGATGTCGGGCTTCGACGTGAAGGCGATGGGCCCGGCGAGCGCGGACTACTGCCATCTACTGATCGAGGCGATGAAGCTCGCCTTCGCCGATCGCGAGCAGTACTATGGCGACCCGACGCAGGCCATGGTGCCGGCCGACGCCCTGCTGTCGGACGAGTACACGGCGCAGCGCGCGCAGCTGATCGATCAGGGCTGGGCGAGCCGGGAGCTGCGCCCGGGAGATGCCCGCCGCAATGCGGGGCTGCTGCCGGAGGATGAGCGCTTCACGCCGAAGTCCTGGGGCGCCGGCACCGTGCACGTGGACGCCATCGACGCACACGGCAACATGGCCTCGTTCACGCCGAGCGGCGCGTGGCTGATGTCGGCGGAGGTGGTCGAGTCCGTCGGGTTTCCGCTCTCGGTGCGCATGATGACCTTCTACCTCGCGCCAGCGCACCATCCCAACGTGGTCGCACCGGGGAAGCGCCCGCGCACTACGCTCACGCCCTCGCTCGCTTTCCGCAACGGCAAGCCGTGGATGACCTTCGGCACCATGGGCGGGGACAACCAGGGGCAGTGGCTGCTGCAGTTCTATCTGTACCGTGCGGCCTTCGGCATGACGATCCAGGAGGCCATCGAGGCTCCCAAGCTGTCGACGGAGCACTTTCCCGGCTTCTTCGCGCCGCACGAGGGCTATCCCAACCGCGTGCGCATCGAGCCGCGCTTCGGCACCGAGGTGATCGAAGCGCTGAAGCGCCGCGGCCATGACCTCGACATAGCGCCGGACTGGACCGAAGGCTTCGTCTCCGCGGCCCAGTTCGACTCCGACACCGGCCTCATCGAAGCCGGCTGCGACCCGCGTGGGAGCAAGAGCGAAGCGTTTCCGGCGTTCGCGTACGTGTGGTAGAGGGACCGTTCGACCCCCTGACCGCCTTCAGCTCAGAACCGCAGCCCGACCTGCAGCTCCTGGGTACGCAGGTATCCGTTGGCGCCGTCGTAGGGCTGCGCAAAGAACCCGGTGACATTACCCGAGTTCGTTTCAATCTTGCCCGAATCGAGGTATCGGTAGGCCACATCCAGGATGATCTTGGGGGTCAGTGCGATGCTCGCTCCGACCGAAAGTTGCCAGGCCAGGTTGCTCGAGGAGCCGCCGCGTAGAGTCGAAACGCCCGGTGGCAGCGGGGGCAGATTCCAATTGGGAATGTCTTCAATCTTATTGTTTGCATACCCTATGCCCGCCCCGATGTACGGGACCACGCGCGGCCACCGTTCGAGCGGGAAATCGACATAGCCGTTCACCATGGCGTTGTAGGACGTGATGTCGGCTCTGTAGCTGGAAGGGGCCTTGTCGCTGTCGTCCAGCTCGAATCCACTCCGGTAGCCGAAGGTCACATCCGCGCGGAGCCGCGGCGTGAAACGATAGCCGACGCCGACTCCCGCGGTCCAGGACTGTCCAATATCGTTCAGCTCGCCGGGGGGGTTGAAGCAACCCGTGAATATCGAGGCGCCGCAGATGTATCCGAAGGAACTGGAGTCCTTGTCCTTCAGTTCGGCATTTGCCGCCCACGCGTAGCCGGTGTCCACGCGCCAGTACATGCCTGGGGATTGCGCCTGCGCGTTCCCCGCGGACAAGGCGGCTGCGATGCAGATGGCGAATACGAGTCTTCGTGCTGTCATAGTAAGCGCCCGGTCCGGAAGGGAGGATATTGTCTCGCTGACGGCCATGGTGCCAGCAAGACTCGGACCTGCTCCGCGGGCCGATCACGGCTTCTTTGTCATCACCACTTCCAGATAGTCGGCCGACACCATCAGCGTATCGTCGCCCGAGCGATTGAAGCGGTTGAGCGTCGCGTCGAGATCGGCCAGGTAGGCGCGCCGGCGTTGTTCATCGAGCGCCTCGAGGGTTCTCATCACCGGGCCGAAGTAGGTGCTGAACACCTCGATCCAGTGCGCGCTGCTGCGATAGCGGAACAGCGCGCCGCGCCTGGTGATGTGCAGCGAACCAATGGCATCGGCGAACAGCTCGCGCAACCTGGCTTCGGTGCCCCATTCGATGGGTGGCCGCAGCCCCGGCGGCGGCGGGACATACTGGGCCTGCAGGCCGAAGGCCTGCCCCCAGAACCCGTCCGGGGTCCAGTTCGCCATGCCGATCGTCCCGCCGGGAAGGCAAACGCGCAGCAGCTCCTGGGCGGCTTTCTCCTGCTGCGGCGCGAACATCGAACCGAAGACCGACAGCACCACGTCAAACGAGCTGTCCGCGCAGGGGATCGCCTCGCAGTCGCCTACCTCGAAGCGCGCCGGCAGGTGATCCACCGCCGCCCGCTCGCGCGCGCGCTCGATGAGCGCGGGCACGTAGTCGATTCCGACTGCCGTGCAGCCGCGGCGCGCGGCCGACAAGGCAGTATTGCCGCTGCCGGTCGCGACGTCGAGCACCTTGTGCCCGGCTCTGAGCCCGACTGCTTCGCACAGCAGCTCGCCGGGGAACACCGTATTCCAGGCGATCATGGAGAAATCGCCGGTGGCCCACATCCGCTGCTGCTTCGCTTTGACCTCGTTCAGATCTGCCATCTGTCCCTCATTTCACGTCGGAGTCGCGCCGGTGGCGCGGGCGTCATCGTCGCCGGATCCAACGTCCCGTCGATGATCGTGCGCCTACCGTAGCACGTCTTCCGGGCAGCGAGCGGCGCAAGCTGCCATAATTCGCCCAGGCACACGGAGGTCTTCGCACATGGACTATCGATCCCCGGGCACGGTGAAGGAGGCGGTCGAGCTCCTTGCCGCCCACAACGGGGCGGCGCATGTTCTCGCAGGTGGCACCGATCTGCTGGTGAAGCTGCGGGCCGGCCTCACCGCTCCGCAGCTCGTAGTGGATCTGAAGGCCATCCCCCAGCTCCGCGGCATAGCAGCAGAGGCGCACGGATTTCGCATCGGGGCGGCGGCCAGCTGTGCCGAGATCGGCGAGCATGCCGCGCTGGGAGCCGCGTGGCCGGGCGTGGTCGAGGCGTTGCAGCTCATCGGCTCGACCCAGATCCAGGGCCGTGCCAGCGCCGGAGGCAATCTCTGCAATGCCTCTCCGGCCGCCGACAGCGTTCCCGCAATGATCGCGGCCGGTGCGGTCTGCGAGGTGGCGGGGCCGGGCGGCGAGCGCGAGGTAGCGGTCGAGAACATCATCACCAGCCCGGGCAAGACCTCGCTCGCCCGCGGAGAGCTCATCGTGGGCTTCCGGCTGCCGAGGCCCCGCCCGCATTCGGGCGATGCCTACCTGCGGTTCATTCCCCGCACCGAGATGGACATTGCGGTGGTGGGAGTCGGGGTGGCACTCGCCCTCGACGAGGCGGGCGTCTGCACCCACGCAAGGGTGGGCCTGGGGGCCGTGGCGCCCACACCGCTGCTGGTGGCGGACGCGGCCAAGGCCCTGATCGGGACCCGCGTCGATGGCGCGGCGCTCGCTGCACTGGCGGCGGCTGCCAGCGCGGCCTGCAAGCCTATCGACGACAAGCGCGGCACGATCGCGTACCGCGTCAAGGTGGCGGGTGTGCTCGCCCGGCGCGCCGCGCAGATCGCGCTGGAGCGTGCCAGGGCACGATGAGACCTGCGGGCGCAGCGGCCCGCGCGGGCAGGCGGCCGCAGTGGTAGGTTGTGCTGGTGCATGACCGCGGCTGAGCGCTGGCGCAAAGTTTCTTGACAGGAGATTGGCAACGCAATGGCCAAGTATCATGTGACCGCGACCATCAACGGGAACCCGGTCGAGTTCCTGTGCACGCCAGAGCAGACTCTGCTCGATGTGCTGCGCGACGTGCTGTTTCTGACCGGGAGCAAGGAAGGCTGCGCCTCGGGGGACTGCGGCGCCTGCAGCGTGACGCTGGAGGGGCGCCTGGTATGCGCGTGCCTGGTGCTCGGCGTCGAGGCGCAGGGGCGCAGCGTCGAGACCATCGAAGGGATGGCGCACGGCGACCAGTTGCATCCGCTGCAGCAGAAGTTCCTCGAGCACGCGGCCCTGCAATGCGGGATATGCACGCCGGGTGTCCTGGTGGCCGCGAAGGCGCTGCTCGAGCGCAATCCCGACCCGACCGAAACCGAAGTGAGATACTGGCTGGCGGGCAATCTGTGCCGCTGCACGGGCTACGACAAGATCGTGCGTGCGGTGCTCGACGCGGCCAACGAGATGAGAGGGAACTAGGGCGATGAACGATCCGAGGACGATAGGGTTGAAGGAGCGGCAGTTGAAAATCGTCGGGACGCGCCCGCTGCGCCCGGACGGAGTCGACAAGGTCACCGGCCGCGCCAAGTTCGGCGCTGACCTGCACGTGGCGAACATGCTGATCGGCAAGGTGCTGCGCAGCCCGCACGCGCATGCACGGATCAAGTCGATCGACGTGTCCAAGGCCCAGGCGCTGCTCGGAGTGAAGGCGGTGATCACCTCGGCCGACCTGTGCGACCTGCCTTCCGAGTTCATCCCGGCCGGCGAGATGATGGTCAACTACCGCGACATGACCCGCAACGTGATGGCGCGCGAGAAGGCCCTGTACGAGGGCCACGCGGTCGCGGCGGTGGCGGCGATCAATGAGGCCGTCGCGACGCAGGCGCTCAAGCTCATCGAGGTCGAGTACGAAGTGCTGCCGCACGTGCTGGACGTGGCCAAGGCGATGGAACCCGATGCGCCGCTGCTGCACGAGGAGATGTACACGATCGGCGTCGAGCCGCGGCCGGCGCGGTCCTCGAACATCGCCAAGCGCGTCGAGTTCAGCCTGGGCGACGTCGCGGCTGGCTTCGCCAAGGCCGACGTCGTGGTCGAGCGGGAGTTCGACACCCAGCCGGTCCACCAGGGCTACATCGAGCCGCACGCCTGCCTCGCCAGCGTCTCCGAGGACGGCCAGGCGGAGCTGTGGTGCACGACCCAGGGGCAGTTCATCGTGCGCAGCTTCTGCGCCAGGCTCCTGGGCATGGAGCAGTCGAAGCTGCGCGTGACCGCGTCCGAGATCGGCGGGGGCTTCGGCGGCAAGACGGTCGTCTACCTCGAGCCGCTCGCGCTGGCACTGTCACGCAAAGCCGGGCAGCCCGTGAAGATGGTGATGTCGCGCCAGGAAGTGTTCCAGGCCACCGGACCCACCTCCGGCGCGAAGATGTGGGTGAAGGTCGGCGCTACGCGGGAGGGCCGCATCGTCGCGGCGGAGGCGCTGCTCAAGTACCAGGCCGGGCGCTTTCCAGGGATCGCCGGTGCAGCCCGGATGCATGTGCGCGTTTGCTCCGTATGACCTCGAGAACGTGAAGGTGGTCGGATTCGACGTGGTGGTGAACCGGCCGAAGGTCGCCGCCTACCGCGCCCCCGGCGGCCCCATCTCGGAGTTCGCCGTCGAGTCCGTCATCGACGAGATCGCCAAGCGCCTGGGGCTCGACCCGATCGAGTTCCGGCTGAAGAACGCGGCGAAGGAGGGCACCAAGGCCGCGTACGGACCGAAGTTCGGCCCCATCGGCCTGGTGCAGACCCTCGAGGCGGCGCGCGAGCACCCGAACTACCGCGTCCCGTTGAAGGCCAACCAGGGTCGGGGCGTGGCTTCAGGGTTCTGGTTCAACATCGGCGGAGAGACTTGCGCCGCGCTCAATCTCTCCGAGGACGGGACCGTCACGCTGGTCGCCGGCACGCCCGATATCGGCGGCTCGCGCGCCTCGCTGGCGATGATGGCCGCTGAAGAACTGGGCATCGAGCTGGACAAGGTCAGGCCGATCATCGGCGATACCAGCGCGCTCGGATTCAACTTCCTCACCGGCGGCAGCCGGGTGACCTTCTCCAGCGGCATGGCGGTGGTCGAGGCCGCGCGCGACGTGATTCGCCAGCTGCGCGAGCGCGCGGCGAAGATCTGGGAGATCCCGGTCGACGAGGTCGGCTGGGACGACGGCCATGCTCACCCCGCCGGCGCCGGCGACAAGAAGCCGCTGTCGCTCGCCGACATCGCCAGGACCGCCGGCAAGACCGGCGGCCCGATCGTCGGCAACGCCGCCATCAACGCGCAGGGCGCCGGACCCAGTCTCGCCACGCACGTGGTCGATGTCGAGGTGGATCCCGAGACCGGCAAAGTCACCATCCTGCGCTACACCGCGATCCAGGATGCCGGCAAGGCAGTGCACCCGAGCTACGTCGAGGGGCAGATGCAGGGCGGCGCCGTGCAAGGCATCGGCTGGGCGCTCAACGAGGAGTACATCTACGACGATAACGGGCGGTTGCTCAACCCCGGCTTCCTCGACTATCGAATCCCGGTGTGCTCGGACGTGCCGATGATCGACACGGTCATCGTCGAGGTGCCCAATCCGCGCCATCCGTACGGGGTGCGCGGGGTGGGGGAGACCCCGATTGTGCCGCCGATGGGCGCGATCGCCAACGCCGTCGCGAATGCCACCGGGATCCGCTTCACGGCGCTGCCGATGTCGCCGCCACGGGTGCTGGCGGCGATCGACGCGAACCGCGCGTCGCGGGCGAAGACGGCCGCATAGCGCTTCCTGTGCGCAACGTCGCGAGGACGTGCGTGCGAAGCAGCCCGGGACTGGCGGCGTGGCGCGCGTGATCCTCAGCGGCACCCTCAAGCAGCTGGCGGGCGGCGAGTCGGAGCTCGAGATCGACGCTCGCGACGTGCGCCAGCTGCTGCGCGCTCTCGGCGAGCGCTACCCGGCGCTTGCGCCTCATCTCGAGTCTGGCTACGCCATCGCCATCGACGGCGAAATCTTCCAGGACGCGTGGTTCGCGCCGATCCGGCCGGACAGCGAGGTGCATCTGGTCCCGGCGATCCGCGGCGGCTGACCGCCGGCGGACAAACTACAAAGTATAGGCCTGACCCCGTAGTTCGGGGTCAGGCCTATACTTTGTAGTCAGCTCGGATTGAGCGATATCCGCGCATCGACAGGAACCGTTCGGTGTGACGCCGGTACACGCCCCTGGCAGGAAGGCCGCGATGCGGCTAAGGTGCCGCTGTGCGACCCGACACGGAGGCTTGCCATGACCCCGACAAGGTGCTGGAAAACCTGGCTGCTGGTGCCTTTGCTCGCCGTCCAGGCACTCCCCCAGGCGTCGGCCGAGAAGCAGTATGGCCCCGGCGTGAGCGACGTCGAGATCGTGATCGGCCAGACCATGCCGTACAGCGGCCCGCTGTCGGCCTTCGGCACCCTGGGCAGAGCACAGGCCGCCTACTTCGCCATGATCAACGAGCGCGGCGGCGTCAACGGCAGGAAGATCAGACTGATCTCGCTGGACGACGGCTACAGCCCGCCGCGCACGGTCGAGCAGACGCGCAAGCTGGTCGAGTCCGAGCAGGTGCTGCTGTTGTTCAGCTCCCTGGGGGCGCCTACCAACGTCTCCGTCCTCAAGTATCTCAACGCCAAGCGTGTGCCGCAGCTGTTCATCGCCGCGACCGGGATGAAGTGGGGCGATCCGGGCAAGTACCCATGGACCATGGCGTTTCTGCCGAGCCAGCGCACCGGGGCCGCCGGCTACGTCCGCTATGTGCTGGAGAACAAGCCGCAGGCCCGCATCGGCATCCTGTACCAGAACGACGACTTCGGCAACGACTACCTCAGGGCGGTCAAACAGCTGTTCGGCGACAAGGCGGCAACGATGATCGTGTCCGAGCAGGCCTACGAGTTCACCGACGCGACCGTGGATTCGCAGATCGTCTCGCTGAAAGCATCGGGCGCCGACGTGTTCTTCAACTTCGGCTCGCCCAAGTTCGCCGCGCAGGCCATCCGCAAGGCGTACGACATCGGCTGGCGGCCACTGGAGTTCATCGCCTACACCGCCACGTCGGTGAGCGCCGTTCTGCAGCCGGCCGGGGTCGAGAAAGCGGTCGGCATCTTGTCCTCGGCCTACTTGAAGGATCCCACCGATCCGCAATGGAAGGACGATCCGGCCACCCGCGACTGGGTCGCCTGGATGGAGAAGTACTACCCGCAGGGCGATCGCGCGGACATCTACAACGTCTACGGTTACGCCGCCGCGCAGATCATGGTCCACGTGCTGGAGAAGTGCGGTGACAACCTCACGCGCGAGAACGTGATGCACCACGCCGGAAGCTTGAAGGCCGTGCGGCTGCCCATGCTCCTGCCCGGAATCTCGCTCAACACCAGCGCCACGGACTACGATCCGGTCAAGCAGATGCAGCTGATGCGCTTCAACGGCAGGCAGTGGGTCCTGTTCGGCCCGCTAGTGCACAACTAGCTGGGCGGATGGTCCCGGTTGCCCTTCATCTGTCCGCGAGGCGATAGACGCGGCGCGCGGTGTCGCCGAAGATGCTGCTGCGCTGCGCCGGCGTGAGTGCCGCGCTGGCCTGCAGATGCGCCTCCAGCAGCTCCGGATAGCTGGTCCACAGCTTCTCGATCGGGAAGTTGGAGCCGAACAGGCAACGCTGCGCACCGAACAAGGCCACGCTCTGGGCGACGATCCAGGCGATGTGGCCGGGATCATTGCGGTGGATGAAGGTTCCGAAGCCGGACAGCTTGGTGACCACGTTGGGCTGGGCGGCAAGCCTGGCCAGGCCGCTGCGCCAGGCGTCGCGGCCCGCCGGCGACAGATCCTCGAGCATGCCGGCATGCTGCAGCACGAAGGTCACCTGCGGGCAGGCCCCGGCGAGCGCAGCCGCCCCGGCCATCTGGCCGCTGAAGACCTGCAGATCGAAGCTCCAGCCATAGTCCGCGAGCCGCCTCACGTTGTCGATCAGCACCGGATCGGCACACAGGTCGGGGCGCGGGGCAAATCGATACGTCTGGTTCTCGTGCCAGTGCAGCTGCATGCGCACGCCCCGCATCAAGGGATAGCGGGCGAGGGCGTCGAGCCGGGCGCGCAGGCCGGTGCGTCATGAGGTCGGCATAGCCGACGATCGCGTGAGGCCACCCCGATTCACCGGCGATGCGCTGGACCCAGGCCACCTCGTCCTCGTACCGCTGCGGGGCCCAGTTCGCCTGCACGTAAACCGACTGGACGACGCCGCATCCCGCCAGGTCCGTGCAGAACTCGTCGATCAGATAGTCGCGGCGAATCGGCTCATAGGGTCCGAAGATGCGCGGCTGCATGGGGCCGGCCAGCCAGGGCAGATCGGCTCGACGCCAGACGTGATGATGCGCGTCGACGATGCCGCTCACGGCGCTCACACCTGCAAGTCACGGGAAGATCGAGAAGTCCACTGCCTGCTCGGTGATGAACTCGAGCAGCGCCGGGGTGCCCTCCCGGGTCTTGGCGATTGCGCGCTGGATGGCCGGGACGATCGCGCCGGGCTGCGTCACGCGCTCGCCCCAGCCGCCCAGGGCGCGCGCGAAGTCCGCGTAGTTCCCGCTGATATCGGTCGAGCGGTACTTCTCGGTGGCCACCTTCATGATCTTCAACTCGATGGCCATCGAGAAGTTGTTGAGCAGAACCGAGAGGATCGGGATGCGCTCGCGCACCGCCGTCTCGAAATCCATGCCGGTGAAGCCGATGGCGGCATCGCCCCAGACGTTGATGCAAAGCTTGTCGGGCGCGGCCAGCTTGGCGCCCATCGCCAGCCCCAGGCCATAGCCCAGCTGCGTGGTCTTGCCCCAGCCGAGGTAGGTGAGCGGCGCCACCGGCTGCCAGAACGGCGAGAGCTGGTCGCGCGGGCTGCCCGCGTCGTGCGTGATGATCGTGTTGGCCACATCCACCGTGCGCAGGAGGTCCCAGATCACTCGATAGGGCGAGAGCGGCGCCGCCTCGGAGGTGAGCCGCGGCATCCACTGCGCCAGCCACTCGCTCCTGAGCTGGGCGATCTGTCCGGCAACGGCCTGTGCGCGCCCGCGCGGGCTTGCCGCCCAGCCGCTCGCGGACCTCGGCGAGCACCGCGTCGAGGGTGAGGCCCGCATCGCCGACCAGCGCCAGCTCGGCCCGCCCGTCCTTGTTGATGTCCGCCGGGTCCAGCGTGGCGTGGATGATGCGCGTGCCCTTGGGCATGGCCACACCGTAGCTGGTCGACGAGAAGCTGCAGCCGATCCCGAAGATCAAGTCCGCGCGGGTGAGGAACTGGTGCAGCGGCTTGGAGATCGCGCGGCCGCCCGAGCCGAGCGCCAGCGGATGCGTCTCCGGGAACGCGCTCTTCCCCTGCAGGCTCGTCGTCACCGGCGCCTCCAGCAGCTCGGCCAGCTCGCGCAGCTGTGGCCAGGCGCGGGCGTAGTGCACGCCCTGCCCGGCGTAGAGCACCAGCCGCTCGGCCGCTACCAGCGCCGCCGCGACGTCGGCCACGGCGCGAGGATCCGGCGCGCTGCGCAGGCGCGGCACGGGCGCATAGGTCCAACCGTCCGGCACCTCCTCGTGGAGCAGATCGTAGGGCAGCTCGACCAGGACAGGACGGGGGCGGCCGCTGCGCACTTGCGCGAAAGCGCGGCGCATCGCGTCGGGCACGGCCTCGACCTGGATCACCTGCTCCGCCCACTTGGTGACGTGCTGGTAGTTCAGCAAGGAGCTGAAGTTCGGCGGGATGTTGAGCAGCCGCCGCGGATAGCCACCGGGGAGGACCACGATCGGGACCGAGTCGCCGAAGGCCTGGGCGACGCCGCCGAACGAGTTCTCGGCCCCGGGTCCGTGCTGCATCGCGAAAACCCCGATGCGCTCCCCGGAGGTCACGCGGCTTACCGCGTCGGCCATGTGCAGCCCGGTGCGCTCCTGGCGCACGATGATGGTCCGGATATCCGCCACGGCCGCCGCCTCGATGATGGGGTTGACGGGATAGCCGATCAGGAACTGCACCCCCTCGCGCTTGAGGATCTCCGCCACCACCGCTGCTGCTTTCACGCTTGCCTCCGTTGCCGGCTGGCCCGGGCCCACAGCGATGGTACGTCATCCGGGGGGCGCGCGTTTTGGTCCCGTCGCTGCGAAGCGGGTTAGCCTCTATACTGGCGTAAGGCCTAACCATCCCGTCACGCTTCGCGTGCCACCCTGCTTGGGATAGGAGGGGAGAATTGCCTCTCCCCTCCTCTCTCAAACCCGCTCTCATGAGGAGGGGTCGGCCGAAGGCGGGGGTGGGTGTGGATTGTGTTAGGCGATCATGCAAGGCTCAATGGTCGACTGCGAAAGCGGACTCCTGTAGTGCCGGCTGTCGACCCCTCTCCCCAGCCCTCTCCCACAAGGTGGAGAGGGAGTGTGTGCTGGTAGTGGAAGGATGCATTCGCAGCGTACGACGATAGGAGACCGTCACATGCCAGGACTCACCAGTCAGCTCGCCGCATTCGCAGCGCGTCCCGGATTCGATAGGGTCCCGGATGAGGCGATCCGCATCGTCCGCGCCGGTTTCATCGACACGATCGCTACGATGCTTGCCGGCCGTGACGAGCCGGTGACGAGGCTCGTGCGCGACGCATGTGCGCGCCAAGCGCTCGAGCCTCGCGGAGGCGAGCGTTCTGCTCGGTGACGAGCGCGCTGGCGCGGCCGAGGCAGCGCTCGTCAATGGCGTCGCCGGCACACGCGCTCGACTACGATGACGTGGCGCTGGCCGGCCATCCGAGCACCGTTCTGGTTCCGGCGGTGCTCGCCGAGGGCGAAGCGGTCGGCGCATCGGGCCTGGCCGCGATCCGCGCCTACCTGGTCGGCTACGAGGTATGGGCGGAGCTGATCGGCCGCGAGTCCGACTCCCATCACACCAAGGGCTGGCATCCGACCGGCGTGTTCGGCGCGGTCGCGGCCGCCGCGGCGGCCGCCAACCTGCGCGGACTCGACGAGGACAAGGCGCGGCATGCCCTGGCCATCGCGGCGAGCCTGGCGGCGGGCCTGACGGCCAATTTCGGCACCATGACCAAGCCGCTGCATGCCGGCCGGGCCGCGGCCAACGGCATCGAGGCGGCGCGGCTGGCCCAGGCCGGGATGACGCGCCTCCCCAGACGCATTCGAGCACGCCGGCGGCTTTCTCGTTGCTCTATCGCCGGGCGGCAACGTCGATCGCAAGCGGCCGGCATCGGGTCTGGGCAAACAGCTCGCGATCCTCGAGCTGGGCCTGTCGGTCAAGAAGTACCCGATGTGCTACGCGACCCACCGGGTGATCGATGGCGTCCTCGACCTGGCCCGTGCGAACGACGTCCAGGCGCCGCGACGTCGAGCGCGTCGAGGCGACCATCGGCGTCGGCGCAGGCCGCCATGTTGCGCAACCATGCCCCGGTGACCGGCCTGGAGGCCAAGTTCAGTCTCGAGTTTGCGGTGGCCTGCGCGCTGGTGGCGGGCAGGGTGGGGCTCGCGGAACTGACCGACGAGTTCGTCGCTCAGCCGTCGGTACGCGAGGCGATGGGCAAGCTGTCGATCGCTACGACCGGGTCGCGCTGCCCGCTGGAGCCGGCCTTCTCGTTCAGCGATCGCGTGGTGCTCAAGCTCAAGGACGGCCGCGCGACTCGATTCGGGCGAGATCCGCTTCGCCCGCGGCAACTCCCAGCTGCCGCTGCGCGACGATGAGCTGCGCGCAAAGTTCGTCGACTGCACGAGCACGGTGGGCTATCCGGATGCGGCTTCCCTGCTCGACCGGCTGATGCGGCTCGAGAGCCTGCGCGATGTGCGCGAGCTCGCGCAGACACCCGATGCGATGGGGTCAGGCCTATACTTTGTAGCGGCCGAAGCGAAGGGACCTGCCAGGGCCGGCCAGCCCGCTGGCTAGGCGGACTGCGTTTCGGGCGTCGATTGCCCGCCTGATCACTGCCGCGCCGGCGGATAGATCCCAGGATGCACTCGGACGTACCACTCGCGCAGCCGCGGCAGCGCGCCGAGCCGGACCTGGGGATGGATGTGGTGGACGATGTGGTAGCCGATGTTGCGCGGCGCGAGAACCGCGCGCCGAGCGCACCGAGGTGGTTGTCGTTGGTCGTGCGGATGATTGTCTCGATGCGGCGATCCGTCACACGCTCGTAGGCGTGCTCGATGAGCAGGCGGCGGGCAGCCAGCAGGCCCGCGATGCTCACCGGCACGATATACCCCCACAGCACTGGGCGCGGCGGAACGGCCAGCGCGAGCGCGAGCACGCCGCCCTGGCACACGACCTGTCCCCACTCCGCCCGCGCGCACTCGATCACTTCGGGCGAATCGCGCAGATCGTCCTGCGTGCGGTCCTGCAGGAACACGTGCGCGTAGACGTTGCGAAGCGGACGGCACGATCGAGGCGACAGCGCCGACCAGCGCGCGCTGACACTCCAGAACGGCACGCAGCGCAACGCCGCGCAGGACGTTGAGCGCATGCCAGAGCGGCGCTCTGGCGGCCGGCCTTGTAGTACGGGTCAGTCTGCATGCCGCTGTCGCGGTGATGCCTCAGGTGGTGGTAGCGCATCGCGTTCAGCGTCGAGGCGATCGGGTAGCCGCACAGCGACTTCGACCACGCGAATGCCGGCGGTCTTGCGCCGCAGCGGCATGTGCGCGGCATCGTGCAGGACGACGCCGAGCGCGTGGAAGCGGCCGGCAAGCGCCAGCGCAAGCGGAGGATACAGCCACCACGGCGCGACTGCGATCGCCGCCCACAGGCCAGCCATCATCCCCCACTCCGCGAGCGCCATGCGCACCAGTCCGGCAGGAGTGGCCGGCTCGAGCAGCTCGCGCGGGACGTTGCGGCGCGACAGATGCGCTCGGCGGTCGCGCACTCCATTTGTCCCCCTCTCCCCAGCCCTCTCCCACAAGGGGAGAGGGAGTGCTCGGCGGCGGCTAGCGCATGTTCGAGATCCTGCGCGAGGTGCGCCGGATCACTCCCTCGCCCCAGCCCTCTCCCACAAGGGGAGAGGGAGTGCTCGGCGGCGGCGAGCGCATGCTCGAGATCCTGCGCGAGGTGCGCCGGATCGCCTGTCCGATCTGGTCTGTCGGTGTCGGCACGGTTCGTCCTGCGGGTCAGACCCGGATGCCCGGGGCCGTCTCTGGTTCGAGCCTGGCGCGGGCCGCGGAGCCAGGATTGGACATCGACATCCGGAGCAGCACCGACAGGACGGCAAGCCAGTAGCGGGCGTGGATCGAAGCCGCGACCGCCGACCGCCGGCTGCGCGTGATCCAGGTGCGGCAGCAGCACGTGCGGCAGGCCCGGCCAGACCAGGTCGTCGAGGAAGAACTGGCCGTCGTGCGCCCGGCCGGGCCCGATCTCGCCGAGCCGCCATGAAACGAGTCGAGCCAGGCCGTCGGCCGCGACGACCACGAAGCGGTCTGCAGACACGGGAAGGGCCAGCGGATCCGGTCGACCGCGCCGACCAGCGCCGGCCAGACGGCGGAGGTGAGCTCGCGGCCGCCGCCCCGCGCGCCGATGAGCGCAAGCCGCGCGTGCTGCAGGGCTTCGGCGGCGCGGCGGCGCGGCGGGTAGGACGGCCCGCGATGGCGGCCCTGCAGGACGCTCTCCATGACGAACGAGGGGCCGTGCGGCGTCTGCGACAGCGCCACGCCGTCGCAGCGCGCGGGCGATCGGATGTCGCCCGCGAGCAGCGCGAGACACTCGAGGCCGCCGCGGCTGTGGCCGCAGAAGACCAGGCGCTCGCGCGTGGGCCGCTCGCGCAGCTGCCGCGCCAGCACCGCGACGTTGCGCGTCGACGGTGCCGCCGGCCCGATTGCGGGCGATGAACGCGTCGAACCCGAGGCGCCGGAGCGCCGCGCACGGCGCGGTCAGGTTTCCGCGGCATGTAGTGGCCCGAGATAGCCGCGCACGAGAACGACCGTCGTGCGGCCGGCGTGCGGGCGCAGCGCGCCGGCTCGGCGCCGCGATGCCGCCGTCGCCAGGCCGCGGCGAAGCGCGTCGTCCAGACGGATCCGGTCGGGATGCGAGCGGCCGGCGTGCGTGGGTAGAGCTCCCGATAGCGCTCGAACCCTTCCGGGGTCCACGTGTGCGATGTGGCACGATGCCTCCCTACACCATTGCCATCTCGAACGCCGGTCGCCGCATCGACACGCGGCATTGATGCCGCGCCGGTTCGAAGCGTCGACTGGCCTCGGGCGCGCGCGCCAGGCGGCACGACCTCGTAGACCGTGATGGGCACGGTCTGCTGGACGAATCCGCCGAGCGCGCGGCCGAGGTTCCACGCCTGGAAGTCGCACAGTGCGACCGCAGTGCCAGTCGGCACCGCTCCACCGATCGAACAGGCGATCGAGCATGCTCCGGAACACCGCGGGACGCGCCTCGGGCGCGAGCCGTGGCCGCGAACGTCAAGTGCGTCAGGTAGGGCATGCGCAGCGGTTCGCCCGGGTCCGGGCACGCGCAACGGCGGGGACGGCAGCGCGCGGGCGCCGCGGCCGAGCCAGCCGCAGCGCTGCAGGTACGCGCGAGACGACGGTCTGCTTGGCCGCGCACGGCGACCACGGCGCGACGCAGGCGAGCACGCCGCGAGCGTCGGCGGCATAGACGAAATCCGTCGATCGACAGGCCGTCCCAGCGCGACAGGCGCCGGCTCGAGCTCGTCGCGGAAGCCGAGCGGGATCCGGCGATTCTCGTCCTCGAAGAACGCAGTCAGGGCCGCGCAGGTCTGGCGGCCCGGCCTCGCCTACCCGCCATGCACCGCGTTGAACGGGAGCGCCGACGATCGGCAGTCGCATGATCAGATTGCGCATCGTGAACGGTCCGATCGGCACCAGCACAGGCTGGCTCGGGCGGCGGCGATGCGCGGTTGCGCCCGCCCCGCCGGCGAGCGCAGCAACGGCTGCGTGGTTCTCGTCGAGACGGCGGTGAACCAGTGCGTGCAGTCCGCCAGCTCTTCGATCTCGGGCGCCCGGGTCACGATGTCGGCGAACAGCCGGCGCCACGCGCGGCTCAGGATGCGGTCGAAGCTGATCCGCAGATCGCCCAGGTAGCCTACGGTCGTGGGCTCGCCGTCGACCCAGCCCGGGCGCAGCGAGATGGTTGCGACGCTGCGCACGGCGCCGCGCTGATCCTCGCTCACGATCACGAAGGCGCGATCGGATTGATAGCGCAGCAGCCTGAAGAAATCCGGACGCCGCGCGGTACTGCACGTCGAAGGCGGACGCGTGCATCGGCGCCCGCTCGAAGAACGCGAGGATGCGCGCGTTGTCGGCCGGCGTGGCCAGCCGCGCCCCCGGATACTGCGATACCAGTTCGGCGAGTTGCACAGGGTCGCTCAGAAGTAGCGCTTCGTCGAGCACGGACAGGTCTTTCGGCAACCGCACCGGCGGCCGGAAGGTCAGCAGGTAGCGATACCAGAGCGGCTGCGTTTCCTTCTGATCGCTGTGCGAGTAGAGCTCTTGCCAGGGCAGCGACGGCCGCCGGTGATGCGTGAGGTTGTAGTTGAAATTGAGGAACAGGATCCGCACCAGCAGCGGCGCGCGCAGGTTGTACGCCCCTTCCACGACGTGAACCGGCGTGTGCAGGTGGTAGACCCACTGCAGCGACGACCAGCTGAACGCAAAGGCCGCGTACGCGATCGCCAGCGTCTGCCAGCGCCACGGGCCGAGCCAGAGCAGACCGACCCAGAACGCGGCGGAGCCGATTCCCTCGAGCTGCATGCGGCGCCACGCACGCGGGCTGAACTCGCCGAAGCCGGCGGCGAAGCTGTTGAAGCGCTCGCCGGCGGCGCCAGGCGCTGGGCCGTGGAGTAGGGAAGCAGCGGGCAGATCAGGGGAAACAGGAAGCAGCCGAGCCAGATGCCACCGAGCACGGCGGAGTAGTAGCGCGCCGTCTTGGCCACCGCGGTCTCGCCGTCGTGGACGAACTCGGCGCGCTCGGCCTCGGTACCGGTTGCGTCGATGATGGCCCCAGTGCTGCACCTGGAGCAGAGTAGGCGCCGTCCCGAACAGGGTCGAGCTCACCCACCCGATCAGGTAGTTCAGCCGCCGATCGCGGTGCGCGTTGCCGTGGCAGAACTCGTGGAGCATGGTGAACACGCCCTGCATCATCAGACACAGGAGCACGACGGCGGCCGCACGCACGATCCCACGGCAGCGTGCGGGCTGTCGATCGCTGTCAGGAGTCCGGCCCAGGTCACAACCTGGGCGAGCGTGACCGCGAGGTTGGTCCGGCCGTACCGTCCCAGCGCCGACCAGGCTGCGGCTCGATGTCGGGGCATCAGGTGCTCCCCCTCGACCACGACGGCGCTGCGCGCTCATCGGGCTGCTCCGCTCCAGACATGCGGCCAGGAGACGGCGCCCCGGCCGCTGCACGGCGGCCGGGAACATGCGCCGGCAGACGGTCCCAGGGAACCCTGGGGCGCGCGTGATGTTCGCGGTGGTAGTTGATGTTGTACGGCCAGATCGTGAGCCGGCCGAGCAGCGCCGGGCGCCAGCTGCACGACAGGCTCGGATCGACGTCCGCGGCGACATGCTCGGCAAAGCTGCGGAGCTTCTGCAGGAGCTGGGTGACCGTGAAGTAGGGGACGAACCAGAGCAGCACTGCTTGCAGCGTCTGGATCGGCCAGACCGACAACGACGCCGCGATGGCGCCGAAGAAGATCGCGAACTGCCCGATCAGCTCCGGGAACGGGCGCGTGTGCAGCAGCTTCAGGGCGGCGCCAGCGCGCGTCTCCTGGCAGTAGCGGATCGCCAGGACGATCGCGTTCCAGGCCGTCACGTCCCCCGCGAGCTGGCGCACCAGCGGCCCGGTGGGGAGCGGCCGGAAGCTCCATGGCTGATTGCGATACAGCAGCACGTGCTCTGGATCGCACTGCGCGCCGAGATGGCGATGGTGGCTCAGATGCAGGGCGCGATAGAGATGAATCGGCAGCAGCAGGGGCACGCCGACGGCCAGATTGACGACGAAATCGTTGATCCGGCGGTTGCGCGCGACCAGGCCGTGCACGCCGTCATGGTAGAGCACCAGGATCGCGTGCTGTCTGGTGGCTACGAAGAGCGCGGCCGCAAGGGCGACGGGAGCGGACCACCAACGCATCGCCGCCGCTGCAGTCGCGGCGATAACGACCCACTCGACGCCGAACGCGGCGATCGTTGGGAGGTGGAGCCCGGCGCGTGAGCTCAGCGGTCGCATTGCGGCGCCATCCATCGAGCTTCGCAGGGCCCACATGCCTGCGACCGCGACCACGGGTCCGAACAGCAGGCCGGCAGCGATGTCGAGCACATAGTGCTGCCGGGTCAGAAGCGTGGATCCGGCAAGCGCCACGGTCCACAGCGCGTAGGCGGTCGCAGCGCGCGCCCAGAAGGCCGCCGCTGCGTCGCGGGTGCCCCGCAGGGCGATCACCAGCGCAGCGGTGGCGATGGCGGCCGGCAGCGCCACGTGGCCGCTGGGCACGGCGCCCAGCGTCGTGTCGAGGCGCTGTATGCCGGCGAGCAGCGAACCGGCCGGTGCGAGCGTGCGCTGGGCGATGCAGGTCGGCATCAGGTTGTAGATCGCCGCGTTCGCCAGACCACACCCGGCCGCCGCCGCAAACACGCAGCCGAAGTGCCGGCGATGAGCCGCGAGCACGATCAGCACGGGCAGCAGCAGCGCGTAGCTGACATAGACGTACGCCGCCGCCGGGACGAACGGCACCAGCGCGTCGATCCTGGCGGGCTCGATCACCACCGGTGTGCGCTGTGGGGCGCGCACAGCCAGTACGTACAGACCCGTCACCAGGGCCATGTAGCCCCACCACGCCTGCCACGGCCGTGCGCCGAGCCATGCCGGGGTCTGGCGAAGCGCGGCGCCCAGGCGAGAGGCGGCCGCGCCCAGCCCGGGCGCGGTTTCGCTGCGGCCGGGAGCGTTCAGATCCAGAAGAACACCTCGTCGGTGCGCGGCTCCGGGGCCGGTCCCTGCCCGCCGCGCTGCGCGTGCCCGCGCAGCGACTCGATGTACTCGTGCAGGAGGTCGGCATCCGTGGAGTTGAAGCACGTCTCACCGCCGAAGGCGCGCAGGTTGTCTCCTTGATTGCGCATGATCCGCACGTCCTGGCGGATGACCTCGCGGGTATACAACGGCAGCCACAGCGGCGCGATCGCGTTCAGCCAGCCGAGCTTGTAGCTGATGAGCGTGTAGACCACGGTGTCGAACGGCCCGCGCGGCGTGCACGTGCTGGTGATCGTGAAGCCCCGCCGTGGCCCGAACGTGTAGTCCACCCGCGTCGTGTTGGGCATATAGAACTTGTCGGTGTGCTCGATGCGCGCGCCGTCGGGGTTGAGCAGACGGCCGGTGAATCCGATCCGGTCGTTCGGCAGGTCGTAGGTCACCAGCACACTGCGGGCAGTGCGCTCGACCACGACGCGAACGCGCAGGTGGGCGCGACGCCGGAACCAACCCGAGTGCACGAAGCTCGTGTGGGGCACATCCATGAAGTTCTCGACGAGGTGCGTGACCTCGTTGGCGAACTCGGTGACCATGTAGTAGGTCCCCCAGCCCGGCGTTTGCCAGTACGGCATCGGAAACGGTTCGCTGGCCGGAGCCGTGTCACCCATCCACACCCACAGCAGTCCCTGGCGTTCCAGCACCGGGAAGCAGCGAACCCCGCACGGCGGCGGGGAAGCACCCGGTCCGGCCGAAGGAACTTCGACGCAGCGACCTTCCCCGTCGTAGACCCAGCCGTGGTACGGACAACCGATCCTGCCGTCGAGCAGTCTGCCCTTCGACAGCGGAGCATTGCGGTGCGCACACCGATCCTCCATGGCCACGGCGCGTCCGCCCGCGGTTCGCCACAACACCAGCGGCTGCTCGAGAATCACCCGTCCCAGCGGCCGCCTGTGCGTGAGCTGGCTCGACAGCGCGG
Organism: uncultured beta proteobacterium; assembly: GCA_963827575.1. Classification (GTDB taxonomy): domain Bacteria; phylum Pseudomonadota; class Gammaproteobacteria; order Burkholderiales; family SHXO01; genus SHXO01. Next base: position 30,203 of record CAWHCG010000046.1, read on the forward strand.
CGGCATACCAGGCGTCCTTCAACAGGCCGCAGCGTTCCCGCATCGGCACGCGGGCCGACGCGGCGGGTACGCCCGCGAGCTCCAGCCGGACCGGGGCGTTCATCGCGCGGCCTCGACGCAGACGGGGGCTGCCTGCGCGGTGCCTCGGAACACGGCGCTCCAGTCCAGGCTGTTGTCGAGCTGCGCCGGCTTGATGTCCCCGGCCCGCTGGCCCGCCATGGTGCGCGCGCGCAGATAGCGCGCGGCGCCGTCGCTCACTGCCACGCCGTGGACCGGTCGCGAGCTGCCCGAGCTCGCGCGCGTACCGGTAACCGTGGCTGTCGCACAGGCGCTGTTCGACGACCTCGCAGAGGGTCCGCAGCGCCACGCCATCCACTCCCTCCGCGTACAGGCAGTACTGCGGAGGATCTCCGGCCGCCGGGGCCATCAGCGCAAATGCGAGCGCGGCCCCGGTCACCCGCTGGGCCTCGCCCAGCGCTGCGGCCACCAGCCTTGGATCGAGCTTCTCCCCGCAGACGTCGGACACCTGGTCGATGCGTCCTTCGAAGCTCAGGACCGGCGCCTGGAGATGGAACCCGGCACAGCGCACGGCATCGCCGAGCCGGTAGCGATAGAAACCGCCGCCGGTGGACAGGACTGGAGCGTAGAGCGCTCCTTTCGCCAGCTCGTGGGCAAGGCGGGGGCGGGCCGACGGACGGTCGAGATCGATGAACTCGAGGAAGTGGCCGGCCACCGCCGCCACGCTCACCTGGTCCTGGCCCTGCTGAACCGGGAGCGACGCCACGCCTTCGGTCGCGAGCAGTCCTTTCGGCTGGATCCGGGCGTGAGGCAGGGCGCTGCGCAACGCCGGGACGACACTGGCGGCCGCACCTTCGGTCCAGCAGGATACGACCGCGAGCCGCGGCCACAACGCCTGGCCCAGGGTCTGGTATTGCAGGCGGGCGCGCACGGCAGCCGCCCGGCGAGGCGGCGCGCGGTCCAGGAACGCGCCGAGGTTGGTTTCGATCCTTCGCAACAGCAGCACGAAGAAAGACGGGTGCCAGACCGAGATCAGGCCGAGATCCGCGGCAGCGACCAGATGCCGGGCGGTCTCATCCGCCCACGCATCCATGTCGGACATGCGGGCGAGGCTCGCCGGGACGGCCAGCATGTGACGCAGCGCGAACCGCTCCATGCGACCGAAATACTCGGTATCGTCCGTGAACCCCACCGGTACGCCTCCGGCCGTGCGCTCGGGTTGGCGAGTCGCCGGAGAGATGGACCAATAGCTGGTCGTGCCGCGCAGGCCTGGACAGGATGCGTAGAGGTCGTGCAGCCACGGCCCCGTGGCGGCGGCGAACTCATCGAGCAGCGCCGAGGTATACGGTACGAGCTTGTTCGCGGCGGTGGATCCGCTGGTGCGCTCGAAGACGCGGACCGGTGCGGTGGTGAGGACGGACGGCTCGCCCTGGGCTGCGCGCAGACCCAGGGCTGAAGCTCGTCATAGCCGACGACTGGAACGCGCTCCTGCCAGTGGCGAACCGACGCGATCGAATCGAACGATGGGCGCGGCCGTAGGCGCTATGGCGTTGGACGCGACCAGCCGGCGCAGCCGTTCCGATTGGGCCGCTTCACAGTGCGCAGGGCACGCTCGAAGCGGGCGCGAGCCGGGGCCAGCGAAAGCCGGTGCCCTGCTTGCATCAGCCGCAGGCCGATCGCCTTCAGCACGGGTGCGTCACCGGAAGCGGGCATGGATTGGCGGCCTGGGTCGATCAGCAGCCGGTTCTCGCGCGGGCCATACGGCGTCCGGCCGGCGTGAGGTTGTCGGCGGCGAGGGAGGCGAGCGAGACCAGCTCGTCCCCCCTTCGATGACCGGGATTGCGCTCGAGGAAGAACTGCACGTGCGGGTCGGCGCATCTTCCCGCGGGCACGCCGATGAGGCGCTCACGCAGGACCTGGGGCTTGGGGAAGCGCACTACCCGGCGTCGTACGCCGGGCCGAAGCGCTCGGCGCCCAACGCGTCCAGCAGCCGCTGAGCGCCGGGCGGCGTCGGGGCGTCGAAGCGCGGATAGAAGCTCTGGCAGAACACGGACATGAAGCGATAGGTGCGGAACCCGGAAGTGAGCAGAAGCCAGTACAGGTCCCCGCTGGGATAGTCGCGGCGCGCGTCGTAGACCGCCCGGATCCACGCGCGCGGCAGCGCGGTCGATCCCCACGCGGAGGGCTCGACGATCGTGTCGCCGGAGTACACCACGGTCATCGGCGGTCCGGCTGCGGCTGTCGCATACATCAGAAATGTCGAGAACCCCTGCACGGCGCCGGTGTCGTCCTCGAGCAGGACGACCCAGTTCTTCTCCTCGAGATCGCGCGCGAAGGTCGCCGGGTCGACGCCGCGAAAATTCCGCACCAGCAGGTCGTACATCGCGGCAATCTGCGGCTTCGCGAGCTGGGTCCGCCGCACGGCCCTGCCGGACAGCGCAGCACGCGCTGCGGGTGCGTCGGGCGCGACCGTCAGGTCATTCATCCGGGCGCGGCCTGTGCCAGGATCCGCGGCCGTAGCGGGCCGCCGAGGCCGCAAAGTCCTTGAGTTTCGCCCGACAGGCCGGCTGCGCCCGCTTTGTCCAGGTCAATCTGTCTGCCTCGCTCCATCGCTCGCTTGTGGAATGCATTCCGGCCGGGATGGCCGGGAACGCAGCTCTTGCCTATATCGGCCGGGAGCCGCGAGGTTTGAATGGCACCGCGTGGTGCCTGGGCCGCCTGGCCCTGGGCTAGCGGGCCTCGACCCCGCGGAGCGGGGCGGTGATGGAGAAGGCCAGCAGCTGGGTGAACTGGCTGGGGGCGAAGTTGTTGTCGGCCACCAGGATGAGGGTAGGCTGGCCGTTGAAGGGCGGCCCCAGCGCGATGGCCTCGATATTGTCCAGGAGGACGCGCTCGCCGGTCGGATCCGTGACGCCGAGGGCAACAGCCCCAGGTCGTCGGCGACGACCGCGGTGTCGCTCAGGTCGAGCAGCAGCGTCTTGCGCATCGGCGTGTAGGTGGCGCCCACCAGCGAGGGCAGGCTGGGGACGTCGGTGGTGTCCTCCGCGATCTCGGTCAGGAACAGCCGGATCGTGTAGCTGGCGGGCAGCGTGAAAGAGCGCTCGACGGTGAGGAATTGCCTCTCCCCGATCGCCGGCATTTCCACCAGCCCGTTGTTCTCGAACGGCCGGGGACTGGGCGTGGTGACCGCGATGGGATCGACCACATAGGCGTACTGGGCGAGCGGCCGACCGCTGGCCCGGTCGTAGGACTGGACGCGGGTCACGCTGGTTACACCCGGCTCACCGGTCTGGGGCCCGTCCTGGATCAGCGCCATCTCGGTCGCGGCGTACACAGTGTGGCCGCCGGGCGTGAGCGCCAGGCTCTCGAAGGCGAGATTGTTGCGCACACCGGTGCCGGCACCGGGATTGAACAGGGCCGGCGTGGCGAGCTCGCGCACGAAAGCGCCGCTCGTGGTCATCGCGCAACGCGATTGCGGCTGCAGTCGGAGCGAGGTTCTTGGGCAAGCCGGGACTCCCGATGCTGAGCAGGCGAGCAGGCTGAGGACGCTGCGACAGCGTCCGGGCCAAAGGTTACTTTCCCGAACGGCGGCGCGGCTTCTCCGTCCAATTGGTCGCCGCCAGGTGTGCAAGACCCGTGGCCAGGAGGGTCGGATCGGAAATGCCGAGGGCCGAGATACACCGTTTCAGATGGTCTTTGCGGTCGAGGAGCCGTTTCGCTGCAGCGCTGGCAGCACGGTCGACGACGTCGCCGTACGCTTGCCGTGCGAGCGCCGCGCCTTGCCTCGCCGGCGTCGTGCCCCAGCCCTCGAGCATGAACGCGAGGTCTATGACGTCGCGTCCGAGCATGGCCTCGTCGGTACCCCGGTCGGCGTTGGCCAGGAATTTCTCCGCGAAGCAGGAGACTCTATCCAGGCAGGGGACCGTCAGGCCCATGCAAATCTCGCCGTGCAACTGTACCCGGCCTTCGAGCACGATCTCGATCTTCACCTTGCTGCCGGCGATATCGAGGAACGTGCGGATGCCGTATCGATCGGCCCGCACTTCTCGCGCCAGTGGCACGGGAGCGGCCAGAACGGCACCGAGCGAGTTGTCCGTGACAGTGGAGCGTAGCGCGCGGTATCCGTCGGGGCTGGAACAAAGAAAGTCCAGGTCCTCGGACTCCCGGTACTCGCCTAGTTCGAGTACGATCCTCGTCCCTCCGCCGAAGTAACAGCGCGCCTGCTCCAGAAACGGTCCGTTCATGCTGGCCAGCGCCGCAGCGACCGTCTGATGCCTGGGACGACGGAACCGGGTTTCAGACATTGAGCAGGCCCCGGCCGTGCGTTCGCGCCAGGCGGTCGATCAGCTTGCGTTCGGCGGGCTGCAGGGTCTTCTCGTCGACGAAGCGCCAGTTACGCTCGTAGAGGGCAAACGCGTCGGAAGCGGGGATGAAGCGCTCGGCGCGGTTCCAGCACAGCAGTTGGAGGTTCGGGTAGGCCTGCACGTCGACCAGCGCATCGTCCAGGTAACGGGCGAGGGTGTCCTCGAAGCCGGGAACCGCGAGGGCGCGCCGCAGGCCCTCCGCCGTCGCAGGACGCACCTTGAGCTGGCATAGCACGAGGCCAGCCTCGCGATCGCGATCGCGCTGTGCCCGCTTGGCCAGTCGGAGCTGCTCGCGCCTGCGCAGGACCTCGGCTGACGGACGCCGCCTGGCTTTGGGAGCTGTGATCATCCCGCCAGTCTCCCATCACAAAGTTGACATGTCAACAGCTCGGCGGTGCCGATGCCGAGCTTCCCGGCCGTCCCGCGAAGCTGAAGTCTACGATCAGCTGCAGCCTTGCGTATCGTACCCAGTTGCGTACTGTAAGAACGCTGCTTACCATCCGCAAGCAAGCACCCTTCAGTGACCCGTTACCAGCGAGCAATCATGCAGCCGAAGACAGGCCAGGCCCGGCCCTCGCAGCCCACGTGGGATGTGCTCAGCGGGAGGCACGTGCATGACCCCTGAAGAGTTTCGCCGTTACGGGCATCAGCTCGTCGACTGGATCGCCGACTACCGGGCCGGCATCGAGCAGCGCCCGGTGATGTCGCCGGCCGAGCCGGGACAGATCAAGGCCAAGTTGCCATCTGTGCCGCCGGAACAAGCGGAGCCGTTCGATTCCGTCCTGCGCGATGTAGAGGAAATCCTGGTGCCCGGCCTGTCTCACTGGCAGAGCGCGCGCTTCTTCGGCTACTTTCCGGCCAACAGCGAGCTGTCCTCGGTGCTCGGCGACTACCTGAGCACCGGGCTCGGGGTGCTCGGCCTGTCCTGGCAGGCGAGCCCCGCGCTCACCGAGCTCGAGGAGGTGATGACGGACTGGATGCGCCAGATGGTCGGCCTGTCGGCGGCGTGGAGCGGCGTCATCCAGGACACCGCGTCGACCAGCACGCTGGTGGCGCTGATCTGCGCCCGCGAACGCGCCTCGGGGTACGCGCTGGCCAGGGGCGGGCTGCAGGGCGGCGGGCCGCCGCTCACCGTCTACGTCTCCGCGCACAGCCACAGCTCGGTCGAGAAGGCTGCTCTCCTCGCGGGCTTCGGGCGCGAGTACGTGCGCGCCGTGGAGGTCGATGCAAGGCACTACGCGGTACGCCCCGAGGCGCTGCGGGCCGCGATCCAGGCCGATCTCGCCAAGGGCCTGAAGCCGTGCGCCATCGTCGGCACCAGCGGCACCACGACTTCGACGGCTTTCGATGCGCTGGCGGCGCTGGCCGAGCTGGCGAAGCAGCACGGCACCTGGCTGCACGTGGACGCGGCGATGGCGGGCTCGGCGATGATCCTGCCCGAGTGCCGTCCTCTGTGGGACGGCATAGAAGGCGCCGACTCGCTGGTGTTCAACCCCCACAAATGGCTTGGCACCGCCTTCGATTGCTCTCTGTATTACGTGCGCGATCCCGAGCACTTGATGCGCGTGCTGAGCACGACCCCGAGCTACTTGCAGAGCGCAGTGGACAGCCGCGTCAAGAACCTGCGCGACTGGGGCATCCCCCTGGGGCGCCGCTTCCGTGCGCTGAAGCTGTGGTGCTTGATCCGCGAGCAGGGTGTGGAGCGGCTCCGGCAGCGCCTGCGGCGCGATCTCGACAACGCGCGCTGGCTGGAGCAGCGGGTCAAAGCCGAGCCGCTGTGGCGCGTGCTGGCCCCGGTGGCGCTGCAGACGCTCTGCCTCCGGCACGAGCCCGCCGGTCTTGCGGGCGAAGCGCTCGATCGTCATACCCAGGCGTGGGCGGAGCGCGTCAACCGCTCGGGCGCGGCCTATCTGACGCCCGCGGTACTGGACGGTCGCTGGATGGTGCGCGTGTCGATCGGCTCGCTGGCGACCGAGCGTGCCCACGTCGCCGAGCTGTGGAACGCGATGCGTGCCGCGGCCGAGTCGGCCTGACTCAGGGCGATGGCGAGATGCGGGCCGAGTACCGCTTCCCGCGCCGGGTTTCTCAACCGCCGCCGTACTCCGCGCGCAGCATCCGCGCTGCCTCGACCATGGCGTTCAGCTTGCCGAACGCGACCTCGCGCGGCAGGTACTTCATGCCGCAGTCCGGCGCGAGGATCACGTCGGCTGCCGCAACATAGGGCAGGGCGCGCCGGATGCGCGCGACGATCGCATCCGGCGTCTCGATCGTCATGTCGTTGAGGTCCAGGCAGCCGACCATGATCTGCTTGCCTGGCAGTTGCGCCAGTACGGCGCAGTCGAGGTTGGCCTGCGCAGTCTCCACCGAGACCTGGCGGCACGCGCACCCGGCGAGCTCGGGCAGGAACGAATAGCCGGAAGGGCGCTGGTGCACCATCGCGGCGTAGCCGAAGCAGATGTGCACTGCAGTCGGTCCGTTGATTCCCTCGAGCGCACGGTTGAGTGCTGCGAGGCCGTACCGGCGGGCCTTCTCAGGCTGCGCCTGCATGTACGGCTCATCGACCTGGACGATATCGGCACCGGCCGAGAACAGGTCGCGGATCTCCGCATTGACGGCGACGGCATAGGCCATTGCCACCGCCTCTTCGTCGGGATAGTACTCGTTGTGCGCCTGCTGGCTCATCGTAAATGGTCCCGGCACCGTCATCTTGATCGGCTTCGTCGTATGCGCCCGCAGGAACTGGACGTCGCCGACCTCGACCGGGTGCCGGCGCCGGATCGGACCGACGATGCGCGGCACCGGGTTGGGACGGCCCGAGCGGCCAAGCACGACGCCGGGGTTGTCGAGGTCGACCCCGTCCAGGGCGGTGGCGAAGCGATTGGAGTAGCTTTCGCGCCGGATCTCGCCATCGGTGAGGATGTCCAGGCCGGCCTCCTCTTGCGCCTTGATCGCTGCGATGGTGGCGTCGTCCTGTGCCTCGGCGAGAAACGCCTCGGAAATGCGCCACAGCTCCTTCGCGCGCACGCGCGGGGGCAGGCTCTTCAGCAGCTTCTCACGGTCGATCAGCCACTCGGGTTGCGGGTAGCTGCCGACGAGAGTGGTGGGGAACAGCATCGCTTGGCCTCCTCGCGAATCTCGAATCATACCGAGATCCGGCGGGGATTCCGGCTGGGCGCCTCCCCGCCGCCGGCGCGCCTGCGTCCGCCCCGCGTGGCGGCGCGGTGCGGATGCGGGCTACACTCCCGACTGCGACTTCACCAGCCGATGGGCACAGGGAGCAAGCGATGAGCCTGAGCGAAATCCGGGCGCTGACATTCGACACCGGCGGCACGATTCTCGACTGGCATACGGGTATTCGCACCGCCTTCGCCGCGGCCGGTGCGCGCCACGGCCTGAAGCAGGACTGGGCCGCGCTCACCAACGAGCTCCGGCGCCGGGCGCTGAAGCGCATCGTCAATCACGGCGAGCACGCGCCCGCGACGATGAACTTCGACGACGTGCACCGGGACACGCTCGATGCGCTCATCGCGGAAAACGGACTCGAGGCGTTCACGGCCGAGGACCGCCGCGGCATCTGGTGGGACGCGATCCACAACCTCGAATGCTGGCCGGATTTCCCCGCCACGCTGCCGGAGCTGCGCCAGCGGTTCTATTGCGTCTCCTTCACGCTGCTCACCTTTCGGATCATCATGGATACCGCCCGGCGCAACGGCCTGAGCTGGGACGCGGTCATCTCCTGCGAGGCGATCGGCAAGTACAAGGTGCTGCCCGAGGCCTACCGGACCTGTGCCAAGTACCTGCAACTCGATCCCGGGCAATGTTTGATGGTCGCCTGCCACAACTTCGATCTCAACGCCGCCAAGGCGTGCGGCTTCAAAACGGCATTCGTGCGCCGGCCGGACGAGTGGGGTGCGGCGGGTCCGCCCGACCCGGAACCGAATCCGCGGCATGACATCGTTGCGGCGACCTTCCCGGAGCTGGCTGGCCGGTTGGGTGTTACCGTCCAGTAGGGGCCGAAAAAGAAAACCGCGCCGGGGTCTGCCCCGGCGCGGTCGAATGCCAGTTGCGTTCAGCGCCAGCCGGTGATCTTCAGGATCACCCCATGGCCCGTCACGTTGTGCTGGATGCTGACGTAGTAGCTGTGGCCATCCGCGTCGAAGATTCCGCCAGTCGATTCGGCAGTGAGATCGTTGAGCGTCGCAACCCGGATGCAGCCGTCGGAGAGCGTGTCGAGGTCGGCACCGTCTTCCAGGCAGTCCCAGATATCGTTGTTGCGGCCCACATCCGGGCCGTCTCCGTCCTCGTTGATGACCCAGTTGCCGCGGCCCGGCTGATAGGCGATATTGTCCATCATGGCGAAGTCCGCCGTGCCCATCACGAAGTACTGCACCTCCGGCGTCGACGTGTTCGCGGCTGCCTGCTCCAGAGTGCCGTCGGTCACGCAGATGGTTTCGCCCCAGTTTCGATCCTGAGCCTCGTTGCCCGTGTTGTTGCCGCAGAAGCGGACGTTGCCGTCGGCGAGCGACGCTTCATCGATGTCGGCGTCCTCGGGACGATAGTACCCGGTGAGCTTCAGGCTGGCGGCCGCCGCTCGGAGGTTTGCGTTGTCCGATGGATCCACCAGTATCCATGTACCCTGCCCGCTGTTCGAGCCCTGCCCGTAGTCGGTGTTGCCGTTGCGCTTTCCGAGGCGCAGCCCGTAGACCTTGCCGGCTGTCAGCGGAGAATCCGCCAACTGGTCGATGACTCCGCTACCGGTCCACGGTGTGGTCGGAATGAACTTGAAATACGCGCCCCCCGGCGTTCCCTCGGAGGGACGATTCTCGTCGCCGTAGTACATGACACCGTTCGGGTAGAGCGCGATGCCTTCGAACGCGAGACGGCCTAACGCAGGCCGGGTAGCGACATTGCCGGCATCCGGGCCCGACAGCACGCCGGTCACACGGTCGAATTGGACATCGGTCGTGGCGAGCGGGTCGATGATCTCCAGCACCCACCCGCCTGGCGTCGGCGGGGCGGTGGTGGGACCGGCCTCCTCGCCCACGAGGATGGTTCCCCAGGGAGTGCGCCGCACCGGGTCGCAAGATTCCATGCCGGTCAGAATGTTCTCGGCCTTGCCGTCGAACAATCGCACACGCTGCACCGCTACCTCGGCCGTGCCCTCCTCGTTGCAGACGATCAGGTGGGTGGGTGATCGATCGTCGGGCCAGAAGGCCATCATGTCGACGTTGGGCCCCAGATTGGCCGCGGCGCTGACGACGCGTACCCGCAGGCTCCTGGCGACCGTGATCAGGCTTTCTGGATGTGCCTCTGCGGTGGCCTGATTCACGCTCTGGGTCGACGAGGCGTCGACCGGCCCGCTGACCCCGAACAGAAGCGGGGAGAAGGATCGCAGCTGCCTGTCCTGGAACACCCCGTAGTCGAAGGCGGGGTTGCCGTGGTGACGCTCGCCTGCGGCGATCGTGTTGCCCGTCAGGCCCGCCAACCCCAGCGCGGCTATCCATGCTAGCTTTCGCATATGTCTCTCCTCAAGTGAAGAACCGAGGGACGGCAACTCACCCGAGACGCCAGCCCCGGTCGTCGAAGCCGGGTTAGCTTGGCATGGGAACCTGACTGGACGGTGACAGTCTCTTGACGATTCGAGCGCTGTCGCTCGCAGACGCCGGGGCGACTTGACCCGCAGGCGTGAGCGTCAAGCAGGCCGTCTTCGGAATCGTTGTTCGGCCGGCGCGAGATGGCGGCGCCTGCGCAAAGTGGAGGGAGGCGATTGAGCTCGACCCTCGGCAACAACCCCGCGCCTGCTCGCGATGGGAGCGGCGCCTACGCGCTGGCCACCGGCGAGGCCGGTGCCGCCCGTCTTGCCCTTCTGCACGAGGTGTACGGGGCGAGCACGGAGGCGCTGCTGACGGAGCTGGGCCTGACGCGGGGCATGAGTGCCGTGGATCTGGGCTGCGGAACCGGCACCGTGTCGCGTTGGATCGCCGGACGCGTCGGCAGCGAGGGCTCCGTTGTGGGCGTCGATGTGAGCAGCGCGCAGCTTGAGGTGGCGCGACGCGACGCGGCGCAGCTGGGCTTGACGCAGCTGCGCTTCCAGCACGCCGACGCCTACACTACCGGTTTGCCTCGGCACAGCTTCGATCTGGTGTATTGCCGATTCCTGCTCTGCCATCTGGCTTCGCCGGAGCGCGCGTTGCTGGAGATGCGTGCGCTGCTCAAACCGAACGGCTGGCTGGTGTGCGACGACGTGGACGTGGCGAGCATTTTCGCCGATCCGCCTTCGGGCGCGGTCGACCGCCTGCGGGACCTGATGTGCGCAGTGGCCATCGCACGGGGTGTGGACTACTGCCTGGGAATCCGGCTGCATCGACTGTTTCGCAGCGCGGGGTTCGCCAGTCCCCGCGTGCGCTTCGATCAGCCGGTCTACGCGACGGGCCCGCAGAAGCGGATCTGGGAATACACGTTCCTCGAAGCGGCGCCGGCTATCGTCCAGGCGGGCTTGATCACCCCGGCCGAGCTGGAGCAACTGGCGCAGGAGCTGGCTTGGGTGGCGCAGGACGAAAGCATCATCGTGGCGCAGGCGCGCAAAGTGCAGGTATGGGCGCGTAAGTAACACCGCTGGCGGCGCGTGGCCGAGTCTTCTCCCCCCGCGGTCCTCGACGGCAGGTGCCGATGAGTCGGGCGTTTCATATATCTATTCCTGATAAGCATCTTCGAAATCGTTCCTTGGCCCGCCCGCGACGCCTGACTATGCTTGTCGGCTCACCCTTCACGACCTGGAGATGAGCGATGAGCACGGTTCTGAACGAAGTTCTCAAAGCCAACGAGAAGTACGCCGCATCCTTCGGCGACCGGGGCACGCTGCCCTTGCCTCCGGCGCGCCAGTTCGCGATTCTGACCTGCATGGACGCTCGCCTGCAGCCGTCCAAGTTCGCCGGGCTGGCAGAGGGCGACGCACACGTGATCCGCAATGCCGGCGGACGCGCGAGCGACGACGCCATCCGCTCGCTGGTGATCTCCTACAAGCTGCTGGGAACCAAGGAGTGGTTCGTCATCCACCACACCAACTGCGGCATGGAGCTGTTCACCGACGACGTGATGGCCGGATTGCTGGAGAGCAGCCTGAAGACCGCCGTGCTGGACGACACGAAGTGGAAGGACGTGGGCCCGGGCCCCGGTTCGGTCCACGGCAAGTACGTGAAGTGGCTCACCATCAGCAATCTCGAGGCGAGCGTCGTCGAGGACGTGCAGCGCATCCGCAGCCACCCGCTGGTGCCGGCCGCAATCCCGATCTACGGATACATCTACGAAGTGAAGAGCGGCAAGCTGCTGGAAGTGAAAAAGGCTACCGAAGCCGGCAAGGCACGCTAGCTAGCGCGTTTTCCTTCTGGGGTGAGGGAGGCTGCTGCCCGCGCCAAGGCGGTCACCCCCTCACCTATGGCCTGAGAAAGCCGTATTTCTCCAGAACCATCCGCCCCGCGTCCGACTTGACGTAGGCGACGAACGCACGAGCGAGCTTCTCATTGCCTCCGCCTTTCACCACGGCAATGGGGTACAGGATAGGGTTCTTGACCGGCGCGTCCGCCACCACCTTCACTTTGTTCTTCACTGTGGCTGCATCGGTGACATAGACGAACCCGGCGTCCACCTCGCCGCGTGCCACGTAGTCGAGTACCTGGCGCACGTTCTGGCCGAAGATCAGCTTGGGCTGCAGTGCATCCCACAGCCCGGCCAGCTCCAGCGCCTCCTTGGCATACCGCCCGGCGGGCACGCTCTCCGGCGTGCCGATCCCGATGCGCTTCACCTCCGGCTTGGCCAGGTCGGCGATACTCTGGATTCCCGCGGTCGAATCGGCGGGTGCGACCAGCACGAGCTTGTTTGCGACGAAGTTGCTGCGCGTGTCCCGCACGATCAGGTTCTGATCGGCGGCCCGGTTCATCGTGTCCAGGTCCGCCGTCGTGAACACGTCCACCGGGGCGCCGCGGGAGATCTGCTGCAGCAGAGCACCCGATGAACCGAAGTTGAACAGCACTTTGTCCCCCGGGTGCGCCTTCTCGAAGTCCTTGGCGATGTCGTTAAAGGCGTTCTGCAGGCTCGCGGCCGCGGAAACGGTCAGATCGGCGGCACCAGCATGCGCTGCGAAGGAAAACAATACCGCCAGGATGAAGCGGCCCAATGCTTGGTTCATTGCATACCCCTGTGGTCGGCGTGCGCGCTTCGAATCAGAAATCGGCTTGCGCGCGGAAAGTGATGGCCTTCTCTGTATCGTAGGTCACCGTATTCGCGGTGACTGGCGTATCGAAATCGGTTTGGACGTAGTCGAGGAGGAATCGTATGTATGGATTGAGGATCCACTTCACCTGGAACGTCCAGGCTTGAGCCGCGTTAGTCGACACCGTCGTGGGCGCGGTAGCCCCTAGCCGGCCGGTTCCCTGCGGATTGTTGTTGTTGAAGTCCTTTGCATCGAACACACTGTACCGTACGCCCACTTCCCAGGCGCCCCAGCCGTTGCCCCATGAGAAGTTGTTTCGCGGCCGGACCCGTCCGAAGGTAGCGTTGCCGCCACCGTAGATGTCGGCGTAGGCCTCGCCGGTGATCATCCAAAAGCCGCTGACATAATAGGAATAGATGCTGCGGTCGAACGCGATCACAGAGGGCGTGATGCGCGTGCCCGAGTACTGGGCCTGCCAATACTCGCTCTGCAGCTTGAACTGTTTCCAGGCGAGCGCCAGCTCACCCGCAGTCAAATCGCGCTCGATGTTGCTGGCTTCAGTAACACCGCCGACTCCGTTGAACGCCTGCGGCGTGAAGAAGATGGTCCCGAACGCCTCGGTGCGCCCCGTCGCCGCCACAAAACCCGGTGAGCCGTTGGCGACCATTCCAGTCTTGAAGCTGCCGCCGAGGTGATACACGCTGTCGGACGCCTTGACCCACGGGGCCGCGTTCAGCGCGACGCGGGCGGTGATGTCCCCGCCGTCCGCCTGCACGTTCTGGAAGCTGGTGTTGGGGTTGTCTACGTTGATGCCCGTGCCGTTGGTCCATGACACACCGTAGTAGAGGCCTTTGTACGGGACGCCCTGAACCATGATGCCGCGCTGGTAGTTCAGGTTCTGCAGCAGGTTCTGGGGCAGCCCCCGCTCCATGAAATCGGTGAGCACGTCGGGAGCCGAGTTTTCCAGACCGATCGGCGGCTTGAACTGGCCGATCCGCAGGGCCGCCTGGGGGGCCCACCAGTTGAACTGGACATAGGCATTGGTCAGCGAGGCAACTTGCGCCGTGCCGGCTTGCGAATTGCCCGTCGCGAACTCCCCCTCGAGGTAGAAGAGGTAGTCCTTGAACGCCGTCAGCTCGAACCCCAGGCGGGCACGCCGCACGCTCCAGGTGTCGGGTATGGCGTCCGCCGGATCGAACGTACGCCAGTCGCCTTGTACACGCCCGGTGAAACGTGCACTCCAGCGTCCCCGCGGGTCGCTGAACGCAAGGCCGTTGGCCAGGCTGAACGAAGGTGTCTGATCGGCGCGCTGCTCGAGCGTCTGGACGCGGTCCTTCAGCTCCGCTGCCTGGCTTGACGCTGCAGCGGCTTCGGCTTTCGCCTTCTCGAGCTCGACGTCACTCTGCTGCTTGGCGGCCGTGGCCTGCGATGCTGCCGATGCGGCCTGCGCAGCGGCGGCCGCGGCCTCCTGCTGGGCTTTCTTGATCTCGGCCACAGCCTTGTCCTGCGCGTCCTTGATGGCCGCCTTGGCTTCAGCCTCGGCCTCCTCGGCGCCGGGCTGGGCTGGCGCGGCCGGTGCGGCTGGGACGGCCTGCTGCGCCGCCTGCTCTTTGAGGGCCTTCAGCTCCTCGGTCACCGACTTCAGCGCGTCTTCCAATTGCTTGATGCGCTGCTCGAGCGTAGCGTCCTGAGCGGCGGACATCCCCGGGCTCAACAGGCCGGCAAGCAACAGGCCGCCGGCAACCGCCCTAAGGCGGATCCCCCCTGCTTCAACTGGCATGCTTATCCCCGCTTTGTTCTTGGCTCGGCAGCAGACGTTATATCGTAGCGGATACAACACCGAGATGTTGATACGGATATAACGATTCTGTCAAGCCAAGGATGTCGCCGTCGCGCAACTACGAAGCGGTGCAGAGGGTCACAGCCTGGCCTGCCGACTCAAGGGTACCGACGGCCGAGGAAGGGCGAAGCGTATATCGGCGATCACCGCGTTGCGCGGGGGACTACCACCTCGCCATGCTTGGCAGCGAGCACCGCGGGATCATCAGTCCCGGCGGCGCCTTCTGTTCATCCGGTCGGCCGCTGCCATCCACGCGGCGGGCCTTGCTTAGCAAGGGGTCGACGCGGATTTCGGCCTGGTCCGCATCCGGCGCATGGTCGGCGCGTACGCGGCGGCCAACGCGAGCGCCATCAGCACATAGGTCGGCGGCTCGGGCACCGCGCTGATCGATACGTTGTCGAGAAGTGCGCCGAAGTTGTCACCGCCTGCGTTCGAGAAGGTGATGGCGTAGACGTCATCGGCGATCGGAGTGAAATCCAGGGAGTAGGTCGCATAGGGATCGGCTGCCGCGAGCCCCAGTACTCGCGACGCGGAGCCGAACGTGATCGTGACGTCGTCGTCGGACCCGCCGCGCTTGTTGCCGGAGAGATCGAAGGACAGCGTGTGCAGCAAGCCACCGGTGAGCGAGAACGAGCGCGACAGCACACCGGCATTGCCGGTCGAGCCATCGAGATCGACGCACAGCCCGCTCTGGCAGAAGCCGCCGCCGACCACGTCGACGGTGCCATCGGTGACAGTCCAGCCGGTCGGGACCACATTCAACCCGGAAACGGATGCGTCAAAGTTGTCACTGAACACCACTGCGGCCTGCGCGCCCAGAGCGGTCGCGAGGAGGGCCACGCCAACGAGTGATCGACGAAACATGCTGCACCTCCAACTAGATCAAAGATGGTCGCCAAGCGCGAGGGCCCGCCGGCCGATCCTTGGGATCGAGAGGTGGCCCGCCTCAGACCCTATCACGCGTCGCCGGAAGACTCAAGGCGGGGTGCGAGACGAGCGCGCGGGAGCCTGTGAAGCGCTGGCGAGCATGCTTGGAGGCCACCGCGGTGTGGTCGACGGGGATGCCAAGGGAGCGGCCCGCTGGAGCGGGGGCGAGTGCGGCAAGCCGGGGTGATGAAGGCGATGATGCACATTTCAGCTCCTTGGGCGTATGCCCAGGGACGGAACCGAAACCGCGCCGGCCAGTCACAAGACCATGCCGTCACGCAACCCGTCCGAGGCGAGCTTGAACAAAGAATCGCCTATACGTGATGTGCCCCCGGGCACTTACGAGCGCGTCATGCAGGGCTCGGAGGAGGTCCCGCTCCTGCGCAGCCCGGTGTTCTGGACGGCCTTGGCCATCCTCATAGCGCTCGGAGTCGGGCTGTACCTCTGGCAGGACCGGGCCGTACGAGAGGAAACGGCGCCGGCGCAGCAGTCGCAACCAGCTCCCGCGCCGGAGGCCGCGGTGGCGGAGCCGACACCAGAGCCAGACAGCCAACCGCAGATCCAGCACCCGATCCCCGAAGCCGTGACTGCGCCGGGCACGGAGCGCAAGGCGCTGCCGTCGCTGGATGCGAGTGACGAGGCGGTGCAGCAGTCTCTGAGGGGCGCGTTCGGCAAGCAATCGTTCGCCGGGGTCTCGCTCTCGGAGGAGCTCATCCGTCACCTCGTCGCGACGGTCGACGGCCTTGCGCGAGACCATGTGGCGACCCAGCGGTTTCCCCTCAGACCGCCGCCGGGCCGGCTGGTCACGAGCAGCGGGGAGGAAGAGGTGGTCATGAGCCCTGCCAACTACGACCGCTACGCGCGCTACGTCAAGCTGGCACAGGCCCTGGACACGAAGAAGCTGGTCGCTGTCTACACGCAGTTCTATCCGCTGTTCCAGCAGGCCTACGCGGAGCTCGGCTACCCGAACCGGTACTTCAACGACCGCGTGGTCGAAGTGATCGACCATCTGGTGGCGGCGCCCGAAGTGAAGGGGCCGGTCGAGCTGGTCCGGTTCGACGCCTTCTTCGAGTTCGCCGACCCTGAATTCCAAGAGCTGTCCGCCGGGCGCAAGCTGCTGGTGCGGATGGGACCCGACAATGCGGCAGTGATCAAGAGCAAGCTGCGCGAGCTGCGACGCGAGATCGCTGCTGCGCCACCTACATGATCTGATTCACCACGCCGCCGTCGGCACGCAGTGCAGCGCCGGTGGTGGCAGAAGCGAGCGGGCTGCACAGGTAGACCGCGAGGCTGGCGACCTCGTCCGCCGAGGCGAAGCGCTTGATCAGCGAGGTGGGGCGGAAGGTGACGAAGAAGTCCTTTTCCAGGTCCGGCACGCTCATGCCCGCGGCCTGGGCGCGCTGCGCCCGCAGCCGCTCCGTGTTCTCGGTCCGCGTGGGACCGGGCAGCACCGTATTCACGGTGACGCCGGTCCCGGTCAGCTCGATCGCCAGGCCGCGCGAGATGGCCAGCTGCGCAGCCTTGGTCATGCCGTAGTGGATCATCTCCCGCGGGATGTTCAAGGCCGATTCGCTGGAGATGAACAGCACGCGTCCCCAGCCGCGCTTGGCCATCGGCGCCGCGTAGCGGCGAGCGAAGCGCACGCCGCTCAGCACGTTCACCTCGAACAGACGCAGCCAGTCGGCGTCCGGGATCTCGAAAAACGGCTTGCGCTCGTAGATACCGAGGTTGTTGACCAGGATGTCGACCTCGGGGATGCGCGCGAACACTGCTTGCGCCCCCGCGGCGGTAGCACAGTCCGCAGCGATGCCGTCGGCCTGCACCTTGCTGATCGAGTCGCGCAGCCGCGCGAGCGCGGCATCGACTGCGGCCTGCGTGCGACCGGTGAGCGTGACGCGCGCGCCCTCGGCGGCCAGACCACGTGCGATGGCGAAGCCGATGCCAGCGGTGGAGCCGGTGACCAGCGCGTGGCGATCGTTCAACTGTAGATCCATGGATCTGTGCCTCCGGTGAGTTTGGGTGAGCGTGCTGCGGCAGGACGCCATGGTAGCAAGTCGCGCGCTGCAGGATGATGGAACCTACTCAAGCGGAAAACTCATTCACCGCAGAGGACACAGAGGGACGCAGAGGAAAGGCACGACCTGACTGACCAGATCGGTCGGCTTGAAAAGTCGCTACTTCTGCGCTTGTCCTACGTGCTCAACAGTTCCTCCAACCGCAAGACAGGGTTCCTTCAAGCTGCCCACCGGCCGGCGGGAGTGGTCAATGAGATACGCTTTTCCTCTGCGGTCCTCTGCGTCCTCTGCGGTAAATGCGTTTTCTCGTTTGGGCTGTCAGCTGGCCTAAGCCGGTTTCCACCCGGGCAAGCGTCGAGCGGCTTCGCTGCGTACCTCGGACAACGCCACGCGCAACGCCTCGCCGGCGTTTGCGGCGAGCAGCGGGGCGGGCACGCGCGCGCGCAGAAAGTTGGCCCACAGGATCTCGGTGGCCGCGCCTTCCCAGCTGCAGCCTCCGTTGTCGCGCACATTCACCGCGAGAAAGCGGTAGGGATCGTCCTCGAGCTGCGCGAGGCGGCGGGGGATCGAGCCGAAGGCGCGCCGACGGCCGCTGGCGTCGACCGGATGCACGAAGCCCTGGCGCTCCATCGCGATCCAGAACCGGTCCGGGAGCACGCGCGAGAGGTCTTGCTGGAGCACGACGATGCACGTCTGGATCCCCTCGTCGGCGAGCGCGCGCGCGATGTGGTGGTCGTCGATCACGAACAGCGCGCCGTCAGGGCCCAGCACGGCTGAGAACAGCCGCCAGGTGAGGAAGTCCTGCAGCTGGCCGCGCACCAGCGCGGCGCGGATCTGCGCGCGCATGTGCGCGACGCGCTCCATCGCGACCGTGATCTGTGTGGGGCGCAGATGCGCTACGCTCGCAGTGACCTGAGGGCGCATGGCCGATTCGTCGGAAGGGGCGCCGAAATGGTGTGGGTGCACCGGACCTGGGGGCGCCCGAAGCGTCGAGCGCCCGGCTCAACCGGCAGAAGCGCCCTCGTTGCAGTCCCGCTGTGCACGGTTGCCTCCCAGACCTCGCGTCGGCCTTATACTTCGCCCCGCGGACCGCACCGGAGTGAGCCCGCGAAGCGGGGATTCGGCGCGGCGAATACAGGGGGCCAGACAGCATGGGCAGACTGGATGGATGCGTGGCGCTGGTTACCGGCAGCGGGCGCGGGATCGGCCGCGCCATCGCGCAACGCTACGCCCGCGAGGGCGCGACGCTGGTCGCGGTGGATCTCGTCGAGGAGAGTGTGCAGGCGCTGGCCGGTGAAATTCGCGCGGCGGGCGGGAAGGCCGAGGCCTTCCGGGCAGACCTGCGCGAGCCGGAGCAGAGCAGGGCGATGGTCGCGCGCGCGGTCGAGCGCTTCGGCCGCGTGGATGTCCTGGTGAACAACGCCGGCGTCGTGCGGGTGCGCCCGCTGCTGGAGCTGACGCCGGAGGACTGGGACTTCGTCAACGACGTCAATGCCCGGGGTCTGTTTTTCGCGGTGCAGGCGGGCGCCCGCCAGATGCTGCAGCAAGCCCCGGTGGAGGAGGGCCGGCCGCGCGGCAAGATCATCAACGTCGCCTCGATCGCCGGCCGGATCGGGCGGCCCATGTTCGCGGCCTACGCGGCCAGCAAGGCGGCGGCGATCAGCATCACGCAATCGGCGGCGCTGGCCGTCGCGCCGCATGTCACGGTCAATGCGATCTGCCCAGGGGTGGTCGACACCGAGATGTGGCGTCAGATCGACCGCGAGTGGACCCAGGCCGACCAGCGTCCGGCCGGTTCCGCCTGGCAGGATCGCATCCGTGGCATCCCGCTCGGACGGCCGGAAACGCCGGAGGACCTCGCCGGCATCGCGGCGTTCCTGGCGGGCGCCGATTCGGACTACATCACCGGGCAGTCCTACCATGTGGACGGCGGTCTGGTCATGCTGTGACGGGTAGACGGGTCCCGACGCGAGGAGAGCGGCTCTCGGCTGATGACGCAATGCCAGCCGCTGTGCTGTGCGGCTGTTCAGTTCTTGGGACAGTATGCTCCCGTCTCGGCCCAGGCCTTGATGAGGTCCCCGAACTGTTCCTGCGTGCCGGGCGCAGGTTCGCGGCCGGTACCGGGATGCCAGGCCCAGCCGACCAGCGAGTCGCGCACCATGTGGTTGACAATCTGCTCGAGCGTTTTGCCGCCATTGCGCTTGGGATCCTGGATCTGTTCGCAGATCGCGCCCAGGGACTGGCCGAGCCATGCCATTTCGACCGGGGCGAGGCGCCAGCGCGCGTGGCCCGGGATGCGTGCAGTCTCGTAGTTGGCTTTGCCGTGGCAGGTGGAGCAGCGCATCCCGGGCGTACCGCTCCCGGTGGGTCCGCGCTGTACGGGCGGGGAGTGGACGTGCATGTCCTCGCCCTGGCGCGGCGTCTTGTCCGGCGGATGGCAATTCAGGCAGCGCGGATGCGTGATGACCTTGCCCGCCTCCCGGAACAAGGCCAGCGAGCGCCGTCTCGGATCCCCTATCTTGTCGAATGCCTCCACCGGGGCGAGCGCCACTGTGCCCTGGGCCTGCGCGGAATTCGCGCGCATGAGTTGCCAGGCAGCCGGTGGCGCGGCCGTGCACAGGAAGGTGAAGGCTGCGAAGCTCCTCAAAACCATGATCTTGGCCCGCGCGCCCCGGCTGCGCTTTATGCCACCGCGCCGGCGTTGTCACGCAGCACGACGGCTTTGATCGCCTCGACAATGTCGTCGGTGGACGGGATGACCAGGCGTTCCAGCTTGTCGTTGTAAGGCATGGGCGAGTCGCGCGCGCCGACCCGCAGGATCGGTGCATCGAGCCAGTCGATGGCGTGCTCGGCGACCATCGCGGCGACTTCCGCCCCGAAGCCCCAGCGCTTCCAGCCCTCATGGGCGATCACCAGGCGGCTGGTCTTCCTCACCGACTTGAGGATCGTCTCCTCGTCGAGCGGGCGCAGGGTGCGCGGATCGATCACTTCCACGTCGATCCCCTCGGTCTCCAGGCGAGCGGCGGCCTGCATTGCCGAGTCCACCATCGCCATCGTGGCGACCAGCGTGACATCCTGCCCGATGCGTTTCACCAGCGCCCTGCCTATGGGAATGGCATAGGGTTCCTCCGGTACCAAGGCCTTCTTGCCCACGTACAGGAGCTTGTGCTCGAGGAAGATCACCGGGTTGTCCTCGCGGATCGCGCTGGTGAGCAGGCCTTTTGCTTCGTAAGGCGAGGAGGGCCCGAGCACCACCAGGCCGGGCACGTGAGTGAACCACGCCTCCAGGCTCTGCGAGTGCTGGGCGCCCAGGCGGATGCCGCCGCCCTGCGGGCCGCGGATGACGAGCGGCACGGTGGGCTTGCCCCCCAGCATGAAGCGGAACTTGGCCGACTGGTTCACGATCATGTCCATCATGTGCGTGATGAAGTCGAAGATCTGCACCTCCGCCACCGGCCGCATCCCAGTGACCGCCGCGCCCACCGCGCAGGCCGCGATCGCCGCCTCCGAGATCGGCGTGTCGCGCACCCGTTCCGGCCCGAACTTCTCGATCAGCCCGCGGGTCGCCGCGAAGATCCCGCCGATCCTGCCCACGTCCTCGCCCAGCACGAACACGCGCGGGTCGCGCTCCATCTCCTGGGCGAGCGCCTCTTTGATGGCCTCGGCGAAGCTCAGCTCGCGGCCGGGACCCAGGCGTGGCTCCGCCGGCACATAGTGGGGCGCGTACACCGCGTTCTCCAGGTCCTGCAGGCTGGGCTCGGCGCTGGCGACGGCGAACTCCTTCGCCGCGGCCAGCTCGGCCTCGACTTCGGCGCGTATCGCGTCGAGCGCTTCGCGGGAGAATCCGTACTGCGTCTCGAGCTTTTGCTCGAAGCGGGCTATCGCGTCGAGCCTGCGCCACTCGTCCACCTCGGCTTCGGTGCGATAGCGCGGCAGGTTGGCGCGCATGGAGTGGTCGCCCCAGCGGTAGGTGATCGCCTCGATGAGGGTGGGTCCGCCGCCGCTGCGTGCCCTGTCGACCGCCTCCTGCACCGCTGCGTGCACCGCCAGAACGTCGTTCCCGTCGACCGTCACACCCGGCATCGAGTAGGAGCCGGAGCGACCCGAGACGCGATCGATCGCCGTGGAGTCCTTCATCGAGGTGGACAGCGCGTACTGGTTGTTCTCGCACAGGTAGACCACCGGCAGCTTCCACACCGAGCCGATGTTGAGGCACTCGTGGAAGATGCCCTCGTTGGCGGCGCCGTCCCCGAAGAACACCACGCCGACCGCGGTGTTGCCGCGCATCTTGTTGGACAGGGCTGCACCGGTGCCGATGCCGATGCCCGCGCCGACGATCCCGTTGGCGCCGAGGATGTTGAGCTCGAGATCGGCGATGTGCATCGACCCGCCCAGGCCCTTGCAATACCCGGTGACCCGTCCCATCAGCTCGGCCATCATCTTCGCGAGGGAGGCGCCCTTGGCGATGCAGTGGCCATGACCGCGGTGATGACTGACGACGAAGTCGGCCTGGGTCAGCGCGGCGCAGGCCCCCGCCGCCACGGCTTCCTGGCCCACGTAGCTGTGCGCAGTGCCTTTCACCAGACCTTCCTTGAACAAGTCCGCCACTCCCTCGTCGAAGCGGCGAATCCGCAGCATGATCCGGTAGATCGCTGCGAGGTCTTTGCCTTCCATCTGGACTCCTCCCTCGGTCGGGCCGAGCTGGTTTGTGTTTGTGCTTCGCCTGCCTTGCCGGGCATGCCGTGCCGGGAGGCCAGCGACAATATACGCTGCCGCCGCTGCAGAGCGAAATCAGGCCGGCCGGCGCAGCGGGCAGGGCTGTCCGCGGCTGCGCCCGCCTGGGCTCAGCTGCGGGACGAGCGGTGATCAAGCGCTGTGATGACGGCGCCGGGCCGCGGCGAGGAGCATGAGCAGGCCGGCGCCGAGCAGGGTCCAGGTAGTGGGTTCCGGCACGGGCGCAGCGGAGAGTCGCGGCCCGGAACCCCCGCCACCCGGCAGCGGTGGGGAGCCCCAGTACCAAGGCAAGGGGAAGCAGGGGACCGGACCGCCCCCGTATTCGCCGCCGCCCGGAAAGGGAAAAAAGGGCCCCGGCCAGAACGGCCAGCCGCCCCGCCCCCGGGGCCGGCTGGCGGTGGCTCGGGGGCCACCGGACCGCCGCCTCCACCCACGCTGGGGAAAGCGATCGGGCCAATAGAGGGCAGGGCGCCGGCACCCGACCACGGGGGCAGGGCAAAGTCACCGCGCCCGGCGACCGTCAGAAGGGCGGGGTTCCCGATGATCGATTTTTGAAATCTGCATGGTGCGTTCGGACTCGTCGAGGACCGCAGCACCCGAACGCAAGCGCGTCCTCCGGACCGGCGCGTGCCCCGATCGCTTGCTCAACTCGCGGCGCGGACAGCCGATATGACAGCCATGCGGGCGGCCCGGACATGCCGCCCGTGCCAGACTGTATGCGTCCGAAGGAGAGATCTCGATGCGCATTCCGATCGCATTTCTCGCTCTGGTCCTGTGCGCCTGCGGTGACGGCGGCCAGCAGCCGCGCCCGCAGGATCGCATCTACGACACCCAGCGCCAGGGGTTGGAGAAGGCCAAAGGCCTGAACGACGCTGTCATGGACGCTGCCCAGCGGCAGCGCTCGGACGAAGAGGCGCAAGCGCAGTAGCTGCTCTGCTATCCTGTAGGCGCATCCGGCTTGTGCCGCGAGGCGCCGATCGCCTCTCACCAAAGGGTCCCGGTGCCGCGCCGGCCGCATGCCGGCACTCCTCTTCGAGAGCGCGCGGGACATGCGATACGAACTGTACTACTGGCCGGGTATCCAAGGGCGCGGGGAGTTCGTGCGCCTGGCGCTGGAAGAAGCCGGCGCCGACTACCTCGACGTTGCCCGGCTGAGAGGCCGCGGCAAGGGCGTAGCGGCGATGCTGCGGTTCGTCGGCGGGCAGACGCAGGCACGCCCGCCGTTCGCGCCGCCCTTCCTCAAGGCCGGGGAGCTGGTCATCGCGCAAACGGCGAACATCCTGCAGTACCTGGGGCCGCGGCTGGGGCTTGTGCCCAAGGCGCCGGCGAGCCGCGTGTGGGCGCATCAGCTGCAGCTTACCGTCACCGATTTCCTGGCCGAGATCCACGATGTCCACCATCCCATCGCGGTGAGCCTGTACTACCATCAGCAGAAGGACGAGGCGCGCCGCTGCGCCACCCACTTCACCGGCGAGCGGATGGCCAAGTTTCTGGGCTATTTCGAGGCCGTCCTCGCGGCCAACTCCGCCGGCAGGGGCTACATGATCGGCCGCGCCCTGTCCTACGTCGATCTGTCGATGTTCCAGCTGATCGCCGGGCTGCGCTATGCATTCCCGAATACGATGCGGCGGCGGGAGCGGCGCTATCCGGGCCTGCTGCAGCTGCACGACAAGGTGGTCTCGCGTCCCAACGTCGCGGCGTACCTGGCGTCGCCGCGGCGCATTCCGTTCAACGAGGACGGCATCTTCCGGCACTATCCCGAGCTGGACGCCTGACCCACCCGGCATGAGATAAACACCGCGATTCACAGGATTAACAGGATTTCTCAGGATTGACAGGATTCACTCCCCTGGATCAGCGCCCAACTTACGCAGGCAGAACCGAATGGACGGGATCGGCAAACAGAGAGCGGACCTAGCGAAGCATAGCCAGACGCCCGGAGGGCAATGCGCCGAAGGGCCAGTGCCTTTGAATCCTGTTAATCCTGAGAAATCCTGTTAATCCTGTGAATTCCTCAATGCATTTGCCCAAATGCACGCGGTGCCCTCGGCGCGGCCGGCGCCGCGTCGCTCTCGGCAGACACTGTCGCCCCCACGCGCCAAACCCGGGGTTCCCGTTGCGTCCACACCCTCCCGGCTGTAAGTTATTCGTTCCGCGCGACCAAGCACGCGCGCGAGGAGGAGCGACATGAATGGAGATGTTTCGGCCTATCGGCTTGCCGTGGTCGGCTCGGGGCGGGTGCGCGGGCAGATCGCCATGGTTGGATGCCCCGGGCGAATGGCGGGCATCGCCGTGCCCACCACCAGCGCGTGGCGCCTGCAGCGCGACGTCGCGACACTGAAGCACTGGAGCACGCAGGCGCTGGTGACGCTGCTGGAGAAGTCCGAGCTGACCCTGATGCGCCTGGCCAGGCTGCCGGCGCTGCTGGAGGCTCAGAAGATCGCGTGGTATCACCTGCCGCTGCCGGACGGCTGCATTCCGGACGCGGGTTTCGAGGCGCTGTGGCAGGGCGTGGCGCCGCGCCTGCGCAATGTGCTGTGGCGCGGTGGCAGAATCGCGGTGCATTGCGTGGACGGCCGCTCGCGTACGGCGATGGTGACCGCCAAGCTGCTGGTGGAGCTGGGATGTCCGATTCAGGATGCGCTCAACCGCGTGCGCGGTGCGCGACCGCGGGTGCTGGCGAGCTCCGAGGAAGAGCAGTTCATCCGTCGACAGGCGCCAGCAGTCGAAGCGGTCTATCGCACGCAGATCAGCCTCTCCCAGCCACTGGGCCTGCGCCGCGCTCCGCCGCAGGCAGACGATCTCTTGCTGGGGCTGGGACCCGTGCCTCTCGAGGCGCCCGACCAGCTCGAACTGCTGCGCACGATGTAGCTGCACGGCAACGGCGATTCCAGGGTGTCCCCCGGCGGTGAGGCGCTGAGCGGGCATCGGGGCTCCTTCCCCGCGTGGCTCGGTGGCTTTGCCGCGGCCGTGGGATCGCTGTACCCTTCGGCGTTGCGCCCGCGCTTGCCGGGTGTCCGCACTGGGGTTGGAACGATGCGCCTGGAGGGCAAGATTGCCGTGGTCGTCGGGGCGGGGCAGAGCCCCGGCGAAGGCATCGGCAACGGCCGCGCCACGGTCCTGCGCTTTGCGCGCGAGGGCGCCAAGGTGCTCGCGGTGGACCGCAATCTTCCTTCCGCCGAGGAGACGGCCGCGATGGTCGGGGCCGAAGGCGGCGCGTGTGTGCCGTTTGCAGCCGACGTCACCGTGGAGAGCAGCCTGGCGGCCGCCATCGCCGCCGCGCACGAGCGCTGGGGGCGGGTGGATGTCCTCCACAACAACGTCGGCGTGAGCATTGCCGGCGGCGACGCCGCCCTGCTCGATCTGACCGAGGCCGCCTTCGACCGCATGTGCGCCATCAACCTCCGGGGCATGGTGATGGCGTGCAAGCACGTCCTGCCGATCATGCGCAGCCAGCGCGCCGGCGCGATCATCAACATCTCGTCGGTCGCCGCGTGGGCGGAGTATCCGCTGGTCGCCTACAAAGCGACCAAGGCGGCCATGATCGCCTTCACCCAGCAGGTCGCGATCCAGAACGCCGAGTTCGGCGTTCGCGCCAATGTCATTCTGCCCGGCCTGATGGACACGCCCATGGCCGTGGATACGCGGGCTCGCGAATGGGGAAAGAGCCGCGCCGAGGTCGTGGCCGAGCGCGACGCCAAGGTGCCGCTGCGGCGCCGTATGGGTACGGCCTGGGACGTCGCCAACGCTGCGCTGTTCCTCGCCTCCGACGAGGCCAGCTTCATCACCGGTGTCGCGCTGCCGGTCGATGGCGGCGCGCTCGCTCGCATCGGCTAGCGCCTGAAAGGGACGGAGTGGCAGGTGCACGAAGGAATTCACAGGATTAACAGGATTTCTCAGGATTAGCAGGATTCTCCCCCTCGGCCCTACAGAATCGACAGCTTCTCTGGAACGGATCTCGGAGAAGCATTGCCGCAACCCGAAAGTCGGGTGGTCTTGACATCGCTGTTAGATCCTGGAAACGCTGTAATCCTGTGAATTCGCCTTAGCCGGTATGATTCGGGCATGAGCGCACAGCCTCCACTCGCCCGGCCCGAGTCCCCGAAAGACCTGTTCGTCGCGTTCACGCTCCTGGCCCTGCAGGGCTTCGGCGGCGTGCTGGCGGTCGCCCAGCGCGTGCTCTGCGATCAGAGGCGCTGGCTTACCCGGGAGCAGTTCGTGGAGATCCTCGCGATCGGCCAGATCCTGCCGGGGCCGAACGTATGCAACGTCGCGTTGATGGTCGGTGACCGCTTCTTCGGCTGGCGCGGCGCTTTCGCCGCCTTGGCGGGGATGATGGCGGTGCCGCTGGCAATCGTGCTGGTGGCCACGGCAGTGTACGCGCAGTATGCCCTGCATCCCGCCGTGGCCGGCGCACTGAAGGGAATGGGCGCGGTGGCCGCAGGCTTGATTGCGGGCACCGCCCTGAAGCTGGCGGGCGCCCTGCGTGGCAACCCGATGGGTGCGACGGTATGCGCCGGGCTGGCGGCAGTGGCGTTCGTGGCTGTGGCGCTGCTGCGCTGGCCGCTGGCGTGGGTGCTGATCGGGTTGGGGGCGCTGGCCTGCATCTTCGCCTGGAGGCGCCTGGGCGCGGTGTCGCGGCCGCGGGCGGAAGGCTCGTAAGCCGCCGCGATGCCGCCTGTCGACTGGCTGGCGCTGTTCGGCCACTTCCTGCTGTTGTCGCTGCTGGCGATCGGCGGAGCGATCACGGTGGCCCCGGACATGCATCGCGTCATGGTCGATCAGATGGGCTTGCTCAGCGACGCGCAGTTCAGCGCCTCGATCGCGATTGCCCAGGCCTCGCCGGGCCCCAACGTGCTGTTCGTCGCGGTGATGGGGTACCAGGCGGCCGGCTTGCCGGGCGCCGCGGTGACCTCGCTGGGCATCATGCTCCCCTCGACCACGCTCGCGCTGGCGGCTGCGCGCTGGGGCCACGCTCGGCGCGACTGGCGGCCGGTGCAGGCGTTCAAGGCGGGGATGGCGCCGATCGTGATCGGGCTGTTGTTCGCCACCGGCTGGATCTTGGCCACGGAGACGCCGGGCTGGCGCTCCGGGCTGCTCACGCTCGCGGCGGCTGTGCTGGTATGGCGTACCCGCGTGCATCTGCTCGTGCTGGTCGGTGCCGGCGCGATCCTGGGCGCGGCCGGATGGCTGTGAGCCCGGCCCGCATCTCGGTTTACCATAGTCGCGGCAGAAGACGGAGCGCGGATTCGGGACGGCTCCAAAGGCTTGTCGCGGCGCCTTTGGGAAACCAGGTGAGCCGCACGGATCGTCGCAGCCCCGCCCGAATCCAGGTGGCCTCACGTTCAGCGCACACCGCGGGGCGCGGGTGCCGGGGCGCGGCACCTGCACAAGCGTCCGGGCCTACCGGGCGCTTCTCTAGGACAACCTTGTAATGGAGACTTGACCATGGCACTTCGCATCGGGGACGAAGCACCCGACTTCACGGTGGACACTACGCAGGGCTCGGTTCGCTTTCACGAGTGGATCGGGGACGGCTGGGCGATCCTGTTCTCGCATCCCAAAGATTTCACGCCGGTGTGCACGACCGAGCTCGGCTACATGGCCGGCCTGATGCCGGAGTTCAAGAAGCGCAACACCAAGGTCATCGGCCTGAGCGTGGACCCGGTGGAAGATCACACTCGCTGGATGAAGGACATCGAGGAGACCCAGGGCCACGCTGTTACCTACCCGCTGATCGGCGACAAGGACCTCAACGTCGCCAAGCTCTACGACATGATTCATCCCAACGCCAGCGGCGACCAGAAGCGCACCGCCGCCGACAACGCGACGGTTCGCTCGGTGTTTCTGCTCGGGCCGGACAAGAAGATCAAGGCGATGCTGACCTATCCGATGAGCACCGGCCGCAACTTCGACGAGGTGCTGAGGCTGCTCGACTCGATTCAGCTCACCGCCAAGCACAAGGTGGCCACGCCGGTGAACTGGAAGCAGGGACAGGACGTAATCATCGTTCCTTCCGTGCCCGACGAGGAAGCGAAGCAGAAGTATCCGCAGGGCTGGAAGGCGCCCAAGCCGTACCTGCGCATCGTGCCGCAGCCGAAGTAGCCGCCTCCCCGCTGCTCCTGAAGAGGCGCCCGCTGGCGCCTCTTTCTCTTACTGCAGTTGGCCGCCAAGACGCCAAGACGCCAAGAACAGCATTGGGATGGCGAGACCGCTCGTGGTGGGATGGGAAAGGGCCCAACAATCAGGCGTGTCTTGCGCCTCCAACATCCCTGCCAGAGGTCTTCTTGGCGCCTTGGCGTCTTGGCGGCCCGTCAGGCAGTTTGGTCTATCCCTTGCGCGGCATCAACCAGGGGTAGCGGGCGGTATCCTTCCCGGCGTAGTCCGGGTCCAGGTAGATGAAGCAGCGCTGGATCAGCCAGTCGCGGATCTCGAACACGTCGCACCAGCGTCCCGCCCCCCACTCCGGCACGCCGGCACGCCAGGCGCCGTCCCGGTGCTCGCCATGGCTGGACCCCTCGCATACCACCACGTCGCTGCCCGAGAAGATCCAGTTGAACTGCGAGTAGTGGTGGACGATCGACTTCAGCGTGCCGCCCACATCGCCGAACAGCCGGCCGATCTCGTCGCGGCCGTTGGCCAGGCCCCATTTCGGAAAGTACACTTGAGCGTCCTTGGCGAAGAGGTCGAGGATGGAGCCTCCGGTGGACGTGACGCCGCCGTTGTCGAAGGCCTTCAGGTATTCCAGGGCGACCGACTTGCGCTGCTCGTCGGTCATGGTCTGCGTGGTCAGTGCCATAGTTCTCCTCCGATGAGACGGTGGGTAGGGTTGTTGGCCATCCGGGCTTGCGGGTCGCGAGCGGGCGGGGTGCGGCTCGGACCCGCCCAGCGTACACCTTATGGACCTCGGAGCCTCGGGGCGGGGGACGGGATCAACACGATTTCTGAGGATCGACAGGATCCGCCCGGGGAGTCGATGCCCACCGGCTGCAACGTGACGCGTGCTGCGGTAAAGCGGCGATAATGGTCGCGCTGGCGGCTCGCGCCCCCGCACCCTGCCGATGCAAGAAGACGCTTTGACCTCCGTTCTGCTGATCAAGGCGGTCGAGGAGACCGACCGTGCGGGCACGCTCATCCCGCCGGCGGACCGCGCCGCGGCGACGCGGGAGGCAATCCGCGATACCGCCGGCAGCGCGGTCAAAGGCGGCGCGAACCTGACGTTGGAAGCTCGCCGGCTTCTGCTACGGCGCGCCGAGCTGCTGCGCCGCCAGCTCGTCGTGCGCTATCCCTTCGTGGACACCGTGGTGAGCCTGGCACGCGGCCCCGCATGGGCCGGGTGGCTGCTGATGGGGCTTGCCCTTGCCCTCGGGGGTGCACTGTCCGCGCTGGACGGCACCCGCCGCATCAACATCCTGGCCCCTCCCCTCCTGGGCCTGGTGCTGTGGAACCTCGCGGTGTATGCCGCTGATCGCGTTTCAGGCAGCGCGGTCCCTCGCTCGCGGGCAATCCAGCGGTGCGTCCCTGCCCACGCTGCTCGCGCAATCGGTCGTGCGACGGATCAAGCGCCTCATCGCCCGTTCGCAGGCTTTCAATACGGTGCTCGCCGAGGCCCTCGGCCGTTTCGTCGCCGAGTGGTCCGAGGCGGCGCGCCCGCTGCTGACCGCGCGCGCCGTGCGGCTGCTCCATGCGTGCGCCGGCGCGGTTGGCGTCGGCCTCATCGCCGGCCTGTACCTGCGCGGCATCGCTCTGGACTACCAGGCCGGGTGGGAGAGCACTTTTCTGGATGCGCACCAAGTGCGCGCCCTCGTTGCCGCCGTGTATGGTCCGGCCAGCGCGCTCACCGGTATGGTTATCCCGGATGCGGGCCATCTCGCCGCGCTGCGCGTTGAGGGCGGTCACGGCGGCGAGAGCGCGGCGCGCTGGATCCATCTGCTCGCCGCCACCGTCGCGCTGTTCGTCGTGTTGCCGCGCCTGCTGCTCGCGCTCGGCATCACCGTCCTGCTCTGGCGCCGCGCCCGCAACGCGCCGCTCCCGTCCGGGCTGGTGCCGTATTTCCGCTCCGCCTTCGCGCGCGTGCAGGACATGGGCGCGTGCGGCATCGTGGCGGTGATGCCTTACGCCTACGAGCCCAGCCCCGGCGCGTTGGCCGCGTTGCGGCGGTTGCTCCCCGATGGCCTGGGGGAGGGCCTCGCAGTGGAGGTGAACGCGGGCGTGCGCTATGGCGACGAGGATAGCCTGTTGCGCAACCTGGGCGACCGCGGCGGGGCGATCGCGGACATCATCGTGGTGCTGTTCAGCCTCGCCGCCACGCCGGAAGACGAGAACCATGGAGCGGTGATCGCAGGCGTGCGCGACTGGCTCGCGCGTGCGCGCCGCCACACGCCGACTGCTCGTGCTGGTCGACGAAGGTCCGTACCTGGCGCGGATGGAACGGAGCGCGGGCGTCGACCGCATCGGGGAACGGCGCGAGCTGTGGCGCGCGTTCGTTGCCGCGCGCGGGCTGAGCGCCTGTTTCGCCGATCTGGGCCAGCGCGGCGCAGCCACCGGCGAGAGTGCGCGAGGCATGCGTGCAACGCTGTGGCAGCCGGCCGTCAATGCTTGACCTGCCGCCCGCGCGCTCCTGGGCGGTCTGACGCGCCATGCGCCTCCCGTCACCGGCATCGACAGTCAACCTGAGCCTGGTCTCGCATACCAACGTGGGCAAGACCACCCTGGCGCGCACGCTGCTGCGCCGGGACGTCGGCGAGGTGCAAGATCGCCCGCACGTGACCGAGGCCGCGCAGGCCCATGTCCTCATCGATACGCCCGAGGGCGACGTCCTGCGGCTGTGGGACACGCCGGGCTTCGGCGACAGCGCCCGCCTGCTCAAGCGCCTGCGCGCAGCCGACAACCCGTTGGGATGGCTGATGACGCAGGTATGGGATCGATTCACCGATCGTCCCTTCTACAGCAGCCAGCAGGCGCTTCGCAACGCGCGCGAAGAGAGCGACGTCGTCCTGTATCTGGTCAACGCGGCCGAGGATCCCGCCTCGGCGGGCTACGTGGAGGTCGAGATGCAGATCCTCGGCTGGATCGACAAGCCGGTGCTGCTGCTGCTCAACCAGACGGGTCCGCCGCGCGGGCCGGCGGTCGACGCCGCCGAGGAAGCCGTCTGGCGGCAGCATCTGGCCGCCTACCCGTGGGTGCGGGGCGCGCTGGGCCTGGACGCCTTCGCGCGCTGCTGGGTACAGGAAGACCAGCTGCTCGGCGCCGTGCGAGGCGTGCTCGCGGCAGGCAAGCACGATGCTTTCGACCGCCTGCAGGGGGCGTGGCGGCGGCGCAATCTGGAGCTGTTCGATGCCGCGATGCGCGCCCTGGCTGCGCAACTTGCGGCCGCCGCCGTGGACCACGAGACGGTTGCGCCGCAACGCTTGCGGGACAAGGCGAGCCGCTGGCTCGCCTCTGCCGTGCGGGGAGGCGAACCGGGCGATCCCGAGCTCGAGCGCGCCACGACGGGCCTTGCGAAGCGGCTGGACGCGGCGGTGCGCGAAGCCACCGACCGCGTGATCGCGTTGCACGGGCTGTCCGGGCGGGCTGGGGACGAGATCCTCGCCCGCGTGGCCGGGCAGTTCGACGTGAACCGGTCAGCGGACGTCGGCAAGTCGGGAATGATCGGCGGCCTGGTGTCGGGAGCGCTCGGGGGACTGGTGGCCGACCTGCACGCGGGCGGTCTCACGTTCGGAGCGGGCGCACTCATCGGCGGTATCCTGGGTGCGCTCGGCGCAAGCGGGGCGGCCCAGGCTTACAACCTGGCTCGCGGCGGGGAGTCCGGGGCGGTGGGCTGGTCGGCGGAGTTTCTGACCCAGCGCTTCACGGCGGCTTTGCTGCGCTATCTGGCCGTCGCGCATTTCGGCCGTGGGCGTGGTGAATGGGTGGTGGGCGAGTACCCCGCTCACTGGCAGCCGCTGGTCGAAGAGGCGACCGGGCGCCGCCACACCGCGCTCGAGGCCGTCTGGGCCCGCGCCGCGGAGGGCGCGGCGCCGGGCGCTATCGAACGGGCGTTGCAGCCCGTCTTGACCGGCGCGGCGCGCGAAGTGCTGCTGCGGCTGTATCCGGACGCGGGTGCCATCTTCGCCACGGGCCAACAGCCGCTGGGCGAGGCAGCAACCACCGCCGGGGCGCGAGCTTGAGCCGTGAGGCCGAACACTGTATACTCAGCCCCAAGGTAGAGCCCTCGGTCGTGGACCCGGCCGAGGGCTTTTCTTTGTCCGCATCCGACATGGAGGTACTCCGATGGCCAGACCCCTGACCCCACGTGAAGCTACCGAGATGATCCTGGCGAACCGGCTCCGGCACGGCGGCGCTTCGCCCGACTCTGCGCAGCCACTGCGGGCGGGGCGGCGACCGGGTGCTCCGCAGCAGCAGCGTCCGGCCCCGCCGGGCGCACAGCGTGCCGACAAGAAGGAGTAAGCGAGTATGGCGAAAGAAGAGCTGGTTGAACTGGAAGGAACCGTCACCGAAGTGCTGCCCAACGCGGTGTTCCGCGTGCGCCTCGAGAACGGCGTGGAGGTGCTGGCCTACGCTTCCGGCAAGATGCGCAAGTTCCGTATCCGCATCCTCGCCGGGGACCGCGTCAGCCTGGAGATGTCTCCTTACGATTTCTCCAAGGCACGCATCAGCTTCCGTCACAAGGACACGGGCGCGCCTCCCCGCAGCGGCGGCTTCGCGCGGCGCGCCGCCTGACCGGGCGCTATCCGTCGACCCGCGAAAGCCCCGCCGATGCGGGGCTTTTGCTTTTCATCCAAGCGCATCAACCACAGAGGACACAGGAGGCCGGCATGATCGCGGTGATCTTCGAGGTGTGGCCTGCCGATGGCAGGGCGAACGAGTACTTCGAGCTGGCGGCGGCGCTGCGCGCGGACCTGGAGCGAATGGACGGGTTCATCTCCATCGAGCGCTTCCAGAGCCTCGCGACGCCCGGGAAATACTTGTCGTTGTCGTTCTGGCGCGATGAGGACGCGCTGAAGAGCTGGCGCAACCTTGAAGACCACCGGCGCGCCCAGGCCAAGGGGCGTGGAGGCATCTTCACCGACTACCGGCTGCGCGTGGCTTCGGTGCTGCGCGACTACGGCATGCGCGACCGCGCCCAGGCGCCGGAAGACAGTCTGCGGCGGCACGGGTAGTCAGCTGCGACAACCAGTTGAGTTCTACCGCCTGTCCAGCCCTCACCTCTGGTCGCGGCAGGGCATGCCGAGGTGTCCTGCTCTTTCCTACCTCTGTTCCTCCGCGAACCTCTGCGTCGTCTGCGCCTCTGCGGTGAGATGTTGACGTAAGGGGCTAAGCAGCACTCACGCGATAGCCCACGCGAGGAAAGTGCACGCACACCGCGCCGACGCGCGGATCGTCGCGCAGGATCGCGATGCTGTCGCGCGCCACCATCCGCACTACGCCGGCCACCGGCGTCTCGCCGCTGTCGAGGTCCGCGACGACGCTGACGCGCTGCCCGGGCGCCAGCCCCTGCGGGTCGCGTGGATCGGGTTGCTCGGGAGTCGAGGGCTCGGCCGCGCAGGCGACGTCGAGCGCTTCGCCGGAGGTCATCGGTGAAGGGCGACCGTGACCGATGGCCTTCACGCGCTGCTCCCAGGCCTCCAGCGCCGGGAACTCCGACAGCAGCCCTGGACCGCCCTGCCAGCGCGCGCGCAGGAACCACACCAGGTAGTAGGCGAGCGCGTCGGGAAGGCCCGGGTCGTTGCCGAGCATGAAGCGGCGCCCGCCGGCGAGCCGCTCATCGATCCAGCCGAACTGTGCGCGCAGCTGGGCGGCGGTGTGGGGCAGATCGGGCTGCAATTTCTTCAGGTCGCCGTTCGGTCCGAGGAACAGCCGCGCGCGATCCGCCGCGAAGGCCGGGGGAAGCTGGTCGGCGTGGGCTCCGAGCGAAAGACGCACGGCGAGATCGAACAGCGCGTCGGTCCAGCGGCCGATTCCCCACGGCAGGCCGTCCGCCCCGCCCGGATAGAAGGTCGGCTCCGGGAAACGCCGCTGCAGCTCGCGCAGGATGCACCGGCTATCGCAGTAGATGTCCGCGCCGATCTGCATGATCGGCGTGCGGCGGTAGCCTCCTGTCAGCGGCATGACGTCGGGTTTGGGCGGCACGCGCGGAATCTCTACCGCGCGCCAGGCGAGCGCTTTGATGCCCAGTGCGACGCGCACCTTCTCGGACACGGGCGACAGCGGATAGTGGTGCAGGATGATCTCGTTCACGACTGCTTCCTCCGGTTTTCGGCTATCCCGGCCGGCCGCCAGGCGTGCCTCGGCTCCGATTCGGGGGACGGCAACGATCGGGCGACGCCGGGGCTCCGCCCACTGCGATCGGGGGTCCGCGCCGGCGCAGGGCGCCAAGAGCGTGTGGCCCATTCTAGCCGGGGAACGCCAGCGGCGCGCCACACTTCGCAAACGGTCCGGTCGCAGTCTCTGACAAAACCGACGCAGTTCGTGACACATCCGCCGCAATCGCTCACACAGGCGACACACGCCTTTGACGCTTGTTGTTATGCCAACTGAATCATGAGACGGTCGCTGCACCACAACAAGAACGGGGCGCGAGGGGCCTTCAGACTCTCGCAGCCCCGCAGCCGCTCGGCGGCGCGGGCCAACCCGATCACGTTCGAGAGACCACATGACAAGGGCAGGGGAAGAGGCGCAGCTCAGCGTCCCGGAGCTACCGGTGAACCCGCGGGTGCTGAGCCGGCTGTTGTCCACCTTGGGGGACACGAGCGCAACATCGGCCGCGATCGCGCGGGTGGTCCTAGCCGATCCCGCGCTCACGCTCGCTGTGCTGCGCGCAGTGCTGTCCGGCTGCTCCGATCCTGCGCGCGCCTCCTCCATGGAGGCATGTATCGACGCATTGGGCCGTGACCTGCTGCAGGCCTACGCGCTGCTGCGGGCCACGCGCCAGGTGGCTGCGGGCCGGACCGAGACGCCCGAAGCCCTCGCGCAGATCTGGCGGCACTCCCTGTTGTGTGCCGAGGCGGCCGCGGCGCTCGCGCGCGCCGCAAGCTTGCCCCCACAGGAGTGCTATCTCGCCGGTCTCCTGTGCGACATCGGCGCGCTGGCGCGGCACGTCCGCGCTGGCGTCCAAGCCCCCGCGCCCCGGGCTCAGGACCTGTCCTGGTCCGACAGCCAGACGACGATCATGGTGCTGGCGGAGACCGAGGACGCCTGGATCGGCCGGGGCTGGCTCCCGCCCTTCGTGGCCGACGCGCTGCGGCTGCGCAAGGAGGCGGCGGAGATGCTCGCCGATGCGCCCTTTGTAGTGCGGGCGCTGAAAGTGGCGCTCGCGCTTGCCGACGGCGGCGCATCGGAATCTGCGCGCCTGCTCGGCAAGGAGTTGCTGGGTCTGGACCTGCAGCAGATTACACGGGCGGGGGATGCCGCATTGGCGGCGACTCGCCAGTCGCCCGTCGGGTTCGAGACCGCACGTGAAGCCGGCCCGTCCGACGTACTCGCCGGGACCTGGGAGGCCATGCCGCCCGCGCGACCGGCTGGCGCTGCGCCGCGCGACGCCTGGGCCGACCTGGGTGAGGCGGTCGGCGAAGCCGCATTCCGTCAGATCCTGTATCAGGCGTTGGCAACGGCAGGCAACGGCCTGGGTGCGCTGGAGCGGTTGCGCCGGGCGTGGCGGCTGCTGACGCGCCTCGAGCAGCATTTCTTTTTCATGGGTGACGGGCAGGGCAGCGGCCTCGCGGGTACGCCTCTGACCGGCGACCCGTTGGAACTGGCCGAGCTGCGCGTGCGGCTCGAGTCCTCCCGCGGCCTGATTGCGCAGGCGGCGCGGGAGAAGCGCCTGGTCCATGCCTTCGGCCCGCCGGTGACGGCGCGGGGCAGCGCACTCGACCGCGTGCTGGTGCGGATGCTGGGAAGCGAGGGGCTGCTGTGCCTGCCGCTGCTGGTCGGCGAACGCTTGCAGGGAGTTGCGGTCTTCGGGTTGTCGGCCGCCTGGAGCGAAGACCAGCCCGCCGAGGGCGCGTTGCTCGCACGCCTGGCTGCCTCCGCGGGTGCGGCGGTGGTGCAGTCCGAGCAGGCACGCCAGCAGCAGGAGCGCCTGCGCAACGCGCTCACCGCGCAGTTCCAGGCACTCGGCAAGCGCGTGGTGCACGAGGCCGGCAATCCGCTGACCGTTGTGAAGAACTACCTCAAGGTGCTGGGCAACAAGCTTGGCGATGCCAGCCAGTACCGCGAGGAGCTCGGTGTCCTCAACGAGGAGCTGGACCGCATCGCGCGCATCGTCCAGCGCATGGGCGTTCCGATTGCGCCGGAGAACGGCGAAGCCGCACGCGTCGATCTGAATGCTACGGTGCGCGAGGTGATGATGCTCACCGGCGAGACGCTGGCCGCGGGCCGCGGCATCGAGGTTCAGCAGCAGCTCGATCCCCAGATTCCCGTTCTGCAGGGTGACCCCGTCGGGCTCAAGCAGGTCATCCTCAATCTGCTGAACAACGCAGTCGAAGCGATGCCCGGCGGCGGCCGCCTCACGATGGCCACGGCCGACAACGTGAACCTCGGCGGTGAGCCCTTCGTGCTGCTGCAGGTCACCGACACCGGCAAGGGCATCCCGCCCGAGCTGATGCGCAGGCTGTTCCAGCCTGGCTTCACCACCAAGGGCGAGGGGCACGAGGGCATCGGCCTGTCGGTCAGCGAATCGATCCTGCGCGCCCTGGGCGGGCGCATTCTGTGCCGCAGCCACGAGGGCCGCGGGACGATCTTCATCGTCATGCTGCCGCGGCGCGTGGCGGGGGAAAAAACGTGAGACGTGAGGCGGGAGGCGTGAGGCGGGAGGCGGGAGGAGGGAGGAGGGAGGTGGGGCAAGGCCTCCCCTCCTTTCCAAGGAGGGGTGGCGCCGAAGGCGACGGGGTGGTTCCGCGCCGAAGGCGGCTCCTCCCGCCTCCCGCCTCCCCTCCTCCCGCCTCCCCACTCCGCCTCCCGCTCCCGCCTCCGCCTCCGCCTCCCTCTTTCCTGTACAGTCGAACGCCTCAGAGCACCCGGTAGCAGCGCGGCGGCATTGCGTCGGCCGCGCTGGACAATACGGAGGGGGAGGTCGTGAATAAGCCGATACGTGCGGCTCTGTTACTCGGCGTCGGTGCGCTCTTTTCATTCCTGCCGCCGGCGCTCACCCATGCTGAGCGGGCGCCTGCCGCGTTCCAGACCGGCGTGGTGCAGCCGTTCGGGCAGGCGCGCAAGTGACATGCTTCCCGCCCAGTATCCTTTCAGGGAGACGCAGATGAGCCGGCCCCCCCTCTCCCTAGCCCTCTCCCACAAGGGGAGAGGGGACTGTCGAAAGGCTCGCGGGCAGCACCCTGAACCAAGAGAGCACAAGCATCGACATGGGCCTCCCTCTCCCCTCGCGGGAGAGGGCGCGCTGGAGCGCGGAGCAGGGGCCCCACCGTGCGGGGATGCGACCGCCAAGGCGCGCGTGGCCCTCGACCGTGCGGGCGACGACATCCCTCTCCCCTCGCGGGAGAGGGTTGGGGAGAGGGGGCGGGGAAAGGGCTGTTCTCACTGCATCGGTGCGGACCGGTGACGCAAGCATGCCTGTCCAGCTGCTGATCGACGCGCTCGTCGCCGGCGTTCTGCTCGGCGGCTTCTATGCCGCGGTGAGCATCGGGCTGTCCGTGGCGTTCGGGCTGCTCGACGTGCCGCACATCGCGCATCCGGCCTTCCTGGTGCTGGGCGCCTATGGCGTCTACTTGCTCGGGCAGTACGGCGTCGATCCGCTGCTGGCGGGTGCGCTGCTGACGCCCGTGTTCTTCGCGGTCGGCGCTGGCCGTGTACCGCTTCTATCACGCCGTGTTCGAGCGGCGCGGCAGCGACAGCGGGCCTGCGCGGGCTGGCCTTCTTCTTCGGCGTCGCGTTCATCGTCGAAGTGGCGCTGATCCTCGCCTTCGGTGTCGACCAGCGCATGGTGGATGCCCCGTACATCGGCGACGGCGTCGCGCTTGGCGAGATGCGTGTGCCGAGCCGAATGCTGGTTGCGTTCGCCGTGGCACTGCTGCTCACGACCGGGCTGTCGCTGTACCTTTCGCGAACCTTCACCGGGCGCGCCATCAGGCAGTGGCGCAGGATCGAGACCGCGCTGGCGCTGATGGGCGCCGATCCCGTGCGCATGAAGCAGTGGGCATTCGGCATCGCCACCGGCACCTGCGCGCTCGCCGGGTGCGCTGCTGATCATCGTCGGCCCGGTGGAGCCGGGGCTGGGACGCCTGTACATCGGCCGCACCTTTTGCGTGGCGGTGCTGGCGGGGCTGGGCAGCATGCAAGGGCACACTCGCCGCCGGTCTGATCCTCGGCATCGCCGAAAGCGTGGTGCTGACCTCGTTCGGTGCGTCCTGGGCGCCGGCGGTCGCGTTCGGGCTGCTGCTGGCTGGTGCTGGCCGTGCGCCCCGCCGGGCTGTTCGGGCGCTGAGGCGACATGGAGCGCAGATGGAGCGGATTCGTCGCGGGCGCGGTCGGCGGTGGTGCGTCGTCGCGCTGCTGCCTGACGCGCGCGGTCGGCAACGAGTACTTCTTCTTCGCGGGCTACGTGGTGCTGCAGTTCATCGTGCTCGCCACCGCGTGGAACATCCTCGGCGGCTATGCGGGCTACGTGAACTTCGGCTCCGGCGCATTCTTCGCCGCGGGCGCCTACACCGCCGTCGCGCTGATCAAGGCGTTCGACAGCGCCGCTCCTCGTGCAGATCCTCGCCGCCGCTGCGGTCACCGGGGCGATGGGATTCCTGGTCGGCGCGCTGACCATGCGGCTGCGCGGCATCTTCTTTTCTATCGCCACGGTAGCGATCGCCGTGATCTGCGAGACGGTGGTGCATCAACTGGGCGTATCGTGGGCGGCGCGCGCGGCACGACGGTGCTGCAGCCGGCTGCCGCCTGCCGGCTTCGACTCCTACACGCGCATGCTGTTCGTCGCGATGACGCTGCTTGCGCGGTCTGGCCGTGGCGCATGGCGCGCTACATCGAGACTTCCTGGATCGGGCGGGGCTGCGCGCCATTCGCGACAACGAGGAAGCGGCCGAATCGGTGGGCGTGCCCACGCTGCAGGCTCAAGCTGTTCGCCGCGACGCGTGTCCGGCGCACTGATGGGTGTGGCGGGCGCGCCGTTTCCGCTGTACATGAGCTTCATCGAGCCGGCGTCGGCGTTCAGCCTCAACTATGCGGTGTCGGCGCTGGCCATGCCGATCATCGGCGGCACCGCGAGCTGGCTCGGCCCGGTGATCGGCGCGGTCCTGCTGGGCTCGGTGCAGCAGATCGTCACCGTGACGATTTCCTCGGAGCTCAACGTGCTGGTGCTGGGGCGTTGCTGGTCATATTCGTGGTGGCGGCGCCGCGCGGGATCCTCGGACTGCTGCCGCACTGCGCCCCAGACCCCCCTCTCCCCTGCGGGAGAGGTCGGGGTGAGGGGGGCGATCGCTCACGGCCGCGCGGGAGGGTGGCCTCGCAAGCGACCTCGGAGCGCACATGACGCCGCTGCTCGAGGTCAGCGCGGTGTCCAAGCGCTTCGGCGGCTTCACCGCGCTCTCGGACGTGAGCCTGAGCGTGCGGCGCGGCGAGCGGCTCGGCATCATCGGGCCCAACGGCTCGGGCAAGACCACGCTGATCAACTGCATCAGCGGCGCGCTGCGCAGCGACGCGCGGCTCGATCGGGTTCGACGGAGCCGACGTGACGCGGCTGCCGACGCACCGGCGCACGCGGCTCGGGCATGGCGCGCAGCTTTCAGATCCCGCGTCCGTTCGCAGCATGACGCTGGCCGAGAACGTCGCGATTCCGCTGGAGTACGTGGCGCACCGCCGGTCGCTGCATGCCGCCGACGTGCGCGGCGAAGCGCTGGCGCTCCTCGCGGACGATGGGGCTGGCCGGCAAGGCCGACTGCGCTGGCCGGCACGCTTGACGCAGGTCGATCTGCGCAAGCTGGAGCTGGCGCGCGCGATGGCGTCGCGGCCCCGCCTGCTGATCCTCGACGAGGTGATGGCCGGACTGTCGTCCGCTCGAGGTGGACGAGGTGCTCGGACGTCCTGTTCGCGTGAGCGCAGCAGGGCGTCACCATCATCATGATCGAGCACATCATGCGCGCGATCATGCGCTTCTCGGAGCGCGTGGTGTGCCTGGACGCCGGGCAGCATCATGGCCGAAGGCTCCCCGGCCGCAGATCGCTGCCGACGCCGATGTGCAAAGGATCTACCTCGGTGCTTAGCTGACGGTCGACAGGCTGGAGGCGGGCTACGGCGCCGTGCGCGTGCTGCACGGCGTGTCGCTGCAGGTGTGCCAGGGCGAGACGGTGGCGCTGCTGGGCACCAACGGCAACGGCAAGAGCACGCTGATGAAGTGCATCATGGGGCTGCTGCGGCCTTCCCGCGGCTCGGTGGCGCTGGAGCTCGACGGCGCGCGCATCGACTTGACCGGCAAGCCGCCGCACGAGATCGTCGCGCTCGGCGTGGCGATGGTCCCGGAAGGGCGCCGCCTGTTCCCCGAGCTGACGGTCGAGGAGAACCTGCTGCTCGGCGCCTTCCGGCCCGGCGCGCGCCCGGCCATCCAGCGCAACCTCGCGCTGTGCTACGAGACGTTTCCGGTGTTGCAGGAGCGGGCCCGTCAGCTCGCCGGCAGCATGAGCGGCGGCCAGCAGCAGATGCTCGCCATCGCGCGCGCCATCATGTCGGCCCCGCGGCATGCTGCTCGTCGACGAGCCGTCGGTGGGGCTGTCGCCGGTGCTGGTGATCCAGACCATCGACATGATCCGGCAGCTCAAGGAGCAGTTCGGGCTGACGGTGCTGATGGCGGAGCAGAATTTCCACGAGGCGAGCCGCATCGCCGACCGCGGCTACATCATCGTGCACGGCGAGATTGCCTTCGAAGGCCGCAATCTC
This sequence comes from uncultured beta proteobacterium, assembly GCA_963827575.1. Classification (GTDB taxonomy): domain Bacteria; phylum Pseudomonadota; class Gammaproteobacteria; order Burkholderiales; family SHXO01; genus SHXO01. Next base: position 71,198 of record CAWHCG010000046.1, read on the forward strand.
GCCGAGCTGCGGCAGAGCGAGCTGGTGAAGAGCTACTACCTCGGGGCATGAGAGTGCTAGTCCATTCCTCCCTGCACCACCCCGCCCGCTGGACGCGGGCACTCCTCCTCGGAGAGGAGGCGAGGGACTGTTGTGATTCACTGGCAAAGGGCAACACAATGGCATCCCAACCGCAAGTCGCCTGGATCGGCGCTGGGCCGCATGGGCGCACCGATGGCGGGTTTCATCCTCGCCGCCGGCTACCCGCTTGCTGGTGTACTCGCGCAGCGCGGCGAGCCGCCAGAAGCTGGTCGCGCGAGGTGCGCGGGACGCGGCAAGCCCGGCTGAGTGTGCGCGCGGGGCCGACGTGGTCGTTCTCGAGCATCCCGGACGACGCGGCATTGCGCACGATCGCGCTGGGCGCCGGAGGGAGTGCTGGCCAACGCCAGGCCAGGCGCCGTCTTCGTCGACACCAGCACGGTATCGGTCGGAGGCGTCGGCCGAGGTCGCGCGCGAGGCGGACCAGCGCGGCGTCGCCTATCTGCGCGTACCGATCTCCGGCAACGCGGCTTCGGCGCAGCGCGGCGAGGTCACGGCGCTGGTGTCGGGCCCGCAGGCGGCCTGGGACAGCGGTCAAGCCGGTGGTGCAGGCTTTCAGCAATGCCCAGGTCTATCTCGGCGCGGGGCGAGGAGGCGCGCTATCATGAAGCTGGTGGTCAACGCGCTCGTGGTCAACTTCGCCCAGGCGATGGCCGAGGCGCTTCGCGCTGGGCCGCAAGGCCGGGCTGGACTGGAACCTCATGCTCGACACGATGGCGCAGAGCACGCTCGCCTCGCCCTGGCTGAAGGCGAAGGTGGCGTTGCTCAAGCCGCGCGATTTCACGCCGACGATGACCACGCGGCTGATCCTGAAGGACATCGATCTGATGCTGGCGGCGGCCCGCGCCAGCACGACGTGCCGATGCCGCTCACCGCCGCGACGCGCCAGCTGATGCAGGCGGTGGTGGGCGCGGGCTACGGCGAGGAGGATTACATGGCGACTATCAAGGTCGCCGAGCAGCAGTCCGGGCTGTCCACCGATCAACGATGGATTGACGACGAGCGAGAGCATGGCAGGCCCTTCACTGTCCGCACGCCGCCGGGTCCTGATCGTCGGCGGCTCGCTCGGCGGCCTGCATCGCCGGCAACCTGTTCCACCGCATCGGCTGGGATGTCGCACGTGTTCGAGCGCACGGACGGGGTCGCTCGAAGGCCGCGGCGCCGGCATCACCATCCTGCCCGGCCTGGTCGATGCATTCCGGGCCGCCGGCGTCGAAGAGCCGGAGGAGGACTATGGCGTGACGCTGCCCGCCCGCATCGTCGCTCGACCGCGCCGGCAACATCGTGGTCGAACGCACCTTCTCGCAGGCGATGACGTCGTGGCGCCGGCTGTTCGAGATGCTGAAGGCGGTGTTCCCCGCGGAGCGCTATCACAGCGGCGTCACGCTGGAGCGCATCGAGCAGGACGACGCCGGGGTGACGTGCGCATTTCGGCGGCGGCGAGCGCGATGGACGGCGATCTGCTGGTCGGCGCGGACGGGCTGCGCTCGACGGTGCGCGGCCAGGTGCTGCCGGAGGCGAAGCCGTTCTACCCCGGCTATATCGCCTGGCGTTGCCTGGCCGACGAGACGCGCTGTCGGCGCAGACGCATGCGCTGCTGTTCAATCGCTACACTCTGTGCGTGCGCCGGGCGAGCAAGGCATCGGCTATCCGGTGCCGGGGCCGGACCACAGTGTCGAGCCGGGGCGCACGGCAGTACAACGTGGTCTGGTATCAGCCGGTGCGCGGAAGACGGCGAGCTGCCGCGCACTGATGACCGACGACCACGGCCGCTACCACGCCAGCGGCATTCCGCCCGCGCTGCATCCGCGCGCGTGTGCGCGACGAGATGGTGGCGATGGCTGGCAAGGTTCTGGCGCCGCAGTTCGCCGAAGCGGTCGAGCGCGCCCGGCTGCACTTTTTTCAGCCGATCGTCGATCTGGAGTCGCCGCGGCTGGTCTTCGGGCGCGTGGTCATCATCGGCGATGCGGCGTTCGTTGCCCGCCCGCACGTGGCGATGGGCGTACCCAAGGCTGGGGGCGATGCGCTTGCGCTGGTCCAGGCGCTGGAGCGCAGCGGCGGCGACTACTCGGCCGGATTGGCGGCCTTCGAAGCGCACCGCCTGCGGATCGGGCGCACCATGGCTGCACGCGGCCGCTACCTGGGCGCCTACATGGAAGCGCAGCTCAAATCGGAGGAGCAGCGCTTGCAGGCCGAACGCGAACGCACGCCGGACCGGGTGCTGGAGACGGCAATGCCGTTCGACTACGAATCGGGCACCCCGACGGCAGGTCATTGATTCCCGGAAGAGGAGACACGGCCTTGGCACTCGATCCTCGACAGCGAGTGGCCGCGCATTCTGGCAAACTTCGAGGCTTGGCTCGCACCCGGCAACTTTGACCCGCAGGGGCGCCAGCAGAGATCGTTGAGGGCGCTGAACGCAAAGGAGCGCTGACGCTATGCCGGGTACCGAGGTGGCGCTGTGAAGGCAGGCAAAGTCTCGCTCCTCGTTCTCGTTGCGCTGATCAGCTGCATGGATCTGCTGTGGAGAGACGCTTGCGCGGAGCAGGTGTTGCACCGGATCGGCTTGCTCACGCCCTATGCGGCAGAGACGGAGGGCCGATGGCACAAGGCCTTCGAGCAAGCCCTCCTTGAGCGTGGCTATGTTCAAGGACGAAATGTCGCCATCTCGTACCGGTTCGCCCAGGGTCGCGATGAGCTCCTGCCTGCTCTGGCGGCCGAGCTGCTGCGGCTCAAAGTGGACGTACTGCTCACAGTCGGAACACCGGCTACGCGGGCGGCTCAGCGAGCAACCAGTACCGTCCCGATCGTCATGGTGACTGTTCTCGATCCCGTTCACGCGGGGTTCGTGGCGACCCTTTCGCGCCCTGGCGGCAACATCACCGGGTCTTCCGAGCTATCGGAGGAACTGGTCCCCAAACGCCTGGAGCTGCTCAAGGAAGCTATTCCACGGGCCGCGCTGATCGCGGTCCTGTACGACCCGACTCATCCCACCAATGCGCTGGACCTGAAGCGGACGGAGGACGCGGCTCGGGCGCTCGGCTTGAAGGTCAGAGGAGTTGCAGCGCATGACCGAGACGAGGTCGACAAGGCGTTCATGGAGATGAACCGCTGGCACGCCGATGCATTGATCGCGCTGACCTCGTACTCCGCGTTCATGCAGCTGTCCCGCATTGTGGAGCTGGCAAACCGCCACAAGCTGCCTACGATGTACGGTACGCGTGAAGGGGTCGAGGCCGGTGCTCTGATGTCCTATGGTCCCGACGTCGCCGAGCAATACCGCCATGCTGCGGCGTTCGTGGACAGGATTCTCACAGGAGCAGATCCTGCGAATCTGCCGGTCGAGGAGCCGACCCGCTTCGAGCTCGTTGTCAACATGGGCACCGCGAAGATGCTGGGGATTACGTTTCCGCAATCGATCCTGGTGAGGGCGGAGGAAGTCATCAAGTAACGGCATGCGTCGCGTCTTGTTCGTCTGCACCGGCAATGGGAAGGACCAACCATGCGGCGGGTTACGTTTCGCTGACCCGCCCTCCGCGGACTGTCTGACCCCTCTCCCCAGCCCTTCTATGAGGGCAGGTTTGTCAAGCTCCATGCGTGTTGCCGTTAGGTCGTCCTCTTCGTTGCGCTCGATCCGACGCCTCGTGTTCGGGGGCGGGTGTGTTGGCTACGCCGGGCCACTGGCCTGGTCCACCTTCTATCCGTGTCGACACACTGGTCGAACACCCTATGCCGCATGCGCCTGGTGGCGCGTGGCGAACCCTTTGCACCAGAGTGCCCCATCTCTCACGACGGTGAGCGGTCATGCTCACCCGGCTGGGGAACGGGCCTCTGGACCTCCTGACACGCAGCGCTCGAATCAGCGCGCTACTGCTTTTTCCTCTATAGACTCAACCCCGCTTGCATCCCGCTACGCTGGCCTAGCCCGCGGCGGGCTGCGCCTTGAGCTGGGCCCCGGCGGGGATCACCCCATGCTCGAGGTAGCGCCACAGCGCCACCAGCAGACGCCTGGCCAGCGCCACAATGCCGATGCGCCGCATGCGCTTGCCCCCGGCGGCGAAGCGCTGGGCAAACCACTGGCTAAGCGCGCTGTGTGGCTGATAGCGCAGCCAGTACCAGGCAATCTCCACCAGCAGGCTACGCACGCGCCGGTTGCCCGCCTTGCTGATGCCCTGCTCATGCTCGCTGGTCCCGCTGTCGTAGGGACTGGGGCTCACCCCCACACAGCCGGCCAGCTCGCGACGGTTGGCAAACTGGCGCCAGCCAAACAGCTCGCGCACCAGCACCCAGGCACTGTGCACCCCGATGGCGCGCAGCTGCGTCAGCGCGGCCAGCGGCCCGCCCTGTTTGAGCAGCGCCTCCAGCTGCCCTTGGCGCTCCCGCTCCACGGCCCCGATCTGGGTGCTCACCAGCTCCAGGCGCCGGCTCTCGCGCGCGATCTCCTGCCACAGCGCCGCGGGCAGGCGCCCCTGCAGGCCCTCCAGCCGCTGCTGCCAGTCGCGCCCGCCAATGCGCTCCAGGCGCACGTTGTGCAGCACCGCCAGGCTGCCCATGCGGCTGACATGGGCGTTGCGCTCCTTCTTCAAGCGCTCCAGCTCCCGGTGCAAGCGCCGCGCATCCTCCTGCTCCGCCGTGGGCACCCGCACCACCCGCCACACCCGCGTCTCGCCCCCCACGTAGCGCACCAGCATCTCGTAGAGCTTGGCTGCATCCAGCCCATCGCTCTTGGCCCGCCGCGCCCGCCGGTTCACCTCGATGCTCGAGGAGTCCACCACCACGTTGTCGATGCCCTGCTCGTGCGCCCAGCGGTGCAGCCAGAACCCGTCGCGCCCCGCCTCGTAGCAGCTCATCACCCGCACCGGCCCGCTCAGCCCGCAGCGCTTCTTGGCCTTCGCAATGACCCCCAGCAGCCCCAGCACATCGGCCGCTTTGAGCGTGTGCTGACTGGGTGCACGCTTGCCATCGCCTATGGCCACCTTCCACTTCGCCCCCGACAGCTCCAGGGCCATGTACAGCATCACCACTACGCTCGTATCATCCACCAGGGCTTGCCTTGTCGTTTCCATTTCCATCTCCTCGTGAAGTTGATCGGAATGGACTTCCTACCTCAGGAAGCTCGACTTGGCGAGCCCTTCATAGCATCTCTCCCACAGGGGGAGAGGCAGTGTTCGGTGGTGCCTGCACAAGGCCATCTCCCACAAGCCCACAAAGACGAGCAGGAGTGCTCGGTGTTGCTCGGCAAGCCGGGGTGACCCGCCCACTAGGATTCGGAGCGCCGGGCGCGGGGCCGCCACCAGGCCAGGCGAGGGCGGCGGACCGAGGAGGTATCCTTGACGGCGGCCTTGACGTGCCGGGTCTGCACTTCGTGGCCACCTTCGCCGTAGACCAGCAGCAGGGCCTTGTGGGCAAGGACGTTCACGAGGCGGGGCACGCCGGCGCTGGCGCTGTACAGGTTGTCGACGGCGCCGCGCGTGAACAACGGCCGGCCCGAATAGCCCGCCACGCGCAACCGGTGCGCGAGGTAGAGCAGGAGCTCCAGCTTGGTCAGCCCCTGCAGCCGGTACTCGAAGGTGATGCGCTGGCGCAGCTGGCGCAAGGACTCCTGCGCCAGCATCGCGTCGAGCTCGGGCTGGCCGAACAGGAATACCTGCAAGAGCTTGCGCTTGTCGGTTTCGAGATTGGTCAGCAGGCGCAGCGCCTCCAGGGTGTCCGGTGGCAGGGCCTGGGCCTCGTCGATGCACACCAGCACGCGCTTGCCCTCCCCGGAGTAGCCGAGCAGCGACTTGCCGAGCTGCTGGATCAGTGCCTGCAGGTCGGCACGGGACCTGACCCGCAGCCGCAGCTCATGGGCGAGGGCAAGCATGAGCCCCTTCGGCTCCAGCAGCGGGTTGGGCAGGTACGCGCATACGTAGCCGCCGTCGAGCGCCGCCATGAAGCGCCGGCACAGCATGGTCTTGCCGGTGCCCACCTCGCCCGTGATCTTGGTGAAGCCCTCGCCGCTGCTGGCGGAGACCAGCAGGGTGTTCAGCGCCTCCTGGTGGGAGGTGCCGGAGAAGGCGAAGCTGGTGTCGGGCGTGATGCCGAACGGCAGCTCGCGCAGGCCGAAGTGGGCTTGATACATCGTCAACAGGCGGCTGGGAATGCGACGGCGCGTGCGCCTGCGAGCAGTTCCGCGGGGCCCACCCGGGCGCGGGATCGAGCGTACCGTAACATGGCCAGGACTGCTTGAGGCTGGCTGCGCGTCGGCGCCGGTCCAGGGCGGGTGGTACAGATGCATGCAAGTCTACCGCAGTCCGGTCCCGAATCCCGGGACGAGCGCGGGAACGACAGGCCGAATCGGGCTAGCATGCCGGCTTGACGACTACGCCCTGTCCTGTCGAGCCCATGGAACCCGCCCGGGTTGCGGCCCTCCAGCGCATGCCGATCTTCGGCGGCATCCGCCCCGACGTGCTGCAGTTCCTCGTCGGTGAAGCGTCGACCGTGTCGGTTCCGGCCGGTGCCTACTTTTTCCGCGAGGACGACCAGGCCCAGTCCGTGTTCGTGCTGGAGACCGGGCGCGTTGCGGTCCTCAAGCTCTGGAACGGGCAGGAGCATCTGCTGACCCACCTGGGGCAGGGCGACTGCTTCGGCGAGATGGCGCTGATGGATCTGTTCCCGCGCAGCGCGAGCGTGCGTGCGGTGGAGGCCTGCAGCGCGCTCGAGCTGGCCGCGAGCGCGTTCTATGGGCTCTACGAGAAAGACCTGGAGCAGTTCGCGCTGATCCAGATGAACCTGGGCCGCGAAGTGAGCCGGCGTCTGCGGCTCGCGGACGAGCGCCTGTTCCGGCTCAAGATGGCTTCGGCCGAGGCGCAAGAGGGGCCCGGGCCGTTGACCTGAGCGCGCAGGTTGCAACTGGACGCGATCGTCGGCCGCAATCGAATTCACAGGATTAACAGGATTTCTCAGGATTTGCAGGATTACCCCGCGTGCACACGAGATAATCCCTCTAGCCTAGCTAGCCCCGCTCGTCACACCACTGCCGTGCAATTCGCCGTAATCCTGTCAATCCTGAGAAATCCTGTTAATCCTGTGAATCCTGTTTTTTTCGTTGCGGGAACCCCTGGCTAGCTCAACTCTTGCAGCAGGGTCGCGGCGTCGTTGAGGTCTGCCGTATCCAGGCCTTCGCCGAACCAACCGTAGACAGCGCGCAGCGCTGCACGTGCATCGGCGCGCCTGCCTTGCGAGCGCCACAGCCGCGCGAGGCTGGTGGTTGCGCGAAGCTCGTAAGCGCGGGCCTGGCGGGTGCGGGCCGCGCGGATCGCGCGCTGGAAGCAGGCTTCCGCCTCGGCCGGGTCCTGGTTCCCCGCGGCGATGAGCAGATCCCCGCGCAGGCGGTACAGCTCCGGCTCGCCCCAGTGCTCGCCGTTGCGCTCCACCAGTGCCAGCCCCTCGGCCACAGCGGCCAGCCCTTGGTCGTATTCGCAGCGCGCCAGGCACAGCTGCGCAAGGTTTCCGGAGATCACCGTCAACAGCAGCTCGGAGCCGATTTCGCGCAGCCGCTCGATGCTCTCGCACAGGAGCGCGTTGGCCTCGTCGAGCTGGCCCAGCAGGGCCAGGTTGCTGGCCTGGAAGGTCGAGACGACCGCCCGGAAATACGGGAAGCCCTGCTCCACGCACAGCGCGATGGCGGCGGCCAGCGGTCCGTCCTTGGGCTGAGGCTCGCGCCGGTAGACGTGCACGAAGCCCAGGCCCGCCAGATTGCGGGCCAGCGTGAAGGGGTTGGACACACCTTGCACGAAGGCCAGGCCGTCGCGCGCCCGTGCCAGCGCCTGATCCGGATAGCCCAGCACCCACAGGTCCATCGCCAGCCAGGCGAGCGCCGATGCCTTCGGGTCCTGGCCGTAGAGCATCGCGTGCAGATCGCGCTTGCCCGGGCCGTAGAGCTGGACGCAACGCTCCAGCAGGCTCTGCCCGGAGGAGAACTCGCCGCTGGCCGAGGCCGCCATGCCGCGCAGATAATGCGCCTCGATCAGGCTGTCGGTGTCTTCGGTCTGCTGGGCCAGCCCGAGGCACTGCTCGGCCGCCTCGCGAGCCTTGCGCTGGTCGCCGCGCACGAAGTGGAAGGCGCCCAGCCCCCACAACGCGCGGAACAGCTGCGGCACTTCGCCGATCTGCGCGCACAGCTCGCCGGCGCGCGTGAAGGCGGCAGCGGTCTCGCTCGATGCCCAGCCCTTCACCGGAATCAGCGCATAGCCGAGCGCGATCTGCAGCGCCAGCTCGGTCTGCGCACGCTGGGCGGACTCCGGGAGGCTCGCCAGCACTTCCAGGCCTTTGCTGAAGTGTGAGATGGCCTCGGCGTAGGCCGCGCGCTGCACCGCGCGCTGCCCGGCGCGGTGCCACCACGACACCGCGTCGGGGGCGATCCCGGCCGCGCTGTAGTGGTTGGCGACGATCTCCGGCTGCGCTTCGGCCTCGCTGGGGAACTGCTCGATCATGGTGCGCGCGATGCGCTCGTGGTATTGCTGGCGCGTGCTCTTGAGCAGCGAGTTGTAGGCGGCCTCCTGAATGAGCGCGTGCTTGAAGATGAACACGGCATCCGGCGGCACGCCGCGCTGGTGCAGCAGCTCCGCATCGACCAGGCGCGCTAGCTCGCGCTGGAGCGTGGCCTCGTCGAGCCGGGCCACCGCGCGCAACAGCGCGTAGGGGACGGTGCGGCCGATGGCCGCCCCGAGCTGGGCGACGGTCTTGACGTCGGCGAGCCGGTCCAGGCGCGCAGTGAGCGAGTCCTGCAGCGAAGCGGGGATGGCCAGCGGGGGCAGGGGCGCGTCCAGCGTATAGCGGTCCGCGCGCTCACGCAGCAGGCCCGACTCCAGCACCATGCGCGTGAGCTCCTCGACGAACAGCGGCACCCCGTCGGTCTTGGACACGATCTGCTGCACCACCTCGGGCGGCAGCGGCTTGTCCACCAGCAGCTGGACCATGCTGAGGGTCTGGCGCTGCGTGAACCGGTTCAGGGTCAGCGTTGCGATGTGGGAGTGCGGTGCCCATTGCGGCTGGAACGATTGCCGCGCCGTGAGCAGCGGGAACAGGCGCGCGCCCGGCGCCTGCTCGATCAGCAGGTGCAGCAGCTCCAGCGTGGTCGGATCCATCCAGTGCAGGTCCTCGACCACCACCAGCACGGGCTCGCGCGCAGCCAGCGCGAGCACCAGTCCGAGCAGCGTTTCCAGCGTGCGCTGCTTTTGCCGTTCCGGGCTCATGGGCGGCAGCACCGCGCCCTCTGGCGCCGGCAGGGACAGGAGTGCGGCCAGCAGCGGCAGCCCCTCGGTCGGCGACAGGCCGTAGTCGCGCGCAAACTGCGCCAGCTTCTCCAGCCGCAAGGCGGGCGAATCTTCGATACCGTAGCCGAGCACCTCGGGCAGCAGGTCGATCACCGGGTACAGCGGGCTGTTGGCGTGATAGGGGGAGCAGCGGAATTCGAGGTGCGTGTGCGGCTCGGCGGCGATGCGCGCCGACACTGCCTGCACCAGCCGCGACTTGCCGATGCCGGGATCGCCGGTGACCAGCACCACCTGGCCCTGACCGTCGACTACGGACTGCCAGCGGTCCAGGAGCAGGCCGAGCTCCTGGTCGCGTCCCACCAGCGGCGTAAGGCTGCCGTCGGCGCTTGCGTCCAGGCGATTGCGCACCCCGCTCTCGGCCTGCACCCGGAACACCTGCACCGGCTCGGCAAAGCCCTTCAGGGAGTGCTTGCCGGCGTCCTCGGTGACGAAGAAGCCTTGCACCAGGCGCTGGCTTGCGGCGCTGATGACCAGGCCGTTCTCCTCGGCCAATCCCTGGAGGCGCGCGGCCAGGTTCGGCGTCTCGCCAAGCGCCAGCTGCTCTCTTCGCTGGCCGCCGCCGACTGCTCCAACGACGACCAGCCCGGTATGCACGCCGATGCGCACCGACAGCGCGACGTTCAACTGCCGGCATCAGCCGTGCGCTCAGCTCGCGGATCGACGCGACAATCCCCAGTCCCGCGCGCACGGCGCGCTGAGTGTCGTCTTCATGGGCCTGGGGATGCCCGAAGTAGACCACCAGTCCGTCGCCGAGGAACTGGGCGATATGGCCCTCGTAGCGCTCGATGACCGCCGCGCAGGCAGCCTGGTAGGTGCGGATGACCTCGCGGAGATCTTCGGGGTCCAGGCGCGCCGCCAGCGGAGTGGAGCCCGCGAGGTCGCAGAACATGACGGTGATCTGGCGGCGCTCGCCATCGGCGGATGCGGGCGACGCGGCCTCATAGGCGGCGGCAGCCTCGCTCGCCAGCTGGCCCTCCGGGCGGGCCAGGGCCGGCAGCGGCTGGCCGCAGCCGCCGCAGAAGGCGTCGTCGGGCTCGTTGAGGAAAGCGCAACGTGGACACGACAGCGGCAACGACTTCCCGCAGGCCGAGCAGAATCGGCGCTCGGCGCGATTGTCGACAGCGCAGGCGGGACATTTCATGGTGAGGTGCGCCGACCGGGACAGCCGGCGGAGCAACACAGGGGCATCGTCCAGTCTCTTGCGGGTCCGGTCCAACCGCGCAGACTGGCGCAAGTCTAAGCCCTGGGGCCAGCCGGCACAAATGCGCCGCTGCACGTGTCGTCCACGGCTGACACCTCGAGAGAGGCTGGCCAGCCCGCCGGCTAGCCGATGGCGATCACGCGCGAACCGATATCCGTGGCTTCCTCGCGGCTGTGCGTGACGTAAATCAGCGTAAAGCCAAGCTCCGCATGCAGCTTCATGATCTCCCGGCGCAGGTGCAGGTTCAGCTCGGGATCCAGGCTGGACAGCGGTTCGTCCATGAGCACGACGGCAGGCTTGGCGACCAAGGCACGCGCCAAGGCGACCCGTTGCTGCTGTCCGCCGGATAGCTCTCCAGGTCTTGCCTGGGCACGATCCGCCATACGCACCATCTCCAACGTTTCCCGGATTCGGGCGAGCCTGTGAGCGGGGTCGGTCCGAATGCCGTAACGGAGCGCAAACTCGAGGTGCTGGGACACCGTCATGTGAGGCCACAAGGCGAGGTCCTGGAAGACCATGCCGATACGGCGTTGCTCGGGTTCGACCAGGTTGCGTCCGCCTTCGGCGACCAGACGTCCGTCGATAGCGATCGCGCCAGAATCGGGTACCTCGAGGCCGGCTGCGAGGCGAAGCACCGTAGTCTTGCCGCAGCCGGAAGGCCCCAGCAATACCACGCGCTCGCCATGCTGCACCGACATCGAGATCTTATCAACGACCGTGCGACCGTCATATGCCTTGGAAACCGCGCGCAGCTCGATGGCGCTCATCGGTGACTTCCCACGGCTCGAAGCAGCCAACCCAGGATGGCCAGCGAGATCAGGGCGACAGCCACCAGCATGACGCATAGAGCCGAGATGAGGCTGGGGGCGCCGTTGGCCATCAGGGTGTAGATGCGCACCGGCAGCGTGTCCTGCCCGGCCGGGTAAACCAGCATGGAAGCGCCGAGATCGCGCAGGCAGAAGATGAAGCCGATCAGCCATGCGGCGATGACGCCCGGCAGAGCAGCGGGAAGCACTACGTATCCGATGCGCGCAAGCCACGGCGCGCCCGTCATCTGTGCCGCCTCTTCGAGTGACTGCGGCACATTGCCCAGCACAGCCAGCGTGATACGGCTGGTCAGCGCAGTGTACTGGGCGAGGTAGGCAAGGATCACCATCCCGGCCGATGCGTAGAGGAAGCCGGTGGCCGGCCGGTTCCACAGGGCGATCAGCCCCACCCCGATCACCGTCCCCGGCAACGTGAACAGCAGCAGGGTCAGCGTATCCACCGCGCGCCAGAGGCGAAGCGCACGTTGGTGGATGAGATAGCCGCAGAAAAACCCGAACACCGTGAGCAGGGTCGCGCCCACAGCGGCGAGGGTCAGGCTGCGCCCCAGGCTATCGGCCGCCTTGCTCCAGGCTTCCGGGTAGGCGAAGGGGGATAGAGAAGACACGACCAGAGCGAGCAGCGGCAGCACGACGATCGCCGACGCCAGCAAGCTGACGGCGAGGAACGCTGGCACCCGCCAGGGGCCGAGCGGGACGAGCAGCATCCGGCTACCGGGCGTCGTCGGTCGCAGCCTGTAGGTCTTTTCGCGCAGGTAGCGACGCTCGAAGGCCAGCACCAGCAGCGTCACGGCGAGCAGCGGACTGGCGGCCGCCGCGGCGGCACCAAAGTCGTAAAAGGCAGAGAACTGAGTGAGCGTTTCGACCGGGAAGACCGGATAGCGCAGAAACATCGGTGCACCGACCTCACCCAGCGCGAGCAGGAATACGAGGATGCCCCCGAACAGGATTCCGGGCCGGATGGTCGGCAGCGTGACGTAGCGCAAGATCACAGGCCAGCGGGCGACCAACCTTCCCGCTTCCTCGAGCCGCGGATTCACCGACTGCAGATAGAAGAGGGTCAGGATCATCATGGGTGATGCGCACGTTGACCAAGAAGTGAGCGAGGTGCACATCGTAGGTGCCGTAGGGGATGGCTTTGCTCTCACTCAAGTGCGGGAAGTGGTGCACCTGCACCGGCTCGGGTTGACTTTGGACGCTAGGTGCGTCTGGGGTTACGAAACGCTCCACGAGCTCCTTCTTCTTGGTGTCCACGGATACGACCGGATCACCGGCTCGGGAAACCTTGGCGATTCAGATAGCGAAACTGCGCATCGCGGTCGGATGCTGTGCTGCTTCGGTGGTCTTGCGATTGGCTGCAGCGAGTAGTCAGCATGTGCAGGCAGCGCGCTACGGTCATCTGCGAGACGGGTGACGCGCCGGCTCGAGTTCCGCGGCGATGGCACGCGTGGACTTGCTGGTCCACTCAGCGCACCATCGGATCTCCAGCGGTGGTCTGCTCTACAACGCGCCGCAACTCGTTGAGCAGCCCCGGATCGGTGTACTAACGGCATAAGCGCGCTGACCAGTACCCACACGCAGCCGGGCAGCCCGAACAGCCAGCCCGACAGCAATCCCAAGGTCCGTGCCGGAATCATGTGCACCAGCACGCCTTTGCCTGCCAGCAGATTGAACCAGCAAATCGCCAGGATATAGGGCGGGAGGAGCAGCGGAACCGAGAGCAGCACCGCCAACGTGCGGCGCAATGGCAGATCGGTCTTGCCCAGCAACAGGCCGAGGGAGACGCCCAGCAGCGTGCCGCAGCCTGCGGTCAAGGTCGCAAGCGTCAGGCTATTGCCGATCGACGGCCAATGCTGTCGGCCGTTCGCGAACACCTTCTCGTAGACGCCGAGGGTCAACCTGCCGTCGACGACGATGCTCTTGCCGAACATCGCGGCCAGCGGCAGCAGGCCAACAATGACCAGCACGACGACGACCAGCAGCAGCGTGAGGCGCCGCTCCAAGTCAATGTCCCACCCAGTCCCTCAACCAGGGCTGGATCGCCTGCATCTTGGCCGCCACAGTCGCGTAGTCTACCTTCATCACCTTCAGGGTCTCCAACCGAGGGACACCGCGCGGGGTGTCCACGCCGGGGTGGAGCGGAATCTGTCCCGCGTCGGAGTAGGCGAGCTTCTTCTCCGTTTCGCGCGAGAGCAGATAGTCGATCAGCTTCCTGCCCGCTTCTGTGTGCGGCCCGCCTTTGATCAGGAGTACGGCGTTCGGAACGATGAAGCACCCCAGGCCGTCTGCTTCCTGGTCCGGGCAGACGCCTTCCACCGGCCGCCCCTGCTGCTGACGGCTGTGCACATCATCGCTGTCCACCAGGGCGAATTGAAAGGCGCCTGCAGCCACCTGATCGGCACTTTCTCCGTTGCTGGAAGAGATCTGGACCCCGTTCTTGCGCACGGCATCGAGGAACGCCTTGGCGCGGTCGTCACCCCACACCGCGAACAGGGCGGCCATGTGTGCCGTGGTGGTGCCGAACAGCGGATTGGCGATCACCGCCTGGCCCTTGAAATGCGGGTCGGTGTAGTCCCGGATGGACGTCGGCTTGTCCTCGAGCCCCTGGCGCAAGATCAGCATGCGTGCCCGTGCGGAAAACCCCGTCCAGTATCCGTCGGGATCGCGGAACTGCTCTGCGATCCCCTGCGCATTGGGCGAACGGTAAGGCGCGGACACGCCCTGCTGCCGCAGCGCTTCGGCACGGATCGGTTCGTTGGCCCAATACACATCGGCCTGGGGGTTCGCCTTCTCGGCGATCAACCGGTTCATCACGCCTGCGCTCTTGGTCTCTTCGGTGTCGTAGACGGCGAGCACCTTGATCCCGCTGTCGTGCTCGAAGTCCTTCAGGATCGGCTCGGAGAAGACCTGGTCGTGACTGACGTAGACGACAACCGTGTTGGCTGGGGGCACCGCCAGCACACGCCACAGCACCAGCGCGATCACGCCGACCAGCAAGGCAATGGAGAGTTTGCGTGTGCTCATTCAGGCAACCTGGACTGAGATCGGGAAGCCCGTGACCCGGCTGGCCTCTATGCGGGGTCGGATGGCGCATTTCCCCCAGGGAATCTATTTGCCGCCCCAGGAAAACGCGTCGAAGGCGGTGACGCTGTCGGCCTTGGTCCACACCCCGACCGCGCCGGGGCCGGCGATGTGATCGTCGTCCAGATCGATGTACTGTTTGCCGTCGAGGGAGACCTTGATGTGCTTGCCCGCGAACTCCACACGCAGGGTGTGCCACGCGTTTGCCTGCACAGGTGCGTCCACATACTTGATCGTGTGTCGGTTGCCGCGCGTGGTGTGATAGAGAGAGACGTTGTTCTCGAGCGCATTAGCGCGCGCGACATAGTAGTTGTCGCCGTCCTTGAAGCGCCACATCAGGCCGCCGGCCCGGTCCTCGCGGCCTTGCATCGGCTTGAACTTGACCTCCACGGCGCCGTCGGTGATCGCGACATCTTTCCTGGCGCACCAGGGATAGGTCCCCGTGCCGGATTGCTTCAGTACGTTCGGCTTGCTGGGCGCGCTAAGATCGGCCTCGACCGCCCATTTGGGTGAGCCACGGCCCGTAACCCCGCACGTCCAGCCTGGGGGCAGGGCACCAGTCGGGTCCTGATCGAACCCGGTGGTGTCCGCCAGCGCCGCACTCGCAAACAACGATGCGAGCAGCGTCAACAAAGCCTGTTTCATTGGTACTCCTGTCTCCGGCTAACAATGACTAACGACCGGCCTGGGTGGCCAGTGCGGCCTTCAGGCCTTTAGCCAGGTCCTCCGCGGGACCGACGCCCCAGTAGTGCAAGAACACATACCGCGGCGATTCGCCGATCATGTGGTTGTGGATGGCTACGATATTGATGCCCGCCCCGCGCAGAGCCTTGAGCACGCCCTGCACCTCGCTTTCCAGCATGACGAAGTCGCCGTCCACGACCGCCAGCTGCTCGCTTCCGGCGAAGGCCGCCCAGGTATTGATGCCCATCTCCGTGCCGACCTCGTGCCCACCCATGTTCGCGGTGCGGCCGAGCACGACCTTGTAGACGCCGTTGTTGAGGACGCCTGCGGCTCCCAGGATCTGCTCGATATCTTCGGGATCGAACGAGGTCTTCGCGGGATCGATGTTCGCTGTCGGCATGCTCGGCTTGGTTTGGATCCCTTCCTTCAGCTTGCCGAACACGCGTCCCACCGCCCGGGCGAGGGTTTCGTCATCGCCCATGCCGCCGATGTGCATGAACATCACCCTGGGGGAGTCCCAGAGGAAATGGTTGTGCAGGGCCGTCACCTCCAGCCCACTGTCCAGCGCCGCGCTCATGACCGGATTGACCTCGTTCTCCAGCAACACGATGTCGCCCATGACCATGAGGTGGTCCCCGGCACGGGTGAAAGCGGCCCAAGCGGTGAGACCCAGATCGGGAATCATCCGCACACCGGCGATCGTGGCCTGGATATCCTTGCGCGGTAAGCTGACCTTGAACACGCCCTCCTTCTGGTTCAGCGTGCCCTTCAATCCGGTGAGTTGCTCGATTCGCACCGTATCCAGCGCAGCGTCGGCCGCGAACACGGCAGGGACAAACCAGAGGGCTGCGCAAACCAGCGCAGCAGCCGAAAGAGCGGATCTCGATTGCATGGTTTTCACCTCGAGCCGATTAAGGGGATTGTTTCGCCGTGGCTATTTCGCCGCGATGGCGCGACCGGTTTCGAGGTCATAGCGGACCTCGTTCACCTTGCCGTTGTCGGCCAGAAGCACGACTAGAACCGGACGGTGGCTCTGCACCTCGGGGATGGCGGAGAAGACCATTCCCTTGTGCTGCTTCTGGGCCATGGCGATGAAGTCCGCCAGCGAATCCTTCGTGAGCGCCATCAAAGTGAGGTGCTCGGAGGCGCGCGAGACGTGCTCGAGATCCTTGAACACCTCCGCTTCGGGTGACCAGGGCGTTTGCTCGGGGCTGCCGCTGAGTTCCTTCAGGACATTGTGCTCAGGGTCCTCTCCAAGGCCCTTCTGCGCGGTGTACACGGAGAGTGAGAGCTTCTTGCTGTCATCCAGCTCGAACTTGGCGGAAATGGCGGCCTCGCCACCCTTTGACATCTGGCGTACGCCGTCGGCCAGGCTGAGCTTGCTGTTGCTGAGTACCTTCAGCAGAGCGGCGGTTTCCTCATCGCCGTATTCTTTCGCCAACGAGGGCTGGGCGACAACTAGGGCGAGGGTAGCTGTGGCGAGGGCAGTACCGAGCAATCGCAGTAGAGGTGAGGTGTGGTCAAACATATTCAGGTCTCCTTTCAGCTTGAGTATGGGTGATGGAACCGCTTGCTTGGTCCCGGAGGACCGGAGCCACTCGACCCTCATGGCACACGCGGACGCGGGCGGCCAACGCTCCGAGGGCGGTTGAATGCGATCGAGGCGGTCACTGTGGCCCTTTTTGCGACATAGTGTCTTTAACTTTCTTGTGAGACCGCTACATAGGCCGGTCCACAGGCCCGAGGGCCCGGTCTGACTATCTGTCATGTAATAACTGTGGTGTAATAACTATTACACTAGCGTAAAGACCATAACTCCACAAGCGAGTTCCCGAGCCATGGCTTCTGAATCCGCTGCCGGCAGACCGGCATGGCTGCTCTTTATCCTCACGCTGCAGGGCCAGCAGGCGGCCGTGCGCATGCGCGTGTGGCGGGCGCTCAAGGCGCTCGGCACCGCGGTGCTGCGCGATGGGGTCTATCTGCTTCCCAACCGGGACGAGTTCATCGCGCCTTTGCGGGCGCAGTCCGAGGAGGTGACCGCGTCGGGTGGTAGCGCCCAGATTCTGGAAGTAAACGCGCGAGACGAGCAGCAGGAGGCCGAGTTCCGCCTGCTCTTCGACCGCACGCCCGACTACGAGAAGCTGATGCTGGAGATCCGCGGCGCGAAAAGGGAGATCGGCGATCTGGACGCGGCCGTGTTATCGCCGCGCCTGATGCGCCTGGTACGTGACTACGAAACCATTGCGCTGCAGGACTTCTTTGCAGGTGCCGCGCGCGAGCAGGCGCGTGAAGCACTGGAGGATCTTGCGGCTGCAGCCAACGCGCTGTTGTCGCCGGACGAACCGCACGCCACCGCCGGCCGAATTCGGCGCCTGGATTCCGCCAAGTACCGGGGCCGCACCTGGGCTACCCGCGCCCGCCCCTGGGCGGATCGCCTGGCCAGCGCCTGGCTGATCAAGCGCTTCATCGATCCGGGGGCGAAGCTGCTGTGGCTGAAGAGCCCCAAGGACTGTCCCAAGCGCGCGGTCGGCTTCGACTTCGACGGTGCCGAGTTCACGCATGTCGGCGCCAAAGTAACCTTCGAGGTGTTGCTGTCGAGCTTCGGGTTGGAGGGCGATCCGGCGCTGGAACGAATCGGCACCCTGATCCACTACCTCGACGTGGGAGGCGTGCCGGTTCCCGAGGCGGTCGGCCTGGAAGCGATGCTGCGAGGTGCACATCGGCTCATCGTCGACGATGACGTCCTGGTGACCGAGGCCGGCAAGCTGTTCGAGTTTCTCTATGTCCACTACGCCGCGAGCGCCTGAAGCCATCGGGGCCGGCTCGCCGCCGGCGCTTCCCGCCCCGGTGTCCTTCTCCCAGGCCTGCTGGTTCTGGCTCAAGCTCGGCTTCATCAGCTTTGGCGGGCCGGCCGGCCAGATCGCGATCATGCACCAGGAGTTGGTGGAGAAGCGGCGCTGGATCTCCGAGCGCCGCTTTCTGCATGCGCTCAACTACTGCATGGTGCTGCCCGGTCCCGAGGCCCAGCAGCTCGCCACCTACATCGGCTGGCTCATGCACCGCACGCCCGGCGGCATCGTGGCGGGCGGGTTGTTCGTGCTGCCGTCGCTGTTCATCCTGATCATACTGTCGTGGATCTACGTGGCCTTCGGCGATCTGCCGGTAGTGGCCGGCATCCTGTATGGCATCAAGCCTGCCGTGACCGCCATCGTGCTGTTCGCCGCCTACCGCATCGGTTCGCGGGCACTGAGGAACGCGCTGCTCTGGGGGATAGCGGCAATCGCGTTCGTGGCGATCTTTGCCCTGGCTGTTCCGTTTCCGCTCATCGTCCTGAGTGCCGCGCTCGTCGGCTGGGTGGGTGGGCGCCTGGCGCCTGCGAAGTTCGCTACCGCCGGTGGTCACGGCGCCGCGGGGCAGACCTACGGCCCCGCACAGATCGACGACGACACGCCCACCCCTGAGCATGCTCGCCTGCGTTGGCCACGGCTGATGCGAGTGGCGCTCGTGGGCGTGGCGCTGTGGGCAGTCGTGCTAGGCGCGATCGCCGCTCAGGACGGGTTGGCATGCCACGCTCACGCAGATGGGCTGGTTCTTTACCAAGGCGGCACTGCTGACCTTCGGCGGCGCCTATGCCGTGCTGCCGTATGTATTTCAAGGCGCGGTGGAGCACCACGGCTGGCTGACGGCTGCGCAGATGATCGACGGTCTTGCGCTGGGTGAGACCACCCCCGGCCCATTGATCATGGTGGTCGCGTTCGTGGGCTTCGTCGGTGGCTGGAGCGCCGAGCTGTTCGGTCCAGATCGCCAGTTCTTGGCTGGGACCGTGGCGGCGGTGGTGGCGACCTACTTCACCTTCCTGCCCTCGTTCATCTTCATTCTCTTCGGCGGGCCGATCGTCGAGACGACCCACCGACAGCCGCGAATCACGGCGTCGTTGACTGCGATCACCGCTGCCGTAGTGGGCGTGATCGTTAACCTGGCCGTGTTCTTCGCGTACCACGTGCTGTGGCCTGCCGGCTTCAAAGGTGGATTCGAGTGGCCGCTGCTGCTGATCGGCGTCGTTGCAGGGGTCGTGCTGTTCCGCTTCCGCGCGGGGGTGATCCCGACTATCCTCGCCTGCGGCGGGGCTGGGCTCCTTTACCAGAGCGCAAGCCGCCTGCTGTTCGGCTGAGCCACCAGTAACCCACGACCCTCTGGTTCGTAGCTAGGTCCTCTGGCGCAAGTGTTTGAAGTATAGATCGACGTTGATAGCGATTTACTTCACAAGATCCGCTTGATCAAAGGACAAGAGATTCCGGGTTCTTGCTCCGGCCCGAGCACCCGTCATCAACAAACACCCCGCCGAAGCGGGGTCTGTGTATTCACGTCTCCACTGCATGTGGCGGAACAATCAAGATCTCAAATGGCCACATTGATTCCACGGTCGGATACTATTCGTGCTGCTCGAGGCGCCGCTCAATGCACCGCGAGCCTCTTCGTTGCCGCTACGGTCTTTTTCTTCGGCAGGTTGAGTTCCAGCACGCCGTCGTTGTACTTGGCTTGGGAGGTCGCTTCGTCGACCTCTTGACCGAGCGCGAACGCGCGCTGGATCTTGCCGTAATAGCGCTCGGCGCGAAGCACCGTCTCGCCGTTCTTGACGTCCTTTTCGTGCTTCACTTCTGCGGATACCGCAACTTCGTTGCCGTTGATAGTTACGCTGATCTCTTCCTTCTTGACGCCAGGCAATTCGGCCAGCACTTGATACTCCTGCTCGTTCTCGGTTACGTCCATGCGGAACTGCGCCGGCGCGGGCGCACGCGTCTCAGGGTAAGGCAGCCACACGGGGACGCCACGGAACAAGTTCTCGAATGCATCCTCGAGCGGATTAAAGCGTGTGATGTTTACCATTTTGTCCTCCTATGAAAAATGCAAACCAATCGGCGGTGAATGACTATGCATCCGTTGCGCGTTCCTTATTACATGGGGGCGCCATCGCGACTCTCAAGTCTTGTATCGCTTGAACACGCTCGAGCCACGCTGGCAAGGTGGCAGGGCGACTACAATCGGCAAGGCGGCACGGATCGCTTGGTCATCTGACCCCAACTGCATTCGCCAAGCGAGGCCAGGCAAAGCAAGCTTCTCAGCCCTCGGTTGCAGCTTAGAACTGTCGCGCAACGGCGGAACCTCGGGTGTTTATGCATGCAATCAAGACTCATCGGTCACGAGGGAAAGGCCGGCTCGGAAATTACAACGCGCTCGCGAATGACGGTTGTAATTTGGGGAACGCGTGCGTGTCCGCTGTTAGCCGTATGCAACCAGGTGCCGGAAAAATCGCCAGCCCTCCTTGACCGGTCACCGAGCATCGGGCCCGGTGACCTCTGCGATAGCAGTACGCGACAATCGGGAGTCGAGCTGCCGTGCACCGAGTGCGCTCGGTGAAATGCGCGCCGTTACAATACAATTCTGGGAAGGTGCAGAAATCCCTTGACTTTGACGGACGAATGGCGCTAACTGGATTGGCTTCCGTGCGCTGGACCGGGGTAGATTCTCAAGCCCAAGGCATGACGATCCGGTTGTTACCCAAGACATTCGCTGTTGCGCGCGCCATTTCGTTCGGGTGTGCCTGATGCGGACGGGCGGCGACCACCTTACACCCGATGTTTGAGGGTTATCTCGATCGGAGCGCCGAAGCAAACCGCAAAGGGCGTGACGCGAGTCGCGCCCTTTGTGTTTGCCGTTTCGGCAAAGACGTGCCGGATTGGCACTGTCTACTTTTGGCCGCATGCGAGGGGAGTACCATGCGACTAACTTCGGCGTGCAAGCCGGCCGCGGATTTGCCTGGGAGACTTATCATGACGCTTTGCCCGGTTGCGTTGGCGGTGGGCTGCATCAAGTGCCCCGTATTCAACATCTGCCCCGGCAAGGGGATCATCGGCGACTACAAAAAGGACGCACCGCCGCCGGCGGACTTAAAGAAAAAGCAGTAAACGCAGGCTGTTCCTTTTGCCAATCACGCCCACTTTCGCAATGTCTGCTCATGGGAGAAGTTCGCCTCCCACCTGACCAGCAGGTTTTGGCCGATAGCCGTCATTGGCGAATGGCGGGTTACGACCCACTGCCGTCGGTCGCGACCGTCCGCTACCGGGCGTCTCAGTCTCCTCTCGATCTCATGAACCCTCGCACACGGCCAACCGCTGTGAGAGCAGGTGGCCAAACCCGTCTGCGATGGCACCACGGGCACCGTGCCCGTTGTACGGGACTTGTGGAGTGCCGACCCAGTTATGGACGTCCGAGCCGATCCTCCTTCTGCATGTTAATCTGACCACGTGCGCAGCAAGAGGGCTGGTCGCGGCCATAGTCTAGCTGGCCGAGCGCAATCTCAACCCCAAGCCCTGTCGCTGGAAGACCACAGGCGAGGAGATCCTGGCCAAGATTCGGCGTCCTCGTGAGCGGATGGCCGTGCACGGTGGGTAATCTGCATAGGCACTTCAGAGACATTAAACCAGGGGTATCCGTTATGGACTTCGGTCGGTTAGCGGTGCGTAAGGGGATATTGCATTCACGCTCGCCTCTTCATCTGGGAGGTGCCGTCGCTGGCGCAGTGCTAGTAGGTTGCACTGTCTGCACCGCGTTGCTGTCTTCGACAAGTGCTCCGGCAGCTGCGGACACCGTCTACAAGATCACGGATGTCAGGGGGAACACGACCTATTCTGGAACGCCGCCGAACGACGGAAGCGCATATGAGACTTTGAAGATCCCTGCAACCAAGCTCGGCACCGGCAAGACTCTGACTGCGAAGCCAGGCAGTCAGACTCCGCCTGATTCACTCAAGATCGATAAGCGCGCCGGCCAATTGGTTTCAGGTGCTCCGGCAACAAACAACGAACATGACGGTCAGGCTGTCAGCGCCCCTTCCAGCGCGGATGCAGGCTGGGGCGGAGGGGCAGGCGGGGGCGGGAGTGGCGGTTCGCTAGCATACGACGGTGAGGCCGTCAGCGGCTCTTCCAACGCGGATACAGGCGGGGACGGGGGGACAGGCGAGCGCGGGAGTGGTAGCTCATTCGCAGCGCAATCCGCGCAACCAGCCCGAAAGGTCACATCGGCCAAGACACCGGACGCGGAAGCCTTGGACGAGCAACTGTTGCTGGAACGGGCGAATGTGCGCTGGGAGAAGGTGCCGAGGCAGGTGCTCGCGTTTTATTACCCGTGGTATGGCAACCCCGGCACGTCGGGGTACTGGAAGCATTGGGAGAAGGTGGATGAGCGGAAGAAGAGCATCGGAAGAGCGACGAACTATCCGTTACTCGGTCCCTACGACAGCCACGACCCGAAGGTGGTGGAGCAGCACTGCCGCCGGGCGAAGCAGGCAGGGGTGACCGGGTTCATCGTGAGTTGGGATACGCAGAACAGTTTTCACGACAAGGGGATGCCGCTGCTGCTCGACGCAGCGCAGAAGGCGGGGTTGACGGTGACCGTTCTAGTCGAAAGAATCAACGCAGAGAACAACGCGAGTGGCGCGCAGAAGCGGGAGAACGCGCTGCGTGACGTGCTTTACCTGCTGGAACGCTACGGCAAGCATCCCGCGTGGCTGAAGGTGGACGGCAAGCCGGTGCAATTCATCTACAGCCGCGCTGTCAGAACACTCAAGTTGAACGGCTGGCTGTGGGTCATCACAGAGGCGAACCGCAAGTATGCGGGCGGAGCGGTGTTCATGGGCGATCCAGTTGCCCCGAACGTGTTGCGGGTGTTTGATGGTTGGTTTGTTTACGGGATAGTGGGCGGGACGAAAGGCAAGTCGCCCGATGGGATTCGGGCGTATGCGAAATTGAGGTTTCCGGAGTGGGTGAAGAAGGGCCGCATCGCGTGCGCGACCGTCATGCCCGGCTTCGACGACAGCAAGTCAGGACGCCCCGCGCCACGCCCCGTCGTCGAACGCCACGATGGGCAGACTTACCGCGCTCTGTGGGAGGAAGCCATCGCCGCCAACCCCGACTGGGTGCTCATCACCAGTTGGAACGAGTGGCACGAGGGGACCGAGATTGAGCCCTCGGTTGAGAACGGTGAGCGCGAGTTGACGACGACGGCGGAGTTCGCATCGAAGTTTCTCGAGCTGCCGCCGCGCTAACAACGACTTGCCCCTGGAACGCTTCGAGCGGCTAGCCGCGCTAATCCCGCCCCCGCGCCTGCACTGCCACCGCTACCACCAGTGCTGGCACCTCTCCACGCATGCAACGGCAGCTTTCGGGCAAAGATGCGGGGTTGGTCAATGACCGGAAGTGGCCGACTGCTGCCAATGACGATCCCCTGTCAGCAGACATTCCGGTGAGCGTCTGCTTTCGAGCACAGCGACAGGCGGGAGACGGTAGAGTCGAGATGTGGCGCGGTGGCGGTAGGCGCCTTCCTTCACTTCAGCATGTGACGTCGGCCGCGGCTCTCGTGCTTTTGCGGAGTTTGCTAGGGTTGCCCCAATCTCCAGCGCTTCACCACTTTCAACGTCAGCCTTGAACCGAGGTCCCTTCCCTCCGCCGGCATTACCCGGCTTCCTCGGTACTGCGGACCTCCGCCACCCGATCGCGCCCTCTCTGACCGTCACCGGTCTCAGGTTGGTCGTGACGACCGACCACGCCATCGGGCTTCCCGTGTTGCGCGCGCTTTCCTGGTGTACATGCTGTCGCCACTACCCCGGCGCAGCGACTGAGGCGGTTCTTCGCTCATTCTCATCAATCGTGTCAGCCTTCCCCGCAAGGGTAGACGGGTCGGCCTGCACATCGACCTTTTCGATGCTTGCTCGGCGTTCACTCGCGTTACGGCCTGCACACTCGCGCTGTCACCGTATTTCGTGACACGCTTACCCGAAGGCTTCAGCCATTTCGTCTCCTCCATAGCTGGGAGAGTAGCGGCGGGAATCCCGATGAATCGGTACGTCCCGCCGCCCTCGCAGAACCGGACTTGGAGAGTTATTCCATCCGGCTCCCAGCCTGAGTCATCCACGGCAGAATAGGGTAGAGGTCATGGA
Organism: uncultured beta proteobacterium; assembly: GCA_963827575.1. GTDB lineage: Bacteria > Pseudomonadota > Gammaproteobacteria > Burkholderiales > SHXO01 > SHXO01. The sequence continues at coordinate 95,378 of CAWHCG010000046.1, forward strand.
TGATCCGCGAGCGCGGCAGATGCGGAACCACCACTTGGTTGAAGCGGTCCCATGCCACGCTGCGGCGTTGACTGCGTCGATTCAGCCATTTGAACAGGAGCCGGCCGGCGTGATACACATACTGCTGCAGGCTTCTGCTATTGCCACTAACCCCGAAATACTGGATGTGGCCCTGGAGATGTCGTCGGACATACTCCACCATGACTTTGCCTCCGTGCGTCCGCAAGGCTGCAAGACGCACGTTCAGCACCTTTAGTTTCTTCCGGATTCGCTCGCCCTGGGTCTTGCGGCCCACAACGAAGCGTCCGCTGCGAGTGCGCGCCACGAAGTGCGAGAACCCTAGGAAGTTAAAGGTCTGAGGCCGACGTAGCCCCGCTTGCTTGCATCGCGCGCGAGCCTGATCCCCAAAACGCAAGTAAACGTGTCTTGGTCGGCTCGGCCTCCAGGTCGAACTCCGCCAGTCGGTGGGTCAACTCCACCATAAACCGCTTGGCGTCTTCTTCCAATTGAAAGCAGGCCACGAAATCATCCGCATAGCGCACCAGATAGGCCGGGCGACGGCATGACTTCGCATAGCGCTTCTCAAACCAGACATCCAACACATAGTGCAAGTAGATGTTAGCAAGCACTGGTGAGACTAATCCGCCTTGCGGCGTACCCTGCTCACTGGCACTGAACATCCCATCTTCAAGCACCCCAGCCTTTAGAAATCGATCGACGATCCGCAGAAACCGTGGGTCGGCTATTCGGTGAGCGAGAAACCGTAGCAGGTGGGAGTGTGTGACGTGATCAAAGAAGCCTTTGATGTCCGCCTCCACAACCCACTGCGTATGCTTCACCGTGATGATCTCCGCCAGACGCTTCAACGCTTGATGCGCGTTGCGCCCCGGGCGAAATCCATACGAGCAGTCCCGAAACTCCGGCTCCCAGATCGCTTGCAAGATCCGACTTGCCCGATCTTGTACGATTCGATCCTCGAAGCTGGGCACTCCTAACGCCCGACGGCCCTTGCCACTCGCCTTGGGGATATAGACCCGCCTTACCGGCTTCGGCCGATACCCCAGACGACGCAGTCGTGCCGACAGATCAGCCAGACGTTCCGCTAATCCCTCCGCATATGCCGCCTTGCGCACCCCATCGACTCCGGGCGCCTTGTTTGCTGCTTGGCGCTCGAAGCTCGCGTTGAGCCCTTCGGGGTCATACAGCATCCCCATCAGCGCGGTGTACTGTCGCTGCGGGCTTTCCCGCGCCCACTGTGTGAAACGAATAAGGTCAGTTGTCATGAACACAGTCCGCTCGGTGTCGGGTCATGTTTCCCTTATCCGCTATCTCAGACCGACGCCCCTTTGCTCCCTCCGCATTACCAGAGATCATCGCTCGTATGGGCGCCTCCGACTTCCGATCACCACCGCCCTCCTCCTCGCTGTTTAGGCTTGTCAGAAGGTGCGCCTTACTACCAGCGCCGACGATCGGATCTCCTTGGTTACCACGCACTCTCGTTGTAAGGCTCGACGCGGTCTTCGATCCCGGGGTGGCTCCTCGCGCTTGCCAATGCGCGCGAGACGCTGTTGCCTGCTGGTCCGGAGAGACCATCGGCCAACACACCAATGCAAGCATTTCGGGACTCAACTACCTTCAGGGGCAGCATTACCTGTTCCCTTTGCACCTCGCCTCCTTTTGTGCCTACGCATCAAGCACCCCGTTACCGGAGCACCTGCAAGGCTCAATACCAGGCCCGTGGCTAGCGGTTACCTGGGCGGGATTCGCACCCGCTAGACTACGCGGCATTGCCAAGCCGCGACCTCCGGTTGCTTCCGGCTGGAGCGGTTGCCGGGTGGGACTTGCACCCACTGGAAAAGCGCCGCCTTATCACGGCGCACACCCAAAGCGGCCGCCCCTCGGTCCCCAGACTGCCGCACGCTATCCGTATGTGCGTTGCAAGGCCCAGCCCTATAGGATGGGGACGTTCGCCCAACGAGCGGCCCTGGGGGACGGGCTGCCTTAGCGGCGTTGGATCGTCAGGCCGTTCTGATGGTGTATCGTAGGATCGACGAACGCGACGGAGAACTAGTCGTTCTGAACACACAGTCGGTTCCACGGCTGAGCCTAGACACAGGAGGCGGTAAGATGGGTGCAGTCGATGAAGAACGCATTAAACGATTTGACCGTCGCAGATTTCTCGCTGGGACCTGCACCGGGGAAGGATGGAAACAGTGCATAGTCGGGCAAGGTCGGGGCGAGCTTGGCGATCTGGTGCTCAAAGCGATCGACGGCTTCGAGCAGAACACGTAGCTGCTGCACCAGCGCGTCGACCAGCAGCCGGTTGGAGGCGATGACCGCGGCGTCGGCATGCGGTTTCGGTGGCCCGGCGAGCGACATAAGACAATATGCTAGAGACCATCGGCATCGGCATCGTCGTGTTCGTTTCCGCGCATATCGACGACCTGTTCGTGATCGCCGCCTTCTTCGCAGACAAGAAGCTGAAGCGGAGCTGGGTGGTGTTGGGTCAAGTCACCGGCACAGCGGTATTGGTCGCGGTGAGCGCCGCGGCTGCGCAGCTCGCGGTGGACATGGAAGAAGAATGGGTGGCGCTGGTCGGTTTCGTGCCGCTGCTGCTCGGCGTGCGCAAACTGATTGTCCTGCGCAAGGGACGCGAGGACCATGACGATGAGGTCGAAGGCTCGCGCAAGCGGTTGGAGGGGCACATGGCAGGCAAGTTCCTGCGTGCGCAGGTACTCGCGATTACCGCGGTCGCGATCAGCAACGGTGCGGACGATCTCGGCCTCTACATTCCGTTGTTCGTCTCCTCGGTCAAGGAGATCACGAGCTATGCCGGGATCTTTCTCGTCATGTCCACCGTCTGGTGCGGGATCGCGTATCTGCTCGTGCACAACCCGTTGCTCGGCAAGCCGCTGCGCCGCTATGGGCACGGGATGCTGCCGTTCGTGTTGATCGGCGTCGGGCTCTTTGTGCTGTGGGACGCACTGCCGCTGGTGACGGGCGCCGACGCGGACTAAAGCGAAAAGCGTTGCCATATAGAACACAGAGAAAGGAGGTCTCGATGAACATCTTGGAAAAGTCGGCACATCCTGAGCGTAGCTTGAAGCCGCTGGTTTTGGCTCTCGGCATTGCTCTTGCCAGTGCGGTCGTAGCAGCCCCCATGGACACCGGCATAGACAAGAACTCCTCGGATTGCGTACAGATACGCGCGAACGGCGCCGGTTGCAGCGCGGGCATGCAAGCCGAAAAGCTCGCGTACCAAGCCGGAAGTGGCTACACCAGTGATGAAGACAGCCGCGCGATCCCGGCGGACCGCCTGAACGATGATCTTGCGGTACAAGAGGGCCTGACCGCCGGACAGTTTGATCGAGGCTACTACCAGGAGCCCGGCGAAATCGCCGTGGTTGTCCCAGCTCACGATGGGACTGCGTACCAATTCAACCGCGGGTATTACCAAGATCCTGATGCAGTGATAGTCGTCATCAACAGCGCGAGCGCGGCTGAACAGAACGAAACGTAAGCCAGCTTGCCGCGCGCTCTGTCTGTGACGGCACTCGACGTGACGGCATGTACAGGTCGAGTGTCGAGGACCTTCAGTACCGTCGGTTCGCCCTCGTAGCGCCGGCAGATGGACTCGCCGACTTGACGGACTACGTCGGCCGAGCCCAGGAGCCGCTGGAGGCGGGCGCCGATCACTGCGCGACCACTCTCTCCGGGGTCGATCGTTTGGAACGTCGGCGGCGCCATTCCCGGCGTCACGGTTCGCAGCGTCTGCTGCTGCAGATGGGACGATTGCCAAGACAGTGGATATCACCGTCAGCGGCGTACTGTGGGGGCTGGGGAAGACTCTGCCCATTCACGGTGAAAACTAGTGGCGGGTTTCGGGCAAGGAATCTGGCCAAATTCAATGACGGAAAGTGGCCGACTTCTGCCGAGTGACGATCCCCGTCAGGAGACATTTCCGTGAGTGTGTGCTTTGGAGCGCAGCGAAAGGCTGGAGACGACCCTGAGGCGACGGTGACGAGTGTCTGCTTTCGGGGTTTGGAGGCGGGTCTAAGCCACCAACGCATTGCTGCTGCTTGTGGGGTATCGAAGGGGGCGGTGAGCAAGTACGTCAAGCGCGCCATCGAGGTTGGGATCGGCTGGCCGTTGCCCGCGCACACCGACGGTGCCGCGCTTGAAGCGCTGCTGTTTGCGCACCCTGCGCCGCCGGCCGGCGGTTACGCACCGCCCCCGTTTGCTCACATCCAACACCTGACTCATGCTCATCCAACCCACCCTCGATACACTGAACCAGTTGAAGCTGCATGGCATGGCCGCGCATGGGTTTCCTCTTGGTGGGCATCCTGTCCGAAAAATCGGACGGGATAGCCCGCCACAGTTGAAATCCAGCGCTGACCCGAAACGGCATTCCGGAACGTGACCGAGGATTCCGGGCGCAGCCAAAAATCGGTCACGTTCGCCCGGAATCTCCGGTCACGTTGCTCCGGAATGGCCGGTCACGATGGCCCGTGAGCGACGAGGTATTCGCCGCCGGCGAAGACGGGCAGGTCCACTTGGCGGAGGCCGCCGCAACTGACCCCAGCGGCTTATCTCGCGAAATTGAGGCGCACCTGTTCAAGTGGTTGCGTGCTGTGGGCAGCTCGTGCATTCATATGATCCCATTAGGGGATAACCGCGTGACGGCACGCGCCAGTTCCCGTATGGCGTTTCTGTACTGCGTACACTCGCAACGGTAAGACCTACACACCTCATGCTGCGCTTACAGTAAGTCGTTCAGCAACGCTCCATTGTTGCTCGGGCACGTGCCTTGCGGCACACTCAGTTGCGAGTCGGGAGAAGATGGGACGAGCGACACAGCGAAAGTGATCAATTCAGCCGCCATCTCCTTCCTAGGCCCCCAGTGGTATTACACAATGCGCTAAGCGTCGCTCACCGGCTCGACTGCCGTCTGATTTCCTTGGAACTCGAGGCTTTGCGCTGGAATCACAACTTGTGTGGACGGACGAACTCGCACCGCGATTGTCGGGCACGCGAGTTGCGAATCTGTTGACGCAAATAGGCTCCGCGTAGATAACGGCTGAGTCGCGCGGCGGGAGGTCCTTCGGAGTTCCGCCGCGGCCCCGGATCTCCTGCGGATTTCTGACCTCCGCATGTGCTGTCGGCATGCGCTGGATGTAAGGTTGAGGGAGTTTCGCCTTCGCGCGGAGGTGCCAAAAATGCGTGATTGCCCAAATGTTGCTCGCCGTTCGTTCGTGAAGGGCGTTGTTCTTCTGACGGGTGGCGCGACGATTCCAGTATTAGTGACGAGCATGCCGGCCTTTGGACAGGCAAAGGCCACCAAAGCAGCCATGCAGTATCAGGAAAAACCCAGCGGCAACAAGCAATGCAGTAATTGTCTTCAATTCGTTCCCGGTCAGAAGCCAAAGGACAACGGTACCTGCAAAGTCGTGGAGGGTTCCATCAGCCCCAATGCTTACTGTATCGCCTGGGTCGCAAAACCTTAGGAGAAGGCGATGACAAATGCGGCATCATCCAGTGACGATCCAAGGATAGTCACAGGCCTATTCAGAGACAGCGAGAGCGTCGAGCGCGCTTACCAACTCGTTGCTGAGCGCGGTTATGGCTCAAAGGACATCAACGTGGTCATGTCCGATGACACCCGTAGACGATACTTCTCTGATGATCGTCAAATCGATACCGAGCTGGTCAGCAAAGCAGCAGAGGGTGGCGAACTTGGCGGGCCCATCGGGGGAACCATTGGCACCATCATGCCGGCCGTGGTAGCCGCGGGCAGTCTCTTGGCGTTCCCCGCCTTGGGGTTGGTTCTGGCTGGGCCTATAGCCGTAGCACTGGCAGCCGGGGGCGCCGCTGCCCTGGCGATGGGCCTTATTGGAGCGCTTAGCGACTGGGGCATCCCGGAGGAGCGCGCCCGGCAGTACGAAGCTGGCATCCACGACGGCGGCATTCTGGTGGGAGTGAAAGCGCACTCCGAGCAGGACGCTCGGTATTTCGAGCAGCAATGGAACGCTATCGGCGGGCAGTATGTGCATTCATAAACGCGACCTGGTGCGAGTTCACGGATCTCTGCACTTTCACTGCCGTGTGATCACTGCCGCGTGATCGACGGGGTATTCGCCACCGACGAGGACGGGCAAGTCCATTTCGCCGAGGCTGGTGCGCTGACACCAGAAGACCTCGCCGCGGTGCAGCAGCAGGTGCGCGCTCGGGTGTTGCGCTGGTTGGCCCCTCCTCAAAGGGTCACCCACTTGTAATCGCCCTTAGCGTAGCCGACTACTTACGGTCACTTCGACGTGTCGATTAGGCACGGCCGGCAGGATTTGAACCCATGACCCCCTGATCGTGGCCAGATGGTCGAGCTCGATCAGATCTGGGTTTTCCGGAAGCACGGCGCTAGCTCTGCGCGCCGGCTCAGCCGACGAGGCGGGCGGCGCCGGCATGCGCAATAATGCGCATCGGGAAACGGTTGATTGCCCGCAGACGGCTATCTCATGACTGCGGATCTTCAAGCGAACGGGGGTGGTCTGGTGAAATATCCGGGTCGGGCTAGATCGGACTCGCTCACCCGAGGGCCCGGCGTGGGCTCGTCGTCATGGCTGGAAGGAGCTCCGAATGGAGATGCGCAAGCTGGGCAAGTCGGAACTGGAGGTCTCGGCTCTCGTACTGGGCGGCAACGTGTTCGGCTGGACAGCGGACGAGGCGACCTCGTTCGAGCTGCTGGACGCCTTCGTGGCCGCCGGCGGCAACTGCATCGACACCGCCGATACGTACTCGCGCTGGGTGCCCGGGCATCAGGGCGGCGAATCCGAAACCATCATCGGCAAGTGGATCAAGCAGCGCGGCAACCGCGCCAGGGTGCTGCATCGCCACCAAGGTCGGCTCGGAGATGGGGCCGGACCGCAAGGGCCTGAAGCGGGCCTACATTCTCCAGGCCGTGGAGCAATCCCTGAAGCGCCTGCAGACCGACTACATCGACCTGTACCAGTCCCACCAGGACGATCCCGACACACCGGTCGAGGAGACGCTGGAGGCGTATGCGCGAGCTGGTCGCCAAGGGCAAGGTACGCGCTATCGGCGCCTCCAACTTCGCCGCGGATCGGCTGACCGAATCGCTGCAGGCCAGCCGCCAGCACGGCTGGCCGCGCTACCAGTGCCTGCAGCCGCACTACAACCTGTGCGAGCGCGCCGACTACGAGGGCAACCTGGAGCCTCTGTGCCTGCGCGAGGGGCTGGGCGTCATTCCCTACTTCTCGCTGGCGGCCGGATTTCTCACCGGCAAGTACCGCTCGAGGCCGACCTCACCAAGAGCCCGCGCGGGCAGGGTATAAAGAGGTATCTCAACGAGCGCGGACTGCGCATCCTCGCTGCGCTCGACAGGTGGCGAAGCAGTACCGCTCGCACGCCCGCCGTCGGTGGCGATCGCCTGGCTGCATGGCGCGTCCGAGCGTTACTGCGCCGATCGCCAGCGCGACCACCCTCGAACAGCTCGACACGTTGATCGCAGCGACCCGCTTGAAGCTCGATGCTTCCACGATTGCCAGGCTGGATCAGGCGAGCCCTTGAGCTGATCCCGGGCTCGACCGAGCACGCCGATCTGCGGCGAGGAGACGAGCGTGAAACCTCCTATGGTCTTCGGCTCAGCCGATCTCGGCCACGACGCGGCCGACGATCGTTCCCGCCTTGAGCTCGTCCAGCGTGCGGCTGACTTCGGACAGCGGCCGCTTCTCGATCGGAATCGGCTTGAGCTTGCCGGCGCGGGCGAGTTCCACGACCTGCTTCAGCTCGGCGACCGTACCGACGTTCGAGCCGCGGATGGTGAGCGCGCGCTGCACCACTGCCACCAGCGAGAGTGGGACCTCGCCACCGTAGAGCCCGACCAGGATCAGGCGTCCACCCTTGCGCAGCGCGGCCATTGCCAGGCTGGCTGTGCCGGTGTTGTTGACCAGGTCGACTGCCCCGTAGAGGGGACCGCCCGCAATCTCCTGCAGCTTCTTGGCGACCTCGGGATCCTTTCCGTCGAGAGTGGCGGCAGCACCCTCTTCGCGCGCGGCAGCGAACTTGGCCGGGTCGACATCGACTGCCACAATCCGCTCATGTCCGAGTGCACGCAGCATGCCGATCGCCATCAAGCCGAGGCCGCCGGCCCCCAGCACCGCTACCCACTCCTCGCGTGGAATCGGCGCGAGCGCTGACACAGCCGAGTAGGTGGTGAGCCCGGAGCAGGCGAGCGTAGCGGCCCAGGCCGGGTCGATGCCGGTTGCGTCCACCAGGTAGCGCGGATGCGGAATCAGCAGATGATCGGCGTAACCGCCCGGACGCTGGATACCGACCCAGCGCGGCGCCATGCAATGGTTGTCCTGGCCCTCGCGGCAGCGGGCGCAGGTACCGCAGCCGATCCACGGGCACACCAGCCGGTCCTGGCCGATGGGGACTTCGCGCGCTTCCGGGCCGGCTGCGATCACGGTTCCGTAGGGCTCGTGACCCAGTGTCACCGGCGGGTGCATGCCGCGGTCGCTCATGTGGAAGCGCTTTCCGCCCCCCATCTCGAAATAGCCGTCACGGATGTGCACGTCGCTGTGACACACGCCGCAGTACTTGAGCTTGAGCAGCACCTCGGTGCCGGCGGGCTTGGGCGTTTCGTGCTCCCGCCGCTCCAGCGGCTTGCCCCACTCGACCACGTCGTAGCTCAGCATATCTCCTCCGATGTTGTATCGTGACGGGGCAGTCTAGCAGGGTGTCGAGGATCCATGTGCAGGATCATCCAGGTACAGGGTCAGGCCTATACTTTATAGTCCCTCCGGCTGCGTAGAGAACTGATGTCGCGCGCGTCGATGGGACTATAAAGTATAGGCCTGACCCTGCACTAGTCTCGTCGATGGGACTATAGAGTATAGGCCTGACCCTGCACTAGTCTTCGTCCGCGCGGACCGGCCCGGTGGTACGGCCCGCCGGGTACAGCGCTTCTCCCTCCACGGACAGCAGCCAGGCGATCAGGTCGCCCTTCTCGAGCGGCGTGCATTCGCGCTTGAGCACCATCGCGCAGTTGAGCTTGAAGAACTTCTCGACGTGCCCGGAGTCGCTGAAGCGCTCCGGATTGGCGTGCGGGGCGAACGGTTCGATGTAGCGCAGCTTGGCCTCTTTCGGTTTCGGATGCTCCTCGTCGTTGATGACGTGACACGCTCGGCACAGGATGTCGACCCTGTGCGCCTTGATCTGCTCGCGCGGGTCCTTGCGGTGACACGAGGCACAGCTCACCGCCCCGACTCCCTTCAGCACGTGCTTCGACAGGTAGAAGCTGCGGCCACGTTCCGCCGAGAACCCGTCGAACGCCGGGTCGGCCGCCTTGGCCTGCTCGGCGTAGCCTGCGAGCAGCTGCTCCGGCGAATCCGCCGCGGCGCCGGCTGCAGACAAGGCGCTCACAACGAGCCCGGCGCCGCGCAACCACCGCACCCATCTCTTCGTGCCTCGCATGACCCTTCTCCGTTGTTGTTGGGCCCGCCGGCTCGGTTTCCAGCGCGGCGAGCAGAAGCGTTATAAAGGAGGCCGCTCGGCCATGCAAGGGGCAGCTCAGATCGCAGCACGCGCTTCCAGGGCTTCGGCAAGGGCTTGCGCCAGCGTGCCCGAGTCGTAGGGCTTGCCCAACACGGCGCGCGCGCCGGCGGCCAGCGCGCGCCGGTGGAGGTCCGGTCCGCCGTAACCGCTCACCACGATCACCGGGAGATCCGGCCGCAGCTCCCTGATGTGCTCGGCGAACTGGGTCCCGGCAAGCTCCGTCATCGATTCGTCGGTGAGGACCAGGTCGAAGCGATCGGGGTGCGCGCGCAGGGCCTGCAGCGCGGCGGTCGGCGCCTCGTATCCGACCGGCTCGTAGCCCAGGCGCGCAAGCATATCCTCGGCCATCTCCAGTACGGCACGGTCGTCGTCCACGACCATGACGATACGACCATCGCCGCGCGGCCATTCGCTCTGCGCGACGGCGCTTTGCGCAGCAGAGGGGGCCGACAGCGGGAGGTACACGTCGACTCGCGTCCCGGCGCCCGGCCTGGAGCGAACGCCGATCGCTCCGCCGTGGTCCGCCACGATCGCCCGCACGAGCGCGAGCCCCAGGCCAGTGCCCTTGCCATGCTCTTTGGTGGTGAAGAACGGCTCGAACATCCGCGCCTTGACTTCCGGGGCAATGCCCACACCCGTGTCGCCGACTGTGAGCAAGGCGTAGGCGCCGGGTTGCAGAATGACGTGGTCGAGCAGGCGCGCCTGGGTCACCGCTTCCGTGGTCAGCCCGAAGGTCAGGCAACCGCCGTCGGGCATTGCATGCACCGCATTGGTCGCGAGATTCATGAGCAGCTGATGCAAACGGGTGGCGTCGCCCAGCACGGCGATGGTCGGGTCGTCGTGCTCCAGCACGATCCGGGTAGTCTCCGGCACCGAGCCGCAGAGCAAGTCGCGCACCTCCTGCACCACCGGCCACAGCGGGAGCGCGCGCCGGCTGCGCACCCCGCGCCGTGCGAAGGTGAGAATCTGCTCGACCAGCGCCTTACCGCGCTTGCCGGCATCGATGATCGCCTGCAGGCGCTTGGTGAGGCGTGCGTTCTGCCGTGCGTCCGCGTGGGCGAGCTCGCCATGTCCCAGAATCGCGCCGAGGATGTTGTTGAAGTCGTGCGCGATGCCCCCGGCCATGGTGCCGAGCGCTTCGAGCTTCTGCGCGTCGCGCAGCTGCTCGTTGAGACGCTCGCGGTCAGCCTGAGCGCGTTTGCGCTCGGTGACGTCCTTGAGCATGCCGATGATGCGGATCGCGCCGGGTTTGCGCAGCCCGATCACGCGCCCGGTGTCTTCCACTTCGATGTAGGCGCCGCTGGCAGCTCGTACGCGGTACTCCAGTGAGTAGGGATGCTCTGCGTCGTCCCGGGCGGCGCGGATCTGCTCGAGAATCTTCTCGCGGTCGTCGGGGTGGACGCGGGCCACCCACGCCGCAGGGTCGGCAAGCTCGCCGGGGCTGCAACCGAGTACCTTGCGCGTGTCTCCGCCCCACACCAGCTGCTGGCGGGGGAGGTTGGCATCGTAGACGAGATTGCCGCTGGAAACCACCGCGGTCTCATAGCGCAGGCGCCACTCCTCGGCGGCGCGCTGCGCGGAACGCCGCTCCTTCATCACGACGGCTCCGACCAGCGTCATGGCGGCGGCCACGATCAGGAATACCTGCAGATAGAGCACCGAGCGATCGGGCTGCACGAATGCAGCCGAGAACGGACCGAGGCCGCGCATGGTGTCCCACACGGAGATGGCGCCTACGATCATCATCGCGGTGCTCTGGCCGCGGACGCCCCAGCGCAGCGCGGCCCACACCAGGAACGGAATCAGGAAGTGAGTCAACGGCGGCACCGCCCCATTGGGCGCCGGCTGTACGCCGAACGCCCAGTGGCTGACGAGCACCAGACCGGCGGCGCACACGGCTCCCTCGGCCAGCGCACGCGGGCTGAGGCGTCGCAGCTCGGCGAGCCGGAAATCCGACCACGCTACTACGAATGGCGTGATCAGCAGCATGCCGAGCGCGTCGGATACCCACCACGCGCGCAGGCTCTCCCCGAACGGTGCGCCGGACCAGCGTGAGACGATCGCGCCCAGAGTAGCAGCGAGCAGGTTGCCGGCCAGCGGTGCAATCATCACGAACAGCGCGAGCTTGCGCATGCTGTTCAGGCGCAACGGCGCGCCGCCCCAGCGCCGCAGGGCACCCGATGCCAGCAGAAGGACGGAAAGATAGGCGCTCGAATAGGCGAGGCTCACGCCAAGCGAGCGGCTGACTATCTGGGCGTGCGCTGCGTCGGCGGCCAGGGCCGACAGCGCGAAGGGCAGCCACAGGCGCCTCGGGGCGACCAGCAGAACGCCCAGTATGAAGCCGCCTGCGGGCCACAGGTATGCGATGTCCCCGGTCCTCGGCGTGAGGTGCGTCGACAGCCAGGCCAGCGCAAAGTAGGCCGCCCCCACTGCGACACAAGCAGCAGCGTCGGTGACATGCCGTACCCACATCGACTCGGAGCTTGCGATGCTCACCTTCGATGGCCGCAACGGTGGGTGGTTGCCCAAGCGCACAAGCTTACTCCTGGTCGCGGGCGGCAGCGAGAGCGGGTCCTGCGCCCGGGTAGAAGCTCCAACGGTCAACCCGGTGCGTCCCGGCGGGCAGACCGTGCAGGGATGCACTCCCGCGGCACGCGGACCCTGATATCGCCCAGCACGAGGAAGGACAGTGCCTTGCCGTGCCCGTCCAGGCACAGGCTGCCGTTCACTCCGCCTTCCAGGGCATCGTCGATCACGAAGTTCATCGCCGGCAGCTTCGGCAGCACGTAGCGCGTGACGCGCGTGGCACCTTTGTGCGCGAACACGGCGAGCATGCGCGCCTCGGTCACCTGCTCGACCAGGAACGGGAAGGCCTCGGGAAGATAGGGAATGACGCTGACGTTCGAGCGGTTGCCCTTGTCGCCCGCGCGCGCGTGCGCGACGGCATGCAACGGCACTTCGATCATGCTCATGCTGCCTCCACCAGCGTGACCCCGGCTTGCACCAGGCCGCGATCGACCAGGATCGATGCCGTGCCGACCTGGCTGGTGACGTGCTGGCGAACCCCGGCGCCACCCGCCGGCCCGGAGCAGTACAGGCTCAAGACTTCGTCGGCGACCTGCTGGGCGACCTTGCGGCTCGCGCTGCGTACGGCCGCGCGAACGCGATACTCGCCGTCGGCGGTGGGGGAAACCCGAGCACGGCGTCCCTGGGTGTTGCCGTCGAGGATAGCCTGGGTGCCCAGCACCTCGACGCGGACCGGGTCGGCAATACCGAGGTTGCGGCAGCGCCTGCGCACCACCGCAGCGGCAAGCTCCGCGCGGGGCAGCGCGTTGGGTCCGGCGTAGGAGATCTCGGCTTCGCCCAACCAGCCGGCGTCCACGCACACTGTGGCCTTGAGCGTCGCCGGCGGCGGTTTGCCGCGCGCGCCCCGCACGCGCACGCGATCGGTGCCGAGCTCTTCCACCGTGACGTCGCCGAGATCGAGGACGACGTCGGGGGTCAGATAGTTGTGCGGATCGTGGATCTCATACAGCAGCTGCTCGATGACCGTGGCGCGGTTCACCGCCCCGCCGGTGTTGGCGGCCTTCGTGACGACAAGGCCCCCGTCCGCCGCGACTTCGGCGATTGGAAAGCCGACCTCGGCGAGCTCTGGTACGTCCTTGAAGCCGGGATCGGCGAAGTACGCTCCCGTCAGCTGGGCTCCGCATTCGAGCAGATGCCCGCACACGGTGCCTTGGGCCAGCAGGTCCAGATCGTCCTCGCTCCAGCCATGGACGTGCGCCAGCGGCCCGAGCGACAGCGCCGCGTCGGTGCTGCGGCCGACGAGGACGACGTGCGCGCCGGTGGCCAGCGCCTGCGCGATCGGGCGGGCGCCCAGATAAGCGTTGGCGGCGACGATGGCGCGCTCGCCGAGGGCGATGCCCTCCATCACCGGCTGCGCCCGCACTTGCGCTTCACTCATCGTGGCGAGCAGATCGTCCCCTGTGACGGCGGCGACCTTCAGGCCGGCGATCCCCAGTTCGCGCGCCAGGGCGTGCACCCGCTGTGCTGCACCCAGGGGATTGGCCGAGCCCATGTTGGTGACGATGCGGATACCGTGGCGGTGACAGTCGGCCAGCACCAGCGGCAAGTAGGCATCGAGGAACGGGGAGTACCCTTGGGCGGGATCCTCGCGCTTGAGACGCTGGGCGATCGCCAGCGTGCGCTCGGCGAGCACCTCGTAGATCAGGAAGCGTTCGCCGTCGAGCTTCGCCAGCGTTGCCACCACCGGCACCGCGGCGTCGAAGCGATCACCGGAAAAACCGGCGCCGCAACCGATGTAGACCTTGGTCATCAGTAGGTCGACGAGTCGCGTGGCTGGATCGGCTGGCTCGCCTGGCGGGCCGCGTAGACCAGGTCTACCGTGGAGCCCGGTGCCAACCGCGTCCCCGCGGCCACGCTCTGGCGCAGGATAGTGCCCGGCTCGCGCGCGGAGGCTTTTCCGGAGCGCCGGCCGAGCTTGAGCCCCGCCTGCTCCAGCGCATTCAGTGCTTCGTTCATCGACAGCCCCACCATGGCCGGCACCTCTGCCCGTGGCGAAACTGGTTGGACGCCCACCGCGATCTCGACGCCGGCCCCCTTCTCGATCGATACACCGGCTGCTGGCCGCTGCCAGACAACTCTGTCGACCTGGTCGAGATCGGCAACCGGTTGCCTGAGCCAGCGCGTGATCTGCAGGCCGGATTCCGCGATGCGCGCGCGCGCAGTCGCGGCGGGCAGCCCGACGAAACGGGGCATCTCCAGCTGCGCTGCCGGCGGCTGCTGCGGCTCGGGCGCTGTGGGTGCGGCGGCCAGCACGATGCTCACACGCGTGCCGGGTCTAACGAGGGTCCCTGCGCCGGGTTGTTGTGCCAGGACGGTGCCTGCAGTTTTCTCTGCCTCCTCTCGGCTCGTCACGGTGCCGAGCTTGAGCCCGGCCGAGTCGAGCAACTGCGCGGCCGACTCGCGCTGCACGCCGAGCAAGCGTGGGACCTTGGCGTCCTGCACGGCAGGAGTCGTCACGGCCGGGGCAGCAGCAGCGCTGGGTTGCGCGGGACCTGTGGTGGCAGCGGCAGTGCCGGGTGACGCGGGCGCTGCCACGGGAGGAATGGTCGGCGCCTGCTTCGCGACGTGGATCTCCGGTGCGGAGTCTTTGCCGCCCGCGACCCACCACGCGATCGCCAGCAGGGCGAGGCCAAGCACTGCGGCGCCGCCCGCGTACGCAGCCCACCGGCGGCGCGACGACGCGACCGCCTTGTTGTCTCGAGCTGTCCCGGCAGGCGCTGTTCCCGCGCCCAGCGCCTTCTCCAGCGCGTTCACCAGTAACCCGATGTCGGCTTCCCAGCGACCGTCGCGCAGCTCGAAGGCGTTGCGCCGCGTGAGCGTGCGCAGGTCCTCCGGGAGGCTGGCGACGGAGGGCAGCGGCGCACCTTCGACGAGCAAGGGGATGACACGGACATTGCGCTTGAGCGCCGTGGCCGCCTCCAGCCGCACGAAGTCGTTCGGGTCCTCCAGCCGGCGGTTCCCCGCGGCGTCGAGTGTCTGCGCCCACTGCTTGCCGATCACCACGATCAGCACGGCGCAGGAGCCGACCGCACGCTCGATCGCCTCTACGAAGTCCACGCCCGGCTCGATGCCGGCGACGTCCATGAACACTGCGTCACGGCCGAAGTGCTGAGCGAGCCGGTCGAACAGCCTGCCCGCATGCCCGGCGGCGTCCTCCCGGCGATAGCTGATGAAGATCCCCGACATGCTCTTTCCGGTCCTGCGCGACTGTGATAGTCCGCCGTTGGGCCGCCATTGTAGCGCCGCATCCGGCTCTCGGAGACTGGGATGCGCCACACTCGCCGTTGGCCGGCCATTGTAGCGCCGCGTCCGGTTTCTGCCGATCTACTCGCCCAGAGAGAGCAGACTGGCGTTGCCGCCGACCGCGGCCGTATTGACGGTTACCGTACGCTCGCAGGCGAAGCGCGGCAGATAGTGCGGCCCACCGGCCTTCGGACCGGTGCCCGACAGGCCGCGGCCGCCGAAGGGCTGCACTCCCACCACTGCGCCGATCTGGTTGCGGTTGATGTAGACGTTGCCGACCCGGCAGCGACGCTGGAAGGCCTGGGCCTGCGACTCGATGCGCGAGTGCACGCCCAGCGTGAGGCCGTAGCCTGTGCGGTTGATGCTCTCGGCGACTGCATGCAGATCGCGCGCCCCGAAGCGCACGACGTGCAGGATGGGACCGAACACTTCGCGCTCGAGCAGATCGAGCGTGGGAATCTGGACAGCGAACGGCGCGACGAAGCTGCCGTGAGCGCAGTGCGGTGGCAAGACGATTTCGCGGATCGGCACGCCTTGCGTCCTGATCCAGGCCTTGTGCTGTTCGAGCGCCGCCTGGGCCTGCGCATCGATCACTGGTCCGATGTCCGTCTCGAGCCAGGCGGGATCGCCGATGCGCAGCTCGCCCATGTAACCCGCCAGCAGGTCGATGACGCGCGCGGCGATGTCTTCCTGCACGAATAGCACGCGCAACGCCGAGCAGCGCTGGCCGGCGCTGTTGAAGGCGGAGGTGACGGCATCGACGACCACCTGCTCGGCCAGCGCCGAAGAGTCGGCGAGCATGGCGTTCTGGCCGCCGGTCTCGGCGATCAGCACGGGGATGGGGCCCTCGCGCGCCGCCAGGGCGCGATGGATCAGCTGCGCTGTTTCCGTGGACCCGGTGAATGCCACGCCCGCCACGTTGGGGTCGGCGACCATGCGCGCGCCGACCTCGGCACCCGGGCCGGGCAGCAGGTGCAGGACGTCGCCCGGCACGCCGGCCTGCTGCAGCAGCGCGACCGCCCGTGCCGCGATCAGCGGCGTCTGTTCGGCGGGCTTGGCGAGGACCGCGTTCCCGGCGGCGAGCGCCGCAGCCACCTGGCCGGTGAAGATCGCGAGCGGAAAATTCCATGGGCTGATGCAGGCGAACACACCGCGGCCTTCCAGCCACACCTCGTTCGATTCCCCGGTCGGCCCGGGCATGCGGCGCGGCGCGCCGAAGTCCTCACGCGCGCGCAGTGCGTAGTAGCGCAGGTAGTCGACGGCTTCGCGTACTTCGCCCACCGCGTCGGGGATGGTCTTGCCAGCCTCCCGCACGGCGAGTGCCATCAGCTCGGGCTGGTGTGCCTCGAACAGATCGGCGGCCCGCTCGAGAATGCCCGCGCGTGCCGCGGCCGGCGTGCGGTCCCAGTCAGGCTGGGCGCCAGCGGCGAGACGCGCTGCACCGGCGGCCGCACCCGCGTCGGCCTCGCGAACCGTACCCACCGACTGTCTACGGTCGGCCGGGTTGTACAGGAGTGTTTCTCTTCCCGGCACCTCGCGGCCACCGATCAGTGGTGCCGCGCTCCAAGGCCGAACGGCGGCCTGCATCTGCCGCGCCAGTTCAGCCAGCGCGGCCGCATCCGCCTGGTTCACGCCCGAAGAGTTCCGCCGCGTTGCGTACAGCTCGCGCGGGCAGCGGGATGCGCGGGTGCGGCCGGCTGTCCAGCCCTTCGACTTCCGCTACGGGGTCGGCCACGATCACCTCCACCGGCACGCGCGCATCGACGATGCGGTTGACGAACGAGGTGTTGGCGCCGTTCTCCAGCAGGCGGCGCACGAGATAGGGCAGCAGGTCTTCATGACTGCCAACCGGTGCGTAGACGCGGCATGCCACTCCCAGATGCGCGTCGCCTGCGACTTGCGCATACAGCTCCTCGCCCATGCCTTGCAGGCGCTGGAACTCGAAGTCGCGGCGCGCACCGGCAAGCTCCAGTATCGTCGCGAGCGTGTGCGCGTTGTGCGTCGCGAACATCGGATAGATCGACTCGCCTGCCGCGAGCAACCGGCGCGCGCAGGCGATGTAGGAAACGTCGGTAGAGGCCTTGCGCGTGAACACCGGATAACCCGCGAGTCCGCGCTCCTGGTGGCGCTTGATCTCGGCGTCCCAGTAAGCCCCTTTTACCAGCCGCACCGGAATACGGCGGCCCGCCGATTCCGCCAGGTGCGCCAGCCACTCGATCACGGCGATTGCGCGCTTCTGGTAGGCCTGCACCGCCAGCCCGAAGCCGGCAGAGCCCGCCAGCGAGGGCGCGCGGTACACGGCCTCGAACAGGTCGAGCGACAAGTCCAGGCGCTCGGATTCCTCTGCGTCCACCGTCAGCCCGATACCGCCGTCGCGAGCGCGTTCCGCGAGCGCCACGAGGCGCGGCGTCAGCTCGTCAAGTACCCGTTCACGCTGCGCGAACTCGTAGCGCGGATGCAGCGCGGAGAGCTTTACCGAGATCCCGGGGGCGTCGTACACGCTGGCGGCGCCCAGCGCAGCGGCGCCGATGGCCGCGATGCTGCGCGAATAGGCGTCGAAATAGCGCTGCGCATCGTCCCGGGTCAACGCGGCCTCCCCCAGCATGTCGTAGGAGTGGCGATAGGCGCGGTGCTCGGCGCTGCGGGCGCGCTCCAGGGCCTCCTGGATGCTGCGGCCCATGACGAACTGGCGCCCGAGCATGCGCATGGAGTGGCGCAGTGCCTCGCGCACGACCGGCTCGCCGGCCCGCGTTACCAGCCGCCGCATGTAGCCCGACAGATCGTCCACGGCGCCAGAGTCCAGTCGCAGGATCCGCCCGGCGAGCATCAGTCCCCAGGTCGAGGCATTGACGAACAGCGAGCCGCTGGCGCCCAGATGCTCTTCCCAGTCCCCCTGGCGGAGGCGATCCTCGATCAGCTTGTCCGCGGTCGCGGCATCGGGGATGCGCAGCAGCGCCTCGGCCAGGCACATGAGCACCATGCCTTCATTGGAGGACAGGTCGTACTCGCGCAGGAAGGCGTCCACGCCGCCGGCCGCCACCCGCTCGGCGCGCACCGCGCGCACCAGCTGCTCGGCTCGTTCGCGCACGCGCGCTCGCGCCGCGTTCGTCGAGCTTGGCCAGCGGCAGCAGCGCGTCGAGGCAGGCCGACTCGTCGGCGAGCCACCGCTCGCCGATGCGCGCGCGCAGCTCGGAGGGCGCCTCGGGGAGCCGGCGGAAGATGAAACCTGCGCCCGCACTCGAGGTCATCGGGTCCTCCCGCAGGGATCCAAACGGCCTAAACCCAAGCTTTCACCGCCAAGGACGCCAAGGGAAGCATCTGGAATCTCATCGGATCGTCTTCGGATCGTGCCCTTGCTGAAGCGAATTGCCGGTTCAGGACAGCGCATCAACCGCAGAGGATATAGAGGACAGTGCTCTGCGTGGTAAATGCGATTTGGGTTTCCTTGGCGTCCTTTGCGTCCTTGGCGGTGAAAGGGTTTGCCTTGGCCTTGCCACTCACCGATGCCCGAGAACCTCTTTGTTCACGACATTGTCGACGTTGGGCTTGCCGTCGAGCACGCTCAGCAGATTGTTGGCCACTGCGATGGCCATGCGGTCGAAGGACTCCTTGGTCACGCCGGCCATGTGCGGGGCGGTGAGCACGCGGTCCAGCGCGAGGAGCGGGTTGTCCGGGGACGGCGGCTCGCGGTCGAAGACGTCCAGGCCGGCGGCCCGGATCACGCCGCGGGTGAGGGCCGAGTGCAGCGCGGCTTCGTCGATGATGCCGCCGCGGGCTGTGTTGACCAGGCAGGCGGTCGCGCGCATGCGCGAGAGGCGTGACGCATCGAACAGACCAGTTGTCTCGGGCGTCTTCGGGCAGTGGATGGTGACGAAGTCCGCGTGCGGCAGGGCGGCGTCGAGGTCGCGCTCGAGCGTACATCCCGCGGCGGTGACCGCGGATGCCTCGACGTAGGGATCGTACACGCGTACCGTCATCCCGAGCGCCAGGCAGGCCTTGGCGGTGCGCGTGCCGATGCGCCCGAAACCCACGATCAGCACGGTCTTGCCGAACAGATCCGCAGGCAGCTCGCCGGTGAGGCGCTCGGCCCAGCCGTTGCTGCGGGTGAGGGCATCCATGTAGGCGCCACGCTTGGCGAGCGCGAGCATGAAGTACAAGGCCTGCTCGGCCACCGACGGCGAGTTGGCGATTCCGGTCACCATGAGCGGTACGCCGCGCCGGGTGAGCGCGGCCACGTCCACGCTGTCGTAGCCGACACCGTGGCGCGCCGCCACCCGCACCTTCGGGCCAGCGGCGAGCTCGGTTTCGCCGAACGGAGTGAGGCCGAGCCCCACGCCGTCCGCTTCGGCGAGCAGGCGATGAAACTCCGCGGTCGCGATGCCCTGGTCGAAGGGGATGGCTTCGATGTCGCCGCGAGTGGCGAGCACTTCCCAGCCGGCTTTTGCCATGGTCGCGGGCAGCAGCAGTTTTCGTTTGGTTGTCATGGGTCTGGAGCGTCTCTTGGGGAGTTTGCGATGGCCAGCTCCGCGGGGCGGACGCTGGCAAGCTCATCCAGCCATGTGGCAACCTGCGCCAGAGCGGCGGCGGGATCCTCGCGCGGCAGCCCCGCGACGCGGGCGGCCATGCGCCGTTGCGCATCTTCCGCACTTCTGCGTCGGGTTCTCAGCCATGCCGTCATAGCGTGGTGTGCCAGTTTTGGGGGGTCTCGCAGCCGATGGCACCAGGCCGGGATGGTACCTGCACCGATGCCGACGGCGCCAATGGTACGCTGGTCCGAGGGACTGGGCTCGGGGTGGGGCGCTCGCCGCGGTCGCGCCGCAGCATCCTATCCTGCCCTCAAACCGAGCGCAAAAGAAAACGCCCGCTCGCTTCCGAACGGGCGTTCCAGTGCGACCAGCGAGCGCCCCCGGATCGCTCCGGAGGCGCCGACCTGCTTACGCGCTCAACTGATCTCCGAGCGGCAGGTTGCGGATGCGCTTGCCGGTTGCCGCAAACACCGCGTTGATGAACGCGGGCGCGAACGGCGGAACACCCGGCTCGCCGACACCGCTCGACGGAATGTCGATGCCGTTCGGGACGATGTAGGTCCGCACGTCCATGGCGCCTTCGCCGATTCGCAGCACCTTGTAGTCGTGGAAGTTGTTCTGCTGAACGCGGCCATCCTTGAAGGTGATCTGCGTGAGCTTCGCCAGGCTCAACCCCATGACGGCCGCACCCTCGATCTGCGACTGGATGCGCTCGGGGTTGATGTAGAAGCCGCAGTCGATCGCGGTATCCACGCGGGGCACCGATACGTTGCCCTTGTCGTCGACCGCAACTTGTACGACAGTCGCAACGTAGGTCAGGAAGCTGCGCTGAACGGCGATGCCCATGCCTTGGCCCTTAGGCAGCTTCTTGCCCCAGCCGGCCTCCTTCGCAGCGATCTCGACTACGCGACGCGTACGAGCGGTATCGACCGGATAGGTGTCCCACGGATCGCCGTAGTTCCACAGCTCGCTCGTCACGGTCTTGCGCGGATCGACGATGCGCGGCGGCCCGATCATTTCGAGCAGGAAGTCCTTGGGATCCTTGCCCAGCTCGGCTGCCAGTTCCGCAACCATCGACTGCATGGCGAACGCGTGCGGGATGTTGTTCACCGATCGGAACCAGCCGATGCGGGTCTTGGCAACCGCCTCTCCCGTTTCCAGCCTCAGGTTCGGCACGTCGAACGGCGTGTCGATCAGGCCCAGGCCGAGCTCGAGATTGCTCTCGCGCTTCGGATCCGGCATGAAGTTGGACATGAGCGAGGGCGAAACGCTGCGATGGCGCCATGCAACCACCTTGTTGTTCTTGTCCAGGCCGGCGGTGACGTGCTGGTACGACACGCTGTGATAGAAGGAATGATGGATGTCGTCCTCACGCGTCCAGACCACCTTGACCGGCGTGCCGCCCAACGACTTGGAAAGGATCGCCGCCTCGAGGACAAAGTCGCACTTCGACTTGCGCCCGAAGCCCCCGCCCAGCAGCGTGACGTTGACCGTGACGTCGTCTTCCTTCAGGCCGAGCAGCTTGGCCACGTCGCCGCGCGTTCCCCCCGGGCTTTGCACGCACGACCACACCACCGCCTTGCCGTCCTTGATCTGAACGGTTGCGGCGGGCGGCTCCATCGGCGCGTGCACCGAGTGCGGGATGTAGTACTCGTGCTCGACCACCTTGGCGGCGCCGGCGAGAGCCTTCTCGACATCGCCTTCGTTGCGCTCGATCTTGCCGGGCTTGCGCGCCTGCTCAGCCATCTGGGCCTTGAAGGTCTGCGAGTCGTAGTCCTTGTTTGGCCCGTCCTCCCAGGTCACCTTGAGCGCCTCGCGGCCCTTCAGGGCGGCCCAGGTGCTGTCGGCGATGACGGCCACACCTCCCAGCGGCGCGAACTTGGCCGGCATCGGGGTCGGATCGATCCTGACGACCTTGATCACACCCGGCACCTTCATGGCCGCTGCCTCGTCGAACGACTTGGCCTTACCGAGCACGACCGGCGGCCGCGCGACTACAGCGTACTTCATCCCCGGGACGTGAATGTCCTGGGCGTAGTCCGCCTTGCCGGTGGTGATGTCGAACAGATCGATGATCTGGACTTTGCCCTTGCCGATGTACTTGAACTGCGACGGGTCCTTGAGCTGCAGACTGTTCATCGCAGGCGTCTTCAGCCCGGCGGCGGTCGCCGCCAGCTCGCCGTAGCCGAGGCTGCGCTTGGTGGGAACGTGGACGACCTTATGGTTCTCAGCCCGACACTCGATGTTGGATACGCCCCAGGTGATCGCCGCGGCCTGCTCCAGCATCTGCTTTGTTGCGGCGCCGCAGGCCCGCATCGGCTGGATGAAGTGGCGGATGCTGCGCGAACCGTCGGTGTCCTGGTTGCCGTACTTCTGCTCGTTGCCGGGCGCCTGGACGATCTTGACACGCGCCCAATCGGCTTCCATTTCGTCGGCAACCACCATGGGAAGGCTGGTGCGCGACCCGGTGCCCATCTCGGAACGGTGCGTCACGATGGTGACCGTGCCGTCCGAAGCGATGGACACGAACACGTGCGGATCCCACACCACACCGCCGGGCATGCCCTCGGCGCCCGTCTTGTAGGCTGCTAGAACGGAAGCGGGTATGAACTGGGCAGCGAGCACCAGACCGCCGCCGCCGACGATGCCCTTCAGCAGGTTACGACGGCTGACGTTGGTGATGATGGCCTTGTCGGAGAATTTTGCGATCTTCATATCAGGCCCCCTGTGCGGCGGACTTGACCGCGGAGAAGATGCGCTGGTAGCAGCCGCAGCGGCAGATGTTTGGCGACATGGCGACCAAGATCTCGCTGTCCGAGGGATTCTTGTTCTCCGCCAGCAGGGCGGCCGCACTCATGATCTGGCCGCACTGGCAGTAGCCGCACTGGGGAACGTTGGCTGCGCGCCAGGCCTTCTGAACCGGATGATTGCCATCCTTCGACAAGCCCTCGATGGTGGTCACGGAATGGCCGGACACATCCTTCATGGTCGTGACGCAGGACTTGGCCGCCTTGCCGTCGACGTGGACGATACAGGCTCCGCACAGGCCGGCACCGCACCCGAACTTGGTACCCGTCAGCGCGAGCTCGTCGCGCAGGTACCACATCAACGGCATCTCGGGATCGCCGTCGAAATTTCTCTCCTGCTGATTGACTTTCACCTTCATCGGTCTTCTCCTTCGAGTCCGGGATCTATTTTCTGGCGCCCAATCCAACCGCCGACGAGTGGGTTCGCTCCGTCCGGCAGTCGTCTCCCAGTGACGCATCTGCCAACGTGGCGTCAACTCTACTCCTTTTCTCGGGGCCGGGGGGATATTGGGGCCGCGTCGCCCAGGCTGGGGTGGTCTGGTGCGGGCTAGGTGTCACGGCTTGACCAGCTGCAGGAACTCCCGGCGCAGCTCGGGGTTGTGGAGAAACGCCCCGCGCATGATGCTGTTGGTCATGTGCGACTCGTCCTTCACCCCGCGCCACTGCATGCAGAAGTGATCGGCCTCCAGCACGATGGCTAGGCCGTCCGGGTTCAGGCGCCGCTCCAGCTCGTCGGCCAGCTGCATCACGGCTTCTTCCTGGATCTGCGGCCGGCTCATCACCCAGTCGGCGATGCGCGAGAACTTCGACAGCCCGATCAGCTTGGATTGCTCGTTGGGCAGCACGCCCACCCAGAGCTTGCCGAAGATCGGCACCAGGTGATGCGAGCAGGCGCTGCGCACGGTGATCGGGCCGACGATCATCAGCTCGTTCAGCTGCTCGGCGTTGGGAAACTCGGCCACCCGCGGGATCGGGTGATAGCGGCCCCTGAACACCTCGTGCAGGAACATGCGCGCCACGCGCGCGGCCGTGCCGCGGACGTTGTGGTCCCCGTCCGTGTCGATGATGAGGCTCTCCAGCAGCGCCTGTATCCGGGCGCCGACCTCCTGCTCGAGCAGCTTCAGCTCGGCCTCGTCGTGGATGAACTCGGCGAGATTGTCGTTGGCGTGGAAGCGGCGCCCCGCCTCCTGGACGCGGGCACGGATGACAGTAGAGATCGGGACCTGGCTGATGCTCTTCTGGTCGGACATGGTGTCTCCTCAGGAACGGCGCGGGGTGGAACACAACCTCCCCTCCTGCCCGAGGAGGGGTGGCACGCGCAGCGTGACGGGGTGGTGGGAGCCTGCCCGAGCGTGCGCAGCGCGACTGGGTAGTGCGCGACCATTCGCGTCAGCTCAAGCCGCGACAAGATAAGGCATCAGCGCCGCGCGCATGTCGTCCGGGATCGGGACCGGCTGGCCCGTGTCCAGGTCGGTCAGCACAATAGTGGACTTGGCGAACAGCCGCTCGCCGTCGTCGCCGCGAATCGGTGTACTGCAGGCCCAGCGAAGCGGTGCCGAGCTTGAACAGCTCGATGTCCACCTCGATGCGATCGCCGTAGCGGCTGCGCCGCTTGAAGTCGGTCTCCAGCCGCACCATCGGCCAGCCGCGCCGCTGCTCGTTGATCATGCGGTGCATCGGGTGCCCGATGTGCATGAGGAACTCTTCCTTGGACTCGCTCAGGATGTAGAAGTACTGCGGGTAGAACACGATCCCCGCGGGATCGCAGTGGAAAAACTGGATCATCTTGCCGGTGGTGAACTTCACTTCGCAGCGCCCTCCGCGACTGGAAACCGTGACACTCTAGCCGGATTTCCGCCCCACCACCCGCCTCTCGTCTACCGTTGCCCGCCGCCCGCGCATGTCCCAGTCAACCTCCGAGATCCTTCGCTTCGAACAGCACGGCGGCATCGGCTAGTTGCGTCTGGCTCGGCCGGCCAAGCGCAATGCTCTGAGCGGCCGCCTGGTGCAGGAGCTGCAAGCCTGCTTCGAGCGGTTGCCCGATTCGGTCCAGGCCGTCGTCCTGGCGGGATACGAAACGGGCCCGCTTGCGCGGGCCCGCCGTACTGGCGCGATGCGCCGGTCAGTTCGGCAACAACTGGCTGGTCGGAATGGCGACGTAGCTGCTATTGCCCGGGGTCAGCCAGCGCAGCCGCACCTCTGCCTGACCGCTGGCTTCGTAGTACTCGACGGTGATCGAATAGCGGGTGCCCGCCACCAGGTTGACGGCGCCGCTGGTGTTGGTGGTCGACGCCGTGCGCCGTCCAGTTGTTGATGCGCTGGACCCCGTTGACCCAGATGCGGATGCCGTCATTGGAAACCGTCTGGAACCGGTAGGTGCCGGTCGCCGGCGCCTCGATTCGTTCCGCTCCAGCGGATCGAGAACGGTTGCTGTTCACGCCGGCTGCCGGGTGCGCCCGCCCAGCCGAAGTTGATGTTCTCTACGCGCGCGAGCCTGACCGTCCCGCTCAGGCTGGTGCCGTTGTAGTAGCGGCCGGTCAGACCTGTGCCCGTGCCGGCATTGACCGGGGCCGCGCTTTCCTCGCTCCGATCTGTTGCAGATACGCAATCAGGCTGGCAAGATTTGCATCGGTGACTGTTACGCCGCTGTGAGCCCGTACTGCGTCGCCGAGTGTGGCGGCCGAGCCGTCGTGCAGGTACGGTGCACTTGCCCACACGTCACGTAACGTCGGGACGTCGATCCCCGTAAGCGCGCCGCCGTTGCGGCTGCCGCTCGACGGTTTGATCGTGCCGATATCGAGCAGGGTGTTCGCCCCGCTTCCAGTGAACGCGGCACCGCTGTGGCATCTTCCGCAGTTCATGCTGGTGAACAACGTCTTGCCGGCGGTCGCTGCACTCGTCAACGCTCCGGTTGCCGTTCGATACGGCGAGGCGTCGAACGCGTTGAGCGAGGCCACGTAGGCGGCCAGGGCGTCGAGATCGGCGCTGCTCCCCGCCTTCGGATCGCCCAGCGGCTGGCTGCGCGTGCCGGCATTGAACGCGGCGTTGGACATCAGTCCCGTGCCGCCGCGCCAGCGAGCGGATCTGCCCCTCGAAGTCCTGCAGCTCGTCGAAGTTGTTGCTCCAGTGCAGGAATCCCTGGCCGGCGGCGCGCCCGCGCAGGTTGATCGTGTTGCGCAGGCCCTCGCCGAAGCCGGTCAGATCCCACACCCGGCCATCGCTGCCGCCGTCGTTGTGGCAGGACGCGCAGCTCATGTAGCGGTCGCGTGCCAGACGCGTGTCGCGGGCATCATAGAAGAGCCGCTTGCCTTTGAGCACCGTCGCGCTCAGCTTCTCGGTGCGCCACGGCGGACAGCGTGGCCAGCGCCGGCACGTTGATCGCGCCCGTATTCAGCAGCGGCGCCAGATCGAACACGCCAACCGTGCGGTCCATGAAGTTGTTGACGTACAGCCGCTGGCCGTCCGCGGACAGGGCGAGCGCTTGCGGCGCGCGGCCGACGTTGAAGCGGAACAGCTGGTAGCGACCGTGCGCGCTGATCACCGCCACTTCGCGGCTGGTCTCGAGGGCGACGAACAGGTAGATGCCGCGCTGATCGAAGATCGCGGCGCTCGCCAGGCTGGCGTTGTCGTGGTCGATGCGCGCCGCGTGGTCCTCGGTGCCGGCGGCCAGCGCGATGCGCGAGCTGACCGCGCGCACCGTGCTCTGGAAGTTGAGCCCGGTGCCGTCGCGCAGCGCCCCGCGCTTGATGTTGTCCTGCTTGGACGGCACCCAGGCCTGGGTGGCGTCGGGCGAGATCGCCGCCGCGCCGAGATAGTTCGGGATGCCGCGGCCCTGGTTCTCGAAATCGGGCTTGTCGCTGTGCTTGAGCACGATCGTTCGCGTCACGCTCAGCGTGGCGCCATCGACCACGACTACCTCGCCGCCGTAGTCGGTCGTGCCTATGGTGGTCTGCACGGCCGCGGTGCTTTCGCCGGGCAGGGGAGGCGTGATGAAGCGGGAGACATACACCTTGCCGTTCGGCAGCGATCGCGACGTGCCGCGGATTCGGCCCGACGCTCACGCTGCCCACCTGCGCGAAGCTGGCGGCGTCCAGCTTGAGGAGCTGGCCGGTGGCACCGAGCGCGACGAAGGCATGGGCTCCGCCCGGAACGAACGCAATACCGTACGGTTGCGAAGCGCGCGGCAACGCCACGGTCCTGCTCACGGCGAGCGTCCCGGGATCGATCACGCTGATCGAAGCGCTTCGCCGATTCGTGACCCAGATCGAGCCATTCGGCGCCACCGCGATCGCGCGCGGCGCGCTGCCGACGTTGATTTCGCCCAGCTTGGCGTGAGTCAGGGCGTCGAAGACGGTGACAGAGTCGTTGTCCTGGTTGGCGACCCATAGCCGCCCGTTGCCGGTTGCGCGCGCCTCGAACGCGAGGGTCGACGATGCGGTCGGGGGACTGGCGGCCGGCGGAAGGTAAACGGTTTGCACCGCGGTGCGGCTCACTTCGATACCGCGATCGTCGTTCGCCGTAACGGTCACGTAGTAGATGCCCGGTGAGGCGAACGTGTGCGTGGCGGTGGGCACATTCGACCAGCTCGCCGGCGTGCCGTCACCGAAGTTCCACTTGTAGATTACGTTGAACCCGCTGGCGGTCGCGGTGTAGCTGGCCACGCCCGAAACGGCCAGCACCGGGGTGGGCGGCGGCAGCGGATCGAGCGTCAGCGGTGCGCCATCGAAGACCGTCCAGGTGAAGCTCTGCGACGCGACGTTGATGCCGTCGTTCGCGGTCGCAATGACACTGTAGGTTCCAAGGCTGTTGGGTGCGCCGCCGATCAAGCCGGTGGTCGGATTGAGCGACAGTCCCGGCGGCAGACCGCTGGCCGAGTAAGTCAGCGCATCGCCATTGGGGTCGGTCGCGACCAGCTGCACGCTGACTTTGCCGTTCAGCGGATTGGACTGGTCGCCGGGGTTGCTCAGCGCCGGAGCGACCGAGGGGATTGGGATCGCTGGCCACGCCCATTTTCAGGATACTCCCCCACGGAGGGCACGCCGGCGCCGTCGATGACGAACAGGAGGTAGTAGCCCGGCGGGGCGAGCGGCGCGCGCGTGGGGGCTTGCACCGAAAGCTGGGTTCCAGCCAGGTTGAACGTCAGGTCCAGGAAGCGCTGCTCCATGTTCCAGCTGTGGGTTACGGAGCCGGTCTTGATAAGGGTCACGCGGCTGACGGAGGTACCCGCGGCCAGATCGACGCGGAAGGTCTTGCCGATCTCGAGGGCCTGCGGTACGACGGCGATCTGGGGCCGCGCCGCGAGGTGCGCCGGCAGCGGTGAACAGGTAGGGCGGGTAGTAGATCTCGGCATTGAGGTTGTTCAGCGGCCCCGGCGCGCCGCCGCCGGCCACCAGCACCGTCGCGTCCGGCAGCAGCAGTGCGGTTGAGTGGTACAGTCGCGCCAGTGCACCCTCGTGACCCCGCGTCCAAGTGCCGGTTACCGGATTCCAGATCTCGGCGACGTTGTTGACTCCGGTGAGCTGGTTGTCGACCTGACTGCCGCCGGTTGCCAACACCTTGCCGTCGGCAAGCAACGTCGAGGTGACCCACCGCCGCTGCGAGGACATCGATTGAGTCGGCGTGACCGTCGGGGTGGCGCCGTTGATGTCGATTACGATCGCACCGTTCGAGGCAGCGCCCAACTGCAGGATGCGCCCGGGCGCGAACATCGCTGCGCTGGAGTCGAGGCCGGTGTAGGCGAAAGGCAACTGGCCGGCCGGGGTGACCGAACCGGCCCCGCTCGTGTTGACGTAGAACAGCCTGCCCATTTGGTCGAAGCCGAAAATGCGGCCATCGGGCGCCACGAAGTTGCGCGGGTATCGGAAAGAGAGCGCACTGGTGTTGGCACCCGAAAGCAGCCGGAACGTCCCGTTGAGAGCCCGGATCTCGGGCCGGTCGGCGCCGCCGGTGCCGCCCTGGATGTAGACCTCGCCGTTGAGCAGCATAGTGGACGTCGAGTACCAGCGCGCGCGGTTCATGTTGTTGCCGCGAGCCAGTGTGTTGCCGTTGTAGTCGAACGTGTTGCTGTTGTTGTTGCCGGTGTTGGTCGTGCTGGTGCCGGTCCAGTTATCGCCGCCTGCGAGGAAAACGGGTCCGCCAGAGGGCAGCACGAGCTGCGAGCCGCAGAAGAGGTCGGTGCCCGTCCCGTTGGGCAGCGTGAGGTGTCCGCCGCCGAGCCCGAGCGGCGCATCCCACACGTCGTAGATGAAGAAGCCGGTCTGCCTGCCGGTGCCATCGGTGCCGTAGCTCAGCACCCTGCCATCAGGCATCAAGACCAGGTGGGCGGCGATAAGGGGCCAGGTTCCCACGGCGGACCACGCGCCTTTGAGGTAGGCGTCCGAGGGAATCACCAGAGGGTCGAACGGAGCCGGCTGCACCGTACCCGGCTCGGCCTGGGCGAACGCGGCCGAACCCGAGCGGAGGCGCGCTCCTGACCCGATCACCAGCAAAACCGCAAAACCAACCGCGACAGCGACCTTCGCCAGAGCGCAGGCAGTCCTCTTGTTTATGATCCGCCCACATCCCGGCGACCTACCGAGGCTCCATCCAGTCGCCAAACGCGGCCGCAAAGGAAATTTGCACATGGTTCCCCCCCAGTGCGGTCTCCGGATGCCATCTCCCGATGCCATTTCCTGCAACCCGGATGCAGTATAGGGACAAGTCCCATACGCGCAAGCCCTTCCCTATTGCAAATGCACAAACGTTTCACAATCTCGCCGGCCTGCGATGGTCCCAAGGAAACCATCAGTTAGCGGGGCGAGGTTGCCCGATAGGTCCGAATTTGATCGAGATGCTCGTGTCGGTGGGGGCTGGTCAACAGCAGGGGGAGCAGGCGATGTATATCCCTGCGCACGTGACCGAACGGTGGCGCGCGATGCGCCCCGGGTCGGGTCTAGGCTGCTGCCGACGGCCGGAGCTACGGCCGGCCGTCGGGGCGGCTGTTCGTGCGCAAAGTCGAGATCGCGGCGCGCCGGATCAGTTCGGGAACAGCTGGCTGGTCGGAATGGCGACGTAGCTGGTGTCGCCGGGCGTCAGCCAGCGCAGCCGGGCTTCCGCCGTGCCGCGCGCCCTCGTAGTACTCGAGGGTGATCGTGTAGCGAGTGCCTGCGACCAGGTTGATGGTGCCGCTGGTGTTGGTGGTCGAGGAGTGCGCGGTCCAGTTGTTGATGAGCTGCACGCCGTTGACCCACAGGCGGATGCCGTCGTCGGAGACGGTCTGGAAGCGGTAGGTGCCGGTGGCCGGTGCCAGGATCGTGCCGCTCCAGCGCACCGAGAAGTTGTTCCTGTTGACGCCGGTGCCGGGCGCGCTGGAGCCCCAGCCGAAGTTGACGGCTCGATGCGCGTCAGCCGGCCGTGCCGCTCAGATCGGTGTTGTTGTAGTAGCGGCCGGTCAGCCCCGTGCCCGTGCCGGCATCGACCGGCGCCGCGCTTTCCTCGGCTCCGATCTGCTGCAGGTACGCAACGAGGTTGGCGAGGTCCGCGTCGCTGACGCTCACGCCGTTGTGCGCCCGCACCGCGTCGCCGAGCGTGGCCGCCGAGCCGTCATGCAGGTACGGCGCGGTCGCCCACACGTCGCGCAGCGTCGGCACGTCGATGCCGGTGAGCGCTGCGCCGAGGCGGCTGCCGCTCGCGGGCTTGAGCGTGCCGATGTTGACCAGCGTGTTCGCGCCGCTGCCGGTGAACGCCGCGCCGCTGTGGCAGGCAGCCGCAGTTCATGCTGGTGAACAGGGTCTTGCCGGCGCTCGGCCGCGCTGGTCAACGCGCCGCTCGAGGTCCGGTACGGCGAGCTGTCGAACGCGGTGAGCGAGGCGACGTAGGCCGCCAGCGCAT
The DNA here is from genome assembly GCA_963827575.1 of uncultured beta proteobacterium. Taxonomy (GTDB): domain Bacteria; phylum Pseudomonadota; class Gammaproteobacteria; order Burkholderiales; family SHXO01; genus SHXO01. The sequence goes on from CAWHCG010000046.1 coordinate 125,982, forward strand.
CGAGGTCCGCGCTGCGCCCGGCCTTCGCATCGCCCAGCGGCTGGCTGCGCGTGCCGGTGTTGAAGTCGGCGTCGGACATCAGGCCCGTGCCGCCGCGCCAGCGTGCGGATCTGCCCCTCGAAGTCCTGCAGCTCGTCGAAGTTGTTGCTCCAGTGCAGGAAGCCCTGGCCGGCGGCGCGCCCGCGCAGGTTGATCGTGTTGCGCAGGCCTTCGCCGAAGCCGGTCAGGTCCCACACCCGGCCGTCGCTGCCGCCGTCGTTGTGGCAGGACGCGCAGCTCATGTAGCGGTCGCGCGCCAGGCGCGTGTCGCGTGCGTCGTAGAAGAACTGCTTGCCCTTCAGCACCGTCGCGCTCAGCTTCTCGGTGGCCACCGCCGACAGCGTGGCGAGCGCCGGCACGTTGATCGCGCCCGTGTTGAGCAGCGGCGCCAGATCGAACACGCCGACCGTGCGGTCCATGAAGTTGTTGACGTACAGCCGCTGGCCGTCCGCGGACAGCGCGAGCGCTTGCGGCGCGCGGCCGACGTCGAAGCGGAACAGCTCATGGCGGCCGTGCGCGCTGACGACTGCGACCTCGCGGCTGGTCTCGAGCGCGACGAACAGGTAGATGCCGCGCTGGTCGAAGATCGCGGCGCTCGCCACGCTGGCGTTGTCGTGGTCGATGCGCGCCGCGTGGTCCTCGGTGCCGGCGGCCAGCGCGATGCGCGAGCTGACCGCGCGCACCGTGCTCTGGAAGTTGAGCCCGGTGCCGTCGCGCAGCGCCCCGCGCTTGATGTTGTCCTGCTTGGACGGCACCCAGGCCTGGGTCGCGTCGGGCGAGATCGCCGCCGCGCCGAGGTAGTTGGGGATGCCGCGGCCCTGGTTCTCGAAGTCGGGCTTGTCGCTGTGCTTGAGCACGATCGTGCGCGTCACGCTCAGCGTGGCGCCGTCGACCACGACCACCTCGCCGCCGTAGTCGGTCGAGCCTATGGTGGTCTGCACGGCCGCGGTGCTTTCGCCCGGCAGGGGCGGGGTGATGAAGCGCGAGACGTACACGCGTGCCGTCGGCGGCGATCGCGACGTGGCGCGGGTTCGGCCCGACGCTCACGCTGCCGGCCTGCGCGAAGCTGGCGGCGTCGAGCTTGAGCAGCTGGCCGGTGGCGCCCAGCGCGACGAAGGCGTGCGCACCGCCCGGAACGAACGCGATGCCGTACGGTTGCGACGCGCGCGGCAGCGCGATCGTGCTGCTCACCGCGAGCGTAGCGGGGTCGATCACGCTGATCGTGGCGCTTTGCCGGTTGGTTACCCAGATCCGGCCGTTCGGCGCCACGGCGATCGAGCGCGGCGCGATGCCCACGTTGATCTCGCCCACCTTGGCGTGGGTGACGGCGTCGAACACGGTGACGGAGTCGTTGTCCTGGTTCACCACCCACAGCCTGGCGTTGCCGGTGGTGCGCGGCTCGAACGCAAGCGTCGAAGACGCGTTCGGGCGCACGCTGGCCGGCGCGAGGTAGACCGTCTGCACGGCAGTGCGGCTCACTTGGACGCCGCGATCGTCGTTAGCGGTGACGGTCACGGTGTAGATGCCGGGCGCGGCGAAGGTATGGGTGGCGCTGGGCAGGTTCGACCAGCTCGTCGGCGTGCCGTCGCCGAAGTCCCAGCGGTAGATGACGTTGATGCCGCCGCTGGCGCTCGCGGTGTAGCTTGCCATGCCGGTGCCGGCGAGCACGGGCGGGAGCGCCGGCAGCGGGGCGAGCGTCAGCCCTGCGGCGCCGGTGACGGTCCAGGTGAAGTTGGCCGAGGCCACGTTGATGCCGTCGCTGGCGGTGACGACGACGCCGTAGGTGCCGGTGCCGGTCGGCGCGCCGCTGATCAGGCCGGTCGTCGTGTTGAGCGTGAGGCCCGGGGGCAGCCCGGAAGCCGAGAAAGTCAGCGCATCGCCATTGGGATCGGTGGCGGCAAGCTGCAGGTTGACCCCGCTGCCCAGCGCCGCGGACTGGGCGCCGGGGTTGCTCAGGGTCGGCGTGATCGCGGGATTCGGATCGCTGGCGACGCCGATGCGCAGGATCTTGCCGCTCCGACGGCACACCGGCGCTGTCGAGGACGAACAGGAGATAGTAGCCCGGCGGGGCGAGCGCCGCGCGGGTCGGTGCCTGCACGGACAGCTGCGTGCCGTTGCGCTGGAAGGTCAGGTCCTGGAAGCGCTGGTCCATGTTCCAGCTGTGCGTCACCGACCCGGTCTTGACCAGGGTCACGCGGCTGACCGTGGTGCTGGCGGCGAGATCGACGCGGAAGGTCTTGCCGATCTCGACGAACGGTGGCGCGGTGGCGATCGCGGGCCGGGGCGCGAGCGTGCCTGCGGCGGTGAACAGGTAGGGCGGGTAGTAGATCTCGGCGTTCAGGTTGTTCAGCGGCCCGGGCGCGCCGCCGCCGGCGACCAGCACGGTCGCGTCCGGCAGCAGCAGGGCGGTGGAGTGGTACAGGCGCGCCAGCGCGCCCTCGTGACCCCGTGTCCAGGTGCCGGTGGCGGGATTCCAGATCTCGGCGATGTTGTTGACCCCGGTGAGCTCGTTCCACACCTGGCTGCCGCCGGTGGCGAGCACCTTGCCGTCGGCGAGCAGGGTCGCCGTCACCAGCCGCCGCTGCGAGGACATCGATTGCGTCGGCGTGACCGTCGGGCGAGGCGCCGTTGATGTCGATGACGATCGCGCCGTTGGAGTTGCCGCCGAACTGCAGGATGCGTCCGGGCGCGAACATCGCCGTGCTGGAGTCGCTGCCGGTATAGGAGGAGGCGAACTGGCCCACCTGGGTGATCGAGCCGATGCCGCCGGTGTTGACGTAGAACATCCGGCCCGCGCTGTCGTAGCCGAACACGCGGCCGTCGGGGGCGACGAAGTTGCGCGGGTACATGAAATCGAACGCGCTGGTGTTCGCGCCGGAGAGCAGCCGGAAGGTGCCGTTGGTGGCTGCGGATCTCGGGCCGGTCGGTGCCGCCGGTGCCGCCCTGGATGTAGACCTCGCCGTTGAGCAGCGTGGTCGAGGAGGAGTACCAGCGCGCCCGGTTCATGTTGTTGCCGCGGGCTCAGCGTGTTCCCGTTGTAGTTGAACAGATTGCTGTTGTTGTTGCCGGTGTTGGTGGTGCCGGTGCCGGTCCAGTTGTCGCCGCCGGCGAGGAACACGGATCCGCTGTCCGGCAGCAGGAGCTGCGAACCGCAGAAGATGTCGGTGCCGGTTCCGTTGGGCAGCGTTAGGTGGCCGCCGCCGAGTCCGACCGCCGAGTCCCACACGTCGTAGATGAAAAAGCCGGTCTGCTTGCCGGTGCCGTCGGTGCCGTAGCTCAGCACGCGACCATCCGGTGTCAACACCAAGTGGACTGCGATCAGGGGCCAGGTGCCGACCGCAGACCAGGCGCCTTTGAGGTAGGCGTCCGCAGGAATCACCAGGGGATCGAAAGGAGCCGGCTGCACCGCTTCCGGCTGAGCCTGAGCGAAGGCGCTCGGCCCGGGCCTGAGCCACGCGCCGAAGCCGACTGCGAGCAAACACAGGCAAGCGCCGGCGACGGCTAGCGTTGCCCGTGTGCGGGTCTTCTTCTTTGTCGCCTGCGCCGTTTTCTGCAGGCGAGCAGCATCCGCTGCGGCCGCGCGCGGCCGTAGTTGAAGCTTGCGCATGGTGTCCTCCCTTAAGTGCCACGCTCGCGCAAATCTGAAATCAGTATAGGCACAAAAGAAATCGCCCAGCGCAAGTTGACGAACATTTGATAAATTCCGGCGGCATGCCGCATCGCGAAGGCTGCGCCGCGCTTGGCATCCGCGACTGGTTCGACGAGCGGGTGCGATGGCGCACCCATCGCTGGAAGGGTGACGGGCAGGGAGGAATGTCGGACCGTTGCGGTGGGCGCGTGGCGAAGTTGCGCTGCCGCAGGTACCATCAGTACGGTCTGGGCAACTGTGTCCGCGGGATCGGTGAATGATGTTGGTGCATGACAACGATGCGAGGTACCGTCCCGGCGCGCGCGAAAGCACGGCCGTGGTGATTGACGAGCGGCGCGACGGTACGCTGCTCGCGCGCAACCCCGAGGCGCTGGGCGCCTACCCGGTGCATTTGACCGAGCGGCTGGTGCACTGGGCGCGGCAGGCGCCCGACCGGCCGTTTCTGGCGCGGCGCGACGCCGCCGGTGCGTGGCGGAGCATCACGTTCGCCGATATGCTCGAGCGCGCACGCCGGCTCGGCCAGGCGCTGCTCGACCGCGGCCTGAGCGCCGAGCGGCCGCTGGTGATCCTGTCGGAGAACGATCTCGAGCACGGCGCGCTGGCCACCGCAGCGCAGTACGCCGGCATTCCTTACGCGCCGATCTCACCCGCCTACTCGCTCGTCTCACGCGATTTCGGCAAGCTCAAGCACATCGTCAAGCTGCTGACGCCAGGCCTGGTCTATGCGGCGGACGGCCAGCGCTATGCCGCGGCCATCGCAGCGGCGGTTCCCGCGCAGGTCGAAGTCGCGGTGCGCGCCCATCCGCCCGCCGGGCGCGGTGCCACGCTCTTCGACGATCTGCTCGCTACGGCCGCTACCGGGGCCGTCGATGCGGCGCATGCGGCCGTCGGCGCCGATACCATCGCCAAGTTCCTGTTCACGTCCGGTTCGACCCGGGAGCCGAAGGGCGTGATCAACACGCATCGCATGCTCTGCAGCAACCAGCAGATCATCCTCCAGTGCTTCCCCTTCATGGCCGAGGAGGCCCCGGTGCTGGTCGACTGGCTGCCCTGGAACCACACGTTCGGCGGCAACCACAACTACGGCATCGCCCTCTACAACGGGGGCACGCTGTATATCGACGATGGCAAGCCGGTGCAACCTTTGATGCAAGAGACGCTGCGCAACTTGCGCGAGATCGGCACGAACGTCTACTTCAACGTGCCCAAGGGCTTCGAGGAACTGGTGCATGCGTTGGAGAGCGACCGGCAGCTGCGCGAGACTTTCTTCAGCCGGCTGCGGATGATGTTCTACGCGGGGGCCGGGCTGCCCCGGCCGGTAGCGGACCGGCTCTATGCAATCGCCGAGGCCCACTGCGGCGAGCGCGTGGGGATCTACACCGGGTTGGGGATGACCGAGACGGCGCCGTTCGCGATCGGCACCGTTCGCATCAAGGACGTGGCCGGCGCCATCGGCAATCCGGCGCCCGGGGTGACCATGAAGCTGGTCCCCAACCTCGGCAAGCTGGAGTTGCGTTATGCGGGTCCCGGAGTGACGCCCGGCTACTGGCGTGCACCGGATCTGACCGCGAGCGCCTTCGACGAGGAAGGGTTCTTCCGCAGCGAGGACGCCGTGCGCTTCCTCGACCGCCGCAGTCCGAGCCTGGGCTTCGTGTTCGACGGCCGCATCGCCGAGGACTTCAAGCTCAGCACCGGCACCTGGGTGAGCGTCGGTCCGTTGCGCACGGCGGCACTGGTGGAAGGCGCGCCGTACGTGCAGGACGTGGTGATCGCCGGCCATGACCGCGACGAAGTGGGTCTGCTGATCTTCCCGCGGCTGGATTCCTGCCGCACGCTGGCGTGCCTGGGCCAGGACGCCGGCGTCCACGCCATCGTCGACAGTCAGCCGGTGCGTGCGTTCTTCGCCGGCATGCTCGATCGCCTATGCGCCCAGGCCACCGGTGCGAGCACGCGGGTGGCACGGGCGCTGATCCTCGCCGATCCCCCGTCCATCGACCTGGGCGAGGTCACCGACAAGGGCTCGATCAACCAGCGCGTCGTGCTGGCACACCGCGCAGCCGCGGTGGAGGCGCTATATGGCGGCGGGGGCGAGGTGCTGGTTCAATCTACGGCTTGATCCAGAACGCGCAGGTACGACATGCAGCTGCACATCATCCCCGTGTAGCGCGTTTTCCGCCGGCAGCTGCAGGGTAAGGGTGCCGCTTGTTTGCCCGACTGTCCGGACCACCGAGGCTCTCTACTCGATTGAAAGTCTGCTTACGGCCAATTTGCGACACTGACACAGTCGGATCCCGCGCCGGAAAGCTGCCATTGGACTCGGCACAGATTGCCAGGCTCGCCCCTCGCTCATGCAGTGGAACTGGACAGACTTCACAACGCCGAGGAGAGATGGCAGCCCGCTTCGCGGCGCACCTTGCCGTCCCGGAAACATGGCCGAGGGAGATGTTGACGACCGCAACTCTCCGTTACGTGTGGCTTGACGCCTGCGAGGCACTCTTGAAGTCAGGGCTGCAACAGCGAGCGCCTCGGGCGCTATAGGTTGATTCGCTACCCAAGAGGGACATGCACTCATGGCCGACACTTCGATCACACCTGAACGCGCTCGTGCGTGCCGCGCTCAGCCCATTCTTCTCGCTTGGTAAGTTGCCCGACATGATCGATGCGTCGCACGAAATGTGGCGAGATTACAGCAAGGAACCGGCTTGTGGGGAGACAGGCCAGCAATGCGCGCATGGATGCGGGCGCCGGGCTGTCATCCCAGCCGGACTGGGTTGCCTGCTCCCACAGTGGCGGGGCGTGTGGTACAGACCAACTGCAGATTCGTATGTCCCAAAGCGGACAATCCTGACCGGCAGCATCAGGTCGAAAGCCGGCATTCGCGAATGACGCTTCTCGGTAAAGCGCCGCCTTGTCACGGCGGACCCCGTTAGCGGACGTTCACTGGCGGACGCGAGCAGCCCGCCGTTAGGCGGCACGTCGCATCTTTAGGTGGGCTTCCCTACGGGGAAGTCTGCGCGATTCGTCAGTCGCCCGCGCCGGCGCATCCTACGAGAATTACCACTCGAAACATCCCTGAAACTCTGGGTGTAGACTGCTCGACGCTGAGCGCACAGTGCCCAAGGGCGTTCTAACTCGCGCGTGCGTTCATATAACTGACACACTCAGCGTGCGGTCGTCTGGTCACGCCGTTCAGCTCCACATCGGGCAATCCGTGAAGTCGAAAGGAGCACATCATGAACGCTTGTTCCATGTTGTTTGCTGCACTGGCTGCACTGGTTCTGGCCGCAGGGCCGGCCAGCGCAGCGGAGAAAAGACCCAACATCGTCATGCTCATGACCGACGACAGCGGCTGGAACGACTTCGGCTAGATTTCCGGCGGCGGTGCCGCCCTCGGTCATCCGACGCCGAACGTCGATCGCATCGCCAAGGAAGGGGAGGGTCTAGACAGGACATCGATGCTGTTCCAAGCAACTCAGACCGCTCGTCATTCAGGGCAATGGGCGATGCGGTCCGCGTCGGGCTTCCGGAAGATACCTCACGACGTAGCACCAACGCCACGCGCGGCAAGATTAGGAGGTCCATGGTGAGGATCGGAACCAAGACCATCATCGCAGTGCTGGCCGCCATCCTCTGTAATTCGGCTTGCACCTCGTTCGGGCCCCGGACGATCCCGCGAGACCGAATAGATTACCTCGATTCGATTGGGGAGTCGTGGAAGCGACAAACCCTGATGAACATCCTTCGTTTGCGCTACATGGACACGCCGATGTTTCTGGATGTCTCATCGGTGGTCGCGAGCTATGAATTGGGAACGAGCGTCGCAGCCAATGCCAACGTGAACACGACGGGGTCGCCCGCCGTACCGCAAGTAGGCGTTTCGGGGTCTGGGAACTGGTCCAGTAGCCCGACCATCTCGTACGTACCTCTGACGGGCAGCAAATTCCTGCAGAGCTTGATCGAAGCGGTACCCCCCTTGAGCGTTCTGTACTTGGTCGAGGTTGGATACCCCGCGGATTTCGTTCTCGAGCTGGGGGTGGAGAGCGTCAACGGCGTGCGTAATCGTTCCGACCACGCCGGCGACGCGCGCCTGGCGGATCCGGAGTTTCTGCGACTTGCCGTGCTTCTTCGCAAGATTCAGGAACAGGGCGGGATCGGATTGCGGATACAGGAGGCTGCTGACAAGCGGCGAGATGTGCTTTTGCTGTTCCATCCCGAACGTCTGACAAAGGAAGGGCTCGATCAGGTATCTGAACTCAAGAAGTTGCTCGGTCTCGCCGAAGACAAGAACGAGTTCAAGGTTATCTCTTCCCCGGTCCGCGGCCAACCGGACGAACTCGCCGTCAACAGTCGATCGATCATGCAAATGATGGCCGCACTCGCAACGTTCGTTGAGATTCCGGAGGCAGATATCGCCGAGGGAGCGGCGACACCCGCGCCGAGTACGACGCAGTGGGCTCAACCGCTATTGCGTGTCCGGAGTGGCGCCGCACCGCCAAGCACCGCCTTCGTAGCCGTGGTTTATCAAAACCACTGGTTCTGGATTGACAACCGGGACTGGAGATCCAAAAGGACACTCTCGACGGTCCTGTTCTTGTTCACGTTGACCGACACCGACGTCAGCGGGCGGTTGCCGGTCCTCACAATACCCGTCAAGTAAGCTGCTGATCTCGCGCGGAGTAACCGCTTTCCTGGAGCGCGACCGACAGCTCAGGGTCGTCTCCAGCCAGTCGCTGCGCTCTAAAGCAGACAGTTACTGGACTGTCTGCTGACGGGAACCATCATCGGCAGCAGTCGGCCATAAGCTGCCTTTCGACGCTACCGCTCCATAGCGGACCTTCACTCGCGTTTCGAACCCCTAGGTGATCGCTTCCAGCGCATCCACTGCCGTGCGTCTGCGATTTGTTCGCCTTGGTCTCCAAGCGCGAGCGGCTCAAACGGCGCAGGATAGAGGGCAATGGACGCTTTGTCGACGTTGCTCGAGGAACTTGGCCTAGCGCGCTACACCGCGATCTTCGCCGAGAACGACGTTGATCTCGAAGCCCTGCGGCTGCTCAGCGATGCCGAGCTGGAGAAACTCGGCGTTTCTCTCGGACACCGCAAGAAGCTCCTCAAGGCGATCGCCGAGCTGAACGAGAGCGAGGTGCCAGCGCCCACCGCCAAATTAACCTCAGCAAGCCCACCTATCCGAGAACGAGATTCAATCGGTGCGGAAGGCGAACGCCGCCAGCTCACCGTGCTGTTCTGCGACATGGTGGGCTTCACCGAGTTGGCCAACCGTGTCGATCCCGAAGTGCTGCAGCGGATCATCCGCAGCTACGAGGATGCCTGTGCGGTGTGCATCACCCGCTACGAAGGTTACGTCTTCCAGCGCCTGGGCGATGGCATCGTGGCCTTCTTCGGCTATCCGCTGGCGCACGAAGGCGAGGCCGAGCGGGCCATTCATGCTGGGCTGGAGATCATCGAAGCCTTGTCCAAGCTCGACGTTCCCGACGCCGGCCATCTCGCGGTGCGCATCGGCATTGCCACCGGGCTGGTGGTGGTCTCCTCGGCCGAGAAGGGCGCGGTGGGCGAGACGATGAATCTGGCCTCCCGGCTGCAAGGCATCGCCCAGCCCGGCAGCATCGTGGTGAGCGAGCGGGTGCACCGCTTGGCCGGCGGCAGCTTCGACTACGAAGACCTGGGCGAGCAGACATTGAAGGGCATCGCCCGACCCACTCATGCCTATCGCATCCTGGGGGTGAGCGAAGCGGCCAGCCGCTTCGAGGCCGCGCACGCGTGGAGCCGGACTGACGCCGCTGGTGGGGCGCGAGCAGGAGATCGGGCTGCTGCATGGAGCGCTGGGCGCTGGCCCAGGACGGCGAAGGCCAGGTGGTGCTGCTCTCCGGCGAGCCCGGCATCGGCAAGAGCCGCATCCTGAGTGCGCTGCGCGAGCGGCTGGAAGCGCAAGGCGCGCAGAGCGCTGCGATTCCAGTGCTCGCCCTACTACGTCAACAGCGCCTTCTGGCCCAGCATCGACAACTTCGAGCGGGCGCTGAAGTTCGCGCGCGACGAGTCGCCCGAGTCCAAGCTCGACAAGCTCGAAGCGCTGATCGTCACCCACTACGGCCGGCCGCTGCAGCGACGTGCGCTTCATCGCCTCGATGCTGTCCATCCCCTGCGAGGAGCGCTACGGGGCGCTCTCCATGACCCCGCAGAAGCAGAAGGACGAGACGCTGCGTACCCTGGTCGATCTCACCGAGGCGGCGGCGCGCAAGCAGCCCAGCGTGATGCTGTTCGAGGATGTGCACTGGGCCGATCCCACCACGCTCGAAGTGCTGGACTTGCTGATCGACCGGGTGCAGGAACATCCCGCTGCTGATCGTGCTCACCCACCGCCCCGAGTTCCAGTCGACGTGGGCGAAGCCACGGACATGTCACCGCGCTGAACCTGTCCAAGCTCACGCGCGCGCAGAGCAGCGCGATCGTGTCCAGGCTGGCCGGCGGCAAGGCGCTCCCCGCGGAGCTGCTCGAGCAGATCCTCGCCAAGACCGACGGGGTGCCGCTGTTCGTGGAGGAGCTGACCAAGGCGATTCTCGAATCCGGCGAGCTCAAAGACGCCGGCGATCATTACGACTACGCCGGCACCGCCCACACCATCACCATCCCGGCCACCTGCAGAGACTCGCTGATGGCGCGGCTGGATCGCTTCGCGCCGGTGAAGGAGATCGCGCAGATCGGCGCGGCGATCGGGCGGGAGTTCAGCTACGAGCTGATCGCGGCGGTTGCACCCCGACACCAAGACCGAGCTCGACAGCGCGCTCGACCAGCTGACCGAATCGGGGCTGGCGTTCCGGCGCGGCACCCCGCCCGAAGCGCACTACACCTTCAAGCACGCCCTGGTGCAGGACGCGGCCTACGATTCGCTGCTCAAGAGCCGGCGCCAGGCGTTGCACGCGCAAGATCGCGCGCGTGCTCGAAGAACACTTCCCCGACGACCAAGGACACCGAGCCGGAGCTGCTCGCCCATCACCTGACGGCGGCGGGCGAGACCGAGGCGGCGATTGGCTATTGGCGGAAGGCGGGCGAGCTGGCGTTGAAACGCTTGGCGCTCAACGAAGCCATCTCGCACCTGAACAAAGGCATGGAGCTCATCGGCACGCTTGCCCAATCAGCGCAGCGCGATGCCAGCGAACTGGACCTGCGCATCCCGCTTGGTGCGGCCTGGATGGCGCTCAAAGGCTGGGCAGCGCCTGAGGTGTGGACCAGCTTCCACCCGGCGCTTGGGTTGGCCAAGTCCCTCAGCCGCCACGAGGCGTTAGTGCCGATCTACTACGGACTGTGGGTCAATGTGCAGAACCAGGGGCGCGTCGCTGAAGGCCTCGACTGGGTGAATGAAATGCTGGCTTCTGCAGAAGCCACCGGCGATCCGGATCTGTTGATCATGGGGCACAGGGCGGCATGCAGCACCCACTATTATCGGGGAGACTTGATCCAGTCACGCGAGCATGGCGACCGGGTGCTGGCGCTGTACGACGAGGAGCAGCACCGCCACCTCGCAGACTTCACGAACGTCGACCCGAAGACGGCTGTCGGCGTCTACGCCTCCCTTGTGGACCTGGATGCTCGGCTATCCGGATCGCGCCGTGCAGGTGAGCGATGCCAACGATGCGCACGCTCGCCGGCGCGGTCACCCTTTCGACCTCGGCTGGGCGCTCACCGTGGGCGGACCGCTTTGGGATTTCCGCTGCGAACCCGCGCCGTCTTCTGGCGCGCGTCGAGGAGGCTGAGCGGCTGGGCCGGGCGCACAATCTGCCCTTTATCTCCGAAGTGCTGGCGCAGGTCTTCAAGGGTCTCGCCTGGCTGCGGGCAGGGCGCCTCGCGGAGGGCATCCCGCATCTGCGGGGTGCAATGGAAAGGTGGAACCCGCACGGTGGTGGGTTTTGGATGCCTTACTTTCGAGCGGTCCTGGCCGAAGGCCTGGCGTTGAGCGGCGACCTCGCGGGCGGGTTGAGTCTGATCGAGGACAGTCTCAGTCCAGATTGCGCGGCCGGGATGGGAAGAACGTTGGCCCCTTGCCGAGGTGCTGCGGCTCAAAGGTTGGATGCTGCAGCAGCAGGGAAAGTTGGCAGCGGCGGAAGACAACTATCTCGCCTCGCTCGACGTTGGCACGCAAACAGCAGGCGAAGTCCTGGGAGTTACGCACGTCGACCAGCCTCGCACGCCTGTGGCAAGAGCCAGGGCAAGCGCAAGGAAGCGTACGACCTCCTTACGCCGATCTACGACTGGTTCACCGAAGGCTTCGACACGAAGGACCTAAAGGAAGGGAAAGCACTTCTGGATGAACTCAACGTTTGAGGGACATACATAGCAGGTCTGGTTTACTGGGCGGCACGAACTCCTTGAATGTCTGCTTTAGGCATCTTTGACTGACCGTTCAGGGTCGAGTTCTGCCGCTCGCGAACGTCTCAGATCGGCCACGTGCGGACGGTCGCGGCTCACCCCAACCTCCCTCCAAAGCAGTCATTGGAACAGCCGCAGCCGACCTCTTGGGCGACTCTGCGGCCCAAAAAGTGCAAGCTTTTCTCATGCACGTTGGAAAGCTCGGCGCGGATCAAGCGCAGGTGCATCTGCGTGTCCATGTCCCGGGTCCGCGCGAGTACCGCGTCTATCTGCTTGTACAGGGCTGCCACCGCAGTCCGCAGGATCGCCCGGTATTCGCTCAAGGCATCGGCACCGCTCGTGTACTGCTCGCCCACGCCAGCGAGCGCGGAGTCGAAGGACCGGTTGGCCTTCAGATTAGCTTTAGCCTTTTGACTGCCCGAGTCCGCATGCTCGTTATCGAGGTTCTTGATGCTCTCAAGGTTCGCGCTCTGGGAGGCGGCGTCGTCGATCGTGCCGGTAGCGGTCAGAAGGACAGCCACGTAGCTGCGCTGCACCTGGCGGCGATAGGGGCTGATCACCGGGAGCTTTCGCTTTCAGCTCGCTGAACAAGCCGTCGTTGAGGTCGTACAGCAGTTCCAGCCCCGTGTAGCGGCCCTTGCCCAGGCTGCTGGCCTCTAGCATGCGCTCGAACACGGCTGGGTCGATCAGGCGGTGCAGCAGATCCACGTTCGACCCGTGCAGCGGGTTGGCGCCGCCGGCCGGGGTGATTCGGTGCAACACGTCGGGATCCAGCAGGGCCTTGGGTTCGACGAACGCGCGCTCGACCAGGAACTTCACTGCCTCCCGCTGGCGCTCCGGGGCGACGGGGTCGAACGGCGCTTTGCCGCGGCCGGCCTGGTAGCGGGTTTCCTCGACCCCGCCCACCAGCCTGGCCACGTATACCAGTTCGCGGTGCCTTTGCTTGATGAGCGCCTCATACATCTCGCTCAACTTGTCGTAGCCTTCCCCGGTATGCGTGGTAGCCGGGACGATGAAGGACATGACGCGGTCGATGTTGCGCAGCCCGAGGTCGCCAGCCGCGATGGGGTCGGCCCCTAGCACGTTGGAGAACGTGGTGGGGTCGACCTCCGCGGCAGCGTCCTCTCCACCGAAGCGCAGCAGCGGATCGGTCACTTGCCGTGCGGCGATCTCGTCGAGTCTCTCGTGCTCCTCGTCGGGCGTCATGCTTTCCGGGAAGATCTTGTAGCCCCATTCGATGGCAAAGTAGTCGTAGGGCCCGAGCTGCGGCAGCAGGCCGGCGCCATCGCCCGGCTGCGCGACGTAGTTGAAGCGGGCATAGCTCATGGTGGAGGCCGAGGTCCCCCAGCGCTGAGTCCACTTCGGATCGCGCAACTGCTCGACGCCGACCGCGGAGGTGGCCTTGAAGTTATGCCGCAGCCCCAGCGCGTGCCCGATCTCGTGGCGCAGCACGTAGCGCAGCAGCTCGCCCATCAGCTCGGGAGGCAGCGGCAGCTTCTGCGCACGGGGGTCCAGCGGGCTCGCCTGCGTGAAGTACCAGGTCTCCAGCAGCCTGAGCACGTCGTGCCACAACAGCGTGTGCGAGGAGATCACCTCGCCGCTGCGCGGATCCACCACGGCCGCGCCCAGCGCGTTACGCCGTCCGCTGGGCGTCCAGCGGATCACGTTGTAGCGCACGTCGTCCGGGTCCCAGGACGGGTCCTCCGCCTCGGTGGGCGCATGGCGTGCGACGATCGCGTGTGAAAGCCCGCTTGCGCGAACACGCCCTGCCAGTCTTCGACGGCCTGCTTGACGTACGGGCCGCCACACCTCCGGCACCTCGCGGTCGATGTAGAACACGATCGGCTGGACCGGGTCGGACAGCGGCGCCTTCGGGTCCTTCTTCTCCAGGCGATAGCGCTGGATGAAGCCGCGCTAGATGCCGCCGTAGCCGCCGCGTGCCGTAGTCCTGGAACGAAGTGGCGAAGTAGCCCACGCGCGGGTCCCAGAACCGGGGCCGCATGGGCTTCTCCGGGAGCAGGTAGAGGTTGGTGTCGAACACGAAGCCCGAGGGACGCGTGACCGACTCCTCGCCTTCGTCCACGCCGCGCATGAGCGCGTCGCGGTCTGCCACCCAGGTCTGATAGAAGCGTATGTCGATATTGTGTGGGAAATGCCTTGCACGCCTTCGATGTACGAGCGCTCGGGATCGATCTCGCTGCATGCCGAAGTGCTTCATGAAACCGAGCGCGAACGCCTGCGGCGGCTGACTGACGAACAGCGGCGTCACGTTGATGATCGCCTCGCCCTTGCTCCCTTGCCCACGATATCGAAGACTTTCACCAGGCTCGGCAGCGAGTTCGCCTCGACGGCGCGCTCGATGCCCGCGGCGCGGTTCGCCGCGATCTCGTACTTCACGACCACCAGGTTCACCTTGTTGCCGCGCTTGATCCAGCGAACCACCCGGTTGTCCACCAGCGTCCCCGGAGCGATGAAATCCGAACCGCCGGACAGCGCTGCGAACTCTGTGTTGAGGAGCATGTCCCGGTTGTATAGCTTTTCGGGTATCTCGAACAGCAGATGGTCGCAGACCAGGTGCACCGTGAACAGGCCTTCACGGGTCACGAGCTGGTCGTCGGCACCAGGCTTACACCCGGCCAAGTCACGCAGGTTCACAGCGCCCGCGGGCGCCGTCAGTCCCAACATCAAGCATGCGGCAATCGTTGAAGAAGCACTTCGACATAGTCGTCACCCCGCAGTGAGCTTGCTGTGCAGGCGGTCAATTTGCGCACACAGGTGTCCGGCGGCGCTGACATGGCCGCACGCCGATCGACATCGACCAGACGCACAGCCTACTCGTTGCTGTTCGGCTTTGCATACGACATGGTTGCTGGGCCAGACCGTGGGCACAGCATCCTCCGGTTTCTGGATCTCGTTCCACTGCGTGGCCTGGGATGGTCTGTCGCTTAGAAAGCGCTTGACCTCGGGGCATGAGTTGACAACCATTGGAGCGCCCAGGGCGAGGCGAAGAGGACAAATAGCCCAATCGAACCCATCACTTCAATAGGAACAGCCATGGGCACAGTTACCGCTAAGATCAAGGAAGAGTTCCTGGCGATACTGCCGCCGACAATCTTATTCTTCGTGGCACTGCACATCGTCTGGCTCGTCCGGTCGCTCATGCTCAAGGGAACCGGGCTCGCGGCTATGACTACGGCCTCGGTGACGGTCGCGGCGCTGATTCTCGGCAAGTAACAAACAGCGCGGTTCTCTAGCGGTCCCTGAACGTCCGGTTACGGGCGAAGCGAACGGCGGCTTAGGGTCGACAAGCGCCCTTTGGCCGACATCAGCATGAAGCTCCTCTCATTGAACGAAGGAGCGATTCATGGATACCGCCACAAAGACCGAAGGGCGTGCAGCGCCGTGGAACAAGGGCAAACTGCTCGGCCAGAAGCCCCCGCTGAAGCTGAAGGAGATCTGGGCCATCCGGATTCGGCTGCAACTGCGCCATCGAACCCGGGAACTCGCGCTGTTCAACCTCGCTATCGACAGTAAGTTGCGCGGGTGCGACCTGGTCGGGCTCCATGTTCACGATGTGTTCCAGGGCAGTCGGGTCGCCTCCCGCGCGATCGTCATGCAGAAGAAGACCCAGCGGCCGGTCCAGTTCGAGATGACCGAGCAGGACACGAGACGCGGTGACCGCCTGGATCGCCTCGGCCCACCTAAAACCGGAGCAGTACCTCTTTCCGAGCCGGGTGTCGGGGTCCCCTCATGTGTCGACCCGGCAGTATTCCCGGATCGTCGGGTCCTGGGTGGGGTCGATTGGGCTGGATCCGGCAACCTACGGCACGCACTCGTGCGCCGGCACCAAAGCCACACTGATCTACCGGCGAACTCGGAATCTCCGGGCCGTTCAGTTATTGCTCGGGCACACGAAGCTTGACTATCTCCCGCGCCGGACTATGTCCCTCCGGCCCGCAAGCCACGGATGAGCGTGGGTGGGCGGCGGTGTACATAGTCGGCAGGGCTACAGACCCTTCAAGAACGCCAAGAGCCTATCATCGGGTCGAAATCGTCCAGACTTGCCATTGGGTGGCGTGGTCTTCTCCAGTCGTTCCAAGATGCTCTCCTTGCAGGTGGAAGTGCCTGGTAAGAAGGATTGCTATGTCCAGCGCGGTGGGCGTCAACCCGCGACAGCTCGGACGTGCGGCTGCAACGGGACATAGTCCGGCACCGGGACATAGTCAAGCCTATGTCCCGCGGGACATAGGCTTGAAAGCACGGTCCGCTACCTCGGGATCGAGGTCGACGATGCTCTGGAGATCGCCGAGCAGACGGAGGTGTAACCGCGACAGCTGGTCGCGACCGTCGAATTCGGCGGTCGCGGACCGGCCACTTTGCGACATTGAGTGGTCCGAACTCCACGCCCGAAAGCTGTCATCCGGTGACGTGAATTCAGTCCAGCACCCCGTGATAGCGGTGGCGGTGCAGGCGCGGGGGCGGGATCAGCGCGGCCAGGCGGTCGATCAGCTCCAGGGGCGTAAGCCGCAGCTCGGTGCGCCCATCGGGCAGCGGCTTGGCGAAGCGATAGACGAGCTGGTCCTCGCCGACCTGCTCAAGCCGCTGCAGGGCGAAGGGGGGTCGTGCGCAGTAGCGTAGCAGGCGCTCCAAGCCGGCGCGGTCCGAGCCTTCGATTCTGACCGCGGCATCCAGCGAGAAGCCCCCGCCGTGGTGCCAGCCGGCCATGTCCTGCGCATCGGCACCCCATCTCCAGGTTCTCGCGCACCGTCATGTAGGGAAACACGCGCCTGCCCTCGGGACAATGCGCGATGCCGAGCTCGAGCACGCGCCGCGCCGACGCCCGCGTGATGTCCTCGCCCTCGAAGAGGTGCGCCTGTCTTATCTGCGCGCCTCGTAACGATGGCTCGCTGCGCTGCGGATGAACAGCAGTGCGCCCGCGGGACTGGTGATGCCGCTGTGCCGAGTGCCGGCCGGGGCCAGGTGGTAATCGCCCGCGCGCACCAGGAGCTCGCCCAGAAAAACCTCGCCCTCCATCATCAGGCATTCCTCGTCGCCCTCGTGCGCGTGGCTCGGCAGCACGGCGCCGGGCTCGAGCCGCAGGAGGTAAGAGCGGCCGCCGGCATCCTGGTGCAGCTTCTTCATACGCACGCGTGGGGCAAGCGCGACCCAATCCCCCCCATCGCCGAAGATGGTGAGCGTGCCGTCCGCGCAGTACAGCGTTGCGCGCGCGCGATCGAGCAAGCGCGCCCTCAAGGCGTCAGCGCGAGCGGCGGCAGGTGCCTCCGCGCACGCCCCCAGCAGCAACACTTCCAGGACATCGGGTTCGATGGCCACCGGCGTGTCGCCCGGGTCGCCCGGCGACGCCTGTCCGAGCTCGTTATTGCGGGCGCTCATGACGCTCCCCCGAGAGTGGCAAGCTGCGAGCGCAGCAGCGCAAGCGCTTTGCGGATGTGAGTCTTGACGCTGCCCAATGGCAGGCGGGCGTGGGCCGCGATCTCCTCGTGCGTGAAGCCGCGGAAAAAGGCCAGCGACAGCAGCTGGCGCTGCAGCGGGTCGAGCCGGGTAAGCGCATGGTGCAGCGCGCTATCGCGCTGCGCCAACAGCAGAAGGTTTTGCGAATCGTGGTCCCCGCCCGGCTCATCGGTGCGCAGTTGCTCCGGATCGGGGCTGGTCTGCGCCTCGTCCCGGCGCCGCAGCGAATCGATCGCCCGGCTGCGGCAGATGGTCAGCAGCCAGGCCAGCACTTTGCCGCGGCCCGCTTCATAGCGCTGGGCATCGCGCCAGACTTGCAGATAGACGTCGGCGGTCACCTCTTCGGCCGCCTCGGGGCCGGCGACGATGCGCAGCGCCAAGCCATACACCCGGGCCATGGTTGCGTCGTAGAACTGACCCAGCGCGCGCTCGTCGCGCTGCGCGATGCGCGCCAGCAGCGCGGACAGCTCCGCGTCCTGCCGCTGCAGTTCGACTTCTGTGCTCACCTGGCCGCCCCCCGCCTGCGGCTCTCGCTGCATGGTGCCGGCCAGCGGCGCCCCTAGCGGTCGAAACATGACCTGAGGGACCTCGGACCGCAGGTTGCGTTCTCGAGTTCGATGTTCATGACGCTGCCCCGGTCGTGGCGATCGTTCGATGGCTCGCAATCCCTCACGGCTTGGGCCTCACGGCTTGGGCTGGCCGCAGATGTTCGAAGGCGGATCCTCCTGCTCGAAAGGCTCGGTGTTGCGATCGATCGACTTGAGAAAGCGCACCACCGCCGTGCGGTCTTCCGCGTCGGCCAGCGTATCCACGCCGCCACTCATTCGCTACCCGGAACACGGACACCGAGTCGTTGTCGGGGTTCACGCTCCAGACGAACTTGTTGTCGCTGGTGATCGCGATGGGGCTCGAATTGGTCGCTGACTGCTGGGCATCCTTGCGTTCGTCGTCGTGATCCCTGGCCAATGCCGAGGCAGCGCCGGTCCACTGAGTGGCCACGCCCCACAAGACGGCTGCCCCAGCGGAGGCGAGAACGAGACCGCGCACCCATCGCTTGTGCTTCAGTAACGGTTGGCATTGCTTCGTCATGTTCATCTCCTCATCTCAATTCGAACAGTACCGGGGGGCTGAGGACCGTGTCCGCCTCAACCAGCGTGCGCCGGGCGCGATCCGCGCGCAGCGCGAACACAGACATGGACCGATGGCTTTCGGTCAGAAGAAGGGCTGGCCGACGAAATGCGGCTCGCCATGCGCAAGCTTGGCTGCGAACACTCCGTGGTCGTGAAGGGTTCTCCTTATATCTCTCCGACTACTTACCCTCGCCGCCGTGGAGCGGCAAAGGAACCTTTTCTTTCGGCCGGCGGCGGCAGAGGTCCGTCGGCCTGGAAGCACGGACTTTAGCTGCGCACGCGAGTTGCGGCTATCGGGACATCCCGATTCTAGTGTGGGGTTTTCCCTACTCGAAGCCGATCAGCGTGCGACCGAGTCTCGCCGAAGCTGCACGGGTCTTGTTGTAGCCGACGCCGAACCAAAACGTGGGTTGGCTTGTCAGTCGCTATGGGACCGTGAGGTCGAGCTGGCGAAGGCGCTCGGGGTCGGCGACCAGGTCGATCTCGACGATCTTCCCGCGCGTGATCGTGAAGCCGAATACGACACGCGGCCGTCCGCCCGGAGCCCACACGAGTCCCACGGCTCCGTTCACGAGCGCCAGCTGTGCGGCCCGGGCACGGCCCGAGAAGGTCTTGGCCACGGCCGTCGCACCGCGGACCTCCTTCGATGCGCCCGCATCCACGGCTGCGCGGTCGGCTCGGAGCACGACGTCTGGATCGAGCACCGCGAGAAGCGCATCGAAGTCACCGCCGCGCGAGGCAGCAAGGAAGGCATCGACAACTTCTCGCTGGCGGGTGCGATCGGCGTCGGGAACCGCGGTCGCTCCCTTCACTCGGCGGCGTGCGCGGCTCGCGAGCTGCCTTGCCGCGGTCGGGGAGCATCCCACGATGGGAGCGATCTCCTCGAAGCGCAGGACCGATAGGAAATTCAACCGTATCACGTGCCGCCGGAGGGCTCAAGCGCGGTATCAGGTTGGCTGGCGCCGGCTGGGAAAGCGGTCGGGAAACGTGGGGCGGGGCGGCCAACGGTGGTGAAGCGCGATGACTGGGGGTCACCGCGTCACGGTTTTGGACCGGCACGGCAAAACCTGGCCGTCAGCCCTGTGGGAGGGGCTGGACGAGCAGCGGGGAAGGGCGGTCGGCTACCAGCTCAGGCGCTGGTCGAAGACGAACTCGGGCATGCGGTGCTGGCGCGCCCTCCCAGTGAGGCGCGAGCTTGGCTGCGTGCTTCCGCAGCGAGGCCGCGGACGGGGCAGAGGAGATCGAGAGGAAAGTCAGATGCCCGATAGCGGACGGTCGTGACGGGCGGCTGTGGGTCGGAACCGGCCAGTGGCGACTGACCCAGATCGGCCACTTTGCGACATTCGGCCTCTCGAACTCGACGCCCGAAAGCTGTCATCTGTCGCGCAATGATTCAGTCGCTGGAATGCGCTAAGACCTCGAATCCACCGTAGCACGCGCTGCTGCTGTGGGTTGCCGGAGCTTCGTCGACTGGTGTCGTTTCCCGTGCGGGAAACACCAACATTGCCTCATCGCAGTAAGATGACAGCTTCGTCAGATGTCAGAAGCAAGATGCTCCATGGTGGCCTCCATCCAACGTGTCGACTAGACCGATCTCGAATAGACGGAAGAGCCGTAACCAGGAAGGGGCAATGAAGCGGGCTAGGATTACGAAAGGCCCTTGGTGATCCATTTACTAGGAGACTGGTAATGAAAGGCCACTGCAGCATATTCCGTACGCTCTTGTTCCGACACGCTTTATGTGTGGTCGCTGCGTTGATGGGCCTCGCGCTAATATCCTCGACCGGATGGTCGGCGTAATGACACCTGATAGTTCAAGGCAAAGTGGAGAGCGGCGGTACCGGATTGGCGGGTACGAAGTCTCGCTGTACGCCAGTTTCGTCCATCACGGGCCGTCTTGGCGGCTTCTGGGCTCTGACATCAGCGACGCCCAGGAAGTTTCCAGATCACTTACTCGATGCCGACCGGGCTGTGGATCAACAGCCCGTTCTGTTCGTCGTGGCGGAGCATGGCCGGTCATGTTAGCAAGTGCAATCAGCGTGGGGTCCAACGTCCCCGGGAACGTTGTCGTAAACGAACGCACCACGGTGGCGACCGGGAACGCCTTCGCGCAGTTCGTTGAGGGTCGGCAGATCAAAGGCAATACCTATGGCATGATCAATGCCGTCCACATGGCGGCCAACCTCGCCGACCCCAGACAGGAGCGGTCGGGGACGTGCTAGCTTCGACGCCGAACGGGACGGAGACCTCAACATTGGCGACCTTCAACTCGCTGGCCAATGTGGTGGCGGGCTGCGTCGCTGATCCTGACAACTGCGCCACACTGTTCAAAGCGGCCACACCGCCCGGCGGATCGCCTCCAGCGAACGTACTTCAGGCGCTCGCGAACATCGTGAAGTATCCCTCCTATCCCGGCTACCCCTCGGACACCGATGATCCGCTGTTCGTGTTGTCGGAGGTATATCCGATTCATCAGCCGGCGCTAACACAAAGGCCCACGAACTGGCTGCTGTTCCTCAAGATCACCGGAGGTTTTTACAGCGCCCAGGACAGCGATAACCTCATGAACGGTCCGGGCAATTTCGCGATCGACGAGAAGGGCTTCGTGTGGGTGAACGACAATGCGGTGCCCCAGCCGGCCGGCGACTTCGCCTGCGCCGGTCAGACGCTGATGAAGTTCTATCCCTGGGGAGAGAATTTTCCCGGGTCGCCATATTTCGGCGGCGGTCTCAGTGGCGCGGGGTACGGCATCACGCTCGATCCAAGCGGCAATGTCTGGGTCGGCAATTTCGGGTTCCAGGATCCGCCTTGCGCCTTGCCTCCCCAGGCCGCGCCGCACAACAGCGTCTCGGCGTTCCATCCGGACGGCAGCGCGATCGCGGTCAAGGGTTACACGCAAGGCAATATCTCCTGGCCGCAGGGAACGGTGTCGGATCGCAGGGGCAACATCTGGCTCGCGAACTGCGGAAACGATTCGGTCACGAAAATACCCAGAGGAGATCCAAATCGGGCATTCAACATTCCGTTCGGACCACCGCCGGCTTCCGACGATCCACAGATGAAACCATTCGGGGTTGCCATCGATATCAAGGGCAACGTCTGGATCACCAACAACCGCAGCAACACGATGTCGGTTATCTCGCCCCAAGGCATGCTGATCGATACGCTGCCCGGGATCTACCAGGGTAAAACGGTCCTCAGTCACCCGGTTGGAAACGCGGCCGACATCAAGGGGAACATCTGGGTGGCCAACTCGGATTGGCTCGACTCACCTTGTCCGACCCGGTTGCAGCTCGGCTCTGCCGACAATCCTTCGATCACCATGTTCCAGAGGAGAAGTCGGGAACCTTATCCCGGCTCGCCATTCACGGGTGGCGGCCTCACGCTCCCGTGGGGGATCGCGGTCGACGGGGATAACACGGTTTGGGTGTTCAACTTCGGCGCCGTTCGTGTCGGCACTGTCCACCGATACTCCGACGGGGATCAGCCGCTTCTGCGGGATCGATACCACAAAATGTCCGCTCCGCGGCATGCGCGTCGGAGACCCGATATCACCGGCCACCGGTTATAGGAGCGACGCCTTGGAACGGATAACGGGCGGCGAGATCGACCCGTCGGGAAACATCTGGCTGACGAACAACTGGAAGAGGGACGCCGATCCGTTTTTGAATCCGTTCGGGAACGCGATCGTGATAGCGATCGGTGCTGCCGGACCGTTGAAAACTCCGCTCATCGGACCTCCGGTCCCGTTTAAATGAGTCGGTCGACACCTCGCTACTAAGCCAAGCGCTAGTCTAGAACGTACCCGGACACGCCCGGCGAGGTGTCATCCGAGCGGGCCCCAGGGCTAAGGCAAAGGGCAACGAGAGGAAGGCAAAGCACCTGTTAGCGGACATCCGCGAATGACCGCCGCGGGTCAGTCTGAGACGGTCGCGACTGCCAGAGATCGGCCACAACCGGTCATTCAGCTCGTTGGCGCAATTTACCCGATAGCAGACGCTCGTCCTTCTCGGGTCCTGGGGGGTAACACGGTTCTTGATTAACGATCCCCATTGTTCATAGCCGGCAAATGAGCTCAATCCCCAACAGGTATATGCTGCCCGTGTACTTGCACAACCATCCCGCGGCCTCATGCTGTCATGTTGCGAAAGACAAGCTACCCACCGCGCTCGTCTTGCTGTCTCTGATTCTATCGTTCCTCGGCGAGGTGCAAGCGGCCGGGAAGATTTTCCGGATCGGTGCACTGGCAAACACTTGCGTTGGCGCGGAATCCGCACGCCTCTTGACTCCGTTCTATGACGGTCTTCGCGAATTCGGATACGTTGAAGGCGAGAACATCCTTATCGAATGTAAGAGTTCCGAGGGGCACACGGAACGGTTACCGAAATTGGCGGCCGAGCTGGTTGGTCTGAAAGTCGACCTGATTATGGTGTGGACAACACCGGCGGCTCTGGCAGCAAAAGCTACTACGAGCACGATCCCTATCTTATGATGGCCGCGCATGATCCTGTGGGAGCCGGGCTCGCCGCGAGCTTGGCTCGGCCGGGCGGAAATGTCACCGGCCTCGCAACCCTCGTTCCTGAACTCAGTGCAAAGCGCCTCGAGTTGCTCAAGGAACTCGTGCCGCGCATGCTACATGTTGCGGTGCTGTGGAATGGCGCTAACTAGCTAGCAGCACAAGAAGAAACGCCTCATTTGACCGCACTCCTTGCCCTGCCATTGCCATGACCTCACCCACGTTCTGTTCTGGCCGCCCGCGGAAACTGTGACTCCGGCGAAGCGGCACCCTCCCTTGCTTCCGCCGGACGCGGGGGAGGGTCGGGGGAGGGGGCAAAGGCCCTGTGTCGTCGGAGCGATGGTTGAGATTCTACGGAAGCAAGATGCTCCCGAGCGCGGTCCCGTTGACGGTGGCAGCGGGCGGCACGCCCAGGATCTGCATGATCGTCGGAGCGATGTCGATATTGTTCACCACGGGCAGGGTGATGCCGGTCTTGATGTTCGGCCCGGCACCGAACAGGATGGCGCTCATCAATGGCTGGTTCGAGTTGTGGCCGTGCGCGCCGTAGAAGTTGGGCACCGAGTAGATGAGCGAGTCCGGGGCGGTGTCCTGCAAACGCGGGACGGCTGCGGGGGTCTGCGTGCCGTCGAAGTTGTAGCCGGACGTCAGCATGGCAAACACGTCGCCGAAGTCCTGTCCGATGATATCGTCGACGCAGAAGCCAAGGATGCCGCAGCCGCTCGGACGGCGCACCACGTCGCTGAACAACGGGCTCTCACCGGGGTTGTAGAACGGGTTGGGATCGACCGCGGCACTCAGGATAGCGGCGGCTTTGTCGCGCAGCGTCTGGTAGTCCACGCTGCCCACCGTGCCGCCCTGCTCGCGGCCAGACAGATTCACGTAGAGGTTTACCGCCGGTCCCGAGGTATAGAAGCGCAGGTTGGCAAGCTCTTCGTCCGTCATGCCCCCGGCCTTGAGCACCTCGCGCAGCACGACGGCAGTATGGAACGGCGCCATGCCGTGGTCGGACACCACGAAAATATTGCTCCTGGGCCGCCCCTGGGCGTCCACTCCCACCGCCTTGATGATCGCCTGCACCGCGGCGTTGGCTTGCTGGTAGGCGAACTTCAGGTAGCCATCGAAGGCGGCAACGCGGGCCGGGCTCTGCCCGATCGCGCCCGGCGGATTGCCAGGGGTGCCCACGCTGCGGTTGTCGAGGAAGTCGGTGGGCTGGCGTGAATCGGTGAGCGTGAACTGGTGTCCCGAGCCGTCGGGCTGCTCGATGTAGATCATCACCAGATCGGCGTCCTGGTTCTGCTTGATGGCGCGCAGGCCGACGCTGGTCTGGTAGGCGACGAAGGTACGCACCTGGTCCTCGTACATCGCCTCCAGCTCGGGCACGTCGGGAAAGGTGATCGGATCGAAGCCCGGACTGATGCGCTCGGGGATGCGGAAATCGGGCTGCGGCGCCCAGAACCCGACGTTGTTGTTGATGTCGTCGACGTTGGCGATCACCGCGGCGTTGCGCGGGATGAAGTTGGCGGCGTAGCGCGCGAAGCGAACCAGCGAGAGGTCGGGCGCCAGGGTGCTGACGAAGAACGCAGCCCCGATTTTCAGGCCGCTGCCTTCGAAGAAGAATTTCGCGGACGGCCCCCCAGCCCTTGCATAGGCGGGGCCGGTCGACGGCAGCGCGAACGGGCCGGGCGGGATCGGCGTCGCGCTGCTGGAGTTGAAGAACACCAGCGGTGTCGTAGTTGACGGTGCCGTCGTTGGTCCTGTCGATCGCCGCGGCCTTGATGGAGAAGAGCAGCGGGCGGGAGGGGGGCGTTGCCGCTGCTCCGAAGATGCAATTGAAGGTGGTGTCCCCGCAGATGATGCTCTCCAGCACGCCGGTCAGCTTCACCGGGCTGTAAGAGGTGCGGCCGGCGGCGAGAAGCGCCGCGGTAATGGTGCCGCCGGCATCGTCGGAGAAGTCCGCGGCCGTCTTCTTGAATCCCTGTGCGCCGATGCCCCCGAAGGCGCCGAAGGGCACCGTGTAGTCGACAGTGCGAGTCGGCGCGGCGGTCTGCACGATCGGCGTGCCGGTGGTGCCGAAAAGCGTGACGTTGACCCCGTCCCCGCCGGGCCAGGTGGCGGTCACGACCTTCCTTCCCGCCGCGCGCAGCTTCACCCACATCGGCTCGGCGGTTGGCGCCGGGCTCGCAGCCAGCGGGCTGATCTGGTAGCCGCCGATCGGCCCGCCGAATCCGCTGGTGGTGTTGCCGATCGGTTGCGCGACGGCGTGATAGGTGTTGGCGGGGATATCGTTGTTCGCCGCAGTCGAACCGGTCGCGATGGCGATGTGACTGACCGCCGTGAGCGAGGGCGTGGCGGTGATGTTCTGGGTGGCCGAGATGCCTTTTGCCTTGAGCAGCCCGAGGCCGGTCTTCGGGTTGAGCGTGCCATCGCCCAGGTAGGCGTTGACGAGATCCGGTCTTGCGCCGTCCAGAGAGATCAGAATGACCTTCGGCGGGGCCGACAGCGCTGTACAAGAGGCGAGTGCCACGAAAGCGGCGGTGGAGCACGAAGCGATGCAGGGAAGGTGGCGAGTGCGCATGGTGTCCGAGTCCGGGAGGTTGACTATACGCGGGCGGCAAGGCGACGCACGGCAAACAGAGCGCCGAGTCCCAGGCCGACGAGCACGAAGGAGGCGGGCTCCGGCACGGGAGCAGCACCGGTCAGCTCGATGCGATAGGCGCCTGAGTCGCGAACACTGCTCTCAACCCCAGCCCACCCGGCCAGCGGCCCCGCGGAGGACGGGCCCAGCTGCAGGGTTGAGGCGAAGGGCTCGCTGAGGTAGATGAAGGCCGGAGGAACCGAACCATCCTGGGGGTTGAACCCAGCGCCGGAGATGCCCAGGTAATACAGGCCCGAAGCGCTCGGCGTGTAGTCGATGCGCGAGAAGAAGTCGGTCACTGCGATATCGTCGTTGTACCTCACGCCCTTGCCGGTCGCGTCGAACAGAAAGAGCTGAGTGTCGGAGATGCCTTCGGAAGTGGCCGACGATGCGCTGAACGGCACCCCCGCGGTCAGCTGCAGGGCGAACAGATCGGCATCGTCTTCGCTGCCGATGCTTCCGGCGATGGCCTCCAGGTCGACCGTGCTGACCAGGTTCGCCGCGGCTCGCAACTGGCCGGCGTCGGCAATTTCGGCAAATGTGGCAGCGCCAGCCGCTGCCGGCAGCGCCAGCAGAGCTGCCAGCCCGACAGTCAAGAACAGGGATGATTTCATTACCGGGACTCCTCAGCGATAAGCAACGGCCTGTGTAAATTGTCCAGGGTTTCTGTGGACAACTCTGTTGATCGAATGCCGCTTTGCGCCGCCAGGATGGCCTGGCGACTGGCGGGCGTTTTGACGCTCAAGGAAGAAGCAACGCGGTTTCACCCGAAGAGAGGCTCGCGCTTCGTCACGGTCCCACACTGCTGTGCTCGCAACACAGACGTCAGAGCAGGTGTGTCCAATAGTCCAATTGGACTACAGCGATACGGCTCGAGTAGATGTCCTGATCGCAAGCGCAACAGGAATGCGTGGAAGGGCTTGCGCATCAGTCGCGCATCCCTGCGCCCACCATGGTCGTGCCACCCTTGTTCGGGATCCACTGGTCGTTATTTGCCGTCATTCCATGCCGCATGGGGCGAGCCGTGCGGGGTCTCTTCCAGAAACTGCAGTCCGAGGTCGGGGGCGGTGGGATGAAACGGCAAGCGCAGCGCTCTCAGATAGCGCAGGAATGCGCGGCGGTCGGTGGCGATCATCATGGGCGCGGCCTCCGTAGAGTTGTTGACAACCCTGGCCTGAGTTGTTGAGAACTCTGGTGCATTCTGGAACAGGGTAATTTCAACTGCGTGACGAGTCGGGCCGGAATCGAATGAAGAATTTGTGAAGGCAGATCGCGACTGAAGGATGGCCTGTCTGGCTCTGCGTGATGACCTGGCACTCGGCTTTCGACGTGCGATCGGCCGCGATCGCTGCACCGCGCAAGCGACGCATGAGCCGAACGCACCCCGCGGCAGCCGGTACCGTTTGCGCCGCGGGAAGATGCAGGTATGCGCCGGGGGCCCGGAGTCAGCGCGAAAAGAGGGCCCGGTTGCTGCAACGCAGACCGGGCCCAATGGGGGTGCGCCTTTGGGCGCAGCGCCGGGCAATGCCCTGGCTACAGGGGCGGAGTCCCTGCTTACGTGAAGTCTACTGGCGGCAGATTACGGCTTTGTGTCCTCGCTCCTCGCGGCTCGCCGCAGATGCCCTGAGGCGGATTCACCTGCGCAAAAGCCTCGGTGTCGCGATCGATCGACTTCAGGAAACGCGCGACGGCCTTGCGGTCGTTTGCGTCGGTCAGCGTGTCGATGCCGCCGTTGCCGGCGCTTCGATGCGTCACGTTCTGGAGCACGGCGTCGAGCGTCGGCGCCGCCCCGCTATGCAGGTAGGGTGCGCTGGCGAACACCGAGAGCAGCGAAGGAATGGTGAACCAGTCGGCTCCCCGGGCCTGAACGGTGAGCCGACGGAGTGCACAGCGGCTCGGCCGCGAACTCCGTGTGGTGAACAGTTCTCTTTATGTCCCGCGAGTCTAGTGGCGGGAGCGAGCTGCGGGTATCAGGACGCCCCGATTTCGCTGTAGGGCTTCGCCGACCCGCAGGCTGCGGCTCACTTGGGACTCAGGCGAGGCGAGACGGGAACGGTCAATCTGAGCTTGCTGTTGAGACTACCCTGTTTCTCGGGGTGTCCGAGTTGGTTCACGAAATCCTCCTGCCACCGGCTTGCGGGCATGCCGGCGGAAGTCGGGGCCGAGGACGAGAAGCCCCGGAAGGGCATCTGCATATCCACCACCGGTACCACGCTCCCCGATGCTGGCTTGCGCGTGAATTGCTCGGCTTCGAGCGCCGCCGCCGCAGTCTGCAGGCGCGCTGGCCCCGCATCGGCAGAAGACCTGCTGCGCCGTCAGGCGGCCGGCGCGATGGCCGGCGCTCGCGAGGGCGGCCGGGCCGCCGCCGTCGGGAATGGGCGGGATCTCCGGCGTTCCGGCTCCGCCCGGCGTCATGCGCAGCACGCGCTGGGCGTCGAAGGTGGTGAGCGAGCCGTTGTTGTTGACGTCTGCGACGACGACCGGGTCGATC
Organism: uncultured beta proteobacterium; assembly: GCA_963827575.1. Lineage (GTDB taxonomy): Bacteria > Pseudomonadota > Gammaproteobacteria > Burkholderiales > SHXO01 > SHXO01. Next base: position 154,296 of record CAWHCG010000046.1, read on the forward strand.
AGCGGGAAGCGCGCAAAGCCGGTGTCGAGACCGGAAGCAACGCGCATGATGCGCTGGACATCCAGCGTGGTGTAGGTGCGTTGCCGTCGGCATCGCCGAGGTAGGTCGCCACGTGCTGGGCGTCGTCTGCCACCGCGGCGATGGCGCCGCCGTTGACGACCACTTCGCTCACGTCGAGCACTTGATTCGCGCCGTATTGCGCTGTCGCGCTCTGACGGCACCAGCGCCTGGATCGAGATCAAGTTCTTGATCGCGCCCGCGGCCAGCGGGTTGGCCTGCGTCGATCGTGATCGTGACGGTTGCAGTGCCTGGCGCGTCGGCCGGGGGTGAAGGTCACGACGTCGCCGGACGCCGCTCCGCGTCCCGGCCAAAGCGCCGCTTACCTCGAGGAGCGAAGGATTCCAGGTCAGGTCGAACGAAACGCTGCGCACGCCCGCGCCATCGCTCAAGGCGACCGGCAGGCCAGTGGCATTCGCCGGGATATGCACTGACTGCCCGGGCCCGCGGGTGAAGTCGGGAATCGAGAGAACGACTGCCCGCTGCCGGCTCGGCAACGGTGAAGCTGCGCTTCGCATCACCGCCGGGCAGTGCCGTTGCCGTCCCCGTCGAGGACGCGCTGGAGCGAATCTCGCAAGCCATTGGCGCGGCTGAACAGGGTGGCCGTGTAGCTGCCCGGCTCGAGCGGCCCGCCGGTCTTGATGAAGGTGAAGCCGGTGTTGCCGTCGTTCAGCACCAGCGAGCCGCGCACGGCGCCGGCCGTGGCGCCGACCAGTGTGACGTCCGCCGGTCCTTCTCCACCGGTTTCGGTTCCGTAGAGATTGAGCACGCCGGGGTCGAAGGCGCGGTTGAAGCCCACCTGGAAGCCGCTCGTGGTCGGCGTGAAGGAGCTGACCGCAAGGAGCTTGGGTGAAACCGTGCAATCGAAGCTGATTTCGTCCTCGCCGCCTTTCCCATCGCTCACCTTCACGGTGATCGGGGTCCGCGTCGTCGAGGACACGTCCGGTGCCCGCCACCTCAGCAGGCCGGTCGTGGCATCGATGCTCGCCGTATCGGGCCCTGCGACCAGGCTGAAGGTCAGGGTCTCGGCCGGGTCCGCATCCGTGGCATCGACATCCAGTACCAGCGTATCGGTGCCTCCAACAGGGACCTCGCCGACCGCGGTCAATTGCGGTGCGTCGTTGACATTGGTCACCGAGATCGTGAAGACGCGAGTGGTCTGATCCTGGCCGCCGTTCGCGGTCCCGCCGTCGTCGGCCAGGGAGACGGTCACATGCGCCTCGCCGAACGCGTCCGGACGCGGAGGTGAAGGTGAGCCGGCCGTCGAGGTCGAGCGCCGGCTGCACGGCAAACAGATCCGGGTTGTCGTTGCCGAGCGTGAGCTCGAGCGCCTGCGCGCTCTCGTCTGCGGGACCACTGGACAGATTCGTGGCCCAATCCGCAAACGTCTGCGGACCCCAGTCCTCGTTCACCGTGATGTCGGCCCCGGGCAGAAAGCCCGGCGCGTCGTTCACGGGCGTGACGTTGATCGATACGATGACCTCTTCCGACTGCGCGCCAGCATCGTTCACCGCAACGTAGCGGAAGCTGTCCGAGCCGTTGAAATCGGCGCCTGGAACGTAGGTGATGGTGCCGTCCGGGTTGGACGAGGCAGTGCCGTGGACGGGAGCCGCCACGATCGTGGCGACCAGTGCGTCGTCTTCGACATCGCTGTCGTTAGCGGTCACGTCGAGCCGGGCCGTCTGGTCCTCGAGGACCTCGAAGGCGTCTGCCTCGGCCTGCGGCGGGCGAGGAGCGACGGTCATGGTGAACTCGTCGGTCGCTTCCATCCCATCGTCGTCGCGCAGCGTGACGCGCACCGTGAAGACGCCTTGACTGGCGTAAAGATGGTTGAGCGTGAGCGTGCGCTCGGCCAGGCTGCGCTCGAACACCGCCCCGTCGCCCCAGTCGATGACGGCGGTCCATTGATCCGCGCCCGGATCGCTGAAGGCGATGGTTCGGGTGAACACTTCGCCATCGGTCACGCCGTCGTCGGCGCCGATCTCGAACGCCGGCGGCGCGTTGTTGGCGAACACCAGCGCAGTGTCGACGTAGGTCTTGTTGTTGTCGGCGGCATCGGTGACCGTCAAGGTGGCGTTATAGACGCCATCTTCGGGCGGTGTGAAGGTGATGGACTGCAGGTTGCCCGTGGCCACGACGGCATCATCGTTCAAGTTGACGACTTCCCAGGCAAAACCGAAGTCGCTGCCCACCGTCGGGTTGGGCTCGAAGGCCGCTCCCTGGAGCGTCACTTGGCTGCCTTCCGTTGCGGTGCGGTCGGGACCAGCATCGGCCACGCGGAAGTTGCCGAAGTCCAATCCATCGACGTGGCTGCCCTGGCCGGCCTGCCCCAGCGCGGTGTACGCGCCCGTCACCACCGACGGTCGCAGCCGCCGCAGCTCCGCGCCTGCACCGTCGTTGCCGTCGGCGTGGAAGTAGAGATCGCCGTTGAAGATTCCCGGTTCGCTGATCGTGTTTGAGAAACCGGAGCCCGTGCCGGGGAAGACGTCGGACACCAGCGTGACGCTGTTGCCATCGAATTGCCACAGCTCGCGTCCCACGCCCGTCTTGAACGCGGTGAAGATGAGTCGGTTGCCGAGCACTGCAAACTGCTGCGGGGCGGAGCCGTTGGCCAACGGCTCGATGTCGCTGATCCGCGTGGCAACATTGCCGTCGAAGCGCCACAACTCGTTGCCGCGACCGTCGTTGCCGTTGGCGCCGAAGTACAGCGCCCCGTCGAAGACGGTCAGGTCGAGCGGCGACGATGAGCTGGTGCCGGGGAAGAGGTCGACTACTTCCTCCACGACCGTGCCATCGGTGCGATACAGCTCGGCGCCCTTGGAGAAGACGCTCACATCGAAGTAGTCTGCCTGGGCGCGGAAATACAGCTTCCCATCGAACACCGCGAACTGGCCTGGCGCCCGAATCTCGAAATCAACGTCATCGACCTGTCCACCCGTGACCACGGCAGCGCTCACGCCGTCAAACCGCATGAGGCGACGCACCGCGGCAGCGTCAGCAGCCGAGAAGAACAATGCATCGTTGAACACGATGAGCTCGGCCGGTGTCGAGGATGCGGTGCCGGCCAGCATGTCGGCGGCGAGCGTGGCGGTCGTGCCATCGAAGCGCCACAGCTCGGCGCCGCGATTGACGCCGCCGGAGACACCACTGGCTTGGAAATACAAGTCGCCGTCGAACACCGTCAGATCGAATATCGAGGCGCTGGGCGCGCCCGGAGCCAGATCCGTCACGCGCGTCGCGGTCGTGCCGTTGAAGCGCCACAGCTCTTGGCCGGCGCCATCGCCACCATCGGCGGCGAAGTACAAGAAGCCTTCGAACACCGTCGGATCATTCACGTTGGAACCGAGGGTTCCGGGACGGATGTCTGCTGCGAGCTGAACGCTGGTGCCGTTGAAACGCCACAGCTCGGAACCGACGTCACTGCGCGTGGCGGTGAAATACAGCTGACCCTGGAACTCGACGAATTGACCCGGGAAGGATGCGGCTGCCCGGTGTTGATATCTGCCGTCCGCGATACCTGCAGCGCGTCGGCGGGCGCGGTCTGCACCAACCCGCTTTGCCGCACCTCCGCCGACCCGGTAGTTCTGTCCAGCCGCGAGGCCGGTGAACGAATAGTCGCCATTGGCGTCGGTCAGCGTGCGGACCTCGTTCGCATCGAGCTGGCCATTGGCGTTGGCATCGATGAAGATGGTCCAGCCCTCGATGCCGGCCTCACCCGCGTCCAACACGTGATCGAGATCCGCATCGGCGAACTTCTGACCGTAGAGCGCCGCGGTGCCGACGTTGAAGTCGAAGCTCTGTTCGATCGTTCTACCCTGTGGCTGTCCCGACACCGTCGACGTCATCGTGCGCGATCAGCCGAACGCGCGCGCTGCCGACGAACTCCGGCGCTCGCGTCAACAACAAATGCGTCTGCGGCGTGGAACCGGTCACCTGTGTGATCAGAATGCTGGCCTCGACTACGTCTGGGTTCAGCGATTCCACCGTGTAGACCACGCCGTTCGGATCGGTTGCGGCGCCATCGATGATCAGATCGACCGTCGGTCCGAGCGTGCCCTGGGGCTCCAGGCGCGTCACCCACTGCGGTGCAGCGGCATTGGCATCGAACGAGAACGAGAAATTCGGATCCGCCGCGTCGCGCGCCTGCAACTCGGGCACGTACAGCTGGTGGGCGTCGTTGTCCAGCGGGTTGCGCGCGATATCCAAGCGCTCGAGATTCTCCAGCACCGGATCGAGCGCGACGATGCGCACGGCATCGGCCGCCACCGAGCCGTCGGCCAGGCTCACGCTCTGTTCGACGCGCAGTCCATCGCTGCTGATCTCGAACACACCCAGGCTGTGCCATGGCCTTCCGCCATGCACTGCGCCGGCCGGCGCCAAATGCTGATTGACCAGCACGGTGCCGATGGAAGATCCCTCGGGTAGCAATGGAACGCTGGCACTACCCTCGAATACCTGGAACGGTGCATTGCTTGCGCGTGTGTCGTGCGCCGGCCACGTGACCAGGACCTGGTAGCGCCCGCCGGCAGTGCAGCAAAATTCCATACGGCTCTGTCGGAGGAGGCCGCATTGACTCCGGCGTGGAACGCATAGTCCTCGCCGAAGGCCGCGCTCACCGGCCGGCGGCTATGCTGCCAGGCGCCGACCTCGCTGTAACCGGCTGCGCCATCGTCGATCAACTGCTTGCCGACCAGCGGACCGATGGCTCCGATGTTGTTGTCGTTCAGGTTGACGATTTCCAGCGCATCCAAGCCGGCCAGAGGCGCCACGTCCACCAGCGCGTTATGGGACGCGCTCAGGATGCGCAGGTTTTCCAATCCGGCCAGCGGGCTCAGATCGGCGGCGCCGCGCGGACGCAGCACGCCCGTCGGGATGACCTGCTTCGCTCCGCCATTGATCTGGAAGCTCAGCTCGACACCGGCTGACGCCGAGCCGCTCGAAGAACTCCAGTTGCAGATCGTGCGCGCCGGCGGTCAGCGCAATGGTGTCGAGCTGCCCCTGCGCGTTCAGCGGCCCGCCCTTCTCGTTCTGGAAGACGGGCAGCCCGTCGTTGTCCACCACCAGCCTGCCGTCGATGTAGAGCCGGGTCCCCTCGTCGCTTCTCAGGAAGAAGCTGTAGTCGGCGTCCGTGGGCACCAAGAGTTGACCGGTCCAGCGCACCGCGAAGTTGTCGTCCAGATCGCCGAATCCGCCGAAATCCGCGGCCCCCGGCTGGAAGCTCACCTGCGGATCGACGCGACGGTGCGTGACGGTGCGGTGGCGAAGATCGGGAATGGTGAGGGACTCCGTACCGATGGCGTAATACTCGCCGATCAGCCCGTTGCCGCTCTGCGGGCCGAGGCCCGTGCTGTCTACGCTCAGGAACGTGAGCGGCGGAGTCTGCCCCTCGGGGAGGATCTCGCTCCACAGCCGCCAGGGGCCTGAGGTCTGCGAGCGGGTTCCCGTCCAGGCTCAAGGATTTCAGCCCGAGGATGCCGGCCAGCGGCGCAATGCTGGCCAGGCCGTTGGAGTCCAGCGCCAGATGCTCCAGCCGCGGCAGCCCGATCGGCGAGCCGACCGCATCGCCCTCGGTGGCCGTGCCGGGTGCGAGCGGCGACAGATCGAGAACACGGTTGTTGGCCAGATTCAGGGTCGAGAGATTGACCGCGAACTCCAGGCCGGTGATGTCGCTCAGCTCGAGCGCCCCCAGGTCGAGACTGAGGAGACTCGCCATGCGGCTGGCAGTGATCGGATCTCGCGCCAGCTCAGTGAAGTCGAACTTGGTCGTGACGGGCAGCCCCAGGGCCCGGGCGACGGCGACCTTGAGCTTCTCTTCGTCGAACTGCACTTGCGGATCGAGCGGCTCGAGATCCCCCTGGCTCGCCTGGATCTTCTCGGCGTCCGCCGGCGCGCCGACCCACTCGCCCGCCTCGCGGTCGCGCACCTCCACCGTCTCGGCCAGGAAGGCGTCGTCGCCGCGCTCGCCGAACAGGAAGTCGATGTGGTTGTTGCCGATGACGATGTCGTTGCCGTCGCCGGCGCGGATGACGTCGCGATCGCTATAGGGTTGCGAGAACCCGGGCAACGGCGCGTTCACCTGCAGCACGAACGGCACGGGCGCGGTCTGCTCCGCAGCGAACGGATTGTAGATGCGCAGGAAGTAGCTGCCGGAGGCCGCCGCGCGCAGATCCGACGATGGGGACGCCCTGCTGCAGCACTTCGCCGTTGGCGCCGTACAGGTCGGCCAGCACCCCGTCCTGTCTGGCGGTGGTGACAGCAAGCCCGGTGTTGGATACGGTAGCCTCGAACGCCGGGTTCGGGATCATGGACAGGACGGACAGCGGCACGGCGCTGGGCGCATTGAGCGCCAGCTTCAGGGTGAGCCGCGTCTTGCCCGCCGCCAGCGTGTCGCGCACCAGTTGCGTCACGTCCAGCTCGATCGGCTCGGTGCCGCTCACATTGTTCAGCGCGATCGTCGACACCAGCGACGCTGCGGCGGTGCCGTCGGCAGCGGTGACCGTACCGTCCCCTTCGGCGGAGAGCACGCTCACCGACAAGGTGCGATTGATCAGCCCGGCCTGCGCCAGCGGCTTGGTGCCGGCCAGCGGTGCCGTTGCTGATCCAACAGCTGGTTCTTCCCTTCCGCGTCCGGAGCGGTGAAGAACAGCCTGCCGCCCGAGGCCGCGAGGTTGCGCGGGCTCGCTATGTCAGGCGCGACCGGTACGGTCCCGTTGACCGTGCCGTCGGTCTTCCACAGCTCGCGCACGCGGTCGCCCGGGTCGGCGGTGAAGAACAGCGTGCTGCCGACCACTTTGAAGTCGCTCGGGTCGGAGCCGACGAAATTGCCCGGTGCGATGTTCTTCAACAAGGTCGGTGCGCCCGGGCTGGTCGCGGACACCGCATACAGCTCGCGTCCGTTGACGCCGTCGTTGGCGGTGAAGATGAGCTGATTGCCGAGCAACGTGAGCCCGAGCGGGTTGGAGCTGCCGGTGGCGTTGATGTTGCCGAGCTGCGTAGTGGTCGTGCCGTCGCTGGTGAAGAGCTCGACTCCCGCGGCTGCGCTGGCCTGGGCGCTGAAGAAGACGCGCGAGCCGAAGGCCACCAGGTTCGACGGATTGGAGCTGCTGACGCCGGGGAACAAGTCGGTCACCGGCACCGTGCCCGCCAGCGTGCCGTTGCTCTTCCACAGCTCGAAGCCGCCGGCGCCGTCGTCGGCCCTGAAGAACAGCGTCCCGTTGGCATTGACGAAGCCGGAATCCGGTGCGATCGAACCGAATGATCCGGGGCGAATGTCGCGCACCAGCACCGTGCCCGCCGTGGTCCCGTTGCTCTTGAACAGCTCGCGGCCATTCGCATCCAGGGCGCTGAAGAACAACGTGCCGTTTACGTTGATCAGGTCCGACGGCGAGGAGGAATCGGGGCCCGGCCGGATGTCTCTGACCAGGACCGGGGTGCCGGTGACCCCATCGATCTTGAACAGCTCGCGGCCGTTGACCGTGATGTTGTCGGCCGTGAAGAAGAGCGTGTTGCCGACCACGGTGAGCTGGGAGGGACTGGAGCCGCTGGGGCCGGCAAACAGGTCGGACGACGAGAACGGTGCCCGCTGCGGTGCCGTCGCTGCGGAACAGCTCGGTGCCGTTGGCGGCCGTCGTCGCGGTGAAGAACAGCAGTGCCGTTGAAGTTGACGAAGTTGGATGGATTGGAGCTGCGGCGCGTAGAACCGGAACTCGAAGCCCGGGATTGATATCCTTCACCAGCGAGGTGCCGAGCACGGTCCCGTCGGTCTTCCACAGCTCGACACCCTGACCGCCGTCGGCTGCGAAGAACAGGGTGCCGTTGATGTCAAGCAAGCCCGGGGTTGCTGCTGGGCGCGGGCAGACCGGCCGCTCATAGTCGAGTATCGAGGCGTGCCTCGGTGATCGTGTTGAGCCGGTCGATGCGGTCGAGGTAAGCGGACAGGTCCAGCTCGAGGATGCCGAGGTCGCCCGCCTGCTGCCCCAGGGGGATCACGGGATCGATCTGCACTTGCAGGCCGCCGGCTCCGGTGGGGACGAGCCTGCCGTCCACGCCGCGGACCAGCACGGTGCGTGCCTCGCCGGCCGGGGTGACGAGGCGGATCTGATCGCCGGCCTTGCCGTCGCCCAGGGTGGTGAAGCGGAACCATTTCTCCAGCTGTCCCGGCAGCAACACGAAGTCGTTCTGGCCGTCGCCGTCGATGTCCACGGCATTGGGATCGTCGCCGAAGGACGAGGCCGCGCCGCTGGTGCTCACCAGGAAATCCCCGCTGCCGGTGATGGTGCGATTGGCGAGCGGTAAAGAGCCCTCCAGTGCCTGGAACGGGGAACTCACGCGGCGAGCCGTAGATCGTGTAGATCTTGCCCGCGTTGTCGATCAGGGTGTTGCCGAGCAGATCGACGATACCCAGCCCGAGCACGAGATCGTCGATCGCCGTCGCGATTGAGATCCAGACCAGGGCCCACGGGGAAGTTGGCGTCCACATCGGCCTCCAGGTCGAAGATCGACAGGTTCTGCTCGCCCAGCAGTTGCACGTCCGGCTGCGCCAGCGACAGACGCCCGCCGCTCGCCTGAGCTTTCTCCACCACCGAGTAGAACAGCGAGATCTTCGGCAGGGTGTCGATGTCGAGCGGCAGACCCGTCCGCGGACTGGATGATGCGCGTGCCCTCGAACACGGCGAGGTCCTGCTTGCCGTCGCCGTTGAAGTCGCCGGCCGTAGCCTTCAGCTTGCCCGCGGACCTTCAAGCCGCCTGCCAGCTGGCCGGCCTCGAGGCGATGCACGCGGATATCGGCATCCGCCACGCCCTTGAACTCGCCGCTGAGCGGGCTGATCGGCGCGCCGAGGAAGATCAGCAGCCCGGCGCGGTCTTCGGTCTCCTCGTCGTTGTTGAAGGCGTAGTCATCGAAGCCGTCGCGGTTGATGTCGCCCAGCGCAAAGGCATCGCCGTCCGCTCGGGGCAGCGAGAAGATCAGGTTGCCGTTCTCGACCACCGTCAAATCGGCGCCGGCGAACTCGGTGTTGCGCGAGAGCAGCACGAAGGCCTGCGAGGCGCTGCCGCTGAAGCGATCGACGAAGGCCAGGTCATCCACGCCGTCGCCGTTGACGTCGCCCAGCACATGGGCGTTGGCGTTCAGGTGGCAGTGGTGCCGTCGCGGCGGATCAGGTGCAGCTTGCCGTCTTCGGCGTCGAACGGATCGATCCCGCCCGGGGTGTCGTCGAAGAAGATGTTGGCATTGTCGCCGTCGATCAGCGGCGCCGTTGATCAGGTAGGCCTCTCGGCTGGTGGTGATGAGCAGATCGTCCCGCCCGTCGCCGTTCCAGTTCAAGCGCATGCGACCGTGAACCGGGTATCCGGGCTGAGGAAGGTGACGAAGAAGGTGGCGGCGCTGGGCAGGATGCCGGCATTCAGCTCGCGCGGCCATTCGGGGCGCCCGAACACGACGGATCACGGAGTTGGTGGAGGAGCTGGGTGTCGACAGGAACACCAGATCGTCGATGCCGTCGCCATCGAAATCGCCGGTGGTCTGAGCCGGCCGGCCCAGGCTGGCGCGGTCCACCACGATATCGGCACGCGTGGCGATGTCCTCCACGTCCTCGAGGCCGACCGGCCCGAGCAGAACGTAGGTGGACGTGGGGCCGCTTACGCACGAAGTCGACGAAGCCATCGTCGTTGATATCGCCCGCTTCCTGCAGCTTGGAGAGCCGTTCGGAGGCCGCCGAGCCTGCCAGGCCGAAGGCGTCGCGCAGCAGCGAGCGGGGCTGCCGCCCGGCTGGCTGGGCAGGGTCAACCCGGGGGTGGGCGGCAGACTGGGCAGCAGCGGAGTGGCCAGATCGAGCTCGAACAGCTCGGGTTCGAGCTCGCGTGCCGCTCGCGCCGGCGCTGCGCATTCTGCAAGGCCTGGCCGAGGAAGACGCTGACGCCGCCGCCGATGGCATCGGCCAGCACGAAATCGACGACATCATCGCCGTCGACATCGCCGATGCCGCTGAAGAGATTGATGCGGCTGGCGCCGAAAGCGGTGGAGAGGATCGACAGGACGTAGTCGGGCTTGGCGGCTTCGAACACCAGGTCCGGCACCGTCGAGATCGAAGGCAGCGCGCGCGCCGCCCAGGAACACCTGGCCCGACCGGCCGGTAGTTGAAGGCCGTCAGCTCGGTCTGGGCGATCTCCACCAGGCGCGGGGTCTTGATGAGCACGGTCGTTCCCAGATCGTCGAAGCCGTCGCCGTTGACATCTCCGAGCGCCGACGAGCGAGCTGCCCTCCAGTTGCAAGACGCGTCCGGGATTGGCGCTTGCGAACGTATCCAGATTGACCGGGTTGGCGGCGGTGACGTCGCCGCCGAATACCAGCTTGCTCAGCGTCGTGCTGGTGATGAGCAGCTCTGCGGCGCCGTCGTTGTCCAGGTCGCCGCCGCCGGCGAGCTGAAGGCCGCGCGCGTTGGCGTCATCGGTGTTGAACACGAATACCGTGTCGGCCGCTGCGCTCAGTGTGCCGTTCGCGGCGGGTGCGCCGCTGGCGCTGCCTTCCACGATCGACACGGTCACCTGGTTGGTGGCGCTCTTCTGGAGCACGCCGAAGTCGGCGATGCCGTCGCCGCTGAAGTCGCCGAGGCCGGCCACGCGAGGGTCGGCGCCGCGGCCGCGGTGAGCTTCACGTTCGGATTGGCCACCGAGAAGAACTGGCGCACGACCACGTCGTCGATCAGCCAGCCTTCCGTGGTGTTGGCCCTGGGCGTCCACGGTGTCGAAGTCGAAGCGGATCTGGATCTGGCTGCCCACGAAGTCGCTCAAGTTCACGCGTCGCGGTGGTCCAGCCGGTGACCGGGTTGGCGAGCGTGGCGGGCTTCGCCAGCACCGGTGTGAAGGTCGCGCCGCCGTCCTTGGAAACCAGCACCCGGGCCTGATCGAAGAAGTCGTCCTCCGGTCCTCCTCCACGTTGAGGATGTAGTTGAAGGACAGCTCCGCCCCGCTGACCGCGGTGAGGTTGACGGTCGGCGAGGTGACGCGTCCGGCGCTGCGGCCGACGGCGTAGTTGCCCAAGGTCTCGTCGCCGTACCACAGGCTGTGCGGGCCGGTGTGGCCGGCCTCGCCGCCGCGCCGGCTGGTCAGGTGCCACAGACCCGCCACCTGATCCACGGCGCCCGCCGGTGCAGCGTTGTCGATGACGAAGCCGTCGAGCGCGGCCACCCCCGCGTTGCTGAAATCGGCGTTGAGCAGATCGGACGTGGTCCAGTTCGGTGCGGCCGAAGAAGAGCGAGACCGCACCGGTGCCGGTATCGCCGATGACCAGATCGTCGATGCCGTCGCCGTTCACGTCGCCCGCATTGTCGAGCGAGCCGATGCCCACCATCCCGCCGATCACCACATCGGAATCGGTGAGCAGATCCAGCTCGCCGGTCCAGCCGCCTTGCCGGCCGAACAGCAGGTAGACACCCTCGTTGACTCTCGCGCCGCCCTGGAGATGGGTGACCAGCACGGCGATGTCGTCCAGGTCGTCGCCGTTGTAGTCGCCGGGCCGTGCGAAGAAGGCTTGCGCGCCTTCGGGCGGGAACACGAAATTGAGAGATGCTCGGCACGGGCGCGGGAATCTTGATGGCCGGTCGCATTGGCCGGCAGCTGGAAGTCCTGCCCGCTGGCTCGAGCCCGAGGGCGATCTTGACCACGCTGGTATGCGGTGCCGGAGTCGTTCTCTGACGGCGGCGATGAAGTCGGCGCGGCCGTCGCCGTCGATGTCGCCCACCGGAATGGCCGCCGGCTGATCGGCCAGGTTCGGCGAATCCACCGCATAGGCCGGCGGAGTCGGGCGACACGTGCGTTGCATCGCCCACCTGCGGTGCGAACACCAGCCGATAGCCCGCCGCGCGCGGCGACCAGGTCGCCGGTGCTCAAGCCGGCCGAGAGCTTCAGCTCGTTCACCGCGACGCTGTTGGGGTTGACGATCTCGAGCGAGGAATTGAAGCCGAAGTTCTCGTCGCTGGAGCCCTTGACGCGCGTCAAGGTGAGGAAGCCATCCAGCGTCTTGGCCGCCACGACCTTGCCGTTGAGCGCGGCCTGCGCGGCGATGGCCGCGTTCAGGTCGGCCACCAAGGCGTCGAGGTCGTTGTTGGTGCTCGTCGCGGTGGCGTCGATCGTGAGGTTGACCGGCGCCGCGCCGTCGAGACGAATCCCGAAGGTGGCGGTAGCGCTGAGCTTGCCGTTGCCCGGCGCCTTGTCGATGCTCGCAAGCTGGAACTTGCGCGGATTGACCACGTGCAGCAGGTAGAAGTCCGGCACGCCGACCGGCAGTTCCACCGGCTCGATTTCCAGCCCTGCACCCGGATCGACGTCCTGCGCCGCGAACAAGTACATATGCTTCTGCGGGTCGAAGCCCGGCACCGGTGCGGGCAGGGCCTGATTGAGCTGCACCGAGATCATGCTCGAAGCGAGGAAAGCCGCGGTCGAGGCGTCGAACTGCTTCAAGGCCGCCGGGGTCTCGATGATGTACCAGTCGCCGGTGTCGCCCAGCCCGAAGCTCAAGCCGTCGACGGTGCTGCCGGCCCGGATCGGACCGAGCTGACCGGCGAAAGCGGAAGTTGTCGTTGCTGCCGAACTCGCCGTTGGACAGGGTCCGGTGCTCGAAACGGTCGGGTGCAGTGGCGGTGAGATCGGTCGGCTGCGGCGCGCTGGCGTCGCCCGCGATCAAGTCGTCGCCGTCGCCGCCGATCAGCTCGTCGTCGCCCTCGCCGCCGGCGATGAAGTCCAGGCCGCTGCCGCCGTCGATGCGGTCGTTGAGCGCCCCGCCGAACAGGCGGTCGTTGCCGTCGCCGCCGCGGATGTCGAGCGCCCCGATCAGCGCGCGCTGCTCGAAGTCCCCGCGCGCGATGCCCCACTCCGATTCGGTGTTGGGAAAGAGGAACCCGGGATCGCCGTGCACTTCGTCGTCGCCGGCGCGCGTGTCGATGACGGTCTTCTCCACATCGCGCGCCTGGTAGAAGACGAACTCCTGATCGAAGACGCCGGTATTGGCGTTGCGCACGAATTCCTGGTTGGCGATGTCCCAGATCTGGCTGGTGAACTCGTAGCGGTGGAGGATGGTGTTGAAGCGGATGGCGACGAAGTCGTCGACCGGCCGTCCGAGACGGTCGAGGTCGCCGCCCAGGAACTTGACCTCGTCCCGGCCGGCCCCGCCGTCGAAGAAGTCGGTCAAGGTCGGGATCAGCGTGCGCTCGCCGCCGTCGATGAGCAAGCGTGCGCGGCTGGCCCTGGATGAAGGGCAGCCCGTCGGGCAGAAGCTGGAAGATGTCGTCGCCGGTCCTGACCGAACAGCAGGTCGCTCGCCTGGCGGTCGCGACCGCCGGTGAGCACGTCGTTGTCGGCGCCGCCGAAGATCCACTCCTCGCCCGAGCCGCCGGCCAGCACATCGTTGCCCGCGCCGCCCAGGATCACGTCGCGCCGCAGGATGCCGACCGCGCTGGAGAGATCCACGACCTGGAAGCGCTCCAGATTGAGCGGCTCGGTGCCGGGTGCCGCCGATGGTGGGCACGATCTGGTAGCGCGCCGAGGCGTTGCCGGTGACCTTGAGGAAGAAAGGCCGGTCCTCGACCAGCGTCGGAAAGATCGGTGATCAGCCCGAGGCATCGGAGGTCTTCACCACCGCCCCGGACTGATCCACCAGCTGCATGGTCAGCGTCGCGCCGGCGGTCAAGGTCTGCAGTCTGATCTGGTCGCTGTCCGCGCCGTTCGCGCTCAGCCGGAAGCGATAGAAGTCCACGTCGGATGCGGACTTGCAGCGCCAGGCCGCTCACGCGCGACAGATGCTCGAACTCGTCGAGCTCGAATGCGGTGGCCTGGGTGTCGTTGGGCTCTGCCAGGTCGTCCGTATCCACCATGGAGAAGCCGATGTCATAGGCGGTCGGCACCTGGTCGGAGGACACGCGCAGGCGGAAGGTCACCCCGGCCTGGAGCCCGAGCGCGCTCAGATCGAGGCTGGCGCGGCCGGTGTCCAGGGACGCATCCGCGCTGCCGAGCACCTGCCCGGCGAGGTTGAGGACTTGCAGCTTGAGCCTGTCGTTCTTGGACAGGCCGGCGATGGTGACCGTATCGCCCGTCCGCGGTGCCGAGCCGAGTCGCACCGCATAAAAGTCCAGGTCTTCCGGGCTGTCGAGCGTGAGACCGGTGAAGATCGTGCTGGCGGCCACGCGTGCCCAGGTCGAAGGCATTGGCGGGCGCGTCGTTGCGCTGCGGGCGCTCGGCGCCGTCGATCAGGACCGGCGAGCCGGACGCGATCTCGACGCGGTCGTCGCCCGCACCGGCGTCCACCCAGACGGTCTTGACCACGGTGGGGCCAACGTTGACTCGGTCGTTGCCGTCCAGCGCATCGACGATGATGGCGAGGAAATCGCCCTCGGGAGGCAACAGACCGCCGAGGTCGCGTGGGTTGACTAGCACGCCCTGCGCGGGGTCGAACAGCACATCCTGCTGGTCCCAGATGAAGTTGCCGGTGGCGTCCTTGGCCTGGAAGTCGAGCTGCACCTGGGCGTCGAAGGTGAAGTTGCCGTTGTTCTCGGTGAGGCGGGTGATGAGGTGGTGCTCCTCGAGCAGCCCGGGCTCGGTGACGAAGTCCACCGTGATGACGTCGTTCAGGTTGGTGCCGCTGTAGTACCAGACCTTGTTGGTCTCGCGCGCGTACTGCTTCCACTCGTCGCCGGTCACGCCGCCGTCGAGAGATTCGAAGGCGCTGCCGTCGGCCCGGAACAAGCGTGTCCGCGCCGCCGTTGCCGAACAGGAAATCCAGCCCGCTGCCGCCGTACAGGCGATCGGCGTTGGCTGCGCCCAGGACGCGATTGAGCCCGGTGTCCTCGAGGACCCGGGCCGGCTTGGTCGGATCGCTGTCCAATCTGGCCGTCGTTGTTCGCGTCTCCGTCGTCGGTGAAGAGCGGACTGTCCGGATCGCTCCGGTCCTGCACGAACACGCCGAAGGCGCCGGTATCCAGCGTGAGTGACCGACCGATCGCCGGTACGGTCACCGGCCAACCTGAGCTTGCCGTCGGCGGTCAGGCTGGCGAGCACCTGGTTGCCCAGGCCGGCCGCGACCAGCGCCTGGTTGATATCGGTGATCAGATCGGCGCGGGTGAAGTTGGCATCGCCCACGGCGCCCACACCTTCGCGGGTGTCGCGCGCCAGCACGGTCACGTTGACCGGGGCCGCGTTGCCGACAGACAGCGAGAACTTGGCGTCGCCGGACAATCGGCCCAGGACCGGCAGCGGCGCCAACCCGATGAGCGCCGCGGCAGAAGTGCTGTCCGCCGGATCGGCGGTCGTAATCCCGAGCGCAAACTGCAGCTCGGTGAAGGCGACGTTGGGATTCTGCGACCACGCGTAGAGATCGTTGATGCCCTGGCCGCCGATCAGATCGTCGTGGCCCTGGCCGCCGAACAGCCGGTCGTGGTCGGTGGCGGGCGCGGTGCCGCCGTCGCCGAACAGGCGGTCGTCGCCGCCCAGGCCGAACAGGATGTCGCTGCCTTCGCCGCCGTCGAAGCGATCGCGCCCGCTGGTGCCGAACTGGATGTCGTTGCCGGGACCGCCGTCGATGACGCCGACGAAGTCGTCGCTGCGGGCGTTGAGCTCGTCCAGGTTCAGCGCGTTGGCGCCTTGCGCGAACTCGATGAAGTCGTTGCCGCCCAGGCCGGAAATGCGGAACTGCTCGACCAGCGGCCCGTCCTCGTCGCGCCACTTGGCGGTGATGTTGCGCGTGCGAGCGCTGTCGGTGTATTCGACGTTCAGCAATTCGGCCGGCGTCTGACTCAGCCGGATCGTGTCGGCCGCCTGGGTGCCCTCGATCAGCACGATGTCGGTGGCGTTGTCGTCCGGCGTGTCGCCCTCGTCGGCGTTGCCGAAGTGACCGTCGAGCGTCTCGCCGCCGAGGACCGCGTAGTCGGCGCTGACATCCAGCACCAGCACGTCGATGCCGCTCCCGCCGAAGTATTCGTCGGAGCCGTCCTGGCCCTCGATGCGGTCGGAATCCGCGCCGCCGAACATCGTGTCGTTGCCGCCGCCGCCGAGCAACTGGTCCTCGCCGCTGCCGCCGAACAGCTGATCGCCGCCGCCACTGACCGCCGGGGACTGATTGTTGGCGTAGTTGGGACCGGCGAGGAACATCGCCGTGCAGGAAGTCCTTGCCGGCGTCGCCGAACAGCAGGTCCCGGCGCAGGTTGCCGGACAGAAAATCGCCGTCGCCGCCGCCATGCAGCTCATCGCCGATCAGTCCCGCTTCGGTGGCCGAGATCAGGGTCGGCGCGAAGGCGTGGAGGAAATCGACGCCATCGCCCCCGAACAGCCGCTGGCCGGCCTGAACGCCGCCGGTACCGCCGGCATCGCCGAACAGGTGATCGCTGCCGGCTGTCGCCGTAGATCTGGTCGATCCCGGCATCGCCGTGCACCACGTCGTCGTTGGCGCCGCCGCGCACGACGTCGTCGTCGGAGCCGCCGCGGACCTCGTCGCCCGCTGCTCCGCCGTCCACGTAATCGTTGCCCGCGCCGCCGTCCACGTCGTCCTCGTCGCCGCCACCGAACAGGAAATCGTTGTTCGCGCCGCCCTGGAGGATGTCCTTGCCGTCCTCCGTGCGTCCATCCAGCGACAGCCCGAACAGGGCGTGCGCCATGATGCGCGGCGGCAGCGGCGTGGTGTCCTTCTGCGCGGCTTCCGCCTCGTACAAGCGGCGGCAGATCGAATTCCTCTTCGAGAATCTCGCCCGCCTCGAGGCGAAACTCGTCCGCCGCCACGTCGGCGAACCCGCCCCAGATCACGTCGCTGCCGGCGTCGCCGTTGAGGGTGTCGTTGCCGATGCCGCCGACGATGACGTCGTCGCCGGCCAGGCCGAAGATCTGGTCGTCGCCGGTCTCGCCGAAGATCGTGTCGGCGCCCAGGTCGCCGCGGATGACGTCGAGCCCGTCACCGCCGAAGATCGTGTTGATCGCGGTGGCATCCACGCCCGCCGCGTCGTTGCCGCCGAAGATCTGGTCATCGCCCAGGCCGCCGGTGATCGTATTGCTCCCGCCGCCGCCGCGGATCACGTCCGCGCCGTCGCCGCCGTCGATCGTGTCGTTGCCCAGCCCCGCCGAGATGGCGTCGTTTCCGATCCCGCCCCGGATGTCATCCTGGCCGCCGCCGGTAGTGATGGTGTCGTTGCCGTCGTTGCCCTCGACGAGGTTGTTGCCGCCTGCGATGGTGATGACATCGTCGCCCAGGGCGCCGAAGATCTGGCTGTTGCCGATCCCGCTCACGATGACATCGTTGCCCTCGTCTCCGAAGATCCGGTTGTCGCCGTCCCCGGCACTGATGTTGTCCACCCCGCCCTGGCCGTGAATCTCGTCCGGCCCGCCGAAGGCGACGATGATGTCGCCGCCTGAAGGCCCGGTATTCGGATCGCCGGTCTTGTCGTCGCCCCAGATCTCGTTGCCCCCGTCGCCGCCATCGATGGTGTCGATGCCCCCGCCGCCGAAGACTTTGTCGCCGTCGCTGTCGCCGAACAGGCGATCGTCCCCGGCGTCGCCGAACAGGGTGTCGGAACCCGAACCGCCGTGCATCTCGTCGATGCCGGCATTGCCGTGCATCGTGTCCTTGCCTTCGTCTCCGAACAACTGATCGTCGCCCTCGGCACCCTCGAGGCTGTCGTCGTCCAACCCGCCCGAGATCAAGTCGTTGCCCGCAGCACCTTTCAGCAGGTCGAAGCCTTTCTCGCCGGAGATATCGTCGGCACCGGCCCCGCCGTCGACCTGGTCGTCGCCCGCGCCGGCGAAGATGCGATCGTCGCCGCGGTGCCCGAAGATGATGTCCTTGCCGCCGGTGCCCTTGCCGGTGTCCTTGAACTCGGTGATGTTGAGGAAAGCGTTCGGGGCCCCCAGGGTGAGCAGCGCGCCGTCGCCGATGAGGACGTCGTTGCCCGTCGGTTCGGTGTTGGGATCGGCCCCGGTCGGGTCGAGATCGCCGCCGATGCGGTCGATGCCATTCTGGCCGTTGCCCCCGCCGATCAGGAGGTCGTTGCCGGCACCGCCGGTGATGACATCGGCGCCGTCGGTCAGCGAGACGCTGCCGGTGATCACCAGGCCATCCTCGGAGATCTTGCCCTTGTCGCCGAAGACGAGGTCGTCCGCGCCCTTGGCGTCGATGCTGTCGTTGCCCTCTTCGCCGTAGATGATGTCGCTGGCGTCGCTGCCGGTGAGCTCATCGTCGCCGCTGCCGCCGCGCATCACGGCCGCGCCCGCGCCGGCCAGGAGCCGGTCGTCGCCCACGCCGCCCTCCAGCTCGAAGTCGATGGCGGCATTGGTGACGCCGGACAGGTCGATGATGTCGTTGCCCTCTCCGCCCAGGGCGATGATGCGGCTGGTGACTGCGTACTCCTGCGCCTGCGACTCGTCGATGCCGAAGGTCGGCGAAAACACCTTCACGTGGCCGGCGTCCACCTGCTTCACGACGAAGTGCTCGGCGATGTCGCCGGTGTCGCCTTCCAGGCGCTTGTCGGCGAACTTGCCGAGGTTGAGCTGCAGCACGCCGCCCTCGAGCTCGTCGGCCAGGGTCGGGACGCGGGTGAAGGGAATATCGAACTCGACCAGCGTGATGTCGGGGGTGATGTTGAACTCTTGGTCGATCTTGAGAATGAACAAGTCGATCTTCAGAAACGCGAACAGCTTGGCGAAGATGTCGCCGTGCACGTCGAACACGGCGAGCGGTGCCAGCAGCACCTGGCCGAACTTGGCCTCGTTGAGGAAGTTGGTGGCGAGCTCGCTCAACCGCACCTTGCCGTCCTCGTTGGGATCGTGCAGGTCGAAATCGACGGTGAGAAAGATGCCGCCCGCCACGCCGGCCTTGGCCACGCCCAGGTTCAGCTCGGCCGCCGCCGACAGGCCGCCGGTCAGCGACACTTCCGGCACGTCGTCGCCGCTGCCGGCCGCGTCGGCGGTGTCGCTGATGAAGAAGCCGTCGAACAGCAGTTCGGGGTTGCGGAAGCCGCTGTCGAAGAATTCAACCAGCCCGCGCGTGTCGTAGCCCATCGGCCCGAAGTCGATGGTTGGCGCCCAAGGTGCCGGTGATGGAAGCGCCCAGCGGGCCGAAGATCGGGAAGAACTGCGAGTAGCTGAACTTGAAATCGAGCGGCGGCAGATCGATCGCGATCAACGTGGCGTCACGCCCCATCAGGAGCCCGAAGATCTGGCTCGGATCGGTGAACGCCGGGAACGAGAGGAAGTCGCCGAAGCTCTGGTCGGCGAAGCCGTTGCTGAACTCCTTGGTGGTCGTGGCCTTGGGATCGCCGCTCGTGTCCAGACCGTTCAGGGCCGTGCCGAAGTCGAAGCCGGAGGTGTCCGGCAGATCGATGCCGGTCAGCGGATCGAAGTTGCCGTCCCACAGCGCCGGCCTGCTGCCCCCGCCCGAGGCATCGAACACGGTGAAGTCGCCGAAGGGGATGATCAGCGTGCCGATTTCCGAGGGATCGGGAATGCTGTTGACCAGCGAGATGATGTCGGCGATGGCGAAGATCAGATCGGCGTTGACCGAGCCGGTCGCGGCCGCGATATCGATGAGCGTGATGGGTGAGCCGGCCAGGTCCGAAATGACCGGGATGGGGGCGGTGAGCACGTCCACCAGCGGCTGGATCGGCTCGGTGACATCCTGCACCTGGCCGACGATCGGGCCGAGGAAGTCGGAGATGAAGGTGCCCAGGTCGAGCCCGACGTCGCGGAACTCGACCAGCCGCAGGCCCGGTCTCGATGGCGTTGCCGATCCCGGAGAGCGGCACCAGAGTCCCGGCATCCCGGTCACCGATGCGCCACTCGAAGAAGAAGTCGCCGACGACCTTCGGGAACACCGTGGCGGCGCCCGGCACCAGATCGCTGTTCAACTGCAGCGCGAGGCCGAGGTCGGCAATGGCCTCGGCGGCGATGCCTGCCTCGAGGTCGATGTCACCCAGCTCGGCGAAGCCGAGCTGGGTGTCGGCGGCGTTGTTGCGGTTGCGCACATCCACCGCGAAGGTGAGGCCGAGGTGGCTGTCGCCGTTGTCGTCCGCGTTCAGTTGCAGGAAGGCGAGCTGGCCGGTGAGGCCCGCCCCGGGCAGCGTCACATCGACGTTGACCTCGAGCTCGCTCGCATCGGCGATGTCCAGATAGAAGCCCTGCTTGAGATCGACGCCGAAGCCGAAGTCCAAAGCCCAATCGATGTCCACCGCGACTGCGCCGCGTGTCTCCAGGCCCAGGCCCGGGATGCCCAGATCGAAGTCGATGCCGGCGCCGACATCGAGCAGCTGCGCGCCCAGCTTGATGTCCCACTCCATGAACACGTCTTCCGGGTCGACGCCGTTCTGATCGACGTTGGTGGTGAGCTGGATGTCGCCGATGTTCACGCTGCCGTTGCCGTCGCGGTCGGCCAGCAGGTTGAGCCCGCTTGGCCCCAGCAGCTCCAGCAGCTTCAGCGAGACGAAGTTCTGGTCGGGTGTGGCGGAGGTCTCGATGGCCTCGCGGAAGTCCTCGATGAAGCCTTCGCGGAAGTCCTCGATGAACTGCGCCGCGCCGGCCAGCTTGTCGCCTACCAGCGGGAGCGTGAAGCCGAAGACCTCGCCGTCGAGCACCTCCTGCAGCCCGAGCAGGAAGGTGTCGATGCCGTCGATCAGCAGCTCCAGGTTGGCCAGTGGGCTCAGCTGGCTGAAGTCCACCGCGAACAGGTCGGGCGGCACCTGGACGAACTGGTTTCCGGGCAAGGTGCCGTTCACGGCCAGACCCCCGGCCAGGTCGGCGGACAGGGCACCGCCAATGAGAATGTTGCCGCGGAACGCCGACTCGCTCGGGAAGTACACCGGCAGCGTACTGGTGATGGCGCCGGTCAGGCTGGCGTCCACCGCGCTCCGAAGTTGGACAGCAGGTCGCTCAACAGCGCGCGCCGGTTGGCGGCGCTGCCGGTGAGGGCGGCGTTATCGAGACCGAGGTCGAAGCTGCCGGTGATCTGCGCATTGCCGGCGCGAACATGCGCGCCGAAGCCGCCTAGCGCGGCGGTGAAATCGATGCCCGTGGCCGCGGCGGTGAGGCTGCCCTCGATGCCGGTGTCACCGAAGATCCACACCTGCGTGGGATCGGTGAGGTCGATGCCGAACGCCAGTTGCAGGTCCAGCGAGCCTTGCGCGGCCAGGCCGGCGTTTCCAGCCAGGTCGACCAGACCGTCGGGGCCGGGCAGTTGCAAGCTGACGGGCAGGGACTCGGAGAAGCTGGGCTCGAAGTTCAGATCGATGCGCAGGATGTTGTCGGCGCCGTCCTCCACCAAGGCGAGCTTGAGCAGCGTGCTGTCCGCCGGCAGGTTGAACGCTTCCTTGAGCTTGCTCTCCAGGAACTGGATGGTCCCGGCGGGATTGTTGCGCACCTGGTCCAGCGCGGCGGAGAACTCGTCGGAGAAGGACAGCAGCTCGTTGATGCTGACGTCGATGACCGGGATCTTCTCGTTCAGGAAGCCGAATTCCTCGAACTGGCCGAGGAAGTCGGCCAGCGCCTGCAACGCGACGATGATGTCCTGGAAGCCGATGTCGTCGAAGTTGGCCAGATCGTCGAAGCCGGCGGTGGCGATGTCGACGTCGGGCGCGGTCGGTGTGGCCGAGAACGGATTGCCCAGATCGTTGACCGTGATCGTGAGCGTGGGATTGTTCGTTCCGATGGACGGGAACGCCGGTTCGAGGCTGACCCCCAGCGTGAACAGACCGCTGCCCGCGAGCTGCGGCGTTTCGATCAGCGAGCCGATGGCGCCGATGTTGTCGATCAGCTCCTTGAGCGTGATGCGCCCGTTGCTGCCGGGCGAGGTTCCGGGGTCCTTCAGCGCGATCGACAGCGAGCCGGTGAGGCTGCCGTTGCCCGCGACGTCGATGCCGACGAAGCCGAACTTGGCGCCGCCGCTGATGCCGCCCGGCGTAGAGAGCGAGAAGCTGGCTTGCGCGGTTGCGTCCTGGACGAAGAGGCGGTCGAGAACGTTCACGCCGCCCAGCGGCGCGCTGTCGAACTGGCCGTCGGCCGGGTCCTCGGCCGGGTCGGTGGTGTCCAGGCCGAGGATGCCCAGATCGAAGGCGGCGTTGGAGCCGAAGGCGTTCTCGACTTTGAAGACGGTGTTGCCAGAGGTGGTGTCGATCAGCCGCAGCCGCGTGTTGCCGTCGGCGAACTGCACGTCGACCTTGTTGCCGGTCTGCTGCTCGATCCTCTGGATCACCCCACCGAGATTCACCGCGCCGTCGAGACTGACCTGGTGCTTGACATTGTCGCGGGTGGTGATGACCAGATCGGCCGAGCTGCCCTGGCTGCTCGCTCCGAGGCCCAGTTCGCTCACGGCAGTGCCCGCGGCGGCGATCGAGAAGGTGTTGGTGCCGGGCGCCGAGGCGGTGAGCACGAGGCGCTTGCCGGAGGAGCTGACCACGATCCTGTCGGTGAAGCCGGCGCTGTTGAGTGCGCGCTGCACGTCGGCGACGATATCCAGGATGTTGCGGTTGGCCGCCGCGTCCGCGACCTTGACGGTGACTGCCACCGGCGCGCCGCCGTTGACCGTGTTCATCGTCACGTTGAACACGGCATCGGCCGACAGACGGCCCACCAGCCCGGACACGTCTGCACCGCCCTTGATTTTCAGCGTTCCGCCCTCGGCCACTGCAGTCTGGCTGGCGCGAAAGCCGATCTGGGAGACCGCGGGCGTGCCATTGGCGGCAGTCAGCGTGAACGACGTGGCGCCGGGAGCGCTCAGCACCACGCGTTGTCCTTCGCGGCCGACGGTCACCTTGCCGGTCAGGAGGGCCACCGCATTGATGGCATTGGCCAGGTCGGCCACCAGGTCGTCGATGGTGTTGTTGGTGTCGGTGTCGGACTTGGCCACCGTGACCGTCTGTTCGGCGCCGCCGTTGAGCGCGAGCTTGAACGTCGCATCGTCGTCCAGCCGCCCGAAGACCGTCTTGACTTCGTTCTGGCCGGCAATCGCGAGATCGGCATTGATCTCGATGCCGTTGGCGAGGTCCGCCAGCGCGGTGCCGTTGGTCAGCTCGATGCCGCCTTCGTTGCCCAGGTACAGGCCCAGCTTGAGCGCCAGTCCGCCGCTGGAGGTAAACCGGATGGTGCTGTCGCTGCCGACTTCGAGCAGCGGCGCCAGATCGAAGTTGAAATCGATCGGCAGGTCGAGCGCACCGAAGCTCTGCGACAGGTCCAGCGTGAAGACCAGGGTATCGGCGGCGGCGTCGTATTCGAACAGGTCGCCGGGCACGTCGAGGATCTCCGCCAGCTTGGCGACCAGCTCCTGCGTGGTCGTGTAGGTGGGGATGTTATTGGCATCCAGCAACTTGGCGATGCCGCTCGCCGCATCGTCATCGTCGAGGTCGTCGAACAGCAGGGTGTCGGAGATCACGTCGGCAAACGCGAGTGCATCGTCCAACGCCTTGCCGATCAGCGGCACGTCCGCTGCGGAGAAGGTGTCGCTGCGGCGGAATTCGTCGAGCCAGTTGCTGATCTGCCCGAGCAGGCCGACGAAGGTGCCGGCGTCCATGTTGGTGAAGTTGGGCAGCTCGCCGAGCGCGGGGGGCAATGTCACGCTGATCGTGTTCGGGATCCTCGAGATCGGACCAGTCGATCGTCAACGTGGTGTCCGCTCCCGGATCGATCCCCAGGAACGGCACGCTGATGGGAAGCGCCAGGTTGGCGGAGCCGGCCAGGTTGGCGTCGATCAGCGTAACGGGATCGGACAGCCCGTCCACCAATTCGCGCAGATCGGTGCGGCCGTCGTCGGCAGTGGTCTTCGGATCAGCGAGCGCAATCTGCACGGTCGCATCGGCGGACATGCTGCCGTCGACCACATCGATACCCAGGAAACCGAAGCGCGCCGTGGCGTCGATCTGGTCGGCCGTCAGCGCCAAGGTCGCGGTCGCGGAGGTGTCCTTGATGAAGAACCAGTCCAGCGGGTTCGCGCCGGCGAAGACCTTCTTGAGGTCCATGCCGAACGTGAGATCGAGCGCGAGGCCGGCGTCGATGCCGGCGGGCGTGCTGAAGTCCAGGTCCGCCAGCCCTTCGTCGAGGTCGAAACCCAGGTCCAGCTGGTCGCCTGCGGCAAACGACTCCTCGAACTCGACGTGGAAGGTCAGCTCACCGGTGTTGGGGTCGTACTTCAGGAAATCCTGGGTTTCCGCCAGGTCGATGATGAAGTTCCTGCCCAGATCGATCAGCGACGAGGCCAGCGCCGTGGCCATCCCCTGGGCGGTCTCGAAGGTGGGGAGATGGTTGATGCCGTCGAGGGTGTAGTCGAGCTGGCTCAAGACCCTCTGCTCGAAGGCGTCGAGCATGTCGACGAGCTGGTCCAGGCCTTTGGACAGCAGGGGAATGTCGATGTCGACATTGGCCGTGACGCCGCCCATGGACACTTTCAGCTCGTCGGAGCTGATCGAGCAGCTGCTGCGGGTTCAAGCGCAGGAAGTTGCGGAAGTCGTTCGCGCCCTGCCCCGGGGCGTTGCTCAACTCGACCTTGAAATCCGGGTTATTGATGTCGTTCCAGGTGAGGATGACGTCGGTATCGGCGATGTCGAAGGCCGCTTCCAGCCCGGGGAAGAGGGCCGCGACGTCGAGCGTAGCCTCCACCCGCAGGTCCTGCGTTCCCGGACCGTCGACCTGCAAGGTGAGCAGGTCGGCCCCGGCGGCCGACAGTTCCGGCAGCCGGATCTTGCCGTCGGCCACAGCGCCGCCCGGCTCCTGGAACTTGAAGGCGAACGCGACCGCCTCGTCGAATTGCACCGTCGCGTCCGTGACCCCGACGCCGAGAAAGCCGAACTTTCCGGAGGCAGTGAGCTGGTCGCTGTTGATCGTGACCTTGCGCACGGTCAGCTCCGGAGCGGTGGCGTTGGGCGCAAGGAAGAAGCCCTCCTCGTCCGCCCCGAAGGTGAGGTCGACGCTCGCTTCGAAGCCCAGCTCGGCCTGGCCCTCCAGCTTGATGGCGTCGTTGTCGAGCGCCAGGGCCTCGAGCAGCGCCGGGCCATCCACCGCCAGGTCCACCACGCCGACCAGGCTTTTCACCATCTGGAAGTCGAACGTCGTGACCCCGTCGACTTCGGTGACGGTGACGTTGTCGGCGATGTCGTCGAGTGCATCCAGCCGATCGCGCAACTGCGCGACCGAGGTGATCGAGTCCCCGATGTCCGACAGGTTGAAGCCGCCCAGGCCGGTCTGGATCAGGCGCTCGAACAACGAGCTGCCGGTGTCGATCTGTGCGATGCCTGTGGGGCTGACCTGGGCCACCTCAACAAACGAATTGTCCGTCGCGATCTTGCCCGCAGCCTCCGCGAGCTGGCCCGCCGATGGCGCGGTTCCCGTAGAGCCCTCGGAGGTGGTTGGATCGCCGAAAAACACCTCGGGTTCGACCACGTCGCCATGGAATGCCTCGTTCAAGGACGGAGCGCGCAGGAACGGCACATCGTTCCCGCGCAGCGCGCGATCGAGAAGTCCCCGCGAAGCGTCGCCCAGGCTTCCCAGCCCACCGCGGGTCGCGGCGAGCGCGTCGGGAGGTGGACCCACGGCGGCAAGAGTGCTCAGCGCGCCGGGGGAGTCCTCGAAGCCGGCGAAGACCGCAAGCTGGGTGCGCTCATCGCCAAACGCGTCGATGCCCGTCACTTGTACGCTAGTGGAGTCCGAGCTGGAACCGATCGAGGCGGGACCCCGCAAGTTGAACGTGTCGGTGCCGTCGCCGCCCTGCATTACGAGCTGGGAAAGCGGACCGTTGGTGGAGTCCAGCGTGACGGTGTCGTTGCCATTGCGGGCGTTGATGACGATCTGCCGGAAGCTGGAGAGCTGAAAAGAACCGGCCGGGTTGTCGGGCCTGGTACCGCCTGCGTCGTACAGGAACACGTCCACCATCCAGGGACTCTGGGCATTTCGCACCAGATCGATGGCGTCGTCCGAGCTCGAACCCGTGATCTCCAGCGTGCTGTCCCGCTTGAGCAGCTCGCGGGCGTTGGCAATGGTGAAGGCGCCCCGGCCGAGCGTCCCGGCGAGCAGGATGTCGTCCCGGGCATCGTAATGCAGGTCGCTGACCCGCGCGTTCGGCATGCCGGTCCCGAACTCGGCCCACTGCGCGGAGGTCGCGTCGGGATTGATCGCGCGGAACACGCCGCCGAAACCGCCGGCCAGCAGCACGGTAGTGTCGTCTGCCGCCGAGGCCAGATTGGCACCGCCGTCGAACACCAACTCGATGGTTGTCAACTCGTTCTTGCTGCCGCCCAGAGTCAGCAGGTCGGCCAGGTTGCCGGTCAGCTCGGTCCAGGTCGCGGTCGGCGTGCCGTCGGCGGCCAGCTCTCCCAGCCAGACCCGGCTCTTGCTGTCGGTGACGTAGACCTTGCGCCAGTTCTCCGGGTTCAGGACGATATCCCTGATGACGGCCCCGCCCGGCGCGTCGTCTTTCCAGCTCGTAATCGGAACGAAGCGCCCATCCTTGGCCAGCCGCACGAAGAGCCCCTTGCCGCCGGCGACGAAGGCGATGTCGGGCTTGTCGATCAGGGCTCCTGCGCTATTGCGTTCGCGGCCGCCGTAAGCCAGGGCCGTCACTATGCCGACGGTGGCATTCGGGTCCGGAACCTTCTTGCCTTTTGATACGTCCGGCTTCCCGTTGCGCAGGGAGATGTCGTCCCCCGGATCGCTGAAGCCCGGAATGTCCGGATCTTCCTCGTAGATGAAGCTGGTGCCGAGCAGCAGCCGCTCGGGGTCGACCTCGTTGAGGATGATGGGCTGGTAGAACTGGAGGGTATCGTCGAAATCCTCCGTCAGCTCGACATCGTCGAAGAAGTCGGTGCCGTTGACTTCCAGGTCGCGCCCGTCCCCGGGGAACAGCCCGAAGCCGATGCCCTCAACGGCCCTGAAGAACTCTATGTGCTGCGTGCTGATGTACTTGATGCTCTCGGTTGCGCTGTTTGCGACGTTCACCACCCCGCCGTCGCCTCCCAGGAGCTTGGTCCACACCGGATCGCCCGGTCCGTTCTGGAGCGACGTCCCGTTGTCCTGAGCCGCACCGACGATGATGTGGTTGACCGAGTCGTAGCCCACCGAATGCAGTTCGGTCAGGCGCAGGTCGCCGTTGAGAGTGACCCACTGGCGGGTCGCCAAGGTGTTGGGATTGAGCAGGCGGAAGATGCCGCCGTCGTCCCCTTCCAGGATGTTGCCGTCGTTGTCGAACACCATGGTGCGGGAGTCTGCGTGCGGCGCGGTTCTGCCCACTGGCCCGTCCGGGTCGGCGAAAATATCGGTGACCGACTGCCACTGGCTCCCTGGGGCAGCGCTGGCGTCACCGCGGAACAGCCGCCCGGTGAAATCAATCGCTCCGGTGCTGTTGGCAATGAGAAACGGACGGGGCTGGCGGTCGCCGCCCACGAACACCACGTTCGGGTTCGTGCGATCCGCGAGCATGGAAAAGTGCCGCTCAGCCTGAGCACCCGTATTGACACCTCCGTCGCGATCACCCGGCGCGTCCATGGCCGTCCACGTGGCGCCGTGGTTGGCCGACCGGTAGATGGCGTCTACGCGCGCCGTTGATTTCCCGGGTTTCACGGCGACGAATAGCCTCGTACCGGCCGGGTGATCGAACTGCAAAGGCTTGTCGAGGAGGATCGTCTTGGTGCTGGGAAAGATGTCGATGATCTCGAAGCCCGGGTCGCTGAAGGCGACGTTGACCTTGTCATTGAGGGCGAGGTTGTCGACGCGGGCGACGGTCAGCTCGGTATCGCCCTTCTTGGCCGCCACCGTGAGCGTCGTTCTGGCATCCTTGACCACACCCGCATAAACCGGATGGTTGCCCGTGACGGGGTCCACGGCCGGACTCACGGACAACAGGACCCGGGTTGCAACAGGGTCGATGTTGATGCCGGTGTTGACCGGAAAGAACTGCGAGCCTCCGTCCTCGCTGAGGAACACGGCGCTGGTGCCGTTGCGCTCCAGTCCCAGGTAGATGCGCGAGGGATTCGAGGGATCGACGGCCAAATCACTGACCTTGCCCGACGGCAGCCGCTCCTCGGCTGGAGTAAAGGTGAGATTGACCGTCAGGCCGTTGCCGGCCCCGCCGGTCACGCTCGCGGGTCGGCTCGGCTCGAACGAGTATTGGCCGACAGCCTGGACGCTGAGGCCGGTCACCACGCCGTTGGCGCCGATTTTCTCCACCCTGAGCTTGGCAACCAGTTGGGGCTCGGTGGGCGCGCCGCCGACGACGGTGACGATGTCCTTTTCCTTGTAGTCTCTTCCAGGGGCGTTGATCTCGACTGCGGCCACCAGGACTTCGTCGAACGCCAGGTCGCCGTCGTTGTCCTGGCCATCGGCGGGGCCGCGCTCGGCGGTGATCTTCGAGAAGCTGAGGCCACCGTTTTCGCTGCGAAGCAGGAACGTGCTGGTTGCGACCAGCACCACGTCGCCGTTCGCGATGATCGCAGTGATGGGGTTGTCGTCGAACTCCGAGTTGCGGATCAGCGTCCAGTTCTGTCCCCCGTCGGTGGTCTTGAGCAGGCCAACCGCCCTGCCGATGCCGTTCAGACTGCTGACCTTGCCGGTACCGGCATAGAGAGTCTGGTGCGTGGGGTCGCCAAGGTCCAGGGTCAGTTCGCTGATGGAGAGCGACGGCAATTGATCGGTGAGAGGCTTCCAGGTTGCGCCGCCGTCGACGGTCTTCCACACTCCGCCGTTGGCCGAGCCGATGTATATGGTGTTGGAGTCGCCCGGAACCGTGACGATGGCCTGGATGGCGCCGGTGACCGGCTTGTTTTCGATCCCCGTGACCTGGCCGCCGTGGATCGGGCCCGGTCCCTGACTGATCCATTCGGGCGCCCCCGCCGCCGCAATGACGGGTCCGCTGAAGGCGGCGGTGTTGAGGACATTTCCGCCGACAGCCGCCTGCTCGATGCTGCTCAACGTGATCGACTCCGACCCGGAAGTGATCGTGGGAGTCGTTCAGCACGAGGTTCCCGGTGCGGATGACCTGAATCGAGTCCGTGCCGTCGCCGCCGTTGACGGTGAGGCTGGCGGTGAAATCCGCGCCGAGCGAATCCACCGTGATGGCATCGTCGCCGACGTCCGCATTGATGGTCAGGCTGGTCGTCGGATTGGGGAAGGTGATGCTTTCGAAGGTTGCGCCTTGCGCCTCGATGGTGATCTGCCCGGAGGGCGCGTCGCGCAAACGGATGCGGTCGTTGGCGGTTGTGCCTGTGAACACACGCGTTGCCGCGTTCCTGTTGTCGGTGATGGGCTCGAGGCCCTTGTATTGGATGACCTTGCCGTCCAGCTCGACGGTGCCGGAGTCGGGGCCGCTGGCCGAGTAGCGGGCCGTGCCGACGCTGCCGCCCTCGATCACCAGGCTGTCGAAGCCGCCCGCGCCGCCATCCAGGTATCCGCTGAGGCTTCCGTCCGCCTCGAAGATGAAGGTGTCCTTGTTGTCGGCGCCGCCGATCAGGGTGCCGGTGCCCGAGAACGCCTGGCCATTGAGCGTGCCCTGGTCGGGCCCGGTGATGCGCCAGACGTTGTCGGCGTTGCCCGCGAACAGAGTGGCCGAGCTGATGATGACCGGCGCCGGCGAGGCCTGCAGATCCTGAGCCACGAGAACGGAAGGGTTGCTCTGGTCCTCCTGCTGAAGGCTCGTAACGGCGAGCGCCGCGGGCAGGTCCGCGGACAAGAGCAGACGCTGCTCCAAGGTTTCGAACAGCGGCTTGCGACGGAACGGCGGGTTGGAACGGGGCTTGTTGGCGACAGGGCAGCGGCCGGCGGAGAGCCGGGCTAAAGATAAGGCTTCAGGCATGGCATTCGTCCCCACCATCAGTGTCCGTTCCCTAATGGGAAGGACAGACGGCCTCGAAAACCGTACTTCAGGATCTCCCCTGGATCGTCCCTGCTTGCTGCTCCAGGATCGGATTCTCTTCTGCGGACGGCGGCGGTATCGGCCAAGCAGACCGATTCGATCCGATCGCCTTCTCGCGTCCTGCTCGGCGTATGGTCAGGGATTGCGATGCGGTCCCGCTGCGCGGCCTACCATCCGAGCCGACGGCGCGAAATCAAACCGATCCCTGCAAGGCCGATGAGCAACATCATCCAGCCGGATGGCTCCGGGACGACCACGACAGCCTGTGACGTCTGAAAAGTGCGAGCCAAGGGGTTGAATTCTTCGTCGAAGTCGAAATCGCCGCCATTGAAATCGATCCGCAACGTGAGCCCGGTGGGCCCCGTCCGGAGCCCCGGGCTTGACGCCGAGCTGTCCCGAGGCGATCACGCCCAGCGGTGCGCTGTCCGGCAACGCTGCCGCATACACGATAGCCAAGCTCATCGAGCGTCGAAGCGTTAGTGGCGTCCGCATAGAAAGGCGCCGGCAGCAGCGGAAGAAAGGTGCAGCGTATTTCCCGGCGGGACCTCGAACACGTCCTGATCGAACAACAACGTAAAGGTGCCGTTATCGAACCCCCCGAGACTGGTAAGGCCGTCCGAACTGCCGCCAGGGGCGGAGCTCACCTGCAACTGGACATCGAGGAGATCGCCCGCGAGCGCGGAGGAAGGAGCGATGATTCGAACTGCCGCCGAGGCAGTTTCGATTGCCCCGGCAAGCCAAGACAGCAGCGAGAACGACGGATGTCGCGGTGCTCAGAACCGAGTTCATCGCAGTCCGTTCCCGTTACTTGAGAGAGTTGCATGAGCCCCGAAGACTATCGCCAGATACCGAGTCAGCGAGGTGGGCGTGTGGCTGCTTCGATCAACCCTTCATGCATGCGATACCGGATCAAACGGGCACGACGAGGCGGACCTTACCCGCACGCGCAAGCTGCGGGTATCAGGAGATGCTGATTGCAATGTGGGGATTTCCCTACACAGCGCGGAAACCTTGAATAGCGCGCTGGTTGCGCCGAGCGGCGCGCGCGACAGCTATTCAGCGCAGAGCTGGCTCAACGTCGCGACCAGTTGTCCCGCCTGGTGGGTCTTGTCGAAGAAGAAGTTCGCGCCCGCCTGTTCGAATTGCTCCCGGTATTCCGGGTCGCCGTGTTGCGAGAACACGATGACTTTGACGTCAGGAGCGTGCTCCCTGATGTGGCGCAACACTTCGATGCCGTTGCCGGCCCGAAGCCTGATATCCAGGACCACGACGTCAGGCGGCTGGGAAGCTATCGCCGCGATCGCATCCTGGGCGGCGTCGAACTCGCCGACAACCTGAAATCGCTGGAGGTCTTCCAGGATCGCTCGCAGGCGGTTCCTGACCGCCACAGAGTCTTCGACCAACATGATGCTGATCACGGTGCTTCCTGCAATCATTGTTCTTATGCGTCCCCGCAGCACCCATTGTATCTTTGGCGCATGGCGTCTTCCTAGAGGGATAACTACGCTGGATTGCGTAGGGGAAACCCTACAGAACGCCAACGGCCGGGCCGAGCCGGCAGGCGCTGCGGCCGGCACGGCCAAGTGCTAGTCGAGCAGATTATTCTCGACCATATAGCGGGTAAGCTCGGCATTGCTGGCAAGCCCCGTCTTTTCCAGGATGCGTGCCCGGTAGGTCGTCACTGTCTTGGGGCTGATATGGAGGTGCTCGGCGATCTCCTTGAGGCTTGCGCCGCGGGCAATGAGCTTGAGAATCTCGAACTCGCGGTCCGAGAGCGCCTCGTGCAAAGCGCGATCGTGGCGGGTCCCGATTTCCAGGGCGATTCTTTCCGCCAGTGCGGCCGATAAATACTTGCCGCCCGAGGCCACCTTGCGGATCGCAGCGATCAGCGATTCCGAGGCGCTCTCCTTGTTGAGATACCCGTCCGCGCCGTCCTTCAACGCCCGCACGGCATAGTGATCCTCTCGATACGCGCTCAGGACCAGCACGGGCAGCCGGGGCAGCTCCTTCTTTATCGTCTTGAGCAGGTCCAGACCGCTTCTCTCCGGCAACGAGAGGTCGAGCAACACCACATCGAATCGGCTTCTGCGCAGCCACGCCAGGGCATCTGCAACATTCCCCGCTTCGGCCGTCACGGCGCAGTCATCGCATTCCTGGAGAATGCGCTTGAGCCCTTCGCGTACAACGAGGTGGTCGTCCACCACGAGGATGTCCATCTTGCGCCCCAAACGAGCTCTCCTGGTCCGTCAGCACGCCCCTGATCCGTGACCGCCTGCGACCGTCGGCAACGATGGTATCGCGTCAGCCCGACGCAGGCGCGCCGGGGGCGGTTGCGCGCGGAAGCTTCACGGTGATCCGAGTGCCTGTTTCCGGCACGCTTTCGACGGCAACGGCTCCGCCGAGTTGTCCCGCGCGCTCGCTGAGGCCGAACAATCCAAACGATCCGCGCTTGAGGCGCGCTGCCGGCTCGAACCCACAGCCGTTGTCGGCCACCGTCATTTCGATGTGGTGGCCGGTGGCGCTGAGATGGACCTCGACTCTGGTGGCGCGCGCGTGCCGGGCTACGTTCGTCAGACACTCCTGCAGCATGCGGTACAGCGCGGTCTTGGTGGAATCCTCCACGTCATCCAACGCGCCCTTTGGAACAAACACCACTTCTGTGCCGGTCCGGGTGGAGACGTCCTTCACCAGGCTCTTGATCGCTGCAATGATCCCGAGGTCGTCCAGGACGCGCGGCCGCATGTCGGCCACGATCCGGCGCATCGAGGCCGCACTGTCTTCGATGCTTCGTTGCATGCGGTCGACTACGTCCAGAACCACAGCCTCCTCGCCGGAGTGCCGGCGTATCATGTCGGCATCCAGTTGCAGCGCCGTCAGACTCTGCCCCATCTCGTCGTGCAAGGACTGCGATATGCGCTTGCGCTCCTCCTCGATGTCCTGCTGCATGCGAGCGCTCATTTCTCTGAGGCGTGTCGCCGAGCTCCGCAACTCTGTTTGTAGCCGTTCAGCCACGTTGTACGGTTCGCGCATTTCGCTGAGGAAGATTCCGCGGTAAATGAGGATGTAACCAATGACCCGGTATACGTGGCTCAGGAAGTTATGGACATCATACGGATGAAAATAGAGCGCGTTCAATACCTGGCTGAGCGCCATTACGATAGAAGCTGCGAACAAATACGCCGCGTTCGACGACTGTGCGGTTCGCAGTTGCCAGTAGAATCCGGCCGCGGCGACCAGGTGCAGCGTAACCAGTACATACTCGCTGCCGACTTTGAACGGTGTCAGTCCCGACCCCGGGTCAAAGGTGCGCGGAAGCACGCCAGGGTGGAGCAGCACCACCCAGTAGACAAGCGCGACGAGGGCGAGCGTTGACGCGAGATACACGTATCGCGAGCTGGGAACCCGCAGCGGTCGTCTTGGAATGACGGCGAGCGCGAGCAGAGCGAGTGCGGCGAACAGCCGGCTGACGAGAGAAAAGGTGATGGACTTTCCCGGTGAGGCAGGGGTCACCAGGTCCGGCATCCCTGCGTAGGACAGCGCGTGTCCGAAATCCAACAGAGCGACGCCGAGAAATCCGCACGCGAGCAATGTGACGCTACCAGCCCGCTCTGGGTCGTGAGTATTCCAACCGATAGCAAACACCAGCCAGGAAATCACCAAGGAGAACACGTGCATAGCCGTGTGCAGCGGCACGTAAACACCTTGGTTGAACTGGTATTGAGGTTGCAGCAACCCGGCTGCGGCCAGCAGCGCGACCAGCAGCGCGATGAGCAGGCACAAAAACGGGAACCGCTTGAGCTCCGCGGGCAGCAAGTTTCGCATTCAGGTAGCCAAGCCGACGCCTGGCTATCATACACCGCGGCAACTGCCGGTCCAGTCCTGGTCGCCTGGCGAGCGTGTGCCGCACACCCCGGTAGTTCAAGCGGCCCATCAACGGCCGGGTAACGGGCTTGCAACCGAGCTCACAGCGCTCCGCACGCTGCGTTGACGGCGCTAGAGATCAATCCCAGAGCGCGCGCAGTCCGAAGAACGCTGTGTCCTTGATGCGCCGGGCGGCGTCCTTCAGAGGGTGGGTCCTGGGGTCGTCGCAGTAGGTCATGCTGAGCACCATCCGCAGGTCGCCTTCGGCGATGGGCGTGACCCGGTGCCGTACCCGGGCACCCTCGAACACGACCAGCGTGTTGTCCGGCATGTCGATGGCTTCGGCGCTGCCGTCGGCGAGCTGGTGCTGCAGCCGGCTCTTGGAAGGGCCGCCGTCCGCCGCGCGGTTCACGAGCATCAGCAGCACGGTAAAGTGACGGCCGCGATAGAAGTTGTGGTCGTAGTGCCAGCCGATGTGATCGCCGGCGTCCTTGTAGCACAACACCGACAGCGAGCTCTGGTCCTGCAGCGGCGTCAGTTTCACGTCGGTGCCGGTGACCATAGCGATCCAGCGTTGCACCGCGACGTTGTGATAGAAGCCCAGCAGGTGCGGCGCGTGGCGCAGGATCTGCTCGTACGAAAGGGTGTGCCCCTTCTTGTGCGCCGGCACGTAGCTGGGGTCCATGCGTTGCATCGCGGCCAGGGCCTCGTCGCGCATCCGTGCAAGTGTTCCCGAATCGACGAAAGGCCGTACACGCAGCATGCGGTCCGCCGCAAACGCGGCTGTCAGGGAGCCGGGATCGGCGAGCGCTACCTCCGGCGCCAGCTCGATCGACCCGGCGTCGATCGCCCGGTGGCTTTGCGCCGCCAACTGGGCGTACATTCGGTTCCGGCCACGCCGATGCTGCCGCCATAGGGCGGTGGCTGCCGCCAGACAGGCGAAGAGTGCCGCCGCTGCCATCAGCATCATCGGGCCCCCTTCACGAGCGATCCGACCGATGCAGGCTCAAGCGTTCGATACATGCGACCGCCGCCACCCCAGCTCCTTCACTCGACATGCCATGGGAACCCACCCGGCCGCCACGGCGAGCTTGCGCCTGACGCACCATTTTGCCCGAAGCGGCGGCTGCCGCGCCCCGGTGCCCGCGTGGCGCGCCTTCTTGGCGGCCGCTCCGGGCATGATCGTTTTAAATGCAGTTCGCGATCCGGCCGCGCCGGCACTGTAGTCCTTTCGGATCGTCGAGGGCCGGCAAGGGGTCTTTCACGCCCCTTTCACGGCGCCCCCAACGCCACATTCACGCCTGTAGCGGAGCATTCCGTCGCCGCTGATGCACGGCTGGGGCGCAGCAGCCTCACCCCCAGCCTCAATCGCCGGACCCTGTCACGGGGCACGCGCAAGTGTAGCTCCGGAACCGGCTTTCCCGCTTTGCGCTGCGGGCAGCCAGAGCACTGCCGAGGAGGAATCGATTCATGGGGTGGCTGTTCGTGAAGCACCTCAGGCCGTTCGTGCTGCTGGCCGGCGCGGCGAGCCTGCTGCTCAACCTGGCGCTGCTGATGCCGGCCATCTATATGGTGCAGGTGTTCGACCGCGTCTTCGCCAGCCGGAGCATGGAGACACTGGTCATGCTGACGGCGCTGGCGCTGCTGGCGTTGGCCCTGGGTTATTGCATGGACACGGCGCGGGCCCGCGCCCTGGCCTGGGCCGGCGCGTCGCTGGATCGGCGCTTGTCGCCGGCCGCGCTGTCGTCGGTGCTGCAGCGGGCGGCCGGCACGACGGGTCGGGCGGACACCGATGCCTTGCGCGATATCGGGCAGCTGCGCGCCTTCCTCAGCAGCAGCGGTATCCAGGCGCTGTTCGATGCCCCCTGGCTGCCGATCTATCTCGTAGTCATCGGGTTGATGCATCCGATGCTCGGGCTGGCGGCCGCGATCGGCGCCGGCCTGCTCGTCGCCTTGGGGGTGCTGACCGAGCGGCTCACACGCACGCGGACGGAGCAAGCGCTGCGCGGCTCGCGTGCCGCCAACCGTCACGCCGAAGCGTTGACCCGGAATGCGGAGGCGATCATCGGCATGGGCATGACGGCGGCCGCGATCGCGAGCTGGCGGACGCGGCACGACGAGCTGCTCGATACGCAGGCGGCCCTGGGAGCGACGTCTGCCAGGCTCTCGGCGGCCGCACGCATCACGCGCCAGGGCCTCCAGGTAGCCATGCTCGGCCTCGGGGCCTGGCTGGTGATCGACGCGAACGCCTCGCCCGGGATCATGGTCGCGGCCACCATCCTGCTGGGGCGAGCGCTGCAGCCGGCCGAGCTGTTGATCGGCGGCTGGAAGGGCCTGGTAGAGGCGCGTGGCGCCTGGCAGCGGCTCAACGACCGGCCCGCGACCGTCTCAGCGGGCTGCGAGCTCGCCTTGCCCGCCCCGCGCGGCCGGCTCGAGCTGGAGCGGGTGGTGTTTGCGACCGCGCCGATGCGCCCGGCCCTGATCAAGGGCATCGGCTTCCAGCTCGAAGCCGGCGAGAGCCTGGGCCTGATCGGGGCGAGCGCATCCGGGAAGACCACACTGGTCCGGCTCATCCTCGGGATCTGGACACCGCAGGCAGGCAGCGTGCGGCTCGACGGCGCCGACATAGCGCGCTGGGACCGTGATGCGCTCGGCCAATACGTCGGCTACCTGCCGCAGGACGTGGAGTTGTTCGCCGGCAGCGTTGCGCAGAACATCGCGCGCCTGGGGGCGGTGGACTCGAAGCGGGTAGTCGAAGCCGCCCGCTCGGCGCACGCCCACGAAATGATTCTGCGGCTCCCGGAAGGCTACGACACGCAGATCGGCGAAGCGGGAGCGGTGCTGTCCGGCGGGCAGCGCCAGCGTATCGCGCTGGCCCGAGCGCTCTACGGCGATCCACGGCTGGTCGTCCTGGACGAGCCCAACGCCAATCTCGATGCCGAGGGCGAGATGGCGCTGCTGGCCGCGCTCGCCGAGCTGAAGGCGCGCGGCGTGACGCTCGTCATGGTGGGCCATCGGCAGAAGCTGATGTCGCAGCTCGACAAGCTCGCCGTGCTCAAGGATGGCGCGCTCGAGGCATTCGGTCCTGCCGCGGCGGTCCTGCCGCGCGTGCGCACCCTGGCCAAGCCATCGGCTCGGCTCAGCGTCGTCCAACCAACCGAACCGTCGGAGGCGCTCGCATGAAGACCATGGCCGTCCCTTCCCTGGGCGCGCTGCTCGCACAGGGCGATCGAGATGCCGCGGCGCTTGCCGAGCTGCGCCGGCAGGTGTACTGGGCGCTCGCACCTCTATGTGCCGTGCTCTTGCTCTTCGGCGTATGGACGGCAACCGCTCCCGTGTCGGGCGCCATCGTCGCTCAAGCTCAGGTCAAGGTCGAGCTCAACCGCAAGACCGTTCAGCACCAGGAAGGCGGCATCGTGCGCGAGATCCTGGTGCGCGATGGACAGACCGTGCGTGCGGGCGAGCCGTTGATCGCAATCGGCGACGTGCGCAGCGATGCAGAGCTGAGTCTGCTGCAGGACCAGCTGCGCGCCGAGCGCATCCGCAGCCAGCGTGCGGCAGCCGAGGCTGCGCTCGAGGCGCGCTTCGCCGTCCCGGCCGATCTCGCCAGCGCGCCCGAGTCAGCCGAGCACCTGGTGAGGGAACGCGCACTGTTCGTCGCGCGCCGGCGGACGCTGGACGAACATCTCGATTCGTTGCGGTCGCAGATTCGCGAGGCGCACGCGCAAATGGCGGCGCTGGAGTCGCAGATCGAGGCGACCGATACGTCCGCCAAGCTCTCGGCCGAGGAGCTGGAGATCAACGACAAGCTCGCGCAGCAAGGGTTCGTTCAGCGCACGCGCCTGCTTGCGCTCCAGCGCACCGCTGCCGATTACCGCGCCCACTTGGGCGAGTACCGCAGCGACCTGGCGGTGGCGCGCCAGCGTGTCGGCGAGCTGGAGGCGCGCATGGCGCAGGCGCGCAACCAGTACCAGCAGCAGGCCGCCGACGAAATGAAGGAAGCCGCGGCCAAAGTGCGCGAGCTGGAAGAGCGGCTGCGCCCGTCTCAGGACCAGGTCGAGCGCCAGCTGGTGCGCTCGCCGGTCGACGGCGAGGTCATGGCCATGCGCGTCTCCGCCGTGGGCGAGGTCATCGGGCCGCGCGAGCCGATCCTGGACGTGGTGCCGGCGCGCGAGAAGCTCGTGGTCGAAGCGCGCATCCATCCGCAGGACATCGACTCTGTGCGCAAGGATACGCCGGCCGAAGTGCGCCTGAGCGCGTTCGACTCGCGCTCCGCGCCGCTGCTGCCCGCGAAAGTCGTGTTCGTCTCGCCGGACCGCGTGAGCGCTCCGGAGAGCGGGGCGTCCTGGTTCGTCGCCACGGTCGAGGTCGACACCGCGGCACTGAAGAATCATCCCGGGCTGCGCCTGCAGGCCGGCATGCCGGCCGAGCTGTTCGTCACGACGCGCAGCCGCACGCTGTTCGAGTACCTGGCCGAGCCGCTGGGCGTGTTCGCAAGCCGCGCGATGCGCGAGCCATGACGGGGACAGTCGCACGCCTGGGTCGGGCGGGCGACTCTGAGCGGATCGGCCCGCGGTCTCAACTCGCCTGCACGCGCGGGATGCAGCGCGTGCAGGCGACAGGAGTCTCCTGGAAGCATCCAGATGGTTTTTTTCACTCAACTTGAAATGGAGCAACGGAAATGAAAAAACTTGCTAACGCGAACTACCTCCTGATGGATGGAGGCGGCGACGATGTCTTCATCCAGGCCGTCACCGCCTCGTTCATTCCGGGCGCGGGCCTGCTGAGCGTCTTCGGCGACGCCCTCGACAACAACATCGTCGTGAGCCGCAACGCCGCCGGCAACATCCTCATCAACGGCGGGGCGGTCGGCGTCGTGGGCGGCACGCCGTCGGTCGCCAACACCGCGACTGATTCAGGTATTCGGCCAGGGCGGGAACGACGTCATCACGCTGGACCAAGCCAACGGCGCGCTGCCCCGCGCCCTGCTGTTCGGCGGCGCCGGCAACGACGTGCTGACCGGCGGCTCGGGCGGCGACCAGCTGTTCGGCCAGAGCGGAAACGATACCCTGCTCGGCAAGGGCGGCTTCGACTTGCTCTTCGGCGGCGATGGCAACGACGTCCTCACCGGCGGCGACGACGACGATCAGGTGTTCGGGCGAGGGCGGCAACGACCGCATGATCTGGAACCCGGGCGACGACACCGATCTGTTCGAAGGCGGCGCCGGCACCGACACCGCCGAAGTCAACGGCGGCGGCGGCGACGAGGACTTCACCGTCACCGCCAACGGCACGCGCGTGCGCTTCGACCGCCTCGACCCGGCGCCCTTCGCCATCGACATCGGCACGACCGAGAACCTGGTCGTCAACATGAACGGCGGCGACGACTCCTTCAGCGCAACCGGCAACCTCTCCCCGCTGATCAAGATCACCGTCGACGGCGGGGCCGGCAACGACACGATCCTCGGCAGCAACGGCATCGACCTCCTGCTCGGCGGCGACGGCAACGACTTCATCGACGGCCAGCAGGGCAACGACACCGGGCGGCTGGGCGCCGGCGACGACGTCTTCCAGTGGGATCCGGGCGACGGCAGCGACGTGGTCGAGGGCCAGGACGGCACCGACACGATGCTGTTCAACGGCAGTGGCGGGGCCGAGAGCTTCGAGGCCTCGGCCAACGGCGAGCGGGTGCGCTTCACCCGCAGACCTCGGCACCATCGTCATGGACCTGAACGACGTCGAGACGCATCGAGCTCAACGCGCTCGGCAACGCCGACATCGTGACGGTCAACGACCTCACCGGCACCGACGTGACCGAAGTGAACGTCGATCTCGCCGGCGCGATCGGCGGTACCGCTGGCGATGGTGCGGCTGACGTGGTGATCGTCGAACGGCAACGAACGGCGACGACATCATCGACGTGGTCGGCGCCGGGACGTCCGTCTCGGTCCTCGGCCTTTCCGCCAGGTGAACATCGCGAACTCGGAAGGGGCCAACGACCGCCTGGTGATCAACGCGCTCGGCGGCGACGACGGCATCACCGCGACCACCCTCCCCGCGGGTGTGATCAAGCTCACGATCGACGGCGGCGCGGGCGACGACACGATCCTCGGCAGCCAGGGCGCGGACGAGATCCTCGGCGGCGATGGCGACGACTTCGTCTTCGGCGACAATGGCAACGACCTCGCGAGGATGGGAGCCGGCGACGACGTGTTCCAGTGGAACCCAGGCGACGGCAACGACACCATCGAGGGGCAGGACGGCACCGACACGATGCTGTTCTTCGGCGCGAACATCGACGGAGAACATCGACATCACCGCGAACGGCGGCCGCGTGACCTTCTTCCGCAACATCGCCACGGTCACGATGGACCTCGACGACGTCGAGACGATCGACTTCCGGGCGCTCGGGGGCGCGGACAACATCGTCGTCGGCGACCTGAGCGGCACCGACGTGACGCAGATCGGCATCGACCTGCGCGGCCCGAACGGCGGGGGCGACGGCGCGGCGGACACGGTCACCGTCAACGCCACCAACGGCGCCGACGTCGTCGGCGTCGCGGGCGACGCGGGCGGAATCAACGTCTTCGGTCTGCCGGCGGCCGTCGAACATCTTCTTCCAGGAGGTGGCGAACGATCGCCTGACGCTCAACGGGCTGGGCGGCGACGACGTCATCGATGCGACGAGCCTGGAGGCCGACGGCATCCAGCTGACCATGAACGGCGGCTCTCGGCGACGACATCTTCCTCGGCAGCGAGGGCGACGATTTCATCAACGGCGGCGACGGCGACGACATCGCGTTCATGGGCGACGGCGACGACACCTTCGTGTGGAACCCGGGCGACGACAACGACACGCTGGAGGGCGAGGGCGGCTTCGACACGATGCTCTTCAACGGCGCGAACGCGGCCGAGGAGATCACGATCTCGGCCGACCGCCGAAGGGCGGGTGACATTCTTCCGCAACATCGCCACACGTCACGATGGATCTGAACGACGTCGAGTCGATCGACTTCAACGCGCTGGGCGGGGCCGACAACATCGTCGTCAACGACCTGAGCGGCACCGACGTGACCGAGGTCAACCTCAATCTCGCCGTCGCCGCCGGCGGCGCGGCGACGGCGCGATCGACACGGTCACCACCCAGCGGCACGAACGGCGACGACGTGGTCCAGGTGGTTTCGGACGACGACCGCGGCGTCTCAGCGTGCTCGGTCTTGCCGCGCAGGTGAACGTCGCGGGCTTCGAGAACGGCCAACGACCGGCTGGTGATCAACGGCTGTCGACGGCGACGACGTGCTCGAGGCTCGGCCACCGGCCCGATCGGCGTGACGCTGAACGGCGGCGCCGGCGACGACGTGCTGATGGGCGGCGACGGCGACGACATCCTGGACGGCGGCGACGGCGACGACATTCTGATTGGCGGCGGCGGCAACGACGTGCTGGTCGGCGGCGCCGGCGACAACATCGAGATCCAAAGTTTCCAGGCAGGCGCGGACAAGATCGATCTGAGGAGCATCGCCGGCGACATATCCTTCGACTGGGTAATGGCGCGCGGGCAGCAGGTCGAGGGTGACATGGTCTTCGATTTCGGCACGGACGGGCAGGTGACACTGCAGGATGTGAGTGCGGCCTCGCTGCATGCGGATAGCTTCCTGTTGTAACTCAGCAGGGCACCCGGGGCTTTTCGCCGGGTGACACACAAAGGTTCGACCTATGCGGGGAGGCGAGGTGATGTGCTCCTTTCCCCTCGCGAGGGGAAGGCGGGGATGGGGGTGAAGCGCAGGCATCACCACAGCGCGTACGTTTGCACCCCCACCCTAGCCCTCCCCCTCAAAGGGGGAGGGAATCTATTGTCGCGCATCCGTGTGTGTCGAGGCGCTGAAGACCTGGCGGCCCGCGTGATGTAGAGTAGTAACGCGTTGCCGAGCTTGGTTCTCCTCCAATCCCGGACCAGGAAGCGACGCGGTGCTGCTGCAGTGGGGACACTATGCAAGCAAGAATGGGCCGCCGCGGGCAAGGTCGGGCTCTCGTTTCGCTCGAGCACGGGACGCGCCATGGCTCGAGACCGCGGCGAGCCGCCGCTTCTGCAACCGCCGGCGCGCGATTTGTCTCGCGCCTCGCGCTGGCAAACCTGCTGGCCATCGTCACCTCTGCAGGCGCGGAGGCCGCCGACGTACTGACACAACACAACGACAACGCCCGCACCGGCGTCAATGCCGCCGAGACCGTGCTGAGCACGGCCAACGTCAAGCCGGACAGCTTCGGCCGCCTGTGGACTCTGTATGTCGACGGGCAAGTGGTTGCGCAACCGCTCTATGTCTCGCAGCTGCGCATCGATACCAGCACCAATCCGAACGCTCCGCTCGTGCGGGGCACGTTCAACGCGGTCGTGGTCGCGACCATGCACAACACCGTGTACGTCTACGACGCGGACGCGGAGAACCGGCTGCCCGACGGCAGGACCAGGCCGTTGTGGGCCGACCTGGCTCGGCCCGCCGCGCCCCGGCGGCAAGGACATCGACATGTGGAGCACCAACGACCCGGAGTGGGGGATCATGGGAACACCGGTGGTCGACCCGCAGAAGTCCACGGTCTGGGTGGTCGCCTGGCATGCGGAGGAGGGAACCTTCAGGTACCGGCTCCACGCGCTCAATCTCAAAGACGGTGCACCGCGGCAGCCATCGGTCGTAATCGGGGGCGCGCCGCCTGACGCGGCGAAGCCCTGCGCCTATCCCAATGGATACAACCCGTGCCATCAGAAGCAGCGCGCGGCGCTCCTTCTCAGCGGCGGGGTGATCCACGTCGCCTTCGGTGGCGACGGCAGCCGCGGCGGCATGTTCGCCTTCGATGCCGCGAGCTCTGCAGCAAGTCGGGTTCTGGCCGTCGACGCCGACCGGCAAGGACGGCGGTATCTGGCAGTCCGGCCAGGGACCGGCCGCCGACGCCGACGGCAACATCTATCTGGTCACCGGCAACGGTACGTTCGACGCGAGCAGCGGGGGCGCCAACTACGGCGACAGTTTCGTCAAGTTGCGCTTCGACAACGGCGCGTTCGTCGTGAAGGACTACTTCACACCCTGCAACGAGCGTTTTCTGTCGGGTATCGACCTGGACCTCGGCTCGACTGGACCGGTCCTCATTCCGGGCACCAACCTGCTGCTCGGCGGCGGAAAGCAGGGTGTCGTGTACCTGCTTTCGCGCACGAGCATGGGCAAGTTCGCGGCGAGCCCGAGTGCGCCGGAGTGCAAGAACCCCAACGCCGTGCAGGAGTTCCAGGCCACCGATCTGCACGTGCATGGAGCGGGGACCACCTGGGGTCACCTCCACGGTTCGCCCGTGGTATGGACCGGCCCCGATCTTGTCCGCGCGTATCTCTGGGGCGAGAACGACACGCTGAAGGCCTACAAGCTGAAAAATGGCCGGTTCGTCGAGCTCGACCGACCGCGCAAGAGCACCTACCGTCCCCCGCAAGGGATGCCGGGCGGGATGCTGGCGGTCTCCAGCAGCGGCGAAGAAGGCGGGAACCGGGATTGTCTGGGCGGTTGTGCCGCTCGACGGCGACGCCAACATGGCCCGCGGTGTCCAGGGCATTCTGCTCGCGCTGGATGCGCAGGATGTGCGACGCCAGCTCTGGACCAGCGAACAATCGGGACCCCGCGACCGTCTCGGCCTGTTCCCCAAGTTCAATCCGCCGACCGTGGCGGGCGGCAAGGTGTTCGTTGCGACTTATGGTGACAAGGAGACGCCGCGCGTGTATGGAGGAAACACCCAGCCGCAGCAATTCCCTGCGCGCTACTACGTTGCCGTCTATGGCCTGCTCCCGCATCCTCCCCATCTCAAGCCGATCGTGAACCAGAGCCGGGCCGACCTTGCGGTGATCTCGGCGGAGGCGCTGGCGCCCCTCACGTTGAGCACGGACGACTGCCCTCCCGCCGATCCGGGCAATGTCGACTGCACAGGGGTGCTGGGTTTGCAGCTCGGCGCGCCGAGCCTGCACACGCTGATCGTTCCCGTGGGGTTCGACTTTGCCGGCTGCAACCTGCTGCGAGTGACCACCGCGAGCAAGAAAACCGGCCTTACCGACGCAGCGGGGATCGGATGGTACAGTGCCCAGGCGACTGCCGGGAGCCAGGCCATGACTTCCGGCCGCTACCTGCCGAAGGACGAGCTCAAGGAGGTCGCACAGGCGCGGCTCAAGGATGGCACACCGGCAGTGGTGCACGAATTCGTCGGCGTTGCCAATTGTCCGGCGGGCGAGGGCTCCTTCGACCGACTGTTCAAGCCGTACATGCAATTCGACAACGCGGCGGATGGGAACATCTATCGCAACTGGGATCTCTCGCCGAACTATCGTATCAGCCGCGCGCTCCCGCAGTTCGACCGCAGTGCGGACGTGCTGGCGCCGTAGTCCGTTGTCTCAGGTTGATGACTTCGGTCGACGACCTGAAAAGCAAAGCAATAGACAGGATTTTCAGGATTAAGAGGATTAGAGCCCTGCTGAGCACTGGCATGCCGCCGCCATCGGGTTCCCCGAAGCAAAAATCCTGTTAATCCTGAAAATCCTGTTAATCCTGTCCATTCCCTTTCGGATGGAAATATGGGTGGCGTCCAGCGCATGACGAAGCTCACGCGGTTTGCTGTCGCGCTGCTGCTGGGAGGCGGTCTCCCGGCTTGGGCCGTCGACGTCTCGCCCCCGCCCATCCTGCAGTGGTTCGAGTCGTCGTATCGCACGGTGGAGCAGCGCGCCCCGGATCTGTTCATGGCGGGCTATGGCTTCGTGTGGCTGCCGCC
Organism: uncultured beta proteobacterium; assembly: GCA_963827575.1. Classification (GTDB taxonomy): domain Bacteria; phylum Pseudomonadota; class Gammaproteobacteria; order Burkholderiales; family SHXO01; genus SHXO01. The sequence goes on from CAWHCG010000046.1 coordinate 198,850, forward strand.
GCCGTCCCGGGCCGACACCGGCGACCAAAGCGTCGGCTACGATGTGTACGACCGCTTCGACCTGGGGCGGCCGGGCCGGCCGACGCTGTATGGGACGGAGACCGGCTTGCGCACGCTCGCCAGGATGCTGCACCGTGCGGACATCGACCTGCACGTCGACTTCGTCATGAACCACAACGGCTACTCGAGCCTCACCACGCCGGGATTCGTTGCCGCCGGCGGCTATCCCGGGCTCGCGATCACGTTGCCGAACGACATCGACGGCGATTTCCACTCCGCTTTCGCGGGGGGCGATCAGTACGAGCGGCTGGCGGGCCTCATCGATATCGCCCACGAGAAGAATTACCGCTTCATCCGCACCCCCGTCGACCCGGCCGATGCACGCAACATGCGCGCGGGCAAGACCCCGGCGTTCGGGCGCCTCGCGAACGTCCCCGATCCTGCCAACCGCCGCTTCTATCCCGACAGGGGTCACGGCACGATCTCTGTCTTCGATCCGAAGACCGGTGAGGCGAACATCCCGGTCCACTCGTTCAACCTGAAGGATCCCGCGAAGGGCGATCCGGTAGTCGAGAACGCCACCGGCTATCTGATGCGCAACGCCCAGTGGCTGATCCAGGTGATCGGTATCGACGGCCTGCGCATCGACGCCGCAAAGCACGTCCAGGGCTTCGTGCTCGACTTCATCGACCGCGCCGTCTATCGGACCCACCCGCGGCGGCTGCTCGACGGCAGCCAGAAGGACGTCTTCACCTACAGCGAGGTCTACGACGCCAACCCCGCAGTGCTGTTGCCGCACGTGCGCAAGGACATCAACCACGCTGACCCGGGCCGGATCGGCGGCAACCGCGACACCCTCGATTTCAAGCTCTACTTCGCTTTGAAGGAGAACCTCGAAAGCACCGCGACGCTCGGCGCGTGGCAGACCATCAAGAACGCTGCGCTCGACGTGGCGGACGACGGCCTGCACAACGGCTCGGCCGGGGTCACCTTTGTTCAGAGCCACGATGTGTTCAAGCCATTTGCGCTCGAGAGCGTGGCGCAGGCCTACACGCTGATGATGCCCGGCAATACGGTGGTCTACTTCAATGGCCGCGAGTTCGGCAACCGCGACTTCCCCAAGCCCGGCCGCGGCGACGCGCTGAGCGTGCGCGACGGCAACTTGCTCACCCGGCTGATCGAGGCACGCAATACCCATGGCCGCGGCAACTACGTCGAGCGCTGGGACGGTACCGATGGGCTGTTCGCCTTCGAACGCCAGTCCTCGGCCATCGTCCTGCTGTCCAATCGCGGTGACGCGGGCTTCGACAGCCGCACGCTCACCCAGGTGGGGTTCGCACCCGGGACGCTTTTGCTCGAGCTGACCGGCAACGCCGCCGACCCGAGGGTCAACCCGGATCGTGGCGGCGGGCGCGACATCCCCCAGGTCGTCCGAGTCTTCGGCGAAGACGGGGTGAGCAAGGTGAACGTGCGCTTCCAGCGCCCCGGGACCCTTGACCGCGATGGGCGCTTCGACTTCCACGGCAAGGGCGTTCTCGTCTACGGGCTGGCCGCTCCCCAGGCCCCCCGCGGGGTCGAGCTCAGCAGTGTCGCCAAGATCCTGCCCGGTCAGGGCGATCCGGCCGACGATGCCGAGAACGGCTCGCGGCGGCAAACGGACATCAGCGTCATCACCGCGAACACCTTCGAAGTGCGGGTGCGCACACGGCCGGTGCGGCTGCTCGACTCGGACGAGCTGCGCGACGTGTGGGCCGATGGTGACCAGGCGCTCCTCAAGCTGGACGCCGGCCGCGATGTCAACGGCAACGGCAAGGTCGATTTCACCATTCCCGGCAGCACCGCCTACGGCTTCGAGCGCTTCCGGCAGAAGAGCAGCCCGCTGATCGGCGCGGGTGGCCTCGGTGCCGCCAGAGGCGACGGGGAGTTCCGCCAGGGGGTGGATGCCGCCAAGCTGGAGGAGGGCGTCCATTTCATCACGGTGCGCGCGTGGCGGCATCGCACCGATGGCGGGCCCGCCGTCTTCAGCGACTTCAAGCGCGTGATCTATGTCGACCGCTTGGCCCCGCTCAGTCGAGTCGCGTCCATCCGTCCGGCGGGAGGCGGCGCCGACCTCGACGTTCGCTCTACCGACGGCACGGCCGAAAGCATGCATGCGTTCGTCGACTTACCCGCCGGCACCAGCGCGCAGGTGATCCTGGCGCGCGTCGGTCAGGGCGAGGGCCGGCTCGACTGGGTCGACCGCGACCTGTTCCGTACGCACCTCCCCAATCTCGCCAGCGGATCCCACGTGGTCACGATCGTCACCTTCGAGCCGACCGGCAGGCGCAACATCCAGAGAGAGACGGTGAGCGTACCGTGAGCCTTCGCAGGAGCCGGAAGTGACGACGCAGCGGTGTACCCTGCCGATTGCCGGGCTCGGCCTCGCGCTCGCGTTCAGCGTGGCGTGGGGTCAGAAGAGCTACGGCCCTGGCGTTACCGACACCGAGATCAAGCTGGGCCAGACCATGCCCTACAGCGGTCCCGCATCCAGCCTGGGCGCACAGGGGCTCACGGATGGCGCGTACTTCGCCCGGCTCAACGAGCAGGGCGGGATCAACGGCCGCAGAGTGAAGCTGCTCAGCCTCGACGACGGTTACAGCCCGCCGAAGACGGTGGAGCACACGCGCAGGCTCATCGAGCAGGAGCAGGTCCTCGCGATCTACCACAGCCTCGGCACGCCCACCAACTCGGCGACCTACCGCTATGTCAACGCGCAGAAGGTGCCGCAGCTGTTCATCGTCACCGGTGCTGAGAAGTTCCGGAACGCTGCGCAGGCGCCCTGGACCGTGCCGATCGTTCCGGCGCTCACCAGTGAGGCAAGGGCGCTGGCGCGGTACATCCTGGGCAGCGCGCCTCAAGCGCGAATCGCCGTTCTCTATCAGAACGACGATCTCGGGCACGATATGCTCAAGGGGTTCAAGCAGGGCCTGGGCGCCAATGCCGGCAAGATGATCGTCGCGGAGGCGAGCTACGAAGTCACCGACCCCACCATCGACTCGCAAATCGTCAGCCTCAAGAGTGCGGGCGCGGACACGCTCATGCTGTTCGCGGTGCCGCGCTTCTCTGCCCAGGCTTTGAAGAAGGTCGCGGCCATCGGATGGAAGCCGCTGCGCTTCGTCGCGGCACCGTCGGCCAACGCGACCTCGGTGATGAAGCCCGTCGGGCCAGAGATCGCCAGCGGGGTGATGGCTGTGAGGTTTCTCAAGGACCCGAGCGATCCGGCCTGGGACAACGATGCGGGGATGCGGGAATACCTGGCCTTCATGAAGCGCTACCGCCCCGACGGCGATCCTACGGACTTGGAGAACGCCTACGCGTACACCAGCGCACAGCTCATGGTCCAAATCCTGGAGCAGTGCGGCGACGAGCTCACGCGCGAGAATCTCATGCGGCAGGCGCTGGCCATCAAGGACCTGGAGCTGCCTTTGCTGCTGCCCGGCATCAGGATGAACACCAGCCAGACGCGTCGAGCGCCGATCGACCAGTTCCAGATCGCGCGGTTCGACGGGCAGCACTGGGTGGCGGTGGGCGGGGTGGTCGGAGAATGATTGCGGTTGTCTGGCGGCCCGGAGAGGCTACCGCGAGGACGAACGCTGAGCTTGGGCGAGCTTCTCCCGCACCAGCACCGTATGCAGGATCTCCGAAGCGAGGCCATGCAGCACCAGGCGGGCCAGCACCAGGGACGCTCACGCAGCCAGCGTTCGAGGTGGATGAGCGGCCGATAGACGAGCTGGTCGTGGGCGCGCTGCTCGAGGCGCTCCAGCCCGGGTCCTATCGACGCCGGGTGGCCCACGCCGCGATCGAACGCTTCAAAGACTGGCCTCAGCCATTCGAGCAAGACTCGCGGTGCGCCGACGCGTATGCTTGAGCGTAGGCCGCAGACTTTCACCTTGAAGGAGGAGACACGATGACAAGGACCGGCAGGATCATTGCCGCGCTGCTGTTGCTTTGGATATGGATCGGGGCTGAAGCGAATGCTCAGGGGGACGATCGCTCCATCACGAAGATCGCGGGCGATCTGTACCGCTTCCAGAACCGCACGCACTACTCGGTGTTTCTCGTGACACCCGAAGGAATCCTGGTGACCGACCCGATCAATGCCGATGCGGCGAAATGGCTTAAGGCGGAGCTCGCGAAGCGCTTCCCAGGCGTGCCGATCCGCTATCTGGTTTACAGCCACAGCCACGCCGACCACATCGCGGGCGGCGAGATATTCGCAGATACGGCGACGGTAGTTAGCCACGAGCGGGCGAAGCAGCGGATCGTCGCCGAGCAGGTTCCAACAGCAACGCCACAGGTCACCTTCTCCGACCGCAAGACCCTTCAGCTGGGTGGAAAGCAGGTCGAGTTGATCTACCTCGGGCCCAGCCATTCGGACAATCTGATCGTGATGCGTTTTCCGGCTGAGCGCACCGTGTTCGCCGTCGACGTCGTCGCGGTGAAGCGGCTGCCTTATCAAGATTTCCCCGACGCGGATTTGGACGGTCTCATTGCGACGCTGAGAGGGATCGAGGCCATGGACTTCGACATCCTGGCCCCTGGGCACGGTGCATTGGGCGGAAAGGCTGACGTCGCGGATCATCGCCGTTATCTCGAGACGTTGCGCGATCGGGTGAAAGCGGGAATGGCTGCCGGCAAGTCGGTGGAAGAGCTGAAGCAGACGGTGACGATGCCCGAATACGCCGGCTGGGGGATGTACAAGGAGTGGCGTGAACCCAACGTTGCGGGAATGTATCGGCTGCTTCAGACTTCCCGCTAGCACCCGGGGCAGCTCCATCGATGGTGTTCGACTGCCTGGTCACCTCGGCGTAACCGGGCCTGATCGGGGTCAGGGCCACCGACCGAATTTGAGTTAGGCGCCGTAAAACAATAATGTTTACAATTCACGGCAACAACGTGTAGTTCCAGTCCGGATGAAACTTGTGGACTTGAAGCCGCAGCGCCTTCATCTGTTCGTCGCTGATCGACTCCCCGGTCTCGTAGTTGCGCCGATCGAGCAGGGCTTTGACCTTCAGCCCGGTGCGCGTCGAGGTGGTGCCGATCAGGTTGACCACCGTCTCGTAGGTCTTCAGCGGCTGGCCGCGCCAATGGATGCTGATGTGCGAGAACAGCCGATGCTCGATCTTGTTCCACTTGCTCGTCCCCGGTGGGTAGTGGCACACCGTGATGGCGCGGCCGATGCCGCTGGCCAAGCGCTGCAGGTGTACTTTCCAGGCCCGCAGCCGATAGCCGTTGCTGCCCCCGGCATCGGCACAGATGAGCAGTCTGCGGCAGTCCGGGTACAGGCGGCTGCCCATCAGCCGCCACCACTGGCGGATACTCTCCACGGCAAACTCGGCCGTGTCGTGGGTGATGCCCACGTTGACCACGGCGCGATCGCGCACCACATCGTAGGTACCATAGGGGATGGCTTTGCCCTCGCCCAGGTGCGGGAAGTCATGCACCTGCACCGGCTCGGGCTGGCCTTTGGCGCGCCAGGTGCGCCCGGGGTTACGAAACGCCCCCACCAGCTCCTTCTTCTTGGTGTCCACCGAGACCACCGGGTCGCCGGCCTCGGCAAAGGCGCGACCTGGCGGTTGAGATAGCGAAACTGCGCGTCGCGGTCCGGCATGCTTGCTCGCCTTCGACGGCCTTGCGGTTGGCCTGCAGCGAATAGTCCAGCTCGTGCAGGCAGCGCGCCACCGTCATGTGCGAGACCGGGTGGCCGCGCCGGCCAAGCTCCGCGGCAATGGCGCGGGTGGACTTGGCTGGTCCACTTCAGTGCACTCATCGGGTCCCCAGCGGTGGTCTCCTCCACAATGCGCTGCAACTGCTCGAGCAGGGCCGCATCGGCTTGCTCGACCTTCTTGCGGCCCCCGCCGCCGCGGCGCACGCGCGCCCCCGCGCCCAGCACCGCCGCTGGCTGCTTGGCCCTTGAGCTCGGCGATGCCCTTGGTAATCGTGGGACGCGACATGCCCGTGAGCGCCGACAAATGGCTGATGCCCCCGCGCCCCAACTCCAGCGCCTTCTGCGCCACACACAGCCGCGCCTGGGCCTCATTCATCGTACCCAGAACCTTCAGCCAGGCCCGTTCGCTCTCGGGCAGGGATTTCTTGGTGGCCATGCGCGCATAGTTTCGCACGTCCGCCAGCATACTTCTCTCAGGCTAGTTTTGTAAATATTATTGTTTTATTAGCGATGAACCTGAAGGCTGCCAAGGCGCTCGTCATAGTGACGCGTGCGAATGAAGTACTACCCTAAGTACCCCTGACGGATCTTTTCCGTGCGAGAAATGACGCCCAACCATCACTTGCACCGGACTTGCAAGCAGCGTCGCTTCGCTGTGCTGCTTGCAAGCCGGTGAAGTGAACCGTTTAGCCGCGAGGTATGAAAAGCATTCGCTCACACTTCACCGAAGCAAACGGCATCCGTCTGCACTACCTGCGTGGCGGCTCCGGTCGAACGCTGGTGCTTCTTCACGGCTGGCCAGAGTGGTCGCACGTCTGGCGGCCGGTTATGTCGCGCCTCGCGGACGAGTTTGATTTGGTCGCTCCGGATTTCCGGGGCTTCGGAGATTCACAGAAGACTTCATTGACCCCAGCTCGGGACGCGACCCCGGAGGCGTTGGCTACAGATATTCTCGCCCTTGCCGACGTGCTTGGGTTGGAGCGTATCGGCCTGGTGGCTCATGATATCGGCGCCTTTGTTGCGCAAGTGATCGCCCGACGCTCACCCGGGCGGATTGCAGGGCTCTTTTTCTTCAACTGCGCGTACCCAGGCATCGGCGCTCGGTGGGTAGAGCCTGGCCACTTGCTTGAGACGTGGTATCAGTTCTTTCACCAAATGCCTTGGGTCGCCGATTTGATCGGTTCGTCGCGCGACGCATGCCGCATCTACATTCATAGCTTCTTGCGCCATTGGTCTCACCGCAAGGACGCATTTGACGACGAACTCGAAGTCTGGGTGGACAACTTCATGAAACCCGGAAATCTTCAGGGCGGATTCAACTGGTATCTGAGCAACCATGCGAGCCGAATGGCCGTCATCGAGGGAGTGGCACCGCCTCCGCCGCCGATCGGCAACCCGACGCGGGTCTTTTGGGGTGAGCATGAACCTGTGTTCAAGCGATCATGGACCGATCGACTTCCGGAGTTCTTTACCGATCTCGAGTTTAGTTTTGCTCCGGATGCAGGACACTTCGTTCATTACGAGACGCCTGAGCGGGCATGCGAAGAGATCCGCCGATTCTTTCGTGGTGTTGCGAGCAAGGGCTTCGTCAATGGTTATTCTCGCGGCTAACCCACGCGCATGAACCAGACCGTCCAACAGCGGCGCTTCGCTTGCTGTTGTCCGGCAGGCTATGCGCAACGTTGGGCGGCATAGTTGATCTAGCGGCCAGGGAGGAACGGGTCATGTCGACGAACGACGGAACCTCCGGTTTCGATCAAGCAAAGGCAGAAACGTTCGCCGGAGAATTGCTGGCTACGCTGAACCATGGTGCGCTGTGCCTGATGATCTCAGTGGGCCATCGCACCAGCTTATTCGATATCATGAGTAAGATGGCGCCAGCCACGTCGAGCGAGATCGCGGCGCGAGCCGGACTCAACGAACGTTATGTTCGCGAGTGGCTGGGCGCGCTGGTCACGGCGAAAGTCATCGAGGTAGATCCCTCAACGTTGCAATTCTCACTGCCGCCGGAACATGCCGCGTTCCTGACCCGGGCGGCTGCCGCCGACAACCTAGCGGTATTCGCGCAGTACATTCCGGTGCTTGGCGACGTCGAGGACGACATCGTCGAGTGCTTCAGGAAGGGCGGCGGAGTGCCCTATTCTAGGTATTCGCGGTTCCACGAGGTCATGGCGGAGGATAGCGGCCAGTCCGTTCTCTCATCGCTCGAGTCGCATATCCTCCCGCTGGTGCCTGGTCTGCATGATCGTCTATCCAAAGGCATCCGCATGCTCGATGTCGGGTGCGGTCGGGGGCGCATCCTCAACAGGCTTGCGTCGCTTTACCCGGTCAGCCGATTCGTCGGAATGGATCTCTCGAAGGAGGCGACCACGTACGCGCAGCAGGAGGCATCGAGCGCTGGCCGCGACAACGTCGAGTTCCGCACCATCGATCTGGGTGACTTCGACCGGACCGCGGACGCCGCATCCTTTGACTTTATCACGACCTTCGATGCCATTCACGACCAGGGCAAACCACTTAATGTCCTCAAGGGGATTCATCGGACCTTGAAGCCGGACGGCGTGTACCTGATGCAGGACATCAGCGGTTCCAGCCATGTCTACAAGGACATCGAGCATCCGATCGGGACGCTGCTGTACACCGTCTCCTGCATGCACTGCATGACGGTATCGCTCGCGCAAGGCGGGGAAGGTCTGGGTGCGATGTGGGGTGAAGAGAAGACGCGCGAGTATCTACGGAAGGCGGGTTTTCGGTCTGTCACGACACACCGCCTCGCTCATGACATTCAGAACAACTGGTACGTGGTGACGAAGTAAGCCGCGATCTTCGTCAGAGCCATGCCGCCCAACAAAGCCCCGCAAGGGACACGCCTCAAGCGGCGCGCCCCTGATGGCGGTCGTTCTGCGTCTCCGGACTCGCATTCGTGATGCTTGAGTTGCTAGTGGCCACGCTGCTCGGACTGGTGCTTCTGAATATCTGGGCAACTTGGCGCGTGGCCTACGATGATCTGTCGACCTCGTTGCAGAAGGTCGCCTTGGCAGCTTTGATCTGGTGTCTACCAGTCCTGGGCGCGCTGCTGGTGCTGCATATGTTGCGTCAGCATCCCGAGCGCCGGTCGGGCCGCTACCCCGGTGAACCGGATCCGGGTGATGACTATGGGTATTCGCGGAAGGAGTTTGGCCGAAAGCGGGATGCCGTCGAAAATGATGTCGCCGGGTCCGATGCTAGCGGGTCGAGCGACTGATCGAAGCGCGGCTGGTACACCATGCCTGTCAGAAAGACAAAGCCTGTTTATCACAGACTTGTGATCGTCGGATCCTCGCCGACCGCCGAATTATGGCTAGGCGATGACGCAGGTCACTTGGTTCAAATGGCAACAGCCGGCTTCGGCGCCTGTTGCCGCCCGGTGAACTGGGACGTTACCCGTCCACGACCATGTCGTATCAGATCGAAGTGGTAGAGATGACAGCGAGTGTCTTGGCCGCCGTGCGTGCGCGCACGTCGCGCCCGGAGCTTGGGAAGACGATCATCGAGTCCCTGGACAAGGTGTACGCCTTTCTGAAGACTGCACGGGTGCAACAGCAAGGGCACAACGTAGTGGTTTATGCCGATGACCTCTGGACGATCGAAGCAGGAGTTGAGGTGGCGGCTGCCTTTGAGTCCTCAGGTTCGGTTGTGTGCTCAGCTACCCCAAGTGGGCTTGCGGCGAGGACCTGTCACATTGGCCCCTATTCCGACCTATCGAATGCTCACCTTGCGGTGCGAGAGTGGTGCACCACGAACAATCGAAAGTTGAAAGGTCCCCACTGGGAGGTGTACGGTGACTGGGACAGTGACCCCAAAAAGCTGCGGACAGACGTCTACTATGTCATCCAAGACGGCTAACCCCGGGGTGCAGGCGACGCCGATCAGCGTGGTCTTGCTATGCGAGCGCCTTCCCGGCGCGCCTGACCCCGAACGTTGGGCAGCTCGTGGTCCATCCGGCCGAACGCCGCGGTGTTGCGTCAATCGGATCGACATAGCGCACCCTTGCGAGAGACTAGGACCATGTTGGCCCGCGCATTCCAGATCGTCCACTGAACCACTGATGAACGAGCGGCCATCTAAGTCGGAATCGTTAGCTAGCTCTGCAGGGGCGCCGCGAGGCAGACCGGCTAGTTGATCCGCCACATTGTGGAGAACCCGGTTTTGTTCCCCTTCCCGCAATTCTACCAAGGTCTTCGAAGGCGGATTCGACGACTGAAGCTCGGACAATTTGAACTCCTTTGGCCCGAGCTTCGGGTCGGGGAATTTGAACTTGACCCGAGAAAAAGAAGACGGCGAAATCAGAATGGGAAAGATCTTCACCCCTTTGTCCACGGCGTTCTTTAGGGCATCAGCGGGCGCTTAACTGGTCGGCCATCCGCGATGAGCCCCAGGACTTCACGCCCAACATCCGGGCGGTGTCCGGCGGGGGGGTCTCGTCCTGAGGCTGCACGACCATGAAGGTGTACAAAGCCGCCCGTGCCGGACTAGACTCCTCATTTCTCTCCACGCATGGAGGCGGCAATGAAGATCGGTTTTGCTCTGGGCAATATCGGACCCATCGGCACGTCCGAGGCAATCTCGAGGATAGCGCAGCGCGCCGAAGCTCTCGGGTACGACAGCGTGTGGACGGTGGAACGGCTGCTCTGGCCGGTCAAGCCGAAGACGCCTTACGGTGGTTCGCCTGACGGCGCGCTGCCCGAACCCTACAAGCATGTGCTTGACCCGCTGGACGCTTTGACCTTTGCAGCTGCGCACACACACAAGCTTGCGCTAGGCACGAGCGTGCTGGATATGCCTTATTACAATCCGGTCATGTTGGCGCGACGCTTAACCACGATCGATGTGCTCTCCAACGGCCGTCTACGGGTTGGTCTCGGACTGGGATGGTCGCAGGACGAAATGGATGCAGTTGGCGCTGATATGAAGCAGCGCGGGGCGCGGGCCGATGAGTTTCTGCAGGTGTTGAAGAGCATCTGGACCACCAACCCGGTCGAGTTTCGCGGCAAGTTTTTTCAGGTTCCCAAGTCGTATATCAACCCCAAGCCGGTGCAGAAGCCTCATCCTCCGATTTATCTTGCGGCATTTGCTCCGCCCGCGTTGAAGCGGCTGGCTACGATGGCAGACGGATGGAACCCGGTGATGATTCCCGTAGCAGGCATGGCGGATATGTTTGGTACGGTAAAGCGCATGGCCGAGGAAGCAGGGCGTGATCCGTCGTCGCTGTCGCTCGTCGTGCGCGCCAATCTGGAAATCACCGAAAAGCCGCTGGGGAAGGAACGCGTGATCTTCGCCGGCAATCTCGACCAGATCAAGGAAGATATTGCGGGGTGCCGCCGGATTGGAGCACACGAGATCTTTTTCGATCCCACGTTCATGCCCGGTGCACAATCACTAGAGCGATGGCTCGGGTTGATGGAGCAGGTTCGCGAGCTGGTATGAGACGGCGGCGTTCGGATTCAAGACCCACCGGACGCCCGGACAACAACCCCTGTCGATAACGTCATACGGAGCGATCCACGCCGCGCACCAACAAATCCGCCAAGCGCTTCCGTGAGAACCGCAAAGATCTTCCAGCACGGCAATAGCCAGGCCGTTCGGTAGGAGTTCCGCTTCGAAGATGACGACGTTGTCATTAAGCGCCACGCTGGCGGCGTGCTGCTCTTGCCGAAGCGGTACGTGTTCGACGATCTCCTCGAGTTCGAGCGCGTACCGGGCTTGAAGGCCCTGGACTGGCTGAGCTGACCCGGAGGGGGACACCGCCGCCCGCGGACCCGGCGTGCCCAGCCCGTTGTCTGGCGGCCCGGAGAGGCTACCGCGAGGACGAACGCTGAGCTTGGGCGAGCTTCTCCCGCACCAGTACCGTATGCAGGATCTCCGAAGCGAGGCCATGCAGCACCAGGCGATGTCCCGCCCGCAGGGTCGATAGCGGGACCAGCGGGTGCTTGTTGTTGACCAGCACGAGCTTCTCGGGCGCGCCCAGGATCGTGGCCGCGTAGATGCCGATCGTCTCGTCCAGCTGCAGCGAGTTTGCCGCGCGCCAGAAGTCGTTGTCCGTCAGCAGCAGCTGGTACAGCGGTGTGAAGAGCTCGATCGCCGTTTCCAGGTCGAGCACGTTGGTCCAGCGGTCGGGCAGGGGGTCGAGCGGGAAATCCTCGGCGGAGATGACCGAGAAGTCCGGCTCCGCAACCGGCCGCAGTTGCACGCCGGCGGCTTTCATCTCCCGGTTCAGGTTGATCACGAAGTTGAACAGATTCAGGTCGTGCTTGACGAACAAGTGGTCCTTGAGCTCGTCGAGATTGCGCGGCCGCAGCGGGCAGAGCGGGATGTCGACGCCCGGGGCGTTGGCGGCGATGAAGGCGAGGTTCTCCGAGCCGAGCCAGAAGTGGCGCAGGATGAGATAGTTGGCCTCGGGCCGCACGAAGGCCTTGAGGCCGAACACCAGGATCCGGTGCAGCAGCCGCGACGAGCTCACCGCGTCGGGGATCACGATCTTGAGCAGCTGGATCAGGATGATCACCAGCCGCGCCAGCGGCCGCACCAGCGGCAGCAGGAATTGCCGGCTCCACGAGTCCTCGTTATTGAGCCAGGCCCCTTGACGTAGCTGTGCAGCGGCACGCTTTCGTCCAGGGACAGCGCAAGCCAGGGGCTGGGATCCTGCGGATCGTGCGCGGGCGGGCTCCACACCGTCTCCGGCCTCACAGCGCCTCCTGCAGCTGCGCGAGGTAGAGCGCTGCGGTAGTGCGCGCCGTGCTCACGATGCGCTCTCCCGCATCGGGATCGCGGGCCAGCACCAGGGACACCGCGCGCAGCCAGCGTTCGAGGTGGCGCACGTCGTTCTGGCCGTGATATTCCAGGAAGCGAAACACCGTGTGAGGCAGGTCGAGTTGCGCCTTGAGCATCGGCAGCAGCGCGGGAATGATCCGCTGGCCGGTGCCTTCGATGATGTAGATGGCGCCGAGCAGGTCGACCGCATTGCGCTCGCGGGCGCGGGCGAACATGTAGGCGTTGAGCGCCTCGCCTCCGGGGTTGCGGCGCAGGGCCTCGATGCTTGCGGCTTCGCCGCCCGCCTGGCGATAGTCGTCGAACAGGATGCGGAAATCGAACTGCTCCTCGCCCGCGTGCTCCTCGATCAGACCGGCTAGCTCCTCGAAGGGCGGGCCGATGTTGGCCACCGCCGTGCGCATCCAGCGCGAGCCCTCCCGCACCTGGGGGATCCAGCACCCCATCCAGCGCAGGTAGTCGCTGCGAGTCAGCTGCCGCCGCACGATTCTGTGCACCAGCGGCGTGCGCCACGCGGCAGACCGGTAGTCATGCCACACCTGCGCCAGGGCCCGCAGCACGGCGGCCACCGGCGCCGGAGTATCCGTGCGCAGCTCGGCGGGTGGTGCGACCTCGCGCGGCGCCGCGTCGGGCTCGAGGTCACGGGCGGCCGCTGTCTCGCGGACGGCGTCGGCACCATCGACGACCTCGAACAGCAGGAACGCCACCGTGAACCGTCCCGACTCGGGAACGAAGCACAGGATCTGCTGGCCCGGCCGGATCTCGCGGCTGCGCAGGAAGTCCGCCAGCATGATGAAGATGGATGCCGAGCCGGTGTTGCCGCGCTCGGCCAGATTGGTGTACCAGCGCGTCGCGCGGGATATTCATGCCGGAGCGCTCCAGCAGGTCCGCGACCACCGGCGCGAACTTCTCCGAGGAGTAGTGGCACAGCAGGTGATCGACCCTGGCCGGGTCGACCCAGCCCTGGCCGGCCAGACGCGCGTACTCGTGGATCGCCACCTCGAACAACTGCGGCAGCAGGCGGATGTCCTGGCGCAGGAAGAATGCGCCGCTGCGCTCGGCCTGCGCCAGGGACGGATAGTCGAGGTAGGACATGCGGTTCGTTCCTGGCCGGGTAGCCCGACCTGCATGCATACCGGCAGATCGCCGGAGAACGATTTGAGGTGCACCCCGCGCAGCGCGAGCGAGAGCCCCTCGTTGCGCGGCCGGCGCGACAACAGGAAGGCACCCGCGCCGTCGGAGAGCATCCAGCGCAGAAAGTGAGAGTCGAAGTCGGCGCTGTAGCCGTCCGCCATGAAGCGGCTGCGCTTGAACATGCGGGAGGGAAACTCCGCTGCGACCACCAGCGCGTGCTCGTGATGCCTCAGCGCCAGCGCCATCGCGGCGTGCTTGAAGGCCGACACACCGGCGGCGCAGACCCCCTGGTGGCTGCTGGTTTCCATCGGCTGCAGGCCCAGCTCGCCCTGCAGCATATTGGCGAAGCCCGGCAGGGCCACGTCGGCCCCGAGCTGCCGGTGGCAAGCAACCCGATCTCCCGCAGGCTCGCCGCGCCGCCCTGCATGCAGTCGCGTACGGCCGCCGCGGCCATGGCAGCTGTCGAGGTCCGGCTGCGTCCCTGCTCGTCGATGCCATAGTGGCGGGTGCGGATTCCGTTCTCGGCCAGGATGCGGTTGCGGATGCGGGCCGACGAGCGATTGATCGTGCCGATGAAGCGGTCGATCTCGTCGTTGCCGATCGGGCGCCCGGGCAGATGCGCGCCGGCGGAGACCAGGTATACGGGGTCGGTGTGAGGTGTGAGCATGGGTGTCCCGAAAAGCAAGAAATTCGCCCGTACCGCCCGCTGAGGAGACTCGGATCAGGTCTTGCATTGTGCTCCCGTCCCCGATGGGGCGAGGGGACGCATGTGGCCAGTACCCCAGCGATGGGCGGCAGACCCTTTTCAGCAGCTGGGCCCATCCGGATTGACACCGCAGTCGGGCGGTAGCCGAGACGCACCTGCTTGCCTCGATCGACTGGGCCCGCCGGCAACAGGCCAAGTCCTGGGAGTCACCGGCTCCACTATGCTCGCAGGGTTGTTGGCCGAACGCGGCCAGCGCGATGCCGCGTGAGCTGCTCGCGCCGATCTTCGACCGGTTCACCGAAGGCTTCGACACGCACGATCTCAAGGCGGCGCGGGAACTGCTCGACTCGCTGCGGTGACAAACCAAAGACATGTCCGACCGCGATCATTTTGCGGCGCGTCGGGGTAGTCGAGAAGGAGCTGGCGTAAAGGCTCTTGGTAGATCGCCAATCAAACGCTCTATATCATCCCACAGGAGAACACAGATGAATGCATTGCCGAAAGTCCCGCGTCGCAGGTCGTCAGCCTTCTTTTTCGCGGCGGTTATAGCTCTGTCCGTGTACTCGAGCCTTGCAACCGCCAAGGACATCAAGGTCACGTTGAGTGGCGATCAGGAAGTGCCCCCGGTCACGACTGCAGCGGCGGGCGCCGGCACTATTTCCGTTTCCGCGGACAAGTCGGTGGGCGGCAGCGTAACGACCACAGGCGTCGCGGGGACAATGGCGCACATTCACGAGGGCGCCGCGGGAAAGAATGGCCCTGTGGTGATTCCACTGTCGAAGAGTGGCGACAGCACCTGGTCCGTTCCGCCGGGGGCGAAGCTCACCGATGCGCAGTACAAGAGTTTTGAGGCCGGCAACCTCTATGTGAACGTCCACAGTGCGGCGCACGGAGGGGGCGAGGTACGAGGGCAGATCAAGCCGTAGTATCGCTGGCGTGGGTGCGCGGGCGCGCGATCGGGGACAGCCAAGCGGGCTGGGAAGCGCGCCCGGCTCTGGTTCTGTTTTGGGGTAAAGTCATTGGCCTATGCCAACCGACAACCCCAAGGGCCTGCGCCGCAACCTCACCAACTACGGCGATCGCGGCTTCGCGCTGTACCTGCGCCGTTCCTTCGCCCGCTCGATGGGCTACTCGCTGGAGATGCTCGACCGCCCGATCGTCGGGATCGCGCAGACCGCCAGCGGCTTCAACAACTGCCATCGCACGATGCCCGAGCTGGTGGAGGCGGTGAAGCGCGGGGTGCTGGCGGGCGGCGCGCTGCCGCTGGAGTTTCCCACCATCTCGCTGGGCGAGATCTTCCTGAGTCCGACCAGCCTGATGTTCCGCAACCTGATGTCCATGGACACCGAGGAGATGATCCGCGCGCAGCCGATGGACGCGGTCGTGCTGATCGGCGGTTGCGACAAGACCGTGCCGGCGCAGCTGATGGGTGCGGCATCCGCGGACCTGCCGGCGATGCAGCTCGTCACCGGGCCGATGCTGGCAATGCCCTGGCGCGGCGAGCGGCTGGGCGCGTGCACCGACTGCCGGCGGTTCTGGGCGAAGTACCGGGCCGGCGAGCATCGACGACGACGGCATCGACGCGGTCGAGGGCAATCTCGCGACCACCGCTGGCACCTGCGCGGTGATGGGCACGGCCAGCACCATGGCTTGCCTCGCCGAGGCGCTGGGGATGGGGCTCACGGACAGCGCGGCGATCCCCGCCGTGCACGCCGACCGCCTGCGCACGGCCGAGGCGAGCGGCGAGCGCGCCGCGCAGATGGCGCTCAGCGGCGGCCCGAAGCCCAGTGAGATCATCACCGAGAAGTCGGTGCGAGAACGCGCTGCGCGTACTGCTCGCAGTCGGCGGCTCGACCAACGCCATCATCCATCTGACCGCCGTTGCCGGCCGCCGCGGCATCGCCATCGACCTGAAGCGGCTGAACCAGCTCTCCGACGAGACGCCGGTGCTGGTGGATCTGAAGCCGACCGGCCAGCACTACCTGCAGGATCTGCACGCCGCGGGCGGATTGAGCGCGCTGCTCTGGGAGTTGCGCGACTGCTGCATCTGGACTGCCGAACGGTGGAGGGCGGGCACGCTGGGCGAACGCTTGACGGCGCCGCCCGCTTACGTCGACCGCGCCGTGGTGCGGCGGCGCGAGGAGCCGGTCGATCGGGTCGGCGGGCTGGCGGCGTTGTTCGGCAGTCTGGCGCCCGGCGGAGCGATTCTGAAACGCTCGGCTGCGGATGCCGGCGCTGTTCGAGCGCGAGGGGCGTGCGGTGGTATTCGAGTCGCTGCAGGACCTGGCCGAGCGGATCGACGATCCCGGCGCTCGATGTCACCGCCGAAGACTTCCTGGTGCTCAAGAACGCCGGGCCGCGCAGCCCTTCGGGCATGCCCGAAGCGGGCTACCTGCCGATCCCGAAGAAGCTGGCGCAGGCCGGCGTCAAGGACATGGTGCGCATTTCCGACGCGCGCATGAGCGGGACTGCGTACGGGACCGTGGTGCTTCACGTCACACCCGACGCCGCCTCGGGCGGGCCCGCTCGCGCTGGTACACAACGGCGACCGCATCGCTCTGAGCGTCAGGGACAAGCGGATCGATCTGCTGGTCCCGCCCGCCGATCTGGAGCGGCGCCGCGCGGGCTGGAGCGCCCCGCAACCTCCTGCTCGTGGCTATGCGCGGCTCTACGCCGAGAGCATTCTGCAGGCCGATCGCGGCTGCGACTTCGGGTTCCTGCGCGGAGAATAACGTCGGCGAAAGCGTAACCGCGGATCGCGGAGTCGGGTATAGAACACGGAAGCGGGTCGCGATGGCGGCGTTTTCACCCCCATGCCTGCCTTCCCCCTCAGGAGCCTCAGGAGGGGAAGGAGCACAGCACTGGGCCGCCTTTGTTGAGCCCCCACTTGACAGCCGGTGCCTCGCGCGCGTCAATAGGCATTGATAGAGAGCGCAACCCTCACGCTCGGGTTCGCGGCGGAGCCTGCCCGCCCACAACGACAGCAGGCATTGCAAGCCATAGCTCCAGCCTTAAGGGAGGCACAAGGTGCGCGCTGCAGCATTGCTCGTCGTGGCCGCGACCGGCCTGGCGTCGGAATCCGTAGCGGCGATCTACACCTGTACCGATCCCCAGGGCCGCACTGTGTTCCAAGACGTCCCTTGTGGGGCAACCCGGCGGCCGGCCGACATCCGCGTTGGCAAGCAGCCCCGCTCCAGCGCGGCCAAGGAGCCCGCCGCCGAGCAGCCGCTGGAGCGCTCACGGGTGCAGGGCGTGCTCAAGCGGCTGCACCAGGCCATGACCAAGCGCGACGCCAAAGCCGTGGTCGCGCTGCTGGCCGAGGACGTCGAGGTGCAATGGGTGTTCGCGAAGGGCCAGCCGGGTGAGCCGACCCTGGATCGGGGCGGCTATGCGCACTATCTGCGCGAGATGTTCGGCCGCTCCGATTACGTCTACGAGCGCAAGAGTGAGCGCATAGCGCTGGCCAAACGCAAGCCGCGAGCGACGGTGACGCGCAGACTGCGCGAGACGGTGCTGGTGAAGGGCCGGCTGCAGGTTGCCGAGGTGGACGAGCGCCTGACCATCGAGCCGGATGGCCGCAGGCTCGTGGTTCGCTCGGTCAGGAAGACCGCCGCGCTCAGCGGCTCCGCTGCCGGCGGGATGCTTCCCTCTCGGCGGGGTTCCGAGGGAGGGCTGTCAGCCCTTGTTCTTCTTGCGCAGAACGATCAGCACGACGAGCACCACGAGCCCGGCGGCCATCGCGATATCCAGCATTGACATGATGAGTTGCCTCCTGAATTTTGTTGTGCGTTCCTGCCACGCCCGCCCCATCCCCGGACCGGGCCGGGCTCACGGTCGGGTCGGGTTGTCGCCCCAGTAGATCGGCACTTCCACCTTGCGCGGCTTGGCCAGCGCTTCCAGGTAGCTGGCCGGCGCCATCTGCCAGGCGAATTCGGTCAGCCTGCGAAGCATAGTCTGTACCCGCTCTGGTTCTCGTTCGGCCTGATTATCCTCCTCTGAAGGGTCGGCGCGCAGGTTGTAGAGCTCGATGCTGGCCGGGCAGCGTGGCCTGGTGGATCAGCTTCCAGTCGCCCGTTCGCAGGGCGCCGCGGAACTCCTCGACGTTGACCAGCGCCTCCTTGCGGGGCGAGGGCTTGCCCTGAGCGATGGTGGGCCACATATCCACGCCGTCCACCGGTTTGGTCTGCTCGGTGAGGGCCCCGGACAGGCCGAGCAGCGTAGGGTACAGGTCCACCGCGTGGATCAGCTCGGTGGTCGTGCCGGCCGGCACCTGCTCCGGGCGCCAGACCAGCGCCACGGCCCGCACGCCCCCCTCGTGCAGCCCGCCGCGGCCCCCCCGATAGGGGCCGTTGTTGGCGACGTTCGCCGGAGTGTCGCCGTCGCCAATGGAGTACTTGCGCTTGACCGCCCCCCCGGTATTGGCGTGGAACACCACGATGGTCCGATCGTGCATGCCGCGCTCAGTCAGGGCGCCGAGCACCTGGCCGATGGCGGCGTCCACGGCCGTGACCATGGCGCGATAGGTCCTGCAGCCGGTCGTCTTCCGAGTGGTAGTAGTCGAAGAACGGTTTGGTCCCCTGATGCGGGGCCTGCGGCGCCGCAAACGACAGATGCAGGAACAGGGGCGTGGCGGGGTCGTGTCGCCCGATCAGGCCGACTGCCTCGCGGGCCATGAGAGTGGTCGCGTAGCCGTCTTCCTTGATGCGCTTGTCGTTGCGCCACCAGTCGGGCCGGCCGCCGCGGTCGGTCTTCTTGAAGTAGTCGATCTCGCCGGTGAGGTGGCCGTAGAAGCGTGTCGTAGCCGCGTTGGGTCGGCAGCAGTTCCTTTTGCGCGTGCCCGAGCTGCCACTTCCCGATCAGCGCCGTCCGGTAGCCGGCCTCCTTGAGCGCCTGGGCCAGCGTGCGCTCGTCGGCAGGCAGGCCGAACTCGCTGAACCACTGGATCTGCATGGTTTGCAGCCCATAGCGCATGGGATAGCGGCCGGTGAGCGCGGCTGCGCGGGTCTGCGTCGAGTAGGGCTGAACGTAGAAATCCTCCAGACGGGCACCCTCCTTGGCCAGCCGGTCGAGCGTGGGCGTGCGGATGCTGCTGCCGTGGTATCCGACGTCTTTCCAGCCGAGGTCGTCGGCGGTGACGTAAAGGATGTGCGGCCGCTCAGCCGCCAGGGCCGCGACGGGGCCGGCGAGCGCGGCGAGCAGCAGCGCAAGTTCGAATCGGAGCATGTCGGCGAGGGTGAAGTGAGCCAGGGCGCACATGGTAACCTACCTACCACGACAGACGCCGTGGCGTTGCGGTGCATACCCGTGCCCGTTCCCGTACCCGTTCCCGTACCCGGCCGACGAAAGTCATTCAGCCCGACGTACCAGAAACGCGACTAGCGCGTTTCAGTAGATAGCTTCACCTGCGTGATCTTCGTCGGACCTCGGGAACGGGTACGGGAACGGGAACGCGAACGGCGGACGGGAACGGGGACGGGTCCGGGAGCGGCACGACACGATCACGGGAAACGGGCACAGGCGCCCGCCGCAGCCTCACCTCGCCGCAGGCCCGGAGCATCGGCTACAATCGGCTTTCAAATGCAGTTGTCCGACCCGAGCTCTCCCAGCCAACAAGCCATCGCCAGCGCGCTGTCCCGCATCGAACGGCGCCTGCGCCTGAACCGCACGCTGTACCAGGCCATGCTCGTTGCGGGGCTCGCGCTGCTCGTCTCGCTCACCGTGCGCGGGCTGCGCTGGCTCGGCGAGGGGCGGCCGGTGGAGAGCGTGCTCCTGGCGCTGTTTGCCGCTCTTGTCGCGGTGGCCTTGTTGTGGCTGCTGCTGGCAAGCGTGGTGAGGCAGCGCTCGAGCCCCGCCCGCGCAGCCGCGGAAGCCGATGCACGCGCGCACCTGAAGGACGAGCTGACCAGCGCTTACTGGTTCATGCAGGCGCTGCCCGGTTCCGACTGGGTCGGTGCGCAGCTCGAGCGTGCGGCGCGCACTGCACACGCGCTGGACCCGGCGCGCCTGATTCCGTTACGGGCGCCTGCGCCGGCGCTGGGCGCGCTGGCCCTGGCGGCGGTTGCGCTGCTCGGGCTATGGTCGGCCACTCCGCTTGCGCCTGCCGGCGTGCTCGCCGCTGGGTCAGGGGCGCTCAGCCCGGCCGAGCAGGAACAAGTGCGTGCGCTGCGTGCGCTCGCCGACGCCCTGCCCGAAAGTGAGGCGGCCCGCAAGCTCGAAGAGGCGCTGCATACCCTCGAGCGCGTAGAGGTCAGCGCGCAGGAGCGCAGCCGGGCGCTGGCACAGGCCCAGGATGCGGTTCAGCAGATCCGGCTCGACGCGGCATCCACGCGCGAAGAGCTGCACCGCGCAGCCGAAATGCTGCGCAACCAGCCGGGGATGGAAGCCGTAGCCGAAGCGCTCGCCCGCGGCGACGCGCAGCAGGCGGCCGAGCTGCTGGGCCGGATGCAGGAGCAGGTCGCGCAGGCCAAGGCCGACAAGCCGCCGGCGCCAGACCCGGTTGGCGGGGTTGCCGCGGACAAATCGCTCGAACAGGCGTTGCTGGATGCGAGCGAGGTCACCGGGCCGCAACCGCCGGCCGCGTCGCCCGAGGCCATGCAGCAGGCCGTCGATCGGTTGAACGAGATTGCTCGCGAGCTGTCCGCTGCCAATTACGTCAACGAGGCCTGGGAGAAGGTGCGCGGCCCGCAGCTCGACGCCGCCGCAGCGCACGGCGCTGACCGCCAGCCGCTTCGCCGAGCAGACGACGGGCAACGTCCAGTCTTCGCCTGCCAGTGGCGAGACTCCGATGAGCGGCGGCAGCATGTTCCGCACGGCGGCGGTCGCGCGATGGCGAGGCCCGCACCGAGCAGGAGGGCGGCACGCGCGCCGGCGATGCGCTTGGCGATGGACCCTCCGATCCCCTGCTCGGTGCGGGCGGCGGAGCGCCTGGAGGCCCAGCTCAAGCAGGCTGGCCTGTCGGGGCTGGAGGCCGAAGGCAAGGACAACGACGCCTGGTTCTACGCCGAGAGCCGCGAGCAGAGGGCGTTCGCCGGCTGGCGCAGGGTCCAGGCCCGCGCCCGCTTCGCCGAAGCGCAAGCGGGCAGCAACGAAGGCATTTCCATCCAGCATCGTCAGATCGTAAAGGACTACTTCATGAATCTCCGCAAGGGCGCCCGATGAGCACCGACACGGTGGACCGCCAGGTCGAGCAGTTCCGCGACAATTTCCGCGTCGTGCGCGAGGAGGTCTCGCGGGTCATCGTCGGCAACGACGACAACATCGTGGGCATCATGACCTGCCTGCTGGCGCGCGGGCACGTCCTGCTCGAGGGCATTCCCGGCATCGGCAAGACCAAGCTGGTGCAAACGCTCGCCGACGTGCTGCACCTGAAATTCTCGCGCATCCAGTTCACGCCCGACCTGATGCCGGGCGACATCATCGGCACCACCATAGTGCGCGAGGACGACGCCGGCAGGAAGCATCTGGTGTTCCAGCGCGGTCCGATCTTCGCCAATCTGGTTCTGGCCGACGAGATCAACCGCGCCACGCCCAAGACCCAATCGGCGCTGCTCGAGGCGATGCAGGAGAACAGTGTGTCGGCGGGCGGACAGACCCATCCGCTGGAGCAGCCCTTCTACGTGCTCGCCACCATGAACCCGCTGGAGATGGAGGGCACCTATCCGCTGCCGGAGGCCCAGCTCGACCGCTTCTTCTTCAAGCTGCAGCTGGGCTTCCCTACCGCGGACGGCCTGCACGAGATCATCGATCGCACCACCAAGCAGCAGGAGCCGCACGTCGACCGCGTGCTCGGCCAGGGCGAGGTGCTGGAGATGCGCGAGACCGCGCGCAGCGTGCCGGTGGCCCGGCACGTGCAGCAGTACGCCATCGACCTGACGCTGGCCACCCATCCGGAAAGCGAGCCGCTACCGAGATGGTCAAGCGCTTCGTGCGCTTCGGCTCGAGCCCGCGCGGCACCCAGGCGCTGATCCTCGGCGGCAAGGTCAACGCGTTGCTCAACGACCGCCTGCACGTTGCTTGCGAAGACATCCGCACGGTTGCGCTCAATTCGCTGCGGCACCGACTGCTGCTCAACTTCGATGCCGAGGCCGAGGGCGTGAACTCGGATGCGATCTTGAAGGACGTGCTGCAGCGGGTGGGGGAGCCCCGCGCGTAGCGCGAGAGGGAGGCGTGAGGCGTGAGGCGTGAGGACGTGAGGCGTGAGGCGTGAGGCGTGAGGCGTGAGGCGTGAGGCGTGAGGCGTGACGTGCTCTGCTACTATTGCGTAACCCGACATCGTACTCCCTCATCCCCCGTGTACGGGGGAGAGGACTGGGGTGAGGGCCGCGCCTCACGCCTAACGCCTCACGCCTCACGGCTTCCATGTTCTCCGAATCCTTCCTGCGCCGGCTCGAAACCCTGACGCTCGCCACCCGCAGGCGCGCCCACGGGCAGCTCAAGGGGCCGCACCGCTCGCCGCGGGTGGGCAGCGGCATGGTGTTCGCCGACTTCCGCCCGTACACCGAGGGCGACGACATCCGCAACATCGACTGGGGTATCTACCTGCGGATGGACCGTCTCATCCTGCGCCTGTTCGAGGAGGAGGCGGACCTGCCGGTCTACCTGTTCCTCGATGCCAGCCAGTCGATGGAAGCAGGCGAGTCCACGTCGGCTGCACGCTCGAGCAAGCTCGAGTACGCACGGCAGCTTGCCGGCGCGCTCGCGTACATGGCACTGCTCAATCATGACCGCGTCAACCTGGCGGCGTTCGCCGACGGCCTGCGCGAGATGCTGCCCACGCGGCGCGGCAAGAACCAGGCGCGGCAGGCTTTGCGTTCCTCGAGGGCATCGCGCCGGCCGGGCGCACCAGCCTGCAGGCGTGCGCTTGCGCCGCTACTTCTCCGTGCCGCGCACCCGCGGCCTGGTGGTGATCGTGTCGGACTTCCTCGATCGCGACGGCGTGGAGGACGCCTTCGCCGTGCTGCGCCGGTTCCGCCACGAGGTCGCACTGCTCCATGTGATGAGCCCCGCAAGAGCGCGAGCCGCAGCTGCCCGAGGAGGTGGTGCTGGTGGATGCGGAAGAGGGCACCGCCACCGAGGTCAGATCACGCCCGCGCTGCTGGCGGCCTACCGCGAGACCTTCGAGCGGCACGCGCGACGACATCGAGGCCTATTGCCGCAAATACGGCTGGGGCTACGCGCGCGCGCCCACCGATATCCCGCTCGAGGACCTGGTCCTGAAGATGCTGCGCGAGCAAAGCGTGCTGCGATGACACCAGGTGTCGTCGAGGTCTGTGAGGTCCGGTTGGCTGCGGCTGGCTCCTGCTCGCTGCGCGTGGCCGCGGCGGTGGTGCTGCTGTATCTGCTCAAGCCCTCGTCGCGCCGCCTGAGCATCTGCCTCCGCGCTCATCTGGGAGCGCGTGCTCAAGCAGCGCAAGCGCCGGCCGGAGCGTCTGCGCTGGTGGCTGTCCCTGCTTCTGGCGCTCGCCATCGCCTGTCGGTGGCGGGCGCACTCACGCGGCCGGAGGTGGCCGCGGTCAGCGGCACGGCGAGCGACGTCGTGCTGGTGATCGACACCTTCCCGACCATGGGTGCCGCTGCGCTCGGACGGGCGCACGCGGCTCGCCGCTGCGCTGGAGCGGGCCGAGCAGATCATCGCCGAGCGGGGTGCCGGGCAGCCGCTATCTGGTCGCCGACACCATGCGCAGATCGCCGTAGGGGCGTTCGAGCCACCCGACGGCGGCGCTCGCGCGGCTGCGCGCCATCCGACCCGCGACGGCCGGCACGCCGTGGTTTCCGCAGGTGCTTTTCCCCGACGCGGATGGGGCAGCGGCGGCGGACCGGCGCCAGCTCTGGTTTCTGACCGACGGGCGTCGCCACGCTGGAGCTGCCGCCGGGGACGCGCTCCGTTTCGGTTTTCGAAGCTGCGGACAACGTCGGCATCACGGCGTTCGAAGTGCGCGCGCAGCCCGCCGATGCCAGGCAGCACGAGGCTTACCTGGAGGTGACCAATGCTTCGGTCGGCGCGCAAGGGAGTGCAGGTGCAGGATCGCGGGCGTCGGCGCGCCGGCCGTCTCGCGCCAGCTCGAGCTCGCCGGCGGCGCGAGCGCCAGTGTGGTGGTGGACGTCTCCGCGTTCGGCGAGGGACCGCTGCGCGCCAGCGTGCGTGCCGACGGTGACGCGCTGCGCGCTGGACGACGTCGCCTATGCGTACCTGCCGGGCAAGGGCCGGGTGCGAGTCGCGCTCGTCACCGCCGGGAACGCCGACCTTGCGCGCACGCTGCGCCTTCTGCCGCGCCTGGCCGTGGAGGTGATCCCGCCTGGGGCGCTGCGCGAGGCGAGCCGATTCGACGCCCTGATGCTGGACCGTTTCGTGCCGCAGCGAGCCGCCGCCGGTGCCCGCGCTGCTCATCGGTCCACGCAGCGTACCGTGGCTCGCGCGCGGCAACGGGGGGGTGACCGACACGCGGCTGGCGCGCTGGGAGGCCTCCCACCCGCTTCTCTCCGGGGTGTCGTTGCGCGACGTGCTGGTCGATCGGGCCACGCTTCTGGAGCCTGGAACGGGAGAGCGAGCCGCCTCGCTCGCTACGGTGGCGCAGGGCCCAGGCGGCGAGCCGCTCATCCTGGCCGCGCGCGAGGGCCGGCGGCTTGCGCTGGTCAGCTTCGCCCTGGAGGCGTCGAACTTTCCGCTGCAGGCGAGCTTCCCGGCCTTCCTGTCCAACGCGATCGACTGGCTGACGCGCGAGCCGCGTGCCCTCGCCGAGCGGGTCGGGCAGGTGAGCGTGCCGGCTGCGCACGCCCGCGTCCTGGATCTGGACGGGCGGGAGGTCGCCACCCGCGCGGCGCCCGGCGCGACGCTGTTCGACGCGGACGAGCCCGGGCTCTATACCGCGCTCGCGCGTGACGAGCGCATGCGTGTGGCCGTCAACCTGTTCGATCCGCGCGTCACCGCGGTCAACGCCAGTCGTTTTGCGCAAGGCGTTGCCCCGGCCGTTCTGTCACAGGGCGCACCCGCCCTTACCACGGATCCGTGGATCCTGCTGCTCGTGCTGGCGTCAGTGCTGCTGGCTGTGGAGTGGTGGACGTACAACCGGCGGATGACGGTGTGAGGCGCGAAAAGGCAGGCGCGAGGCTCCAAAAACCAGGCTCGAGGCTCGAGGCGCGAGGCGCGAGGCGCGAGAAACTACGCACGAGGCTCGACAGCTACCGCACGATGCAATTACTACGACCCAATCGCCAGTCGATGAGTGAGAGCACCTGCAGGACCAAGCGGTTTCTCGAGCCTCGAGCCTCGCGCCTCGAGCCTGGTTTTTGGGGCCTCGCGCCTTGCGCCTCGCGCTTCGCGCCCCGGAGCCGCGCGTGAGCGCGCTCGGCGTCGGGGCACTTTGGCCCCTGTGGTTGCTCGCGCTGCTGCCGCTGGTGTGGTGGGCGGCGATACGCACGCGCACGAGCCTCGGTCGGCGACACCTCGCGGTTGCCACCGTGCTGCGCAGCGCGGCGTTGGTGTTCGTCGTGCTGGGCGCTGTTGCGGCCGGTCTGGACTGCACCGGTTACCCAGGTGTCGGTGGTCTACGCGCTGGATGTCTCGCGCAGTGTGGCGAGCGGCTTCGTGCAGTCGGCACTGCAGTTCGCGCAGCGAGCCAACCGCGAGGCAAAGCCGGAGGCCGTGCGCTACGTGGTGTTCGCGGAGCGGGCCTGGACGGTTGCGCATGCGGAGGACGTGGTGCACGTCGCAGTGAGCGATGCGCCGCAGGCCGATCGCACGCGGCTGCTCTATCAGGGCGCGACCAACCTCGAGCGTGCGCTCGACCAGTCGTTGCTCGGGCTCGACCCGGACCGGGTGAAGCGGGTGGTGCTGTTCACCGATGGCAACCAGACCGACGGCGACATCTGGCGGGCGCTGCCGCGCCTGCTGGCGCAGGGTGTGCGCGTGTTTCCCTTCGCTGCTACGCCGCAGACCCGGACCGACGCCTGGATCGAAGCGATGGAGCCGCCTGACAATGTGCGGCGCGACGAGCCCATCCCCGTCACCGTGCGCGTGTTCAGCCAGCAGCATACGCCTGCGCGCGTGCGTCTGAGCGCGGCAGGGCGGGTGCTGGCCGGCCGCGACGTAACGCTCGAGCCCGGGGAGAACAGCGTCGTGCTTCCCCTGCGATTGCGTCACTCGGGCGTGGTGACGTTGTCTGCACAAGTGCAAGCGCAGGGCGACGCGTTGCCCGACAACGACCGGTTGGAACAGGCGGTCTGGGTCGGACCGCGGCCGCGCGTCCTCTACGTCGAGGGGCAGCCGCAGACCTCCCAGTACCTGCGCGACGCGCTCGACCGCGAGGGCCTGGATGTGACGGCCCTGGGACCCGACGGCGTGCCTGCTGGCGCCGCGGTGCTGAATCTGTTCGACGCGGTGATCCTGAGCGACCTCCCGCCCAAAGCGCTGGACGGCGCGCGCATGCAGGCGCTGCAGAGCTATGTGCAAGAGCGCGGCGGCGGGCTGATCTTCGCGGCGGGCGAGAACACCTACGGCGAGGCCGGCTTCGCCGGCACGCTGCTGGAGAAGGTGTTGCCGGTGGAGTTCAAGTCGGAGGAGAAGCGCAAGGACCTGGCGCTGGTGCTGTGCCTGGACCGCTCCTACAGCATGAAGGGCCAGCCGATTGCGCTGGCGAAGGCAGGTGCGTACGCCGCTCTGGAATTGCTGGAGGAGCAACACTACTTCGGCGTGATCGCCTTCGACTCGCAACCGCACGAGGCAGTGCCGCTGGAGTACGTGCGCAGCAAGCGGCGTGCGGAGGACCTGATCGACCGCATCCAGGCGAGCGGCCAGACCAACATCTATCCGGCGCTAGCGACGGCCTGGCGCATGCTGCAGAACCATCCGGCCAAGCGCAAGCACGTCATCGTGCTCTCCGACGGCGACACCGCACCGGCCGAGTTCGACCGCCTGCTCAAACGCATGCAGGACGCCAAGATCACCGTATCCACGGTGACGATCGGCCGCACCGGCAACCCGGAGCTGATGGCGAGGATCGCCAGCCTGGGCGGGGGCAAGGCCTACGTGGCCGAGGAGCTCGAGCAGGTGCCGCAGTTGTTCGTCGAGGACACGCGCAGCGTGTCTCAGAGCGGGCTGATGGAAGAGCCGTTCCGGCCGGTGGTCAAGCGTAAGATCGAAGCCTTGCGCGGGCTGGACTTCGCGGCCGCGCCACCGCTGCTCGGCTTTGCCAGCACCAAGCCGAAGGAGGGCGCGGAGGTGTTCCTCGCCACCTCGGCGCAGGCGCCCGTCCTGGTGCGCTGGCAATACGGGCTGGGGCGCGCCGTGCTGTTCGCTTCCGACGTGAAGAACCGTTGGGCGGCGGAATGGCTGCGCTGGGACGGCTACGGCAAGTTCTGGGCACAGCTGGTCCGCGACACGATGCGGCGCGAAACTGCCGAGCAAGTGGTGTTCCGCGTCGGGCGCGATGGCGACGAGGCGAAGGTCTCGCTGCGCCTGATGACGGAGCGCGGCGCGTGGCGCAACGCACTGTTGCCGCAGGTGCGTGCGAGCCGGCCGGATGGCGGCACGCACACGCTCCCGCTGCGCCAGCGCGGCCCGGGCTACTACACGGCGAGCATGCCGGTGGCGACCGCCGGCAGCCGGCCCTACACCTTCGATGTGCTGCCAGCCGGCGGAGTGAGCGTACAGATCGCGCGCCGCGCCGGGACCCGCCAGCTGTTCTATCCCTACCCGGACGAGTATCGCAGCTTCCCGCCCGACCTCGTGCTGCTCGAGACGCTCGCCGCCCAGACCGGCGGGAAGGTGGGTGCGAGCGTCGCCGAGATCTTTGCGGCGCAGGGAGACCGCGGTGTGAGCCGTACCGCGCTGTGGCCATGGCTGGCGGCGGTCGGCCTGCTGCTGTATCTGTGCGATATCGCCGTGCGCCGGGCGCCGTGGTTCCGGCGGTGGCTGGATTCGTGACTACGGCCTCAATTTTCACCGCAGAGGCGCAGAGAGCGCAGAGGACCTTCGGCCTAGCGCTATCGAGCTGCTAGGCGGCTTGTGAGCCAGCAAGCGAGGCGGGCTGGTGGAGTCTCTCACCGAAACCACAGATGGCCAGGCATTTCCGAACAACAAAGCCGCCTTTCTCCGCGCTCCTCTGCGCTCTCTGCGTCTCTGCGGTGAGGTTTTCTCGGGGCAGGAGTCGTAAATCCTTGACCCCTGTCCGGGTTTCAGCGAAGCTTCCCACAAAATTCTCAAACGTAGGATCAAGGAGAAGGAAGGACGTGCAGTCGTTGCCGGTGGTGGTGCTGGGGTTCCTGTTCGGGATGCTGCACGCCACCGACGCGGACCACGTAGTGGCCGTCTCCACGATCGTCTCGCGTCAGCGCAGCCTGGGGGGTGCGGCACGCATCGGGGCGTTGTGGGGCGTCGGGCATACCCTCACGGTCTTTCTGGTCGGCGGCGCGATCATCCTGTTCAACCTGGCGATTTCACCGCGCTTCGCCCTGGTCGCCGAGCTGGGCGTCGCGCTGATGCTGATTGCGCTGGGGCTGATCACGCTGGCGCAAGTGAGCCGGCATGTGCGCGAGACCATGTTGCCCGCGCTCGCCAACGGGCTGTCGGGGCACACGCACCCCGCCGATCTGCCGGAGCCGCATCTGCACGTGCATGCTCACGGCGACTACGTGCACAGCCACAAGCACGGCCACACCGCCGACGATCACGGCCACGCCGACACGCCGCAGACCTGGCTGGACCGCAACCTCGGGGGCCTGAGTATGTATCAGGCCTTGCGGCCGGTCGCCATCGGCGTGGTGCATGGGCTGGCCGGATCTGCCGCCATCGCCCTGCTGGTGCTGGCGCAGATCCGCGATCCACTGTGGAGTGTCGTATACCTGCTGCTGTTCGGCGTGGGCACGGTGGCGGGAATGATGCTCATCACCTCGGTGATCGCCGTTCCCTTCGCGATGAGCCGGGAGCGTCTGCCCTACCTCAACGTCTGGCTGCGCCTGGCGGCGGGGCTGCTGAGCCTGGGCCTCGGTATCTATCTGGCCTGGCAGATCGGTGTGCTCAGCGGCCTGCTGCTCAGCAGGGGCTAGGGGCTAGCGAGGGGCTAGGATCCCTAGATCCCAGCCCCTAGCCCCAGCCCCTAGCCCTAGCCCCGTTGCCCCCTAGATCCTAGCCCCTAGATCCTAGCCCCTCTCTTTTTCGCACTGCACGATTGACGTTCCTCGCGGCGCAGCTTAGATTCGGGCGATGCCCGCAACTGTAACGAGCTCGCGCCCCTTGCCCCACTTCGGTTTGAAGCAGATCGGCCTGGCGATCGCTGTCGTTGCCCTGTCCGCATTTGTGTTGTACGCAGCCGTTCGAGAAACAGCCAAGCAGCCACCGCCCGCACCGTCCGCCGCGGCGGCGTTCACCGGCGGACTCGCCATGGATCGGAGCGCTCTGCGCGCGCTCAGTCCGGAAGAGGAGGCGTACGCGGCAGCGTTGTGGCCCATTCACAGCGAGGTCAAGCTCGCTGCCATGCGCATGACCTTCGCCGGGTTGAACTACAAGATCGAGCATCAGAATCCCGCCAGGGTGAAGGCGACATTGCAGCCGCTCATCGCCACATTCCAGTCCGCGACACAGCGTGCCCGTCAGATCCAGCCGCCGGCGTCGCTGTCGGATGCGCACACCACCTATCTGGAAGCCCTCGGGCTCTACGCCGATGCATCGCGGGAGATGGCCAAAATCGCTGCCGATGGCCGTGATGAGCATCTGGTCACTGCGCATCGGCGCAGCGAGCAGGCCTCGCATGCGCTGCTGCGGCTGAGCGATGTGCTGTGGCCGGGGGAGTACAAACCGAACTAAGTGTACTGGTGGGGGGAAGGCGTCGGAGGGTCACGAGCACGAACACGCCGGAAGCCTGTCAGCTTCATCACGCGTGACAAGGAGGAAACAAATGAAGGTCTGGGAGGTAGTGAAAGGAGCAGCGCTGGCTGGGGCCGCAGTCGCGGCAACGATGGCTGTGCCCAGTGCGTTTGCTCAGCAGTACTCTGTGTGGCTGGTCGAGAACAGCCGGTTCATGGGCGTGCCCTACGGCGCCTTCATGCCGGACCGCGCCTTCGTGCCGGGCAGCACCAGCAAGTTCAACAACATCAACACAATCGATCTGCCCGTCAACGTCGGCGTCATCAAGGGCACGGTCAACGGCAAGCTGGAAGTCGTCCTGGCCGACTGCGGCTGGAAGCAGCAGGACTATCTGAAGATGACCGGGAGCCAGCATTGGGCTTCACTGCCGGATCAGCTCAAGCTGTTGGGGATTTCCGCGGACCAGGTGACCAAGATCGTGACCGGGCACGGTCACTGGGACCACGCCGGCAGCCTGAGCGACTTCCCGAACGCCACGCTGTACATCCAGAAAGCCGAGCTGGAAGGCATCCAGTGGGCGATCAACTACCCGAACGAGCGGATCCGCGCGGACAACACTTCGCCTGGTGGTTGCGCACGCACGCCCGCATGCGGCTACCCGCCCAAGACGCTGGATGAGATCTACGGCAAGGTGCTGGCGGGGAAGGCCGTGATCGTGGACGGCGAGGCGGAGGTGCTCCCGGGGATCAAGATCCATCCGGCGCACCACGCCCATACCGCCGGCTCGCAGTTGCTGGAAGTGCGCACCGGGGGTTCGGTCGGCACGCTCGTATTCGGAAGCGACGTCTACTCCTCCTGGCAAGGAATTCGCGACTGGATGGTATCCAACATCCAAAGCTCGACCGACAGCGCGCAGCAGTTCCTGGCCTACGAGAAGTGCTACAAGCTGACCAACAACAACATGGGCAACTGCATCGCTGCGCACGAGCCCACGTCGTACACGGCTGACTACCCGATCACCAAGAACTCGTGGGTCGGGATCAACGGTTCGCGCATGGCCGAGATCACCCTCGCGCCGGGCGAAAGCTCCAAGAAGAAGTAGGCGTCCGGCCGGGCTCGGCGAGTCGGCTGAGCCGGTAGTCGTGAACGAGGAGTCGGAGACCCCGACTCCTCGTGTTTTTTGTTTGTTGCGAAGAACCTCTTTCTCCTTCGGTCCGCTGGTGCCGTCCCTGCGTCTACACCTGCTCACGTCCCTGCTGCTGGCCGCCGGGGCGGCGCAGGCGCACGACCCCAGCGCCTATGGCGGCCTGTTTCGGACGCGCGATTTCGGCGCCAGCTGGCTCAACGCGGACGTCGGTCTGTTTCTCGGCGGGGCGGTGGCGCTGGCCATCGATCCGAGCGACTCCACCCATCTGCTGCTCGGCACCGATGCCGGCCTGCTCAGGTCCCGCAACGGCGGGCGTGCCTGGGTATCGGAGGCTCCCGCCAAGCTGGTTGGCAGCGTGTTCGCCGTCGTGTTCCTGGCGGACGGCAGATCCGCGCTGTGCGCGACGCCCGGCGGGGTGTTCCGCCAGGCCGGCGAGGACTGGCGGCAGGCCACGGCGCCGGCCGAGGCGGCGCCCGCCAAGGTCCTTGCGCTCGGAGCTGCGCCCGGCCGGGTCTATCTGATCGGCCGGCGCGACCTGTACCGCAGCGACGACAACGGCGACAAGTGGTCGCGCGTCGAGCATGCACTGCCCGGCCAGCCGGAGTTCACCGCGCTGGCGCTGGCACGGCAGCCGAGCGAAGTGCTCTACGCCGTCGTCGACGGGGCGGTGATGGCGAGCCGGGATGCCGGGCTTGACTGGCAACCGCGCAACGCCGGCTTGCCGGCGCAATCCGAGGCACTGACTCTGGACCCGGCCGACGCCTCGCGGCTATGGGTCGCCGGCGCCGGCCGCATCTACAGCAGCAACGATGCCGGCGCGAACTGGCGTCCTTTCGGAAACCCGCTACCCGAACCCGACACCAGCGTGCGAGGGATTGCCGCCGATGCCGCCGGGACCACAGTGGTCCTGACCACGCATCGCGGGCTGTATCGGACCGCGGATGGCGGTCAGACCTGGCGTTTCCTGGAGGGCAACCTGCCGGTGCACCTCGAAGCGCGGCCGCTGGTACGCGACCCGAGCCACGCCGCAGACCCTGTACGCCGGCTACGCGCTCATGCCGTACGGCGAGTTGTGGCGCCGCGCGCTCGAGGGCAGCAACCTGCTCAGCCGTGTCGATCCAGTCAGCCTGGCCGGCGGCGCTTGCGTTTCTGTTGCTGCTTGCCATCGCGGGCGTGCTTGCGGCCCGCTGGCTGTTCCGCCGCCGTACGCTCGCTCCCTTTCCGACTCGGAATTCCTCGAAATGACTGATGCACTCGCGCCTTCCGCTTCGCTCGCGCGGCGCCGCACCGGCCTGCTCATCGGCATCGTCGTTGCGGTGGCGCTGGCCACAGCCGTGGCGGCCTGGCAGTGGTTGGCGCGGCCGGCGCGCTTTGTCGAATACCCCATGCTCGAGCCGGGCGATGTTCCGATCGCCATCGCCGCTTCACCCGATGGCGGCGTTTGGTTCACCATCGACTCCGCCAACGCCATCGGTCGCGTGCACGACGGGAAGCTGCAGCGGTTTGTGGAGGAGAAGACCAACGGGGAGCCGATTGGGATCGCCGCAGGCGCGGATGGCTCCGCCTGGTATACCGATGCTCCGGCGGGGCGCGTCACGCACATCTCGCCCGGCGGCGAGTTGAGCTCGGTCTCCCTGGAGCGTCCGCTGGCCCGCATCGGTCAGATCGCCATCGCACCCGATGGCGCGGTCTGGTTCACGGAGGCTAGCGCCTACAGCGTCACCCGCCTGAAGGACGGAAAGTTCCAGCGTCACGTCATCGACAGGCTCCGCGGTATGGCGCTCGGGGTTGCGGTGGCCGGCGACGGCGCCGTGTGGGTCACCCTGCAGGCCGCGAATCAGCTCCTGCGGATTGACCCCGAAGGCATGCGAACCTTCGACATCCCCACGCGCGGCAGCTCCCCGAGCGACGTGGCCGTGGGCAACGATGGGGCCGTGTGGTTTCTGGAGTTTCGCGGCAACAAGGTCGCGCGCTTCGCCGACGGGCGTTTCGAAGAGTTCCCGGTAGGCTCAGAGCAAGCTGGCCTGACTGGCCTTGCGGTGGCGGCGGACGGCGCCGTCTGGTTCGGGATGCTGCGCCGGGGCAGCCTCGGCCGGCTCAAGGACGGCAAGCTGGAGGAGTTCCCGCTGCCGCGCAAAGAAGCCCGCCCTTACAGCGTCGCGATCGATCGCGATGGCAACGTCTGGTACACGGATATCCGGGGCTTCGTGGGCATGTTGCCGGCGGCGGATGCGAAGCGTTGAAGGGCGGCGGGTTACGCTGCGCTAGCCGGCGGCGCTACGATCGCATTCCCCTCACCCCAGCCCTCTCCCGCGAGAGGGAGAGGGAGTGTAATCATCGTGCTCGTGCCTCGCGCGTCGCGCCTCGCGCCTATAACCTCCCACCTCACGCAGCCCATGCTATCCTCCGCGCCTGCCGCGCGTCACCGCCACATCAGTCCCCCCGAGCTTATGACCGAAGCCCTCGTCCTTCTCGCCACCTCGTTCTGGTACGGGGCGCTGCACGCCATCCAGCCGGGACACGGCAAGACCATCGCCGCCGCCTACATCGTAGGTGCGCGCGGCCGGCCGGTGGACGCATGGATCCTGGGCATCTTCGTGACGCTCTCGCACACCAGCGGGATTGTGCTGGTGGGTGTGCTGGCCTCGCTGGGCCTGCCCGGCCTCATGCCTCAGCGGGTGGAGATCTGGATGAAGGTCATCACCGGGCTGCTGGTCATCTTGATCGGCGCCTGGGCGCTGTGGACCCAGAGGGGGTTGTTCGCAGCCGCCGGTTGGGCTCCGCGTCAGGCACCCGCGAGCGGGCCCGGGTCATTGCAGTACCAGGCAGTGACCGCTGGCCACGGCAGCGGGCCTCTGCTGCGCGGCCACACTCACGACCACAGCCACGGGCACGATCATGCGCACGGCCACGAGCACGATCATGCGCACGATCACGACCACGGTGAGCAACATGAGGGGGGCGGGTATCACAGCCACGGCTGGGGCATGAAGCACACCCACAATACGGATCTGGTCACCACCGACCGGCCGAGCCTGTGGATGCTGATCTGGCTGGGCATCGCGGGCGGGCTCCTGCCCGATCCGCTGGCGCTCACGCTGCTGCTGCGCGCGATCGCGGAGGGCAAGGTCATGCTCGGCCTGGGGGTCGTCCTGGTGTTCAGCATCGGTTTCGCCGCCGTCCTGGTCGCAGTCGGCATAGTCGCGGCCGCGGTCGGCCGGCGCGTGCTCGACTGGCTGGCCGGCCCGTGGGCCGCGCGGCTGCAGATCTGCACCTCGACGCTGATCGTGGCAGTAGGCGTGGTCCTTACGGTGATGGCATTCAAGCAGATGGGAGCGCTTGGCTGATGGCGAGCGCTGAAGCCTGCGAGTACCGCTGTAGGCTCCTCGGTACGGATCGCAATGGCTGAGTAGCGAGTACGTAGGGCGCAAACTACAGCGCAGCGTATTGTGCCGCATGCATGGCACCGATCATGCGGGTGGCGGCGCTACGATCGCTTTCCCCCTACCCCGGCCCTCTCCCGTGAGGGGCATAAGCGCTAACTTAACTCATGCGAACACCACGTTTCCTCCCCCTTCAAGGGGGAGGCTAGGAGGGGGATGGGTCAGATTCGGACACAAACCCATCCCCACCCCAGCCCTCCCCTTGAAGGGGAGGGTGGCCTCAAGTTAACGCTTGTGCCCGTGAGGGGAGAGGGAGTTTTTTCTCGTGCCTCGCGCCTCGCGCCTCGCGCCTCTACGCCTCCACCTCACGCCTCCCCCTCGACCCCGAAAAACCGGAAGGCGTTCTTGCCGCTCTCCTTGGCGTGGTACATGGCGGAGTCGGCGTTGCGCATGAGCGTGTCCGCGTCGGTGCCGTCCTGCGGGTAGATGCTGATCCCCAGGGTCGGCGTGATGCAAAGCTCGTGGCCGTCGATGCGGTAGGGCTGCGACAGCGACGCGAGGAGCTTGCGCGCGACCGCGCCGGCGTCCGCCGCGTCGCGCAACTCCGGCAGCACCAGCACGAACTCGTCGCCGCCCAGCCGGCACACCGTGTCGATCTCGCGCACGCACCCGGTGGTCCGCGACGCGATCTCGCGGAGCAGTGCGTCGCCCATGTGATGGCCGTACGAGTCGTTGATGGCCTTGAAATGGTCGAGGTCGAAGAACAGCACGCCCACCAGCGTGCGGTTGCGCTGGCCCGTGGCGATCGCTTGCTCCAGACGATCGCGCAGCAGCAGCCGATTGGGCAGCCCGGTAAGGGAGTCGGTGTAAGCCAGCGTGTAGATCCGGCTCTCCCAGGACTTGCGCTCGGTGATGTCGCGCACCACCGCGGTGAAGCGCGGCGGGCGCGGGGCCATGCCGATCTCCGACAGCGCGAGCTCGAGCGGAAAGATCGAGCCATCCTTGCGCCGCCCGGTGACCTCCCGGCGTCCGCCCATGAGCGGCTGGAGCCACGCTGCGGGACGCTCGTCGCCCCCGGCGGCTTCGTCGAACGCGAGCTCGACGGTGAGCTTGCG
The DNA here is from genome assembly GCA_963827575.1 of uncultured beta proteobacterium. Lineage (GTDB taxonomy): Bacteria > Pseudomonadota > Gammaproteobacteria > Burkholderiales > SHXO01 > SHXO01. The sequence goes on from CAWHCG010000046.1 coordinate 234,648, forward strand.
CAGGTTCAGTCCGCGCGCGTCTTCGACACTGTAGCCGAACAGCCGCTGAGCGGCGAGATTGAAGCGCTCAATGCTGCCATCGGCGGAGATCACGACGACGGCCTCGGCGGCGTTGTTCAAGATCGACTCGAGCTGCTGCTCGCTCTCGCGCAGAGCCTGTGCGGCGCGGCGCGGCTCGGTGATGTCCCGCGCCACTGCGGTGACGCCCACCGCGCGCCCGGCCTCGTCGCGCAGCGCCGCCAGGCTCACCGACACCGGGACCTCGCGGCTGTCGCGATGATGGCTCACCACCTCGAAGGGTGCGATGCGCTCGCCGTTGAACAGGCGCAGCGCCAGCGCCCGCGTCTGCTCGAGTGTGGCGCTGGGGGTGAGCAGGCGGTAGTCGCGTCCGATCGCTTCCTGCCGGCCGGTAGCCGAAGATCTCCTCGGCGCCGCGGTTCCACGACAGGATGGTGCCCTCCATATCGTGGCTGATGATCGCATCCTGGGAGGAATCGGCCACCGCCGCGAGCAGTGCCCGCGCGGCCTCCGCCTCCTTGCGTTCGGTGACGTCGGTATTCATGCCGACCCACTCGCGAATGCTGCCGTCTTCGTTGCGCAGCGGCACCCCGTGCGCGTGCATGTGCCGCCACACCCCGTCGTGTCGCCGCAAGCGGAACTCGGTGGCGTAGATGCGCCCGCTTTCGCAAGCCTCGCGCCAGCGCTGAGCCGTGAGGATGTGGTCCTCCGGGTGGATCGCTTGCAGCCAGCCGCTCCCGCGCACCTGTTCGAAGCTCAGGCCGGTGTAGGCTTGCCAGGACGGGATCTCGCGCTCCACCTCGCCAGCGGCGTTGGTGATCCACACCGCCTGGGCGCTCGCCTCGACCAGCAAGCGGAACCGGGCCTCGCTCTCCCGCAGCGCCCGCTGTGCATCCCGCTGCGCGGTGATGTCGCGCCCGATGGCGGCCACCCCCGCAACCCGCCCCTGGCTGTCCCGCAGCGGCGAGACGGTGAGCGACAGCTGCACCAGGCGGCCGTCCTTGTGGCGGCACGCGGTCTCCAGGTGTGAGATCCGATGGCCGGCGCAGGCGATCCTGCTGATGCGCTCGACTGCGCTGCGCTGCGTCTCGGGAACGTTCAGCAGATAGCTGCTACCGACGATCTCGTCGGCGCTCCAGCCGAGCACGCGCTCGGCGCCCCGGTTCCAGGTGAGAACCGTGCCGTCGAGGCTGCGGCTGACGATCAGGTCGTCGGACGAATCGAGGACGGCGGCCAGCATCCGATCCAGCGCGTCGCCGCGGCGCCGCTGCGTGACGTCCTGCGCCGTGCCGGTCATGCGCAACGGGGTGCCGTGGTGGTCGCGCGTGACCAGCCCGCGGGCGGATAGCCAGCACCAGCGCCCGTCGCGCCTGCGCACGCGAAACTCGCATTCGAATCGCTCATGCTCGCCCTGCAGGTGCGCGGCCATCGCCTTGTGAAGCGCGGGTGCGTCCTCGCTGTGCAACAGATGCTGGCACAGGCGCGAGTCGCGCTGGAGCTCGCCGGGGCCGAACCCCAGCATGCGCGCGAACTCGTCCGAATAGATCACGGTGTCCGCCGGGATGTCCCAGTCCCACAGGCTCAGCGCGGCCGACTCGAGCGCGAGCTTCAGGCGCTGGTAGCTCTCGGCGAGCTTGCGCTGTGCGTCCCTGGTGGCACGCATGTCGCGGATGATGCTGGCGGCGCCGACGATGCGGCCATCGGTATCTCTCAGTGGAGATACGCTGAGCGCCACATCCACGCGCCCCCCGTCCTTGTGCTGCCGCTGGGTGTGGTAGTTCTCGATCGGCAGGCCGGCGGCAATGCGACCACGCAGGAGGTCGCGCTCCTGGTTACGGATGTCGTCGGGCAGCAGCGCATCGACGGAGCGGCCGACCAGCTCGGCGGCGCCGTAGCCGAACAGGCGTTGCGCGGCTCGGTTCCAGCTCAGCACGATGCCGTCAACGGTATGGCTCAGGATCGCGTCGCGCGAGGTCTCCACGATCGCAGCCAGGCGCTCATGCACGAGTTGCTCGCGCCGCCGCTGCGTGACGTCCTGGACAATCGCGAAGCGTGCGCGCCGGCCGCGGAAATCCAGGTCATAGCCGCTCACCTCGATCTCCCGCACCTCACCCGACCGGGCGCACAGGCGCCAGCCGCCCGCACTGGCGAACCCGCCTTGGCGCGGTAGGCGCAGCATGCGCCGCAGCCGGTCGCGATCCTCCGGCGCCAGCAGCTCGGCCACCGATAGCCGATCGACTTCGTCGCGCGCGCAACCCGCGAGCCTGCACAGGCAAGGGTTGGCTGCCAGTATCGACAGCGTGCCGACAGTGTCGAAGACCAGCGCAGCGATGCCGCTGTTGTCGAGAACGGTGAGCGCTTGCAGCGCGACGTAGTCGAGGTCGCCGGCAGCCGCCTGTCCGGCATCGACCAGCGTGGTGAGCCGCTCCTGCAGGCCGTGCACGAGCGCGATGAGCTCTTCGCGGCTCAACTGATCGAGCGCTTGCATGGATGACGCGAGGCTTCGAGCCTCCCTCCCCTGATCAACCGTCGTGCCGGGCGCGCGGGTGTCGTTTCTAGTGAGCAGTGTTTCAGCGCGCGCGGGCAAGTATATGGCGTTTTTGTAAGCCCGCCGCAAGCTGCTTGTTAACCTTGGTCAACTTGTTGATCCGGCGCTGGAAACGAGCGCAAAGCTGACGCCGTCGGAGGGCGCCGCGGGAACCCATGCGGGCCCGGCGCCGCTGACGATGCGCGTGTGCAGCATGCAGGGAGCGGTACGCAAGGACTCAGAAAACCCTTCACCGCAAAGGGCGCAACGGTACGCGAAGGAAATTCCGCGAAGGAGACCGGAGCTCTCTTGATTCGCGAGGTGCCGCTTCGGAGGCATCGCACGCCAGGAAGCTGACCTTTCGGGCTGCGTCGCGGCGCCTTGATCCCCGTTTCGGTTTCCTTTGCGTCCTTATCTTTTCTCCTTTGCGTCCTTGGCGGTCCCGCTTTGGAAGCTCACTTCTTCAGCGCATCGCGGATCTCGCGCAGCAGGACCACATCCTCCGGCGGCGCGGGCGGCGCCGCCGGAGGTGCCTCGCGTTTGAGACGGTTCATCTGCTTCACGATCACGAAGATGACGAACGCGAGGAGGATGAAGTTGATCAGGATGGTGATGAAGCTGCCGTAAGCCAGCACCGGGACGCCCGCCTTCTTCAGTTCCACCAGCGTGTTCGGCACGCCTTCGGGAAGGGCTGCCAGCGGTACGTAGAGGTTGGAGAAATCGACCTTCCCGACTACGCGGCCGACAATCGGCATGAACAGATCCTCGACCACCGAGGCGACGATCTTGCCGAAGGCCGCGCCGATGATCACGCCCACGGCGAGATCCACGGCGTTGCCCTTGGTCGCGAACTCTTTGAACTCTGACATGAAGCTCATGACTGGTCTCCTTGGTTTTGGATGGCACGTAACCGGGACCTCGATGCCGGCGGTATTCTAGCCCGGATATTTCACCAGACCACCGCAAGGTGCGTTCGGGGCTCCGCTATGACCTCTCGCAGCGCGACGGGGTGGTGGTCTCCCCTCGTCCTAGTCCGACGGGAGACCCCCGGCGCTGCCGGGGTGGCAGTAGAAGCTCGAGTGCGCCGGGAGACCGGCAAGGAGTAGATGGTGCAAGTCCATCACGATGAAGGAGTGGCGAACCACATCGGCCCCAAGCCGTGCGCGGACATCCGTGAGGGTATCAGTGAAGCGTCGGCAGGGGAGCGTGCAGGCCAGGTATCGAGCCGCGAAAGCTACTTAACGCCCGGATGCCGACGCTATTCGAACGGCGAAGGCAACATGATCGCATCTCTACCGCGATCATTTGCTGGCGTGTGTTGCTCCTTCCCCCGCTTGCGGGGGAAGGCTGGGATAGGGGGAGCAGCCACAATGCACTTCCCCCGCCTGGCCGTCCCCCGCGTCCTGGCGCGACGCAAGGGAGGGTGTAACCATGCCAGCGCCATCGGCGAAGAGCAGGTGATGAAGTTACAGTCGGCACAGCGCCGCACTCGCGGCGGGCGGATGAGCCGCTTTGAGCGGCTCCACTACAGAAAGCCCAGGATTTGCCAGGCTTTGCCGGGGGATGGTTACATCCTCAATCCTAAATCCTCCGCGCCTCGACGAAGTGCCGGCTCCAGTACTCCGCCTCCAGGCTGTCGGTGCGGACCTTGCCGCCGGAGGAGGGCGCGTGCACGAAGATCCCGTCGCCGAGGTAGATGCCAACGTGCGAATACTTCTTGCCCTCTTGGTCGAAGAACACGAGGTCGCCGGGTCGCAGAGCGCTCAGGCCCACAAGCACCGTCTGGCCGCGCAGCGTGCGGGTGTCGCGCGCGAGGCGCACTCCGACCTGTGCGAAGCTGTAGTTGACCAGCCCGCTGCAGTCGAAGCCTTGGGGGGTGCTGCCGCCGTAGCGATAGGGCTTGCCCACCATGGCCAAGGCGGTTTCGGCCGCGCCCCTTGCTTGCCCCTCGGATGCCATGACGGCGGGGCCGAGGTTCGAGGAAGCCGGTGTGCTGCCGCAGCCGGCGAAGAGGAGAAACGTAAACGAAAGGCAAACGGCTGTACGCATGGCTTCCTTGCGCGGAAGTCTCGACGCCTCGGGCGCTGCAAATTACGCGCCCGGCAGCGGTGCCGTGTCAACCGGGCCCAACACCGCCCGATGGCTCAGGCCGCCGGCGCGCTCACTTCGCCCACTCCTTCTCCTGCAGCGTGCGCCACTGGATCTTGCCCGTGCCCGAGCGGGGCAGCGCATCGATGAACTCGACAGTGCGCGGCACCTTGTAGGCCGCCATGTGCCCGCGGCACCAGGCGATGATGTCGTCGCCGCTGACCCGCCCTGCGCCGCGTCCTTGCAGCACGACGTAGGCCTTCACCGTTTCGCCACGGCGCGTCGTCGGGCGCGGAGACGATGGCGACTTCCTTGATGTCCGGGTGCTTGTAGAGCGTGGCCTCGAGCTCGGCCGGCCAGACCTTGTAGCCGGCCGCGTTGATCATGCGCTTCAGGCGGTCGGCGATGTAGAAGAAGCCGTCTTCGTCCATGCGCCCGAGATCGCCGGTGCGCAGGCAAGTGCCGGCCATCGATCTCGACCAATGCCGCGGCGGTCGCTCGCGGGTTGTTCCAGTAGCCTTTGAAGACCTGCGGTCCGCTCGACAGGATCTCGCCGGTCTCGTCCCGGCGCGAGCGGCGCGAGCGTCTCGCGGATCGACCACGATCGACTCGGTGTCGAAGGTGGGAATGCCCAGGCACTGCTTGCTGCAGGCGGCCGGGCGGGTTCACGTGCGTCTGAGAGATCGTCTCGGTCATCCCGTAGGCCTCCATGTATTCGACGCCGCACAGCTCGAAGAGCTTCTGCGCCACCGCTTCGGGCATGGAGGCGCCGCCGCCGAAGATGTTCTGCAGCGAAGACAGGTCGCGTCCAGCGGTGTGCGGGATGGGCGAGCAGATCCACCACCATCGTCGGCACGTTGGCCCAGTGCGTGACGCGCGTAGCGCTCGATCATGTAGCCGGCGGCGGCCGGGTCCCAGCGCGGCAGCAGCGCGATGGTGGCGCCGGCGTAGATCGGCGCGTTCAGGCTGTGCTGCATGCCGGTGACATGGAACATGGGGGCGGTGGCGAGCGACCACCGAGTCGGCCGTCATACCCTCCCACAGCGCCCCGCCGACCGCCGTGCACATGATGGTGTGATGGGTGTGCATGCAGCCCTTCGGCTTGCCGGTCGTGCCCGAGGTGTAGAGGATGGCGCGCGAGGTCGTCGCAAGGCGGCCGGCGGCGGCCGGCGCGTGAGCGGCCGCGAGCGCTTCGTTCCAGCCGGTGACCCCGGGCTCGGGGAAGCGCGCGCGCGCGGCGAGTCAACGAACTCCGGGACCTCCAGCGAAGTGGGCTCGGTGAGATGGTCGGCGTAGGTCGCGACGACCACGTGCTCGAGCCCGCGACCCAGCAAGCGGCCGGAACTGCGCGTACACGTCCTGCGCGACCAGCGCGGTGCGCGCGCCGCTGTCGGCAACGTAGTGCGCCAGCTCGTCGGTCACGTTCATGGGGCTGACCGGCACCACCACCGCATCGGCGCGCAGGCAGGCGTAGTACGCCGAGCATGAACTGCGGGCTGTTCTGCATATCGAGCAGCACGCGGTCGCCCTTGCTCACCCCGCAGCGCTGCTGCAGGAAGCCCGCGAGCGCCTCGGCGCTCGCGGCGGAACTGCGCGTAGCTCAGGCGCGAGTCGTAGAAAATCGTGATCGGGCTTGTCCGGATAGCGCGTCGCCGCCGCTTCCAGGTTGAACCACAGCGTGGTCCTGGGCACTGACAGGTCTCTTGGGGAAGCCCTTCGGCCAGAAGTTGTAGTCTTCAGGTTTCATTAGCCACGATCTGCGTCGAGCCACAGAAAGGCACTGGAGAAGACGCCAAGAACCGCCGATGCACGACAAGGCGTGCAGGCAGCTGCAGTGGAGCTGCGCGTCGGTCCTCGCGCTGGTGCCGGATGTCAGACGCAATCTGGCAGCATGCTCGCGTCTGACGTCTTGACGGCAGTCTTCGCGAGTTCTCTGTGCTGCTCTGCATCTTCCTGTGCGGCTTCCTTGGCGTCCTTGCGTCCTTGGCGGTTCAAGTTCAGCCTTTCTTAGCTCCTGCTCCTGCAGCAGCCGCCACTGGATCTTGCCGGTGGCGGACTTGGGCAGGCTGTCCACGAACTCGACCACGCGCGGGATCTTGTAGGCCGCCATGTGGCTGCGGCACCAGCCGATGAGCTCTTCGGGCGAGACCTTGCCGCGGCGAAGCGGCCTTGAGCACGACGACCGCCTTCACCGTCTCGCCGCGGTGCGGGTCCACGGTGCCGATGATGCACGCCTCCTGGATGTCGGGATGCGCGTAGAGCATCGACTCCACCTCCGCCGGCCAGACCTTGTAGCCCGAGGCGTTGATCATGCGCTTGAGGCGATCGACGATGAAGAAGTAGCCGTCCTCGTCGTAGCGGCCGAGGTCGCCGGTGCGGAAGAACGGCTTGCCCTCCAGCGTGATGAAGCAGGCTGCGCGTCGCCTCGGGGCTCTTCCAGTAGCCCTTGAAGATCTGCGGCCCGCTGGACACGATCTCACCGACTTCGTCCGGGCGCCGAGCACCGCGAGCGTGTCCGGGTTGATCACTCTGCGCATCGGTGTTGCACACGGGGATGCCGAGGCACTGCTTCTTGGGCGCTGGTCCGGGTTGATGTGGGTCGGGCGCGATGGTCTCGGACAGGCCGTAGCCCTCGATGTAGTCGAGCCCGGTGAGGTCCTTGAGGCGCTGCGCCACCGCTTCGGGCATGGCGGCGCCGCCGCCGCCGATGCGCGTCAGGCTGGACAGGTCGTAGCTGGCCAAGATTCGGGTTGCGCCAGGAAGTCGATGGCCATGGTCGCGATGTTGGTCCAGCCCTCCACCCGGTAGCGCTGGATCAGCTGCGCTGCCGTGTCGCGGTCCCAGCGGCTCATCAGCACGCTGGTGGCGCCCGAGGTAGATCGGGACGTTCATGCTGCACTGCATGCCGGTGACGTGGAACAGCGGCAGCGTGCCCAGGATGACGTTATCCTGATGGCCGCGCGCCCCATTGCGCCATGATGACGATCGTGCTCATCACCGTCGCGTGGGTGTGGATGCAGCCTTTGGGACGGCCCGGTCGTTCCGGAGGTGTAGGGCATCACGCACAGGTCGTCGGGGCCGGCGAGGTGGGGCCGGGTGCAAGCGTGGCCGCCAGCGCGTCGGCCCACAGCGTGACGCCCGGCTCGCGCAGAGGCCTGCGGCTGGCGCCTTCACCGCATCCGGCAGCGGCAGAGTCGGTGGCGCGAGTGACGTAGTCGCCATAGGCGGCGACGAGGATATGCTCGAGGCCCTGCGCCGAGCAGCGGCCGCACCTGGGCGAAGAGCTCCTGCCCGCATGAGGATCACCGTCGCATCGCTGTCGGTCACGTAGTGGCGCAGCTCCTCGGTGAGGTTCATCGGGTTGACCGGCACCACCATCGCGTCGGCGCGCAGGATGGCGTAGAAGCCGACGAAGAACTGCGGACTGTTCTGCATGAACAGCAGCACGCGGTCGCCGCGCTTGACGCCGCAGCGCTGCTGCAGAAAGCCGGCGAGCGCAGCGCCTGCGGATCTCAGCTGCGCATAGCTGATCGGCGTGTCGTAGAAGACCACGCGCCGGCTTGTCCGGATAGCGCGCCGCCGACACTTCCAGGTTGTAGAACAGGCTGGTCTGCGGGAAGGACAGCTCCTTCGGCAGGTTCTTCGGCCAGAACCTGTAGTGGCGCGGCTGCATCTTCCTCCTCCGGCCTGGATGTCGCGCTGCTCGGCCTGGTCCCGTTCGCGTGCGGCGCGTGAGCGCGCTATTCTCCGGCCCGCGCCGGGAATGGCAACGCGCTCGCGGTTTGCACGGCCGGCGCGTTTGTGTCAGTATCGGGCGCAAATCAACAAGTGCCGCCCCTGCCGGGCAGGGGTGCGGACGAGGGGGAGCAGCCAGTGCTGGCGGCACAGCAGGCGGGCCAGGCACCGGCGTCGGCGCGCGCGGCGTTGCTGCGCGTGACCGGGGTCACCGTCCGCTTCGGCGGCATCGTCGCGCTCGACCGCGTGTCCTTCGATGTGGAGGACGGGCAGGTGTGCGGCCTCATCGGCCCCAACGGCGCCGGCAAGACCACCCTCTTCAATTGCCTGTCGCGGCTGTATCCGTTCCAGGAAGGCTCGATCCTGTTCGAGGGCCGCTCGCTCGTCGAGGTGCCGCGTCACGGCATCGCGCGGCCTGGGGATCGGACGCACATTCCAGAACCTCGCGCTGTTCCGCACGCTCACCGTGCAGCGAAAACGTCATGCTCGGCGCCCACTCCCGCACCCGCGGGGGATTTCTCGGCCTGCTCGCTGCGGCTGCCGGAGCGCCCGCAGAGAGGAGCGGGCGATGGCGGCGCACGCCGCCGAGCTGATGGCGCTGGTCGGGCTGGCCGGATTCGAGCAGCGCCGCGTCGCCGATCTGCCCTTCGGCATGCAGAAGCGGGTCGAGCTGGCGCGCGGGCTCGCCAGCCGTCCGCGCCTGCTGCTGCTGGACGAGCCCGCCGCCGGCCTCAACCACGGGGAAGTGGAGGGGCTGATGCGACGTCATCCGCGGCATCCGCGACCGGCTCGGCGTGACGGTGCTGCTGGTGGAGCACCACATGAACCTGGTGATGCGCACCTCCGACAAGGTGGTGGCGCTGGACTTCGGCAAGAAGATCGCCGACGGCACGCCGGAGCGAGGTGCAGCAGCGATCCGGAGGTGATCCGCGCCTATCTGGGGAAAGCCTGAATGGCCGGCGCTGCTGGAGGCCTCCGACCTGCACGCCGGCTACGGTCCGTTGACCGTGCTGCAGGCATGGGCTTCGGCGTCGAGGACGGTGGCATCACGCGCTGCTCGGCGCCAACGGCGCGGGCAAGACCACCACGTTGCGCGCGGTGTGCGGGATGGTCAGGCCGCGCGGGAAGCATGACGCTGGCCGGCGAGCCGATCGCCGGGCGTGCCACCGAGGACATCGTGCGGCGCGGCGTGGCCCACGTTCCGGACGGACGCGGCACCTTCCTCAACCTGACCACCGAGGAGAACCTGCGCATCGGCGCTTACACGCGCCGCGACAAGGCCGGCGTGGCGCGGATCTGGAGCGTTGTTATCCAGTACTTCCCGCGGCTCAAGGAGCGCCGCAACCAGCAGGCCGGAACCCTGTCGGGCGGCGAGCAGCAGATGCTGGCGATTTCGCGCGCGCTGATGCTGCGGCCGCGCCTGCTGCTGCTGGACGAGCCGAGCTTCGGGCTGGCGCCGCTGGTGGTGCGCGAGATCTTCCGCATGATGCGAGGTGATCCGCGACGAGCAGAAGGTCGGCATTCTGCTGGTGGAGCAGAACGCCAGCCTGGCTCTGGAGCTGGCGGACCATGCCTATCTGCTCGAAACCGGCCGGGTGGTCCTCGGCGGCCCGGCCGAGGAGGTGCGGCGGGACGAGGTCGGTGCGGAAGTCGTATCTGGGGTATTGAGCAAGATTGACGGATGAGCAGTGATCGGATGACGGTGAACGATACCCGGAGGCCAAGCGAGTCGACGACCTGAGCGATAGCTGAATTGAGGATCGGTGTCTGGCCCCTGACTACCGTATCCTGTCATCCGATCACCGTATCCGGATCGCTGACGTTCACGGCGACTAGCTGATGTTCAAAGACTACGAGCGCTACGACGCCATCGGGCTCGCCAAGCTGGTGCGCAGACGAGCAGGTGTCGCCACGGAGCTGCTCGAAGCGGCGATCGCGCGCACCGAGGCGGTCAATCCGCACATCAACGCGGTGGTCGCCAAGCACTACGATGAGGCGCGCGCAGCGCTTCGAGCGCGGCTTGCCGGACGGGCCGTTTCGCGGCGTGCCGTTCCTGCTGAAGGATCTGCATGCGCTGCTCGCGGGCACCATCACCAGCAACGGCTGCCGCTTCTTCGCCGACAACCGCGCGGATCATGACACCGAGCTGGTCGCGCGCTACAAGCGCGGCGGACTGAGATCTTCGGCAAGACCAATACGCCCGAGTTCGGCCTCACCGTCACCACCGAACCGAGGCTGCACGGCCCCACGCGCAACCCCTGGAACCTCGAGCTACATGGCCGGGCGGATCCAGCGGCGGGTGCCGCCGCGGCGGTCGCGGCGGGCATCGTACCCGCTGCACACGCCTCGGACGGCGGCGGGTCGATCCGCATCCCGGCCTCTTGCTGCGGCCTGTTCGGCTTAAGCCCACGCGGGCGCGCAACCCGCACGGTCCGGACCGCGGCGAAGGCTGGTCGGGCATGTCGACCGAGCATGTCGTTGCGCGCAGCGTGCGCGACAGCGCGGCGCTGCTCGATCTGACCTGCGGTCCTGACTCGGGCGCGCCGTATTTCGCGCCACCCCCGCAACGGCCGTTCGCTCAGGAGATCGGTGCCGCGCCCGGGACGCCTGCGGATCGGACTGGTCGACGCGCACCCCAGCCGGCGAAGCCGTCGACCCGGAATGCGAGCGGGCCGTGCGCGATGCGCGCCAAGCTGCTGGACGAGCTGGGACACCACGTCGAGGAAACGGCGCTGGCCGCCGTCGAAGACGGGTTTCGGCCCGGCCTTCCGGGTGATCATCGCCGCAAACCAGCGCGCGCTGATCGAAGCCTATGCCCACAAGATCGGCCGCCGGCCGGCGCCAGACGAGTTGGAGAAGGTCACCTGGCTGTTCTTCGAATCCGGCGCCCAGAGCAGCGCGGCGGACTATGCGCGTGCCGTGGCTGCGGTGCACCGCACCGGGCGGCAGGTCGCGAGGCTGTTCGAGACGCTTCGACCTGATGCTCACCCCGACGCTGCCCAAGCCGCCGCAGCGCATCGGCGTGTTCAGCATGATGACCGACGATCCCGATGCGTACGGCCGCGAGGTGGCGTACTTCACCTCCTTCACCGCGCTCGTCAACGTCGCCGGCAATCCCGCGCGTCACGCTGCCGCTGCACTGGAGCCGGAGGCCTGCCGGTGGGCGTGCAGCTCATCGGCCGCTATGGCTGACGAGGCGGCGCTGCTGCGCGTGACGCGCGCAGGTCGAGCAGGCGCGGCCGTGGTTCGATCGCCGGCCAGCTGCGCTGACTACGGCCTGAATCGCAGAGGACGCAGAGGAACGCAGAGGAGTCCAGATGCAATCGCATGCAGTCGCGACCCATATGCCTGCGGTGGAACACTCGGGCAAGACTGCGAACGCGAGCTTGGCGTTCCTCTGCGTTCCTCTGCTTCCTCTGCGGTAAATGAGGTTGCCTTGAGATGCATGGAAGCGTTCCTGCATCAAGTGCTGTCGGGACTCGCGACGGGCGGGATCTACGCCAGCCTGGCGCTGGCGCTGGTGATGATCTACCAGTCCACGCACCACATCAATTTCGCGCAGGGCGAGATGGCGATGTTCTCGACCTATCTGGCGTGGACGCTGATGGACGGGGGGATGAGCTGGTGGATCGCGTTCGTCGCTCACCGTGCTGGTCTCGTTCGTGGCCGGCATGCTGATCGAGCGCATCCTGATCCGGCCGGTCGAGCATGCCCCGGTGCTGACCGTGGTGATCGTGTTCATCGGTCTGCTGGTCATCCTGAACAGCGTGGCGGGCTGGATCTTCAGCTACACCATCAAGAGCTTTCCCAGCCCGTTCCCGGCGCAATCGGTGTTCGGCGGGCTTGATGTCGGCGCACGAGCTGGGCGCCATCGGCGTCACGCTGCGTGGTGCTGATGCTGCTGTACGTGTTCTTCCAGTTCACGCCGCTCGGGCTGGCCATGCGCGCGGTGGCGCAGAACCCGGAGCTCCAGCCGGCTGGCCGGCATCCGCGTGGGCTGGATGCTGGCGCTCGGGTGGGGGCTGGCCGCGGCGATCGGCGCGGTCGCGGGCATGATGGTGGCGCCCATCGTCTACCTGGATCCCAACATGATGTCCGGTGTGCTGCTGTACGCGTTCGCGGCAGCGTTGCTCGGCGGCATCGACAATCCCGTCGGCGCGGTGGTGGGCGGCTTCATCGTGGGGGTGGTGGAGAACGTGATGGGCGCATTCGTCATCGGCACCGAGCTCAAGCTCACGGTCGCGCTGGTGGTGATCATCGTCGTGCTGCTGGTCAAGCCGAGCGGGCTGTTCGGGAGGGTGTTCGTTACGCGAGTGTGAAGGAGTAAGGACGCCCTGCCATGTGTGAGGAGTGATTCCATGAAGCGCTCGCGCTACGAATTGCGCCCATGAACCGAGTAGCTTTCCATCCGGTTCATGGGCAGAGCGGGGCAAAGGAGTGGCGGCAGAAGCCGTCAATAGTGCTTGTGCGCCTGACGCCTCACGGGTCCGCATCGCACAGACTGACCACCGCAGACCTCGCAGTGCCCTCGATTGCGGCGATTGGCAGCCCGCGTCTGGAAAGCTGGTCGGCGTGCATCGCTGCTGATCGCCGCGGCCGCGGCGCTGCCGTTCTTCGTCAGCGACTACCGTACCTTCCAGTTCACCAGGCGCTGGTGTATGCGATCGTGCTGATGGGCCTGAACATCCTGACCGGCTACAACGGCCAGATCTCGCTCGGGCACGGCGCGTTCTACGCGGTCGGCGCGTACACCGCTGCCATCCTGATGGACCGGTTCGGCGTGCCATACTGGGCCACCATCCCGATCGGCGGCGCGGTGTGCCTGGTGTTCGGGTTCCTGTTCGGTCTGCCTGCGCTGCGCCTGCACGGGCACTATCTGGCGCTCGCGACTTTTGCGCTGGCGGTGGCGATGCCGCAGATCCTCAAGTACAAGCTGATCGAAGGCTGGACCGGGGGCGTGCAGGGCATCGTGATCATCAAGCCGGATCCGCCGGCGGGCTTGCCGATCAGCCAGGACAAATGGCTGTACTTCCTCACGCTCGCGATCGCCGTCGTGCTGTTCGTGCTGGCCTGGAACCTGATTCACAGCCGGGTGGGGCGCGCGCTGATGGCGATCCGCGACCATCCCATCGCCGCCGAGGCGATGGGGGTGAACACGGCCTTCTACAAGTCGATGGCCTTCGGGGTGAGCGCGCTGTACACGGGCATCGCAGGCGCGCTCGAGCGCAATCATCGTCCAGTTCGTCGCGCCCGACAGCTTCGCGGGGGTGCTGTCGATCAACTTCCTGATCGGCGTGGTGATCGGCGGCCTGGCGTCGATCTCGGGGGCGATCTGCGGTGCGCTGTTCATCCAGTTCGTGCCCAACTTCGCCGACCAGATCTCGAAGGCCGCGCCCTGGGCGATCTACGGCATCTTCATGATTGCCTTCGCCTATCTCATGCCGACCGGCGTGGCGGGATTTCTGCGGATGCTGTGGGGCAAGCTCGTCCGGCGTGCCGGCTGAGGCGCGATCGACCACTGCCGGCTCGCGCGCTAGAATCGGATCGCTGCAAGAACTGTTTGCCACAGAGGACACAGAGAACACAGAGAACACAGAGAAGGGCACGGCCGCCTGATCGTTGCGGGTTGGCGATGCCGTGCCGGTTCAGGAGCTTCGGTTCTTATCTCTGTGGGCTCTGTGTCCTCTGTGGCTATAGGGGTTATGGGGTCAGCATGAGCGACAAGTTTCTGGAAGGGCGTGTTGCGGTGGTAACCGGCGCGAGCCGCGGCATCGGGCGCCAGATCGCGCTGGCTCTGGCCGGCGCGGGAGCGAAGCTGGCGCTCGTGGGCCGCGACCGGGCCAAGCTGGCGGAGTCGTTGGAGCTGGTGCGCAAGGCGGGCGCACGAGCGGAGACCTACATCTGCGACGTGCGCGAGGAGGCGCAGGTCAAGAAGCTCGCCGAGGACGTGAAGGCCCGCTTCGGCAAGGTGCATATCCTGGTGAACAACGCGGGCACCGCCATCCGCAAGAACGTGATCGACTTCTCGCTGGAAGAGTGGCGCGCGCTCACCGATACCAACATCACCGGCGTGTTCCTCATGTCGAAGTACTTCGTGCCGCACATGCGCGGTCATGGATACGGCCGCATCATCAACCTGACCTCGATCATGGCGCACGTGTCCAGCACCGGCCGCGGCGTGTACTCCGCCACCAAGCATGCGGTGGCGGGGCTCACCAAGGCGCTGGCGCTGGAGCTGGTGGACGACGGCATCACATGCGTCGCGATCAGCCCGGGCTTCATCGCCACGGACCTCACCGCTCCGCTGCGCGCGGACCCCGCCAAGAACGCCGCGCTGATGGCGCAAACGCCGATGAAGCGCTGGGGCACAGCCCGAGGAGATCGCTGCCCTGGCGCTGTATATCTGCTCGGACGCTTGCGCTTTCATGACCGGCAACGACGTTCTCATCGACGGCGGTTGGTGCGCGCAGTAGTCGCTGCCTGTCTCTCCAAGCGAGCTTCCAAGGCGACCGCGTACGGTAGCCTGATAGACCGGCCGCCAAGCGCTCCAGGAAAGCGTCATTCATCGCTGCGACGCGTTTTTGCGGCGGGATTGGCACCTAGTTCCTGCCCCGTCAGGCGTCACGCGCCCCTTGCGGGTACCGTCTGACGCGTCCCGTCGTCTCCGTGGCGTACGTCTGTTCCCCGCTGATTCAGCACGCACGTGCAGACGGCCATGAGTTCGGACAAACGCGGCGCTATGCGGCGCGAATGCGCACGCTCGTCTTTCAGCGAGTTGACGCTGTTTAAAGAACTGTCGAAACCCTTTCGGCATCAGACCTTGCAGATTGCATGCCGCTCAAGCGCCTGCCGGCATCGGCACAAAGCTTGCAGACGTGCTCGGCCGAGGCGGTGCCACCTGGCATCGCAGAACGCGCGATCCAGCGCAAGCGCTACCCACGGACACATGCAGCAGACGGTCATCCAGGCCTGGCTCGACGACCAGTGCGGCCAGATCGGCGGCGCCACCGGCGGCGTGGTGATGCTTGATGCCCGCGCGGGCGGCAAGGCGCTGACGTCGGCGGCTTCCTGGCCCCCGGCGGTCGCGCCGGTCAGGAACTGGAGGACGCGGCGAAGGCGGCGTTCGAGCGGTCAGCAGGCGCTGTCCCAAGGCCGAATGAACGGGGCCGCAGCGTCCGGTCCCGATCGGGTCCGGTGATCTCGCACCCGATGCAGGTGAAGGGCAGGACGGTCGGTGCCCTGGCGGTGCTGCTGAGCGCCGGAGATGCACGCTGCCGCCGCACGGCGAGCGGTGGCGAGCCTGCAGCGCGGCGTCGACGGTTTCGAAGCATTCATGCGCAAGACCATGACTCTCGGCAAAGGCTGCTGCCGGCGCACGGGTGCAAGCTTTGCGCCCACCGAGTCCGACGCCGCAATTTCAGGCCCAATCCGTCCTCCGGCCCCGCCCTGGCATGGATGCTCCGCCGCAACCCTGAGCAAAGCGCCCTCCGGTGCGCGCAACGATCCGGACAAGACCCAGGAAATGCCCGCGCCGAACTCTGTGCGCATGCTGCACCTGCTCGCCACCCTCGAGGCACACGACGACTTCCGACCGGCGGCCGCAGCCGCCTTCGCCACCGAGCTGGCGGAGATCTTCGACTGCGACCGCGTCAGCGTCGGCCTGACCGGGCGCCGCCACGTCAAGGTGGAGGCGCTGTCCCACAGCACCGAGTTCAAGGCCAACCAGGGGCTGCTGCGCGACATCGGCGCGGCCATGGAAGAGACGATCTGGCAGGGCCAGACGCTGCTGTTCCCGCAGCCCGAGGGCGCGCAGCCGCGGGTGGATCGCGCGCATGCGCACGCTGGCGCAGCGCCACGGCGCGCAGGCGATCTGCACGGTGCTGCTGGTCAAGAACGGCCATGCCGATCGGCGCCATCATGTTCGAGCGCAGCCGCAGCGAGCAGCTCGCCGCGCTGCGAGGTCACGCTGTGCGAGAACATCGGCGCGCTGCTCGGCCCGCTGATCGAGCGTCAAGCACACGTCGACCGCGCCCTGGCCGATGAAGATTCTGCTCGCGCTGCGCGAAGCGGCGGCGCCGTCTACCGGCCCGGGCAACCGGCCATCGAAGATCGGCACGGCGCTGCGCTGCTCGTCGCTGCTGGTGGCCGCGGCGTTGATCCCCTGGGACTACCGGGTGAGCGCACCCGCGCGGCTCGAAGGCGCGACTGCAACGCGTCCTCGTGGCGCCCGGGGAGGGTTACCTCAAGCAGGCCACGTGCGGCCAGGCGATCGCGTCAAGGCCGGCCAGCTGCTGGCCGAGATGGCCGACGAGGACCTGCGGCTGGAGCAGCGCAAGGCGCAGAGCGAAGTCGCGCAGCTCGAGAGCTCGTATGGCGTGGCGCTGGCGAAGCAGGACCGCGCCGAGGTCGGCATGATGCATGCGCGAAGCTGGAAGAGGCGCGCGCGCAACTGGCGCTGGTGGAGACCAGCTCCAGCGCGTGAAGCTCATGGCGCCGTTCGACGGTGTGGTGATCACCGGCGATCTCACGCAGACGCTGGGCGCACCGGTGAAGAAGGGCGATCGCTGATGACCATGGCACCCGAGCACGACTTCCGCGTCATGCTCGAGGTGGACGAGCGCGACATCGGCGAAGTGCGCATTGGTCAGCCGGGCAGCCTCGCGCTCACTGCCTTGCCCGGGCGATGCGCGCCCTTCGAGATCGATCGCATCACGCCGGTGGCCAGCCCGGCGCAGGGGCGCAACTACTTCGAAGTGGAGGCGAAGCTCAAGGCCAAGGACGCGGAGCTGCGCCCGGGCCTGATGGGCGTCGCCAAGATCGAGGCCGGCTCGCGCTCGCTGCTGTGGATCACTCACGCACCGGGTGGTAGGGCTGGCTGCGCCTGACGGTGTGGTCGTGGATCGGCTGACGCCGAGCGCAGGCGGACGAGGCACGAGGCGAGAGGCATCGAGTAACACCGCCCTGCACAGCAGAGTCTCGAGTCACGTCGCCTCTAGCCTCTCGCCTAGGACTATATGGACTCCTTATTCAGCTCCCGCTGGTACCGCGTCGCGGGCATTCACCCGCGCCTGCGCAGCCACGTGCGCGTGTCGCGCCACGTCTATCGCGGCCAGGTCTGGTACCTGCTGCAGGATCACGAGCACCGGCCGGCACCACCGGGTGGACGAGAACACCTTCCACTTCATCGGCCGGATGGACGGCCAGCGCTCGACCGACGAGATCTGGCACTCGCTGCTCGACAAGCTCGGCGAGAACACGCCGACCCAGGACGAGACCATCGAGATCCTGTGCCAGTTGAGCGACAACGATCTGCTCCAGTGTGAGATCACGCCCAACGTCGCCGAGCTGTTCCGCCGCCGCTTCGAGAAGAACCGCAAGCGCCGCATCGCCATGCTCAACCCGCTCGCGTTCCGCGTGCCGCTGTTCGACCCCGACAAGCTGCTCGACGCGGCTCGCGCCGCTGGGGCGCGCGCTGGTCCATCCGGCGGCGCTCGCTGCGTGGGTAGTCGTGGTGCTGCTCGGATTGCTGTCGGCCGGCGTCAACTGGGCAGCCGATCCGGCGTACGCCTCGGTTCACATGCTGACGCCCAAGTTCCTGCTGCTGCATGTGGCTCGCTGCTATCCGCTGGTCAAGGCCGTGCACGAGCTGGGGCACGGGCTGGCGGTGAAGGCCTGGGGCGGGGAGGTGCGCGAGACCGGCGTCAGCCTGCTGCTGCTGGTGCCGGTGCCCTTCGTCGATGCTTCGGCGGCCTCGGCGTTCCCGGAGAAGTATCGGCGCGCGTCTGGTGGGCGCGGCGGGCATCATGGTCGAGCTGTTCCTCGCCGCGCTGGCGCTGCTCGTCTGGTTGAACGTCGAAGACGGGCTGGTGCGCGAGATGTGCCTTCGTGGTCATGGTCATCGGCGGCGTGTCCACGGTGCTGTTCAACGGCAATCCGCTGCTGCGCTTCGACGGCTACTACATGCTGTCGGACCTGCTCGACGTGCCCAATCTCGGGCCGCGCAGCCAACCAGCTACGTCGGCTATCTCGCGCAGCGCTACCTGCTGAAAGTCGAGATCGGCAGCCTCGCCGGTGACCGCAAGCGGCGAGCCGGCGCTGCTGCTCGTCCTACGCGCTGCTGTCGTTCGCTTACCGCTGGTTCGTCGCCGGGCTGATCGTGTTCTGGGTCGGCAGCTATTCGTTCTGGCTCGGCATGCTGGCCGGCGCTGCTCGTGCTCTTCGGCATGCTGTCAAGCCGCTGTCAAGCATCGTGCAGTTCCTGCGGCACTGCGCCGCAGCTCGCGCGCAGCCGCTCGCGCAGCTATGCCGATCGCAGGCGGCATCGGCGCGGCCGTGCTGGTGCTGCTGTTCGTGCATTCCGGTGCCGTTCTCGACCATCGGCGCAGGGCGTGGTGTGGCTGCCCGAGCAAGGCGCGCGTGCGCGCCGAGACCGGCGGCTTCGTCGATCAGGTGCTCGCCAGCGACGGCCAGACGTAAGCCCGGGCGACCTGCTGCTCGGCTGAGCGATCCCGAGCTGCACGCCATCCACGCCGGCGTGCGCGCGCGCATCGCGGCCCTGGACGTGGAGCACAACCGATGCGTGGGCGTCGACACGCCGGGGCGCAGTCGATCAGCGAGGAGTCGCCGCGCAACGCGCGACGAGCTCGAGGATGTCGAGCGGCGCATCGCCAGCCTGCAGCGTAATGAGCCAGGTTGACGGCACGCTGGTCGATGCCGCGCGACCAGGATCTGCCCGGGGAGCTACGTGGCCAAGGGCGCGGTGCTCGCGCACGTGCTGCGCAGCCGAAGACATCAGCGTCAAGGTGGCGGTGCCGCAGCGGACGCCGGCATGATCCGCAGCGGCACGCGCGGCGTGGAGGTGAGCCTGGCGGACCGGCCGGGCGAGGTCGTGAGCGCACGCTCACAGGCGAGGTGCCGGCTGCGACCGCGATGCTGCCCGCCGCGGCGCTCGGCGACCGCTCCGGCGGTCCCGTGGTGACCGACCCGGCCGACACCGAGGGCATGCGCACGCTGGAGCCGGTGTTCCTGTTCGACGTGCGGCTTCCGGCAAGCCGCGTGCAGCGCGTCGGCGGCGCGCGTGTGGGTGCGCTTCGACCACGGCGCGAGTCCGCTCGCTATGCAGTGGCAGCGCCGCCTGCATGCAGCTCTTCCTCAAACAGTTCAATCCGCAGGCCTAGGTGGACCGCTGGCCGGCCGCGAATCGCATGCGAGCAGCCGCCTTGCCCTGACCGCGCCTGCGCGCGGGCCCCTATCCGGAGCGCGATCCGGCGACGAGCGACGCGCGCGCGCCGCGCTACTCCGGCTGGCTGCCCGGCTCGCCGTGGCGGCGCGGGCAAGGCGCTTCCTCGCGATCGGTAGACGACGCATTCGAGCGCGCTGCGCACGCTTTCGAACCTGCCGCCTTCGAGGCCGCGCGTGCGCGAGGTGCGCACGCGGCTGGTCGCCGAAGGCTTCGCCGATCCCGATGGCCGAGGCGTTCGCGCTGGTGCGCGAAGCGACGCGGCGCGCGCTCGGGAATGGCGCAGTTCGACACCCAGCTCATCGCCGCCCGCATCATGCTCGTCGGGCCGCCTGGCCGAGATGGCAACGGGCGAGGGCAAGACGCTGGCAGCCGCGCTCACCGCCGCCACCGCGGCGCTGGCCGGCATGCCGGTGCACGTGATGACCTCCAACGACTATCTCGTGGATCGCGATGCCGAGCATGCTCGCGCCCGGTCTACCGCACGCTGGGGTTGAGCGTGGGCGCGGTGACACGCCCGCTCGACCAGGCGCAGCGCCGCGCGGCCTAGGCCAGCGACATCGCCTACTGCACAGCCAAGGAGCTCACCTTCGACTACCTGCGCGACCGGCTGGTGCGGCGGCACCTGCCCAGCGAGCTGCACGACCGCGTGCGCCGCCTCGAAAGCCGGTCAGGCCGAGCCGACGCGGCGCTGTTGCTGCGCGGGCTGTGGATGGCGCTGGTGGACGAGGCCGACAGCATCCTGATCGACGAGGCGCGCACGCCGCTGATCCTGTCGCAGCCGCGCGTCAACCCGCAGCAAGCAGCGCTACGTGCAGCAGAGCGCTGCGCTCGCGCTGCAGCTGGCGGCGGGACGCGATTTCCGGCTGGATCACTCCGACCCAGCAGGCGCGAGCTGACCGCGGCCGGCCGCGACCTGCTGGCGCAGCAGCGCCAAGCGCTCTGGGCGGGCTGTGGCAGGACCGCCGGCATCGCGACGAGATCGTGTCGCTGGCGCTGGTTGCGCACCATCTGCTGTTCCGCGATCAGCACTACCTGGTGCGCGACCGCAAGATCCTCATGATCGACCAGACCACCGGCCGCGTTGCGCCCGGGCGCGTGTGGTCGCGCGGCTTGCAGCAGCTGCTCGAGGCGAAGGAGGGGTGCCCGCCCAGCGGCGAGCATGGAGACGATCGCGCAGATCACCTACCAGCGCTTCTTTCCCGCGCTATCTGCGCTTGTGCGGAATGAGCGGGACACTCACGGAAGCGCGGGCCGAGCTGCGCGTGCGTGTACGGCCTGCGCGTCGCACGCGTGCCGCTGCTGCGGCCGTCGCGGCGCAGGAAGTCTGGGCACGCGCGTGTTCGCCACCGGCGATGACAAGTGGCAGGCGGTGGTCGAGCGGGTGCGCGAGATGCAGCGAGCGGGGCGGCCGGTGTTGATCGGCACGGACTCGGTGGCGGACAGCGAGCAGCTCAGCATGCGGCTCGCCGCGGCCGGTGCATGCCAGCACCAGGTGCTCAACGCGCGCCAGGACAGCGCGGAAGCCGCGATCGTCGCGCGCGCCGGCGAGCCCGGACGAGTCACGGTCGCCACCAACATGGCGGGCCGCGGCACCGATATCCCGCTGGCGCCGGGCGTGGCCGAGCGCGGCGGCCTGCACGTCATCTGCTGCCAGCAGAACAGCCTCCCCGCGCATCGACCGGCAGCTGCACGGCCGTGCCGCGCGCCAGGGCGATCCCGGCAGCGTGGAGACGATCCTCAGCCTGCAGGACGGTCTGCTCGCGCGCGTCCCTGTCGCGGCCCGCTGCGGCGCTGCCGCCGTCGCCATGGCGGGCGCGCGGCGGCTGCTGCCTGCCCGCTCGGCGCGTTGCTCGCGCGCCTCCCGCAGCGGCAGGAAGAGCGCCGCCAGCGCGCCCAGCGCAAGCTGCTGCTCAAGCAGGATCGCAGCAGCGAGGGGCGGCTGTCCTTTGCCGGCCGGGGCGAGTAAGCCGCGGCTTCGGCAAAGAGACAGCAGAGGTCCCTCCCCCTTCACGGGAGAGGGTGAGATTCCCTCTCCCCTTGCGGGAGAGGGCCAGGGTGAGGGGAAGGGCTGCAGCAATTAACTCCTCCTCACCCTCGCCCCAGCCCTCTCCCATCAAGGGAGAGGGAGTCTGTAGAGCACTCAGAGCTCAGCGCTCAGTTCCGCCTCAAGCGCCGCCGGATCGAACGTCAAACAACGTAAACAGCGACGAGCGGCTGCCACGCGCGTACGCACGGGCATGGGTTCTGCGTTGGGCATTTGTGAATGGAACGTCGCGCCCAGCCCCGCCGCCGCGCCGCTCGTCGAGGAGATCGAGCCGCGCATCCTCTACTCCGCCGACTTCGCGCCGGCCGGACTCGACGCGCCCGTCCTCACGCCCGACACCGAGCAGCGCACGCTCGATTCCAGCGGGGAATTCAACAGCGACTCGGCTCTCGATCCCAGGCCGCGACGCCACGAGCTGGTGTTCGTCGACAGCCGCACGCCGGGCTGCAGCGAGCTCGTCGACGGCCTGCGCGACTCGGACGAGCGCGAGCATCGAAGTCGTGGTTCTCGACTCCGATCGCGACGGCGTTCAGCAGATCAGCGAGGCGCTTGCCGGCCGCAGCGGTGTCGACGCCGTGCACATCCTCTCCCACGGCGAGCTGGGCGCGGTGCAGCTGGGCAGCACCACCCTCGACTTCGATTCGCTGCTCGCCAATGCCACGAAGATCAGGGCTGGGGCGATGCGCTCTCCGAGCAGGCCGACCTGCTGATCTACGGCTGCGACGTCGCCGGCTCCACGGAGGGCCGCTCGCTGCTGGAGGCGCTGTCGCGCTTGACGGGCGCCGATGTCGCGGCGAGCGATGACCCGACGGGCGCGCACGAGCTCGGCGGCGACTGGGATCTGGAGTTCGAGCTCGGAGCTGCTGGAGACCAGCGTTGCCGTCGACACGGCCACGCAGGGCCAGTTTGCCAGCCTGCTGGACCTTGCCACCGCGGATGCCACCGCTGCCGCACCGATCGTTGCGAGCACACCGCTCGCCTTCGAGATCAACGCCGGGCAGACCGATGCGGGCGTGGATTTCGTGGCCCGCGGCGGTGGCTACACCGTGTGGCTCACCGACGGTGACGCGGTCATCGGTTTGCAGAACGAGACTGGGGGCTACGCCGTCCGCCTCGACCTGCGCGGCGCCAATGACGATCCTACCGCCAGCGGTGAGAACCTGCTCGAGGCGAAGAGCAACTATCTGGTGGGTGCCGAGGATCAATGGCGTCGAGATGTGGCCAACTACGCTGCCGTGCGGTACGACGAGATCTACGCTGGCATCGACCTGCGCTACTACGGCAATCAGCGGCAGCTCGAGTACGACTTCCTGGTCAGGGCCGGTGCCGATGCCAGCGTGATCCGGCTCGACTTCGAGGGTGCACAGGGCGTTTCCATCGACGCGAACGGCAACCTCATCCTGACCCTCGACGACGCCGGGCAGGCCGATCGCCTTCCAGGCGCCGGTCGCATATCAGGACGGGCCGGCGGGGCGCGAGTCGGTAACCAGCCGCTACGTCCTGTTCGAGGACGGCAGCGTCGGCTTCGAAGTAGGCAGCTACGATGCTTCGCGCGAGCTGGTGATCGATCCGATCCTGTCCTACGGCACCTACCTCGGCGGCAGCGGCGCCGAGCAAATCTGGAACCTGGGGCTGGATACCGCGGGGAACGTCTACGTCACGGGTTACACGAGCTCGACCGACTTTCCCACAACCGGGTCGGGCTACATCGGAAACGTCGACCTCTTCGTCAGCAAGTTCAGCCCCGATCTGGGCACCCTGTTCTACTCGACCTACATCGGCGGCAGCGGTGATGACCAGGGCTATGGCATCGCGGTTGACGCGGCCGGCAACGCCTACGTTTCGGGCTTCACGAAGTCGACCGATTTCGCATTGGTTTCGCCCTACGATTCGACGCTCTCCGGCGGCCAGGACGCCTTCGTCCTGAAGCTGAACGCCGCGGGCAGCGGTCTGATCTTTTCGACCCTGCTCGGCGGATCCGGCGGCGGCGACATCGGATACGGCGTCGCGGTAGACAGTGCTGGCAGCGCCTATGTGTCGGGCTCTACAAACAGCGCGACTGGCTTTCCCCTGGTGGGGGCGTTCGATGCGGGCTACGGCGGCGGCGCCGAAGCCTTCGTGACGAAGTTCAGCCCGACCGGTAGCACGCTCGTCTACTCGACCTTCCTCGGCGGCAGCGGCGTCGATGCCGTGTACAACATCAAGGTCACCGCCGCCGGCAACGCCGTGGTGGTCGGGGAGAGTGACTCGAGCACGTTCACAACGGCTCTCCCGGGTGCATATCAGGCAGCCAACACAAACAGCCAGTCCGACGCCTTCGTTGCGATGCTCAATGCGGCGGGCACCGGTCTGGTTTACGGCACCTTCCTCGGCGGCAACCAGGACGACTTCGGCTACGGTGTTGCGTTAGATGCCGCCGGCCGCATCTACATCACCGGCGATACTTCCTCGAACAACTTCGATGTTACCGCTGGCGCGATGCAGACGGTGAGAGCCGGAAACTCGGACGGCTTCATTGCGGTGATCAACCCGGCCGCATCCGGGGCCGCCTCGCTGGCTTACTCGACCTTCGTGGGCGGATCGGCCGAAGATCACTTCTGGGGGATCGACGTGGACCCGGCGGGCCGCGTGTACGCCGCGGGCTACACGAAGTCCGGCAATGTCACTGTCACGGGCAATGCGCACCAGTCGGCCAACGCGGGCGGCGAGGACATCTTCGTCTTAGTGCTCGATCCCGCAGTCAGCGGTGCTGCTGGCCGCGTCTATGCGAGCTACCTCGGCGGTCCCAATGATGAGAACGCCTGGGCCGCCGGCTACGCCAACGGCAAGTTCTATGTTGCCGGGAATGCGGCATCATCCTCCGGCATCACCCCGAGCGGGTACGACACCATCTTCAACGGCGGCTTCGACGGCTACGTGGCGGCGTTCAGCATCGAGACGCCCCCGGTAGTGACGACCAGCGCCGGCGCGCTCCCCTATGCCGAGAGCGCGGGGCCGATTGCCGTGGACGCCGGCCTGACCGTCATCGACGAAGACAGCGCCGCTCTGGCCAGCGCGACGGTACGGATCACGGCCAACTACATCAATGGCGAGGACCTGCT
Organism: uncultured beta proteobacterium; assembly: GCA_963827575.1. Classification (GTDB taxonomy): domain Bacteria; phylum Pseudomonadota; class Gammaproteobacteria; order Burkholderiales; family SHXO01; genus SHXO01. The sequence continues at coordinate 259,403 of CAWHCG010000046.1, forward strand.
CGCGTTCAACAACGTGAACCCGTGGGGGATCACCGGTACCTGGGCGCCGGCCAGCGGAACGCTGACGCTGACCGGCGTCTCGAGTGTGGCCAACTACCAGGCCGCGCTGCGCTCGGTGACCTATCAGAATACGAGCGAGAAACCCAGTACATTGACGCGCAGCGTGACCTTCACCGCGAGCGATGGTGGGCTCACCAGTGCCGGGGCCGTGCGCCAGATCGCAGTCAGCTCGCTCAACGACCCCGCGGTGAACACCGTTCCAGGCACGCAGCCCGGCACCGAGGACACAGCGGTCGTCTTCTCCGCGGGCAACGGCAACCAGATCTCCATTGCCGACGTCGACGCCGGCACCGCGCCGATCCAGGTCACGCTCACCGCAACCAACGGCCGGCTCACCCTGGCGCAGACCAGCGGGCTCGCGTTTGTCAGCGGCGACGGCAACACCGACGTGAGCATGACCTTCACCGGCACGATCGCGAGCATCAATAGCGCGCTCAACGGCTTGCGCTTCGATCCGAACGCGAACCACAACGGCCTTGCGAGCCTGCAGATCGCGACCAACGATCTGGGCAACAGCGGGACCGGCGGGGCCCAGATCACCAACAGCACGGTGAACATCGACTTCGGCTCGGTCAACGATGTGCCGGTGCAATCCGTGCCGGGTGCGCAGTCGACCGCGCAGAACGCACCGCTGGTGTTCTCGAGCGGCACCGGCAATGCGATCGCGATCAGCGATATCGACGCCGGCGGTGGGGAGCTCCGGGTCACGCTGACGGGGGCGAACGGGACGCTGACGCTGGGATCCGTGGCGGGCTTGAGCTCGGTGCTCGGCAACGGGACCAGCGTAGTCACGATCACCGGTACCCTGCCGAACCTCAACGGTGCGCTCAACGGCCTGACCTTCACGCCGAACTTCAACTACAGCGGCCCGGCGAGCCTGACGGTTGCGACCAACGACCAGGGCAACAGCGGATCGGGTGGAGCGCATACCGACTCCGATGTGATCGTCATCACGGTGTCGCCGAATATCGTGCCGGCCATCACGATGTCCGTCCCGCCGCTCACCTACGCGGAGGGGGCTCCGGCGACCCCGGTGGATGCCGGGCTCAACCTGAGCGATCCGGACAACCCGATTCTGGATCACGCCCAGGTGCGCATCGTTTCCGGCTATGTGCAAGGCGACGACGAGCTGAGCTTCGTCAACCAGCTCGGGATCACCGGCAGCTGGGATGCGATGACGGGGACGCTGTTGCTGACTGGCGCGGCAAGCCCCGCGGACTACCGGACCGCCTTGCGCACCGTCGCCTTCCGCAACTCGAGCGATGACCTCAGTGGCACGCGCACGGTGTCCTTCGTGGTGAACGACGGGATTGCCGACAGCGCCGCCGCGACCCGCGGCATCACGCTGATGCCGCAGAACGATGCGCCGCTCATCACCGTGCCCGGTTCGCAGACCGCCCGCGAGGATACACCCCTGGTGTTCTCGCCCGGCACCGGCAACCAGATCGCCATCGGCGACGTGGACGCGGGTGCCAACCCGGTGCGGCTCAGCCTGCTCGCCACCAATGGCACGCTGAACTTGCTGCAGACGACCGGACTGACGTTCCTGAGTGGCGCCGATGGCACCGGCAGCATGAGCTTCTCCGGCAGGGTGGCCGACATCAACGCCGCCCTCAGCGGGCTGCGCTTCCTCGCCGCCGGCGATTATGTCGGGCCGGCCGACGTGCAGATACTGGTCGACGATCTGGGCAACACGGGCGGCGGACCACTCAGTGCAAGCCGCACGGTCCTGATCAACGTCACGTCGGTGAACGATGCCCCCGTGGGAACCGACGGGACGGTGACGACGAGCGAGGAGACCGCCCATGTATTCTCGGTGCTCGAGTTCGGCTTTGCCGACCCGAAGGACAGTCCGGGCGACCTCTTCCAGGCCGTCAAGATCGTCACGTTGCCGGGCGGCGGCACGCTGACCCACAACGGCGTACCCGTGACGCCCGGGGATTTCGTCGGGGTAGCGGACATCCTTGCCGGCGACCTGGTGTATACGCCGTTTGGCAATGCCAACGGCGCGGGCTATGCAAACCTGGGATTCCAGGTGCAGGACGGCGGGGGAACCGCCGATGGCGGCGCCGATCTGGATTCTCTGGTCCGCACGCTGACCATCGACGTCAATGCCGTGAACGACGCGCCTGTCAACACGGTGCCCAGCGGCGCGAGCACGCCGCTCGGCACCCCGCTCACATTCTCGAGCGCGAACGGCAATGCTATCACCGTGAGCGACATCGACGAGAACGGCGGCGGTCTGGGGGTCACGCTCACGGCGACCAACGGCACGGTGACGCTTGCCACCACTGCCGGGCTGCTCGGAGTCACCGGCAACGGAACCGGCAGCGTGTCCTTCAGCGGCAGTACGGACGATATCAACGGTGCACTCGACGGTCTGGTGCTCACGCCCAGTGCGGGATTCTTCGGAGCCGGCAGCTTGCAGATCGTCACCGACGACCTCGGCAACACCGGCAGCCCCGGTCCGCTGCAGGCGATGGACAGCATCAGCGATCCTCGTCACCTACGCGGCACCGTCCGTGACCACCGACCCGGCGGGCTCGCTCAGCTATGTCGAGAACGATCCGCCGACCGCTGTCGACAGCACTCTGAGCGTAGGTGCCGGTACCCTGGGTGTGCTGACCGGCGCCGCTGTGGAGATCACCGGCAACTACGTCAACGGCGAAGATCTGCTGGACTAGAGCGCGGCTTGCTGCCCGGGGGCGTTAGCGCGGTATGGAATGCGTTCGCCGGGACGCTCACGTTCACCGGGACAGCAACGCTCGCGCAGTACGAGGCGCTGCTCAGAAGCGTCACCTACCAGAACCTGAGTGAGAATCCGGACACCGCGCCGCGCGCGCGTTATGTTCAGACTGGACGACGGCATCAGCACCGTCACCGACATCCGCCAGATCCAAGTCATCTCCGTGAACGACGCGCCGGTGAACAGCGTGCCCGGCGCGCAGACCTTCAATCAGGACACCACACGGGTGTTCTCGACCGGCGGCGGCAATGCGATCAGCGTCGAACGACATCGACGCCGGTGCCAATCCGGTGCAGATCACACTCACGGCCACACACGGTGTGCTGACACTGTCCGGCATCGGCGGGCTGACGTTCTCGACCGGCGACGGCACGGCCGATGCGAGCATGACCTTCCAAGGCAGCCTGGCGGCCGTGAATACCGCCCTGCAGGGTCTGGGCTATACGCGCCCGACAGCGGCTACTCGGGCTCGGCGGCGATCACGGTGGTGACCAGCGATCTCGGAGCGAGCGGCACCGGCGGTGCGCAGACCGACAGCGACGCCGTCTCGATCACCGTTTCGCCCACCGGCAGCATCTCCGGCACGGTGTTCCACGACGTGGACGGCGACGCCGACATAGCTGAGCCAGGCACGCTCAGGTTCGCGAACGCGTTCGTGATGGTGTATCGGGACAGCGGCAACGGCATCCCGGGCGCGGAGGACGGGCCTGTGGCGTCCATGCTGACCAACGCCTCCGGCCAGTTCACCCTCACGGGGCTGATGAATGGCACCTACTGGGTGGCGATCGGCTCCAGCAGCCTCAAGGCTTCCAGCTATAACTCCGGATACGGCGACGCCGACGTGTGGGCGGACCAGACCTACGGCGCAGCGGGCGCCCTCCAGGGGGCAGGATATCTGGGCGTATCCGGTGCGCTGTACGGCGGCCGCGCAGCCGGCACGTCCGATGACTCCTCGGCCTTGCCGACCTCGGAGCACATCACGCGTGTAGTCTTGACCGGCGGCGCGGCCACCGGCATCGACGCGGGCTTCTCCTTCAACGCCATCGTCAACACGCGCGGCGACACCGGCGACGACGACGGGGGCGCGACCGGCCGGCTGCAGCAGGGCAGCCTGCTTCAGTTCCTGGTGAATTCGAACGCGATCAGCGGGGCGCAGACGGCGAACTTCTCGGTGGGCACCGGTGCGATTACGATCGCCCCGAGCGCGGCGTTGCCCGCCATTACCGATGCTGTCGTGCTGGACGCGACCAGCCAGGAGGGCTTCTCCGGCGAGCCCGATCGTCGAGCTGGACGGCAGCGGGGCCGGCGCGGGCGCCAGCGGGTTGACGCTCGCCGCGGGGAGCAGCGGCAGCACGATCCGCGGCTTCGTCGTCAACCAGTTCGACGGTCACCTCGTCGCCATCGACGGCTCAGACAACAACATCGTCGCAGGCAACTACCTCGGCACGAACCTCGCCGGGACCGCCGACCTCGGTTCACCCAACTCGGGGGTGCTGCTGCACGCTGGCGCCAGCGGCAACCGCATCGGCGGAACCGCGGCCGCCGACCGTAACGTGATCTCCGGCAACGACTACGCGGGGATCAGCATCCAAGACTCCGGCACGGACAACAACCTGGTGCATGGCAACTACATCGGCACAGGCGGCACGGGCAGTGGGTCGATCGGCAACGGTGCCTTCGGCGTAGCGATCTGGAACGGCGCGACAGGCAACCAGATCGGCGGGGCTGCGGCTCGGTGCCGGCAACATCATCGCCAACAACACCCGCGGCGTGATCGTGGATGTCAACACGGTTGACGCCGTGGAGAACTGCCATCCTGGGCAACCGCATCTTCGGCAACGGCAGCCTCGAAATCGACCTGTACCCTGCGGGAGTGACCGCGAACGACGGGGGCGACGGCGACAGCGGCCCGAACGGGCTCCAGAACTACCCGGTGCTTGCTTCGGCTGTGGTGAACGGCTCGCAGGTGACCGTGACCGGAACGCTGAACAGCAGCGCAAACACGCAGTTCCGGATCGAGTTCTTCGCCAGCAGCACCGCCGACTCCAGCGGGCACGGCGAGGCCGAGCGCTATCTCGGCTTCGCGGATATCACCGACCAGCGGGTCCGGCAACGCCAGCATCAACGCGGTGCTCACGGCGGCAGTCGGCGTCGGTGAGTTCGTCTCGGCGACCGCGACGCGCACCGATGCGTCCTTCTCCACGTTCTTCGAGACCTCCGAGTTTGCGCAGAACGTCACCGCGATGCCTAGCAACGTGGCGCCCGTCAACACGGTGCCCGGCCCCCAGGCCGTGAACGAAGACACGACGCAGGCGATCACCGGCTTGTCGGTCAACGACCCAACGGAAACCTGAGCACGGTGCAGCTCGGCGTGGTGAGCGGCGTGCTCAACGTCAGCCTGGCCGGCGGCGCCACGATCAGCGCCGGCGCCAGCGGCACCGGCACGCTCACCCTTGCCGGGCACGCAGACCCAGATCAACACCGCCCTGGCGAGCTTGACCTACCGGGGTAACACCAACTTCGCCGGCGGCGACACACTCACCGTCCTGTCCACGGATGCGGGCGGACTCAGCGACAGCGACATTGTGTCCATCACCGTTGCCGCAGTGAACGACGCGCCGGGCGTCGCATTGCCGCCGACCCAGAATACCTCGATCAACACGCCGCTGGTGCTGTCCACGGGCAACGGCAACGCCATCACGGTGAGCGACGTGGATGCGGGGGCCGCGCCTGTTGCGCGTAACGCTGCTCGGCACGAACGGCACGAGCACGCTGGCCACGACCATCGGGCTGTCGCTGTTGACCGGCAACGGCACCTCCAACGTCGTCTTCCGTGGGCACGCTCACCAATATCAACAATGCCCTGAACGGCCTGACGTTCACCCCGAACACCAATTTCGCCGGCGGCGCCCAGTTGCAGGTCGCCGTCGACGATCAGGGCAACACCGGCTCCGGTGGCCCGAAGCTGACCAATCCAACGCTGTTCATCAACGTCATCTACACGCCGCCCAACCTGACCGCTACCGGAGGCGTGCTGGCCTACGTCGGAGAACGCCCCGGCCACCGCCGTCGATCCCGGCCTGACGCTGGCGGCGGGCAACGTGAACCCGCTGACTCGGCGCGCAGGCTCGCATCACCGGCAACTACGTGAACGGCGAGGACGTGCTGAGCTACAACCCGGGAGCGCTGCCGGGGGGCGTCAGTGCAAACTGGAATGCCGGAACGGGAACGTTGATCTTCTCCGGCAACGCCACGGCCGCCGCCTACGAGGCGCTGCTGAAGAGCGTGACCTACCAGAACCTCAGCGACACGCCCAGCGTATTACGCGAACGGTCACGTTCACGCGCAAACGACGGCATCGGCAGCGACAGTCGCAACCAAGCAGATCGCCGTGACTGCCGTCAACGACGCGCCGGTCGCGCTCGCCGAGTCCTACACGGCAACCGAGGACACCACTCTTACGGTGGCCGCGTCCGGGGTGCTGGCGAACGACAGCGATGCGGAAGGGTCGCTCTCCGCGGTCTTGATTGACGGCGCCGCAAACGGCCTGCTGACGCTCAATCCGGACGGAAGCTTTTCCGTACACACCGCTTGCTGACTTCACGGGCACAGACAGCTTCCGGTACATGGCTAGCGACGGTGCCCTGGGATCAAACCTGATCGTCGTCCAGATCGACGTGGGTGCGGTGAACGATCCTCCTTCGGCGCTCTTGCTGGCTGGCGGCTCCGTGTCCGAGAACCTCGACAGCACCGGCGGCTACGACGTGGGCACCCTGTTCTACCGCTGATCCGGACGCTGGCGACCTCCACACTTATGCCGTGTCCGGCGGTGCCGACGCCGGCAAGTTCGCGATCGCCGGCGACCGCTTGCTGCTGGACGACGGTGTCCTCGACTTCGAGGCCAAGCCGAGCTACCAGGTGACGGTGCGCTCCACCGACTCGGGTGGCCTCTGCGTGGATCGCACCTTCATCATCTCGGTGGTCGACCTCGACGAGGCGCCAGCGTCAGCGTCATCGCCAACCGGACCATCGGGGAAGGCAGCAGCACCGGCGCGCTGGCCTTCACCGTCGGCGATCCGGAGACCGCGGCGGTCGCTGACCGTGACGGCGAGCTCCAACGATCAGTTGCGCATTCCCGACGCCGGCCTGGTGCTGGGCGGCAGCGGCGCGAACCGCACCATCACCGTTACGCCGGCCGCCGGATGCCTACGGCGGCCCGGTGACGGTTACGCTGAGCGTGTCGGACGGGGTGAACACCACGCTGCGCGAGTTTCACTGGTGAGCATCGACCCGATCGCCGACCACCTCGTCGTCGTCGACACCGCCAGCGATCTCGCGGACGGCGACACGTCGTCGATCGACGCGCTGCTCATGAACCGGGGCGCAGACGGGTACATCTCGCTGCGCGAGGCGATCCTCGCGGCCAACGGCAGCCCGAACAGCGGCGGCCCGGACCGGATCCACTTCAACATCGCCGGCGGCCGGCCCGCACACGATCAACGTACTGTCGGCGCTGCCGGCGATCACCGATGCGGTGGTTCTCGACGCGACCACCCAGCCGGGCTTTGCCGGCGCGCCGCTGATCGAGCTGAACGGGGCCGCGGCGGGCGCCGGGGTGGACGGGCTCACCGTCCTCGCGGGCGACAGCACCGTGCGCGGCCTGGTGATCAACCGTTTCGACGGCTCCGGGATCTATGTCGGCGGCAACGGCGGCAACCTGATCCAGGGCAACTACATCGGCCTCGACGCGGCGGGCAATGCCGACCTGGGCAATGGCATGTACGGCATCTGGGTGACCACCGATTCCAATCTGGTCGGCGGAACCGCGGCCGGGCGACCGCAACGTCGTCTCCGGCAACGACATCGACGGCATCCACATCGACGGCGCCAGCAACAACCTGGTGCAGGGCAACTACGTCGGCACCAACGCCACCGCTACCGGCGCGGTCGGCAACAGCTGAGGATGGCATCTGGCTGCACAACGCATCCAGCAACGTCATCGGCGGCACCGCGCCGGGCGCACGCAACATCCTGTCCGGGAACAACTGGTCCGGGATCGGATTGAGCGGCGGGGGAGCGGACAACGTCATCCAGGGCAACTACATCGGCGTAGACGCCTCGGGCAGCGCGGGACTTCCCAACCTCATCCATGGCATCGACGTCGCCGGTGCGAGCGATACGCTCATCGGCGGGACGGCGGCCGGCGCGGAAAACATCATCGCCTTCAACCTCGCAGGACGGGGTAGCGATCACTTCGGGAACGGGGCACTCGGTTCTGGGCAACTCGATCTACAGCCAATGACGGGCTCGGCATCGACATCAACGACAACGGGGTGACTGCGAACGACCTTCTCGACCTGGATGGTGGCACGAACCTGAGCATGAACTTCCCGGTGATCTACAGCGCGGTGATCTCCGGCGGTACCGTGACCGTCACCGGCGAAGCACGGCTGGGCGCAACGGTGCAGTTCTTCGAGGCCGCGGCCGACCCGAGCGGCTACGGCGAGGGACAGGCGTTCGTCGGCTCCGGCGTGGTGAGCGGTTGCTCCCGGGCTCGGTCGACCTGACCGCGACCCGCTTCTCGTTCACCTTCTCCTCGGGCTCGCTGGTCGTGGGCGACAATCTCACCGCAACCGCCACCGACGCCAGCGGCAACACCTCGGAGTTCTCGCTCAAGGTGATCGCCACCGGCACTCCGCCCGGCATCACTGTCACACCGACCTCCGGGCTGACCACGACCGAGGATGGCGGTACAGCGACCTTCTCGGTCGTGCTCGACACCCGGCCCACCGCCGACGTCACGATCGTGCTGTCTTCCAGCGATTCGAGCGAAGGCAGCGCCGGGCCCGCGTCGATTACTTTCACCGACGCCAACTGGAACGTCGCGCGTACGGTGACCGTCACCGGCCTGCCGGACTTCCTGAGCGATGGCAGTGTGCCCTACACGATCGTCCTCGGGGCGGCGACGAGCGCCGACCCGGGCTACCACGGTATCGACCCGGCCGACGTATCGATCATCAACCTGGACGGTGTGAACGACGCCCCGATCAACGTCGTCCCGGGCGCGCAGACGACCGCACAGGATACCGCGCTGGTCTTCGCGACCGGGAACGCGAACGCGATCTCCATCGGCGACGTGGATGCCGGCACTAACCCGGTCGAGGTCACGCTTGCGGCAAGCCAGGGCACGCTTACGCTTGCGGGGACCGCGGGATTGGTCTTCTCCGGCGGCGACGGCAGCGGCGATGCGGCCATGACCTTCACCGGCACGCTCGCCGCCATCAACGCCGCGCTCGACGGAATGAGCTTCCTGCCCGACCCGCTGTTCGCGGGGAGTGCCCTGCTCACCATCGCCAGCGACGATCTCGGCGGCAGCGGCAGCGGTGGCGCGCAGACCGACAGCGACAGCCTGGACATCACAGTCAGCAATGTCAACGACGCGCCCGATGGCCTGGTGTTGAGCAACAGCAGCCTGGACGAGAACCTCGACACCAGCGCGGGCTACACGGTCGGCACGCTCAGCGCCAGCGACATCGATGCCGGCGACAGCCACACGTACTCGATCGTGGGCGGAACCGACGGCTCGTTGTTCAGCGTCGCGGCAGATCAGCTCCTGCTCGACGACGGCGTCGCTGGACTACGAATGGCAGGCGAGCTACGAGGTCGTGGTCCGCGCCACCGACGCCGGCGGCCTGTCGTTCGACCAGACCTTCATCATCGACGTCAACGATATCGCCACCGCGATCGCGGCGGGGCAGACCTTCGGCATCGGCGAGCTGGCCGGCAACAGCAGTCCGGTGGGCACGCTCACGACCTCGGGCGACGTCGCGGTGAGCTTCAGCATCGTGAGCGGGGATCCGCTGGGCGCCTTCACCATCGACGCGAACGGGGCCATCACCGTCGACGACAACAGCGCGCTGGATTTCGAGACCACGCCGAGCTACACGCTGACCGTGGAGGCCGATGACGGGACGACGGTCTCCGCGCAGACGCTGACGATCTACCTGACCGACGCCGGGACGAGCGTGCCTGCCGGCCAGAGCTTCGGCGTCAGCGAGGCGGCCGGCAACGGCGATCCGCTCGGTGTCGTCGCCACAACGGGAGACGCCGTGGTGAGCTTCACCATCACCGCCGACACCAGTGGGGGCCTGTTTGCCATCGACGGCTTCGGTGAGATCACCGTGCTCGATGCCAGCGGCCTCGACTACGAGAGCACGACCAGCTTCACGCTGACCGTCGAGGTGAGCGACGGGACCAGTGCGGTGCTCGCGGACGTGATCATCGATGTCGCGGATGCCAACGATACGGCGCCGACAGTGACGGCTCGGCCAGGTGTTCGCGGTGGCCGAGGACGCCGGCAACGCTACCTTGCTGGGCACGCTGCTCGCGACGGACCCCGATACCGTGGGCAGCCTGCAAGGCTGGTCAATCGTGTCCGGCAACGCAGACGGCATCTTCGGCATCGACAGCGCCACCGGCGTGCTGAAGGTCGCCGACAACACCAACCTGGACTTCGAGACCACCAGCAGCTACGTGCTGGGCATCCAGGTCATGGACGGGCTCAACGTCTCCATGGTCGAAACCATCGTCGTGGCGATCGTTGACGTCAACGAAAACGCAGTGGGTCCGTTGGGCGATGCCGATGCCGGGACCGACAGTGTGGCCGAGGACGCCGTGGCGGGCACGGCGGTCGGGGTTACCGCGATTGCCACCGATCCAGACTCCAGCGACACGGTCACCTACATCCTCGACGACGACGCCGGCGGGCGCTTCGCCGTTGACCTGAACAGCGGGGTGGTCACGGTTGCCTCCGCGCTGGACGCCGAGAGCGGCGAGCAGCCACACCATCGTGGTGCGGGCGACATCCAGCGATGCCAGCTTCAGCACCCGCGCATTCGACATCAGCGTAGCCGACGTCGACGAGTTCGACGTGGGACCCGTTGTTGACGTCGATGGGGTCGCCGACGCCGTATCCGAGGACGCGCTCAACGGCGACACGGTCGGGATCACGGCGAGCGCCCTTGACGGCGACGTCACCACCAGTGCAATCACCTACAGCCTCGACGACGATGCCGGGGGCCGATTCGGGATCGACACCCTGACCGGCGTGGTGACGGTGGCCGACGCCTCCCTGCTGGATCGCGAGACCGCGGCCAGCCACGCCATCACGGTACGGGCGACCAGTGCCGACGGCAGCTCGGAGGTCGGCGTGTACAGCATCGCAATCGGAGATGTCGACGAGTTCCCGGTAAGCGGGCCGTTAGACATCGATCCGGGCGCGGACGCGGTGTCGGAGAATGCGACTTCCGGAACCGCGGTCGGACTGGTGGTTCTCGCTGCCGACGCCGATGCCACGAACAATGCCGTCAGCTACAGCCTGGACGACGACGCCGGCGGGCGCTTCGCAATCGACGCGGTGAGCGGTGTCGTCACGGTCGCCAACGGGCTGCTGCTCGATCGCGAAGCGGCGCCCAGCCACGACATCGTGGTGCGGGCCCAGAGCAGCGACGGCAGCTCCAGCGTTGCCCTGTTCACGATCTCGATCGACGATGTGGACGAGTACGACGTCACAGCCGGTTGACGATATCGACCCGGCAACCGACGCCGTCGCGGAAAACGCTGCCGCGGGCACGCTCGTGGGGATTACGGCGTCGGCCGCCGACGCCGACAGCACCACCAATCAGATCACCTACAGCCTCGACGATGACGCCGGCGGGCGCTTCGCGATCGACAGCCTGACCGGGATCGTGACGGTGGCCGGGGCAATCGACTACGAGGCGGCGATCAGCCACGACATCATCGTCCGGGCGCTGAGTGCGGACGGCAGTGCGGAGACACGGCTGTTCACCATCGCGGTGTCCAACGTGAGCGACGTGCCTGTGGGCACGGTCAGCGATGTCGACGTTACGTCCAACGAAGTACCCGAGGACGCGACTGTCGGCACCACGGTCGGCGTCGTGGTGCTGGCAACCGACCCCGAGACTGCCGACACGGTCAGCTATTCACTCGACGACGACGCCGGCGGGCGGTTCGCGATCGATCCCCTGACGGGCGTGGTCACGGTCGCGGGCGCGCTGGATCACGAGACCGCCGCGAGCCACGGCATCGTGGTGCGCGCGACCTCCAGCGATGCCAGCTTCAGCACTGCGACCTTCACGATCTCGGTCGAGGACGTCAATGAGCCGCCGGCGATCAGCACAATCGCCGACCAGGCTATCGCCGAAGACGGCACCACCGGGCCGCTCACGTTCACCATCTCCGACCCGGAGACTGCGCCGGGTTCGCTGATCGTGGCGGCCAGCTCCAGCAACGCTGCGCTGATTCCCAACGGCAACCTGGTCCTGGGCGGCAGCGGCACGACCCGGACCATCACCGTCACTGCCGGCGGCCAATGCGGATGGCGGGCCGGTGACCATCACGCTGAGCGTGTCGGATGGGGTCAATCTGGTTCAGCAGACGTTCACGGTGAGCGTCACCCCCGTGGCCGACACCCCGACCGTGACAGGAACGACCACCGACGAGGACACCCAGAGCGCAAGCGGCCTGGTGATCAGCCGCAACCCTGCCGATGGCGCGTCGGTGACGCACTTCAACATTACGGGGATCAGCGGCGGCACGCTGTACCAGAACGACGGCGTCACCGCGATCGGCAACGGAGCTTTCATCACCGTTGCGCAGGCGGCGGCCGGGCTGAAGTTTACGCCCAGCCCGGACAGCACGGCCAACGGCAGCTTCGACGTGCAGGCGTCCACCTCGCCCAGCGCCTCCGGCCTGGGCGGCGCTGTCCGCACCGCCGTCATCGCCGTCAACCCGATCAACGATGCCCCCGTGCTCACGCTTGCCAGCGGCGGATCCCTGTCGTTCCACGGCTCGCTCACCATCGACAGCGCGTTGCTGCTGGCGAGCGATGTAGAGGAAGCCCCTGCTCAGCTTACCTACACGGTAACCGCGGTGCCGGGTGCGGGAACGCTCTCCGTGGCGGGCTCCCCGATCGGGGTCAACGGGACCTTCACTCAAGCCGACGTCACGGCCGGGCTGGTGCGCTACGTCCACACCGGCGCGGCGGGCGGGGCGGACGGTTTGACCCTCACGCTCACAGACGGCGCCGGCGGCAGCACCGGACCCTTCAATCTGAGCATGATTGTGGCTGCACCGCCGCCCCCGCCACCACCGCCACCGCCGCCACCACCGCCGCCGCCACCGCCGCCGCCCGAACCCGTTATCGAACCGGTCGATACCAGTGGAGACGGAGACGATTCGAGCAACGATGGAACGCAGTCGGAGGACACCTCGGACGCGGCGCCCTCCGCGCCCCCGCCGGGCGGTGAGATCGTCGCGGATCTGCCGGTCGACTCGCTGACGTCAGTCACAAACACCGCCTCGTCGCGCGCGGCCGAGCTGCGTATCGCGCTGGCCGACACGACCGCGGGCCGTACGTACTTTGTCCAGGCCTCCTCGCAAGGCGACGCGGTGCAGCAGTTCTCGCTCCAGGGCGGCGCCGCCGGAGCGGCGGCCGCAGGCGCCGAGGCAACCGCGATCGGGATGAGTCTGACTTCCGGACCGGGCTTCGACCGCTTCGACCCGAGCTCCGTGGAAGCAGTCACCAGCACGCTCAGGAACACCGAATGGGTCGGCGAGCTGGATCACATGCGCGAGCAGATCGACGGCAAGATCGCAGTCGAGGGCAACCTGGTGGTCTCCAGCGTGGCGGTCACCGGCAGCCTGTCGGTCGGATATGTCATCTGGCTGCTGCGCGGCGGCCTGCTGCTGTCGAGCCTGCTGTCGTCGATGCCGGCCTGGCATGCGGTGGACCCGATGCCGGTGCTGGCGCGCGGCGGCGACTCCGACGACGAGGATGGCTTCGAGGAGGATCCGCTGGAGAAGCTGTTCGGCAAGGCGCGCGATGCTCTGCTCGGGGGTCTCTCCGGCAAAGCTGCGGCGGCCTCCGAGCCCGCGCCGGCGCCGCACGCCAACGATCCCAGCGTCGCGCAGACGCATCCGGAAGGCACGGAGGTAACCGCATGAAGCGGCTGAACGCCCGATTCTTCGTTTCGCATGGGACTGGTGTCACTGCTCGCCAGCGTGATGCTGCTGGCCATGTACTTCGGCTACATTCCCGATCACCACGCGACGATTCGCCAGGGCCGCGCGGCGCTCGCCGAAACCATAGCGGTCGCCACCTCGACGCTCATCAGCCAGTCCGAACGTGAAGAGTGCCGAGGCGGTGCTGGAGTTCATCGTCAAGCGCAACGCCGACCTGCTCTCGGCAGCGGTGGTCAAAGCGGACGGCGAAACGGTCGCGGTGATCGGTGATCACCTCGAGACCTGGCGGGAGCTCGAAGGCGGCATCTCCACCGACGCCCAGATCCAGGTTCCGATCCTCGCGGGCGGCGAGAAGTGGGGCCGCGTGGAGCTGCGCTTCGAGCCGCTGCAGCAGCCGGGGATCATGGGCTACGTGCGCGAGCCGCGCCTGCAGATGGTCGCCTTCGTGATGATCGCGAGCATGATCGCGTTCTATTTCTACCTCGGGCGCGTGCTGCGCCAGCTCGATCCCTCGCGGGCCATCCCGGGGCGCGTGCGCGCCGCGCTGGACACGCTGGCGGAAGGCCTGCTGGTGGTCGATCCCAGGGGCTACATCGTGCTGGCGAACCAGGCCTTCTCCCGGGTGGTCGGCCAGAGCGCCGAGGCGCTGATCGGCAAGCAGGCGTCCGCCTTCGCCTGGACCGGCGCGGACGGGGCGCGCCTCACAGCGCGATGCCTGTCCCTGGAGCGCGACGCTGCGCGACGGCACGCCGCTGCGCAACGGCTTCGTGCGCCTGGAGGACAGCGCCGGCAAGGCGCGCTCGTTCCTGGTCAACTGCTCGGCGGTCCAGGGCGGGGGCAAGAAGCCGCAGGGCGTGCTGATCAGCTTCGAGGACATCACCGAGCTGCAGGAGAAGGAGGTCGAGCTGCGCCAGGCCAAGGAGGACGCCGAGGACGCCAACCGCGCCAAGAGCGACTTCCTGGCCAACATGAGCCACGAGATCCGCACGCCGATGAACGCGATCCTGGGCTTCACCGAGGTGCTGCGGCGGGGCTACCACAAGAATCAGGCGCAGATGACGCAGCACCTGGACACCATCCACTCCAGCGGCAAGCACCTGCTCGACCTGATCAACGACATTCTCGACCTGGCGAAGGTGGAGTCGGGGCGCATGGAGATGGAGCGCATCGCCTGCGCGCCGCACGCGATCATCCGGGAGGTGGTGGAGATCTTGCGGTCCGGGCGCAGGACAAGGGCCTGTGGCTGCGCTTCGACTGCGAGGGAACGGTTCCGGAGTCGGTCCTCACCGACCCGGGGCGCGTGCGGCAGATCGTGACCAACCTGGTCGGCAACGCGCTCAAGTTCACCGAGAGCGGCGGGGTGACCGTAGTGCTCAGCCTGCGCCCCGGCAGCGGCGCTCGCATGCTGGGCATCGACGTGGGCGACACCGGCATCGGCATTCCATCCGACCGTCTGGAGGCGGTGTTCGAGCCGTTCACGCAGGCGGAGGGCTCGACCACCCGCCGCTTCGGGGGCACCGGCCTGGGTTTGACAATCAGCCGACAGTTTGCGCGCGGCGCTGGGCGGCGACATCGTCGCGCACAGCGAGATGGGCAAGGGCAGCGTGTTCAGCGTGACGCTGGATCCCGGCCCGCTGGACGGCGTGCGCATGCTCGCGCCCGAGGAGGCCAAAGCTGCGCAGATCGATGCCGGCCCGGTGGCTGGCGTCACGTGGCAGTTCCCGCCGAAGCGGGTGTTGGTGGTGGACGACGGCGAGGCCAACCGCGAGCTGGTCCGGCTTGTGCTGGAGGAGGCTGGACTGCAGCGTCGCCGGAGCCGAGAACGGCCAGGTCGGCGTGGACATGGCGACCCGCGAGCGCTTCGACGTGATCTTGATGGATATGCAGATGCCGGTGATGGACGGCTTTACCGCCACGCGCACGCTGCGGCAGCGGGGCATGAAGCTGCCGATCTTCGCGCTTGACGGCCAACGCCATGAAGGGCTTCGAGCGCGAAGTCCTGGACGCCGGCTGCACCGCCTACCTCACCAAGCCGGTGGACATCGACCTGCTGCTGCAGACCCTCGGCGAACTGCTGGGCGGGCGCAAGGTGGAGGGCACGGTCGAACGCAGGCAGGCGTGCCCGGCGCGCCGCTCGCGAGCGAGGCTGCGGCCGATAGCGGGTGCTGCCTGCCGGGCCGCCGATCGTGTCGCGGCTTGCCAATCATCCGCGCCTGCGGCCGGTGGTGCGCAAGTTCGCCGAGCAGATGCCGGACAAGATGCGGGCCATCGAGCAGGCCTGGGCAGCGCGGGATTTCGACACGCTCGCCTCGCTGGCGCACTGGCTGAAGGGTTCGGGCGGCACCGACCGGCTACGACGCGTTCACGACGCCGGCACGCACGCTGGAGCAGTACGCCAAGGCGCGCGACGAGCAGCACACCCCGGCAGCGGTGGCCGAGCTGCGTCAGATCGTCGACCGCATGGTTGCGCCGGACGAGGCTGAGGCAGCGGCATGAGTCACCCAGGGAAGGAACACAGCGGATGAGCATCGACAGAGAGCATCCCGACCAGAGTGGCCGCGCAGATCGCTGCTCCGGCCGCCAGCCGCCGGCAACCCGCACGCCTTCACGTCGCTGCGGACCTCCACGGTGATGATGGTGGACGACGATCCGCTGATGATGGAGGTGGTGCAGACGTATCTGGAGGAGGCGGGCTACGTGAGCTTCATCACCACCAGCCATCCGAAGGAAGCGATGGGGCTGTTCGTGCAGCATCGCCCGGACATGCTGCTGCTGGATCTGATGATGCCGGAGGTGTCCGGGCTTCGACATCCTGGCGCAGGTGCGCGGCCACGAAGAGCTGCGCTATACACCGGTGATCATCCTGACCGCGGAGAGCGATCCGAGCGCCAAGCTGAAGGCGCTGGAGCTGGGCGCCACCGACCTGCTGACCAAGCCGGTGGACCCGAGCGAGCTGCGGCTGCGGCTGCGCAACGCGCTCGCCTTCAAGGCCTACCAGGACCGCCTGGTGGACTCCGACCCGCTGACCGGACTGCCGAACCGCAAGAAGTTCCGCGTAGAAGTGGAGGCAGCGCTCGCGCGCAGCGCCGCGACAGGCGTCGCGGGCCTGCGCCCTGCTGCACATCGATCTGGACCGCTTCAAGCAGGTGAACGACTCGCTCGGCCATCGCGTCGGCGACCGCCTGCTGAGCGCAGTGGCCAAAGCCTGGAAGCGGTGTTTGCCTCGTTCAAAGCCGACGCATGCGACCGGCCGCGAGCGCGGCGGTGGCGTTCTCCCGCATCGGCGGCAACGGGTTCGCGGCGCTGCTTCCCGATCTGCACAACCTGACCAAGGTGGACGATGCCACCGCCATGGCCAGGCGGGTCCAGAACGCGCTGTCCGAGCCGTTCGAGGTGGACGGGCACAAGCTGTGCATGAGCGCCAGCATCGGCATCGCGGTATCGCCGGGAGACGGCCAGGATGCCGACGCCCTGCTCAAGAACGCCGAAGTGGCGATGTACCAGGCCAAGCAGCGCGGCCGCAAGACCTGCACGTTCTTCTCCGACGAGATGAACGCGCATGCCGCCGAGCGCCTGACGCTGGAAGGGCAGCATGCGCAAGGCGATCGACGCAGGGCGAGTTCGTGCTGTTCTACCAGCCGAAAGTGGAGATCGCCAGCCGCAAGATCACCGGCGCCGAGGCGCTGCTGCGCTGGCGCCATCCGGAGCTCGGCATCCTCTCGCCCGACAAGTTCATCCCCATCGCCGAGGAGACCGGGCTCATCGTCGAGATCGGCCAATGGGTCCTGAGGACGGCGTGCGCACAGGTCGCCGCCTGGCATCAGCAGGGCCTGCCCCGCCTGTCGGTGTCGGTCAACGTCTCCGTGCCGCAGTTCAAGAGCGGCACCATCTGGCACGCGGTGCGCGGGGCCGTGGAGCGCAGCCGGATCCCGCCGCAGCTGCTGGCCCTGGAGCTGACCGAGAGCATGTTGATGCGACGGCGACGAGACCATCTCGACCCTGCGCGAGATCAAGGAAATGGGCGTGCGCCTGTCGGTGGACGACTTCGGCACCGGCTACTCGTCGTTCACCTATCTGAGCCGCTTCCCGATCGACGAGCTCAAGATCGACCGCACCTTCGTCGCGGGCTGCCCGGGCGAGAGGCAGAACGCCGCCATCGTCGGCGCGATCCTCGTGCTGGGCCGGGAGCTGGGCATGAACGTGGTGGCCGAGGGCGTGGAAACGCAAGGAGCAGCTGCAGTTTCTGGCGCAGCGCCGCTGCAACGAGTTCCAGGGCTACCTGTGCAGCCGTCCGGCGCCCGCCGAGCAGTTCGCCCAGCTCGTGCGCAGGAGCCTGCCGCAGGCCGCCGCGTAGCCTCCTGGACCGGACCACGGAGGACACGGAGGACACGGTGGAAAAGCGGGTGCTCGAGAAAAGCCGAGCACTCAGCATTCGAGATGACAACCCGGCCTTGCAGGTCGTGGCAGTGATCTCCTCCGTGTCCACCGTGTCCTTCGTGGAAGAAACAATTCCCTAGCCCCCTCTGTCGCAACACCACACCGCCCCGTCGCCGGAGCCTGCCCCAGGCAACGACCAGGGGGCGCCACCCCGCCTCGTGAGAGGCGGGGAGGAAACGCACTCCCCTCCTGCCCGAGGAGGGGTGGCACGCGCAGCGTGACGGGGTGGTGGGAGCCTGCCCGAGGAGGGGTGGCACGCGCAGCGTGACGGGGTGGTGGGGCCTGCCCGAGGAGGAGTGACACGCGAGAGCTCGGCCCGGTCCTTGCATTGTGACGCGCTAGAGAAACACCATGCAACGCAACGTCAAAGGAAAGTGACAATGGCACGACTGATCATGCTCTGCGCCGCTGGCGCAGTGTTGTCCGGCGCTGCCCTGGTTCGCGCCGAGCCACTGGGCTGCCTGATTCAGCCCTTCCAGGAAGCCGAGGTCGGCGCCCAGGTCGTGGGCGTGATCGATCAGGTGATGGTGGAGCGCGGCGATTTCGTCAAGAAAGGTCAAGCGCTGGTCCAGCTCAACTCGGATGTGGAGCGCGCCGCGGTGGCCTCCGCGAAAGTGCGGGCGGAGTCCTACGCGGAACTGCAGGCGGCTGCGTCCAATCACGACTTCGCGCAGAAGAAGCGCATCCGCACCCAGGACCTGTACCAGAAGAATTTCGTCTCGCAGCAGGTGAAGGACCAGACCATCACCGAAGCGGAGGTCGCGGAGATGCGGCTGCGCCAGGCCCGCGAGTCGCAGCGGCAGGCCAAGCATGAGCTCGCTCTGGCCAACGCGCAAATGAATCAACGCACGATTCGCAGTCCGCTGTCCGGCGTCGTGGTGGAGAAGTATCTCTCCGAAGGCGAGCGCGTCGAGGAGAAGGCGGTCGTGAAGGTGGCGACCATCGATCCTCTGCGCGTGGAGGTGATCGTGCCGTCCACCTACTTCAGCAAGATCAAGACGGGAATGGTTGCAACGTCAAGCCCGACATGGCCGAAACCGAGGTGCGGCCGGCCACGGTCATCGTCGTGGACCGGGTGATCGACGCCGCCAGCAACAGCTTCCGGGTACGCCTGGAGCTGCCCAATCCGGACAATGCGCTGCCCCCGGGCCTGCGCTGCAAGCTGGAGTTCGAGGGCATGGCCACCGCTGAGAACGCAGCCGGCAAGCCGGCGCTCGGCTCCGCCCCATCCAGGGACGCCGCGACCAAGCCGCACCGTCATCGCCCCGGCCGCGAAGGATGCCGCGACCAAGCCGGTGCCGGAAGAGCCGGCGCGCAAGCCCGGGACCAAAGCCTCGGTGGCGGCTGCGCCGTCGAAGTAGCTGCTTCAGCGCGTTCAGGAATTCGACAAACAGGGCGGGTCTGGGTCACCAACGACTGATCCGCCCGGTGGCTACGCTGAATCACTTTACGCCTGGACCGTACATCGATCCGGCCTTGCAATTGCTGGCGGCTGCGCCAGCCAACCTGCAGTACCTCCCTTCGGTTCCGGTGGACTGGAGCTGCGGCCGGCCTTCCCCGATGCCGAAGAGGAGCCGCGCGATCGCATCGACGTGCTGCTCGAGCAGGTGCAGATGGGCGGCATGGCGCTGTCGGTAGGGGTGGTGTGGTGGGCCAGCCGCATCAGTGGGCTGCTGGGCAGTCTCTTGGCCTCGGCCCCGGCGTGGCGCCACATCGACCGCTGCCGGTGGTGGGGCGCGACGAGGACGAGGAAAAGAAGTGGTACGACACCGAGGATCGCGACGCCGATGCCAACGAGCTGGCGATCGCCAACGTCCTCGAGGGAGCCCACACAGCCGAGGAAGGCCGACAGGTCCGTAAATAATGTTTACCTTCGCTGGGCACATGCCGGAAGCTAATGATGGCAGCGGCGAGCATGGTCAGGGCGATATAGGAGCGATGCAGTCTTTTCGTAGCGGACCAGAAGCTTGCGGAAGCGCGTAAACCAGCGAGTGCGCGACTTCGACCACCCAGCGCCGGGGACGCTTGCCTTGAGCGCGCTGGGTGCGCTCCTCGCCGCGTGGGCGCACATGCGGGGTGTAGTCGCGATCGAGCATGTCCTGCTCGGCGGTCGGCGCCGCAGAAGCCGGCGTCCGCGCACAGGTGCTGGCGGGCGCGTGGAGCAACGGCAGGTCGCGCTACCACCACGGCGTCCAGGGTGGGCACCAGTTGGGTGATGTCATGGCGGTTAGCCGCGGTCACGATGATCGACAGCGGGACGCCACGGGCGTCCACCAGCAGCATTCGCTTGCTTCCATTTTTTTCCCCGGTCGGTGGGGTTGGGCCCCACCGACTCTTGTGCCAGCGGCGCCTTCAGCAATGCCCCGTCGATGCTCTGCCATCGCCAGGCGATGCCTTCCATCTCGTCGTACTCGGCCAATCCAGCCTGCCACAGCGCCAGGAAGAAGCCCGCCTTCTCCCACTCCAGAAACCGCTTGTGGATCGCGCTGGCGCTGCCAAAGCGTTCGCTGGGCAGGGCCTTCCATTGGCAGCCCGTGCGCAGCACGTACACGATCGCCTCGAACACCTGGCGCGGATCCTTCGGTTTGCGTCCCGCCCCCGGCTTGCGCTTGTACTTGCGCCTTGTCCCGCCGGGCCGGCCGCTGCGGAATCAGCGGCTCGACCCGCTCCCAGAATGCATCCGAGACTTCCCATGATTCCAGCCTTGCTCTTGCTCATCGGCATCCTCCGTCCCGCGCACCATCGCGGACGGAAGGAATAGTCTACGCTTTTATTTACTAAGTTCTTAGTACTCGCTCGACGCGGCGGGCGCTGCCCGCCCACCGGCGGTGCGTCGGCGGTCGGCGGCAATGAAAACCGCTGCGGGCCTGCGGCATTTCATTGCAGCTTCCCACGCTTCGCCAGCCCACCTGACGTTCACAGAGTGACAAGGGGTGCCGTTGCCGCTTCCCCTTGCTTCGGTTCTGTCACGCCGCGCCTGCCTCCAAGCCGTACCCGTGCCCAGCGGGCAGAGTCTTTGCACCTGTGCATTGCGTGCTGTACCTGCAGCCATGGGTGCAGCCCCCGTTGACAAATCCAGCTGCGGTGCGACCAAGGACCTGATTCCTGGTCGCTCTGTGTGCCCGAATGTCAACTGCGAGAACGGTGTCGAGGCTCGTCTCGTCCGGTGGCTGACGCTTTCCGTCAGCAGCTTTGTGAACGAAATGAAAGGCGAGCACACGGAGTAGGGGTGGTTATGGGCAAGAAAGTGGAAGACACAGGCAACCACGCCGGCGGCCGCTGCTCGAGGAGATCGAGCCGCGCATCCTGTATTCGGCCGACTTCGCGCCGGGGCTGGTGCCCGACACTGCGCTTCGTTCCCGATGCCGAGCAGCGCACCGTCGATCTCGGCGGGGAGTTTGCCCGCCACCGCCCAGCAGCGCAGGCCCGCCGCCACGAAATCGTGTTCGTGGAAACCGCCACGCCCGACTATCCGAAGCTCGTCGACGATATCGCGCCAAGCAGGCGGCGAGCGCGACATCGAGGTGGTGTTGCTGGACGCCGGCAAGGACGGCATCCGGCAGATCAGCCAAGATTCTGGCCGCGCGCCAGGACATCAGCGCAGTGCACATGGTCTCGCACGGTGCCGACGGCACGGTGCAGCTGGGCAGCGACCAAGCTCAATTTCGACTCGCTGCTGAAGAACGCCACCCAGATCAAGGGCTGGGGCAGGGCCCTCAGCGCCGATGCTGACATCCTGATCTACGGCTGCGACGTGGCGCAGCAGCGGAGCGGCAAGGCGCTGATCGATGCGCTGGCGCGCCTCACCGGAGCCGACGTCGCTGCCAGCGAGGATCTCACCGGAGCCGCGGACCTGGGTGGCGACTGGGACTTGGAGTATCGCACCGGCGGGATCGAGACACCGCTCGCCATCAGCACCGCCGAGCAGTTCTCCTACTCCGGAACGCTCGCCACGTACACGGTCACCAACACCAACGACACGGGCGCCGGCTCGTTGCGCGAAGCGATCGGCCAGATGCCAACGCCAGTGGGCGGCGCACGACACCATCGGCTTCAACATCGCCGGCGGCGGGCGTGCAAGACGCATCAACGTGACTGTCGGCGCTGCCCGCCATCGATCGGTCACTGTCGTGGCTAATCAACGGCGCCACCCAGCCGGGCTTCGCGGCGAGCACGCGCGGCTCATCGAGCTCGACGGCCGGGCGCAGGCGGACGGAAGGGCTGTATCTGGACACCGGCAGCGACGGCAGCACGATCAAGGGGCTGGCCATCAACCGCTTCGATGCGGCGATCCTGATCAACGCGTCGTCGAACAATGTCGTCGTGGGCAACTTCCTCGGGAACCGACGCAACGGGCACGGCGGCGAAGCGGAACTGGGTCGGGGTCTCCATCACCGCACGGCAGCAACAACACGATCGGCGGGACCACGTGCCGCTGATCGCAACATCATCTCGGGCAACACCGTCGATGGCATCCAGATCACCGGCTCGGCGGGCGGAAGCGGCAACGTCGTGATCGGGAACTACATCGGCCTGGATGTGACCGGCACGGCCGATCTGGGCAATACCAACCAGGGCGTAGCGATCTACAACGGCGCCAAGAACAACATCATCGGCGGCACGGCCGCGGGCGCGGGCAACGTGATCTCCGGCAACAACGGAGAAGGCGTGCGGCGTCGTCACCTCGGGGACGACCGGCAACGTCGTGCTGGGGAACTTGATCGGCACCAATGCCGCCGGTACAGCCGGCATCGCGCAACAGCAGACAGGTGTATGGATCGACGACGCTGCCGCGAACAACACCGTCGGAGGCACGGCCGCCGGGGCCGGCAACACCATCGCCTACAACACGTTGGACGGAGTGGCGCTGACCTCCACTGCGGGCACGGGCAACAGCGTGCTGGGCAACGCCATCTACTCCAACAGCGGGCTGGGGATCGATCTGACGGACGACGGGGTCACGGCCAACGATGGTGCGAAGACGCGCGGGGCAGCCCAACCTGCTGATGGATTTCCCCGTGATTCAGGCGGCCAGTCTGAGCGGGACGACCCTCACCGTCGCGGGCTACATCGGGATTGCAGCCGACGACACCGATTTCGCCGGCGCGCGGGTGGAATTCTTCAAGAGCCCGGATGCGGCGGGCGTGAACGGCGAGGGGCAGGTCTATCTCGGGTTCCTGACTGCCGATGCCTTCGGCAACTTCAGCGGCACGCTGACTGTCAGCGGGCTGGCGGTGGGCGACCGCATCAGCGGCTACTGCTACCGACGGCGGCCAACAACACCTCCGAGTTCGGCGCTCAACGTCACGGTGGTCGGCAGCAGTGCCGGTAGCGGCCAACGACAGCGTACAGCGTCAACGAGGACAGGCACGCTGACGGTCCCGGCCGCCAGCGGACTGGTGGAACACGAGCTGGAGCCAGCGCAAGCAGCTCACCTTCAACAATACCGGGCAGGCCGAGAACCTTACCAACTTCGCGGTGCTGGTCAAGCTCGACAACACCCGCATCAACTACGCGCTCACGCAGAACGCCGGCCAGGATCTGCGCTTCGTGGACGCCAACGGGACGCTGCTCGCGCACGAGATCGAAAGCTGGAACGAGAGCGGTACGTCCTACGTCTGGGTGAGCGTCCCGCAGATCGACGCTTCGTCCGGCACCGACTACATCTGGATGTACTACGGAAACGCCGCGGCGCGCCGACGGGCAGAACGCCGAAGCGGTCTGGGACGCCGGGTTCAGCGGGGTGTGGCACCTGCGCAGCAACGAGCTGGATTCGGCCGGAACCAACGAGGGCACCAACAGCGGCTCGACCAACACCACGGGCGTCATCGGCGATGGGCAGAGCTTCGACGGGACCAACGACCAGGTGTACACGACGACACAGTTCGCCAACCCGCAGCAGTACACGATCGAGGCGTGGTTCCGCACGAGCTCGGCGGCCGGCAGGCAAGATCATCGGGTTCGAGAACCAGCAGACCGGCACCGGCAGCGCGAACTGGGATCGGCAGCTCTATGTCGGAACAGACGGACGCTTGTACTTCGGGTCGTACCATGCAGCCCACGGACAGCGAGGACGTCGCGAACTCGACCGCGACTTATACCGACGGCGCGATGGCACTACGCCGTGGGCGTCCGCAACGACGCTACCGATACACTTGCTGCTGTACGTCGACGGCGTGCTGGTCGACACCTCCTCCAACTTGAGCTCGGAGAACTACAACGGCTACTGGCGGCATGGGAGGGTACAAGAACGATACCGGCTGGCCGGCAGGAGGTACCGACGGCTACTTCAACGGCAGCATCGACGAAGCGCGCGTCTCCACGCAGGTGCGCTCCGCCGCCTGGATCAGGGCGCAATACCTGTCCATGACGGATGCGTTCGTGGGCTTCGGCGCCGCGCAGGGCATCGGTGTGCTCAGTCAACGACACCGATCCCAATGGCGATGCGCTCATCGCCGTGCTGGTGAGCGGGCCCGTCCAACGCGGCCTCTTTCACGCTCAACGCCAACGGCAGCTTCACCTATACCCCGACCGCCAACTTCAGCGGTACCGACACGCTTCACGTATCGCGCCAACGACGGCACCGACAACTCCAACGTTGCCACGGTCACCATCACCGTGAATCCCGTCAACGACGCCCCTGCCGGCACCAACACCCCCGTCACGATCAACGAGGACACCACCTACAACTTCACGGTCGCCAACTTCGGCTTCACCGACGTGGATGCCGGCGACACGCTGAGCGCGGTCCGGATCGACACCCTGCCCGCGGCCGGCACCCTCATCCTGTTCGGTTCCGGCCCGGTCGTCGCCGGCCAGCTGATCCTGGCCGCCGACATCACCGCCGGCAACCTGCGCTTTACCCCGGCGGTCGACGCCAACGGCGCCCCCTACACCACCTTCACCTTCAGCGTACGCGACACCGGCGGGCCGGCCTTCGACCCGAGCCCGAACACGATGACGGTGAACGTCACCGCGGTCAACGACGCCCCGGTGATCGGCAACCTCGACGCCGACGCGCTCGCCTACAGCGAGGGCGCCGGCGCGGTGGTGATCGAGCAGGTCGGCGTCGCAGCCACGGTGAGCGACGTCGACTCGGCGAACTTCGACACCGGCACGCTCACCGTGTCCTTCACCGCCGGCAGCGATAGTGCCGAGGACGTGCTGGCGATCCGCAACCAGGGCGTCGGACGCCGGCCAGATCGGGGTCGCGGGGGCGAACGTCACCTACGGCGGGCGTCATCATCGGCACCTTCGCCGGCGGCTCGGGCGGGGTCAACCTGGTGATCACCTTCAACGCCAGCGCCACCCCGACCGCGGTGCAGGCGCTGGTGCAGCAACATCACCTACCAGAACACCGACACCGACGACCCCACCACCGGGGCGCGCACCGTGCGCTTCGTGGTGACCGACGGCGACGGCGGCAGCAGCGCCGCGGTCAACGCCACGGTGACGGTGAGCGCGGTCAACGACGCCCCGGTCATCGGCAACCTCAACGCCGACGCGCTCGCCTACAGCGAGGGGGCGGGCGCCGTGGTGATCGACCAGGTCGGCGTCGCAGCGACGGTGACCGACGTCGACTCGGCGAACTTTGACACCGGCACGCTCACCGTGTCCTTCACCGCCGGCAGCGATAGTGCCGAGGACGTGCTCGCGATCCGCAACCAGGGCGTGGGACGCCGGCCAGATCGGGGTCGCGGGGGCGAACGTCAGCTACGGCGGGGTCCTCATCGGCACCTTCGCCGGCGGCTCGGGCGGGGTCAACCTGGTGATCACCTTCAACGCCAGCGCCACCCCGACCGCGGTGCAGGCGCTGGTGCAGAACATCACCTACCAGAACACCGACATCGACAACCCCACCACCGGGGCGCGCACCGTGCGCTTCGTGGTCACCGACGGGGACGGGGGCACCAGCGCCGCGGTCAACGCCACGGTGACGGTGAGCGCGGTCAACGACGCCCCGGTCATCGGCAACCTCAACGCCGACGCGCTCGCCTACAGCGAGGGGGCGGGCGCCGTGGTGATCGACCAGGTCGGCGTCGCAGCGACGGTGACCGACGTCGACTCGGCGAACTTTGACACCGGCACGCTCACCGTGTCCTTCACCGCCGGCAGCGATAGTGCCGAGGACGTGCTCGCGATCCGCAACCAGGGCGTCGGACGCCGGCCAGATCGGGGTCGCGGGGGCGAACGTCACGCTACGGCGGGGTCCTCATCGGCACCTACGCCGGCGGCTCGGGCGGGGTCAACCTGGTGATCACCTTCAACGCCAGCGCCACCCCGACCGCGGTGCAGGCGCTGGTGCGGAACATCACCTACCAGAACACCGACATCGACAACCCCACCACCGGGGCGCGCACCGTGCGCTTCGTGGTCACCGACGGGGACGGGGGCACCAGCGCCGCGGTCAACGCCACGGTGACGGTGAGCGCGGTCAACGACGCGCCCACCTCGACCAACGACGCGGTCTTGACTGCCGAGGACACGCCCCTCGTGCTGGCCGTCAGCGACTTTGGCACCTACAACGATGTGGAAGCCACCCCGCTCGCGGCGGTGCGCATCAGCGCGCTCGCCACCGACGGGCTGCTCGAGTACGACACCACCGGCACCGGCACCTGGGCCGCGGTCACCTTGAACCAGGTGATCAGCGCCGCCGACATCACCGCCGGCCGGCTGCGCTTCGCCCCCGATGCCAACGAGACCGGCAGCCCCTACGCCACCATCGGCTTCGAGGTGAGCGACGGGGCCGCCTTCAGCGCCGCCACCTACACCCTCACGGCCAGCGTGGCCGCGGTCAACGACGCCCCGAGCATCACCTCCAACGGCGCCGGGGCCACCGCGAGCGTCAACGCCGCGGAGAACCAGACCGCGGTCACCGACGTCGATGCCGCCGACCCCGATGTCCCCACCACGATCACCTACTCCCTCGCCGGCGGCGCCGACCAGGCCCTGTTCACGATCGATGCCACCACCGGGGTGCTCTCGTTCCTCGCCGCGCCCAATTTCGAGGCCCCGGCCGATGCCGACACCAATGGCATCTACGAGGTGACCGTGCGCGCCGCCGACGGGGCGCTGTTCGATGACCAGGCCATCAGCGTCACCGTCACCAACGCAACGACGCGCCGACGGCGAACGACGACAGCTATACGGTTACCGAGGATTCCACGCTGACGGTCGGCTGGTGGGACACCGACTGGACCCAGCGCCAGCAGATCACGTTCAACAACACCGACGTCGGCGGCTTCGCTCCGGCTGAGACGCTGTCGAACTTCCCGGTGCTTTTCGTCCTGGACTCCACGAAAGTCGATTACGCGCTGACTCAGGACGACGGCGGCGACCTTCGGTTCTTCGATGCGGATGGCGCGCCGCTCGCGTATGAGATCGAGCGGTGGGACGAGACCGGCAACTCCTACGTGTGGGTCAAGGTCCCGCAGATCGACATCGGGGACCGGACTCGATCACCATGTACTACGCCAACGCGAGCCGTCGCAGATGGAGAAAATCCGTGCGCCGTCTGGGCAGGCACCGGCTACCGCTCGGTCTACCACCTCGATGATGCCGGGCCGAGAGTCGAGGATGCGACTTCGACGAACTACAACGGCACGGCGACGAACGGGGCCACCGGCGGTCAGCCCGGGCAGATCGGTTCTCGCATACAGCTTCGACGCGGTGGACGACTACATCAATCTCGGCGACGATCGATCGTTCATCGACGGCGCATACCGCCGTGACCTTCTCAGCCTGGGTGAAACCCAACAACAACACGGGTCAACGCAAACATCATCCTCAGCGCCAGCATCAACAACGGCGGCGCGCCCAGCGGCACCTCGCGCATGGCGCTCGAGCTGGATGCGTTCGGCGATGTCAAGTTCATCGTCCGATCCGACGACAGTGCCATCACCACCGTTTTCACCACGGGCACGCCCGTCACGGCGGGGACGTGGCACTACATGACAGGCGTCGTCGATGTCGTCACCGACGCGATCACTGTCTATGTGGACGGGGTCGCGCGTCCGATCACCCTGGGGCCTTAACTCTGCCCGGAGCCGCGTTCCCGAACAGCCCTTCGGCGAGCGCGTCGATCGGCTCGAGCGACGAGGGCGCCGGACCGTACTTCGACGGCCGGATCGACGAGGCACGGATCGCCACGGCGGCGCGCACGGCGGGGTGGATCCAGGCCGAGTACCGCGCGATGTCGAATCAGGCCGGGACCGAGTTCGTCGCGTTCGGCGCTGCCCAAGTCGTACCCGCGCTCGGCGGCGTGCTGAACAACGACACCGACGCCGACGGCAACCCGATTACAGTGATCGCCGTAAACGGCAGCGGTTCGAACGTCGGCGTGCCGACCGCGACGGCTCAAGGCGGCACGGTGACGCTCAACGCGAACGGCACGCTCACCTACACCGCGGCGGCGAACTTCAGCGGAACCGACACGTTCACCTACGTGGCGAGCGACGGCAGCCTCTCCGACACCGCGACCGTGACGATCAACGTGACACCGGTGAACGACGCGCCGGTGCTGGCCGACACCGTGGTCGCGCTCGCCGCCGAAACCGAGGACGCAGGCGCCCCGAGCGGCGCCGTCGGCACACTCGTGAACACGCTCGTTGCCGGCGTCAGCGACGTGGACGTCGGGGCGCTGCAGGGGATCGCCGTCACCGCCGCCGACACGACCCAGGGTACATGGTGGTACTCCACGAACAACGGCACGAACTGGAACGCGCTCGGCGCCGTGAGCAATGCGAGCGCGCGCCTCCTCGCTGCCGACGCGAACACCCGCATCTACTTCGAGCCGACCACCCTCAACTGGAACGGCACCCTCCCGGCCGCCATCACGTTCCGGGCGTGGGATCGCACGAGCGGCGCGAACGGCGGAACCGTGGACACGTCCACGAACGGCGGTACGAGCGCGTTCTCGACCCCCACCGACACCGCCAGCCTGCTAGTCAACCCAATCAACGACCCGCCGACCATCACCTCCAACGGCGCCGGGGCCACCGCGAGCGTCAACGCCGCGGAGAACCAGACCGCGGTCACCGACGTCGATGCCGCCGACCCCGATGTCCCCACCACGATCACCTACTCCCTCGCCGGCGGCGCCGACCAGGCCCTGTTCACGATCGATGCCACCACCGGGGTGCTCTCGTTCCTCGCCGCGCCCAATTTCGAGGCCCCGGCCGATGCCGACACCAATGGCATCTACGAGGTGACCGTGCGCGCCGCCGACGGGGCGCTGTTCGATGACCAGGCCATCAGCGTCACCGTCACCAACGTCAACGAAGCCCCGAGCATCACCTCCAACGGCGCCGGGGCCACCGCGAGCGTCAACGCCGCGGAGAACCAGACCGCGGTCACCGACGTCGATGCCGCCGACCCCGATGTCCCCACCACGATCACCTACTCCCTCGCCGGCGGCGCCGACCAGGCCCTGTTCACGATCGATGCCACCACCGGGGTGCTCTCGTTCCTCGCCGCGCCCAATTTCGAGGCCCCGGCCGATGCCGACACCAATGGCATCTACGACGTCACCGTGCGCGCCGCCGACGGGGCGCTGTTCGATGACCAGGCCATCAGCCGTCACCGTCACCAACGTCAACGAAGCCCCGAGCATCACCTCCAACGGCGCCGGGGCCACCGCGAGCGTCAACGCCGCGGAGAACCAGACCGCGGTCACCGACGTCGATGCCGCCGACCCCGATGTGCCCACCACGATCACCTACTCCCTCGCCGGCGGCGCCGACCAGGCCCTGTTCACGATCGATGCCACCACCGGGCGTGCTCTCGTTCCTCGCCGCGCCCAATTTCGAGGCCCCGGCCGATGCCGGCACCAACGGCAGTCTACGACGTGACCGTGCGCGCCGCCGACGGCGCGCTGTTCGATGACCAGGCCATCACCGTCACCGTCACCAACGTCAACGAGAGCCCCGACGCATCACCTCCAACGGCGCCGGGGCCACCGCGAGCGTCGAACGCCGCGGAGAACCAGACCGCGGTCACCGACGTCGATGCCGCCGACCCCGATGTCCCCACCACGATCACCTACTCCCTCGCCGGCGGCGCCGACCAGGCCCTGTTCACGATCGATGCCCACCACCGGCGTGCTCGCCTTCCGCGCCGCCCCCGACTTCGAGGCCCCGGCCGATGCCGGCACCAACAACGTCTACGACGTCACCGTGCGCGCCGCCGACGGCGCGCTGTTCGATGACCAGGCCATCACCGTCACCGTCACCAACGTCAACGAAGCCCCGACCATCACCTCCAACGGCGGCGGCGGCCACCGCGAGCGTCGATCGCCGAGAACACCGACCGCGGTCACCACCGTCGACTGCCACCGACCCCGATGCGCGCACGACGCTCACCTACTCCATCGTCGGCGGCGCCGATGCAGGCCCTGTTCACGATCGATGCCAACACCGGCGTGCTCGCCTTCGCACGCGCCCCCAACTTCGAGGCCCCGGCCGACGCCGGCGCCAACAACGTCTACGACGTCACCGTGCAGCGCCGCCGACGGCACGCCTGATCGATGCCCAGGCCATCGCCGTCACCGTCACCAACGTCAACGAAGCGCCCCGACCATCACCTCCAACGGCGCCGGCGGCCACCGCAGCGTCGATGTCGCCGAGAACACCACCGCGGTCACCACCGTCGACGGCCACCGACCCCGATGCGGCGACGACGTCACCTACTCGATCGTCGGCGGCGCGGATGCGGCCCTGTTCACGATCGATGCCAACACCGGGCGCGCTCTCCTTCCTCGCCGCGCCCAACTTCGAGGCCCCGGCCGACGCCGGCGCCAACAACGTCTACGACGTCACCGTGCAGCGCCGCCGACGGCACGCTGATCGACGACCCAGGCCATCGCCGTCACCGTCACCAACGTCAACGAGGCCCCGACCATCACCTCCAACGGCGGCGGGGCCACCGCGAGCGGTCGACGTCGCCGAGAACACCACCGCGGTCACCACCGTCGATGCCACCGACCCCGATGGCCGACCACGATCACCTACGCGATCGTCGGCGGCGCCGACGCAGGCCCTGTTCACGATCGATGCCACCACCGGCGTGCTCGCCTTCCTCGCCGCGCCCAACTTCGAGGCCCCGGCCGACGCCGGCACCAACAACGTCTACGACGTCACCGTGCGCGCCGCCGACGGCGGCGCTGTTCGATGACCAGGCCATCACCGTCACCGTCACCAACGTCAACGAAGCCCCGACCATCACCTCCAACGGCGCCGGGGCCACCGCGAGCGTCAATGCCGCCGAGAACCAGACCGCGGTCACCACCGTCACTGCCGCCGACCCCGATGTCCCCACACGATCACCTACTCCCTCGCCGGCGGCGCCGACCAGGCCCTGTTCACGATCGATGCCAACACCGGCGTGCTCTCCTTCCTCGGCGCCCCCAATTTCGAGGCCCCGGCCGACGCCGGCGCC
>CAWHCG010000047.1:0-289112 GCA_963827575.1 uncultured beta proteobacterium
GCGTTCCGGACTATGCCGAGTCAAACGGCGTGTGGCCTCGGGCAGGTTCCGCGATTGATCGCCTGTACGCGGCATAGTCGTTCGACCCTACAGCCCCTTGAGGAACGCTATTAGCTGGTCATCGGGCCGATAGCGACCGGGCTTACCCTCGGGTGGAGCGGTCCGTTCCAAGGCTTGCTCTTTCATGGCGAGGTTGGCCTCCAGATAGATCTGCGTTGTCTCCACCGACTCGTGCCCGAGCCACAACGCGATCAGCGCACGATCCATCCCCGCCAGCAACAGTTCCATTGCTGTGGTGTGGCGAAGCATGTGTGGGGTTACCCGCTTTTGCTGCAGCGAAGGGCAGGTCTTGGAGGCGGCCGCGACGTGTTTGGCGAGCAGGTATTGCACGCCGTCGGCGCTCAGCGGCTTGCCGCGGGTGCTTGGAAACACCGTGGCCTCAGCCCGATCAGGAATCTCCCGCAACCAGGCCTTCAGCACGGCTACGGTTTGCTTGGTCAGCGGGGTAGCGCGTTCCTTGCGGCCCTTGCCTAGCACTCGGATATGGGCGCCGGTGCCCAGGATTAGCCCCTCGCGGCGCATTGCGGTGAGCCCGGACAGGCGCAGCCCGCCCTGAATGGCAACCAGGAGCAGGGCGTGATCACGGCGCCCCGACCAGGAGTGCTGATCGGGCGCGGCGGCAGCGCCTCGACTTCCGCTCTGCTCAGGAAGCCGACCTGACTGCGCGTGAATCGCTGATTAGGGATGGCCAGCACGCGCTGGATCTGGGCTGCGTGGGTGGGTGCCTCAAAGGCGGCGTAGCGAAAGAAGGAGCGAATGGCGGTGAGCCGCAAGTTGCGAGTGCGTGCGGCAATGCCGCGGCCCTTCTCCAGATCATCCAAGAATGCGGCAACCAACGGGGCGTCGATCTGCTCGAAGGCTAATTGGGTCGGCGGCCTGCCTAGTCGCGTCTGCGCAAAGTGGAGCAGCAGTCGAAAGCTATCCCGATACGAACCGATCGTATGCGGGCTGGCCCGGCGCTGCTGCATCAGGCGCTGGGTGAAGAAACCCTGCAACAGGGCCGGGAAACTGACCGTCGCGCTCATGGCCGTTCTCCCCAGCGCTGTTCCAGCCGCGCAACCGCCTGCCCCATCAGTTCAGGGCAGCCGCTCAGATACCAGTAGGTGTCGGCCACATGCACGTGTCCCAGGTAAGTCGACAGCACCGGTAGATGTCGCTCGACATCCTCGCCCGAGCGGTACCATCGCAGCATCGTTTCGACGGCGAACCGATGACGAAAGTCGTGTAGGCGCGGACCGTGACTGGCGGTGGCAGCGCGCAGACCGATCCGGCGCGAGAGCTGGTAGAAGGTCCGATGGATATCCCCGATGTCCAAGCGATTACCGCGGCTGGTGATGAAGAAGGACGCCGATGCGCTGCGACCTGCAAGGAAGCGCTGGCGCCGCGCTCGATACTGCGCGAGCACCTGTTGGGTCGAGGGATGTATCGGTACCAGACGAGATTTACCGAACTTGGTGCCGCGAATCGTCAGCACACCTTCGGGGAGATTGACATCCTCGACAGTGAGTCGGATCGCCTCACCAATCCTCAAGCCGGCCACACTGAGCAACCCGAGCAGACAGTGATAGGTCCATGGGCGCAAGCCCCTGCTGGAAGGAAGCTCCAGGGCGCATTCGAGCAGGCGCCCGATCTCTTGGTCCGAGTACAGGTAGGGTCGCGCTCGGCGCGGACGAAACGGCAGTAGGCCCGGCGGGGGAACCTCGGTTTGCAGGTCGCTCGTCGCATGGTGGCGGGCGAAGCCACGCACATAGCCCAGACGCTGTGCCCATGTCGAAGGCTGAGCCGACGGGCTCTGCTGTGCCCACTCCAGGGCGAGCTGTGTGGTAATGTGCACCGCGCCGCGGGCCTGCATGAATGCGTCAAACTTGGCCAGGCAAATGCCAGCATCGCGCAGTTTGAATCCCAGGCTGCGCCGCAAGGCCAGATAGTCTTGAATCGCTTGTCCCAAGGGGTTCATTGCGCACCTCCCGGCCAGGGCAAAGCCAACGGACGCAACAAATCCAAATCGACCTTCGCGTAGATCATCGTGGTCTGCGGGCTGCGGTGGCGTAGCAGCTCGCCGATCTCGGCGAGCGAGGCGCCTTGCCGTAGCATTTGGGTGGCCACCGAGTGGCGCAGCAGGTGCGCGCCTTTGTGGGGTGGATCCAATCCTGCACGCTCTAGTGCGCGGCTAACGATGCAGCTAATTGCCGCCGAACTGGCGAATCCTCGATGCGGAGCTCTTATGCGAAGGAACACCCGCCGCGAGGAGCAGTGCGGGCGCGCATGACGCAGATAGTCGACCAAGGCCGCTCCCACATCCTGGGGCATCGGCAGCCGATCCCAATCGCCTGCGTATGCCCGAACCCGCAGCTCCCCCGCTTCCCAATCGAGATCCTCGAGCGCCAAGCCGACCACCTCCCCGGCACGCAACCCCAACCGGGCAAGCAGAAGCATAATCGCCCAATTGCGACGCCCGCCCGCCGTGCGCCGATCGCAGTGGGCAAGAAGGCGTTGGACGTCCTCCGCGGGCAGTGCCCGTGGAAGCGAAGCCATCGACCAACTGGCCACCGTCGGGACACTCGATCGCAAATCGATACTGATCAGCCCGGTGTAATGCGCGTACTGCAGGAACGAACGCAGGGCCGCGGTCATCAACTTGGCGCGTTTGGGATGATGCAGCCGAGCTGCCTCGCGCTGGACAAAGCCCACCACATCGGCCGCACGCAAAGCATCCAGCCGCAGTCCACCATCGGCGAGGCAGTGCGCGAGAAAGCGCCGGGCGAACAGCACATAGTGGAACACCGTCGCCGGGGCGAGCCTGCGTTCTCGTTCCAGGTACAACCGGAACTGTTCTTCCAGCCGCTCGGCCGGCGTAGGCTCGATTGGCGGACTCTGTGCAACGATGCCGTTGTCGAGGAGAAGGCTGAACAGCCGACGCACAATCGCTGCATCACCGGAGCGTTGGCGTCCACAGCGGCGTCGGTACTGCAGATAGTGTCCGAGGTGTTCTGATGTGATTTGCTGCGCCGTGATCTTGTGTCGGTGCAACCAACGACCAAGATCGGCTACCAACTGAAGCGCATAGCGGGAAGAAGCCTTGGCGTATCCATCGTCGCTCAAGCGCTGAGCGAATGCATCGACATACGCGCCCAACGGGCCTTCACGCATGCGCAGCCGCGTGCGTGGATCCTTGTAAAACCGTTCCATGATGATCTCCTTCCATCGGGACTCAGCGCCCGGAGAGAGATCAAACTATGCCGAGTGCACTCGTGGCAAATGGTGCGACCCGAGCAGCATGGATGCTCCGACTCGGCATAGTCCGGAACACGGCATAGCTGTGGCGCAGGCTGTGGGGCGTGATCTTTTTTTTAGTCCGCACGACCCGATCACACGGTGCAAGGTAGTCTGCACGCCGCCGCGATCCAGAGGCGTGGTGGCGCTGGCCGCGCCGGACAATCCGCCGTGCCGATTCGGAAACAACAGCACCGGATTGCGATGCACCTGCCAGAACCGTTGCAGCAGTTGATGGGTCGCCTTCGCCAGAGGAACGAGCCGATCCCGGTTGCCTTTCGAATCGCGCACATGCACCCGCCAGCGCACGGCATCGATGTCGCCCACCTGAAGCCGCAGCCCTTCGCCCAGGCGCAGTCCCAGACTGTAGAGCGTGAAGAAGAACACGCGGTAGCTCATCACGCGGGTGGCGGCAAAGATGCGCTGGGCTTCTTCGACGGTGACGATATCGGGCAGGCGCTGGCCCTTCGGCGGCTTGATCAGACCAGGCGCCACCCAGGGCCTGCGCAGGACGTGGGCGTAGTAGAACTTCAACCCGTACAGATCGAGCTTGACCGCGCTCCACGAGTGCGAGGCCAACAGCTCGGTGAAGTAGTCGGTCAACTGCTGCTCGGACAAATCCTCGATCTGGTGATCGAAGCGCTTGCCGATCCGGCGGATGGCGCGCGCGTAGGCATCGATGGTCTTGGGCTGGAGCCCCTTGAGCTTCAAGTGCTTCAGATGCGCCTGGTAGTTCTGGTCGAACGTGTTTGCGGACAAAGATTCCATCTTGCAGTAACCTCATGGTTCGTCATCGAAGGGGCCCCTCGCTGAGGGGATGAGGCTACATTTTGGAGTCAGATCCACGGTGCCGCTTCCTCCGCGTAGCGGCTTCGTCCAACCTGTGGTTTGCCACTGTCAACACGCTAGCCTTCACCTTTCGCTGGTATCCAGTCTTTCTAAACTACAGACTGTGTTTTCCTAAAACTACAGACTGTGTAATGTAGTGGTCGACAACTCTGTCCATAACCTGCTGGCCACAAAGCGTCTTCCCAGTGTTCCTAAACTACAGACTGTGTTTTCTTAAAACTACACACTGTGTAATGTAGTGGTCGACACAAAAAAAACGAGCCACTCGGTACTGAGTAGCTCGTTTTTGGAGGGCGAACCCCTATCGAGCGGGGCGCCGCGGATTTCTTCTTCCCAATCCTCTGGACGTAACCGGTAGACTCCTTCGTCATCTTAGAGACCTTGGTCGCGATCTTGGGGAAGGAACGCCTTCCTTCTCGCACTGCTTGATGGCGTCGATCACGGTCTGTTGTCGTGGCGTCGTGGTACTACGCGGCTCTCCGCCGTAGTGTGGGCGCCAGCGGCGCGGTTTTTCTTCTCCGTGGCAGCCCTCGCGGCCGATCGCAGGAATGGCCCGAGCGGAATCGGGTCGGTGGGCACTTGCGCCAAGAACATCCCGGTTCTCCGCCCGGCGCGCGCAGTAGCCCGCAACATCCCGGTTCCCGTTCCTCTGCTCTACGCCGCGCGCGCTCGAGGGCTTCCAGAACGCTTTTGACCCGGAGCGTTAAGTCGAAACCCGTTTCTGCACTGAGCCATTCGAGATGCTCCACCCAGCGGGCCGCTTTCGCCTCGATCACGTCGAGGTTTTCGAGCGCAGCGGCCATCTCGGTCTGGCAATTTGGCGCGTTCATACCATCACGGCAGCGCGCGCCGCCGCCTGCTCTTCGATCAACTTGCCGTAAGTCCTCTCGATCTGCGAAATCGAGGTCCCAGCCAGCCTTGCCACTGTCATGACATCCATGCCGCCTCTGAGGTGCTCGGCGATCCAGCTGTGCCGGCAGTCGTAAATCACCCCAGGCAGCCGGGCCGCGTCGCGCGCATCGCGCACGAGCTCGTCCCAGTCGCTGTGACCCCGGAGCCTTGCCGTCCTCGCGCGTGAACAGCGGGGCCTTCGGCAGCTTGTCCTGTGCCAGGCGCTTGAACAGGGCTTCGGCCCGCAGCGCCCGCAACGGCAGTACACGTCGGCGCGCCTCGGGCGAGCGCCCCTTGTAACTAGTCAGCGTCACGGTGCCGCTCGCTGGGTCGAGCTGCCCGCCATCAGGCGCGCGAGCTCGACCGGCCGCGCACCGGTCAGCAGGCACCCCTCGATCAGATCGCGCACCGCCCCTTCCGCGGCCGCAAGAAGCCCTCGGCGCTGCTTCAAGTCGAGGAAGGTGCCACACTCGGTGGCCTGGGTGTCCGGAAACTTGCTCACGGCCACCCATGCGAAATCGCTCGCCACCATGCGGTGCCGATGGGCATAGTTGAGGGCGGCAAGCAGGGCAGAGAAGTCCCGGTTTGGTGCTCGCCCGCTTTTGTCGCAGCGTCTCCGAATCCGCAACCCCGTTGGGGATCAGCCCGTCGCGCCAGCGCTCGAAGTCAACCGGTGTGAGCTTCGCGAGGGGCTTGCGTGCCAGCGCGTGCGGGGCGATCGCCCGGCTCCGGAAGGTGCGGCCAAGGATGCGGCGCTGCAGCCGGCTGCGGATCTCTCTCGCGGGCTGTACGCCCTTCTCCCGCTCCAAGTTGGCAAGGGAGGCCTCGCAGGCATCGCGCACTGTGGCGTTGTGCGTGGTGACGCCTTGGCGCCTCGAGTCCACCCACGCCAGCGCGGCCCGTGCCGCGGCTCGATGATCGGCGTACCTGCCGAGCGCGTGATAGATTTGCCGGCCGTCTTCGCGCAGCCGGGCGACCCAGGTATCCGGACCACGGCGAAAGCCGAGGAAGCCATCAGCGCCAGCCAGCGGCATCCAGTAGGGCTCACGGCGCTTGGGGAGCTTGGCGCGGCCGGCGGCGGTGTCGAGTCTGGAAGGCAGTGTCACAGCAGGGTCCTCCGTACGGACGTGGTACGGAAAATACTACCATAAACTGCCTTCAACTGTTGTGTTGTGTTTCCTTGTAAATCATCGAACTACGAAAACTGCGGTGAAGTGGTATAGGCTCGTTTCCGGTCTTCACACGGCAGGGGTCACTGGTTCGAGCCCAGTACCGCCCACCAGCAGCACTCCCCTCCTTTGCGCTCACCGCGCTTGATCTGGAGCAACTTCGTTCCGGCGCGGGCCGGCGACCATAGGCGCTGCCGTACCCCATCGATGCGATTGAGCAGAGTCATTGTCCTGGCCGTCGTCGCCGCCGGAATCGCCGGTGCGGTGTGGTATCTGTCGCGCCCCACGCCCGTCAGCGTAGTCCTCGCAACCGCCGAGCGCGGTGCGGTGGA
Source organism: uncultured beta proteobacterium (assembly GCA_963827575.1). GTDB lineage: Bacteria > Pseudomonadota > Gammaproteobacteria > Burkholderiales > SHXO01 > SHXO01. Next base: position 6,575 of record CAWHCG010000047.1, read on the forward strand.
GCGCACCGTCGCCAACACCCGGGCAGCCACCGTCACCGCCTGCCGCCGCTCGAAGCTCGCGCCCCTGTCCGGGGGCCAGATCGCGAAGCTGCACGTCCGTGAGGGCGATCGGGTCAAGCGCGGGCAGATCCTGCTGGAGTTGTGGAACGACAACCTGACCGCCCAGGAGCGCGTCGCCCAGGATCAGCTCAAGGGCTCACGCCTGCGGGCAGAGCAGGCCTGCCTCGCGGCCGATCTCGCGCGACGCGACGCCGAGCGCACCCGCCAGCTCAAGGAGCAGGGCTTTGTCAGCATCGAGCGCGTTGATCAGGCGGACTCGGAGGCGCAGACCCGGGCGGTGGCGTGCCGGGCCACCCAGGCCGACGTCGAGCAGGCCAGGGCGCGCGTGACCGCCGTGCAGGCCGACCTGTCGCGCACATATCTGCGCGCACCGTTCGCCGGCGTCGTCGCGAAGATCTCCGGAGAGCTCGGCGAGATGACCATCCCCTCCCCGCCCGGCATCCCGACCCCGCCCGCGGTGGATCTGATCGACGACAGCTGCCTGTACGTCACCGCGCCCATCGACGAGGTCGACGCACCCGCGATCCGGCTCGACATGCCGGCTCGCATCAGCGTCGATGCATTCCCGGATCGCAAGTTCAAGGGCCACGTGCGGCGCATCGCGCCCTACGTGCTCGACGTCGAGAAGCAGGCGCGCACCGTCGACGTCGAAGTCGAGTTCAGCGATCCCAAGGAGACCGAGATCCTGCTGGTGGGCTACAGCGCGGACGTGGAGATCGTCCTGGACACGCGCGCCGATGCGGCTGCGCGTTCCCACCGCCGCGATCCAGGAGGGCAATCGCGTGCTCGTCTTCACCCCGGAAACCGGGGTGCTCGAGCAGCGCACCATCACCACGGGCCTGGCGAACTGGCAGTACACCGAGGTCACCTCCGGGTTGCAACCAGGCGAGCGCGTGGTCCTGTCTCTGGAGCGGGCCGGTGTCAAGGCGGGCGTCAAGGCCACGCCCGAAGAGCAACCTCAGCCGGGCTCATGATCGAGCTTGCGCGCGTCGGCCGCGTATTCCAGGTAGGCGACCAGGCGGTGCACGCCCTGCGCGAGGTGACGCTCAGCATCGGCGCCGGCGAGTACGTCAGCCTGATGGGGCCGTCCGGGTCGGGCAAATCCACGCTGCTCAACATTCTCGGCCTGCTCGACCGCACCTCCAGCGGTACCTACCACCTTGCAGGGCGCGACGTGACTGCGCTGTCCGACGAGGAGCAGGCGCAGGTGCGGCGTGAGCGGATCGGTTTCGTGTTCCAGTTCTTCCATCTGGTGCCGCGCCTGACCGCGCAGGAGAACATCGAGCTGCCGATGGCGTTGGCCGGGATCGCCCGCAGGAGCGGCACGCACGTGCGCGCGAGCTTCTGGCGAGCTACGGCCTGTCGGATCGCGCGCACCATCGGCCTGACCAGCTCTCCGGTGGGCAGCGCCAGCGCGTGGCGATCGCGCGCGCAACGGTCATGCGGCCCGGGGCTGCTGCTCGCCGACGAGCCCACCGGCAACCTCGACCGCAGCTCGGGCAAGGACGTCGTGCAGATCCTCGAGGCGCTGCACGAGCAGCGGGGTGACGCTGATCGTCGTCACCCACGACCCGGAGCTGGGGCAGCGGGCGCACCGCCAGCTGCGCTTGCTGGACGGGGCCGTTGCCGAGGATCGGCGCAGGCCATGAGACCGCAGGACGTTCTGCGCTATGCCTGGGGCAGTCTGCGCGGCTATCCCAGCCGCACCGTGCTGATGGCTATCGCCATGGCAATCGGAGTGGGGGCAGTCATCGTCCTCACCGGTCTCGGCGAGGGTGCGCGTGTCTACGTGATGAACCAGTTCACCTCGCTCGGGCACCAACCTGGTGATCGTGTTCCCGGGCCGCAGCGATACGGCGGGGGTGGCTGGCCGCATGTTCCTCGGACAGACGCCGCGCGACCTCACACTGGACGATGCGCTCGCGCTCACGCGCAGCCGAGGAGTGAACCGGGTGGCGCCGCTCGCGGTCGGCTCGGCGCTCATCTCCTTCGGCGGCCGCAGCCGCGAGGTGCCCGTGATCGGATCGACGGCGCAATGGCTGCACATCCGCCGCATGCAGATCGCGCAGGGCAGTTTTTTGCCGCCGGGGGATCCGAGCGCGGCCACCCCGGTTTGCGTCATCGGCGCCACCGTGCATGCCGAGCTGTTCGGCACCGCGCCTGCGGTCGGCGCAGCAGGTGCGCATCGGCGACCGGCGCGTCAGGGTCATCGGGGTGCTCGCGTCCCAGGGCCAGCACCTGGGGTTCAACACGGACGAGATCGTGATCGTCCCGGTGGCGTTTGCGCAGTCCCTGTTCAACACCAACACGCTGCTGCGCATTTTGGTGGAAGCACGCAGCCGCGACGCGCTGGACCTGGTGAAGACCGAGGTCGCCAGCGCGATCCAGGCCCGTCACGAAGGCGAGCTGGACGTCACCGTCGTCACGCAGGACGCCGTGCTCGCTACCTTCGACCGCGTGCTGCGCGCGCTCACCCTGGCGGTGGGCGGGATCGCCGCTATCAGCCTGGGGGTGGCGGGCATCCTGATCATGAACGTCATGCTGATCGCAGTATCGCAGCGCACGCGCGAGATCGGCCTGCTCAAGGCGGTGGGAGCGGCGCCGAGCCACATCCGCACGCTGTTCTTTGCGGAGGCTGTTGTGCTCTCCTCCATCGGTGCCGCCGTCGGGCTGGCGCTCGGGCTGGCCGGGAACGCCTTGATCGTGCGGTTCTACCCGCTGCTGCCGGCGGCTGCCGCCGGTGTGGGCAGTCGCCGCGGCCCTCATCACTGCGATGCTGACCGGGGTGCTGTTCAGCATCCTGCCGGCGCGCCGCGCCGCGCGGCTGGACCCGGTGCTCGCGTTGTCGAGGCGCTAGCGCAATGAAGACAGGTGATCTGATCGGCTTCGTCGGCCGCGCCATGCTGGCGCATCGGCTGCGCAGCTTTCTCACCGCCTTCGGCATCTGCGTGGGCATCGCTGCGGTAATCCTGCTCACTTCCCTGGGCGCGGGGCTGCGCCAGTTCGTGGTGGCGGAGTTCACCCAGTTCGGCACCAACATCATCAACATCAACCCCGGGAAGACCCAGACCCAGGGCATGTCCATCGGCATCTTCGGCACGGTGCGCCCGCTCACCATCGAGGACTCCGAGGCGCTCGCCCGCCTGCCCGGCGTCATCGTGACCAATCCAGGGCTGGCCGGCAACGCCGAAGTGGGCGCGATGGGCCGGACCCGCCGCGTGACCGTCCTGGGAGAAGGCGCGGACTTCACCCGCGCCTTCCAGATGGGCGTAGCCCAAGGCCAGTGGCTGCCCAGGGAAGAGTCCCGGCAGGCGCGCGCGTTCGCGGTGCTGGGCTCCAAGGTCAAGCAGGAGCTGTACGGCGATGCCAACCCGCTGGGCACACGCATCGACATCGGCGGAAGCCGCTTTCGCGTCATCGGCGTGATGGCCTCGAAAGGCCAGGTCCTCGGGTTCGACATGGACGACGCGGTCTACGTCCCCGCTGCACGCGCGTTGGAGCTGTTCAACCGCGAGGGGTTGATGGAAGCCCACGTGGTGCACGAACCGGATGCAGACGTCCAGCGCCTGGTGGCGGACATCAAGCGGGCATTGATCGCGCGCCATGGCCGCGAAGACTTCACCGTCACGCCGCAGCAGCAGATGCTGGACGTGCTCGACTCGGTGCTGCAGGTGCTCACCTTCGCCGTGGGAGCACTGGGCGGCATCTCGCTCGTAGTCGGGGGCGTGGGCGTCCTGACGATCATGACCATCTCCGTGGCCGAGCGCACTGCGGAGATCGGCCTGTTGCGTGCGCTCGGAGCGCAGCGCCGGCAAGTGCTGCTGCTGTTCCTCGCCGAGGCAATGCTGCTCGCGGGCATCGGCGGGGTCTTCGGCCTGCTGCTCGGCTATGGCCTGGGCCAGCTGCTGCACGCCGTGTTCCCCGCCCTGCCCGTCAGCACGCCGTGGGCTTATGCGGCATTGGCCGAACTGATGGCAGTGGGGGTCGGTGTGGCCGCTGGGGTCGCGCCGGCCAATCGCGCGTCTCGGCTCGATCCGGTAGAGGCGCTTCGCGCCGAGTGATTCGCCACAAGCAGATTGAACCGCTTTAGTGTCTAGGCGGCAACAGCCACAGCCTCGAGGCGCATCCACAAGCAAGCGCCCTTGCTGGCCTTGTCGATGGCGGCGAGCTGCTGCGCATGCACGCCGAGCTCGTCCTCGGTTGCAAACAGCACCACCAGGTCGAGGGAGGACAGGTCGATCTGCGCTTCGCCTGCTCCGCGGGCTGCCGGGCCCAGATCGATGAGGAGCGTCTCCTGGCCGCGGGTCATCGCCAGATAGACCTCTGCCAGGAGCTCGGCGTCCAGCAGCGCGCCGTGCAGGGTGCGCGCCGAGTTGTCGACCTGGTAGCGCTCGCACAGCGCGTCCAGGCCGTTGCGCTTGCCTGGATGCAGGTCGCGCGCCATGCGCAGCGTGTCGGTGATCTGCGGGCAGTGCTCGGCGAGCGGCTGCAGATCCAGCAACCTGAGCTCATAGTCGATGAAGCCCACGTCGAACGGCACGTTGTGGATGATCAGCTCGGCACCGCGGACGAACTCGAGGAATTCGCGCGCGACGCTCGCGAAACCGGGGTTTGTCCTGCAGGAACTCTGCGCTCAGCCCGTGGACCTCCAGCGCGCCCGGCTCGATATCGCGCTCGGGGTTGAGGTAGCGATGGAAGTGCTTGCCGGTCAGACGCCGGTTCACGATCTCCACCGCGCCGATCTCGATGATGCGATGGCCGAGCACCACCTCCAGGCCGGTGGTCTCGGTGTCCAGGACGATTTGTCTCATTCTCTGCTGCTCAGAATTTGAACCGCAGAGACGCGCAGAGCGCAGAGAACGGTAACAGCAGCGTTATGGCCGCCAAGACGCCAAGACGCCAAAAAGCGCGCTGGCGAGATGGACCGCGTTACGTTCAGGCAAGGCCGCGTGCCACCAGGAAGGCGGGCGCGCTGCTCAGGACTTCTTGGCGTCTTGGCGTCTTGGCGGCCCATTCGCAGTTCAAACAATCACGCCGCGGCCGACCTGGGCAACGCCGAGGTTGGCCAGCTCATCGGCGCGCTCGTTGCCGGGATGGCCGGCATGGCCCTTGACCCAGATCCATTCGATGTCGTGCTGCGCCTGCAGCGCATCGAGCTGCTGCCACAGGTCGACGTTCTTCACGGGCTTCTTGTCGGCAGTCTTCCAGCCGCGCCGCTTCCAATCGTGGATCCACACGCTGATGCCCTTCTGCACGTAGTGCGAGTCGGTGTGCAGGCGCACCGTGCAGCGCCGCGTCAGCGCTTCCAGCGCGCGGATCACGGCGGTAAGCTCCATGCGATTGTTGGTGGTGTTCGGGCTCGCCGCCATGCAGCTCTTTGACGCGCGCACCCATGCGCAGGACCGCGCCCCACCCGCCGGGGCCGGGGTTGCCCTTGCAGGCCCCGTCGGTGAAGATCTCGACGCTCACCGTTGCGCGCCGCCGCCCTCGCGCGTGCGCGCGACCACCTGTTCGTCGTCGCGCACCCGTTGCGGGACTGGCGCCAGGCTCTTGCTCTTGGCGCCAGCTGCGCTTCCACTGCGGCGTGATCAGCGCGCATGCCGGGCACGCGCTTGATGCCGTGCAGGAAGTACACGCCGCCGCCGAACGGCCACCAGCGGTCGCCGGCCGCCTCCAGGAACCCGAACCGGCGCAGCCATTTCTCGGTGCGCACCGGCGGCACGTAGCAGCACATGCGCCCGGCAGCGATTTCGAATCCGAGCAGCGCCATCCAGTCCTTCAGCCGCGGCAGCGCGATGAACTGCCCGCCGCCACGGAAACTCGTCCCGGTCGGCTGCCGTAGTAGCGCCGCGTCCCCCACAGGCTCCACGGGTTGAACCCCGCCACGATCACATGCCCCTCCGGCATGAGAATGCGTGACACCTCGCGCAGCACCTGATGCGGGTTATCGCTGAACTCCAGCACATGAGGCAGCAGGACGAGGTCGGCGCAGTTCCCCAGGATCGGGAGCTGGGTGGCATCGGCGCGAATGCGCACTGGGCCTCGCCCCACCCGGCAGCGGAACGGCATGCGGTTGGCGCGCAGGAAATCGAAGCGGCTGAGCCCGAGCTGGAAGGCGTTGAAGCCGAACACATCCACGACTTCCGCGTCGAAGTAGGCCTGCTCGGCTGCCAGCAGATAGCGCCCCAGCGGCGTCTCGAACCAGTCCGGCGTCAGCGGATCGTCCATCAGGTTCGACATCAGCCGCCGCGCCCCTTACACACCGCGCCGGAAGCGATCGCCGCCGCCAGCGGGGCGGCGGACAACAGCCTTGCAGCGCCGCGCGGACAGCGTCTTGGGGTGCTCGACATTCGTGGGTATGCGGGACACACGCCAAGGCATTATGGGGGAAACGTGCTGTTCTGTCGCGGGACGCCCGTGTCGCCGGGCCTTTCGGCTGCCCGGGCCGCTCTGCCACGGCCCGAAAGCTGCGGGGCCTGCTTCTTGCATGTGCGAGGCCGGTGTGCAAAAGCTCTGACAATGCTGACAAGGTTCTGAAATAAGTCCTTGACCCACCTAATATTCTTCGACTACGATCACGCACGTCGCAGCGACGAATCGACGCCCGAAAATATGACATTGCGAATGACTCTTGGCGGTTGGCTGGCGGCCTTGGCACTGGGGTTCCCAGGTGCAGCGCTCGCGGACGGCGCCCTGTTGGTCCCGTGGACTACCTTGTCCGCCGGCGTTCCCGCTGCAGCAGCGCAGCCAGACCCCGCACGGCCGCCCACCATAGCGGTCGAAGCGCCCCCCGCAGCCGAGGTGTACGGGACGGGCGAGCCGCTGATGGACCAGGCGCAAGCGGATGCGGTCGATTCCGGAGACTTGTGGGAGCGTATCCGGGGCGGCTTCGCGATGGAGGAGGTCGACAGCACTCTGGTCCAACGCCACGAGGCCTGGTATCTGAACCGCCCCGACTATGTGCAGCGCATGATCGAGCGCAGCCGCCTGTACCTGTTCCACATCGTCGAGGAAGTGGAGCGGCGCGGCATGCCCACCGAGATCGCGCTGTTGCCGATGATCGAGAGCGCCTACAACCCGTCGGCCAACTCGCACATGCGGGCCGCCGGAATGTGGCAGTTCATCCCGTCCACCGGGCGCAAGTACGGGCTGCAGCAGACCTGGTGGTATGACGGCCGCCGCGACGTGCTCGCGGCCACCCGCGCGGCGCTCGACTATCTGCAGTTCCTGCACGACAACTTCGGTGACTGGGAGCTGGCGCTGGCAGCCTACAACTGCGGCGAGGGCAACGTGCAGCGCGCCATCGACCAGAACCGCAGGAAAGCACAAACCGACCGACTACCTCAGCCTCAAGCTGCCGAAGGAGACGCGCAACTATCTCCCGAAGCTGCAGGCGGTGAAAAACATCATCGCCGACCCCAGCGCTGCTCGGCGTCGAGCTGAACCCGATTCCCAACCGTCCTTATTTCGCGGTGGTCGAGGCGCCGCCCCACATCGACGTGGCGATGGCGGCGAAGCTGGCGGACATGCCGGTGGAGGAGTTCCTGTCGTTGAATCCGGGCCACCGCCGCCCGGTGATCACGCCGGTGGGCAACCGCCAGCTCCTGGTTCCCGTGGAGAAGGCGAACCTCTTCCAGGCCAACCTGGAGAGCAACGATCAACCGCTGGTCGGCTGGCAGACCTATCAGCTGAAAAAGACGGAGAAGCTGGACCACGTCGCGGCCAAATTCGGCATCGACGTGCAGCGACTGAAGGAAGTCAACGGGATCACCGTGCGCAAACGCGCGCGCCCCGGCCAGATGCTGCTGGTCCCGCTGGAAGGCGACGATGCGCAAAGCAACCTGGACGAAACCTACAAGAGCCCGGATTTCCAGGCCCCGGCGGAGGAGCGCCGCATCGTCCACCGCGTGAAGTCCGGCGACACCCTCTCCAGCATCGCCCGGCACTACGGCACCACGGTTTCGCAGCTCAAGAAGTGGAACAGCCTGCGCAGCAACACGCTGCGCGTCGGCCAGCGCCTGAGTATCTGGCGCGAAGCCAACAAGCCGCGCCGCGCCATGGCGCGCGGCTGACCGGCCTACACCAAGACCTGAACCGCCAAGCCCGCCCTCGACTTGATCGGGGGCGCCAAAGGGCGCCAAGAAAAGCAAATCTTGCGCTCTAGCACTCTCGCTTGCATATGCGCGGCGGCGGTGCGTCTCCACATCTAAGCCGTCCACGGCTGTCCCCCGCAGCGACACGAAAGCTTTCCTCTTGGGTTTCTGGCGTCCTTGGCCGTTCAAAGGCGCACCTCATTTACCGCAGAGGGACGCAGAGGGCCGCCGCAGAGGAACAGGTTTCTTGGCGTCCCCCGATCATGTCGGGGGCAGGCTTGGCGTCTTGGCGGCCAATCCCGGTTTTGCGCTGGCTATATGCAACATCGCGTAAACTGTACACAACGAGGCGAACCTGCTACGCCTCAGTCCACCGAGCTGTGAACATGGACCCTGCGAACATGGAACCCGTCGACAACGTAAGCAAAGCCATGGAGATCCTGCGGCGTCAAATGACGGAGAACCTGGACCGGCTCAAGCGCGCCGGCAAGCTTCCATCTCAGACCGCGCCAAAGTCTGCCGCGAGCCCGGGCGCAACTACCGAATCGGTGCGAGAAACCGTCGCGCGAAAAATCAGAGCCATCGATCCGCTGGCGCCCGATTTCGATCGGCTAGCGGCCAACTTATTCGTCGAATCCGTGTTGACGGCCGAGTTCGGCGATGCGCTGCTGAACGATCCCGCCTTTCGCGACATGATGCGCGAAGTGCAGCAGGCCATGCTGTCGCACGAGTCGATCCGCGAACAACTTCAGTCGGTGCTGCGTGCGCTGCGCGCTGTCAGCCGCTGAAATCCAATTGGCCGTCTGCCGCGTGTGCCTCGCGGATCAGCTGTAGCGCCTGGCGATGGATCTGCGACACCCTGCCCTTGGTGACGCCGAGACTCTCGGCGACGTCGGTAAAGCTCAATCCTTGATAGTAGTGGTAATTGAACGACCGTTCGCTCGCGCTCGGGCAAAGCTTCGACGAGCCGCCGCAGCGAATCGGCCAACTGGCGCTGCTCGACACTCGAATAGGCGTCGCGACCACCGGCCAACGGTGAAGTCTCGGCACCGACCAGACCCGTGCCCTCGAGCATGTAGCTGATCGCCAGGCCGACGGTAAGATCCGCTAGTTCCCGGAAGCTGTCCCGGGCGCCGTGCTCGCCTGCTTGCATCTGCTCAGTCAGCGACTCCACGCGCTCTTGATGCAGGCGCTTGCGCAGGCTCAGCTGCGCATACTTCTCCGACATGGCAGTGAGGCTGTTGAGCACCGCGCCTCGAATCCGGACGGCGGCATAGGCTTCGAACGCCACGCCCCGCGTGGGGTCGAAGCGATCGATCGCCTCGATCAGTCCTTGCGCTGCTTGTTGCAGGTAATCCACGAACTCGACTTCAAGTCCTCCACGCCTGGCGTAGAGGATCTTCGCGATCTTGCGGCTGAGCGGCAGGTAATGGTCGAACAGGAGATTGCGCGTTTCCTGGCTGCGCTGTTGGTTGAAATCCTTCCACAAGCGCTGCGCGTCCCCCGGTTGCAGATGCGGGCCTCTCGCCTCCATACCCTGCTCGGCTAGTGGAAGCTGCCCAAGATCGAGCGCACCACCAGATTCCAGCCGTCGATCAGCACGAACATCAGGATCTTGATGGGCAGTGAAATCACGACCGGCGGTACCATGAACATTCCCATGGACATCAACACGCTCGACACCAGCAGATCGATCAGCAGAAACGGCAGAAAGATGACGAAGCCGATCTGAAACGCCGACTTGAGCTCGCTCAGCATGAAGGCGGGGATGAGCTGGACGGAGCTCACTTCCTCGGCTGTCTCCGGCACGGGGCTGTGTCGAAATCTCCACCATGAGCGCCATGTCCTGCTCTCGAGTCTGTCGAATCATGAAGTCGCGCAACGGAACCATGGCTTTGTCCAGCGCTTGACCGGCGTCGAGCCGCCCTCTGTGAACGGCCGCCAAGCGTCCTCGCTGACTTGCTTGAACACCGGCATCATGGCAAACAACGTCAGGAACAGTGCCATGGAGATCAGCACGATGTTGGGCGGTGTCTCTTGCATGCCCAGCGCATGTCGCAACATCGATAGCACGATGATGATTCGCGTGAAGGACGTAACGGCGATCAAAATTGCCGGCCCTAAACTCAGCACAGTGAGGGCGAGGAATATCTTCAGAGCGCTCGCCACTTGAGCGGGCGGCTGGGCAGAGGAGCCGAGCGTGATATCGACACCGGGCAGATGCACGTCGGCCGCCCACGCGGCCGAGGCGAGCAGGAGTATGCCGAACAAGGCCCAGGCCCGCAAATCTGGCTCGCCGTCGCGTGCATCATTCACAGCTCGCTATGTGGTCTCGGTCCGCTCGCGCAGATCGCTGCCCTTTTTCGCGTTGCGCGTGATCGGCCAGCACACTCAATGTCGTCCCATGCTGGCCGAGGAGGATCACGTGATGATCCAACTCGATCAGGAACAACCTTGTCTTGGGTGCCAGCGAAAGCGTCTCCACCACTTTGAGACGGCGCCCCGAACCGGCCAGCCGTTGCTGTTGAAGGTAACGGTAGCCATAGGCGCTCGAAAGCAGGCCCGCGGCAAGCAACACGAGGACCCGCCGGTACGCACCAGCTGCTCCTTCATGCTTGGCTCGGCCTTGAAAGCGATCGGGCGCGGGTGCACCACCCTGTGCCGGCCGCGGCGCTTCGGCGGCTGGCCGCCGGCGTAGGACGGCAGCAGCAACGCCATCGCAAAAAACAGCGCTTTGAGCCGCACGCTCATACGCCAGACGAACTGCCCAGCTCGACGATGCGCAGGCCGAAGTTATCGCCCACGACAACGAGCTCCGCTCGGCCCACCAGTCGTCCATCGAGGTAGATGTCGACGGGCTCACGGGTATCGCGATCGAGCGGCAGCACCGCGCCTTCTTTCAGTGCGAACAATTCGGCTACCGTGATTTCGCATCTTCCTACCAGCGCCGACAAACTCACCTTCACATTTTGAATCAGCTCCAGGTGCGCGCCGAATGCGGGTTTGCTTGTGGTCGTCTGTGCAGGCAATTCGACGAGCTCGATCGACTTCGCGCTGCCTCGGCTGGCTGGCATGACCGCTTTCGTGTCCATTGAGGTTGCTACTGAGAACGATTCGCTGGCAGCAACTGCAAAGCCTTGCGCTCACCCGAACGGCCCAGGTAGGCGTAGCGATCGGTGAGCTTGCCGTCAACGGCCAGTCTGAGAGGTTCGTTGATTGGCAGGTCGAGCAGAATGACGTCTCCGGGGGCGAGGTTCTGCAGCAGTCCCAGCTCGATATGCGTCTCGCCCGCCCAAAGCTCCAACTGCACGTGCTGCGCGCTCAGACACGCGCGCCGCGGGCTGGGCGCCTCCCGAGGCCTGACCGGTGGCGGGAGGTCGCGCGCCATCGCGCGCACCATCGGCTCACTGAGCAGCGCATGCAGCGGCTCGCCCCCAATTACCACGGCGACGGACACCACTCCGGACCCACGCTTCCACGCTCGCGGTTCGGGCTCGCTCACGTCCTGCTCGAGCTGCTCGGCCGATGCGATGGATTGACCGGCCGCCTGGAACACGCGGACGGCGAGATCGCCCAGCATGACATCGATGAGATCTGCGCAGCAGCCTTGAAGGCCCGATCCCCGATGCTTCAAACCGAGGCACCCAACTTCCGAAGGCAAGGGCGCCCAGTGGGCTGGGCAGCATGTCCTCCTCGACGGCGACGCTGAATTCCCCGCCTTGCGCAGAGGCAAATCTTCGCCATCGCTGCCCGAGGCGGTTGAGGGTGTTCCGCTCGTCGTCTGCCGGCAGGCAAAGCACCGAGTCCGGTTTCGCTCCGAGCAGCCAGTGCTCACACCAACCACCCCACGCCTCGCGACAAACGGCGCGAGATCAACGCAAGTTCAGAGTTGCAGATGAGTTTGTAGGGCAGGATCTCCATCAGCCCCTCTGTTTGATCTCGAACAGCTGCTGGATCATCTCGTTTGCAGCGCTGATCACCTGCGATGACGCCTGATAGCCGCGCTGGCTGATGATCAGATCGCTGAATTCCTGCGCGAGGTCGACGTTCGAGATCTCCACCCGGCCCGCTTGAATCTTGCCGAACGGGCCGGTGTTCGCCATGCCCAGCGCCATCGTCGTCGGCGTCGGGCGCAACGAACAAATTCCCCTCGCGTGGTTCCAAGCTCTGCTCTCCATTGACGGTGGCGATCGCCAGCCGGTCACCGGTAATGCTCTGGCCATTGGAGTAGGTCAGGGCAAGTGCACCATCGATGTCGAAGCTCGCCTTGGTGAGCGAGCCCGTTGCAAGCCCATCCTGCCTGGCGAACTGCAGATCGCTCGCCGCCGCTGAAAGGGAACGCGCGCCGCTCGTCGAGCCCGGATCACCGAAGAACAGAGTGATATCGCTGCCGTCCACGCCCGGTGCGTAGGTGAGATCGATGGTGTTAAAGCCAGCCGCCGGCGTGCCGTCGGAGCCAAAGCGAATCTCTCCGGATTTCACCAGGCTGTTCCTTTCATCGCGCACTTCGACTAACCAGCTCGAGGGCGTGACGCTGCCATTGTTCGTGAACTTGACCGCGAAGGTGTGGCTGCCGCCTGCAGAGTCGAAGACAGGAATGCTGCTCACGGTGTGTGGGGCGCTCGCAGCGTCATTGGTATTCAGCGTGCCACTGAACTCGATCCTGGAGGTCGCCTTGCCCGCCAGCGTGCGCAGCCCACTGATGTTGATGTCGCGCAGGTTTCCACCGACCAATGCCGCGACTCGCGCGTTCTGCGAGCTCGACACCAGAACGGCCTGCTCATCGAAGGAGAACTGACCGGCGCGCGTGAGGAAGGTTTGGCCGTCGCGGCGCAAGACGAAAAATCCGTTGCCGTCGATCGCGACATCTTGCTCGCCACCGGTCTGGCGCAGCTCACCCGGTTTGAAGTTGCGCCGCGTCGCACCGGTATTGAGACCCGCGCCGACGTCCAGGCGCGTGCTGCCGCCGTTGTCGCCGATCAACTTGGACTGGTAGAACAGATCGGTGAACAGCAATTGCTGACTCTTGTACCCCGGCGTGTTGAGGTTGGCGGCGTTGTTGCCGATGATCGTCAAGTCCTTCGAGTAACCGGTGAGGCCGGTCAGGCCGACGTAGATGGAATCGAGCATCTCCCCTCCTCTAGGCGCGGATCACAGAGACTTTGTCCAAGGTGACATCGGTGAGGACTTGGCCGTCCGCGAGCGTCACCACCAGCCGCGGCTGCCCCTGCACGAAGGTCAAAGTGGATACCTTTCCGACCGCCTTCGCTCCGCTTTCGGTGGCGATCTCCACCGTCTTCCCGATCAGGTCAATCGATTGGGCGGTTGACTGAATCGTGAGCAAGGTGTTGATGCCGTCATTCAGCTGCCGGGTTTGCTCGAGAGCGGTGAACTGCGCGATCTGCGCGATGAACGCCTGATTGTCGATCGGCTTCAAGGGATCCTGGAATGACAACTGGGTGACCAGAATTCTGAGGAAGTCCTGCTGACTGACTGCCGCCACCTGCAAATTAGCGTTCTGGCTAGCGCTCACGCCGCCGATCAGATCTACCGCCATGGCCATCGCTCCCGTTTAAGTTGATGTGTCCAAATTGAGGCGCGTCCGCCTCATTCACCAGCTGGCTGCACCGCGTGGCCGTTGACGACCAAAGCCGCCAGCTCAAAGCCCAACCTTCCCACCTCCTTGCGCACTCGCCACAGCAAGTCACTCGCTTCCTGCTCGCTGAGGCTTGCATCGCGCAAGGCCACACTCACTCGCTGCCCTGCACGCTGACATGCGCGGCCTTCGGCATCCAGGCTAACCGTTGCATACGTGCGATCAGTGCATCGAGCGCCGCGGCCGCGCTGGGCTGAGCGCCGTGCGAAGGCCGCTCATGCCAGTCGAAAGCGTAGACGCTGGTTGCGACAGATGGGAGCGAAGGCTCGAGCGGGGCTTCAGGCACGCGCAGCACGACCGCGACCCCATCCTCGCGTACGCTCGACCGCAGCACGTACGCAGAATCAACCCGGACATGCTCGACGGGCTTGAACTCCGGCGTCGAGCTTGCCCGATCCTCGATCGGTCGTGCTGTGAATTGGGCAAGCGGCGCATCGTCGCTATGCTGCGAGCGCCGCTCATCTTGTGGCCTGCCCTTGGACGGTTGAGCGTGCTGCGCCTGTGACCGCTGCGCGCGCTCAAGCTCGCGCTGCCACGCCAGTTGCCAGGTCGTCTGATCGCCCGCTTCAACGCTCTGCGAACGGTCGCGTTGAACAGGGGCGAGCTGCGCGTCAATTTTCACCGTGATCCTCTTCGCAACAACCACATGTCGTCGGCGGCCCGGAGCTCGCGGCGCCGCTCGCGCTCGTCGTGCGCGCGCATGCTGCGCTCTTCATGCTTTTCCAGCACTTTGACTGCGACCCGGCTTAGTTCGAGCTGCGCCATCACTTGCGTATATACGTCTTGCGCCGATGCGGCGGCCTGCTGACGCTGACGCGGCCACCTCATACTGATGCTTGAGGAACACCTCGAGAATCTGTCGGCGCTCAAGAGAGATTCCAGCGGGCGACTGATAGACCTCTCGCAATTGCGACTGGGCGCCTGCGATCAGATCGAGCACGGCCTGATGTGCGCCGTGGCGCTCCTCCCAGATGCGCCGGGCGCGCGCGGCTTCCAGACCAAGCGCCTCGCGCTCCCACTGCCTTTGCTTGAGCAGTGCGTCCAAGGGGTGGCGCGATCGCGCTTTGCGCGTATTCATTTAGGATCGCTTCATGCCGATGGCCGCGCGTAGCTGCTGGATCGCCTGGTCGCGCGAAAACGCTTCTCCCATATCCTGGCGCAGAAACTGATCAAGCGCCGGGTGACGCTCCACGGCGCGATCGAGCTCCGCATTGACGCCGGGACGATAAGCGCCGATCTCGATCATATCTTTGCTGCGTGCGTACGTGCTCAGATAGCCGATTGTCCGCTCGACAAGTTCATGCTCGTCCCGGTTGATCAAATGCGGCATGACCCGGCTTGTGCTGGCGAGCACATCGATCGCGGGATAATGTCCCTGGTTGGCGAGCTCGCGCGAGAGCACGATGTGACCATCCAGGATCGCGCGCAGCGCATCGGCAATCGGATCATTCAGGTCATCGCCCTCGACGAGAACGGAATAGATCGCGGTGATCGAGCCAGCGGCGTCGCTGGTGCCACAGCGTTCCAGCAGCTTAGGCAGGGCTGCGAACACCGAGGGCGTGTAGCCACGCGCAGTGGGCGGCTCGCCGATGGCAAGCCCGATTTCGCGGTGAGCTGCGGCGAACCGGGTAATCGAATCCATTATGAGCAGGACGTCCTGACCCTGGTCGCGGAAATACTCGGCGACGGCGGTGGCGGCGTGGGCAGCACGCGTGCGCAACAGCGCAGGTTGATCCGCAGTGGCCACGACAACAACGGAACGGCGTAGACCCGCGCCTCCCAGATTCTCTTCAATGAACTCGAGGACCTCGCGACCCCGCTCCCCGATCAGAGCGATGACGTTGATATCGGCCTTCATGTTGCGCGCAATCATCCCGAGTAGCGTGCTCTTTCCGACACCGCTGCCGGAAAATATCCCGACGCGCTGCCCGCGCCCGATCGTCAGCATTGCATCGATGCCCTTGACTCCGGTCTCCAGCACTTCGCGAATGCGGGAGCGCATCAGCGGATTCAAAGGCTCGGGCGTCAGCCGGTAGTGCCGCGCCATCGCCGGCAGCGGCCGAGCGTCGAGGGCGTGGCCGAAGCCGTCTACGACCCGCCCGAGCAGGCCTTCGCCCAAGGCGATTTCCACGGGCTTACCGGTGGCCAGCACTTCGCAACCCACCCCGATGCCGCGTAGCTCCCCATATGGCATCAACAAGACCTTGCCGTCGCGCAGGCCCACCACTTCGACGGTAACCGGTACTGGATGAGAACGCGGGTAGATCTCACAGACTTCACCGAGGCAAGCATCCGGTCCGATTGATTCCACAACCATGCCGAAGTACTGGGATACGTTGCCCGTGCGGCGAATGAGCTCCGCGCCTTTGACCGCCTCTAAGTAGCCCTGCAGAGCAACCATCAGACCCCTTCATCCGCCTTGATGGCGCGCGCGGCAACCAGGACTTCTCGCAGCCTCTGCAGCTGCGTTTCCAGCCGACCATCCAGGGTGCCGCCCGGGCTATCGATCAAGCAGCCACCGACGGCCACGCGCTTGTCGGGCATCAGCTGCACATTCCACGCGCCGAGACTGGAAGCTTGTTCCTCGCTCCGCCCCGGGTCCAACGCTGTGTCGTCCCGCGCGGTGAGGAGCGTGAAGTCATGCGGGGCAAGCCGAACGATCAGCTGCTCGCGTTCACGCGCCTGGTCGATCACCTCTCGCACCATTGCGCTCACGCCCTCACGGTCGCACAGCGCCCGTCCGAGGATCTTGCACACCGACTCGAAGGCGATCTCCACCAGCAGCTCCTCCGCGTCGTCCAAGTATAGGTCGAAGGCCGAGCGTATCTCTGCAGCGACCGAGCGCAGCGAGTCGATCTGCTCGTCGTACGCACGCTGGGCGTCGTTGCGTCCGGCTTCCTCGCCTGTCTGATAGCCCTCTTGGTAGGCCTGCTCGAGAACCTGCATCCGTTCGGCCGCGATCTGCTCGAACAGCGCGGCAGGATCCGGTGCAGCGGGCTCCGCGGCCGCCCGTTCGCTGCCCGAATCGACATCGAGATCTGCGTTTGCCTCATCACCGCGCGTTGCAGCGGAATCGCCGATGGCACACTCGGCATCCGCTTCGTCGCCGGTAACCTCAGCGGGCCCGGGTGAAA
Source organism: uncultured beta proteobacterium (assembly GCA_963827575.1). Lineage (GTDB taxonomy): Bacteria > Pseudomonadota > Gammaproteobacteria > Burkholderiales > SHXO01 > SHXO01. The sequence goes on from CAWHCG010000047.1 coordinate 23,518, forward strand.
GCGCCACCGACAGCACCAACGGATCCCGGTCGATGTCAGCGCCGTGAATTACAGTAGCCAACTGGTTAGCCTCGTCAGAGTCGATTGCCGCTCGCGACGCTTGAACGGCTGGCGCCCAAGTGGAAAGGATGCCTCGCCATCGCCGCCCCCAATGCGTTGAACGATAGCAGCCACGAGTGCTTCACACACCGCGGTGTTCTCCACAAGCTGACTTCGGATGCACTGCTGCACGCGGCTCGCGCGCTCGTCCTCCAGCATGCGCAGAAAGTCCGGCAGCCACAGCCATTTCGCCATCCCGCAAACGATCGCAACCAGCCAATCGGGCTCGCGCGACAACACCCGGAACACCTCGTCAGCGCCCGTTTGAGCGAGCCGCTGCCGGGACGTTAGCGAACGCACCACGCTCGCCCCTTCGTCATCGCTGCGCGAGTCGCTTCGAAGGATGGTTTCGAGCTCGCTCGCCGGCACTCTGATGCCCCGCCGTTTCAGCTCGGACAGCAGGCTAGCGAGCGGAACGCGCTCGTGGCTCGAGAGTTTCTCTCAAAATCCACGCGCGGTCTGCCCTGCTCAATGCGCTCAAGGTGAGCGCCGCACGCCGATATCCGGCATTCACAACTTCTCTCCGGATTCGACGGCTTGGTTGTCGGTATGCATCCATTGCCGCACGTTGGCCAGAAGCTGTTCGCGCTCGCTGCGGGCCAACCGTATGGGCTTGCGTCGCAGCCCGCGCAGCAGCAGCGCGAGCAAGGCCACGACGACAAGCCCGGCGAACAGGAGCACCGCGGTCACCTCGGGGGACGAGCCGAGCCATGCCGGAAGAAGACCCTGCAGCGTGCTCGGCGCTGATCGTGGCGGCGCTGTTGCTGGCTCTAACGGAGGCGGCGCCGGCGGCTTCGCCACGGTCGGTTCGCGCTCGTCGAATGGCGTAAACTGATCGACCGAGGAGATTGCGATCTGGTCGCCTCGCCCCACGTTAAGCCCCAAGCCCATCGCCAAGACCTGGCGGATCTCATCGAGTTTAGATCGTTTCAGGGCGTGGGGCAGCAGCACGCCCACGCTGACCCGCCGGATGCTGCCCGGCTGAGAAATGGTCTGCTCCACGCGCCGGCCGCTTTGATATTCCACTTCGGATGTCGATGCAACTTGCGCAGGGGTGTCCTCGGTTCCGTCGAGTCCCGCGGAAAGAGCGTATGCCGGGCGCTCCTGAGTCATGACGCGGCGTCGCACCACCACACCAGTTGCCTCCTGGCCGCGCTGGCCAAGGGGAAGCACGTCTTCCTGGGTGACCTTGGTTTGGTCATGGTTCACCGTTACGTCGACGCTCACGATGGCACGGCCGGGACCGAAGGCTTTGTCCAACACGGCCACTGCTTTGCGCGTGAGATCTGCTTCGATCTCTTGCTTCGCGGTAAAGCGCGAAGCCATGCCGTTGTCTTGAGTTTCGCTCTCCGCCGGTCGCGTCAAGGCCACACCGCGTTGATCGAGGATCGTCACCGCATCCGCAGAGATTTCCGGCACCGACGCCGCCACAAGGCGTTGAATGCCGACCACCTGCTCAGCCTGCAGCACGCGCCCCTCTTTGAGCGACAAGGTGATCGAGGCTTTCGGTTTCTGATTGTTCTTCCTGAACAAGCCGGACTCGGGAAGAACCAGATGCACGCGTGCGACCTTGACTTCATCCAGCCCTTGCATGGTGCGTGCAAGTTCGCCTTGGAGCGCGCGCTGGTAGTTGATCTTCTGGGCGAACTCGGTCATCCCGAAGTCGGTGTTGTTGAAGATCTCGAAGCCGACACCCCCCGAAGGTTGACGCCATTGCCCATCAGCTTGACGCGGGATGTGTGCACCTTAGCCTTCTCCACCAGCACGGACGTCTCGTTGGGGCCGACCTGGTATGGGATCTTGAGCCGGTCCAGCTCATTCGCGATCGCGGCGGTATCCTGCGGGTCGAGATCGGAAAACAGCACGGCATAATCGGGACGCAGCACCGCATAGCCGAAGTAAATCACTGCGGCAACGATGACCGCCGCCCCCGCCACGAACCCGGCGCGGCCAGCGCGGCTCGTCTTGTCCCACAACTGACGCAAGTTCGCGAGCACGGCTAGACCGACATGCGCAGGACGTCTTGATAGCTCTCGAGCAGCTTATTGCGCACCTGCGCGAGCAGCTGAAACGAGAGTCTCGCTTGATCCAGAGCGATCATCACCTGGTGCACGTTGTCGACCTCACCCAAAGCGAGCTTGCGCACCAGCTTCGTCAGCCTGAAGAAGCTTGTCGTTGACCTGCGCGAGCTCGTGCTCCATCCAGTAGGTGAAGTCTGCGGCAGCTGCCCGCCGAAGTTTTCGCGGCCTGAACCAGCCCTGCGCTGGGCGGGAGAAAATCGACGCTCTGGATGTTCATGTGTTGCCTCCCAATTCGAGCGCCTTCAGAGCCATGGTTTTCGCGGCGTTGAGCGCAGCCACGTTCGCTTCATACGCGCGCAGGGTGGAAATCAGATTGACCATTTCCCCCACTGGGTCGACACCAGGGTAGGCGACAAAGCCCTTGGCATCGGCATCCGGATGACCGGGTTCATATACCATGCGCGGGGCAGCGCTCCTTGCGCGCACCTCGACGACCTTGGCGCCCGCCGCTTGCGCATCGGCGGCGCTCAGATAGCTCGCGAACGGCGCCCCCTGCTTGGCGCTTGATATGACTTGCAATGGCACGAAAGCGTTGCCGTCAGCCGTGCGCGTCGAATGGACGTTGGCGAGGTTCAAGGCGGTCACATCGAGGCGGGCCTTCTCGACGCTCATGCCCGATGCGCTGATGGCGAATGTGCTAGGTAGTTCATCTATCTCCTCCCTTCGTTCACCGCCAGCGCGAGTATGCTTCCCCGCTTGTCCAGCGCCTTGAGCAATGTCTGGTAGTGCACTGCGTTCTGGGAGAGCTTCACCAGCTCCATGTCGATCATTCCGGCAATGCTTCCGGCTGCCCGGCGCGGCATCGGGCTCGATGAAAGGCCGCACTTGGTCGAGTGCAGCGGGCGCTATGGGCGCGCGAGTGGCCACCGCTTGGCGCAAGGCGCTCAACTGCTCCTCGAAGTTGACCCGCTGCGGGCGATAGCCCGTGGAGTGAATGTTCGCCAGATTGTTGGCCGTCGCCTGGTGGCGCAGCGTCGCGGCGTCCAGCGCCAGCAGGACGAGCGCGGAGGTTACGCGATCGCTTTCCGATAAGAGCAGCATGCGCTTTCCATCGTTATTGAATGATCAGCTCGGCGTGCAGTGCACCAGCACGTGCGCAGCCCCTGCAGAATCGAGATCATGTCGCGCGGGCTCGTCTTGATGCGCGCCAGCGCCTTCGCGAGATCCGCCACCGTGTTGTTGCCCGGAAGCGAAACGCTTTGGCTCTCCTCTTCGTTCACGTCGATCTGCGTTTGCGGGACGACGACGGTGCGTGCGCCGGGACCCGTGGTGCCCCAGAAGGGAGCATAGGGCTGAGACACGAGATAGTCGGTGGTGATGGAGACTTTCAGATCACCGTGGGAAATCTCGGCCTGGGAGATGCGCACGTCGCCTCCGGAAACTACCATGCCCGTGCGCTCGTTGACCACGACCCGCGCACGTTGTCCCGGCTCCACGGGCACGTTCTCGACAATCTTGAGAAACGCCACGGCGTCTTCCCCGGCTGCTGTTGCCAGGCAGCGCGATCTCGACGCGCGAGGCGTCGCGCGCCCGCGCCAGCCGCCGCCCGAGTGCGCGATTGACGCTGTCTGCGACATTGCTCGCAGTGGTGTAGTCCGGATTGGCGAGCACGAACACGACGTTGCCTCGCTCGGAACCATCCATCGTTGGCACGTCGACTTCGACGACCGCCCCGCCTGGAATGCGGCCGACCGTGGGATGGTTCTTCTGCACCAGGTTGCCGAACAGGTCGTATTGGTACCCGCCTACCGACAGCGGACCTTGGGCGAGCGCATAGACCCGACCATTAGGGGCCTTGAGTGGTGTGAGCAGCAGCGTGCCGCCCAGCAGGCTGCGTGCGTCCCCCAACGAGCTGACGTTGACATCGAGCTTGTTGCCCTCTCGCGCATACGGCGTCAGGGTTGCCATCACCATGACTGCGGCAACGTTACGGCTTTGCACTTGCTCGATCGGCAAGTAGATGCCGAACTGTGACAACACATTGGCGATCGACTGGCGTGTGGCGCGGTTGCGCAGCGAGTCGCCCGTCCCCGCAAGGCCGGTCACCAGTCCATAGCCGACCAAGCTGTTGTCGCGCCAGCCGTCCACGCGGCCCAGATCCTTGAGCCGCACCTGTGGAGCGTTGTCTTGCGCGCTTGCTATGCTCGCCAGCACAGCGGCCAGCGCGACAAGTGGCAGCAACAGCGTCTTCATCACAAGCCCAGCCACCTCAGCAGACGGCTCAGGATACCGGGCCGCTGCTGTTCGGCGAGCAGTCCCTCGCCGACGTAACTGATGGTGGCGTCGGCGAGCCGGCTGGATAAGACAGTATTGTTTGCCAGGATGTCGTACGGGCGCACCCTGCCGCTCAGCGCGATCTCCTGCTTCTCCTCGTTGACCAAGATCACCTGCTTGCCGCTCACCAGCAGTTCACCGTTACCTGGTGATGCCCGTCACCGTCACCGTGATCTGCGCGGCCAGTTGCCCGTGCGGTTGATGGTCCCTCTGCCGGCGAACTCGTCGCTCAAATCGAGCTCGGCTGACGCGCTGTAATCGTTACCATCTGCCGAGGCCGCGCCAGCCGCAGCAGCTGCGGTAGCCCTGTTCGTCTGCGTATTGGCACTGGCGGAAGCGCTGGCCGCTTCCACGATCAGCACCGTGAGACTGTCCCCGACGCGGTAGGCACGGCTGATCATCGGTATAGGCGCGAAACGAGGCATCGTTGTACAAGCGCTGTTGCGCGGGCACGGCGAGCGGCAAAGCGCACAGCGCGCAGCCAGCCAATCCAAGAATGAAACGATCCATAGTCTCTTACCTCCCGTCGATCACTACGCTGTGCTCGGCGACGACCCGGGCCGAGAACACCTCGCCGCTGGCCGAGTTGCGGATCCGCACGTATTGTCCGACCCCCGCGTCATCGAGCGCGACGCCATTCGTCTCGATCGCAATCGCCCCGCTGATGAGCTTCACGGCGACTGGGCCGTTGCGCACCACCGCGGGCCGCGCCTCCACTTGCGTGTCGAGCAACGGCGCCGCCCGCCTCGATTGGCCGGCGCAGACGCAGCGTGCGCAAGGGCTGGTCGTGCACGCTCACCGGCGCGGACGACAGACTCGTGACATCGCGCAATTCGCTGCGGAAACCGGCTTCCTGCAGCGGCTGGCCGGCTGCCTGAGACCGCTGGGCCACCCATACCTTCTGCATGGCGCGCACCGAAAACCAGACGTAGACGGTTCGATACACCTGACCATCGACCGTGACCTCGACCGGCACGCACAATCGCTTGGTGACACTCTTGGAGGGATCGAGCCGCGCCGCAAACGCCACCGCGCCTTGCGGCACGCTCACGTCATCGAGTTGACTCACGGGCTTCAGGTCCAGGCCTTGGTACGCGGGACGCAGCGCCTCCACGGCCGCGCTCGCGGCGGTATCGACAATGTGCTTGGCGCTCACCCGCTGGCCGCCTGCATGCACGTCAACGCGCTGCGCGCCGCCCCAGCGCAGCGCGCCCCGCAGCGAGGGAAGTTCGCGCGCGACCGCCTCCTCGACCGCCGCGCGCGCGAGCGAGAGGCGATAACCCGTACGCGGGCTCTGGCCGATGCGCAGCGCCGCCAGACGTTGTTGCAGTTGGCTATTGCCGCTCTCGATGTCGGCAATGTCGCCAAGCGCAAAGAACGCTTTGCCGATGTCTGCGCGAGGTAGCAAACGAATATGCGCACCGCCGTCCGCCCGGCTCACGGGCGCAATGGCCACGAGCAGGATCGCGATCAGGATCTGAGCGAACAGCATGGCGGGTTAGCGGTGCAGGTTGTTGGCGATACTGAGCATCTCGTCGGCCGCTTGCACCGCCTTCGCGTTGATCTCGTAGGCGCGCTGCGCAATGATCAGGTTGACGAACTCTTCCACGAGCTTCACGTTGGAGCCTTCCAGGAAGCCCTGCACCAGCACGCCGACGCCCTGCTCGCCGGGAACGATGGGATTGGCGTCGCCCGACAACTCGGTGGGCACGTACAGGCTGTCACCCAGCGGCTTGAGCGCATCGGGGTTGACGAAGCGTCGCGAGCTCGATCCGACCGACCTCAATCGGCGTCTTTTCGCCGGGCAGCTGAGCCAGCACCCGGCCGTCCTGTTCGACCGTCACGTTGGTCGCATCGGGCGGCACTTGAATCGCGGGATTGAGCAGATTGCCCTGCGCGTTGGCGAGAAAACCGTCGCGGTCGACATGGAAGGCGCCATTGCGCGTGTAGGCATGCGTGCCGTCGGGCATCAACACTTCGAACAGACCACTGCCGCGGATGGCCATATCGTAGGCTTGATCGGTCTTCTTGAAGTCGCCCTGCTCGAAGCTCTTGCTGGTTGCCGCCAGTGAGACGCCTGCGCCGTTGTGCAACACATCGGCATCGCTGCCGAGCGGCCCGTGGCCACGCGCGACTTCGCGGTACATCAAGTCCTCGAAGTTGACCCGGCCTCGCTTGAACGCGGTGGTGTTGAGGTTGGCGAGATTGTTGGATATCGTCTCGACGTTCGTCTGCTGCGCGTGCATGCCGCTGGCTGCGATATACAGGGAGTCCATCATTGCCGTGTCTCCTTTGCAACGGGTCTACACGTCGCCCAGCGTGCGAATCGCGCGCTCGAGCATTTCGTCATAGCCCAGGATCACCTTCTGTTGCGACTCGAAGTGACGAATGGTCTCGATCAGCAGGACCATCTCGCTCACCGACACCACATTGGAGTTCTCCAGGTGCGCCTGGCGCAGTTGCGGCTGACGATCCGACGCCGCAGCGTCCTTCGGTGCCTGGGCTGCAAGCGCAGCGTAGAGGCCGTTGCCCGCTTTCAGCAGTGCGTCCGGCTGCTCGAAATCGACCATGCGCAACTGCGCGACCTGCTTGCCATTCTCGAAAATGCGCCCGTCGCGCTCGACCTTGGCCTCGCCACCGAGCAGGAAGATCTCGCCCGCGGTGCCCATCACCGGTATGCCGCCCGCGTTCACCAGTCGCCCCCGGGCATCGAGGTGAAAGTCGCCCTGGCGTGTGTAGAGCGGGCCCTCGGCCCCCGCCAGCTCGAAAAACCCGGGACCTTCGAGCGCCAGATCGAATGGGTTGCCGGTGAAGCGCAGCGCCCCGCCCTGCTGGTCGATCTTGCTCAGGAGGATCACCGGCGCGGGGCGCGCCCGTGCTCGCCGCGCCCGCGGGATCGAGCTCTTCCAGCGTGCGAGCGAATCGACCGTGGAGAGCGATGTCGCGCTTGAATCCCGGCGTGGTGGCATTCGCGAGGTTATGGCTGATCGTCGCTAGCCTCAGCATGTCGTCGGACATGCTGGCGGCAGCTCATGGCAACGGCATCAATCATGCTTGTCTCCAATCATCTGTTCCAGTGCCATCTTGTGCTCCAGCGCGAATACGTGCGCGAGGATGACGGCTACGATGCGAAACATGTCCGGGCCGATGGCGCTATCGAGCGGCAGCCGATACAGGGATTGCAGCAAGGCTTCGTTGCGCACGATCTGCGGTCCAACATGCCGGTCGCGTCGCTTGAGTAACGCTTCGGCCAGCGGGCCACTGCCTTTCAGGATCACCTGCGGCAATCCTTCCTCGGGAACGTAGCGCAAGCCGACCACGCGCTTGATGCTTGGCGGCCCCTCGGAATCCGGGGTCGGCGCGATCCGTCTTCAAGCTCATCGCGGCCATGACTTCTATATCAGCCGGCTTACGCTGCCCGGACTCACCAGATGTTCAGCCACCGATCGCAGTACCGCGTTAGCGCCCTGCTCCTCTCGCACCGCGTAGCGCAGCTCGTCGACGCTCAATCCAAGCGCTTCTATGTCCGAGGTGAGCTGCAGTCGCAGTACATCGACATGAATTCGCTGGCCTCGGCCCGGTCGCAGTGCACACTCACGCGGACGCGATCACCGGCCAGCACTGCTTGAACCTCGACGCGCCCCAGGCCCTCGGTGTGCAGCGACAGCACCACGCGGCGATGCCGCAATGGCGAGGCATCCTCGCGCTCCGGTGTCTGCGTCGAACATGGCGATGTCCAGTTCCACCAATCGCCCGTCCATCAGCACCGGCACGGTGAGCGTACGATGCGCGAGACTGCCTCCGGGCTGCGCGTTGAGGATCCAACGTGCGAGGCTCAGTTCCCCTTGGTCTGCGCTAGCGCCCTCACCGCCGCCCGCCTCGCTGCGCAGCGCTTGCGAAGACCCCGCCCATGTACGCGGTTCAGACGGGGCGCCTGAAGCCTCTTGGCGCCAGTTCGCTTCGGGAAGATCGGCCATCAGTTTCTGCAGCACACCGGCTAAGGCCTCGATCGCAGCCGGGTCACGCTGCGTTTTCGCCGCACTCCCGTCGAGTCGCACGGCGGATTTCAAGGGCGGGAAGGAGCCTTCGCGCGAGACGCTGAAGAAGACGGATAGGAGGGCTTGCACGAACTCGGGGGCGATGGCGAGGCCGAGCTTGCTCAATATCAATCCGCTGAGAACCACGTCGGCGGCGGCATCCGCGCGCGCGGCGAGCCGCTGCAAGAGCAGCGCATCCTGCGTGCTCAAGGTCCCGCGATAACGACCGAACATCTCGGCTACCAGGCGCTGCCACTTGTTGTCCAGCAGCGGCGACTGACCGCCGTCTTCCGCCTCGCCGGGCTCCTGCGCGCCTTGCCGGCTGGATTCAGGCAGCACGCGCTGCAGCTCCACGTGCTCACCGAGCCCGACGACGCGCCCGTGAATGACTTCCCCCGTCCGCAGCGGTACCGCGCTGTCCACGACCTTCTGCTGGCCGTAGAAATCCATCAAGTAGCGGCTGCCTTCATAGGTGCGCAGTACGCGACCTTTGATGATCTGGCCCAGCGTGAGCTTGCTCGCGAAATCGACATCGGCCTTGACCAGCAGGGCGTTGCTGCTGTTCAGCAGGGGCGGTTGCGTGAAGAGCGGATTGATTTTCATACCGCCACCACGCCGAAGGCTTTCAGCATGACATTGTTGGGAACCTCGGCCACCGACAGGATCGACAAGTGCGGCATTACGCGCTCGGTGATGCGCCGCAGATGCCGCCGCAGCTCCGGCGCGCACAGCAGCACTGGCATGACGTTGCTCTTCATCATCCGCTCCACCTGCGCAGCGATGCGTGCGAGCATCTGCTCGGCAAAGCGCGGCTCGAGCACGAGTGAGCTCTTCTGGTCGACCGCGCGAATGCTGCCCGCAAGCTGCTGCTCGACGCTGGGATCGAGCGTAAGCACGTGCAGTTCGCCCGCAGCATTGGTCAGGCTCTGGCAGATCACCACGCCCAGCCGATGGCGCACCAGCTCGGTGAGCTGCTCGCTGTCCTTGCTCTGACGGCCGGCATCGGCCAGCACCTCGATGATCGCCTCGAGGTTGCGGATCGAAACCTTCTCGCGCAGCAGGTTCTGCAGGACTTTCTGGATCTCGCCTACCGACAGCACCTGCGGGATCACCTCGTCGAGCAGTCCAGCGTGCTGCGGACGCAGGCGGTTCAACAGCCGCTCGGTCTCGGCGCGCGTCAGCAGCGATGCGGAGTTCTGCCGCAGCACCTCGCCCAGATGCGTGATGAGAGCCGTGGTGGGGTCCACGAGCGTGTAGCCCGCCTCGCGCGCCGCCTGGCGCTGGTCTTCGAGCACCCAGACCGCGGGCAGGCCATAGGCCGGGTCGGTGGTCTCGACCCCGTCGAGCCTCGCTCGTTCGCCACCGGAATGGATCGCCAGCATCCGATCGGGCAGCAGCTCGCCGGCCGCCACGGCGACGCCGAAAATGCAGACCTGATAGGCGTTGGGCGGGAGCCGATGGTCATCCTTGATGCGCACCTTGGGCACCACGAAACCGGACTCGAGCGCGAACTGCTTGCGGAACGCCACGATGCGATCCATCAATTGGACGTCAGGGCCGCTCACTACCTTGATCAGATTCTGTCCAACTTTGACTTCGAGCGGCTCGACCGCCAGCGTGCCATAGACGTCCTCGTCGCTCCGCCGCCTGGCCAGACTGCCGCTGCGCTTCTGCCGGTTCCTCCTGCGCTGCGCGCCGCGAGCGAAATGCAACCAGCGCGAGCGTAGCGACCACACCTGCAACGACCAGGGCGGGCAGCACAGGGATGCCCGGCAGAAGTGCGAGCGCGAGCAGTGCGGTCAATACGATCAGCAGCGTGCGCGGATACGCCATGGTCTGCTTGATCACCTCCGCGCTCAGCCGCGCGTCACTGGCCGAGCGCGTGATGATGATGCCGGTGCCCACCGAGATGATCAGCGCCGGCACCTGGGTGACGATGCCATCGCCGATGGTGAGCAGAGTGTACGTCTGCAACGCCTCTTTCCACGGCATGCCGTTCTGCAGGACCCCGATCGTCAGCCCGCCGATAATGTTGATCAGCAGAATGACGATGCCCGCGATGGCGTCGCCCTTGACGAACTTGCTCGCCCCGTCCATCGAGCCGTAGAAGTTCGCCTCCTTTTCCAGGTTCTTGCGCCGCTGCTTGGCCTCGGCCTGGTCGATGAGCCCCATGTTGAGATCGGCGTCGATGCTCATCTGCTGGCCCGGCATGCCGTCCAGGGTGAAGCGTGCAGCGACCTCGGCCACGCGCTGAGCCCCATTGGTGATCACCACGTATTGCACCACCACCAGATCAGGAACACGATCATCCCGATCACGTAATTGCCGCCCACCATGTGCGCGCCGACCGCGGCGATCACCTTGCCCGCATTGGCGTCGCTCAAGATCAGGCGCGTGGCGGCGATGTTGAGCGCGAGCCGGAACAACGTGGCGATCAGCAGCAGCGACGGAAAGGTGGAGAACTCGACGGGCTTCTGCGCGTAGAAGGTGATGAGCAGGATGAGCAGAGCGAAGCTGAGGTTGACGAGCAGCAGCAGGTCGAGCAACGCCGGCGGTACCGGGGCGAACAGCACCAGCAGGATGACGACCATCAGCGCCACCAGGATGAGGTCGCTGTTGTCGCCGAAAGCCCGGCGCAGCCAACTCATGCCGGTCTCCGCCCGACACTGTCGTTCGTGCGCCAGGCGAGGCCCACACCAGAACGCGGGCCACCTGCGGGAACAAGGCTTCGGGGATGCTCTGCTCGAGGTCCACTGCATCGAACAGTTTGCGCGCGAGCACACGATTCTCGATCACCGGGATGTGATGGCGACGCGCCAGCACCTTCATATGCTCGGCCAGTTCGCCCGCACCCTTGGCGAGGACTTGTGGCGCGCTCATGGCTTCACGACGATAGAGCAAGGCCACCGCGAGATGCGTTGGGTTGGTGATCAGAACATCTGCATCGGGCAAGCGTTTGATCGCACTGCTGCGCTTGAGGAGCTCACGCTGCAACTGTCGACGACGTGCGCGGATGCGAGGATCGCCTTCGCGGTTCTTGATCTCCTCCTTGAGTTCGCGGCGGCTCATCTTGAGCCGATTGAAATAGCTGCGCCGGGTGTAAAGCACGTCGAGCAGCGCGATCACCGCCAAGACCATCAGTAGTTTCAGCACGAGCGCGCTCGCCAGGTCGAAGCCCCGGCGGACATAGGCGGCGGGGTGGATGTCGAGCAGCGCGAGCAGCGCGGGGAGCGCTTGCCAGAAGAGCAGGTACAGCAGCCAGCCGATAAGCAGCAGCTTGACTACGTTCTTGCCCAGCTCGAACAGCAAGCGCAGCGAGAATACCCGCTTGAATCCAGCGACCGGATTGAGACGGTCGAACTGTGGCTTGACCGGAAAGAAGCTGAACACCGGCCCGGTTTGCACAAGTGTACCGAGCACCGCCATGACGACAACCAGGAGAAGAAGCGGCGCCAGATGCGCGAGCGTTTCCGCGAACACATGCGTGAGCCAGGTGAAAAGATGAGAGCTTTCGAAGCTGAGCAGATGCGCCTGCGACAAGATCGCCGCATCGAGCGCCAGCTGGTCGCTGATCATCGACGGGCCCCATATGTAGACGAGCACAAACGCTGCGAACAGCGTGAGCAGCGAACTGAGCTCGAGGCTCTTCGCCACCGAGCCCCGCTTTCTTGCCTCCTGCAGCCTGAACGGGGTTGCCGGTTCGCTGCGGTTCTGTTCCTGTTCAGCCACCAGATCACCCCAGGCGGTCCCAATAGCGCGGAATCGTCTCGAAGATGCGCTGCATGGCGGGCAGCAGGTAGCGCGCTGACAGGGCCAGCACCAGCAAACCGACCACGACCTTGAGCGGCATCGAGACGATAAACACGTTCATCTGCGGCATCGTGCGCGTGGCCACCGCCATCGCGACATCGAGAAGCAGCAGGGCGAAAACGGCCGGCGCCACGATCGCCAGGCCGTAGGCAAAGACGACGCCGAACTGCGCCACGAGCGCATCGATCTGCAGGCTTGATAGCGACGTCCCGGGCGGGAATCGGTCCAGCGACTGGGCCAGGCCACGGATCAGCACGTGATGGCCGTCGGCGGCGAAGAACACCGCGATGGCGACCAGGTTCAGCAGCGTACCGAGCAGCGGCGCCTGCCCGCGCGTGGTGGGATCGATCAGGCTCGCCACCCCGAACCCTACCTGAAGGTCGAGCAGGCGCCCGCCGAACAGGAAAGCCGCGAATGCAGCCAGCAGCCCGAAGGCCAGCGCCGCACCGATCATCAGCTCCACGATTGCGGCGCTCACTAGCGCGGCACCCGAGGTCAAGTCAATTTCCCACGTCGCGCGCGTGCTGGCTACCACCATGGCGGACAGCGCAAGGGCGAAGAGCACACGCACACGCACAGGGATTTCGGTGGACCCGAGCACCGGCGTGAGGATCAGCATCGGACCGATCCGAATCGACACCAGGAGCACGGCGGCGATCCATGCCGAATCGAACGCGATTCGCATGTTCAGAAGTAGCCCGGGACGTTGGCGATGATCGATGTGGAGAAGGCAAGCAGCTTCCTCAGCATCCAAGGCCCGAAGGCGAGCAGCGTGAGGCCAACGGTGATGATCTTGGGAATGAAGGTGAGCGACATCTCCTGGATCTGGGTCACGACCTGGAGAATGCTGATGAGTAACCCCACCAACATGCTCAGACCGAGGATCGGCGCACCGACAAGAAGCGTGGTGAGCAGCAGCTCCTGCATGAGCTGCAACGCAAGGTCTGGTGTCACGCGTCCCCCTTTCGACACGCCGCTCAGGCGGCGCCTTCTTGTGTGTTGCCAACCATGGCGTGTATATTCAAGCAAACCTCAAGCAAACCTGTCATTCGTCTTGCGTGGTTTGTTTAGGGTTTTTCCGTGGTCATTTGGTTGTGTTGCGGGCTTGTGTATGTTGTGTTTCGGGCTGGAAATGTATATTTGGTGCGAACTCTCCCTTAGAAGCAGCTCTCGATTAAGCAGATTTTCCGTCGCTATTTGAGATTTTCCGTCGCTATTTGGTTGCGTTTTGGTCGCCGCCGGGGCTCCTGTTGCCGCTTTCTTCGCAGCCCGCTCATCGCGTGCGCTTCTGAGACGCAGGTGCGCGGCGCGACTGAGGAACGACACAGACACAAAGGGGACTTGTGTGCGGCCGTCTGTTCTCAACCGAAGCTATGCCCTCGAGCTCGACCTCGAGAACCAATGTCTGTGGCGTGGGGATGACCCGGTCCAGCTGACGCGCAAGGCGTTTGCAGTCCTGAAGACCTTGATCGAGCAGCGCGACCGCGTGATCACCAAAGCGGAGATTCTGCGTGCCGCCTGGCCCAACGCGCGGGTCGAGGAAGGACAGGTCAAGCAGTTTGTGGCGCAGTTGCGTCAGCTCTTGCAGGATGACCCCGACACACCACGCTTCATCGAAACGGTGCACGGACGCGGTTACCGTTTCGTGGGCGCCATTGGTGTCCGCGCCGCCCGGGGCAGCGTGCCCCTCGCGCCTAACGCCTCTGGCGCTGCACCCCTGCCGATTCCCAAGAGCGTCGACCTGGTAGGCCGCGACCGCGAGCTCGCCGCACTTTGCGAGCTGTTCAGCGAAGTAAGCACCGGACGGCGCCGGACCTGTCTGGTATGCGGGGAGCCCGGCATCGGCAAGACCGCGCTGGTTACGCACTTCGTAGCGCATGTCGCGGGAACTCAGCCGGTATGGCACCTGCAAGCGAAGTGTATGCGCCATTACCACGCGGTCGAGCCTTTCCTGGCGATCGGCAACGCGCTGGAGGATCTCCTGCGCACCTCGGCAGAGGTGACGCTGCGCGAGCGCGTTCAGCGCTGCGCGCCCGGCTGGTTGCAATGGCTGACGCCGACGCGGCTTGGGAGCGATCCGATTGCACCGAGCGCCCAAGCACGCCTGGGCGAGCATGCCATACGCGAGTTCGGCCAGCTTATCGATGCGCTCGCAGAAGAGCGCACCGTCGTGCTGTGCGTGGACGATGTGCATTGGGCGGATGAGGCAACGTTGAGCCTGTTGTCCTATCTGTCCAGCAGCGAGCGGCCCGCGCGCCTGTTGATCCTGGCGACTTGCCCCGCGCAGGAGGCGCTGACCGATTCCGATGCCTGCCTCGAGCTCGCGGTGCAGCTGCGCATGCATGACCGCTGCCTGAAGCTGGTCGTACCACCGCTTAGCGAGCAGGCGGTCGCCCAGTATCTGGCCATGCATTGGCCGCAACAGCAGGACCTGGCGGGTGAGCTGCATCGCGAAACCGAAGGCCATCCACTGTTCGTCGCGCGCATCGTCGCGCAGCTGAAGCTGGAGGCCGAACAGGCGAGCGACTACGTCCCGTCAAAGACCGCGCGTAACGGCTGCCTCCCGATCCCCGACAGCGTTCGCGAGTTGATCGAGCACGAGATCAACCGCCTCGATGCGCTCGACCAGGAACTGCTCGAAACTGCCAGCGTAGCCGGTCGCATCTTTTCCGCCGCTCAGCTCGCGCCGGCCATCCGCATGAAAGTCGAGGAGGTGGAAAGGCGCTGCGAGGCGCTGGGGCGCCACAAGCGATTGCTGCGCAGAAGCGGCATAGCTCATTGGCCCGACGGTACAGTAGCAGCGCGCTACGAATTCCTGCACCACCTCGCTGTACGCGTACTGCACGATCGTGTGGTTCCGCAGCGGATGCGCCGATTGCACCGAGTGTTGGCCGGACGCCTGGAGGCGGCTTATGCCCGCTATCCGGATAAGGTCGCCGCGCAGCTCGGTGAGCATTTTGAGGCGGCCGGGGACTTCCAACGTGCCGCGCGCTACCTCCATCTCGCGGGTATGAATGCGCTGAAGCAGCGCCCTTGCACGCACGCCGTCATCAACTTCCGCAAGGCGCTTGCCCTGCTCGAGCAAGTACCCGCCTCGGCGGAGCGCGACCGGCAGCAGATCGACAGCCAGATCAACCTGGCGCTGGCACTCCAGCTCTCCCGCAGCCTGGACGACTCCGATGCGCAGGCCGCTTACACACGGGCGCGCCTGCTGTACGACACACAGCGGGGGACCGCGCAAAATGCGGCTGCGGCCTCGCGCTGACGTATTTCTATTTTCTGCGCGCCGAGCTCTCGCTCGCGCAGCAAGGGCATGCAGCGGTAGCTGGGAGCAAACCCAGCACGGCCTGCGCAGTCTGCAGGCGGCAGGCGTCGCAAATCGGGTCACGGATGGCAAGGACGCCGAAGTTGTCTTGCAGCGTGCGGTGGACGACGCACGTAGCGTCGGCGCAAAATCGTTGGGAGCTGCGCGCCGCGTTGAGCTTTGCGCAGATCTTGACCGCGCAGCGTCAGCCGAGCCGCGCGCGCGAGCTGCTGCACACGTCTACGCTGCAATGCCCGGCACCGCGACGCGCACGACCATGGCAGGCGAGACAACTGCTCGCGTATTGGCGGGTGTCGTCTACGTCGATCTGGGCGGGTTAAGTCCCGGAATTCTCGGGCGTGTGTCCCCAAGCGGTTCTGCGCCTGACTCGCGGATCCCGGCTCGCCTCGCCCCGCTGCATTCCACCCGGCCTCCTAAACACTTTCCGCAAACGGTGGAGTAATAGCAGCGAGTAACCGGAGGCCCAGCCGTGCCGGGCATGCGCGCAAGTCGTTAAAAATCGAGCGAAGGAATCAAGAGCGAGCCGCGGCCGGATTGACACCATCCCGCAAAAGGAGAATGCTCACCCTCGGGCATTGTTGCAGGGCATCGCCATGTCACGGAAGTTATCGACTTCGAGCTCCGAACTGGATGCGGCGGAACTCACGCATCTTGCGATCAAGGCGATGCGCGGTGGACGGGATGAAGACGCCTTGGGACTCTTGCAGCGTGCGATTGAGCGTGATCCCAAGGACGGCAATCCGCACCATCTTCGCGGCGCCATCCTCGCATCCCAGGGTGAGCCGGGGAAGGCAATCGAAGCGATGGCGCAGGCGCTGGCGCTCAATCCGCAATTGACAGGCGCGCGTTTTCAACTGGGTTTGCTGCACTTCACCAGCGGTAACGTCTTCGAGGCGCAGTCGGTCTGGCAGGCTTTCGACGAGCTGGATGCGCGTCACCCCTTGCGTCTATTCAAGACCGGCATGCTGCACCTGGCGAAAGACGAGTTCGAAGACTGCGTGGCGAAGTTGGAGCAGGCAATCTCGCTTTGCAGCGTCGCGTCGATCAACAAAGACATGCGGCGCGTCATTGAGAAAGTCAGGGCGGTCGTTCCTGCGAAGCCGCCCGAGGTGCGTGAGTCAGGCGCGCGGAACAACCCACAACATGTCTTGTTGGCGCGATATGACCAGACAACCGGTGACAAGAACGACGCCTGACATTCGGAGCAAGAGCCGCCCCTCCCAACCCTACACCCAACCCTACTGGGGCTTGTCACTCTACTTGCTGTAGCCGGCCGTCAGGACGTGCTGCGGCCGTGCGCGCCGCTTCTCGGGCTTGCCTTTCGGGAGCGGCTTGGGTGCAAGCGCACTCCTCCTGTTGTAGTGCGTGATCGGCGGCGTGCTCGGTTGCCTGCTGCGCCGGACTGGCCACGATTGCAGCGCGCAGCTTGGCGTGGGGTGCGACCACGCCATGGAAGCGAATCAGATGCAGCCGCGGACGCGGGACCAATGCGGCTAAGCGCTGCATGAACTGTGAGCGGCGACATCACGAACACGATATGGGTGGTGCCGTCGCGGTAGGGACTCTTGAGCTGCAGCACGACTTGGCCTGCTTGATGAGCGCGGCCATAGTAAACCGAATTACAATGGCCGCTCGACCCGCCGGAGGCGTGATATGCCCGGAGCCCGCAATTTCATCCCGCAAGGCGTTATCCCAGCCGTCCTGCTGCCTTTCAACGAGGATCTTTCGATCGACGAGGCGTCGTTCCGCTCGCACCTGCGCGACGTCGCCGCGGTCGAGGGCCTCTCGGCGATCACGGTCAACGCGCACTCGACCGAGGTCGCCTCGTGCACCCTCGACGAGCAGAAGCGCGTGCTCGCGATCGCAAGGGAGGAGGCAGGCGCGCGCCTGCCTATCGTAAGCGGCGTCTACGCCGAAGGAAGCCTGGAAGCCGCACGCATAGCGCGGATGAAGGAGGCGCTCGTCATGCTAGGCAAGCTGCCGAAGGCCGTGGTCCGGCCTCCGCTCGTGAGGATCTCGGATGCCGAGCGCGGCGCCATCCGGCAGGCGCTCGTCGCCGCGGGCCTGCTCGACCGGTCGGGCGCGCGAAAGGCGGCGTGAGGCGCGGTATGCGCAAGTTCACCAAGACGCGGACTTCGGCGGACGAAGCGGCCGGAATCGGCGGGCTCAATCTGCGGCTCACCGGCTTCTCGCGCCAGGACGTCGTCGCCGTCGACGATATCGTGCGCGCCATCGATCTCGTGCCCGGCTTCCATCTGGCGGGGCTGCGCGAGATCGTGTACCTGCCCGAGGCCGCTCCGGGGTTCTCGCCGATGTCCCAGTACGGCTTTTCCTGCTCCAGGCCGAGGGCCGAGTTCCTCCAGCGGGAGAGAAGGATCTACGTCTACGACTTCGACGACGCCGACATGTTCTTCCATATGCTGGCGCACGAGATCGGCCATTTCGTTTTCTTCCTGGTGATCGGCAGCCGCGTGAAAAAACACTGGGTCGTCGATCTCTTCCCGAGCTCGGCCTGCGTCACGGCTTACGCCGAGTCGAGCGCAACCGAGGATTTTGCCGAGACCTACGCCTACTACCTCCTCGACCCGGAATTGCTCCAGAGAGAGTTTCCGGTGAAGCGCGCTTTCATGCGCGATTACGTCTTCTCCGGCAACCCGGACACGTTGAAGGAGGTCGTGAAAGGCGAGCCGGAGTAGCGGCGTGCTGGTGGCGATCGATATCGGAGGCACGTTCACCGATCTGATGGCGTTCGACGAGGCCACGGGGCGGTTCTCCCAGGCCAAGACCCTTACGACGCCGGCGGAATTGGTACGGGGCATTATCGATCGCCTGGACAGGAGCGGAGTGGACGTCGGCAGGATAGGCGAGCTGATCCAGGGATCGACGACGGCGATCAAGCACCCGCTTCAACGCTTGCGCAGTTCGGCGATCAGTGCCCGCAGATCGGATGCGGTCTCCTCGTCCTGGGTCATAGTCGTGCAGACCTGATCCACCAGTTGGCGGAAAGCCGGGTCGTTGACCAGGTTTTCGCCGAACTGGTCGAGCAGAACCGACTCGACGAACAGAAGCGCGGTCTTTTGCTGGAACGCGGGATCGTTCTCGGAGACCGAACCTACGCGGCGCGCAGCCACCCTGCGCAGGTCCGCCGGCGATCGAGCACGGGTGGGCCGGGCGGTGGTGCGCTGATAGAGCGGCAGTCTGCCGGCCAGGCGCAGGGTCTCGAGGTTCTCGGACATCTTGCGCCGCAGGGCATCCATGACCTGCGACACGCTGTGGATCGGGTCCACGCTTTAGCTCCTGGCTCGTCGTCGACGGCGCGCGAGGTAGCGCAAAGTGCCTCCTGTTTTCCGTGCTGCGATCATTGTAGCCTGAATGACGTCGGCGATCACCGCAGTGCGTCCGCATCCGCCGAGTGCTGCCGCCGGGCGCGCCAGTACCGCCTCCGGGCGGAAGCGATGGGGCCCGGAAATTTCGTGTCCATGGCGAATTCCAGCTCAGGCGACAAGGGGCAGCTGGGCGAGGTGATCGTGAGCCGCCAGAGCACCGAGAACCGGAAGTCATGACCCTCGAGTACGAAAGCTCAAGTCAACGAAGCACAGGGACGCAAAACATCGCCAAATCCGCCACGCTGTTTCACAGCTGCCGCTCCACGAAAGGCTCCCGATCCGAGCGAGTGGCTGCACGATCTGTCGCTGTCGATAGAGGAAGGACCGCCTCGCGGCGTGTGATGAACCACGTAGGGAGAGCTTTGTTTCGAACCACGAGGTTTCCGTAGCTTTGGTGACACAACGCGAAACCCGAGACACGCAGATTCTTCGCGACCGCGCTGAACGATTTCTCCGAACTTTGGATTTGTAGAGGATGGAGGACCGGGGGAAGGCGCGGGTTGCGCGCGCGATCCGCCGGACGCATCGAGCCATGCACGGCTTGGCCACTGCTCGGGTATTGAGGCGGCTGTCGTCTTCGACCGACAGGTGATCTGGGGCAAGTCCTGGGATTCTCGGCGGGTGTCCCCGAGCGGTTCTGCAGTTGGCCGGCGCATCCCAGCTCGCTTCGTTCGTTTCATTCCACGCGGCTCCTAAACAGTTTCCGCAAACGGTGGATTAATAGCATCGAGTAACCGGAAGCCCAGCCGTGCCGGGCCTGCGCGCAAGTCGTTCGAAAAATCGAGCGATGCACGCGAATCCACAGGATAGCGAGGAGACGCCATGACGACCTCCATCATCGGTGGCCATAACCTGGGACTGCTGGACGGCTCGTTGTCCCTGCTCAATCGCAACGATCGCACGAGCAACGGCACGCTGGGCCATGGCGAGCAGGCCTACGCCAACGTCTCCAACGGCGATCTCATCATCCAGCAGCGCGACGCCTTCCTGCCCAGCCGCGGGGCGGACTTCGATCTGGTACGCACCTACAACTCGCGCGCAAAGCTTGCCGCCAGCAGCAATTGGGGCTGGAGCTGGTCCACCGGGGTCACTCTGTCGCGCCACAACGACAAGCTGGTGGGTCAGTCGGGCAACACCGAGGCCTACATCGCCACCTATGGCGACGGCAGCAGTTTGCACTTCGACTTCGACGCGACGAAGAATCTGTGGGTATCGACCGATGGGGCAGGAGCCTACGAGACGCTGCGGGTGCTCAATGGCAATGGCACGGGCGGCATCAAGTACGTCCTAACCCGCGCCGATCAAACCCAGTTCAACTTCGACAACAACTTCACGCTGCTTGTCGAGCGTTGACACCAACGGCGTGCGCATGGACTACGAGTACCAGGCCAATCGCCTGGTGCGGGTGCGCGATGACACCGGCCATGTGCTCAGCTTCACCTACGCGTCCAACAACCTGGTGAGTATCGTCGACGAGTCCAACGTCACGCTTGGTGCAATACGGCTATACCAATGGCCGGTTGACTTCGGTCACCGACCGCCACGGGCACGTCACCACCTTCGCCTACAACGGCAGCAATCTGCTGGAGAGCATGACGCTGCCCGACCGCCAGACGGTCAACGGTCAGGTGCAGCAGTTCGATCAGCGCCAGATCCGGTTTACCTACCAGACGGTGGCTTGGGACGACCATCCCCATGTCAATACCGACTTCGACGCTCCGAACGTCGCCGGTTCTGACCGAGCTGCTCGACGCCATGGGCGGCAGGACCACGTTCGACTACGGCTTCACCTTCGGCAGCAGCATGGCGGCGGCGGACCGCGATGTGAAGTTTCAAGTGGGCGGCAACCGCTTCTTCACTGGCGGCACGACCCGGTCGTGGACGCGATGGGCAATGGGCTGGCCACCTCAATGCGCCGAGTTCCAGCAAAAGCGGGTGCGCTAGGCTTTGCGCCGATCTGGCGCCCTGACGCAGGCGCAGAAGGACACCTTGCGCCAGATGTTCAGCCTGACCTACCGCTACGACGCCGACGGCTACATCACGGAGGTCACCGACCAGCAAGGCTTCAAGACCACCTACACCTACGACACGAAGGACAATCTGACCAGCATCGTGGATCGCAACGGCTTTGGCGCGACCAACAGCGATGCGGCCTACTTCCGCGCCTTGCGGGCCGATCTGGGCTTTGTGGATGCCGGCGGCAACGGCAAGCTCGTCGCCGACCTCAGCGCCGCGGAAAAGACCGCGATCCTGGCCAAGTTCACCACCAGCTTCACCTACGACGCCAACGGCAATCTCATCTCGCGCACCGACAACGCGGGCAACCTCACGACCTACACCTACACCGCGTTCAACAAGCTCGCCAGCGAGACCGCTGCGATGGGCAATGCGCTGGCGAGCTCCGACGATGCGATCTACCAGCAGAAGCGCACCGAGCTGGGCTTTCCCGCCTCGGTCGCGAGCTTGACGCAGGCGCAAAAGGACGCGCTCAAGGCGCTTTACACCACCACCTACACCTACGATGCCAAGCAGAACCTGATCGAGCGCAAGGACCCGGGCGGGGACCTGACCCGCTTCGAGTACGACGCCTTCGGCAATCTCACCAGGAAGATCGTCTTCCTCGACCCCAGCGACCTGGTCACACCCGCCAAGCAGCAGGTCACGCAGTTCTTCTACGACGCCTTCGGCAACAACGTCGAGACGGTGGATGGCGAGGGCGCGCACACCTTCCGCACCTTCGATCACTTCGGCAACGTGCTCACCTCGATCGACGGGCGCGGCGGGGTGACCACCAACACCTACGATGCGGACAACCGGCTGCTCACCACCACCGACCCGGAAGGCCACACCACCGTCAACGCCTTTGACGCGGTGGGCAACAGGATCAGCATCACGGACGCCAACGGGCACACCATCACCCAGGTCTTCGACAGGAACAACCTGCTGATCGCGACGATCGATCCGTCGGCCACTGCGGCGCTCACGCGCACCACCACCTTCAAGTACGACATCCTGGGCAACCGCACCGAGGTGACCGACGCCGAAGGGCGCAAGACCACCTACACCTTCGATGCACGCCGGCAACTGGTGGATGTGGCCACCCCGCAGGTGCTGAACGGCAGCGAGCAGTTGGTCACCTACCACACTACCTACGCCTACGACGGCGAGGGCAACATCGATCACGCTCACCGACAACAACGGCAACGTCACGCAGTTGCTCGTACACCACCGCACGGGCTGCTCAAGCGCGCCGACCGACGCGATCGGCAACGTCACCGAGTACCTGTACGACGCCAACCTGCAGCAGGTGCAGGTCACCATCGGCGCGCAGCTCGCGCCGGCGCTGCGCCGCGTGCTCAAGTTCGGCTACGACGAGGAGAATCAACTCATCGCCGAGACCGACGCGCTGGGCAGCACCATCCGTTATGCCTACGACGCGCCGGGCAACGTGAGTCGCGTCACCGACGCGAACGGCCACACCACCGACTTCGAGTACGACCGCAACAACCGCCTGTTGAAGGAGATCCGGCCGGAGGTCACCGATCCGACTCACCGGGCAGCCGACCCGCTACACGGTGCTGCACCAGTACGACGCCAACGGCAACGAGATCGAGACCACCGACGAGAACGGCAACGTCACCACGCTTCACGTTCGACAAGGACAACCGCCAGGTGATGGTCACCGACGCGCAACGGCATCAAGACCGTCTTCAGCTACGACTCGCGCGACAACGTCACGCAGGATCGCCATCGGCGGCCGAACTGGACGCGCAGCGGCAACGCGATCCTCGACGAGGCGCAGGTGACGAGCTTCGTGTACGACGAGTTCAATCAACTCGTCGCCAAGACCGATGGCGTGGGCAACGCGCTGGTCGACTCCGACGCGCGCTGTATCAGCAGATGCGCGTCGAGCGCGGCCTGCCGGCGCTGAAGGCCAGACTCACCGCCGCGACAAAGGCCGACATCCTCAACCCCTTCACCGAGCGCTCCGAGTACGACCGGGTCGGCAACCTGATCAAGCGGACCGATCACCTGGGGCGCGTCACGCTCGAGTACGACGCGCTCGACCGCCTGCAAAGCAGACCGAAGCGGTCGGCCTGCCCGAGGCGCGCACCACCGAGTTTCGCTACGACGGCAACGGCCAACGTGATCAAGAGCACCGACGCGCTCGGGCGCGTCACGCGCTTCCAGTACGATGCGGCAAACCGGCTGACCGACGCGACCGAGCCCTCGGCTTCGTCACGCATACCGAATACGACAACTTCGGCAACCTGACCGCCGTGACGCGCGCCTTCGGCACACCGGAGGCGCGCACGACGCGCTACGTCTACGACCTCAACGACCGGCTTCTGCAGGAGACCGATCCCGAAGGCCACGTCAAGCGCTACGAGTACGACGCGGTCGGCAACCGGCTCAAGGTGATCGACGGCGCAGGCGGCGTCACGCAGTACTTCTACGACGCGCTGAACCGCAACATCAAGATCATCGACCCGCTCACGTTCGAGACCCGTTTCGAGTACGACGGCGGTCGGCAACCGCATCACGATCATCGATGCGCGCGGCGGCATCCAGCGCTTCGACTACGATCCGGGCAACCGCTACATCCAGACCACCGACCCCGAAGGCCGCGTGACGCGGCTCGAGTACGACAGGCTCGGCAACGTGATCACCCAGACCACGGCGTTCGACACGCCGAGGCGCAGAACCACGCGGTTCGTCTACGACGCGGAAGGCAACCTGCGCCAGGTGACCGATGCCGCGGGCAAGGTCTAGACGCGCGGCTACGACGACGTCTACAACCTGACCAGCAGCGACCGATGGCAACGGGCACATCACCACTATGGCTTCGATGCGCTCAATCGTCAGATCAGCGTCACCGATCCGCTGGGCGGCGCAGACGACCTTCACCTACGACGCGGCGGACAACCGGCTCACCGAGACCGATGCAGCTGGGCCGCATGCGGACCTTCCAATACGATGCCAGCGACCAGCTGATCGTCGAGACCGATGCTTTGGACGTCGAGACCACTACGCCTACGACGCGGTCGGCAACCAGATCAGCATTACGCGCGCGGCGAACACCGCGCAGGCCGCCACCGCCCGCTTCGACTACGACAAAGACGGTCATGCTGGTCAGGGAGACCGACGCGCTCGGGCAACGAAAGACTACACGTACGACGCGAACCACAACGTCACCGCCGTCACCGACGCGAACGGCCACACCACGACCTACACCTACGACGCCAACAATCGCGTCGCGACCATCACCGATCCGCTCGGCAACGTCACGACGTTCCAGCTACGACGGCAACGGCAACCGCGTGCAGGTGATCGACGCGAATGAGCCACGCCGTCACGACGTACTTCAACGCAGACAACGAAGTCATCCTCACAGTCGACGGCGAGGGCTTCGCCACCGCCAGAGCGTACGACGCGAACGGCAATCTGGTGCGCGAAACGCTGTTCAAGACCCCGCTCGGTGCTGTCGATCCGAGCGTGCTGCCCACGCCCGCCAACGAGCGCCGGAGGACCAGACAATCACGTACGAGTACGACGAGCTCAACCGCCTCGTCCAACGAACCGATGCCCTGGGCGGCGTTCGCCGCTACAGTTACGATGCGGTCGGAAACCAGCTGTCCGAAACCGACGAAAACGGTCACACGACGAGCTTCGGCTACGATGCAAACGATCGGCTCACGAGCCGCACCGATCCGCTCGGCGGTATCCGCACCTATACCTACGATGCGGCAGGAAATCAGCTCTCCGAGACCGACGAGAACGACCACACGACCAGCTACGACTACGACGCGAACGACCGGCTGACCAGCCGACCGATGCGCTGGATGGGGTGCGCACGCTTCACCTACGACGCGGTCGGCAATCAGCTCAGCGAGACCGATGAGGCCGGCAGCACGACCAGCTTCGCCTACGACGCGAACGACCGCCTGACTAGCCGCACCAATGCGCTGGAAGGTATCCGAGTCTTCGCCTACGACGCGGTCGGCAATCAGACCTCGGAGACCGACGAGAACGGCCACACGACCACACTCGCCTACGATGCGAACAACCGGCTGAGCAGTCGCACCGATGCGCTGGGCGGTGTCCGCAGCTTCGCCTACGACGCCGTCGGCAATCAGACGTCGCGAGATCGACGAGAACGGCAACACGACGAGCTTTCGCCTACGACGCCAACAACCGGCTCACCGTCCAAACCGATCCGCTGGGCGGGGTACGCCGCTTCACTTACGACGCCGCCGGCAACCGGGTCACTGAGACCGACGAGAACGGCAACACCACGAGTCTCGCCTACGACGCCAACAACCGGCTCACGCGCCTCACCGATCCGCTGGGCGGCGTCCGTAGCTACGCCTATGACGCCGCCGGCAACATGCTCAGCGACACCGACGAGAACGGCCACACGACCACCTACGCCTACGACGCGTTGAACCGCGTCACGAGCAGCGACGATGCCCTGGGATTCCGCAACGAGCTTCCGCTATGACAACGTCGGCAACGTGCTCGAATCGACGCCAGCAGCTGAGCCTCACCGACCCGGATGCGCTTGCGGTAACCCGCAACGCCTACGACGAGCTCAACCGGCTGAAGGCTTCGCTCAGCGCGGAGGGCTATCTCAAGATCTTCGACTACGACGCGGTCGGACGGCAGATTCGCCTCACCGAGTTCGACGATCGATTCGCCCCGACCGCGGACGGGCGGCGCGCCGACCTCCGGCAGCGGTCCGAGCCGGGTCACCCAGGCCAGCTACGACGCCAACGGACGGCTGATCACCGAAACGAGCCCGCTCGGCGTGCGTGACCCGCTACGAATACGACGCCGTGGGCAATCGCACCGCAAGGTCGAGGCCGATGGAACCGCCGCGGCGCGGCGCACGGAGATCCACTACGACGCCGCCAACCGCATCGTCGAGACGGTCGATGCGCTAGGGCGTGGTGACGCACACCGTGCGCGACGCGGCCGGCAATGCGCTGGAAGTGCACGAAGCCTTCGGCACGCCAGCCGAACGCGTGACGCGCTTTCAGTACGACGCGCAACAACCGCGTCAGCATCGAGACCGACGCGCTGGGCATCGTCACCGAGCACACCTACGACGCGGTCGGCAATCTCCTTGCCAGCACGCGGGCCGTGGGCTTGCCCGATGAGCGCACCGATCGCTTCGAATACGACGCCAACGCGGCGCCAGACCGCGCAGATCAACGGCGAGGGCGAGCGCACCGAGTACGCCTACGACGGCGTCGGCAATCGGACCGAGATCACGGTCGCGCCAGGGCTGCCCGAGCAGCGCATCAACCGCATCCGCTACGACGCCGACAACCGGCTGATCGCCGAAGTCGACGGCAACGGCGTCGAGACGCAGTACCGCTACGACGGCGCCGGCAACAAGCTCGAGACCATCCAGCTCGCCGCCGCCTACGACAGCGCCGGCAACCCGGTCACGACCTACCAGGGTGCGCCGATCGCCGGCCAGGAGCGCCATACGCTGTTCGCCTACGACCTGGACAACCGGCTCGTCTCGGTCGCCGATCCGCTGGGCGGCGTGACCCGCTATGAGTACGACGCGCTGGGCAACCAGACGCGGATCATCGACGCGAACGGCAGCGTCACCGAGAACACCTTCGACGCCGCGGGCCGGCTCGTGCGCAACCTGGTCGAGCGGCGGCGAGCACGGCGGCGTCCTGGTCACGCAACGACTACGACGCCTTCGGCAACGTGACCCGCACGCGGCGCGGCTTCGCCGACGGCGCCGATACGCGCCAGACCGACTACACCTACGACAAGCTCGACCGGCAGACCACGATCACCGAATACGACAAGGTCGAGCAACTGCACCGACTCGCACGGTGTTCAGCCAGGCGTTCAGCACGGTCTTCGACTACGACGCGTTCGGCAACCAGACGCGCATCGCCTATGGCGTCTACTGCTCGAGCCGGACGACGCCGGCTACGACGCCGCCAAAGCGGCACGCGCGCATCCGCTGGTCGCCACCTTCAGCTACGACGCGCTCGACCGCCTGGCGAGCACCGACCGATGGCGTCGGCAACACCATCGCCTACCAGAACGACAGCCACGGCAACCGCATCAGCCAGACGACCGGCTTCGGAACGGCCGATGCGCGGACCGTGCGCTTCGTCTACGACCACGCCGATCGGCTCATCCGCCGCGAGACCGGCGACGGCGGCGTGGTCAAGCTCGAGCTACGACGAGGCCGGCAACCAGATCGCGCAAGGAGACGCTGCAAAGCGGCGTCGAGGGCGGCAGCGGCGCCAATGCGCCGGTGTGGTCGACGCAGACCTTCGCCTACGACGGCAACGGCCGCGTGATCGAGGAGACCGATGCGCTCGGCGTGGTCACCGAGCACGTGCTCGACGCCTTCGGCAACGAGGTCGCGACGCGGCTCGCCGCCGGCACCGCCGACGAGCGCGTGTCTGAAGTCCGAGTACAACGCGAACAACGACCTGATCGCCGAGATCGACGCGATGGGCATCCGCTCCACTTCGAGGTCGACGAGCTCGGCAACCGCATCGCGCAGACCGATGCGCTCGGGCGCGTGACGCGCCTGTACTACAACGAGCGCAACGAGCAGATCGCGACGCTCGACCCGGAAGGCTTTCTGACGACGTTCGGCCGCGACTCGGCCGGCAACATCACGGCAGACCAACGTCTACATGAACCGCTACGCGGCGCCGGCCGATCCGCTGGTCGCCCCCGGCGCCCGCGGCCGGCGATCCGGTGCGCATGCACCACCAACGAATACGACGGCGCGAGCAACCGCGTCCGCGAGACCGCGGCCGACGGCGCGGTCACGCGATTACGTGCTACGACTCGGCGCGCAAGCTGCTGCAGACCACGACAGCACGGCTCGAGCGACCCGCAGCTGCTGGCGCGCACCGCGGACGCCGTCGGCGCGCGTGCAGAGCTTCGAATACGACGCCGCCGGCCGCCTGACGCGGTTCGCCAACGTCGACGGCACGGTCGAGAGCTACGCCTACGACACGGCCAACAACAAGATCCGCGAGACGCGTCACCAACCCGAACGCCCTGCCCGAAGGGCGCGCCGATCCGGTGCGCATCACGCGCTTCGAGTACGACGCCGACAACCGCCAGATCACGCAGACCTTCGATCCGGACGGGCTCAATCTGGTCGGAGACGCTGGCCTACGACAAGGCCGGCAACGTCGTTCGCAAGACCGATGCGAACGGCAACGTCACGACTTCGACGTACGACCTGGGCAACCGCCTGATCGAGCGTCACCGATCCGCTGGGCACTGTACGACGACGTTCGGCTATGACCGCGTCGGCAACCAGACCGCGCTCACCGATGCGCTCGGCAACGTGACCGAACTTCGAGTACGACAAGAACAACCGCGCTGATGAAGGAGATCCTGCCGGCGGTCGACGTGTTCACGATCGCGGCGGGCTGCAGCCGACGTCCGCCCGACCATCGAGCGCACCTACGACGCCGTCGGCAACCTGGTCCAGGACATCGACCCGAGCGGCTTCAAGACCACGAGCTACTACGACGGCAACAGCAACCAGATCGCCGAGATCAACGGCGACAACGTGCTGCGGACCTTTAGCTACGACGCCACCGGGCGCTGACCAGCGCCACGCTTCTACATGACGCGCGTCGCGGCGAGCGCGCACGATCCGGCCACGCCGCCCGACGCCGCCGAGCGGCGAAGTGCGCACCATCCGCAGCGAATACGACGCCGCCGGGCGGCTCGATCCGCACCGTCTACCCGCAGATCGAAGTGACGACGCTGCACCGGCGACGATACCGACGGACCCGAGCGCAGCCACGGCACAATGCCGCGCCGGAGGAGCGTCACCCCTACAACGCGTTCGGCGACCGGGTCGAATCGACCGATCGCAACGGCCACTCGAGCTTCGCCTACTTCGATCGGCGCGGCCGCGCGGTCGCTACCGTCGACGCGGGCGGCTATCTGATCGAGACCGCCTACGACGATCAGGGCAACGTCGTGCAGCAGCGCAAGTACGCCAGCCGCTCGACCTCGCGGCGATCGACGCCGGTGAAAGGCCGGCCCGGCCGGCGGGCGACGTCGTTCACCGTCGACCGCATCTACGACGCCGCCAACCGGCTGATCGAAGAGATCTCGCCGCCGGTGAAGGTCGGCGAATCGGCCGGCGACGACGTGCTGGAGCGCGTGCGCACGGTCTTCACCTACGACGCCAACGGCAATCAGACCAGCCGCACGCTGGCGGCCGGCACCCCCGAGGCCGCGACCGAGCACTACTACTACGATGCCGCCAATCGGCGCGTCGCGGTCGTCAGCGCCGGCGCACGCTGAACACCTTCAGCTACGACGCCAACGGCAACAAGACCTCGCAGTCGCGCTTCATCGACCGCGTTCCGCAGTCGGTCGATCTGACCGACCGCAACGCTGGCCGACGTGCACGGCAGCGGTATCGGCGACACCGGCCCAGGATGAGACGACCGTCTACACGTACGACGCGTTGAATCGGCTCCTGATCCAAAGCGACGTGATGATCGAGGCGGGCGAGACCACGAACGAACCGGCAACGACATCACCCTCCGAGCGGCTACGACGCCAGCCGGGAACTTCACTCGAGCGCGCCGATGCCGCCGGCGACACGAGCCAGCTCGCCTACGACGCGCTCGGGCATGTCACGCAGACGCTCACGCCGAACGGCGCGGCCTCGTTCATCGAATACGACGCCGCCGGAATGAAGGTGCGCGCGTGGACCGGCGGGCTGCCGAACCAGTCGGCGCAGCAGGCGACCAACGTCACCGCGCAGCGCGGCGGCGGCCTGACCATCTCCTGGGAGCAGCCCGGGGCCGACTCGCAGTCCTGGGTGGTGTGGGATACCGCTCCGCACGACGTCGCCGGACGGCAGCGACACCGAACGATGCCTATCCGAACGAGACGGCGCACGTCGGCTCGGGCGCCGTCTCGGTCAGCATCGCCGCTGCCGCGGGCACGACGATCTATTTCCGCGTCGTAAGCCAGGACAGCGCCGGCAACCTGGCGTGGACCGAAGAGCGCGTCGCCACCGTTCCGCCGGGGATAGATAGCCTGACCGTCGCGCAGGCGGGCGACGATCTGCGAGGTGCAGCGTGCGTTTCAACGGCCGCGGTCAAGATCCCGTGCTGCAGGTTCGGCCCGGCCGAGCGGGGCGCTTGGCAGCAGCGTCGCGTTCTCGTCGCAGCCCGACGGCAGCTATACGGCTACGATCGCCAACCCGAGCTGATCCGCAGTCGCTCGCGTTCCAGCGTGGAGTGGCAGTCGGGCGGCGAGACCTTCAGTTCCGGCGCGATATTCGTTCGAAGCGGCGGCGAGCACACTGCGGTGGGACCGGATCGTCGGCATTCCCGTGCCGCAGGTCGGGCGGGGTGCACGTCGGCAACGGTCAGTTCGTGCTGGTCGATGGCGTGCAGCAACGGCACTGCCAGACGCGTCAACGACCAGTTGCAGTTCGATCCGCAGCTCAGCACCGACGGCGCTCACCGCTACGACGTGTTCTTCGGCACGCTGGCGGGCGCCGATCACACCGTGACGCTGACTAGCCACGCCCACCAGTCCACGGTCCAGGACGGTCCGGATACGGTCAACCGATCAGGAC
Organism: uncultured beta proteobacterium; assembly: GCA_963827575.1. GTDB lineage: Bacteria > Pseudomonadota > Gammaproteobacteria > Burkholderiales > SHXO01 > SHXO01. Next base: position 54,153 of record CAWHCG010000047.1, read on the forward strand.
GGCAACACGACGAGCGTCGTGCGCCACATGACGTGGGAGCAGACCTACGAGACCCACGTCGAGGTGACGCTGGGCGCGGGCGAAACGCCGACTGGCACCGTGCACGCGGCGTTCAAGGCGGCGGGAAGCGGCATCGAATTTAGCCGGCGACGTCGCGCTCACCGCTGGCGAGCGGCACGTACACCGGCACGCTCGCCCTCGATCCCGGGGATTACGACGTCAAGATCTACTACACCAACGCCGAAGGGCGCGAAGTGATCGTCGAATGGCGGCGCATTACCGTGGCCGAGGCCGACGCTGCCCGCTGACTTCGATGTCACCGACGACACTGACCCGTTCGACTTCGCCGGTCAGGAAGACGAGCTCAACCGCACGGCCGACGTGGACGATCCGGCCGGAGTGCGCAGCTTCACCGGCCGGTCGCTCGAAGTGCTGGCGAGCGAGACCGACGGCACGATCGATCGCCAGGGCGCGAGCCCGCTTGCGGTCGATGCCGGGCTGTATGTGGGCCCGCTCGACCCGGCCGGCAGCGCCTCGCCGATCACGCTCGACACCAGCGCGAGCAACGGGGCGGGCAGCCTGTCCACCGACGGGCTGCAGTCGCAGACCTATTACACCGAGATCCGCTACAACGCGCTCGGCCACAAGATCGCCACCAACGAAGACTCGGGGGTATGGCGCACTTTCGGAGTCGACGCCAACGGCAACGCGGTGGAGACGCGGCTCTACGGCACGCAGGCCGATGAGGCAGCAGACCTGGCTGGCACGCCGGGTCATGAACCGATCGTGAGCTTTGCGGCGTTCGACGCCCTGGATCGCCAAATCGCCACCTTCGAGGCGGCCGCGCCGGTGGAAGGCTCGAGCGGATTGCATCGAGCGGTGACGCGCACGAGCTACGACTATGCCGGCCGCCCGGTGACGGTGCTCGATCCCGGCGATAGCGCGCCGCGCCAGTTCCGCTATGACGGTGTCGGCAACCTGATCGTATCGATCGATCCGCTGGGCAACGTCGACGCGGCGAAGCTATAACCGCCGCGGCGACGTGACGACGGAAATCGATCCGAGCGGGCACACCAGGACCTTCGCCTACGACATCGAAGGCAACCTCGTCGCCGAAACCGACGAGCTCGGCAACACCACGACCCACGACTACGACGCTTTCGGTCGCGCGCATCCAAAGCACCGATCCGCTGGATCACGCCACGACGATGACCTACGACCAGCACGATCGGCTGGTCACTGTCACCGACGCGCTGGGCAACACGACCACGCGCTATTACGACAAGCGCGATAACGAGATCTGGCTGCAAGACGCGAACGGCCATTGGTTCGGCAAGGGTTACGACGCGATGGGCCGGCTCACCCACGAGTACAGCTTCTTCAACGCCAGCCCCGCGAGCCTGGCCGAGGCGCAAGCCGCGCTCGTCCCGGGCAATGCGCTGCACGACGAGCTGATCGATGTCGCGAGCACGCTACGACGTGTTCGGCAACAAGATCGATCGAGACCGACGCCAACGGCCGGCGCGAGATCTTCGCATACGGCGCGTTCGCGCCGCGTCACCGGCGCAGCGTCGAGGACGTGACGTTTACCGGCAGCGGGCGCTGCGCCGATCGCCTTCAGCTCGACCACCGAGTACGACCGCTTCGGCGGCGTGATCGCGCAGACCAGCACGCAAGGGCAGAACATCATTCGCAGCTACGACGCGGTCGGCCGGCTGATCGAGATCGATGACGCGGCGACCGGGGTGCGAACCACCTATACCTATCATCTCAATGGCCAGCGCGCGACGGAGTAGATCTTCGTCGACGGCAATCTCGTGCGCGACATCACCTACACCTACGACGAGGCTGATCGCCTGGTGCGCTGGGCCGATGCGGTCACCGGCAAGCATCTGAATTACAGCTTCGACGCCTCCGGCAATCTGACCGAGGTATTCACCGACGACCGCAGCCTCGTCCACAGCTACAGCTACCATGCCGACGGCCGCATCGCGACCTTCGACAAGGGCGAGGGGCTCAATACCTTCGCAGTACGACGAGGCCGGCAATCGCATCACCTGGGACGAGGCCGGCACGATCCATCGCTATCAGCTACGACGACGCCGATCGCGTCATCGAGGAGACCGACGACGGCGGCGACACGAGGTGCGCCAGAGCTGGGTCTACGACGACGTCGGCAATGTCACGCAGCATGTCGAAGACGGCGTGACCACGACCAACACGCTTCCTCGCCAACAACCTGATCGTCGGAGACAGTCAGCGGCGACCAGACGACCACGACGACGTTCGACAAGACCGGCCGCACGCTGAGCCAAACGGTGGTGAGCGACGGCCAGAACTTCACGCTACACGTTCGACTACAACGCCGACGGCACGCAGGCCTCGGTGACCGGGCAGGGCGAAGGCGCCTCCGGCAGCAGCTTCTCCACCTACGACGTCAATCAGCACCTCATCCGGCTCGATCTCGGCCAGGGCGACAACCAGGACAGCCCCGAGTTCAGGACCTTCACGTACAACAACGACGGCCAGATCCTGAGCCGCTTCCACGACGACGGAAAGAACGCGACCGCCGAATCCGACCACCGAGTACCTGTACGCCAACGGCAACCCCGTCGCCGAGGTCGATGACCAGGGCCGGATGGAAGTCGACGAAGGCCGCTACGACCCGATCAAGATCATCGGCGAGGAGGTTCCGGCCGCCGCGGTCGATCGACTACGTCGTGCGAAGCCGGCGATACGCTGCAATCGATCGCGGCGCAGATCTACGGCAATCCGAGCCTGTGGTTCGTGATCGCCGAAGCCAATGGCCTCAGCGGTTCCGAAGCGCTGCCCGAGGGCATGCACCTCAAGATTCCCAACACGGTGCAGAACGGCCGCATCACCGCCGACACCCATGCGCTGTACAACGAGGGCGAGATCGTCGGCTCGAAGCTGCCGAACCTGAAGACTCCGCCGCCGCCGCAGTCCGCGCAGCAATCTTCCGGCGGCGACAACTGCGCCGTCATCGGCGCCATCATCCTCACGGTCGTGGTGGCGATCGTCGCGATCGCGCTGACGATCGTTACTGCCGGCGATGTTCGCTCCGGCTGCCGCTGCATTCATCGGCATCACATCGACCGCAGCAGTGGCGGCGTTCACGATCGGTGTGACGGCAGTAGCGGGCGCCGTCATCGGCTTCGCCGCGTCGGCGGCGACGCAGGGCATGCAGATCGGCTTCGGCCTGCAGAAAGAGTTCGACTGGAAACAGGTCGCGATCGACACGGTCGCCGGTTTTGTCGGCGGCGTGTTCGGCGCGGTCGGTCAAGTGGCCGCGACCGCAGTCAAGGCAGCGCAACTCGGCGTTACCGCTGACGCGCATCGCGCGGGTGGGCATCATCGCGGGCGAAGCCGCGGCGCGAAGTCGGAATCGAAGCTGCCAGCCAGGCGGCGACGAACGAGGGCCGCATCGAAGAGCCGTGGATGTTCGGCGCGGCGGTAGGCGGAGTGGTGGTCGGCGAGCTCTTGTCGAAAGGCATCAAACTGGGCGCGGCGCGTTTCCGCGGAGCCGGCAGCGCCGCGCAGGCGACGGATGGCGCTGTTCCACCTACCAGTCGGCAAGACGGTGACGTTCCAGGACGCCAATGGCAGCATCACGACGAAGTCCGTGGGGCAGGTTGCCAGCAAACCGCAGCACGTGCCTTCCACCCTCAAGAAAGTGGATACGCAGTTCACGAAGTCACCGAGCGGCCCTTCGAGCCTGAAGATCAAGAATCCGGGCCAGGACGTCTACGTCCCCAACGGGAAGAAGCACGCGTTGAAACCCCAGGACCTGGACCGATACCGGCGGGTCGCTGCTGACCCAGGCGGACAGCTCATCGCAGTTGAACTACGCGGCGTACTACGATGCGCTCCTCGCGGCGAACGTGTTGAACGCCGGCCAGACGGGGACGTTCAATCAGAACACGGTCGTCGATTTCACCGCGGGGACCGTGGGAAAGGTTGCGGACAACACCGTGCCGATCGACTCGTCCGTCCAGCCAGTAGTCGCCAAGAAAGTGGCAACCACGCCTTCGCCGAAGAGCGCCAAGCCCCCTAGCGCAAGCCTCCACACCAAGAGCGTGAACGTTCCGAAGGGGGGTGGCCCACGAGCTGGAACGCAGCCACAGACCGTGAGCACCGCTGCAGCCCGTGACTACAGCAGCAGCCTGTGCACGACCGTGACTCGTGACAACCGCTGCAGCCCGTCGATACAGCAGCTCGGGAACGCGGCAGCCCGTGATACAGCAGCCGCCCCTGTGGTAGCAGCCCGCCGCAGCAGCCCGGTGACACAGCAGCCGCAGACCCCGCCCACCAGCGTTACGACCTTGTCGGCGGCCGAAACGGAGGAGCTCAAGGATACGGCCACCCTTCCAGCACGTAAAGCTCGAACTGCTGCTCAAGGCGCCTCCAGCGGATGGTGCCTCGGTAACCCGGCCCCTCACTACCGGACTACAACAACATCAATCCGGCTGATCTTCCTCGCCTGCGGCAGAAGTTCACGCAGGAATTGCATGACGCTCGACCCAAAAACCCCCTGGTGTCCGATCGGTTCGAGTATCTAAGAGCAGGGTGTCAAGATAGCCTTCGAACTCCGACCGCCAAGGCTAATACCTGACTTCCGCCAGCTGGAAGTGGAGGACAGGGTCGCGATCAGGGGTTACACCGACGACAAATCCTTTGCCTTCCCCGATCCAGGCGACCTTGTTTCGGTGGGAAGAAGGGCAGCTCGGATTACGACGACCTCAACAAGGCCCTGTACCTGTACGACACCACCGATCAAGGGAAATTGGAGGGATATCTCAGCACTTTGAGTGTCGCGCTTTCCAAGCCTGCCGAAGGAACCGGCCCGGACCGGTATTCCGTGGCGCGAATTTCGGGACCAGCCTCAGCTGCTAGGCCAAGTACCAGCAGGAAGGCGGAAGCTCATCGAGCCTACCTTCTATAGCAGCACCAAGACTTCGACAGGCTTTCGCGGAGATACGTTATTCGTGACCAATGTGCGCACGGGTCGCTATGTGTCTCCGGTCTCTGCCGCAGGACCGTCCGAGGACGAGGTTTTGTCCATTCCGGGTAAGAAACTCAAAGTACTGCGTTTCGAGGAGCACAGCGCAATCCGAGAGAATCGACGAGGCGGTCAGGCGACCGGAAACACGTCATTTATCTCGATGAGGTGGTATGACCAGTTGACTCCTGTTTCTGTGCGGCGCCCTTTCGAAGTGCGTGATCGCGTACCATTGGTCTCTCGCAACAGGGAGCCAGCGACGATGGAATTGAGTGCTGAGGACCGGCTGACTGCTCGAGCGATTGATACAATCGCAGGAAGCGCGCGAGCACATTCCCGCCGATCGCCAGATCGCTGTCGCCGGGCTGAGAAGTATGCATTCCCGATCGGTCTGGACGATGCGGGAAATCCCTTCCCCGTGCCTTCCCGCCACGAGGGCGGTTCAGGACGATAAACATCCAGCGGGCCGCCGTTTGCGCGACTTGCGAAGAGGTCTTGTGTGCCGCAGCGTCCGTTGAAAGACATCCCGATCGAAGACCTGGTCGCCGTCAAGGCCTACATCAGCGAGGACTACGGCACCATCGACAGCGCGCTACGCCGGGTCGATATGGCGAAGCTCGAGAAGCTCGATGCCTACATCCGGGTGGCGACCTCAGGGCTTTATCAGCTCCCGGCGTACCGGGGTCCGGTGTACCGCGCAGCCACGCTCCCAGACGATATTGCGGCGAAGTATGTTCCGGGAGCTATCGTGCGCGAGCATGCTTTCGTCAGCGCTGTCGCCAATCCAGCGGTCCGCTGCCCTGGCAATACCACGTTCGTGATCGCGTCGGTCAATGGTCGCGACGTGTCGACGCTCTCCGATCATCCCGAAGAGGGGGAAGTGGTGTTTTTCACCGGTACCCGGTTCAGGGTGCTCGCTGTGGCTGTCGTCCCGCGAACCGGACAACGCACCATTTACCTGGCGGAGATTCCGGATCCCAGGCTGTCACAGCCTGCGCCCGGCTGAATCGTCAGCGTCCACGCAAGCTTCGGTTTTACTTGGAGCGGTGTTTTGTGTAGCCGGCCAGAAGAACATGCTGTGAGTCGGCGGAGGCGGACTGCGGCGTGCCTCTTTGCGGCGGTGCTTCGGATGCCGCAGCCTTGGGCTTCGACGCCTCGGCTTGCATCGATTCGGCTTGCTCGACGATGCGTTGCATTTCGCGATTGAGCGATTCGAGTTGGCAGCGCTCCATGCCGCGCCTGATCTGGGCGATCGCCCGGTCGTAGGCCTCGTCGAGGAAATACTCCATTCCTGTTTTGAACAGCCGCAGCGGATCGTCCTCGCCGAGCGCCCCCAGGGGCGCCCAAGCACGCCGCGCCAGCTCGGCGTCTCCGGTGACCAGGTGTAACAGACCGAGCTGCAGTGAGGCGTTCCCGAGCGCGGGATCGAGCGCTGTCGCTTGCGTCATTTCCTCGATCGCTCGAGCGTAAAGTCCCAGTTGCGCATGTACCGCGCCGAGCATGTAGTGCAGGCTGGCATCCTGCGGCGAGATCAGCAGTGCGCGCTTCAGAGAATCGATCGCGTCCTCGTCCTGATCGGCCTGCATGGCCTTGATCGCGATAAACAACAGCTCTTCGGCGTCTACACTGGTCTCGATGTTCGCGGCGGCCACTGGCTGCTCCTTGGGTAGGGCTTTGCCGATCTTGCGCCAGATCTGCGCGAGCGTAAAGGGCTAGCGTGGCCCGTCGGAAGCTTCGGTCCATTCGTGACCAATGGTGAAGCTCGGCTAGTGCTTGAATTGCTTGGGCGTCGGAGCGGACCGCGCGGCCTGCTGTCGCAGGAACATCTGGATGTGATCGAACGCGGTCTTGCCGTCCGCGGTGAGCGGACGGTTGAGTGCCCCGGCGACCAGCGCCTCTCCGCGCTCTCGCTTGCCATCGAGCGCCAGGAGCGCGCCGCGCGCCCACACGGCGCCCAGGCTGTTCGGGTTCAGGCGCTGCGCCACCTGAGTCTCACGCCTGGCCTCCTCCAGTCGTTTCTGAAAGATCAATGTGACGGCGAGTCCACCGTGTGCCTCGCCGAACGTGGCATCGGCGGCGATGGCTTCACGGAAGGTCCGTTCAGCGCCGGGGATGTCATGCGCGGCGAACCTGGCCCAGCCCAGGGTCACCAGGGTGCCGACATGACGTGGCATGTATGTTCAGCGCCCTCTCGATCGCCGAGATCGCCGCGCCGTGTTCCTGCCGGTATAGGTGAACCAAGCCTTTGGCAAGCCAGCCTCTGGGACTGTCCGGTTCCGCTTGCAACACATTCTCGAAGTGGCGCTCAGCCTGCTCGATCTGCTGCTGCTCGACGCGCCACATGCCCGCCACCAACGCGGCGTCCGCGTTGCCCGGCTGCTGGCTCGAGCACTTCCTCGGCGCGCCGATTGGCTGCGGTCATGTCCCCGCTGTCCATCTCGAGCACGGCGAGGTAGCCGTTCAGCGCATTGTCGGGATTGCCTTTCAGCCAGCCGCGACACCTCTCGTGCGGCCTTGTCGATCTCGCCGAGCCGATGCAGCGCATACGCCTCGTAAAGGGCGTTCTGCGCGTCCTGGAGTCCGCGTGCGCGCGCCCGCTGGAAAGCTTCCAGCGCTTCCGCCCAGCGCTTCTGGTAATACAAGGTAATGCCGAGATTGTGCAGCAGCGCCGGATCTGGCTCACCCTCGTCGGTGAGCGAGCGCAGCAGCTGCTCGGCCTCCTCGAAGCGGTGCTGCGAGATCATGACGCTCGCGATGCGTCCCTTCGCCGCAGCGTGCTGCGGTTCCCGCCCAAGACACTTCTCGTAACAGGCGAGCGCCTGGGAAAATTTGCCGTGGCGATGGTAAAGATCGCCCAGGACGATCAGCAACGACGCGTTGTCCGGGTCGCGTTGCAGATAGCCCTCGTAGCGGGCGATCGCTTGCTCTTCGCTCATGGAGAAAGCGCCGGTCATTCAGAGTTCGTGCCCATGCGAGATTAATCCGAACAATTCGGCCGCAGTTTAGTCTTTGGTGGCCATCCTCATCTCAGTGGGGTGGTGCCGACGGCCAAGACTACTGAATAACGCGTGGCAAAGCCACTTTTTGGAGTGGCAAGTGGCCCTGCGCGGCGGCGTGCGTCTCCATATCTAAGCCGTCCACGGCTGTCCCCTGCAGCGTCAGGAAAGCTTTCCTCTCGGGTTCTGGCGCCCTCGGCCGTTCAAAGGCGCACCTCATTTACCGCAGAGGACGCAGAGGGCCGCAGAGGAACGGGTTTCTTGGCGTCTTGGCGGCCAATCCCGGTTCTGCGCTGGCTATCGCACCCTTTTAGGTACCCTTAGGGGCTCTTCGCCGCGTTCCTCTGCGCCTCTGCGGTTAGGCCCTAAGCTCGAGCACAGGTGACAGCGCACCTGATGGGTCGCGCTGAGTTCGGTGACCTCCGGATAGGCCTGCCGGCAGACCGGCATCGCCTCGGGGCAGCGCGGGTGGAAGTGGCAGCCGAGCGGCGGATTCACCGGCGAGGGCAGCTCGCCCTGCAGCCGGATGATTTCGCGCTTGAGCTGCTGCATCGATGGCCGGCACGGCCGAGAGCAGCGCGCGGGTATAGGGGTGGCGCGGCGTGTCCAGCACCTCCTGCACCGAGCCCTTCTCGACGATACGCCCCAGGTACATCACCGCAACTTCGTGAGCCAGGAACTCAACCACCGAGATGTTGTGCGTGATGAACAGATAGGCGAGCCCCAGCTTGCGCTGCAGCTCCTTCAGCAGGTTCAGGATCTGCGCCTGCACCGACACGTCCAGAGCGCTGGTGGGCTCGTCGCAGATGATCAGCTTCGGTTCCACTGCCAGCGCGCGCGCGATCGCAATGCGCTGGCGCTGCCCCCTGAGAACTCATGCGGATAGCGCAGCTTCATGTCCGGCTGCAGCCCGACCTGCTCGAGCAGCGCGTCCACTCGAGCCTGCCGCTCGGCGCGGTCGGCGCCAACGCCCAGCGCCGCCATGCCCTCCTCCACGATCTCCATGACGCGCATGCGCGGGTTGAGCGAGCTGTAGGGATCCTGGAAGATGATCTGGAAGTCGCGGCGCCACGGCGCGCAGCGTCGCGGGCGCGAGCGCAGCACAGGTTCTTGCCCTCGAAGGTCACACGGCCCGCGGTGGTCGGCAGCAGCTGCAGGATGCCCTTCCCTACGGTGGTCTTGCCGCACCCCGACTCGCCCACCAGCGCCAGCGTGCGATGCGAGGGAATCTCCAGGGATCACCCCGTCCACCGCCTTCACATGGCCGACCACGCGCTTGAACAGGCCCTTGCGGATCGGGAAAGTGCACCTTCAGGTCTTCGACCTGCAGCAAGCGGCACGCAGGCGAGCCTCGTTTGTGCTGCGGTCACGTCTGCCCAGCGACATCGTGGTCGCAGTGCCCCGCTCGCCGCCTCGCCTGCTCGCTCGCCTCAGCCTGTGCGCCGCCTTCGGCGGCGTACAGATGGCAGCGGACCTGCTGTCCGCCGCCGAGGTCGACCAACGGCGGCACCTGTCTGGTCGGCATAGCGACCAGGCACGATCGCAGCGGTCGGCGAAGCGGCAGCCCGTCGAAGACCCGATCGAGCGGCGGCACCGACGCCGGGAATCACGGCCAGGCGGCTGGTCGCGCCCCGCGCACGCCGGGCAAGCCTCGAACAGCTTGTGCCGAGTACGGATGTGCGGGCGCCCTGAAGAAGCGCTCGCGCGGGGCGATCTCGACGATCTCGCCGGCATACATGACGGCGACCCGATGCGCCATCTCCGCCACCACGCCCAGGTCGTGCGTGATGAGCATGATCGACATGCCGCTCTCGCTGCTGCAGCCGGCGCAGCAGCTCGAGCACCTGGGCCTGGATCGTCACGTCGAGCGCAGTGGTCGGCTCGTCCGCGATCGAGCAGGCTGGGATGGCAGGCGAGCGCGATGGCGATCATCACGCGCTGCTTCATTCCGCCGGACATCTGGAACGGATAGTGGTCGAGGTGCCGGGCTGCGTCGGGAATGCCCACCCAGTCCAGCAGCTCGCGAGCCCGGTGCGCCGCCGCCTCACCGCGCAGGCCGGTGTGCCGCTCCAGCACCTCCACGATCTGCGCACCCACCGGCATCACCGGATTGAGGCTGAGCGCCGGCTCCTGGAAGATCATCGCCATGCGGCTTGCCGCGCACGCTGCGCATGGCGAGCCTCAGAGAGCGCCAGCAAGTCGGTTCCCTCCAGCACCACCCGTCCGCCCACCACGTGGCCCACCTCGGGCAGCAGGCGCATGAGCGAGAGCGCCGTCATGGACTTGCCGCAGCCGGACTCGCCCACCAGCGCGAAGGTCTCGCCGCGACCGATGGCGAAGGACACGCCGTCCACCACGCGCAGCACGCCGCGCTGCGGTATCCAGCCAGGTGGACAGGCCGTCGACCTCGAGCAGGGCGGAGTTGCGGTGATGGTGGCCATGTGCGTCAGCGTGTGCGGCGCGTCACCGTGTGGCGCGCGCGGCGCGCAGGCGCGGCAAGCCCCAGCCGGTGCGGATGCGCGGGTCGAAGGCATCGCGCACCGCATCGGCGAACAGGTTCGCCGAGAGCACCAGCGCGAACATGAACACGAAGGCTGCCGCCAGCGACCACCACACCATCGGGCTCGCGCGCCAGCTCGAGGCGCGCGTTGTTGATCATGGTGCCGAAGCTGATCATGGACGGATCGACACCCACGCCGACGTAGGACAGCACCGCCTCGGCCAGGACCAGGCCGCTGAAGTCCATCACCACCGCAATCAGGACGATGTGCATGACGTTGGGCAGCAGATGGCGCGTGATGATGCCCCAGTCCGACACGCCGAACGCCGCGCGGCCTGCACGTACTCCAGCTCGCGCAGCTTGAGCGCCTCGCCGCGCAGCAGCCGGCACAGGCCGGTCCAGCTCGTGATCCCCAGGATCAGGCACAGCGCCAGCAGGCGCACGTCGGCGCGCTCGGTCACGGTCTCGAACAGGTCCGGCATTGCGGTCCATCACGACCTGGATGATCAGCACCGACGGCGGCGATGAGCAGCACGCCGGGGATCGAATTCAGCGTGGTGTAGACGTACTGGATGACATCGTCCACCCAGCCGCGAAAGTACCCGGCCATGATCCCGAGCAGCAGCGCGAAAGGCAGCATGATCAGAGTCGTCAGCGTGCCGATCACGAGACCGGTGCGCACGCTCTTGAGCGTCTGGTACAGCACGTCCTGCCCGACCTTGTCGGTGCCCGAGCACGTGGTAGTGGCCGCTCAGCACGACCACCGGGCCGGCGACCAGCAGCAGCAGGCCAGCCGTCGCCAGCATCGCGCGCCAGGGCACGCCGGCCTCGCCGCGCAGGATCGCGCTCAGCACCGTGCCGAAGTCGCGGTCGCGCCGCTGCGCCAGCCAGGCCGCCACCAGCGTGGTCAGCACGATCCAGCCGACCACCGCCAGGCCCGCATCCCCGCAAGCGTGCGTGCGCAACACGTCGGGAACCAGCTGGGTGTGCGGGGTCCTTCAGTTGTGCGCCGCCGTATCTGAGGCGCGGATACTCCCGCTTCTGCGTGCCGTCGGGCAGGGTCACCGTCTCCATGGCGAAGGCGTAGGCTGCCAGCGGCGCCGAGTAGGTGCGCTCGGATGTGCGTCCGCAGCGGCGCGGCAATCTTGTCCAGCAGGCTCAGCACCTCGACCGAATAGCCGGCGTTGGCCACGCCCTGCATGGTCTCCAGGCGCGGCCGGTAGTGCAGCGAGTCGAGCAGGCCCACCACGATGAACGGCGCCAGCACCACCAGCGCGCACATGCCGTAGCGGCTGCGCATCACCTTGCGCCAGGGCGCCATCAGGTGCTCGTGGCGCGCCACGTACCACCCGAAGGTGATCACTGCCGCAACCAGCAGGAACACCAGCGCATCGGTCCAGAGGATGACGGGCTTGAACGGCATCTACTTCGTCTACTTCTTCTACTGCGAATTCACAGGATTAACAGGATTTTCAGGATTAACAGGATTTCCAGCCAACCGCGCTGCTAGACGATCACGCGAGCGAGATTCAACGACGGCAGCCATTGGACTCCGATGCAACCGAAGTTACGACATACTCAGCATCGTCGGTCTCCGTGGCGACGAAACGAGTCGTATGCAGTCGATACTTGCGCTTCACCGTTACGCTCTTTCCAAAGTTCAGCAGCAACCCTACGTTCTTGCCAGTGGCGGTCAGGTAGTTCACGAGCTGCACCTCATGCTCGGGCGCAATGTCCATTGCTGCTTTGAGCTCGCATACGACCTCTTCCTCTACCAGCAGATCCGCGAAGTACTCTCCCACCACCTGGCCGTCGTATTGCACGCTGATCGGGTACCTGCTGCCTCACAGCGAGTCCAGCCCTTTTCAGCTCGATCCATGGCGTTCTCGTAGACCTTTGCTGTCTATGCGCTTTCTCACTGCAGCCGGATGCGCGGATCGGCCACGGTATAGGAAATGTCGGTCAGGATCAGCCCGACGATGTAGAGCACGGAGCCGAGGAATACCATGGCGCGCACCACCGAGAAATCCTGCGCGCTGATGGCGTCGATGGTGTAGCTGCCCAGTCCGGGAATGCCGAAGAACGACTCGGTCACCAGGCTGCCGATGAAGAGCGACGGGATTGCCACCACCACGCCGGTGAGGATCGGGATCAGGGCGTTGTGCAGGACATGGCGGAACAGCACGCGGCCTTCGGACAGGCCCTTGGCCCGGGCGGTGCGCACGTAGTCCTTGTTGATCTCCTCGAGGAAGATGGTGCGGTACCAGCGTCCGCGCTCGCCGATGCTGGCGATGAGCGCGATCGCCACCGGCAGGATCACGAACCTCCAGCCGTCGATGCCCCCGGCATAGCCCGAGATGGGCACCAGGTTCCAGAGCTTGCTCACCAGGTACTGCCCGCCGATGATATAGAACAGCCCCGAGATGGACATGGCGGCGACGCACAGCACGACGCCGACGAAGTCCACATAGGTGGCGCGAAAGAAGGCCAGCAGCAGCGCGAAGGTAATGTAGCAGGCCAGCCCGACCGACGAAAGCTGGGCACCGCGATGGCGAGGCTCGGCCCCATGCGCGCTGCGGATCTCGTTGCCGATGTCGCGCCCGTCCTCGGCAAGAGCCGAAGTCGAACCAGAACAGGCTCACGGATTTGTCGAAGAAGACGGTGTCGGTGAGCTTGCCGTGCGCCGGGCGCCGCGCCGTTGTAGAGCAGGGGCTTGTCATAGCCGCGCTCCTGTTTCCAGTGCTGGATCGCTTCCGGCGTCACCCGTTTCTGCCCGAGCTGCATGCGGGCGATGTCGTCGGGCGTGTTGATGAAGAAGAACAGCGCGAAGGTGATCAGGTTCACGCCGATCAGGATCGGCAGCGCGTACAGCACCCGGCGGATCAGATACTGGACCATTGCGCCGGCTCGTCGGGCGTCGCGGGCGGACGGGCAGCAGGGCAGCGGCCCGCTCGCGCTTGCGGTACAGCGCGATGGCCGGCAGCAGCAGCGCAACGAGCACCAGCGCCACCACCGCCAGCGGCCAGAGCACGGGCGGGTTCCACTCGTCACGCAAACGCTCGCGCAGCGCCGGGTCGATGCGCTGGTACTTCAGCGTGTTGTTGGCCATCTTGTTGGGCTTGCGGTTGTACACCCACTGATGCGCCAGCGCCGAAGTCCTTCGGATAGAAGCCCCACACCCACGGCGCATCGCGCTGCAGGATCTCGCATCATCTCGCTCACCATCGCCTGCCGCGCCGGCGAGTTCTCCATCTCGCGCATGCGCTCGAACAGCCGGTCGAACTGCGGGTTGGCGTAGTTGGATGCGTTCTCGCCGCTGAACTTGACCTTGCCCTGCGGCCCGTAGAACAGGAACAGGAAGTTCTCCGGATCCGGATAGTCGGCATTCCAGCCCCAGTAGTAGAGCTGCTCGGTGCCCTTGCGCATCTTCTCCTGGAAGCGGTTGTAGTCGGTGCTGCGCATCACCAGCTGCAGGTCGATCTGGCTGAGCTGCTTGATCAGCCAGTCGGTACGCGCCTTCGCGCCCACCCCGCTCATGGTGCTGTCGAAATAGATGATGAGCGGCTTGCCGGTCTCGCGGTCGATGCCTCGCGGATAGCCGGCCTCGGCCAGCAGCTGCTTGGCGGCATCGATCGACTTGCGGCGCGGCTCGCCGTCGACCCAGTCGTAGACGTAGCGGTCGAGTCCCGGCTTCGCCCTCCTGGTAGCCGAAGATCCCGGGCGGGATCGGCCCTTGCGCGGCGATGCCCCGGCCGTTGAGGAAGATGGAGATGAACTCCTCCTGGTCGATGGCGATCGAGATGGCCTGGCGGAGCTTGCGCGCGCGCTCGGAGTCCCCGCCCACCACGGGGTCGAGCATGTTGAACCCCATGTACATGATGCTGGTGGCGACCGAGGTCTGCAGCTGGATCCCCTGCTCCTGCATCGCGGGGGTGAGCTGCGCGTCGCCGTGCCGGTGACGCGGATCACCTGGTCGAAGGTGTCCGAGGTGATGCCCGAGGCATCGTAGTAGCCCTGCAGGAACTTGTTCCAGTACGGGATGCTTTCCTTCTCCAGCGAGAACACGATCCGGTCGATGAAGGGCATCGGCTGCCCCGCGTCGGCCAGCAGGCCCGCCTCGCCGTCCCCCGGCGCACCCTGCGACGGATACGGCTCAGCCGGGAAGTTGGGGTTGCGGTCGAGCACCATCTGCCGGTTCGGGTTGTGCACCGTGAGCATGTAGGGGCCGCTGCCTACCGGGTACCAGTCGAAGCTCAAGTTCCTCTCCGCCATGCCCGGCTGCGCATAGAAGCGGTCGGCCTCCACCGGGATGGGGCTGAAGAACGGCATCGCCAGCCAATAGAGGAACTGCGGGTACTTGCCCTTGACGCGGATCCGGTAGGTGTAGCGATCGACCACGCTCACTCCGCTGATCTCGTCCTGGTTCAGGTCGAGCCACGCGTCCGCCGGCAGCTTCGGCGGCCGCCGCGTGAACTCGCTCGGCATACTCCTTCAGCCCGACGATGTACTGGCTCATCAACCCGAAGATCGGCGAGTGCAGGCGCGGGCTCGCCAGCCGCTTGATCTGGTAGACGTAGTCGGCGGCGACCACCTCGCGCGTGCCGGTCTCCTTGAAGTCGCGCGAGCGTCCGCAGATGCCACGCAGGTCGTGCGCCGACAGATCCAGATACAGCGGCTGGCCCGCGGCGTTGCGGGCGAAGGCCGGATGAGGCTGGTAGGCGAGGCCGGAGCGGATGTGGATGTCGTAGACGATGTAGGCGATCTGCGCCGGCAGGCGCAGTGTCGGGCAGCGGACGGTCGTGCCTGTCGAAGTACTGCGGGCGAGGCAGCTGCTCCGCGGCGAACGGGACCAGCTCGTAGGGCCGCAACAGATAGTGGTACTGCAGCGGCGGCATGTAGATGTTGGCGATCAGGGCGTATTCGTTCTCGGAGTACGACTGGACCGGGTCGAGATGCTTCGGGCGCTCGGAGAAGGAGGTGTAGAAGATGTTGGCGCCGCGCTCGGACGCCGGGTACGGATTGTTCCACGGCGAGCCGCAGCCGCTCAGCAGCAGGATGGCGAACGCGGCGAGCACACCGGACAGGCTACGAGCATGACGCCACAGTCTACCCGAAACGACGGCGCCACCTTCATCGGGCGCAAGCGGGCTCGGCCCCGAGGTCGGCTATAATCGGCCGCTCTCCCGCGGAGACGAACCATGGGCTTCATGCAGGGCAAGAAGGTCCTCGTGACCGGCATGCTGAGCAGCCGCTCGATCGCCTACGGTATCGCCAAGGCCATGCGGCGCGAAGGCGCGCAGCTTGCCTTCACCTATCAGGGCGATGCGGTGAAGGACCGCGTGCTGGGGCTGGCCGGAGAGTTCGACACCGATGCGATCTTCTCCTGCGACGTCACCAGCGACCAGCAGATCGACAGCCTGTTCTCGCAGCTCGGCGAGCGCTGGGACGGCCTGGACGGCATCGTCCACTCGATCGCGTTCGCGCCGCGCGAGGCGCTCGCCGGCGACTACCTCGACACGGTCTCGCGCGAAGCGTTCCGCATCGCGCACGACATCAGCAGCTACAGCTTCGCCGCGCTCGCCAAGGCCGGCCTGCCGCTGATGCAGGGGCGCCAGGCCGCCCTGCTGACGCTGAGCTATCTCGGCGCCGAGCGCGCGATGCCGAACTACAACGTGATGGGGCTGGCCAAGGCAAGCCTCGAGGCGAACGTGCGCTACATGGCCTTCAGCCTCGGGCCCGAAGGGCATCCGCGTCAACGCCATCTCCGCCGGGCCGATCAAGACCCTGGCCGCGGCCGGCATCGGCAGCTTCGGAAAGATCCTGTCGTACAACGAGAAGGTGGCGCCGCTGCGGCGCAACGTGACCACCGAGGAGGTCGGCAACACCGCGGCGTTTCTGTGCAGCGATCTGGCGAGCGGCATCACCGGCGAGATAGTGTACGTGGACGCGGGGTTCAGTATCGCTGCCGTTCGATATTCCTGGAATAAGGGCTCCACCAATCACCCGCTCTTCTCCATCGCCTTCTGATTGATCCGCACGTCCGTGCGCTGCTTGAGGCTGGTCAGCCTGGCCGGCCTCGGCCTCCATCCGACGACCTGCTCGAGCTGGCGCGCGAGCGTCTTGCGGGCCTCGGCATCGACCGTCTCCACCTCGACTATTCGGCTGATGCGGTAGATCACGTAGCGGCCATCCGGCGTGGCGAGCCCGACATAGGCCGGGAGCTTGCTGGCGTCGGCGCCGAACACCGCCTGCGCGGCCTCCGGGTGCAGCCCGGCGCGGCGTTCGCGCGTGACCATCTGCGGCGGGGACCAGGCGCGGCCGTCCGATTCGCCCTTTTGCAGCTGCGCGAGCATCGCCTGGCCTTCCTGCTTCGCGAGCTCCACCGCCTTGTCGTGCGTCAGCCGGCTGCACGACCTCGGCGCGCACTTCCTCGAAGGGCCGCTGCGTCGCGGGCTGGTGCTCGATGACCCTGGCCGCCACCAGCATGTTGGGCGCAATCTCGACCGCCTCGGTGTTGCGGTCCTGCTTGAGCAGCGTCGTCGGAGAACAGCGCGCGCAGGAACTTCTCGTTGTTCAGCAGCGGATTGTCCGCGCCGCCCTGCCGGGTGATCCAGCCGCTGCTCGTGCAGCTCGAGCTTGAGCTCGTCCGCCGCCGGCTTCAGGCTGTCGGGTTGCTCGTACACCAGGTTGCTGAAGGTCTCGGCGGCCTCGGCGAAGCGCTTGCCGGCCTCCGCCTTGCGCAGCTCCTCCTCGATCTGGGCCTTGACCGTTTCGAGCTTGGGGCCCTCCGCAGCCTTGATGGCCTCGAGCTTGATGATGTGGAAGCCGAACTGCGTCTCCACCGGCCCGGCGATGTCGCCCACGCTGCATGCCGAACACTGCATCGTCGAACGGCTTGACCATTCTGCCGCGCGAGAAGAAGCCCAGATCCCCGCCTTCCAGTGGCCGAACCGGGGTCTTCGGAGTTCTTCTTCGCCAGCTCGGCGAACGCCTGGGGCGATTTCTTCGCCTGCGCGAGCAGCGCCTCGGCCTTCTCCCGCGCCTTGGCCTTCTGCTCCGGCGTGGCGCCGCCGGCACCGCGATCAGGATGTGGCTGGCGCGCCGCTCCTCCGGCTTCTCGAACTGCGCCCGCCGCTCCTCGTAGTACTTCTCGATCTGGTCCGGGGTGAGCTTCGACTTGGCGCTGCACCCCGTCGAGCGAGTAGGATCGCGTACTGCACGCGCACCTTCTCCGGCAGCTTGAACTGGTCCTGGTTGGCGTCGTAGTAGGCTTTCGCCGCGTCGGGCGCGATCTGGACCTTGGCCGCGAACTGCTCCGGCGACGAGCACCTGCTGGCTCACCTCGCGCTCCTGGGCACGCAGCCGGTACAGCCGTTCCATGACCGCGGCGGGAACGAATGCCGTTGCCGCCACGCTCTGACGCGCCCGGCTCAGGATGAGGTCCTTGCGCAGCAGCGCCTCGAACATCTGCTCGGACATGCCCTGGTTGCGCAGCGCCGACTGGTACAGCGCCGGCGAGAACTTGCCCGCTGCCCCCGTCCTCGCGAAACGCCGGGATCTCGGCGATGACTCCTTGCAGCTCGGTGTCGGTGACCGTGAGGCCGGCCTTCAGCGCAGCGGCGTACATCACGCGCTCGTCGACCAGCTGGTCGAGGACCGCCTGCCGCACCTCCGGACTGTCGAGCATGCGCGCGATCGACCTGCCCGCGCATTGCCTGGCGCAACTGTTCCTGGCGCTGACGCAGCGCCTCTGCATATTCGCGGCTCGCTGATCCGGGTGCCGCCGACCGAGGCGACTCTCGCCCGCGCTCACCGCCGCTGGAAGTAGAAGTCGATGCCGAAGAAGGCGAAGGGGATGCGACAGCAGCGCGATGATGACTCCGACGATGATGCGGCGTTTCTTGACGAAATCGAACATGGCTGGATAGCGCTATGCTCAGCGTGAGCGTGAGGAGTCACGAGTCAGGGCGACAAATCGGACACGCATCCCCTTGCAGACTGTACGACAGGGCGCCGACTGTTGTCCTCGCCTTACGCTGCGCGCGTCTTCGATAAAACAAAAAGGCGAACTCGCGTTCGCCTTTCTGGGAAGCTGGCGGAGTGGACGGGACTCGAACCCGCGACCCCCGGCGTGACAGGCCGGTATTCTAACCAACTGAACTACCACTCCCCGACCTTGCAAAGTTTGCGCGGCTGCAGCCTTGCGGCCGCCGCTGCACCGGGAGCGCCGATCAGTGGTGGGTGCTGAGGGTTCGAACCGCCGACATTCGCCTTGTAAGGGCGACGCTCTACCAACTGAGCTAAGCACCCCCGCAGGGCAGGCGCCGGAGTCATGCGACATGCCCGCGCATGCAGGCCGAGGAACCGCGCCTGCCTGCGCGGACTGCTCCGCGCGTGCCACGGCGACTGCCGCTAAACGGGCGGTCAGTTTACCGAATCCTTGAGGGCTTTGCCAGCGCGGAACTTCGGGCACCTTGGCGGCCCGGATCTTGATGCTGCGCCGGTGCGCGGGTTGCGGCCGCTGCGCGCCGCGCGCTTGCCCACGTAGAAAGTGCCGAAGCCGACCAGCGTGACGGTCTGCCCCTTCTTCAGCGAGCCCTTGATGGCGGTGATCGCGCCATCCAGCGCACGGCCGGCCGCCGCCTTCGAGATGTCGGCCGTTTTCGCGACCACGTCGATGAGTTCTTGCTTGTTCACGTGCGTCCCCTTTCGATGAAGAGTTGAGCCGCCCTGCTGCTCGGGCACCTCGCGCAATGCGAATAGCGCATGCGCGCCCCGCGCGCAGGCCTTCCCTGACGTGAGTATTGAACTGCGTGTGGGTGGCACTCCGCGCGTGATAACAGCGCGGAACAGCCACACAGACGACGCTCCTCCTCGCGCCTTATAGCAAGCGCCAAAAGCCTGTGTCAAGCACGACGCAGCGGGACACGGACACCGCGTCTCGCCCACACGGATAAGGCATAGGCCCGCAGCGCACCGCGGACTTCGCAGTGCAGCACAAGGAAACTTCAGAGGGCACCCGCAGCGTCACGCTGCGCGGTGCAAATAGTGACCTGTCTCAGTGCTTGACGGCGACGACCGCCTCGGTGGTCTCGACCGGCGGGATGCGCCACAGGCTCGGCTCTTCTCCGGCAGCGGTTCGGGCTTGCGCTCGAGCGCGAGATCGAGCACCTGGTCGATCCACTTGACCGGGTGGATGTCCAGGCGATTCTTGATGTTGTCCGGGATTTCGGAGAGGTCCTTCACGTTCTCCTCCGGAATCAGCACGGTCTTGATGCCGCCGCGATGCGCGGCCAGCAGCTTCTCCTTCAGCCCGCCGATCGGCAGCACTTCGCCGCGCAGCGTGATCTCGCCGGTCATCGCCACATCGGCGCGCACCGGGATGCCCGCTCAGCACCGACACCATCGCGGTGCAGATGCCGATGCCCGCGCTCGGCCCGTCCTTGGGCGTGGCGCCCTCCGGCAGGTGGATGTGGATGTCGTTCTTCTGGTAGAAGTCCTCGGCGATGCCGAGCCTCTGCGAGCGGCTGCGCACCACGGTGAGCGCGGCCTGGATCGACTCCTGCATCACCTCGCCGAGCTTGCCGGTGGACACCACCTTGCCCTTGCCGGGCATGACCGCGCTCTCGATGGTGAGCAGCTCGCCGCCCACCTCGGTCCACGCCAGGCCGGTGACCTGCCCCACCTGGTTGTGCTTCTCCGCCATGCCGAAGGTATAGCGGCGCACGCCCGAGGTAATTGCCGAGGTTCTTGGCATTGATCGTGGTCTTGGTCGCGCGCTTCTTCAGCACCAGCGACTTCACCACCTTGCGGCAGATCTTGGAGATCTCGCGCTCGAGCGCGCGCACGCCGGCTTCGCGCGTGTGGTAGCGGACGATGTCGCGGATCGCGCTCTCCGACACCGCGATCTCCTCGGGCTTGAGCCCGTGGTTCTTGATCTGCTTGGGCAGCAGGTAGCGGATGGCGATGTTGACCTTCTCGTCCTCGGTATAGCCGGACAGGCGGATCACTTCCATGCGGTCGAGCAGCGGCGCGCGGGATGTTCATGGTGTTCGCGGTGGCCACGAACATGACGTCGGACAGGTCGTACTCGACCTCGACGTAGTGGTCGGCGAAGGAGTGGTTCTGCTCCGGGTCGAGCACCTCCAGCAGCGCCGAGGACGGATCGCCGCGGAAGTCCATCCCCATCTTGTCCACCTCGTCGAGCAGGAACAGCGGATTGCGCACGCCGACCTTGGTCATGTTCTGCAGGATCTTGCCGGGCATCGAGCCGATGTAGGTGCGGCGGTGGCCGCGGATCTCGGCCTCGTCGCGCACTCCGCCCAGCGACATGCGCACGAACTTGCGGTTGGTGGCGCGCGCGATCGACTGGCCGAGCGAGGTCTTGCCCACCCCGGGCGGGCCCACCAGGCACAGGATCGGCGCCTTCACCTTGTCCACGCGCTGCTGCACGGCGAGGTACTCGACGATGCGCTCCTTGACCTTCTCCAGGCCGTAGTGATCCTCGTCGAGGACGTCTTCGGCCTTGCGCCAGATCGCCGCTGATCTTGCTCTTCTTCTTCCACGGCAGGCCGAGCAGCGTCTCGATGTAGTTGCGCACCACCGTGGCCTCGGCCGACATCGGCGACATCAGGCGCAGCTTGCGCAGCTCCGACTCGGCCTTGTTGCGCGCCTCCTTGGGCATGTGCGCGGCCTTGATGCGCTTCTCCATCTCGTCGAGGTCGGCGCCCTCCTCCATGTCGCCGAGCTCCTTCTGGATCGCCTTGACCTGCTCGTTCAGGTAGTACTCGCGCTGGCTCTTCTCCATCTGCTTCTTGACGCGGCCGCGGATGCGCTTCTCGACCTGCAGGATGTCGAGCTCGGTCTCCATCAGCGCGAGCAGGTGCTCGAGGCGCTTGCTGCACGTCGAACATCTCCAGCACTTCCTGCTTCTGCTCGAGCTTGAGCGGCAGGTGCGCGGCGATGGTGTCGGCCAGGCGGCCCGGCTCGTCGATGCCGGCGAGCGAGGTGAGGATCTCGGGCGGGATCTTCTTGTTCAGCTTCACGTACTGGTCGAACTGGGAGATCATCGCGCGGCGCATGGCCTCCAGCTCGGTGCTGTCCTCGACCTCGGCCGAGATCGGCGTCGCATCGGCGGCGTAGTGGGTCTTCAGGTCGGTAACCGTCGCGATGCGCGCGCGCTGCGTGCCTTCCACCAGCACCTTCACCGTGCCGTCGGGCAGCTTCAGCATCTGCAGGATGTTGGCGATGGTGCCGGTGCCGTACATGTCCTCGGCGCCGGGCTCGTCCTTGGCCGCCGACTTCTGGGCCACCAGCAGGATGCTCTTGCCCGCCTCCATCGCGGTCTCGAGGGCCTTGATCGACTTCGGGCGCCCCACGAACAGCGGGATCACCATGTGGGGAAATACCACCACGTCCCGCAGCGGCAAGCAGCGGCAGTGTGACGGTTTCGCCCCGGAGCAGTACGCTAGTCATTGTCGTTCACCTGGCAAAGGCAAATCGAGAGTAAGGGACACGTTCAACGCAATGGCACGTTAGGTGCGGCGCGCGCTTCGCCGGCGCCGAACTTCGAAGCGCGCGGATTGCAACTGCATGACATCCCACGCGGCTCGTCGTGCCGCCGCGTCGCTACGGCGCTGGACCCAGTCGGCGCTCAGGCCGACCCGGCGACCTTGGGCTGATCCGAGTAGATCAGGATCGGCTTCTGGTCGCCGGTGATGCTGCCCTCGTCGATCACCACCTTGCGCACGTTGCTCATGGACGGCAGGTCGAACATGGTGTCGAGCAGCGCGCTGCTCGAGGATCGAGCGCAACCCGCGTGCTCCGGTGCGCCGTGCGAGCGCCCGCGTGCGACACCGCGCTGCAGCGCTTCCTGCCGCACCTCGAGCTCGACGCCCTCCATGCGAGAACATCTTCTGGTACTGCTTGAGCAGCGCGTTCTTGGGTTCGGTGAGGATCTGGATCAGCGCCGCCTCGTCCAGCTCGTCGAGCGTCGCCACCACCGGCAGGCGGCCGACGAACTCCGGGATCAGGCCGTACTTGATCAGGTCCTCGGGCTCGACGTCCTTCAGGACCAGGCCGATGTCCCTGCGGTTGTCCTTGCTGCGCACCTCCGCGCCGAAGCCGATGCCGCCCTTCTCGGAGCGCGCGCGGATGATCTTGTCCAGCCCGTCGAAGGCGCCGCCGCAGACGAACAGGATGTTGGTCGTATCGACCTGCACGAACTCCTGGTTCGGATGCTTGCGCCCGCCCTGCGGCGGCACCGAGGCGATGGTGCCCTCGATCAGCTTGAGCAGCGCCTGCTGCACGCCTTCGCCGGAGACATCGCGCGTGATCGACGGGTTGTCCGACTTGCGCGAGATCTTGTCGATCTCGTCGATGTAGACGATCCCGCGCTGCGCCTTCTCTACGTCGTAGTCGCACTTCTGCAGCAGCTTCTGGATGATGTTCTCGACGTCCTCGCCGACATAGCCTGCCTCGGTGAGCGTGGTGGCATCCGCCATCACGAACGGCACGTTCAGCAGCCGGGCCAGCGTCTGGGCGAGCAGGGTCTTGCCCGAGCCGGTGGGCCCGATCAGCAGGATGTTGCTCTTGGCAAGCTCGATATCGTCCTTCTTGCCGAGGTTCTTGAGGCGCTTGTAGTGGTTGTAGACCGCCACCGACAGGATCTTCTTGGCCTGCTCCTGGCCGATCACGTACTGGTCGAGGATCTCGCGGATCTCGTGCGGCACCGGCAGGTCGGAGCGCGTTCCCTTGCCGCCCTGCTCGCTCTGGCTCTCCTCGCGGATGATGTCGTTGCACAGCTCGATGCACTCGTCGCAGATGAACACCGAGGGTCCGGCGATGAGCTTGCGCACCTCGTGCTGGCTCTTGCCGCAGAAGGAGCAGTAGAGCAGCTTCTCGGAGCCGGGCTTGTCGGACATAGGGCACGTGGGCGGTCTCCGCAAGGTGGGGCGCTCGGTCTTCGAAGGCGGCTCAGGCGCGGCACCTCGGCGCGGCTGAGCAGCACCTTGTCCACCAGCCCGTACTTGACCGCTTCGTCGGCGCCGAAGAAGTTGTCGCGCTCGGTGTCGCGCTCGATGGTCTTGATCTCCTGGCCGGTGTGGCGCGCCAGGATCTCGTTCAGGCGCTGGCGCAGGTACAGGATCTCCTTGGCGTGGATCTCGATGTCCGTGGCCTGGCCCTGAAAGCCGCCCATCGGCTGATGGATCATCACGCGCGAGTTGGGCAGCGCGAAGCGCTTGCCCTTGGCGCCGGCCGCGAGCAGCAGCGCGCCCATGCTGGCCGCCTGGCCGATGCACAGCGTGCTCACGTCGGGCTTGATGAACTGCATGGTGTCGTAGATCGCCAGCCCCGCGGACACCGATCCGCCGGGCGAGTTGATGTAGATCGAGATGTCCTTCTCCGGGTTCTCCGACTCCAGGAACAGCAGCTGCGCCACGATCAGGTTGGCCGTCAGCTCGTTCACCGGCCCCACCAGGAACACCACGCGCTCCTTCAGCAGGCGCGAGTAGATGTCGTAGGCGCGCTCGCCGCGCCCGCTCTGCTCGATCACCATCGGGATGAGCCCCAGGCCGCTCGGCTCCAGTGCCCTGCGTTTGTCCCACATCATTTGTGTGCCACCCATCAGTTCGTCGAAATCGGTCGGCTTGTCCTCGACCTTAACCGCGTGAGCACCCAGTCGACCACGTTGTTCTCCAGCACCAGCGACTCCACCTCGCGCAGCCGGTCCGTGGACTGGTAGTACCAGCGCACCACCTCCTCGGGCTTCTCGTAGCTCTCGCATAATCCTGCACCACCGCCTTGACCTGGTCGGGCTTGGCGGCCAGACTCTCGCGCTTCGACCAGCTCGGCGATGATCAGCCCAAGCGTCACCCGCTTGCTTCGCCTCCGGCTCGAACGCCTCCGGCCGGCATCGGGATCTGCTCGCTCTTCAGTCCGCGCGCCTCCAGGTCGCGCCGCATGCCCTCCATCAGCCGCTCGATCTCCATCTGCACCAGCGCTTTCGGCAGCTCGATGCGTGGAGTTCTCCAGCAGCGCCTTCATCACCTGGTCCTTCACTCGTGCGTCGCGCCGCCGGCGCACTTCGCGCTCCAGGTTGCCCTTCACGTCCGCGCGCATCTTGTCGACGTCGCCGTCGGCGATCCCCAGCGCCTTGGCAAAATCGGCGTTCGACCTCGGGGACCTCCGGCTCGGCCACACGTTTGACAATTACGACTCGAACTGCGCAGTTTTCCCGGCAACTTCCTTGCCATGATAGTCCTCCGGGAAGGTCAGTTCAAATGTGCGCGTCTCGCCCGGGCGCATGCCCGGTGACCTGCTCCTCGAACTCGGCCAGCAAGCGGCCTTCGCCCAGGACCGTGCTGTGGTCGTGCCCGCTGCCGCCCTCGAACTCCGCCCGTCGATGGTGCCGCGGTAGTCGATGGTGATGCGTGTCGCCCGGTGCGCGCCGCCCGTTCCGCCTCGTGGTAGTGCACGCGCTGCTTGCGCAGGATCTCGACGGTCTTGTCGACTGTCGGCGTCGTCCACCGTCCACGACCGGGCCGCGCGATCGCGCACCGCGGCCAGATCGCCCAGCGCTGACCTCGGGATAGACCTCGAACGTGGCGCTGAATTCGACTTGTTGATTGTCTTGCGGCTGCTCCTGCGGCGGCGGCTTGGGCTCGAAGCGCGGATAGCCCGCCACGCGCAGGTTCTGCTGCCGGACGGCTTCGCCGAAGCTCTTCTGCAGCGACGTCGCCAAGCACCTCCTGGCGCACCTGCCCGCCGTATGGTCTGCTGCGACCAGCCGGAACGGCACCTTGCCCGGGCCGGAACCCGTGCATGCGCATGTTGCGGGCCAGCCGCTTGAGCCGGCTCTGGACCTCGTTCTCGATCTCCTGCATCGGCAGCGACACGTTCAGGCGGCGCTCCAGGTTGCTGACTTTTTCGATGGTGGCTTGCATCGCGATCGATTCACTGTGGTAGGATTCCGCAGCCGGAGACCCGGGAAGGCCTGGAACGCTCGTGCCAGGCGCAGCGTCCGAATGGCCCCGAGCGGCGAGCCGGCGCCGCCGGTCCAAGGCGTGGATCTAGGGCACGGGCCGCGGCTGGTGCGAAAGGAGAGACTCGAACTCTCACGCCTTTCGGCGCCAGAACCTAAATCTGGTGCGTCTACCAATTCCGCCACTTTCGCAAAAGCCGGCATTTTAATATAATGCGCCGACCCACTCCACCGGCCGGCACCTGGCGCACCGCGGCCGCCCAACGCCCTGATAGCACTCGCAAATCACCAGCCGCGCGATGGCCGCCTGCGACGCCGCATCGGGCATTGACCACTACGAGAACTTCCCGGTTGCCTCCTGGGTCCTGCCGGCCCGCTACCGCGAGCCCGGTGCGTCTGATCTACGCCTTCGCGCGCCAGGCCGATGATTTCGCCGACGAAGGGGAAATGCCCCGAGGCGCAGCGGCTGCGAGCAGCCTGCGGCAGTTCGGCGTCGAGCTGGATCGCATCGAAGCCGGGCAGCCGCCGCAGACGCCCCTGTTCGCGCGGCTGGCGCCGGTGATCCGCGCGCACCGCCTGCCGGTCGGCCTGTTTCGCGACCTGCTGTCGGCCTTCGCGCAGGACGTGACCAAGAAGCGCTACGCGGATTTCGGCGAGGTCATGGACTACTGCCGCCGATCGGCCAACCCGATCGGCCGCCTGCTGCTGCACCTGTACGGCGAAACGCAGCCGCGCAGCCTGGCCTACTCCGACGGGATCTGCGCCAGCCTGCAGCTCATCAATTTCCTGCAGGACGTCGAGATCGACTATGCCAAGGGCCGCATCTATCTGCCCCAGGACGAGATGCAGCGCTACGGCGTGAGCGAGCGTCAGATCGCGGCGCGCGAGGCGGGCGCGCCTGGAGCGCATTCATGCGGCATCAGATCGAGCGCGCGCGCCGCATGCTGCAGGCCGGGGCGCCGCTGGGGCGCGTGCTCAAGGGCCGGGTCGGGATGGAGCTGCGCATGATCGTGCTGGGCGGCGAGCGCATCCTGAAGAAGCTCCACGAGGCGCAGCGGCGATGTGTTCCGGCAGCCGCCCGGTGCTCGCAGGCGACTGGGTGTACATGCTTCGTGCGCGCGCTGACGTGCAGCCGATGAGCCCGGACGAGTACTGCCGCCAGAAGGCCGCCGCCAGCGGCTCCAGCTTCTACTACAGCTTCCTGTTCCTGCCGCCGGAGCGACGGCGCGCGATCATTGCGCTGTACGCCTTCTGCCGCGAGGTGGACGATGTCGGTGGACGAGGTCTCCGACCCAGCGTGGCGCGCAGCAAGCTCGCCTGGTGGAAGCAGGAGATCGAGCGCGGTCTACGCGGGGCAGCCGCAGCACCCGGTCGGCAAGGCGCTGGCGCCGGTGGTGCGCGAGTACGGGCTGACCGCAAGAGCGCCTCGAGCGAGATCGTCGAGGGCATGGGAATGGACCTCGAATACAACCGCTATCCCGACTTCGCGACGCTGGAGGTGTACTGCCTACCGCGTGGCCGGCGTGGTCGGTGAGCTGTCCGCGCGCATCTTCGGCTACACCGACTCGCGCACACTGGAGTACGCGCGGACGCTCGGGCTCGCCTTCCAGCTCACCAACATCATCCGCGACGTCGGCGAAGACGTGCGCCGCAACCGCATCTATCTTCCGCTGGACGAGCTGGCGCGCTTCGGCCTGGCCACCGACGACCTCATCGCGCTCGAGGAAGACGAGCGATTCGCCCGCCTCATGACATTCCAGATCGCACGCGCGCGCGACTATTACTCGCGCGCCTTCGCGCTGCTGCCGCCACGCGATCGCAAGAGCCAGCGCCCCGGCCTGGTGATGGCGGCCATCTACCGCACGCTGCTCGACGAGATCGAAGCGGCCGGCGCCGGGTGCTCAACCAGCGCATCGCGCTCACCCCGCTGCGCAAGCTGTGGATCGCGTGGAAGACATGGGTAAAGGCGTGAGGCCAAGGGGTGAGGCGTGAGGCGACGAGAGGGTGAGGCGTGAGGCGTGAGGCGAGAGGCGTAACACCCCCACCTGCGACCGCTGCGCTGTCTCAAGGCCCGAGCACCCGAAGCGAGACCGGCACAGCGATCGGGCCTGCGGCTGATCGCCTAACGCCTCACGCCTCACGCCTCACCGACCTTCGCCTCACGCCTCACGCCTCACGCCACGACCTTCGCCTCAGGCCTCACGCTCACGCCTCACCGAGCTTCGCCCCGCGCCTCACGCCTCACGCCGCGTAGCGGTGATTGGCGCCGGCTGGGCCGGGCTTGCTGCCGCGGTCGAGCTGGCGGACGCGGGCGTGCACGTCACCGTGTACGAGGCGGCGCGCACGCTCGGCGGCCGGGCGCGGCGGGTCGACTACAACGAGCGTTGCGCTGGACAACGGGCTGCACATCCTGATCGGCGCCTACCGCGAAACGCTGCGGTTGATCGACAAGGTCAAGCCCGGCGGGGCCGGTGGCCTGCTGCGCCAACCGCTGGATCTGCACGTGCTGGGGAAGTTCCGCCTGCGCGCCCCGCCGCTGCCGGCTCCGCTGCACCTGGCCGCCGGCCTGCTGTGGTCGCAGGGCCTGACGCTCGCACAGCGACTGCGTGCGGCGCAGTTCATGTCACGGCTGCGCGCGGCGAGGTTCACGCTGGAGCGCGACACGAGCGTGGACGCGCTGCTCATCCGGTTCAAGCAGAGGCCTGCGGTGCGGCGCTATCTGTGGGAGCCGCTGTGCGTCTCTGCGCTGAACACCCCGGCCGCAGAGGCCTCCGCCCAGGTGTTCCTCAACGTGCTGCGCGACAGCCTCAACGGCAGCCGCGAGGATAGCGAGCTGCTGCTGCCGGCAGTAGATCTCGGCGCGCTGTTTCCCGAGCCGGCTGCGCGATTCGTCATGGCTGCAGGCGGAAGAGTGGTCGCTGGGTGCGCGGTGGAGTCGGTAAGGCGCGAGGGCGAGGAGTTCGCGGTCGTCAGCCAGCGGGGCCTCGAGCGTTTCTCCCACGTGATCTGCGCGCTGCCGCCGTATCCGCGTGCCTGAAGTCTTGAGTGCCATTCCCGAGCTCGCCGCAGTCCTGGAAATCGGTCTCTCGTCTGCGCCACGAGCCGATCTACTCGGTCTATCTGCAGTATCCGCCCTCGGTGCGGCTGCCCCAGGCCATGGTCGGCCTCGAAGGCGGCCGCGCACAGTGGCTGTTCGACCGCGGTCAGCTCTGTGCGCAGCACGGGCTCATCGGGGTAGTCATCAGCGCACGCGGGCTGCATCAGGACCTCGACCAGGACAGCCTGGCGGCCGAAGTTCACGGCGAGTTGCAAAGCGCGCTGCCGGGCCTGCCCCCACCGCTATGGAGCAGGGTCATCGCCGAGAAGCGTGCGACCTTCGCTTGCGTAGTCGGCGTCGAGCGCCCGGCCCAGCGCACGCCGGTCCCCGGCCTCTACCTCGCCGGCGACTATACTGCGAGCCCCTATCCCGCTACGCTCGAAACTGCAGTTCGCAGCGGCGTCGCCTGCGCTCGCATGATTCTGGATCCACGGCAATGAAGAGCCGCCAAGACGCCAAGGACGCCAAGAAAGGCCTCAACGTTCTTCAGCAAGGCGATCGCCGCAATCCTTGTTGGCTCCAAGCGATGCGGTTCTGCAGTTGAGCTTTTCTTGGCGTCTTGGCGTCTTGGCGTCTTGGCGGCAAATGCCTAAGGGTGAAAGTTGAGCGCGCCATAATTACGAAGCCGCCCCGGACCTGCTCAAAGAGCGCGTGATCCTGGTGACCGGCGCGAGCCGGGGGATCGGGCGCGTGGCGGCGCTGACGTTCGCGCGGCACGGCGCCACGGTGATCCTGCATGGACGCGAAGTGGAACGCCTGGAGGCTGTGTACGACGAGATCGAAGCGGCGGGCGGGCCGCCGCCGATCATCCTGCCGCTGGATCTCGCCAAGGCGGCAGAGCGCGACTACGACAACCTCGCGCAGGGGATCGAGAGCCAACTCGGCCGCCTCGACGGCATCCTGCACAGCGCTTCACACTTGACCCAGCTGGGCCCGCTCCAGAACGAGCGCCTGACGCACTGGCTCGACCTGCTGCGGGTCAACCTTGCCGCGCCGTTCGCGCTCACGCAAGCCTGTGCGCACCTGCTGCGGGCGTCTCCCGACGCCTCCGTCATCCTCACGGCGGAGACGCACGCGCTGCGTCCGGCAGCCTACTGGGGCGGGTTCGCGGTGTCGAAGTCCGGCCTGCTCACGTTCAACACGATCCAGGCGCAAGAGTGGGAGCCGCTGCCCAATCTGCGCATCAACGTCGTGGTGCCCGGCAAAGTGAACTCGCCGCTGCGTGCACGCACCCACCCGGGCGAAACCACGGACTCCCGCGCTGCACCGGAGTCGCTGATGCCGCTGTATCTTTATCTGATGGGGCCGGACAGCCGCGGCACGAGCGGTCAGGTGTTTGAAAAGCCGTGATCGGTGATCTTTGATCCGTGATCGGCAATCGGTAATCGGTAATGCTGGGTGTCTCTTGTTACGCGAGTAACACAATGCGTTACCGTTGCATTGAAGGCTAGGCTGTGCGGGGTCCAAAATTTGCGCTCCGATGAAACCGTTTATCATTTGCACGGTCCGATTCTAGCAATCACTGGAGCCAGCCGTAGTGGCGCAACGCGAATCGATGGAGTACGACGTGGTGATCGTCGGTGCCGGCCCCTCGGGCCTGGCCACCGCGATCCGCCTGAAGCAGCTGTGTGCCGAGCGCGGCGCCGAGCTGTCGGTGTGCGTGCTCGAGAAAGGCTCCGAAGTCGGCGCGCATATTCTGTCCGGGGCGGTCATCGAGCCACGCGCGCTCGACGAGCTGCTGCCCGACTGGAAGGCGCAGGGCGCCCCGCTGAACACGCCGGCAGGCGAGGACCGCTTCGTGTTCCTCACCGAAACCCGCGCCATCCGCCTGCCTACGCCGCCGCAGATGCACAACAGCGGCAACTACATCGTCAGCCTGGGCAATCTGTGCCGCTGGCTCGGGCAGCAGGCGGAGGCGCTGGGCGTGGAGATCTATCCGGGCTTCGCCGCGGCCGAGGTGCTGTACGACGAGCACGGCAGCGTCAAGGGGGTGGCCACGGGCGATCTGGGCATCGGCCGCAACGGCGAGCGGACTGAACGCTACCAGCCCGGCATGGAGCTGCGCGCAAAGCAGACCGTATTCGCGGAAGGCTGCCGCGGCTCGCTCACCAAGGTCCTCGCTCGAGCGCTTCCGCCTGCGCGAGGGCGCCGACCCGCAGACCTATGGCATCGGCAGTGAAGGAGCTGTGGGAAGTCGAGCCCGGCGCGGCACCAGGCCGGTCTGGTCGTGCACACCGTGGGCTGGCCGCTCGACAGCGCCACCTATGGCGGCTCGTTCCTGTATCACCTGGAGAACAACCAGGTCGCAGTGGGATTCGTAGTCGGCCTCGACTACCAGAACCCGTACTTGAACCCGTTCGAGGAGTTCCAGCGCTTCAAGACCCACCCGAGCGATCCGGCCCACCTTCGAAGGTGGCCGGCGCATTGCCTATGGCGCGCGTGCTCTGTCGGAGGGCGGCTTTCAGTCGCTGCCGAAGCTGACCTTCGCGGGCGGAATGCTGGTCGGCGACACGGCGGGCTTCCTCAACGTGCCCAAGATCAAGGGCACGCACATGGCGATGAAGTCCGGCATGACGGCAGCCGAGGCGCTGTTCGAGCATCTGGAGGCCGGCGGCGGCCCCGAGGTGGTGGGCTACCCGGAGCGCCTGCGCCACACCTGGGTGTGGGAAGAGCTGCAGCAAGTGCGCAACATCCGCCCCTCGTTCCGCTGGGGTTTGTATGGCGGAATCGCCTACTCGGCCCTGGACACTTACCTGTTCCGCGGCAAGGCCCCGTGGACCCTGCACCATCATCCCGACCACACACAGTTGAAGAGGGCTTCCGATTGCACCCCGATCCAATACCCCAAGCCCGACGGCAAGGTCACCTTCGACCGGTTGTCCTCGGTATTCATCTCCAATACCAACCACGAGGAAGACCAGCGCAGCCATCTGACCCTGAAGGACGCGTCCGTGCCGATCAGCGTGAACCTGGCGCTCGTATGATGCACCCGAGCAGCGCTACTGCCCGGCCGGCGTCTACGAAATCGTGCGCGACGCGGACGGGCGGCAGCCCGCGCCTGCAGATCAATGCGCAGAACTGCGTGCACTGCAAGACCTGCGACATCAAAGACCCGACGCAGAACATCAACTGGGTCGTGCCCGAAGGCGGCGGCGGCCCCAACTACCCCAACATGTGATTTTTCGGATGGTTCCCCGTGCATAACAGAGTGAACGACGCGATACGTCTGTCCTGGCTTTCCTTCGCCCTCCTGCTGGCTGCGCTGCTGACCCTGAACGGCGCAGCCAGGGCCGACGATGCGCACAAGCCCGCGCCCTGGCCGCACCAGAGCGCCGACATCCAGCCCGACCCCAACGTGGTCTGGGGTCGGCTCGACAACGGCATGCGCTACGTGCTGCTGCCCAACGCCACGCCGAAGGATCGCGTCAGCCTGCGCATGCTGGTGTCGGCGGGATCGCTGATGGAGCGCGAAGACGAGCGTGGCCTCGCTCACCTGCTCGAGCACATGGCGTTCAAAGGCACCCAGAACATGCCGGCCGGCGACCTGGTGCAATACCTCGAGCGGCTGGGCATGGCCTTCGGCGCCGATACCAATGCGAGCACGAGCTTCGACTCGACCGTGTACAAGCTGGAGCTGCCGTCGAATACCGCCGACCTGCTCGACCGCAGCCTGTTCGTGCTGCGCGAGAAGGCGGACAAGCTGCTCATCCCCGCCGCCGAGCTGGACAAGGAGCGCGGCGTGGTTCTCAGCGAAAAACGCCTGCGCGACACTGCGCGCTATCGCGCGTACCTCGCCGGCCTGGATTTCCTGCTGCCCGGCGCGCACGCCACCCAGCGCTGGCCCATCGGCCTGGAAGAGGTCATCTCCACCGCGCCGCGCGAGCGCCTGCTGGATTTCTACCGGCGCTACTACACGCCCTCGCGCATCACCCTCGTTGCGGTGGGTGCTATCGAGCCAGCCAGCTTCGCCGCGCTCATCCACAAGCACTTCGACGACTTCCGCGCTCAAGCGACCCGAAGGACAAGATCCGCAACCAGGCAGCGTCGCGCCGCGCGGCCTGGAAGCGCGCCTGCACTACGAGGCGGAGGGGCGCACCACAGTCTCCCTGGGGGTGGCCAGGCCCTACCAGACCGGGCCGGACACGCGCGCACGGCGGGCGAGGGAGATCAACCTGTACCTGGCCGACGCGGTGATCTCGCGCCGGCTGGCCTCGCTCGCGCAGAAGCCGGACGCCGGCTTCCTGGGCGGTACCGCCCAGAGCGACGACTTCCTGGGCTTCGCCCAGATCGGCTTCCTCCTGCTGGACACCCAGCCCGATCACTGGCGCAAGGCGCTCAGCATCGCCGAGACCGAGCTGCGGCGGGCGCTGACCTACGGTTTCACGCCCGCGGAGCTGGAAGAGCAGAAGAAGAGGCTGCTTTCGGACTTCCTCGAAGCCAGCCGCGGCGCCGCCACCCGCGAGTCGCCGGGCCTGGCCGACAGCCTGGTGCACGGCCTGACGGAGGACCGGGTGTATACCGCTCCCGATCAGGACCTGCGTGAGATCACCGAGATCCTCGCCCTGGTTTCACCGGAGACAGCCGTGCACGAGCTGCGCGCGCTGTGGGCGGACAACGGGCCGCTGGTGTTTGTCTCCGGGCCTGTGAAGATCGACGACGCTGAAGCTGCAATCGCGGCGGCCTACCGGGCGAGCCGCGCACAGGCGGTGGCCCCGCCGGCGGACAACGCGGTAGCCAAGTTCGCCTATGCCGAGTTCGGCGAGCGCTCGCCGATCGTCGAGCGGCGCATCAGCGACCTCTTGCAGGTCACCCAGCTGCGCTTCGCCAACAACGTGCGAGTGAACCTCAAGCGCACGCCGTTCGAGGCCAACAACATTCTGGTGGCTGCGCGCATCGGCGGCGGCCGGCTCGACCTGCCGCCCGCCAAGCCCGGCCTCAAGCAGCTTGCCGACGGCACCTTCCTGGCGGGCGGGCTGGTGGCGCACAGCATCGACGACATCAACCGCATCACCGCGGGGCGCAGCGTAGGGCTGGGCTTCGATGTCGAAGACGGCACCTTCGTGCTGAGCGGCAACACCGTGCCGGCCGATCTGACACTGCAACTGCAGCTGATGGCGGCCTACGTCGCTGCGCCGGGCTACCGGCCGGAGGCGCTGGAGCGCTTCCGGCAGGGTCTGCCCCAGCTCTATCAGAGCCTCGACCGCACGCCGATGGGCGTCCTGCAGCGCGATGTGACGCGCTTCCTGCGCGATGGCGACCCGCGCTTCGGCTACCCGGCGCAGCCGGCGCTCGCTTCGTTGACCCTGGAGGACCTGCGCACAGCGCTTGCAGCGCCGCTCGGCCGCGGCTACCTGGAGATTTCGCTGGTGGGGGATTTCGACATGGATGCCGCCATCGAAGCGGTGGCAGCGACCTTCGGCAGCCTGCCGCAGCGCGACGCGGTTCAGCAGGACTACGGCACGGCCCGCCAGGTCCACTTCCCCGACGCTCGCCGGCTTACCACCTTCTCCTACGACACCGTCAATCCCAAGGCGGTGGCGGCGGTCTACTGGCCCACCACGGACTTCAGCAACGTCAGCGAGGTACGGCGGTTGTTCGTGCTCGCCAAGGCGCTCGGCAACCGGGTCCTGGAACGCGTGCGCAACGAGCAGGGCCTCACCTATAGCGCGCAGGGCGACCACGCGCCGAGTCAGGCCTTTCCGGGCTTCGGCTTTCTCTACGCCATCGTCGATGCCCCGCCCGGGAAGGCGCGCCAGCTCGCGGAGGAGATGTGCGCCATCGGCGCGGCCATCTACCGCGACGGCATCAGCAAAGACGAGCTGGAGCGGGCGCGCAATCCTCTGGTGAGCGAGTTGAAGCGCCTGCTGCAGACCAACGGCTACCTGCTCTCCGCCATCGTCAGCGGCTCGCAGGAGAACCCGAACAAGCTCAAGCGCGCCACCACCAGCGTGGCGGAGCTCGAGTCACTGACGGTGGGCGATCTCGACCGGGTCGCGCGCAAGTACCTCGGGCCCGAGGCGGCGCTGCCGGTGGTCATCGTGCCGCGCGACCAACCCAAGCCCGAGGCGGCTCGCTCGACCGAGCAACAGGCGGCAGTGGTCGAGTAGGGCAGAGAACCTCATCAACCACAGAGGACACAGAGGGCACAGAGGAAACGACAAACACGTTGACCACGAATGACAGGAAGGCTCACGACGTAAATCCGAGGACCTTCGTGGTCAATGCAGTTGTTTGGCTTTTCCCGTACGGTGAAGCAGCTGCTCTAACGGTTAGCCCTGCTTGCCCTTGCCCAGCCCCTGCGCGAGCAAGCCCAGCAGATCCACCGGGAACACGATCGTGTTGGTGCGCTCGCTGGCGATGACGTTGAGGGTCTGCAGATAGCGCAGCTGCATCGCCTCCGGTTGCCCCGACAGCGTCTGCGCGGCCTCCAGCAGTTTCTGCGACGCCTGCAGCTCGCCTTCGGCGAGGATCACCTTGGAGCGCCGCTCGCGCTCGGCTTCGGCCTGGCGGGCGATGGCGCGAATCATGTTCTCGTTCAGGTCCACGTGCTTGATCTCGACGTTCGCGACCTTGATGCCCCAGGCATCGGTCTGCTGATCCAGCACATGCTGGATGTCGATGTTCAGCTTCTCGCGCTCGGCGAGCATCTGGTCGAGCTCGTGCTTGCCGAGCACGGAGCGCAGCGTGGTCTGGGCGAGCTGGCTGGTAGCCACCAGGTAGTTCTCGACCTGGATGATGGCCCGCTCCGGGTCCACCACACGGAAGTAGAGCACCGCACTGACCTTCACCGAGACGTTGTCGCGGGAGATCACGTCCTGTGGCGGGACGTCCATGGTGACAGTGCGCAGATCCACCTTGACCATCTGCTGGATCCCCGGGATCACGATCACCAGGCCCGGGCCCTTCACCTTCCAGAAGCGCCCGAGCTGGAACACCACACCGCGCTCGTACTCCCGCAGGACGCGGAAGGAGTAGAACAGGACGGCGATGATCAGTATGAGGATGATGGTTCCGCTCAAACCTTGCATGATCTATTCTCCCTCTGCTTGTTGGCTTTCCGGCTCGACGATCAACGTGAGCGCATCGCGCCCGACTACTCGCACGCGCTGCCCGCGCTGCAGATCGGCTTGACTGCGCACCTGCCAGTTCTCGCCGTGTACGCGCGCCCACCACTGTCCCTGCGCATGCTCGACGATCTCGCCGCTCGCTCCGATCAGCTGCTCGCCGCCGGTCACGACCGGGCGCCGGCGCGCCTGCAGCGCCATGCCGATGACGAGGAAGAAGAAGGCGAAGCTGGTGGCCGTGACCGTCGCGATGATGCTCCAGGGAATCTCGTAGCCCGGCACATCGGTATCGATCAGCATGACCGAGCCGATGAGAAAGGCCACCGCACCGCCTACCCCCAGCGCTCCGTAGGAGGTGACGAACAGCTCGGCGACCATGAAGGCGATCCCACCGCGATCAGCGCCAGGCCGGCGTAGTTGATCGGCAGCATGCTGGAACGCGTACAGCGCAACCAGCAGGCAGATGGCGCCGACCACGCCGGGCAGGATCATGCCCGGGGCTGTAGAACTCGAACAGCAGGCCGTAGATGCCGATCAGCATCAGGATGTAGGCGAAGCTGGGATCGGTGATCACCCCCAGCAGCCGGCTGCGCCAGTCCGGATCGATGCGCACGATCGCTGCGCCGGCCGTCGCCAAGCGTGCGCTTGACCCCCTGCAGATCGAAGGCCTTGCCGTCGACCTTCTTGAGCAGGTCGCTCAAGTCGGTGGCGATGAGGTCAACCACGTGGATCTTGACCGCCTCTTCGGCCGGCAGACTGACTGCCTCGCGCACCGCCTTCTCCGCCCACTCGACGTTGCGCCCGCGCAACTGGGCGAGACCGCGGATATAGGCGCGTCGCATCCGCCACCACCTTGCGCTGCATCGGCATCTGCTTCCGGCTCGGCCGGCGGCTTCGCTTGCCCTCCTTGTCCTTGCCTTTCTCCTGCGGCTCCCGGGTCCTTCGGCTTCTTGTCGGGCTGGCCGGGCATCCCGCCGATCTGGACCGGCGTCGCGGCGCCCAGATTGGTCGCCGGCGCCATCGCCGCGATGTGGCTCGCGTAGGTCAGGTAGGTCCCGGCGCTGGCCGCGCGCGCGCCGCTGGGTGCGACGTAGGCCGCCACCGGAATGGGCGATGCAAGGATGTCCTTGATCATGGCGCGCATCGACGTATCGAGCCCGCCTGGGGTATCCATCTGCAGCACGACGAGTTGCGCGCCCTGGTCCACCGCACGCGCGAGCCCGCGGTGGAAATAGTCCGCGGTGGCCGGCCCGATGGCGCCGTTGATGGTCAGCACGACCACTGACCCCTTGTCCTGAGCCACGCTCAGCGACAGCAGAAACGCGGCGCTCAGCGCAAGCAGAGAACCGAACAGTACGATCTGACGGCGCATGCGCTGACTATAGCCTTTTCCCGCTGCTGCCGCATCTCAGGCACTGAGGCGATAACCGCAGAGGCGCAGCGGAACGCGGAGGACAGCAAACAGGAGCGACAGAGCACCCGCGGGTGGGTAACGGATCGGTTCCGCGACCCTTCCTCGAAGCAGAGCGTTCTCCTCTGGAAGCTGGGTCTCCGGCTCAGCAGAGGACAACTGCGAGGGCAGAAGGTCTCCAGTTGACTGCGTCAAATGGTCAACGCGGGCCAGCCCAGCGACGGAG
Organism: uncultured beta proteobacterium; assembly: GCA_963827575.1. Taxonomy (GTDB): domain Bacteria; phylum Pseudomonadota; class Gammaproteobacteria; order Burkholderiales; family SHXO01; genus SHXO01. The sequence goes on from CAWHCG010000047.1 coordinate 91,450, forward strand.
ATCGCCCGGCTCACTGTCGCCAACCCACGTGCTGCAAGAGTTTCGATCAGATCTTCTCTGCGCGCCTCTGCGCCTCTGCGGTTCAAGTTGCCTTAGAGGCTCTAGTCAGGGTCGAACAGGACGCCGGGGTTGAGCATCCCCTTGGGATCCAGCCGCTTCTTGGCAGCGAGCATCGCCTGCGCGAACAACTCCGGCCGCTGGCGGTCGTACCAGCGCCGGTGGTCGCGGCCCACCGCATGGTGATGAGTGATGGTGCCGCCCAGCCGGTTCAGCACCTCGGAGGCGGCGATCTTGATCGCCCAGCACTGCTCGATCAGACGCCCTTGGTCACCGGCGGCGTGGAAGGAGAAGTAGGGTGCAGGACCGTCCGGGTAGACGTGAGTGAAGCGGCAGGTCACCAGGCCGGGCTTGCCGGTCACTTCGCGGATCGCCTGCTCGGTGGCGGCCTTGACTTGCGCATGGAAGTCGCGGAAGCGGTCCCAGGTGATTGCGGTCTCGAAAGTCTCCACGATGATCCCGCGCGGGGTCAGCACCTCGCGGCTGTAGGGCATGCGGATGAACGCATCACGCCATTGGCCGGCTGCACCCTGGCGCTGCGCATCCTCGCTCTTGAGCGCGCCTTCGTCGTACTCGCCGCCATGCGCGCGCACGATCTCCAGAGCGCGCTGCAGGTTCGCGTCCTGCGCCCGGTCCGCCGACTCGAAAGTGATCACGAGGATCGAGTGGTCACCGTCGCCGGCGCCGTTCACGAAGGCCTCGTCGGCGTCCACCAGCCGGCAGTTGGCCGGGTAGAGGTGCGCCTGGGCGATGGCACGCACGCACTCGGCCGCCTGGTAGAAGTCCTTGAAGCGCGCCGTGGTGCTGGCGCGGAAACCGGGCCTGCGGCCGCAGGCGCATCCAGGCTTCGGTGATGATCCCCAGCGTGCCCTCCGAGCCGATGAACATGCGATCCGGGCTGGGTCCTGCACCGGACCCGGGCAAGCGGAACGATTCCAGCGCCCCGCTGGGGGTCACCACGCGCAGGCTCTCGACGAACTCGTCGATATGGGTGTACAGCGTCGCGTAGTGCCCGCCCCCGCGCGTGGCGATCCACCCGCCCAGGGTGGAAAACTCGAAGGACTGCGGGAAATGGCGCAGCGTGAGCCCGCTGGGCTTGAGCTGGCTCTCCAGCGCCGGGCCATAGGTCCCGCCCTGGATGCGCGCGGCCTGAGAGGTCTGGTCGATCTCGAGCACCTTGTCCAGATGCTTCAAGTCCAGCGTCACGACCGGCCGGTCGGTACGCGGGGGCTCTACTCCACCGACCACGCTCGATCCACCGCCCCAGGGGATCACCACCGCATTGATGGTGTCGCACCAGTCCAGCACCGAAACGATGTCGGTCTCGCTGCGCGGAAAGGCGATCACGTCGGGCGGGTTGGAGAAGTCGCGCGCGAACACGCGAGCGCTGTCGTAGAAGGACTGGCCGTAGCTGTGCAGCAGGCGCTCGAAGTGATCGGTGCTGCACACGTCCGCGAGACGGCCCGGAGCCACAACCCGCGGTTTGCGCAGCTGGATATCCTCGGCCTTCGGCGTGGGCGTGACGCGGTACTCCGTCAGCCCGAAGCGCTTCGCGTAGGCGCGCTCCATGCGCTGGATGTCTTCGGACCCGAGGACATCTTTCTCCAAGCCCCAGCCCCAGAACTTCAGTCTGCCTGTCATTGCTTCCTCCCGACGTTCTAACCCTTCACCGCCAAGGACGCAAAGGTACGCAAAGGAACGCCAAGGAATACCTAACGTCGCCCCGAGCAGTACCAAGCGACATCTCGATGACCACGGGGTCCGCGACGAAGTCCCTTTGCGGTCCTTGGCGTACCTTTGCGTCCTTGGCGGTGAAAGATTTTTGCTGTGGTCTCAGCCGTTACACTCCGCGGTCACTCCTCGCGAACCCAGGTCTGTGACCGCCCGAACAGGGACACGCCGATGAAGCCGCGCACTTCCAGCTTCGCGCCGTTGTCCACAAGCTTCATCTTGGCGCGGTAGATCTTGCCGTTCTTCGGGTCGAGGATCTCCCCGCCGCTGTACTGGTCGCCGTCCTTCTTGAGCCCCCACAGGATCGTCATGCCGACCACCGGCTGGTCCTTGCGTGCGCCCTCGCACTTGCGGCACAGGTTGTCGGGGTCGTCGTCGGGCTGCCGGTTCAGAAGCTTCTCGACCTTGCCCTCGTACACGCCGCTGGTCTCGGTGATGCGGATCAGCGAGCGCTCCTTGCCGGTCTTGTCGTCGACGGTGCGCCACAGTCCAGCGGGGCTGCCGGCATCGCTGAAAGCGTTGGCCGCCGCCAACAACATACCGGCACACAACCATAGTCTGGTACTCGCATTCATCATGTGGCCTCCTTTCAGCGTTTACGCGCCGGCGGCCTCGCCGTGGCCTTGACCGGCTTCGAGACCGCGGCAGCGGTCAATACGACCGGCGCCGCGTTGCGCATCCGTTCGATCGCCTTCCAGTCCCAGTCGATGCCCAGGCCCGGCTCCTGCGGCGGCTCGGCGTAGCCGTTCTTCATCGCAACGCGCGAGCGGGTGATCCGATCGAGCTGCGGAATATGCTCCAGCCAGGTTGCGTTGGGCACCGCGCACACCAGCGGCAGGTGGATCTCCATCAGGAAATGCGGGCACACCTGGACGTTGAACGTCTCGGCCAGGTGGGCGACCTTGAGCCAGGGCGTGATGCCGCCGACGCGGCCCACGTCGACCTGGACGATGCTGCAGGCGCCCCGCTGCAGATACTCGCGGAAATGCGCCGGATGGTAAAGGGACTCGCCGATGGCAATCGGGATCGAGGTCGACTGCGACAGCAGCACGTGGCCGTTCAGATCCTCGGCGGGAAGCGGCTCCTCGAACCAGTAGATGTCCAGCTCTTCATAGTGGCGGGCCCGCCGGATCGCCTCGGATACGGTAAAGCCCTGGTTGGCGTCGGTCATGATGTCGAATGCCGGCCCCAGGGCCTTGCGCACGGCAGCCAGCCGTGCCACATCCTCGGCGACATGGGGGCGGCCGATCTTGACCTTCACCGCGCGGAAGCCCTTGGCCTTCGCCGCCAGGGCGTTCTCCACGACCTCTCCGGGCTTCAGGTGCAGCCAGCCGCCTTCGGTGTCGTACACCGGGATGCGTGTCTGCGCGCCGCCCGCCATGCGATACAGCGGCAGCCCCGCCGCCTTGCAGCGCAGGTCCCACAGGGCAGTATCCACGACGCACAGCGCGATGCTGGTCAGCGCACCCACCGACGTGGCGTGGGTGTGGAAGAACAGGTCCTTCCAGATCTCTTCGACCAGCGCGGGATCCCTGCCCAGCAGGCGCGGGGCCATGTGGTCGCGCAGCAGGGCCACCACAGAGGAACCGCCGGTGCCGATCGTGTACGAGTACCCGGTGCCGTCCGAACCGTCGTCGCAGAAGATGCGCAGCATCGGCGTCTCCTGCATGGAGAAGGTCTGGATTGCGTCGCTGCGCGGGACGTGGGGCTCGAGGTCGACCTGGAAGATCTCGACCCGGGTAATTCTCGCCATGGAACCGGCTTCTCCTCGGGGTTGTTGTCGAGCGGGCAGCGGCCCGCGGCCCCGAATTCTTAGCTAGCGTGCATTCCTGGTGCCGCTCGAGGCGAGTCAACGACCCCCGGCAAAGCCGGGGCTTGATTGGTGAGCACCTCGAAGGCGCGAACACACCGTGAGCCGCCTGAAGGCGGCGAAGTACTGCGCTCCTTCCCCCTCTCAGGCCTGGAAGGGGGAAGGCTGGGATGGGGGTCAAGCGCGTGCATAGCAGCAGTGCACGCGCTACACCCCCACCCTGGCCCTCCCCCTGGAAGGGGGAGGGAATGTAGATCACACGGCTTCGCTTCTCGCGACGCTTCGCTCCTAGCCCAGCGACTCGAACACCCCCGCCGCACCCATGCCGGTGCCGATGCACATCGTGACCATCCCGTACTTCTGGTTGCGTCGGCGCAGGCCGTGCACCACGGTGGCGGTGCGGATCGCGCCCGTCGCACCCAGCGGATGGCCAAGCGCGATCGCGCCGCCCAGCGGGTTGATTCTGGCGGGATCGAGGCCGAGGTCCTGGATGACGGCCAGGCTTTGCGCGGCGAAAGCCTCGTTCAGCTCGATCCACTGCGAGGTCGTCCTGCTTCAGTCCCACCTGCTTGAGCACTTTGGGGATCGCGAACTTCGGGCCGATGCCCATGATCTCGCGGCGGCACGCCGGCCACCGCGAAGCCGAGAAAGCGCGCCAGCGGCTGCAGGTTGAAGCGCTTGAGCGCCGCCTCGCTCGCCACGACGACGGCGCCCGCGCCGTCGGAGGTCTGCGAGCTGTTGCCGGCGGTCACGCTGCCTTTCGCCGCGAACGCCGGCCGCAGCTTCGCGAGCACCTCCAGCGACGTATCGGCGCGCGGGCCTTCGTCGGCGGCCACCGTGCGGTCAACGTGCCTGATCTCGTCGGCCGCGAGATCGGGCAGTTTCTCGTCGATCGTGTAGGGCGCGATCTCGTCGCGGAACTCGCCGCTCTGCGTGCCGCAACCGCCTTGCGATGGCTCTCCGAGCGCGAACCGGTCTTGCGCCTCGCGCGAAACCTTCCATTGCTGCGCGACTTTCTCCGCGGTGATCCCCATGCCGTAGCCGATGGCGACGTCCTCGTCGCTGTCGAAGATGTGCTCGCTGAACGAGATCTTGTTCCCGCCCATCGGGATCATGCTCATGCTCTCGGTGCCGGCCGCGATCATGACGTCGGCCTCACCCAGCCGGACGCGGTCCGCCGCCATCGACACCGCCTGCAGACCCGACGAGCAGAAGCGGTTGACCGTCGCACCGGCCACCGTGTCCGGCAGGCCCGCCAGCAGCAGCGCGACGCGCGCGACATTCATGCCCTGCTCCGCCTCGGGGATCGCGCAGCCCGCGATCACGTCGTCGATCGCCTTGGGGTCGAGCGACGGTACTTCGCGCCAGCGTGGCTCTTCAGCACATGCGCCAGCAGATCGTCGGGGCGGACGTTGCGGAACATGCCGCGCGGGCGCTTTGCCAACCGGCGCGCGCTTCGCGGCGACGATGTATGCATCCTGCACTTGCTTTGCCATGCCTGTCTCCAGAACTGCGTCGCACCGCCAAGGAGCGCCAAGGGCATGCCAAGAAACGTCTTCGGGAGCGAACGACCCAGTTCGCTGCGCATCCGCGGTATGCGGGTTTTCTTGGCTTGCAGCTTGGCTTCCTTCGGTTGGCCTCTGCGCCTTCGTACGCTCAGTTTCTGAGCGGCTTACCCGTCTTCAACGTGTGCTCGATTCGCGCCTGCGTCTTCTCGGTGGCGAGCAGCTCCATGAAGCACTCGCGCTCCAGCTCGAGGAACCACTGCTCGTCCACCAGGCTGCCGGCTTCGACGTCGCCGCCGCACATGACATAGGCGATCTTGCTCGCCACCAGGAAATCGTGCTCGGAGATGTACTGGCCGGCGAGCATGTTGGCCAGATGGGCCTTGATCGTCGCGATGGCGCTGCGGCCGGCCACCGGGATCTGCGCGCGCACGCAGCGGCGGGCGATAGCCGGCCTCGGCCAGCGCGGTCACCTCGGACTTGGCGACGTGCAGCAGCTCGAGCCGGTTCATCACGATGCGGTCGCCGGATTTGAGGTAGTTCATCTCGCGCGCCTGCTCGGCGGAGCGCGACACCTCGGCCATCGCCACGTTCTGGAAGTACTGCCGCAGGAACGGGAAAATCTCCCCGCCCTTGGCGTCCTGCCGCGGCGCGCAGCGCCAGCTCCTTGCAGCCGCCGCCCGCCGGCAGCAGGCCCACCCCGGCCTCCACCAGCCCGATGTAGCTCTCCAGCGTGGCCACCGCCCGCGCCGAGTGCATGATGAATTCGCAACCGCCGCCGAGCGCCATGCCGTCCACCGCCGCTACCGTGGGCACCATCGCGTACTTCCACGCCTGCGTGGTGGCCTGGAACTGCGCCACGACGCTTTCGACCTTCTCCAGCCGTCCCGCCATCAGCGCATCGGCCACGTTGAGCTTGCGCGCCGCCTTCAGCACCATCGACTCCGCCTCGCGGCGGAAGCCCTTCATCATCTTCGCCGAACCCGGAGGGCTTGCTGCTCGGACTTCGGCCTGGCCGAGGGCCCCTGCAGGTTCGCGCCGAGCGAGAACGGCGGCTCGGTCTGCCAGATGATCAGGCCCTTGAAGCCGCGCTCGCCCTCGTCGATCGCCTGCAGGATGCCGTCGAGCACGTCCTCGCCGATCGTGTGCATCTTGCTCTTGAAGCTGACCACGCCGATGTCGTCGCCGGTGGTCCACATGCGCACCGCGTCGGTCTCGAACACGGTCTTGCCGTACTCGACACGCTCGCCGACCAGCCGATCCGGGAACGGCTGGCGCCGATACACCGGCAGCGCCGAGCGGGGCCGATAGGTATTCGCGGCCGGGCTGTACGAGCCCTGCGGCGTGTGCACGCCGGTGCGGCCCTTCTCCAGCGCCCACGCGGGAAGCGGCGCGGCGCCATGCGTGCTTGCCGGCGGCGATGTCTTCCTGAATCCAGCCGGCCACGCGCTCCCAGCCGGCCGCCTGCCAGATCTCGAACGGACCCTGGTTCCAGCCGAAGCCCCAGCGCACGGCCAGATCGAGATCGCGCGCGTTGTCGGCGATCTCGGCCAGGTGATACGCGCAGTAGTGCAGCATGTCGCGGAACGCACGCCCACAGGAACTTCGCCTGCGGGTGCGCGCTCTCGCGCAGCTTCTGCAAGCGCTCGGCGGTGTCTCGGATCTTGAGGATCTCGACTGACGCCTGGATCGGCTTCGCCGCCGGAGGGCCGGTAGTCCAGCTTCGCCAGATCCAGCACCTGGATGTCCTTGCCGACCTTGCGATACACGCCGCGCTCGCTCTTCTGGCCGAACGCCCTCTGCTCCAGCAGTCGCGCGGTACCAGTCCGGCAGCTCGAAGTACTGCATGCCAGGGATCGTCCGGCAGGCCGTCCTTCATCGTGTTCGACCACGTGCGCCAGCGTGTCGAGCCCGACCACGTCGGCGGTGCGATAGGTGGCGCTCTTCGGCCGGCCGATGAGCGGGCCGGTCAGCGCATCGACGACATCGAAGCCCAGGCCGAATGCGCGCGTGTGGTGGAACGCCGCCAGGATCGAGAACACGCCCACGCGGTTGGCGATGAAGTTGGGCGTGTCCTTGGCGCGGATCACGCCCTTGCCGAGCGTCGGTGGTGAGGAAGCCTTCGAGCCGTCCAGCACGCTCGGCTGCGTGTCGCGCGCCGGGATCAGCTCCACCAGGTACATGTAGCGCGGCGGATTGAAGAAGTGCACGCCGCAGAAGCGCCGCGCGCAGCGCCTCCGGCAGCGCCTGCGCCAGCGCGTTGATCGACAGGCCGGAGGTGTTGCTGGCGAAGATCGGCGTGCGGCGCCAGGAACGGCGCGACCTTGTCGTAGAGCGCCTTCTTGATGTCCATGCGCTCGGCGACCGCCTCGATCACCAGATCGCACTCGCGCAGCTCTCCAGGTGCTGATCGTAGTTGGCCGCCTCGATGTAGGCTGGCCTTCGCCGCGCTCGCGAGCGGGCTGGGCTCCAGCTTCTTCAGCGCCGTCGATCGCCTTGACGACATTGCCGTTGGGATCGCCCTCCTTCGCCGGCAGCTCGAACAGCACGGCCGGCACGTTGGCGTTGACCAGGTGCGCGGCGATCTGCGCGCCCATGACGCCCGCGCCGAGGACGGCGACCTTGCGCACATGAAAGGGAGGACTGGAGGGCATCGTGGAGTTCGCGATGATGTGAGAGTGCACGGGAAGGCGGGGCGGCCCGCCCCCTGTTGCGGTCTCAGAACGTCCAGGTGAGTTGGACACCGAAGATATCGACCGAGTTGTCGTAGTCGCCGGTCACGGTCGTGGAGAGCGCGGCACAGCCGGCGGGTTGATGGCCGCGCCCTGGTTTGGTTGATGCTCGGCGACTGAAGCGAACAGGTGCGCGTAGCCGAAGTCGAGCGCGCCGCCCTTGCCGAACTTGTACTGGGCACCAAGCGCAGCCAGAAGCGGTCGTCGTCGGGCAGGCGCACCGTGCGGTTCTGGTCGTCCACCGGCGACTGGTCCCAGGCGATTCCGCCCCTGAACGTCCACTTCTCGCTGCTGAAGTAGTTCACGCCGAACGCGATCCGCCAGGCGTCGTCGAAGTCGAACACGAGCTGGTCGCGCGTGTCGCCGTTGCTGCTGGTGTTGACGACGTTGATCGTTCCGACCGTGCTCCAGTGCGTGTATTGCACGTCGCCGAGCAGCTGCCACTTCTCGCCGAACTGCTGCACGACGCTGAGCAGGGCCATGTCCGGGAACTTGACGTCAGCCTCGCGCGGGAAAGGTCGCCGGCGGCCACCGTCGCGCCCGGTCAGCGATTGTGGTCGTGACGTTCCCGTCAGGGTGTACTCGAGCGCGGAGCGGTAGCGACATGCCCAGCCGCATGTCGGTGCCGAGCTGAAACAGCGCACCCACGTTCCAGCCCCAGGCGTCGTCATCGGCTTCCAGCTCGCGTGACGCCCTCGGCTCAGCGCACCGAGAAGCACCGCATTGGTCAGCGTCGGCGTCGGCCTTCTGCCAGTTGACGCCGGCGCCCAGCGAGATCACGTCGTTCACTTTGAAGGCGACGGCGAGGGTTGACGTTGATCGTCTTCAGCTCCGACTTGATGCCCTGGAAGCGACCCATCCAGTTGCTCTCGTACTCGGTCTTCAAGCCGAAGGGTGCGCCAACGCCGATGCCCAGCGCCCAGCGATCGCCGATCGGCGCGGAGAAGTACAGGCTCGGCACGACGCAAGGCCCACGTCACCCCGTCGTTGCCGCCCGTGAGCGTCGCCGACGGACACGCCGGGGACTGGGTGTCGGCTGCCGGTTCCGCTGAACTCGCTGGCCACGTTGATGCCGGCACCCGGCCACCACCACCTGCATGCCCGGGCAGCAGGGTCAGCCCGGCGGGATTGAAGAAGATGGTGCTGGCGTCGGCTGCGACCGCGGCGCTGCCGGCGTAGGCGTTGCCCAGTCCGCTGGCGTTCTGCTCGAGCAGAGCGAAGCCCGCGGCGCCGGCCAGCCTCGGCGCCACTGCCGCGGCTGCAGCATGGAAGCCGCAGACGCAGATCGTTTTAGTTCGTGGTTCATTCTGTTCTTCCTCCTCTGTTCTGCTTGTGCCACACCGGAGAGCCTGTCCGCCTGCGCTCCCTTTGACTTCTGCTCATGCGCGCTTAACTTCTGCTGATGCGGGACCGGGCGCGGGCGCCGTTCGCGTCCACCGCAACGTAGGTGAGCGTGGCTTCCGTCACCTTCACTGTGATCTCCTCGGTGCGTGCCGCGCTGCGCGTACACCTCGACGTTCACCGTGATCGAGGTCCGCCCGACGCCGCGCCACCTCCGCGTAGAAGCTTACGAGATCGCCGATCAGCACCGGCTGCTTGAAGACGAATGAATTCACCGCCACCGTCGCGACGCGGCCCTTGGCCAGCCGCATACGCCGGGATGCTGCCCGGCGATGTCCACCTGCGACATGATCCAGCCGCCGAAGATGTCCCCGGTCGGGTTGGCGTCGGCCGGCATCGGCACCACGCGCAGCACCGGTTCGCGGTCGGTCGGGAAGGCCTGCCAGGCTCTGCGGCATGCGCCGCTCGCTGCGCTCAGTCGAGAAAGATGTCCGGGCTCGAGCGGCGCGCCGGGCGTCACCGCGTAGCGCTCGAGAAATCGGTGAGCCCCCGCGCCGCGCAGCACTTCCTCGTCGATGAAGAAGTTGCCGGTCGTCGTGCGGCTGTCGCGCGTGAGAATCACGTACGCGGCATCGGCCATGATCTCCGGCTTGCGGCTGCTCGCCAGCGCCTGCGGGAAGTACACCTCCACCGCGGCGGTGGCGATCGTGGTGCGCGGCCAAAGCGAGTTCACCGCCACGCCCTGGGACTGCGAACTCGGCCGCCATGCCCAGCGTGCACATGCTCATCCCGTACTTGGCGATCGTGTAGGCGACGTGCGCCTTGAACCACTGCGGGTTCAAGTTGAGCGGCGGCGACAGCGTCAGGATGTGCGGGTTGGCTGCCTTGAGCAGGTGAGGCAGGCAGGCCTGCGAGCACAGGTAGGTGCCGCGCGCGTTGATCCCCTGCATCAGATCGTAGCGCTTGATCGGCGTGGCGAGCGTGCCGGTCATGCTGATCGCGCTGGCGTTGTTCACCAGGGCGTCGATGCCCGCCGAAGGTCTCCGCGGCCTGCTTGACCGCCGCGAGCACCGCTTCCTCGTCGCGGATATCGAGCTGGAGCGGCAGTGCGCGGCCGCCCGCGGCCTGCACCTCCTCGGCCACCGTGTAGATGGTGCCCGACAGCTTGGGATGCGGCTCGGCGGTCTTGGCGGCGATCACGATGTTGGCGCCGTCGCGCGCGCAGCGCAGCGCGATCGAGCCGGCCGATGCCCCGGCTCGCGCCGGTGATGAAGATCGTCTTGTTCTTCAGGTCTGCTCATCCGAAACAAACCGCCTTCACCGGATCGAGGACGCAACAGGATCGCAAGACGTCTCTGCAGCCCAGGAACCGGTGAGTAACGTTCCACTCTTGCGACGGAACCGCTCGAATGCTGTTCACCTGCGACCTTGCTGATCCTGCTGATTGCTCGAAAGTCTGTGTCACTCTCCGCCTTGAACGCGGCTTGCGCTTCTCGACGAACGCCGCCACGCCCTCGGCGAAGTCCTGCGTCCGCGCGCAGCGCGCGAAGGCGAACAGCTCCTCCTCCATCTGCGTCTCCATCGACCGCGTCGGGCGAGTCGCTCAGCAGGCGCTTGGCCTCGCCGTAGGCCAGGGTCGGTCCGTCGCCAGGCGCTCCGCGATGCGCTGCAGTCTCCTGCCGCCAGCTCGGCCGGCCGGCACCACCCAGTTGACCAGCCCGAGCGCGCCGTGCGGTGGCGGCGTCGAACAGGTCGGGCAGCAGCGTCAGCTCCATCGCTTTCTTGTGGCCGACCAGCCGCGGCAGGAAGTACGAGCTGCCCCCGTCCGGGCTGGTGCCGATGTTGGTATAGGCGAGCGAGAAGCGGGCGTCGTCGGCTGCGATCGCCAGATCCGCGGCGCACAGGATGCTGAAGCCGGCGCCGGCGCACCGCGCCGTGCACGCTCGCGAGCACCGGCTTGCCCATCCGCCGCAGTGCCTGGATCGCCGAAGTGCATCTCGCTGCCCCAGCGCACGATCAGCTCCGGCAGCTCGGCCAGGCGCCGGTGGAACAGCGCCCACGTCGCCGCCGGCGATGAACGCCTGGCCCCGCGCCGCGCAACACGACCACCCGCACAGCGATCGTCCTTCTGCACCAGCTCCGCCGCTGCGCGGAACTGGATCATCATGTCGCCGTCCATGGCGTTCATGACCTGGGGACGGTTGAACGTCAGGGTCGCCACACCCGCCTCAACGCCGGAGCAGACCGACTGGCTCATGCGGTCTTCCTCGCTCGCGGCTCGATGCGGTCTTGCTCAGCATCGCATCCTGCAGCGGCGACGCTTGCCGGTGCGGCGCGGCATTGCGCCCCAGGTCGTGCGGGAAGTCGTCCACCATGATGCAGGCGCGGCGCAGCTGGTTGTAGCGCAGCCACAGCTCGGCTTCCGGCGCGGTGATCACTCCCGCGCTCAACGCCTGGTGCCAACCGCGCCTCGGCAGTGAGGCCGTCCACCGACACCGGATTTGGTCGGCGCTGCGCAGCTTCGCTTCGACCGCGTCCGCCGCGGCCGACCAGCTCGAGCGCCAGCTCCAGACGGCCGACGGGATCGTCCTCGTGCTTGCGCACGAAGATGCCGCCGGTCAGGCGGTCGCGCGCGGGCGAGGCTTCCAGCATCGAGGCCGGCAACGCGGTGCCCGAGACGATCGCTCGGCGGTGCGTAACTGCGGCCAAGCGGGAAGGTGATCAGGCGCAGCGCCCGAGCCGCCCAGCGCACCGGGAAGTTCTCGAACAGACCGAAGAACGCTTCCTGCGCCTGGTGCACGCAATCGTCCAGCGCCCACTGCGCGAACGGTGCATCGGTCGGCGGCGCGCCCTCGTCCTGATAGCGCTTGACCACGCACGAGCCCAGGTAGAGCTGGCTCAGGACGTCTCCCAGACGCGCCGAGATCTTCTCGCGGCGCTTGAGGTCACCGCCCAGGAACAGCATGGCGAAATCGGCGGCGACGGCAAAGGCCGCCGACAATCGCGTGAGCTGCCGCAGGTGACGCCGAAGCTCGGCCGGGCCCGGCACGGACACCAGCCGAGCCCCGGTCAGCCCCAGCCACAACGCGCGCGCCTTGCTGCCGGCCAGGAAGCCCACATGGCCCCACAGCGCTTCATCGAAGGCGCGCGAGGCGACCACCGGGTCCGGCTCCTGGGTGGCCGCAATCTCCTTGAGCACGTAGGGATGGCAGCGGATGGCGCCTTGCCCGAAGATGATCATGCTGCGGGTGAGGATGTTGGCGCCCTCGACCGTGATGCCGATGGGAACCTGCTGGTAGCCGCGGCCGAGATAGTTGTTGGGGCCCAGGCAGATGCCCTTGCCGCCGTGCACGTCCATGGCGTCGTTGACCACCTGCCGCCCCGCTCGGTGCAGTGGTACTTGACGATCGCGGAGATCACCGAAGGCTTCTCGCCGAGGTCCACCGCCCCCGCGGTCATGACGCGTGCGGCCTCCATCGCGTAGGTGTTGCCGCCGATGCGCGCGAGCGCCTCTTCGACACCCTCGAACTTGCCGATCGGAACGCGGAACTGGCTGCGGATACGGCTGTAGGCGCCGGTCGTGCGCGCCGCCAGCTTGGCTCCGCCCGGTGGCCGAGGACGGCAGCGAGATCGAGCGGCCGGCGGCCAGGCATTCCATGAGCATGCGCCAGCCCTGCCCGGCGTAGGCCTGCCCGCCGACCACCCAGTCCATCGGGATGAACACATCCTTGCCGGAGTTGGGGCCGTTCATGAACGCGGCGTCGAGCGGCAGATGGCGGCGGCCGATGTTCACGCCCGGGTGGCGGGTCGGGATCAGCGCGACCGTGATGCCGATGTCCTTGCGATCGCCGAGCAGGCCATCGGGATCGTACAGGCGGAACGCCAGGCCGAGCAGCGTGGCCACCGGGCCGAGCGTGATATAGCGCTTCTCCCAGGTGACGCGCATGCCCAGCACGCGCTCGCCTTCGTGCTCGCCCCAGCACACGATCCCGTAGTCGGGAATCGAGCCGGCATCCGAGCCGGCCTCGGGCCCGGTGAGCGCGAAGCAAGGCATCTCCAGCCCCTTGGCCAGTCGCGGCAGGTAGTAGCGTCTTCTGCTCCTCGGTGCCGTAGTGAAGCAGCAACTCCGCCGGCCCCAGCGAGTTCGGCACCATCACCGACACGCATGCCGTGGGGCTGCGGCTGGCGAGCTTCATCACCACTTCGGAATGCGCCAGCGCGGAGAAGCCCATGCCGCCGTACTGCTTGGGGATGATCATCCCGAGGAAGCCCTGGTCCTTGATGAACTGCCAGACCTCGGGCGGCAGGTCGCTCAGCTCATGGGTGACCTTCCACTCGTCAACCATGCGGCAGAGCTCTTCCACCGGGCCGTCGACGAAAGCGCGCTCCTCCGCGCTCAGCGCCGGCGGCGGCACGGCAAGCAGCTTGCGCCAGTCGGGCCGGCCGCTGAACAGGTCGCCGTCCCACCACACCGTGCCTGCGTCGAGCGCCTCCTGCTCGGTCTGAGACACCTGCGGCAGAACGCGCTTGAACCAGCCGAGCAACGGATCGCTGACCAGCATGCGGCGCAGTTGCGGGATCAGAAGCACGCCTGCTGCAGCGATGAACACGGTCCATAGCACCCCACGCCACAACGGCGGCAGTCGCCAGACACGATGCGCCGATCAGGAAAACTGCACCCGCTGCGGCCCACGCCCAGCGCGACGCGCGGAAGTACGCCAGCACCCAGGTAAGGGCGATGAAGCCCACGAGCCAGATCAGAAATGTCATAAGGATGCTCCTGATGAGTCTTGCACTCGGCGCTAGCGAGTCTGCAACCCCAGCGCCCCCTCCCCTTCGAGGGGAGGCCCGGGGGGGCTGGGGTGCGGATGGGTCTGGCTGCCAGTATGACCCATCCCCCTCCTGATCTCCCCCTTGAACGGTGAGGAACACGCCGGCGGTGCCTGCAGGCCGGCAGTCAAGAACGGGGCAAGATGCGCGATCACCGCCTCGGCATCGTCGGCGCCCTGTACGCTGCAGGTGGCAATCAGCTGCATCGCATCGTTGCCGGCCAGCGCGTAGGCCATAGCGCCAAACATGAAGTGCATGCGCCAGACGATCTCGGTCTCGGGGACGGCGGGCAGCGCCCGCACCAGCGCGCTCTTGAACCGGACCACCACTTCACGGTAGTGCCCGGGCAGCAATCCCTGCAGCGCGTCCGTGTCCTCCGACAGGGCGCGTCCCAGCAACCGCAAGAACTTTGCGCCCCCCTTCACCGGATCGCGGCTCACCTGGAGCACCGGGGTGACGATCGCCTCGACGATCCGCTCCGCGCTCAGCGGCTGGCCCTGCGCCTGCGCTTCCAGCTGGTCCAGATAGGCGATGCGGGCGGCATTCAGCGGCCCGAGGTGACGCTGGAACACTTCGCGGATCAAGGCTTCCTTCGATCCGAAGTGATAGTTGACCGCCGCCAGATTGACCTCGGCGCGGGCCGTGATCATGCGCAGCGACGTCTCCGCGAATCCGCGCTGCATGAACAGGCCCTCTGCCGCGCGCAGGATGCGATCGCGCGTATCGGCGGGGACCCGGGTGGGGGTTTTCGTGACTGCCAGCATGTCAAACGGGTGATTCAAACGGTCGTTTGAATCATGCCAATGCGGCGGCCTGGTGTCAACCCTCCAGTGCGATATGCAGCGAACGCGCCGGCTTCTTCCTGGAACCAGGCGCGAAATATCCGGGCTAGAACTGCGCCTCGTCGAGCGCGAGCACGCTCGCTGAGCCGTTGCACGATCGCCTGCTTGTAGGCATGCGGCGAGCGGCAGGCAATGCTCCGCGAAGAACCGCGCGGTTGCCGATCTTGGCGCGATAGAAGTCGTGATCCTCGGCGCCGCCGTCGAGGCGCTGCTTGGCGATCAGCGCGGCACGAGCCATCTGCCAGCCGCCTGCTACGGTGCCCCACAGCTTGAGGTAGGGCACGGAGCCGGCCGCGGCGGCCTTGGCGTTGTGCGGGAAGGTTTCCAGCAGCCAGTCGGTCGCTTCGGCCAGCGCGCCGATGCCGTCCGACAAGATTGCGCCGCATCACTGCCAGCGCGGGATGGCTGCTGTGCCCCGCGAGCTCGCGGTCGAACGCGCGCATCTCGGCGATCAACGCCTTGGCGGTCATGCCCTTCTCGGCGGCGAGCTTGCGGCCGCGTCAGATCGTTCGCCTGGATGCCGGTGGTGCCCTCGTAAATCGTCGTGATGCGCGCATCGCGCAGGTGCTGCGCGGCGCCGGTCTCCTCGACGAAGCCCATGCCGCCGTGCACCTGGACGCCGAGCGAGGCGACCTCGATGCTCTGCTCGGTGCACCAGCCCTTGACCACCGGGGTCAGCAGATCGAACAGCGCCTGGTGCTTCTGGCGCTGCTCGCGCTCGGGATGGCGGATGGAAATGTCGAGCGCAGTGCGCGCGGCCAGCGCGCCAGCGCGCGCATCGCTTCGACCTGCGCTTTCATGCTCATCAGCATCCGGCGCACGTCCGGATGGTGGATGATGGTGACGCGCTCGCCGCTTCTGGCGCCGGTCTCGCGGCCCTGCACGCGCTCGCGGGCATAGGCCAGCGCGCGCTGGTAGGCGCGCTCGGCGATCGCCATGCCCTCGATGCCGACCTCGAGCCGCGCGAGGTTCATCATGGTGAACATGTGCTCGAGGCCGCGGTTCTCCCCGCCGACCAGATAGCCGATCGCGCCGTCCTTGTCGCCGTAGGCCATGACGCAGGTCGGGCTGGCATGGATGCCGAGCTTGTGCTCGATCGAGACGCACCTGACGTCGTTGCGTGCACCCAGGCTGCCGTCGCGCGTCGACCAGGAACTTGGGCACCAGGAACAGCGAGATGCCCTTGACTCCCTCGGGCGCGTCCGGCAGTGCGCGCGAGCACGAGGTGCACGATGTTGTCGGCCAGTCGTGCTCGCCGTAGGTGATGAAGATCTTGGTACCGTGAGCCGGTAGTGATCGCCTTCGGGCACGGCGCGCGCGCGCACGGCGGACAGGTCCGAGCCCGCCTGCGGCTCGGTGAGGTTCATGGTGCCCATCCATTCGCCCGATACCAGCTCTGCGCAGATAGAGCCGCTTCAGCTCGTCGGTGCCGTGGCGCTCGATCGGCGTTGACCGCGCCGCTGGTGAGCATGGGTCACAGGCAGAAGCTCATGTTCGCGCCGTTCCAGATCTCCGACACGCTGTGCGGCAGCAGGAGCGGCAACCCTTGCCCGCCGAACTCCGGGTCGCCGCTCAGCGCCGGCCAGCCCGCCTCGCGGAACTGGCGGTAGGCATCCTTGAAACCCGGCGGCGTGGTCACGACGCCGTCTTGCAGCTTGCAGCCTTGCCGGTCGCCCGGCCGCGTTGAGCGGGCTCAGCACGCCGGTCGGCGAACTTCGCCGGCTTCCTCCAGCACCGCATCGACCAGGTCGGGCGTCGAGCTCCTCGCAGCCCGGCAGGCCGGGCACGGCATCCAGCCCGATCGAGCTCCTTGATCACGAACCTCATGTCGCGCAGCGGCGCGATGTATTCGGCCATGGCACGCGTCTTCGCATCTGGATCTGCCGCTTGCATCGAGTTTCGAGTCAGCTCGGGCACGGCCTGGAACAGGTCGGCCACGAGCCCGTAGTCGGCGACCTGGAAGATCGGGGCCTCCGCGTCCTTGTTGATGGCGACGATGACCTTGCTGTCCTTCATGCCGGCGAGATGCTGGATCGCACCGGAGATGCCGACTGCGATGTACAGCTCCGGCGCGACGACCTTGCCGGTCTGCCCGACCTGGTAGTCGTTGGGCACGAAACCGGAATCCACCGCCGCGCGCGAGGCGCCCACCGCCGCGCCGAGCTTGTCGGCGAGCGCTTCCAGGATGTTGAAGTTCTCGCCGCTGCCCATGCCGCGCCCGCCGGACACGATGACGCGTGCCGAGGTCAGCTCCGGACGCGCGGACTTGGTCAGCTCCTGCCCCACCAGCTGCGACAGTCCGGGGTCGGCCACGGCAGCCACCGGTTCGACCGCCGCCGAGCCGCCCTCGCGCCTCGGCGGCGTCGAAACCGGTGGTGCGCACGGTCACCACCTTGATGCGATCGCCCGACTGCACGGTGGCGAGCGCGTTGCCCGCGTAGATCGGCCGCACGAAGGTGTCGGGCGATTCGACCTGGACGATGTCCGAGATCTGCGCGACGTCGAGCAGCGCGGCCACGCGCGGCATGAAGTTCTTGCCCGTGGTCGTGGCCGGCGCGAGGATGTGCGTGTAGCCCGTCCGCGACGGACACCACCAGCGCCGCCAGGCTCTCGGCCAGCGGGATGCGCGTAGTGCGCCGAGTCGGCCACCCGCACTTTCTCCACACCCGCGATCTTCGCGCGCCGCCTGCGCCGCGCCGCCGCAGCCGCTGCCGGCCACCAGGACGTGTACCGGGCCGCCGATCTTCTGCGCAGCGGTGACTGCGTTGAGCGTTGCCGGCCTGATCGATGCGTTGTCGTGCTCTGCTATGACCAGCACTGCCATTGTCGATGCTCCTGCAGGCGGCAGCGCTCACGGGATCGCCTTGGCTTCGTTCTTGAGCTTGTCGATCAGCTCGTCGACGCTCTTCACCATTGCGCCGCCCTTGCGCTTGGCGGGCTCCTGCGACCTTGAGCGTCTTCAGCCGCGGCGCCACGTCCACGCCGAGCTCTTCGGGCTTCACCACGTCGAGCTGCTTCTTCTTCGCCTTCATGATGTTGGGCAGGGTGACGTAGCGCGGCTCGTTCAGGCGCAGGTCGGTGGTGACCACGGCCGGCAGCTTGATCGCGACCGTTTCGAGACCGCCGTCCACCTCGCGCGTTACCTCGGCTGCGCCGTCTGCGATCTTGACCTTCGATGCGAAGGTCGCCTGCGGCCAGCCGAGCAGCGCGGCGAGCATCTGGCCGGTCTGGTTGGAGTCGTCGTCGATCGCCTGCTTGCCCAGGATCACCAGCTGTGGCGCTTCCTTCTCGACGATCTTGTTCAGGATCTTCGCGACCGCAAGCGGCTGCACCTCCGCACCGGTCTCGACCAGGATCGCGCGGTCTGCGCCGATGGCGAGCGCGGTGCGCAGGGTCTCCTGGCACTGAGCGGTCCCGATCGACACCGCGACGATCTCGGTGGCGATGCCGCCCTCCTTCAGCCGCACGGCCTCCTCGCAGGCGATCTCGTCGAAAGGGTTCATGGACATCTTGACGTTGGCGGTCTCCACGCCGGTGCCGTCGGACTTCACCCGCACCTTGACGTTGTAGTCCACCACGCGCTTGACTGGCACGAGAATCTTCATTTTGGTCTTCGTCCCGGTTCGCTGGACAAGGGTCGAATTCTACCGCACCGCCGACAGGGCGGCCGCAGAGACGCCACGAGACCTGCAGAGACAGCCCACGGATCTAGCAAACAGTCGTTCGCAGACATGGATCGCTGCGCAACGGCAGAGCCATTCCCCGGTGGCTGCCCGACGGATTGCACTCGATGTTGTGCCGCCAATGAGCGTCCTTGAGCGCACCCACGATCAGGTCGAGGGCAGGCTTGGACAGTTCAGATGTTCGCTCCTGGCACCACCTCGCCAGCCCTGCTCCCACGGAGAAGGAGTCTGCTACCAAGCTCCCATCTCGTCATCAGTGCGTTTCTGTCGGTTCGTCTTGCTGTTGCGCCTTCTTGGCGTCTCTATCAGATCGTGCTTTAGAGGCGTCTTCGCCTGCTCGCGCAGCACGTTCTTCTGGATCTTGCCGGTGGAGGTCTTGGGCAGCGGCCCGAACACCACCGTCCTCGGACACTTGTAGTGCGCCAGGCGCTCGCGGCAGAAGGCGATGACATTCTCCTGCGTGACCGGGCCGGCATCGGCTCTTGAGCGTGACGAAGGCACACGGGCGTCTCGCCCCACTTCTCGTCCGGTCGCGCCACGACCGCGGCCTCCAGCACCGCCGGGTGGCGGTAGAGCACATCCTCGACCTCGAGGGTGGAGATGTTCTCGCCGCCGGAGATGATGATGTCCTTGGAGCGGTCCTTGATCTTGGCGTAACCGTCGGGGTAGACCACCGCCAGGTCGCCCGTGTGATACCAGCCGCCGCGGAATGCCTCTTCGGGTCGCCTTGGGGTTCTTGAGGTAGCCCTTCATGGTGATGTTGCCGCGGAAGAAGATCTCCCCCATGGTCGTGCCGTCCGAGGGCACCGGCTGCAGCGTCTGCGGGTCGGCGACGATCATGTCCTCCTGCAGCTCGTAGGGGACGCCCTGGCGCCCGTTGCGCTCCGCGCGCTCCTCCAGCGCTGAGCGCGTCCCATTCGGGATGCTTCGCGCACACGGCCGCGGGCCCGTACACCTCGGTCAGCCCGTAGACGTGGGTCAGCTCGAAGCCCATGCGCTCCATGCCTTCGATCACGGCCTGCGGCGGTGCTGCACCGGCGATCATGCCGTGGACGGTGTGGCCGATGCCCGCCCGCAGGCTGTCCGGCGCATTGATCAGCATGTTATGCACAACCGGTGCCCCGCAGAAATGGGTGACGCCATGGCTGCGGATGAGCGTCGAAGACCGTCGCCGCCTCCACCCGGCGCAGGCACACGTTGGTGCCCGCCTGCATTGCCACGCGTCCAGGGAAAGCACCAGCCGTTGCAGTGGAACATCGGGCAGCGTCCACAGATAGATCGGGAAGTGCGGCATGCTCCAGGTGACCGCGTTGCTGACCGCGTTCAGGTAAGCCCCGCGATGGTGCAGCACCACGCCCTTCGGGTTGCCGGTTGTGCCCGACGTGTAGTTCAGCGCAATCGCGTCCCACTCGTCTGCGGGCAGGCTCCAGCCGAACTCGGGGTCGCCGGTGTCGAGGAATGCCTCGTAGGTCATCTCGCCGAGCAGGTCGCCGCCCGACGCCCAAGGGGTCATCGATGTCGATCACCAGCGGTCTGCGCTCCAGCATGTGCAGGGCCTTGCCGACCACTGCGGAGAGCTCGCGGTCCGTGATCAGCACCTTGGCCTCCCCGTGCTGGAGCATGAAGCGCGATGGCGGCGGCGTCCAGACGGGTATTGAGTGCATTGAGCACCGCGCCGATCATAGGTACGGCGAAGTGCGCCTCGAGGATCGCCGGGATGTTGGGCGCCAGAACCGCGACGGTGTCGCCGCGCCCCACACCGCGCGCGGCTCAAGCGCCGAGGCGAGCCGGCGGCAGCGCGTGTAGGTCTCCCGCCAGGTTGTGCGGTGGGCGCCATGCACGACCGCGAGGCGGTCCGGGTAGACCGCCGCGGAGCGGCGCAGGAACGACAGGGGCGATAGCGGGGTGAAGTTGGCCGGATTCTTGTCCAGCCCGAGGTCGTAGGGGTTGCGCGGTCACCGAGCTTCTCCTCCGTGCGGCGAGCGACTCAGGGGACAAGGATTCCCGCGCCGCGAATCGCGGGCGTTTTTTTTGCTTTCTCAGGGCTCGATTGGCCCGCCTGGCCCAATGATACTCGATGACACCAAGCTCCTCGGAGCAGCCCTAGGAGATGGCGCCGGCTGACTCTAAGCTTGCTGACCCAGAATCCTTTTCCAACCGTGCCGATGCACGAAGGTGGCGCCCCTGAACCCCGGCCGCTAGCGCAAGACCCGACCGCAACGACCAGCCGGGTGCTCCCGTTTCCCGCGTCCGGAGACCGCGACCAACCGCACCTCCGTGTGCGCGGTGCTGTTCGTCGACATCGTCGAGTACTCGAAGAAGCCCGTTTCCGAGCAGCTCCAGGTCAAGGAGCGGCTTCAACGCCCATATCGCGGAGGCGATCGCGGACATCGCCCCGGACGAGCGCATCATCCTGGACACCGGCGACGGGGTGGCGATCAGCTTCCTGGGCGACCCGGAGGATGCGCTGTTCGTCGCCATGAACCTGGTGCAGACGCTGCGAGGCGGAGACCGGCGCGCCGCCACCGCAGTGCGCGCCGGCATCAATCTGGGCCCGGTGCGCCTGGTACGAGACATCAACAGCCAGCCCAACATCTCGGCGACGGCATCAACGTCGCCCAGCGCGTGATGAGCTTCGCGCAGCCGCGGCCAGGTGCTGGTGTCGCGCTCCTACTACGACGTGGTCTCGCGCATCTCCGAGGACTACGCGCAGCTGTTCGCCTATCAGGGCTCGCGCACCGACAAGCACGTGCGCGAGCACGAGATCTACGAGCTGGTGGCCCCCGGCGCGGAGGCGCACGAGCTCACGCGCCGGCGCAACCGCGCCCGCAGGCCGGGCGAGGACACCCTCACGCTCGGCGACGCAGCCGGGCGCGCCGCTGCTGCGAGATCGTCGTCTGGCATTCGCATTCACCGGCGTCTCGATCCTGGCGCTGAGTGCTGCGACGCTTCACTACATTGCCTCGCCGCCGTCGGCCGGCAGCCCGAAGCCTGCAATCGTCGCGGCGGCACCCGAGCCGGTGCGGCCGGCCGCCGCGCCGGTGCGGCCGGCCGCCGAGCCGATTCCGCCGAGCGAACCCGCCGCGCAGGAGCCGGCGCCTGCGCTGGGGCCATCCCAGGCGGCTCCCCCGCAGCGCGCCGTCCGGGCCAGGTCGACGGCCGCCAGGCCTGCGAGGCCAGCACCCGAGCAGGCTGCAGTCGTGCCCATCAGGCCGGTTGAAGAGCTGGCCCCCGCACCTGCGACGCTCCCGGGCGAGCCGGCCGAGGCGCCCAAGTCCGCAGCGGTAGAGCCGTGGAAGCCGACACTGAGTCCGCCCGCCCCCGTGCCGGCGCCGGCGCGGCCCGATCCGGCTGCAACCGCGCTGATCCAGCTCGCCATCTCCCCGTGGGGAGAAGTGCTCGTGAACGGCAAGGCCGCCGGCGTCAGCCCGCCGATGGCCGAGCTGGAGCTCAGGCCCGGGAAAGTACCGCATCGAAGTCCGCAACGGAGCATTCAAGCCCTATCAGGAAGAGGTGGAGCTGGGCTCGCAACCAAACCATTAGAATCAAGCACAAGTTCACTCAACAAAGGTAGAGACCTGTGATCGGGCGCGAGATCGGCTGCGCAGTGGCGCTGGCCCTGGCGCTGGCGCTGACGGGATGCCAGAGCAAGGTAGTGCAGGAGTTTCCTCTCACCAAATTCAAGGCAGAGATAGATGCTGGACCAGGGCATCCGCCAGTATGACAACGGCGACTATCGGGTTGCGGCCCGCACCATCCAGGGTGCGCTGGACGAGGGGCTCACCACGCGCTCGCAGGCGCGCGCCCACAAGTACCTGGCGTTCATCGACTGCATCTCCGGGCAGCAGAGCCAGTGCCGCGACCAGTTCCGCAAGGCCCTGGAAATCGATCCGGGCATGCAGCTGCGCGCCGAAGAGAGCGGTCATCCGATCTGGGGCCCGGTGTTCAAGAGCGTGAAGGCAAGCATGCCCAAGCAGTGATGCACGCAGTGAGCACCCAGGAGATTACCCAGCAATTCGGCCGCTACGAGCTTCTGTCCGAGCTCGGGCAGGGCGCCATGGGCGTGGTCTACAAGGCGCGCGACCCGGTGCTCGACCGCGTGGTGGCGGTCAAGACCATCAACCTCACCCTGCCGAAGGACGAGCTGTCCGAATACGAAGCGCGCTTCTATCAGGAGGCGCGCGCGGCCGGCGGACTGAACCATCCGAACATCGTCACCATCTATGACATCGGCAAGACCGAACGCATGGCCTACATGGCCATGGAGTTCCTGGAAGGAGAGGAGCTGCGCTCGATCATGTCCTCGCACGAGCCGCTGCCGGTTGCGCTCGCCCTGGACATCGCCGCCCAGGTCGCCGACGGGCTCGCCTACGCTCACGACCGCCAGATCGTCCACCGCGACATCAAGCCGGCCAACATCATGGTGGTGCGCAACGGCCTGGTGAAGATCACCGACTTCGGCATCGCGCGCATGCGCACGAACGAAGTCAAGACCATGACCGGCATGATCCTGGGCTCGCCGAAGTACATGTCCCCGGAGCAGGTGGCGGGCAAGCGCGCCGACCATCGCTCGGACCTGTTCTCGCTCGGCGTGGTGCTCTACGAGATGCTCACCGGGCGAGGCGCCGTTCCAGGCCGACAGCATCCACGGCATCATGTACCAGATCATGCAGTTCACGCCCACCCGCGCCGAGCGTGCGCAACCCGCTGCTCCCCGACGTCGCGGATCTGATCGTCGCCAAGGCGCTGAACAAGGGCGTCGAGGAGCGCTACCAGGACGCGGGCGACCTCGCCCGCGATCTGCGCGAATGCCGCAACACGCTGCTGGGACTCGCCTCCGGGCCCGTGCAACGCGACCGACGCCAGCCGCGGCCAGCCGCCGGCGCCCGCCACCACGCGCGCGCAGCGACAAGCTGGCGACCGTGAAAGCCGCGCCCGTCAATCCGGGTCCCGAAGAGGAGACC
The DNA here is from genome assembly GCA_963827575.1 of uncultured beta proteobacterium. Classification (GTDB taxonomy): domain Bacteria; phylum Pseudomonadota; class Gammaproteobacteria; order Burkholderiales; family SHXO01; genus SHXO01. The sequence continues at coordinate 114,945 of CAWHCG010000047.1, forward strand.
AAGGGGCTTACGCTGTCGAAAGCGTTCGACTCCCACGAGGCCACCATGAAGCTCGCCTCCCTCACCGGGGCAGAGCGCGAGATGCTCAAGCAGCGGCTCCAGAAGCCGGCGGCCACTGCCTCGCCGGGCGCAGCCCCCGTAGCCTCGGTGGAGATTCGGCGAGATCCCAAGCGGGCGGTCGCGCCGCGCCCGGAGCGCCGCGCATCGCGACCTTCCTACACCTACTTCTGGGTGGTGGGCGCGCTGGCGATCGCGATCGCGCTCGCACTGGTGCTGTTGCGCTGAAGGCAACCCTTCACCGCGAAGGACGCGAAGGTACGCGAAGGAGCGCCAAGGAGTACTGACGTGGCGGCAAGACCAGGCGAAATCGTCTGCGCTGGCGCCCAACGAGGCGCTTGCCTATCCGATGTCCTTCGCGTCCCTTTGCGTTCCTTCGCGTCCTTGGCGGTGAAAGATCTAGGGGTTGCACTACTAGCGCTCGCTGACGCGCGCGATCGCCTCCTCCACCCTGTCCACGCCGATCGCCTCGATGCCTTCGATGGGCGTCTTGGGCAGGTTGGCGCGCGGGATCACAGCGTGGCTGAAACCCAGCTTCGCCGCCTCGCGCAGGCGCTCCTGGCCGCGCTGGACCGCCCGGACTTCCCCCGCCAGCCCGATCTCGCCGAACACCACCAGCTTGGCCGGCAGCGGCCGGTTGCGCAGCGACGAGACGATCGCGAGCAGGATCGGCGAGATCTGCGGCGGGCTCGTCGATCTTCACGCCTCCTACGGCATTGACGAACACGTCCTGGTCGAAGGCTGCCATGCCAGCGTGCCGGTGCAAGACCGCCAGCAGCAAGGCGAGCCGGTTCTGTTCCAGCCCCACGCTGAGGCGCCGGGGGTTGGGCGCATGCGCACTCGTCGACCAGCGCCTGGATCTCTACCAGCAGTGGGCGCGTGCCTTCCTGGGTCACCAGCACGCAGGAACCGGCGACCTGCACGCTGTGCTGGGACAGGAACAGCGCGGACGGGTTGCTCACCCCGCGCAGCCCACGATCGGTCATGGCGAACACACCGAGCTCGTTGACCGCGCCGAAGCGGTTCTTGATCGCGCGCACCAGGCGGAAGCTCGAGTGGGTATCGCCCTCGAAGTAAAGCACGCTGTCCACGATGTGCTCCAGCACCCGCGGCCCCGCGATCGCCCCTTCCTTCGTGACATGCCCAACCAGCAGCAACGCCGTGCCCGGCGGTCTTGGCGAAGCGCGTGAGCTGCGCCGCGCACTCGCGCACCTGGGCCACGCTGCCGGGCGCGGACTGCAGCGCCTCGGAGTAAACGGTCTGGATCGAGTCGATGACCGCGACACGCCGGCTGCTCTTGCGCGAGCACCGCCAGGATCTTCTCGAGCTGGATCTCGGCCAGCGCCTTCAGATCCCTGCGCCGGCAGGCTGAGCCGCCGTGCGCGCAGCGCCACCTGCTGGACCGACTCTTCGCCGCTGACGTAGAGCACACTGCAGCTCTCCGACAGACGCGCCAGCGCCTGCAGCAGCAGGGTCGACTTGCCGATACCCGGATCACCGCCCAGCAGCACGACACCACCGCGCACCAGGCCGCCGCCGAGCACGCGATCGAGCTCGGCGATGCCGGTCTCGCGCCTCGGTTCCTCGGCGGCTGTGCACCTCGCCCAGCACCTGCACTGCGCTGGCCTGCGCCAGACCCTGGTAGCGCGCCGCAGTGCGCTCGGCCACCGTCTCCACCAGCGTGTTCCAGGCGCTGCAATGCGGGCACTGCCCTTGCCACTTCAGGGTCTGGCCGCCGCACTCCGTGCAGCTGTAGATTGTTTTTGGCTTCGCCATCGATCAACGACCTAGAGCACGAGTTAGCCGCCAAGAGGCGCCAAGACGCCAAGAAAACCAGGAGCCAAGCCTCTCCATTTCAGTTTGTCTGCCGTGAAGTTGCCGATAGCAAGATGGGCCGAACCAACCAGGCCAGGCCCGTCGTTGCACAGGTTTTCTTGGCGTCTTGGCGTCTTGGCGGCCAATAGCTCTTGCATTTCACGGGACATCGAGGACGGGTACGCGCGGGGCCAGAGCGCAGAGCAGCTCGTAGCTGATGGTGCCGGCGGCGGCGGCGACTTCTTCGACCGGCAGCCCGTCGCCCCACAGCACCACCGGGCTGCCCACGCCGGCTTCGCGGAAGCTCGGTCAGATCCACGCACAGCATATCCATGGACACGCGTCCGAGCGTGCGGGTACGCCGTCCGGCCACCAGCACCGGCGTGCCCGTCGCGGCGTGGCGCGGATACCCGTCGGCGTAGCCGCAAGCCGCCACTCCGACGCGCATCGGGCCTGGTGCATGGAATGCGGCGCCATAGCCGACAGCATCACCCTGCGACAGGCAGTGGAGGGCGATCAGCCGGCTTTCCAGCGTCATCGACAGGCTCGAGACCCAACTGCGCTGCGCTCTGATCGGCAAACGGTGACGCGCCGTACAGCATGATGCCGGCCCGCACCCAGTCCCGCGCGGCCTGCGGATAGCGCAGCAGCGCGGCGGAGTTGGCAAGCGAGACCGGCAATCCCAGCCCCGCGGTGACGGCTTCGAACCGATCGAGCTGCCAGGCGATCCCGCGCTCGTCGTCGGCGCAGGCGAAGTGCGTCATCAACGTGATCTCCCCCACGTTGCGGCAGACCTGCAGGCGCGCCAGCGCCGGACGCAGCTCCGCGGCCACCAGCCCGAGCCGGTTCATCCCGGTGTTGAGCTTGAGGAACACATCCACCGGAGCGGTGAGCGGCAGGGCTTCGAGCATGCGCAACTGCTCCGCGCAATGGACCACCGCAGCCAGGCGCTGCTGAGCGATCACGGGCAGCTCGGGCAGGTCGAAGAAGCCCTCCAGCAGAAGGATGCGCCCGCCGTAACCCTCCCCGCGCAAGCACAGCGCGGCGTCCAGGTCGAGCACCGCCAGGCCGTCCGCGTCCCGCAGTGCGCTGGCCACGCGCATCAGCCCGTGCCCGTAGGCATTGGCCTTGATGACCGCCAGCAACCGGGCGCCGGGCGCGTGCCGCCGCGCAACAGCCAGGTTATTGCGGAGAGCGGAGGCGCGGATGCGCGCCTGGATCGGGCGGGTCATGCGAACTTTGCGGTACGGGCCAGCTAGTTTACTGCGTCTGCAGCGTGCGGCTTCGGTGCCGCAATTGTTTCGTGGTATAAAGGCGCGGCTTTTGGCCCGCACAACGGCGGGATCGGCAGGAGGCGTTCCACCCGGGCCACGAGATCTCAAGAACCATTCCATGACCCGCGGCTTCTACACCATCCTGGCGGCGCAATTCTTCTCCGCGCTGGCCGACAACGCCCTGCTGTTCGCCGCGATCGCCCTGCTGGCTGAGATCAAGGCGCCGGATTGGCACACGCCGGTCCTTCAGCAATTCTTCGTCTTCGCCTACATCGTGCTCGCGCCCTTCGTCGGGCCGTTCGCCGACTCTCTCCCCAAGGGCCGCGTCATGTTCATCAGCAACGCGGTCAAGTTCACCGGTTGCCTGGCCATGCTGCTGGGCCTGCACCCGCTGTACGCCTACGGCGTCGTCGGCATCGGAGCGGCAATGTATTCGCCGGCCAAGTACGGCATCCTCACCGAGTTCCTGCCGCCAGAGCAGCTGGTCAAGGCGAACGGCTGGATGGAGGGTCTGACGGTCGCGGCGATCATCCTCGGCGCTATCCTGGGCGGGATCATGGTGGGGCCGCATCTGGCGCCCTGGATGTTCCGCCATCTCGGCATCTTCGGTCGCGGGAGCTGGGTCCACACGGCCGCCGAGGTGGCCATGGTGCTGATCCTCTTGCTGTACATCGTGGCGGCAGTGGTCAACCTCTACATTCCACGCGTGGCGATCGATCACAAGCTCCCGAAGAAGACCCCGCTGTACATCCTGCACGATTTCTGGCACTCGTTCCGCCTGCTCTGGCGCGATTCACTTGGCCAGGTCTCGCTTGCCGTTACCACGTTGTTCTGGGGGGCCGGGGTCACGCTGCGGCTGATCGTGCTCAGCTGGGCCGCCGTGGCGTTGAAATTCGATCTCGAGAAAGCCACCCAGCTCACCGCGGTCACCGCGGTGGGCATCGCGATCGGCTCGGTGCTCGCCGCCCGCTTCGTCTCGTTGCAGCGCGCGGTCAAGGTGCTCCCGGTAGGGATCATGATGGGGTTGGCGGTGATCGGCATGGTGTTCATCACTTCGTGGAAGGGCGCAATCGGCATGCTCATCCTGGTCGGGGCCATGGGCGGCTTCTTCGTGGTCCCGATGAACGCGCTGCTGCAGCATCGCGGTCACCTGCTGATGGGCGCGGGCCACTCGATCGCGGTGCAGAACTTCAACGAGAACATCAGCATATTGGTCATGCTGGGCGTCTATGCCCTGATGATCCGCGCCGGGCTGGAGATCAACGCCATCATCATTCTGTTCGGCTTGCTGGTGGCGGGTCCCATGTACCTGCTCTGGCGCATCCACGGCCACGACCAGGATGACGGGAAGATATAGAAGGGTGCGCTACGAGGGTGGCGGCTGCGGGTGTGTGTCGTTCGCAGCTTCCTGCCTGCGGACTCTGGACCGCTGGTACGCCCACGCCAGAATCCCCACGGCCACCAGCGCAGCCAAGGCGAGCTCCTCGTAGCGTCTGATATTGCCCAGCATCAGCTCGAGTGCCTGGCCGAACAGATAGCCGGCGCCACCGATCAGCGACGCCCACAGGATCGCGCCAATGAGGTTGAACGCCGCAAAACGCAGCGCCCCCACCTCGCTCATGCCGATCAGGATCGGGCCGGCTGTGCGCAGCCCGTAGATGAAACGGATGCCGACGATGATCCAGCTGTGATGCCGCTCGAGGAGCGCATTCACCTTCCCGGAGTGCACCTGCAGCTTCGGCCAGCGCGCCAGCACGGCTCTGCCGCGCAGGCGGCCGAGCCAGAAGAACCCCTGGTCGCCGAGAAACCCGCCGGCGGCGGCCACGCAGATGACCAGGCCGAGGTCGAGATAGCCGCGATGGGCAGCGAAGCCTGCAATCAGCAGAATCGTCTCGCCCTCCAGCAGCGCGCCGACCAGCACGGCTAGATAGCCGTACTGCTCGAGCAGCTGGCCGATCACGGAATGGTCCATCTGGGTATCCAAGACCTTTAACCGCCAAGGACGCCATGAGAATGAAACGGCAGCCGGTTCGACGGCTTGCCGCTCGCGAACTCCCAGGACCACAGCAATCGATTGGCGTTTCCTTGGCGTCCTTTGCGTCCCTGGCGGTGAAAAGTTTGTCGCAGGAGGCCTTAGAGCACCGCAGGCCGGTCGGGCAGCTCGTTGCGCTGCTGACCCCGGGCGGGATAGTGTCGTTGCAAGTGCTCCCCTACAGCGCGCACGCCGCCCACCACCCCGCCCGCGAAGTCGCCCCGCCGGAACGCTGCTTCCATGCTCTGGCAGACCCGTTCCCAACCCTCGTTCCCGACACGCGAGTGGATGCCGCGGTCGGCAACGATCTCCACATCGTGGTCGGCCAGAAGGAGATAGATCAGCACACCATTGTTGTGCTCGGTGTCCCACACCCGCAGCATCCGAAAAGACGTCTAGCGCGCGTTCCCGCGCCGACTCGCCGCGCAGCAGCTCCAGCAGGTTCAAGGAGTGCTCGACCGCGAAGCGGATCTGTCCGGCATGCGTGGCTTCGCACTCGCGATGTCTGCTCGATCTTGTCGAGCTGGTGCGGCGGGAAAGCGCGCCGCACGCTCCAGGCCGTCGTGAACAGATGGCGTCAGGATGCGGCCGATGCGCATGGCTACCACCGCCCCGACGCGCCGCCGCCCCCGAAACCGCCACCACCGCCGCTCAAGCCACCGCCACCACCGCCACCGCCGCCAAAACCCCCGCCGCCGCCGCAACCCCCCCGCCACCCCGGTAGCCCGCCAGTGCCGCGATCGTCCCATGCGCGGCATGCCGCCGAACAGCGCTGAAGACGAAGGCAATGACACCCACCACCGGCGCGGCAGCCACAGGAGGCAACGAGCAACCATGCGATCGACGCCGACTGCCGCACGCGATCAGGCCCGCCGCCGGCAAGCCGTCCGAACATGGCGCGCAGGATGCCGCCGACCACCAACACCAGGATGAAGGCGACGACGAACAGGGTCTGATAGGCCTCGATGCCAGCCTTTGCGGCCGTCCACGGTCTCGGGCGGAGGCAGCGGCTCGCCGTCGATCACCTTGATCATCGCATCGACACCCGCGTCGATACCGCCCTAAAAGTCGCCGGTCTTGAAGCGCGGCACGATGATGTCCTCGACGATGCGCTTGCTCATGAGGTCCGTCAGCGCGCCTTCCAGGCCATGACCCACCTCGATGCGCACCGCCCGGTCGTCCTTGGCGACCAGCAGCAGGGCGCCGTCGTCGACTCCCTTGCGGCCGAGCCTGCCACTGCTCGGCAACCCGGATGGCGTACTGCTCGATCGCCTCCGGCTCGGTCGTGGGCACGAGCAGCACGCGCGATCTGGCTGCCCTTGCGCTGCTCGAACGCGGCGAGCTTGACTCTCCAGCGCGGCGCGACTGATCCGGCCGTGAGCGTGCCGGTGAGATCGGTGACCGCGCCGCCAGGGCGGCACCGGCACGTCGGCCGAGCGCAAGCGCAGAGCAGCAGCGCAGCGCGAGCAGGGCTCGCGCGAGGCGCGCGCAAAGCAGCGCTTCCGGCTTGGTGGCGGGCCAGCCAGACGCACCGCAGACAAGATGCGAGACGCCGCCCTGGCCTACTGCTGCGCGGGTGCGTGCCGAAGTCGACCGTCGGCGGGCGTGGCGATGCCGGCCTCGTTCTCCACGGTGAAGTTGGGCTTCTCCTTGTAGCCGAACATCATTGCCGTGAGGTTCACGGGGAACTGCCGGACCGTAGTGTTGAACTGCTGCACGGAATCGATGTAGCGCTTGCGGGCCACCGAGATGCGGTTCTCGGTGCCTTCGAGCTGCGCCTGGAGATCGCGGAAGTTCTGGTCCGACTTCAACTGCGGGTAGTTCTCCGCCACCACCAGCAGCCGCGACAGTGCCGAGGTCATCTCACCCTGCGCCGCCTGGAACTTCTGGAAGGCCGCCGGGTCGTTGATCAGCTCGGGGGTGGCCTGGATGCTGCCGACCCGGGCGCGGGCGTTGGTGACGTTCTCCAGCACTTCCTTCTCCTGCGGGCGTAGCCTTTCACCGTGTTCACCAGGTTCGGGAATCAGATCGGCGCGGCGCTGGTACTGATTCACTACTTCGCTCCAGGCCGCCTTGATCTGCTCGTCCTCGGTCTGGATCTTGTTGTAGCCGCAACCGCCCAGTCCAAGCGTGGCAGCCAGCAGGACCAGGAACCTGCAGTCAGTCTCGTCATGTTCGCTCTCCTCGTTCGGAAAGACGGCGGTGCGAAGCAGCCGTCAGATCTGGGGGCGGCTGCCGCTCGCTTTCAATCGCCCGCATGGTATCGACCGCCATGCACAGATCCTCCCAGGACTTTGGCTTTGTCGGGCAAGATTGCGCAACAGGTACGCCGGATGGTAAGTGACCAGCACCGGCGTGCCGTGAAAATCGTGAAGCCGCCCGCGCAGACTGCCCAGTCGAGGCATGCGTGCGCAGCAGATTCGACGCTGCTGTTTTGCCCAGCGCGACGATGAGCCTGGGCCGGATGAGCTCGATCTGCCGCAGCAGAAACGGCTCGCACTGCGCCGCTTCCTGCGGCTCGGGCACGCGGTTGCCGGGAGGACGGCACTTCACCATGTTCGCGATGTAGACGTCCCGGCCGCGCTTGAGCCCGATCGCCGCCAGCATGTTGTCCAGCAACCTGCCCGCCTGTCCGACGAAGGGCTCGCCGCGTGCGTCTTCGTCTGCGCCCGGGCCCTCGCCGACGAACAACCAATCGGCGTTCTGGTCACCCACGCCGAGGACGGCTTGCTTGCGCGCGGCATGCAGAGGACAAGCCGCGCAACTGCGCACCGCCTCGCTCAACGCCGGCCAATCCATGCGCGCGATCGTGGCCGCCCGGTCCTCGCTCGTGCGTGAGGCGACCGGCTCCTCGCTGCTGCCAGCCTGGGCCGCACGTTCGCCCTCAGGCCCGCCGGCCGCTGGCTTGGCCGTCTGCCCGCGCGGCACCCACAGCGGCATCAAGCCCAGCTCACGCAGAATCAGCTCTCTTCGGCCCATGTCACGGCTCTTCGCCCCGCACGTCAGGTTCCAACCTCACGCGTCGCGTCTTGCGCGTCGCGCGTCTCGATTGCCCTTCCCGGTCACAGGTCCAGCCCCATCAGGATCGCGTCCTCGCGCCCGTCCTGCGCGGGGTAGTAGCCACGCCGGACGTGCAGCTGGCGGAACCCGTTGTCGGCATACAGCGCGCGCGCAGCCACGTTGGACGGACGCACTTCCAGGAACATGCGCTGGGCTTCGTAGCCTCGCGCCAGATCGATGAAATGATGCAGCAGGCGCCTGCCGAAGCCGCGCCGCTGCCAGTCCCGCGCCACGCTGAGGTTGAGCAGATGGGCTTCCTGCACGCCTGCCATCAGCACGCCGTAGCCCACGAGCGGCCCCCGGCACTCCATCACCCAGCAGCTGTAACCCGCCTGCAGCGAGTCGCGGAAGTTGCCCAGCGTCCATGGATGGACGTAGATGTCCTGCTCGATCGCCAGTACACCGCGCACATCGGCCAGCCGCATCGGCCGCATCGACGGCAGGTCTTTCAGAACGGCGCTCATCAGCCGCGCTTCAGCTCGTCTGTGCTTTCAGGGCGGCACGCTCGCTCACTGCTGAGGGCCACTTTGTCGCGGATATACAGCGGCGCCGCCAGGGCCGGGTCCACGCCCTCGCCGCGCTCCAGCATGCGTGCCCCGAGCGCCGCCACTTCGCGCGCATGCGGGTACAAGTCTGCACGCACGCCCGACAGCTGGCCGGCGTAGCGCTGCGCGAGCGCCTCGCCATGGACCGCGAACCCGCTGCCGCAGCCGACCCACACACCCTCGAGCCCCGGAGCCTCATGCGGACGGCAGAGCGCCGGCTCGCTCACTGTGCACCACCGATCACCGGTGCGTTCGAAGGCACCGACGTACACCTCGCCCATGCGCGCGTCCAGGGCACCCAGCACGCGCGCTTGCCCGCTCGCCTGCGCCAGGCATTCCAGCGTGCCGACTACCGCCACCGGCAGGCCGGCTGCGAATGCCAGGCCCTGGGCGATGCCACAGGCGATGCGCAGGCCGGTAAAGGATCCTGGCCCCGCCCCGAAGGCGATCCCGTCGAGCTGGCGCACGGACAGGCCTGCCTCCTGCAGCAGTGCATCGATCATGGGCAGGATCAGCTCCGAATGGCGTTGTCCGGCATTGTCTTCGCGCACGCGCATCGTCCGCCAAGCCACAGGGCGGCAGAACACCATTCCGAGGAAGTGTCGAGGGCGAGGACTTTCAAGGCTGCTGCTCGGCGCTCACCGTCGAGCGGACAGCGCAATTGTATCCCGGAAGGCCGGCCGGCGGCGCGGCATTGCTATAATCGCGTTGTCAGCCGCGGTCCTGCATCGCCCGTTAACAACGTGTACGCGCAACGCGTGTCACGAAAATCCAATCCACTGACCGGGAGGAAGTCATGCTTTGCCACCTGCGCCGATTCGGCGCGCCTGCCCTTGTGTTCGCCTGCGTTCTGCTGGCCGCCGCCTGCGCTCACGCCCAGCAGCCGCTGCGCATCGGGGTGATCACCTTCCTGTCGGGCCCCGCAGCCGGTCCCTTCGGCGTGCCCGCCAGGAACGCCTCCGACCTTCTGGCCGAAGCCCTCAACAGAGGCGGCGGCGCGCCCGGCTACGAGAAGAAGGGCTTCGGCGGCCGCCCCATCGAGCTGGTCTACGTCGACGAAGCGGGCGGCCCCACGAAGGTGGTCACAGAGTACCGTAACCTGGTCGAGCGCCAGGACGTGGACATGGTCATCGGAGTGATCTCCTCCGGCGATTGTCTGGCGGTCGCGCCGGTGGCGGAGGAGCTGAAGAAGTTCACCGTGCTGTTCGACTGCGCGACCTACCGGATCTTCGAGGAGGCCAGCTACAAATACGTGTTCCGCACCACGACCATGGCGACCCAGGAGAACGTGGCGGCGGCGCGCTACGTCGTGGAGAACTTCCCCAACCTCAAGCCCTACTCGGGCATCAATCCGAACTATGCCTGGGGCCAGGACGCGTGGTCCGACTTCACCGAGTCCATGAAGGTTCTCAAGCCACAGGCGCAGATCGCCACCAACGTGACGCCCAAGCTGGGCGCCGGGCAGTACGGCACGGAGATCTCTGCCCTGCTCGGCAGCGGCGCCGAGATCGTCCAGAACTCGCTGTGGGGCGGCGACCTGGAGGCGTACATCATGCAAGCGGCCCCGCGCGGCCTGCTGACGAAAGCACCCAATATGATGCTCACCGGCGAAACCGTGCTCGAGCGCCTGGCCGACCAGCTGCCGGACGGAACGATCATCGGCGCGCGCGGCCCCAACGGCCCCTTCGCCCCGCCCACGGCGCTGAACAAGTGGTTCGCCAAGGCCTACAAGGACAAGTTCGGCATCGCGCGCCGTCTACGCCTCCTACCACATGGCCACCGCCTTCTTCGGGGTGAAAGCCGCCTACGAGAAGGCCCAGGCCGCCGGCAAGGGCAAGGACCCCGAGCATCGACGACGTCATCAAGGCGTTCGAGTACATGAAGTTCGAGTCGCCCGCGGGGACCGTGGACATGTCGCTCGGCAAGGGCCATCAGGCCGTGCAGCACGTACCGTACGGAACGGTGAAGAAGGTCGACGGCAAGATCACCCTGATCAACATCAAGTACTTCCCGCCCGACCAGATCAGTCCGCCCGACGGGGTCAAGAGCCTGGACTGGATCCGCTCCGGGTTCAAGCGCAAGTGAGTCTAAGGCCAACCGCAGAGGCGCTTCAGGCGCAGAGGACCCGCCGAGGAAGAACAGGCTTACATAATGGAACACTGTAAGCATTCGCCATCACCAGGAGCCCTGACCGTCTGCTCCGCATTCCTCCGCGCCTGAAGCGCCTCTGCGGTTCAACGTCAAAGAAAGCCGCGGCAGCGGCCACAATAAGCCCTAGAGGGGGAGAGAGCATGAGCAACGAGAAGGTTGCGCGTCCGGACCGCCGCGACGCGCTGAAGAAGACCGCTGCGCTGGCCGCGGCGCCGCTGGCATTTCCCGCGATTCTGCGGGCCCAGGCCGACGTCATACGCCTGGGGCATCTCACGCCGCGCACCGGCTTTCTCGGCCAGGTCGGAGAGTACGGCTTTCGCGGCGCTTCGCTCGCGGTGGAGGAAGCCAACGCCGCCGGCGGCGTCCTGGGCCGCCAGATCGAGCTGATCGCCGAGGACAGCGTCAATCCCGCCACCGCCGTCACCAAGGCGCAGAAGCTGATGGAGCGCGATCACGTGGTCTGCCTGATCGGCGAGGTGAGCTCGGCCTCCGCGCTCGCCATCGCGCAACAGGCGCTGCGCTACAAGATCCCTTTCTTCAATACGGGCGCCAACTCCGACGCCCTGCGGGGGCAGAACTGCAACCGCTACATGTTCCATGTCGAGGGCTGCAACACCATGTACACGAAGACCATCGGTACATGGCAGAAGGAGCACGACCTCATCAAGGGTTCGCGCTGGTACTTCCTGACCGCCGACTATGCGTTCGGCCAGGACCTGTACCGGGTTTCCTCCAAGTTCCTGCAGGACAACGGCGGCGTGGTGCTGACCAACGACATGGTGCCGACCAACACGGCGGACTACAGCGCCTACATCCTGAAGATCCGTTCGCTCAAGCCGGACTTCGTCTACCTCAACCTGGCCGGCGTGGACCAGACCACTTTTCTCAAGCAGTACAAGGAATACAACCTGCCCTACCCGCTTGCCGGCGGGGTGATGGACACCGTCCCGTTCTGGGCCGCCGGCCTGGACAACCTGTCGGGGCACTGGCAAAGCCTGTGGTACCACGGGCTGTCAAGTCCCGGCCGCGCAAGCCTTCACCAGCAAGTTCCAGCAGAAGTTCGGCACCCCGCCTGAGAACCAGGCCTGGGGCGACTATGTGGGCGTGCGCATCGTGCTGCAAACCATCGCGAAGACCAAGTCCACCGACTCGCAGCCTCTCATCCAGCATCTGGAAGGTGGCGCCACCTTCGACATCCTGAAAGAGCGCAAGGGCAGCTTCCGCAATTGGGACCACCAGCTCCTGCAGGAGATGTACGTGGTCAAGGTCAAGGACAAGGCCCAGTCCAAGGACAAATGGGACATCTTCGAGGTGGTGCGCGCCGTGCCGGGGCCGAAGGGCTCGCTGGAGCTGATCCAGCCGACCGAGGCGGAGAATCCGTGCAAGATGGGATGCGGTGAGGCGCAGGTCGATGCAGGCGCGAGGCGCGAGGCACGAGGCACGAGAGGGTCGAAGCACCAAGGAGCGTCAGCCGAGATCGATCTCCGTAGGATATGAGGTTCGCCTATGCATATCACCGCGCATCCGGCCTAGAATCCGAGGGTCTAGATTCTCGCGCCTCGAGCCTCGCGCCTCGCGCCTGATTTCCATGCCCATCATCCCCGAGCTGATCCTCGAGCAGGTCATCAACGGCCTGCTGGTCGGCGCGCTGTATATCGTGCTCTCGCTCGGGCTGTCGCTGATCTTCAGCCTTGGGGGCGTGGTCAACCTCGCCCACGGCGCCTTCTACGCGGTGGGCGCATACCTCGCCTACGAGGTGCAGAAGCGTCTGGGGTTTTTCGGCGCGGTGGCGGTCTCACCGGTGCTGGTCGCGCTCATCGGCATCGCGATCGAACGGCTGTTCCTGAGCCGGCTCTACAGCAAGGACCCGGCGCTGGGGCTGCTGTTCACTTTCGGGCTGGCGATGGCGGCGGAGCAAGCGTTGCGGATGATCTGGGGCACCACCGGCCTGCCGTTCTCGATCCCGGAACAGCTGCGCGGGCAGCTCATCCTCGGGGATTTCATCTACTCCTACTATCGCCTCACCATCCTCGCTGTTGCGGTTCTGGCGGTAGGCGGATGCTGGCTGCTGCTCAATCGGACCGCATTCGGGCTGGTCGTTCGAGCCGGCGTGCGCGATCCCGAGATGGTGCGCGCGCTGGGGATCAGCCTGAAGCCGGCGCTGGCGGCCATCTTCGCCCTGGGCGTGGGGCTCGCCGCGCTGGCGGGCGTCATGTCCGCGCCGCTCGCCGGCGTGCAGCCGGCAATGGGAGCGGAGATCCTGACCGCGACTTTCGTCGTCGTGGTGATCGGCGGGCTCGGATCGTTCTGGGGCGTGGTCGTCGCCGGCCTGCTGGTGGGTGTCGTGCGCGGGCTCACCGTCTACTTCTACCCGCCTGCCGCCGAAGCCTCCATGTACCTGCTCATGGTGCTGGTGCTGCTGCTGCGTCCGCGCGGCCTGATGGGTGAACGTTTCGAGCGATTCGAATAGCATATGAGCGAGCGCGCCGGCAGCCGCCCCGATCGGCGGCACAGCGAAGACATCGCACGCCGCTGGTGCGCGGACCTGACGGCGCGCCTTCGCTCGGCCGACGGCCCGGCGCAGCGCGAGCAGGTGCTGCGCGAATTGGACCGCCCGCTCCTGCTCGACGAGGACAGCGCACTGGAGCTCTATCGCCTGCAACCGGACCTCGCCTCCGGGTTCATCCGCCGGCACGCCCCGCGCGGCCGCCGCACCGACGATGCCCGGCTGCCGTGGCTGCGCCTTATGCGCGAGGCGCTTGGACAAGGCGACGACGAGCTGCACTTCGCGCTGTACCGCGCGCAGGTCCCGCCTGAGCAGTGGGCGCGCGACACGATGGAGCTCGCGCGCCGGGTCGCCGACCCCGAGCGTCTGTGCCAGGAGCTGGACCGGCGCCATCCGCAACGCTGGCGCGCGGACATCGGCCCGCATCTGCACGCCCTGGCACAGCTGCGCGGCGAGCACATGCTGTCTTACCTGGAAGGTCACGCCACCGAGATATGGAGCGCCCGCCGGCGCGCGGGGCGCGCGGAGACGGCGGAGCTCGCCCGCCGGCGCGGATGGTGGGAGCTGTGGGCACAGCTCACGGTCTTGTGCACGTCGGCCGCCGAGTATGACGCCGAAGTGATGTCGCGGGTGCAGGACCACGCCTCGCCCGAGGCACAAGTGCGCCAGCAGCTGCTGCAGCTGGCCGGCGCGCCCGCGGCAGCGGAGGCAGCGAGCGGCACCGACAGACCCCTGAAGGATGCCACGCTGCTGGCGCTGTATCAGCGCTTCCCGCACTATGTGCGCGGACCGTTCCGCGGACGCCTCGCGCCCTCGATCAAGCAGCCTCGCACCGCCCTGCTCCGGCGTGCCGTCGAGCAGCACGATGACGAGCTCATCGATCTGCTCGCGAGCCACCTGGCTGCGTACCAGCCGCGCTCGGGCGACACGGCGCTGATCGACGCGGCCCAGCAGGCGGCGAACTACTACGCGGGGCTCGCACTCGATGACCCCAGCCATGCGGCACGCGCGGTGCGCATCCTCAAGCGCGTGCCGGCGGGCACGGTTCACTCTCTGCGCCAGATCGAACGCACCAATCCCCTCGCGCGCACGCTGTTCGCACGGGTGCGTTCCGCGGCCCAGACCAGCCCCGAGACCGTGGCCGAGTTGCTGACCGCGCCGGACCGCCAGATTCTGTCGCTGGGACTCGACACGCTCGCCCAGGCCGGGACGCGATCCGCCCTGGTCGTGGACGCCAACCTCGATCTGCTGCTCGATTTGCTGGCGCGTGCCGTTGGTCGGCCCGCCGCCAGGCGCGTGCTGAAGGTGCTGGGCGCCGTGGACACGCAGCAGTCGGCGCAGCGCGTGCTGCAATTCGTGCGGGAGAAGCTCGCCGCTCAGGGAGGCGGCGAGCCGCGCGAGGCGTTCGCGGCGCTGGCAGGCGGCCTCCTGCAGCGCTTTCCCGACCTGCGCATCCAGGGCGAGCAGCCCGTCGTCTACCGCAGGAGGGCCGCGTGAGTCGCCGCAGCACGACGCAATGCCAACGGCTCGCGGCGCACACTCGCCGGCTCCCGCGAGCATGGTTGACAAGCCAGGCACCTGCGGCCATAAAGGCACCCGGGAGGGCGGCTGCGTCCGCAACCAGCCAGCAGGTCCCCGGTGTTTCGCCGGGGCGGCGCGTTGAGCGCATCACTTCGCCACGGCTCCCCGCGCGGCATGCGCGGGGAGACCACGAAACCAGAGCCTCGCAAGTGGTCGGCCGGTCTGCCCTCCCATCCCTCGCGCTGACTGCCGCGCCCGGCCCTGCGTGGCGGCAAGAGTGCCGAGCACCTTGTTCGACTCGGCGCCGACCCCGGCGCGCTGCCCGCGGGCGAGGTGCCGACATGGCGCTGCTTGACTTCCTGCGGCGATTGTTCGGACGTCCGGCTTCGACGCGCGAGACGCCGCCCCCACCGCGACAGCCGGCGCGACCGACCGCGACCGTCGTCCCACGGGCACCCCAGCGCCACCGGCACACGGCCCGCGACCGCAGGCCAGCAGCCTCCGAGAGCCGCCGCAACGGGGAGCGGCAAGCGCGCCGCCCATCGGCGCCGAGCGCCGAACACAGGGGAGCCCTCCCCAGCAGGGAACCAAGCCGGGAACACAGTCCCGACCCGCAACGCCGACACAGGTCAAGGCGGCACCTGCGCCGCAGGCCCGCGCGGCCGGCAACGGCCGCACCCCGGCACGCGCCGGCACAGCCATCGGCGCCGGTCCCGATCGCGCAACTCAAGCGCGCGGCGGCTGCGACGCAGCGCTCCGTCGCGCCGATCAAGCCCGCTCCCGCCGCCCCAGCGCCGGCTGCGTCCGACACGGTGCCTGCACCCGCCGCTTCCCCTCAGGCGCCGAGCGGGCCAGCGTCAACCGCACCGGCCACGCTCAAGCCGATGCATCGGCGGCTGCTGGCCGCAGGCGGCATACCGGCAGGGCAGGCAGCACGCCCGCAGCGCATGCGTTTGAGCGGTCCCGATGCGCGCCGCTGGTTCTCGTCGACCATGCGCACGCGGGTCCGCCTGCTGCGCGGGCTCAGCACCGACGAGGCCCAGCTCGCGCGCTACGGACTGCCGGTCTGGCGCACCGAGGTCGATATCGCCCAGGCGCTCGAGGTCGACGTGCGAACGTTGCGGCACTTTTCGCTGCACAGCGCGCGCGACCGTTCCAGCCACTACGTCACCTTCGCGGTCCCCAAGCGCAGCGGCGGCGAGCGGCTCATCATGGCGCCCAAGTCGCGGCTCAAAGCGATTCAGCGGCGGCTGCATCGAGTCCTGGTGAGCAAGCTGCCCATCAGCGAGTACGCGCACGGCTTCCGCGTCCAGCACTCGGTGCGCAGCAACGCCCAGCCGCACGTCGGCAAGGGTGTGGTGCTGCGCCTGGACATCCAGGACTTCTTTCCCTCGCTGCACGTCGGGCGCGTGCGCGGACTCCTGATCGCGCTCGGCTACGGCTACCAGGTCGCGACCGTGCTGGCCGTGCTGATGACCGAGGCGCCGCGGCAGCCGGTGGGCACCGGGCAGGCGCAGTGCTTCGCACCGGTCGGGCCGCGCGCCTGCCCGCAGGGAGCCCCGACCAGCCCGGGGCTGAGCAACGCACTGCTGGTGAAGATGGACCGCCGCCTCGCGGGTCTCGCGCGCCAACACGGCTTCGCCTACACGCGCTATGCCGACGACATGACCTTCTCGGGCGACGACCTGGAGAAAGTCCATGCCCTGCGCCATCTCGCCGCGCGCGTGGTGCGGGAAGAGGGCTTCACCGTGAACCGGGACAAGACACTAGTCATGCGGCGCGGCTCGCGCCAGCAAGTCACCGGCGTGACGGTCAACGAGGTGCTCGGGCTGTCCCGGCAGGAGCGCCGGCGGCTGCGCGCCGCGCTGCATCAGGCCAGCCAGTGGGAAAGCGGCGGGCTGCCTTCGCCGCTGCGCGGCATGCTCGCTTATGTCTCGATGCTCAACCGCGGGCAGGCTGCTCGCCTCGAGGGAAAAACCTAAAGGCAACCGCATGAACCGCAGAGGACGCAGAGGAAATAAGGTCCCCTCCCCCTTCCAGGGGGAGGGCTAGGGTGGGGGTTGAGCGCTTGCGCGTCGTGATGCGTCCACTGCACCCCCATCCCAGGTTCCCCCTACGAAGGGGAAGGGGCGCAGGCCTTCGCCGCGTTCACATGGTTGAGACATGATCCCGGCAGCGCCGCGCCATCCGCTCGTCATGCTGGCCCTGGGGCTCATCCTGCTGCCATGGGCGGCGCTGGCGGGGGGGTACACCTGGGGCATCGCCACCGAGATCGCGATCTTCGCGATGGTCGGGATCGGCTACAACCTGCTGCTGGGCTACACCGGCCTGCTCTCCTTCGGGCATGGCCTGTTCTTCGGCCTCGCGGCCTACTGCGTGGCGCTCACCCAGCTGCACTGGTTCCCCGACAGCGTGCTGCTGCCGCTGGCGGGCGGCGTGCTGTTCGCCGCGCTGCTGGGCGTGGCGATCGGCTTTCTCGCCCTGCGCCGGCGCGGCGTCTACTTCTCGCTGCTCACGCTCGCATTCACGGCGCTGACCTACTACATCGTGTTCCGCTGGACCTCCGTCACCGGCGGCGAGAACGGCCTGTCCGGCGTTCGCCGCCTGGCCCCGCTCGGGCTCGACCTCAACGACCAGCGCGTCTTCTACTATTTCTGCGCGGTGATCGTTCTCCTCACCGCATGGCTGGTGTGGCGCGTGGTGCACGCGCCCCTGGGAAGCGTGTTGATGGCGATACGCGAGAACGAGCAGCGCGCGCGCTTCGCCGGCTACCCGGTCCTGCGCTACAAGCTGGCGGCCTTCGTCGTCTCGACCATCGTAGTGGGCCTGGGCGGCAGCCTGTTCGCCTTGCTGAAGCTGTTCGTCTCGGCCGATCTGGTGCATGTGAGCTTCTCCGGCGAGCTGCTGGCGATGACCGTGGTGGGCGGCATGGGCAGCTTCCTCGGTCCGGCGCTGGGCGCCGCGTTCTATCTGCTGTTCCGTGAAGTCGTAACCAGCTACACCACCAGCTGGCAGTTCTGGTTCGGGCTGCTGTTCATGGCCACGATATTGTTCTCGCCGCTCGGACTGGCGGGGCTGGGCGAGCGCGTGCTCGCGCCGATGCGCAGGAGACAGTTCGGGGCCGCCGCGATGGCCGCGCGCGTTACGCCGCAACCGCACCAGGACATCCCCGCTTTCCTGCGCAGCCATCCCAGGCTGGAGGGGCCGCTGCTCGTCTGTCAGGGCGTCACCAAGCGCTTCGGCGGATTCACCGCGGTGGACGGCGTGGACATCGCCATCGAGGACCGCAGGCTGCACGCGCTGATCGGTCCCAACGGGGCCGGCAAGACCACGCTGTTCAACCTGATCTCGGGGATGTTCGCGCCCGATCAGGGCACGGTCGTGCTGGCCGGCCAGTCGGTCGGCGGCCTGGCACCCGAGGAGGTGATGGCGCAGGGCCTGGCGCGCTCGTTCCAGATCACCAGCCTGTTTCCCTCGCTCAGCGTGTGGGAGCACCTGCGCCTGGGCGTCCAGGCACGCTCGCCCAGCCGGTTCAATCCTCTGCGCCACGCTTCCGCGCTCGAGCCGGTGAACCGCGAGACGCGCGAGCTGGTGAAGTTCCTCGGGCTGGAAGGGGTGGAGCAAGTCGCCGTGTCCAGTCTCTCCTATGGCGGGCAGCGTCTGGTCGAGATCGGCGTAGCGCTGGCAGCCAAGCCGCGGTGCCTTCTGCTCGACGAGCCGCTGGTGGGCCTGGCGCCGGCCGAGCGCGAGCGGATCACCGAGCTGATCCGGGGCCTCGCCCGGCATATGGCGATCCTGCTGGTGGAGCACGACATCGATCGCGTCTTCGCCATCGCCGACCGGATCACCGTGATGAACGAGGGCAAGGTGCTGGTGGAGGGAGACGCCGGCACGGTGCGCGGACACCCGGAGGTGCAGCGCGTCTACATCGGCAGCGGAAAGGCCCACGCGCAAGCGCCCGCGCCGGCTCGCGAGGCGGCCGGCGCACCGATCCTGCGTGTCGAGCGCATCAACACCTTGTACGGCAAGAGCCACATTCTGCACGACGTGTCCTTCGACGTCCGGGCGAACGAAGTGGTTGCGCTTTTGGGACGCAACGGAGCCGGCAAGTCCACCACTTTCAAGAGCATCCTCGGCATCGTCGCACCGCGCACTGGACGGGTGGAGTTCGAGGGCCGCACCATCAGCGGGATGAGCCCCGAGCAGATCGCCCGCCTCGGCGTGGGACTCGTGCCCCAGGGCCGGCGCCTGTTCTCCGGGCTGACGGTGAACGAGAACCTGCGGCTGGGTGCCTTGTCGCGCGGCGGCGGCGCCGGCGTGAGATGGGACCGCGAGCGCATCTACACCTACTTCCCGCGCATCCGCGAGAAGCTGGCCACCAAGGCCGACCAGCTCTCTGGCGGCGAGCAGCAGATGGTTGCCATCGCCCGCGCACTGTCCGGCACGGTGAGAATCCTGCTGCTGGACGAACCCTTCGAGGGGCTGTCCCCGGTCATGGTGGAGGAAGTATTCAAATCCCTGGAAGGACTGCGCCGCGACATCTCCATCCTGATCATCGAGCATCACCTGGACCTGGTGCTCTCCCTGGCGGATCGCGCCGTGGTCCTCGACCGCGGCGCCGTCTCGCACACCGGCCCGGTGGCGCCGCTGCTCACGGATCTCGAATTCCGACGGCAGGTGCTGTGGCTGTAGGGCAGCACACCTTTCACGGGACTCCCTCTCCCCTTGCGGGAGAGGGCTGGGGTGAGGGGAACGCGCGAAGCGCAGTCAAGCCCCCTCTCCCCTTGCGCGAGAGGGCCGGGGTGAGGGGTCAGCGCACTCCACTATTTGCCACGCGTTTCTGCCCGCGCATGAACTGCGCCTGGAAGGCAATCCCGATCGCCACTGCGACAGCGTAAGCGAGCACGCCGACGAGACCTCCAACGCCGAGAGCCGAGACGACCAGCGCCGCTCCCACCAGGCACGACAGGACAACGATGGCCCAGTCCATGACGAGCACAGCCGCAATTGCGCCCACCACGCCGGCGACGATGAAAGCGCCCGCGCCGCCCACGCCGATCGCGCCTGGAAAGAATCGCTCGGCCGCGACCAGCGCGAGGTATCCGCCAGCATAGAATCCCGCGAGCGCAAACGCCACGCGTTGGAACAGCATCGCTACCAACGCCCCGACCACGCCGACGGCCACAGCGATCAGCCAGACCAGCCACTGCGGGTGCTCTACGAAGACAGCGCGAGCCACCTCGAACCCGACATAGAAGCCGGCGATGGCGACGAACAGCCAGAACAGCTTGCGTCCCACGAGCAGCAGCACCGCACCTGCAACAATGTTCACCAGCGCATGCATTGGACACTCCTGATGCCGGGAAGCCCGCCGGAACCACATCCGGCACCCGCCTGCGGTGCGCGGCGCTCCCGGCAGGCACGTTCCCGTCGCGTGCCGACAGAAGCGGCTGCGGTAGCATACCCTTTGCGCGCTTCGCGAGAGTGCGACCCGGCGTCGCGCAAGTCTCTCGACGCATAGCGGCTGTCTGCCTTATTCTTGGCGATCCACCTTGGCGATGGAGCGACTATGGAGCTGTCGGTAACGGGTATGCGGGTGTTGATTACGGCCGGAGGCGGAGGAATCGGCCGGGTCATGGTGGAGACGTTCGTGCAGGCGGGCGCCAGGGTCCACACCTGCGACGTGGTGCCCGCGCTGCTGGAGGATCTGAAGCAGGCGTCGCCATCCGTGGGGAGCACGCTGTGCGATGTCTCCGACCTGCGCCAGGTCGACCAGCTGTTCGCGGACCTCACCAGGCATCTGGGCGGACTGGATGTGCTGGTGAACAACGCCGGCATCGCCGGCCCCACCGGCAAGGTCGAGGAGATCAGCATCGAGGACTGGCGCCGCTGCATCGACATCGACTTGAACGGCATGTTCTACTGCACGCGGCTGGCCCTGCCGATGCTGAAGAGCGCCGGGGGCGGCTCGATCATCAATCTGTCCTCCGCGGCCGGGCGCCTGGGCTTTCCTTACCGCACCCCCTACGCCGCCGCCAAGTGGGGCGTGGTAGGCTTCACCAAGAGCTTGTCGATGGAAGTCGGTACCGACCAGATCCGCGTCAACGCGATTCAGCCCGGGGTCGTCGAGGGCGAGCGCATCGACCGCGTGATCGAGGCCAAGGCCAGGGCGGTGGGCGTCAGCTTCGAGGAGCAGAAGAGAATCTCGCTCGAGCGGGTGTCGATGCGCTCCATGGTCAGCCCGCAGGACATCGCCAACATGGCGTTGTTCCTGGCGAGCGATGCCGGCAAGCACGTCACCGGCCAGGCGATCTCGGTATGCGCGGGCGTCGAAATGCTGGGCTGACTGCTACAGCGAAGGACGCGAAGACGCAAATCCGGAATTTGCCGCCAAGACGCCAAGGCGCCAAGAAGAGCATGGTTCTCGCCCCTCCCAACCCTGGGACCACAAGAGTCACGGCTCAGGCAGATGTCGCGCGTTGCGCTTTGGCAGTTCTTCGCGTCCTTCGCGTCCTTGGCGGCCAAAACGCCTTTGGACGAGATAAGGAGAAATGGAGAAGATTGGAATAGTCGGCGCGGGCCTGATCGGGCGTGCGTGGGCCATGGTGTTTGCGCGGGCCGGCCACCCGGTGAAGCTGTGGGACGCCGATCCGGCGGCCGTCCCCAGCGCACTGGGCCTGATCGCTGAGGCACTCGAGCAGCTCGAGGCGTTCGGGTTGATCACCGAGGCACCGGCCGCCGTCGCGGCGCGCGTCAGCGCGGCCGCGACCCTGCAGGCCTGCCTCCGGGACGCAGACTACGTACAGGAGAACATCGCCGAGAAAGTGGACGTGAAGCGCAAGCTGTACGCGGACATGGACGCGGCTGCGCCTGCCCACTGCATCCTGGCGAGCTCGACCTCCAGTATCCCCACGTCAGTGTTCAGCCAGAGCGTACCGGGCCGGCAGCGCTGCATCGTCGCCCATCCGGTGAACCCGCCGCACCTGGTTCCGCTCGTGGAGATAGCGCCTGCACCGTGGACGTCGCCGGACGTCGTGAAGCGCACCCGCGAGCTGCAAGAGAGAGCGGGCCAGGTGCCGGTGCTCGTAAACAAGGAGATCCAGGGCTTCATCCTCAACCGGCTGCAGGCGGCGCTGACGTTCGAGGCCTGGCGCCTGGTGGACGAGGGCTACGTTTCGGTCGAGGACGCGGACAAGTGCCTGAAGGACGGGCTGGGATTGCGCTGGTCCTTCATGGGCCCGTTCGAGACCGGCGACCTCAACGCCCCGGGCGGCATCTCGGACTACGCCGCCCGCTACGGCGGCGTGATGCACGAGATGATCAAGGACGTGCGCTACGAGCCGATGAGCGCGGCGCTCATCGAGCGCGTCGAGGCCGAGCGGCGTAAAGTGATGCCCCAGGAACGCCACGTCGAGCGCGAAGCCTGGCGCGACCGCCGCCTGATGGCGTTGATCGCCCACAAGCGCGCTGTCGCTGCGAAGGAGAACCGTAAAGCTGATTGACCGCGAAGACGCCAAGGACGCGAAGGAGACGCGAAGGCGAACGATGGCTTGGAGATCGCAAGACCAGTGATGCTGGTGTGGAGATGCTCGCGCGATCTCACCCGTTGCTCGCGGTCGCGCGCCATCAGAGTCGCGAAGACGAGGATTCCTTGGCGTCCTTTGCGTACTTCGCGTCCTTTATGGTTTAAGATTGAGTATGAGCGGAGCAAGCAAATGGCAGAGCCCAGAAAAGTCATCATCACCTGCGCCGTGACGGGCGCGATCCACACGCCGACGATGTCGCCGTACCTGCCGATCACGCCGGAAGAGATCGCGGAGGGCGCGATCGGGGCGGCGAAGGCGGGGGCGGCCATCGTCCACCTGCACGCGCGCGAGCCGAAGGACGGACGCCCGACGCAGGACCCGGAGATGTTCAAGCGCTTTCTGCCCAGGATCAAGGCGGCGGCCGACGTGGTGGTGAACCTCACCACCGGCGGCGCGCCCACCATGACCGTGGAGGAGCGCCTGCAGCCCGCGCTGAAGCTCAAGCCGGAGGTTGCATCGCTGAACATGGGCTCGATGAACTTCGGGCTCTACGAGATGATCCCGCGCTACAAGGAGTGGAAGCACGAGTGGGAGCTGCCCTACCTGGACGGCAGCCACGACCGCATCTTCAAGAACACCTTCAAGGATATCGCCTATATCCTGCAAAGCTGCAGCGACAACGACACGCGCTTCGAGATCGAGTGCTACGACATCGGTCACCTGTACACGGCCGCGCACTTCCTCGAACGCGGGCTGGTCAAGCCGCCGCTGTTCATCCAGTCGGTGTTCGGCATCCGTGGCGGGATCGGCCCGCATCCGGAGGACGTGCTGCACATGAAGCGCACCGCCGACCGGCTGTTCGGGGACCAGTATCAGTGGTCGGTACTGGGGGCTGGACGCAATCAGATGTACATCGCCACCCAATCCGCGGTCATGGGCGGGAACGTGCGGGTCGGCCTGGAAGACAGCCTGTGGGTCGGCAAGGGGCAGCTCGCCAAGACCAACGCCGATCAGGTAGCGAAGATCCGCCGCATTCTCGAAGAGCTGGGGCTCGAAGTCGCCACACCGGACGATGCCCGCAGGATCCTCAAGCTCAAGGGCAAGAACAACGTGAACTTCTGAGCGGTTTGCGGGAGAGTACCTTTTGTCCAGAATCAAGCCCAAGCAGCGGGTGCCCGAGCTGACGTTGTCGACAGTGGACGGGGGCAGCTACGATCTGCGCGCGAGCGACCCCCGCCACTTCAGCATGGTGGTCTTCTACCGCGGGTTGCATTGTCCGGTGTGCAAGAAGTATCTGGGCGACCTGGCGGCCAGGCTGGCGCAGTTCGAAGCGCTCGGCGTCAAGCCAGTTGCGATCAGTACCGACGGGCGCGACCGTGCGCAGCGCGCCGTCAAGGAATGGGGACTGACCAACCTGCCGGTCGCCTATGGGCTGCCAGTCGACGAGGCACGCAAGTGGGGGCTCTACATCTCGCACGGAATCCGTGAGGGCGAGCCGGCGTTGTTCAACGAGCCGGGGCTGTTCCTGGTGCGGCGCGATCTAACATTGCAGTATGCCGCGATCAACAGCGGCTCGCGCGGCAGGCCCGGCATCGCCGACATGCTGGGTGCCATCCAGTTCATGATCGACAACAACGCTCCGCCGCGTGGCGAGGCCTGAGCCGGCGAGCTTCCTTCCGAAGGCTCGCATCAAGACCTGCATTGTCGTTCCCCTCCCCCGGATCGGATCGAGGGCTGGCTCGGCGAGACCCAGGCACTCAACGGACTTCTGGTTCCCGACTGCGCAGCGTATGACACCTTTCCTCAGTTCGGACGCGCGCGCATCGAACCGGGATGCCCAGGAAGCTGCAGCCGCACCCCGGTGTCACGCACGCTGGTGCCGTCCACGCGGAACACGGTGATCAAGCGATCGAAATAGTTGCTGGCGTAGAGGTAGCGGCCGTCCGCCGAGTAGGCGAGACCTTCCGGCAGCGCACCCATCGGAATCTCACTCGCCCGTGTCAGCCTCGCGCCCTCGATCTTGAAGATCACCAGCATACCTTGGCGCCCGTGGGCCCAGTGGCTCGAGGGCAGGATCGAGCCACCGAGCAGCAGCGCCGCCGCAATGTCACCCCTCGGGCTGATGGCGAATGCTTCCGGCGCGTCACCGGCCGTGACGTACTCGACCACCCGCGGCGGAGATTGCGTGAGGTCGATCACTGCGATGGGATCGGCATGCCCATCCGGGCGCCCACCGTTGCCCGTGTGCGCCACCAGCGCGACCTTGCCGTCGGGCGTGATGTCGATGTTGTAGGGGAACTGGCCCACCGGCATGTCGGTGCTCTTGTCGTAAGTCACCCGTTGCCCGTCGATGTCGAGGACGGCGATCTTGTTCACTGTGTTCTTGATCGCAAGGGCGCGCCGGCCGTCCGGCGCGATTGCCACGCCGGCGACTTCATCCTCCAGGGGCACCGACTGGACCAAGCGCACCTCGCCTGCCCCGATAGTCAGGACGCCAATGGATTTGTCGGCGCGATTGGCAACCAGGGCAAGGTCGCCACGGCGGCTGATCGACAGCCCCGAGGGCTGGCGGCCGACCTCCAGCGTCTGCTTGAGCGCCGGCGGATCGGCCAGCAGGTCGATCACGAACAGCCGGTTGTCGGGTGCAGGCTTCCAGCCCTCGCCTTCGCGCACCGACTGCATGGCGCTCGCCACCAGTGCCAGCGATTCATCGGGGGTGACCTGGAGGTTTACCGGCGGGCCGAACAGCGAGTTCATCAGCGGCAGGTTGGCTACGATCCTGGGCGCCGCCGGGTCGCTGCCGATATCCACGATCGACACCAGGTCGTTGCCGGGCGGCTGAAACACGAACTTGCCGTCGTCGAAGCCCACCTTCTCATCGAGGCCGTTGAGAAGGAAGGCGCGATCGGCCCACGCCCCGGTGGAGAACCCGGCCGCGAGCAATATGGCCAGACAGCGTGACAAGCGCGAGGTGGTCATGCGGGTCTCCTCGGAGATCGCTGGGCAGGCGCACCGCGGCTGTCGAGACACGTTGGCCGCGCGCCCCAGGCGTTCGCAGAATAGCACGGCGGGCCTAGTAGCCTGTCACTGCACGCACGGGTGCCCCCGCAGCGGTATGATCTCGCCCGGCAGGGCCGTGCCACCCGGCACCTGCCGTTCCGAACAACCAGGAGCGGACATGAAAGTCGCAGTGGTCGGCGCCGGAGCGATCGGCGGCTACCTCGGCGCGAAGCTTGCGCTGGCCGGAGAGGCAGTGACCTTCATCGCCCGCGGCAGGAATCTCGAAGCCATCCAGGCGGGCGGCATGAAGCTCGTGCTGGAGGACGGCAGCGAGCAAATCGCCGCAGCGGTGCGCGCGTTCGAAAGCACCGCGCAGGCCGGGGCGCAGGACGTCATCCTGCTCACGGTAAAGGCGCACCAGGTCGCCGCGGTCGCACCGCACCTGCAGGCAATGTGCGGACGCCGACACGGCCATCGTGACGATGCAGAACGGCATCCCCTGGTGGTACTTCCACGGGCATGGCGGGGCGCTCGAGGGCCGACCGGTGACCTCGGCAGATCCCGACGGAACCATCGCGCGGCACATCGATGCGCGCCGGATCATCGGTTCGGTGGTCTACCCGGCGGCGGAGCTCGTGCAGCCGGGTCTGGTGCACGTGGTCGAAGGCAACCGCTTCACCCTCGGCGAGCTGGACGGCAGCACGACACCGCGCATTCAGGCCATCGCGCAAGCCCTGGTCCGCAGCGGCTTGAAGGCGCCGGTCGTCGCCGACATCCGCAGCGAGATCTGGCTCAAGCTGTGGGGCAATCTCAGCTTCAACCCGATCAGCGCGCTGACCCATGCGACCCTGGTGGACATCTGCCAGTTCCCTCTCACCCGCAGCCTCGCGGCGGCGATGATGACCGAGGCGCAGCAGGTCGCCGAGAAGCTCGGCGTCGCGTTCCGGGTCTCGCTCGACAAGCGCATCGCCGGAGCCGAACGCGTCGGTGCGCACAAGACCTCGATGCTGCAGGACGTGGAGCACGGCCGCGCCATCGAGATCGAAGCGCTGGTGGGCTCGGTAGCCGAGCTGGGCCGCATGACCGCCACCCCGACGCCGCACATCGACGCGGTGTATGCCTGTGCCAGCCTGCTTGCGAAGACCCTCGCGACTCAGCACGGCCGCGTGCGCGTCGAACCGCTCCAGTAGAGACCGCGCCTCTGCGCCTCCGCGGGTATCGTCACAGCCTGGTCAGCAAATAAGGAACGCAGCATGCACGCCGACACCCTCCACGCCGCGCTCGCCTCTGGGACAGCCGAGGCCACCGCCATCAGGGCACCAGGGCGTGCGCCGCTCACATATGGGGCGCTGCGCGCCCTCCTCGGCGAGACCCTGCAGACGCTGCGCAGCCTGGGCGCTGCCCGCAACGACCGCGTCGCCATCGTGCTCCCGAACGGACCGGAGATGGCGGTCAGCTTTCTCGCGGCGGCATCCGGCTGCACGGCGGCGCCGCTCAACCCCGCCTATCGCGCCGAGGAGTTCGAGTTCTATCTCAGCGACCTCGCCGCGCGGCTGCTCATCGTGGAGGCGGGCAAGGCCTCGCCCGCGATCGAGGTGGCGCGGCGGCTCGGCGTGCCGATCGCTCAGCTGCATCCCGACTGCGCACGCGGCAGCGGGCACGTTCGAGCTTGCGCCGCTGGACGGCGTGCGGCCAGCCGCCGCCGGACTTGCAGCGCCTTCAGAGCCGGAGGACATCGCCTTGGTCCTGCACACCTCGGGAACGACTTCGCGGCCCAAGATCGTGCCGCTGTCCCAGCGCAACATCTGCACCTCCGCCCGCAACGTGCGCGCCACGCTCGGCCTGACCGCCGCCGACCGCGGCCTGAACGTCATGCCCCTGTTTCACATCCACGGGCTCATCGCCGGTCTGCTGGCGCCGCTGTCCGCGGGCGGCCAGGTGTTCTGCACGCCGGGTTTCGACGCGCTGCACTTCTTCCGCTGGATCGAGGAAGCCCATCCGACGTGGTACACGGCGGTGCCGACCATGCACCAGACGATCCTGGCGCGCGCCGGCAAAGCACGCGACGCTAATCCGCGCCAACCCGCTGCGCTTCATCCGCTCGTCGTCCTCCGCGCTCCCGCCCCAGGTGATCGGCGAGCTGGAAGCGACCTTCGACGCGCCGGTCATCGAGTCCTACGGCATGACCGAAGCAGCCCATCAGATGGCCAGCAATCTGCTGCCGCCCGGTGTGCGCAAGCCCGGAACGGTGGGCGTGGCGGCCGGCCCCGAGGTCGCGATCATGGACGCTGACGGCAGCCTCCTGCCGGCAGGTAAGCCCGGTGAGATCGTCATCCGCGGCGCCAACGTCACCGCCGCCTATCAGAACAATCCCAAGGCCAACGCCGAGGCCTTCACCAACGGCTGGTTCCGCACCGGCGACCAGGGGGTGATGGACGCCGATGGCTACATCTTCATCACCGGCCGCCTCAAGGAGATCATCAACCGCGGCGGCGAAAAGATCTCCCCGCGCGAGGTGGACGAGGTGCTGATGGACCATCCCGCCGTGCGGCAGGTGGTCACCTTCGCGGTGCCGCACGACAAGCTGGGCGAGGACGTCGCCGCCGCGGTCGTCCTGCGCGAGGGCGCCGGCGCCACCGAGAAGGAGCTGCGCGAGTTCGCCGGCATCCGGCTCGCCCCCTTCAAAGTGCCGCGCAAGATCGTGTTTCTCGACGAGATCCCCAAGGGCGCCACCGGCAAGCTGCAGCGCATCGGCCTCGCCCAGAAGCTCGGCCTGGCCTGAGGCAAAGTCTGGCCACAGAGAACACAGAGCACACAGAGACCGGCGAGCGACCCAGGAGATGACTGACCAGCTGACTGAGCGGATCATAGGAGCTGCAATCGAGGTTGTGATCTCTGTGTTCTCTGTGGCTCGATCTTGATGAAACAATACAGAATAGCCGCGATCGGCGGTGACGGAATCGGTCCGGAAGTCATCGGCGCGGGCCTGCAAGTGCTGCAGGTTCTCGCCCAGCGCGAAGGCGGCTTCGAGCTGAAGGTCGAGCAGTTCGACTGGGGCAGCGACTACTACAGGAAGCACGGCCGCATGATGCCAGCCGACGGGCTGGACACGCTCAAGCCCTTCGACGCCATTTACTTCGGTGCGGTGGGCGCACCGGACATCCCCGACGATGTCACGCTGTGGGGCCTGCGCCTCAACATCTGCCAGAACTTCGATCAGTACGCCAACGTCCGGCCTACGCGGGTGCTGCCCGGCATCGACCCGCCCCTCAAGCTGGGCAGCCCGGCCGATCTCGATTGGGTAATCATCCGCGAAAACAGCGAGGGCGAGTATGCCGGCCAGGGCGGGCGCACCCATCGCGGTCTGCCCGAGGAGGTGGCCACCGAAGTCTCGATCTTCACCCGCGTGGGCGTGACCCGCATCATGCGCTTCGCCTTCGAGGTGGCACGCAGCCGGCCGCGCAAGCTCCTCACCCTGATCACCAAGTCCAACGCCCAGAGGCACGGCATGGTGATGTGGGACGAGATCTTCCACGAGGTCGCCGCCGGCTTTCCCGATGTCGGCACCGACAAGATGCTGGTGGATGCCGCGACCATGCGCATGGTGCTCAAGCCTGTCTCGCTCGACGTCATGGTGGCCACCAATCTGCACGCCGACATCCTGAGCGATCTCGCCGCTGCGTTGTCCGGGAGCCTCGGAATCGCGCCGACCGCGAACCTGAATCCGCAGCGCAAGTACCCATCCATGTTCGAGCCCATCCACGGCTCGGCGTTCGACATCACCGGCAAGGGCATCGCCAATCCCATCGGCACCTTCTGGTCGGCCGTCATGATGCTGCAGCACCTGGGCGAGCGGCGGGCCGCCGCGCGCCTGATGGCGGCGATCGAGCAGGTAACCGCGCAGCGCGTGTTCACCCCCGATCTAGGCGGCAAGGCGACCACGCAAGACGTGACCGACGCCGTGTGTGCTGCAGTGAGGGCGACAGAGCATCGCTAGTTGCCTGTGACAGCGCCTTCAGAAGGAATGCCGGGCGCGCCGATCCGTTGTCGGGAGCATCCCCGAGCGCCCCCCTCTCCCCTTGCGGGAGATGTTGATGCGTGGGATGGCATGGTTTTCTCAAGCGATTCTTCTCCTCGTGCGTATGCCACCAGCTGCGCGCGACGCGCCACCAGCGCGGCAGCTCGCGTGTTGTCTCATCGGTCAAGGCACGGATCTGGCTCGACTTGAGCTAAACTCGGCAACACTTGTTATCAATCGATGCTCTTGCCAAGCGACCAGCGCTTGGCGAAGTAGCGTACCTGTGATTGACCACGCACACGCAGCGCGCCTGCCAACTGGTGCGCGCGTATCTCGTAGCCGGTGTCTCTATCACGACAGATCGGCTCACGCGCAGGCTCGACCAACCACCAGGGTTCATGCTTTTGCAACCAGTGCTTGCGGTATCTCAAAGCATCAGCGCGCTTCGACAGTTAATACCTACCATTACGGATGCTTTATGTTTATTCTTCATGTGTTGTAAAAGATTGGTGTTTGAGATAAGTTGGTAGTAAGAAAAGAAGAGATTAAAGTTAGGTAGTAATAGGTGAAGTGAAGTTGTGAGTTATGTAAGAAATAAATATTATAGTAAAAGAAAATATAAGGGCTGGGGTGAGGGGTTGGCGAACACAAACTTCCGGATGCGACGTTACAGCGGGCTCGTGCGTCGATGCGGCACCAGCTCAGTCGGGAACGCCCCGGCGTTGAAATCCGGTTCATCCCCGCGCGTGCGGGGAACACGAGGCCTCGCACGGCATCGTGGCCACAGCACCAAGCCGCGATCTCGTATCGACAGGGTCGACCCTTGTAGCTACAATGGAACGAATGTAGCTACAGTGAGGGTGGCCCGTGGAAATCTCCGTTCGCGAAATGAAGAACAACCTGTCGAAGTACATCAAGCGTGCCCAGGCCGGAGAGGAGGTCGTGATCACGGACCGCGGGCGGCCTGTGGCGCGTCTGGTTTCGGCGGTCCGCCCCGAGAGCCTGAGCGTCGAGGATGCCGTCGCCCGCCTGCGCGCATCGCCGCTGGTTCGTCCCGGGAAGGGCGGCAAGCCAAAGGGCGCCAAACACCCGATCGCGTGGAAGCCCGGTGAGAAAACCCTGTCCGATCTCTTGCTCGAGGATCGGGAATGATTGTGTATCTGGACAGCTCGGCGCTGGTGAAGCTCTACGTCGCAGAGCCGGAATCGGAGCAGGTGCGCAGGTTGACCGCGCGCGCAAAGGCGGTTTGCACGCATCTGATCGGATACGCGGAGATCTGCGCTGCATTCGGCCGCGCTCAGCGCGTGGGGCGGATGGAGGCGACCACCCTCCCAGGCGTGCTCAAGGACTTCGAGCGCGACTGGGAGAACATGGAGGTCGTGGGAGTCAGCGAGGCCCTCGTGCGCCGGGCTGGACAGCTCGCCGTCCAATTCGGCCTCCGCGGATATGACAGCGTGCACCTCGCCGCCGCCGAGACGCTCGCCTGGGACGTTGGTAACCCAGCTGTGTTCCGTTTTCTGGCATTCGATGCCGCCCTCGCGGCGGCCGCAGCCGTTCTGGGACTGGCCGCTACTTGAGGCCGAGCTCACTGCTGTGGCAGCGGGCCGTGCGTCGATGCGGCACCAGCTCAGTCGGGAACCCAACGTCTGCGACGGCAGGAGGGTCAGCCTTTGGGTTCGCCTCGCCCATGCTCCTCCAGCAGACGGTCGAAGACGACCAGCGCCTGAAGCTCCTGGCGCGCTGAACCAGAGGCCGGGGAGCTCATAGGCGCGGCCCTTGGGATCGGGCGCGTAGCGGAACCCGCCGAGCTCGGGATCGGTGACGATCGGTGCTGCGAGGTAATCGCGCAGCACATCGATCAGGCGGTAGACCGTCGCCTTCGAAGCAGTCGAGCCGCTCCATCAGGTCAGCGAGCCCGATCGGCGTTCGCCGGCCCGCAAGGATGTGGTGCAGCCGATAGATGCGGTCGAACTTGTCCATCGCCCCTCCCTTGGCTTGGACCCTACCAGCATGCTGGAGCGGGTGCTGCAATGTCTCTGACGGCACGACGTCGGCTCGATTCCCTCTGAGAAACCCATCACCCAGTGTGCCGTGAATCGAACCCTACATGAACGCGGTTTGCGCTACGCAGCCGCTTGCCCCCTCCCCGGGCCTCCCCCGCGTCCTGCGGACGCGAGGGAGGGTGCCTTTCCCGTGCGTAGCGGTTCGACGAGCGTGGAGGTTCACGGGTAGGAGCCCTGCCCGCTTCAGTTCCTTAACGCCCCCCTCGCTCGCATCGCTGCGATCGGGACGCGAGGACAGCCATTCGGCGAGCTCCTGCATCTCCTCCAAGGCGGCGACGATCCGCTCGAGGGGCAGCTCCGCCCAGCGCCGAAGCTGCTCGCGCCGCGCTCCTTCCCAGGTCGTTAGCGGCCCAGTCGATGTGGTCGAGCAGTGCGTCAGCCATCGTCATCCTTGTCCCGCAGATCCAGGTTCAACACCCACTTCAGCATCGGTTGGGCCGCCGCATCGATCCCGTCCTTCTCTGTGCCTCTCAAGCAACCATCCCCCTCACCCCAGCATGCCTAGAAGTAGGAAATGGCACCACAACTCGAGCGCTGAGGTCGCACTGCTTCCTCAACCGCCCCAAGGCGTCCGCCCGAGCCGCCAGGTCCAGCGCTTCGACATCAGGACTTGTCGTCGGCCGGCGAGCGGAAATTGCCGGCCCGGCACACGCATCCAGTCGAAGTGGCGCGCCACCTCGCCCAGCTCCTCGACGGGCTTCGAGGCGCTCTCGCAGAGTGGAGCTGCAGTGCGCGGCGCAACTGCTCGCGACGACTGCCCTCTCCAGGTCGCCGCCTTCCAGGGGTCGTCAGCCTTTCGGTTCGTCTCGCCCATGCTCCTCCATAAGATCCAGCGCAAGTGCTGGATGTCATCCCAGTCTCGCGGACTACCCGCGAGCTCCTTCATGGGGATGAGCGTGGGAACGAGACGAACCGGACCAGAATCGAGCCATGCAGAGGCTTCACGAGCGCGTGCTCGTATTCCTCGTCGAAGCCGAACGGTTCGCTCACGAACATGTCGATGGGGGTCTCGCGATGGGCGTCACTCCAGAACTGGAGGACCTTCATCCCCTTGTCCCTGATCCAGCTCTCGCGCAGACCAGCATCCGCAAACTGGCTGGCCGTGATCGGGACGGCAGGTCGGTACCCTAATGCTTGGAGGGCTGCAAACGCGCGCGAGATGTTGTCCGGGATCAACTGTACGACCACATCCAAGTCCTTTGTAAAGCGCAGATACCCGTGAGCATTGACTGCAAGCCCACCGGCCACGAGGTATCGCACGCCGCTTGCGTCCAGCGCCGTTGCGATCGCTTCGAAACTTGAGAGCCGCATGGGTCTATGTTACCCCGACGCTCCGGCCTGGAGGCCTCGATCGCTGCGCCACGCCGTGGGCAGGCTCCCACCACCCCGGCGCTGCGCGCCACCCCTCCTCGGGCAGGAGGGGAGAACACCACCCCGGCGCTGCGCGCCGGCCCCGTCGGACAGCTCGGGCGGGAGGGGAGACGCACCACCATGTCCCTTCCACCTGTCTGCGGCCTACTGCGGCTGACTCCGCTGCTGCGCGAGTGCGGACAGCTCTTCGAGCAGTGGCCTCTTCTGCTCCTCGAGCTCGCGGTAGCGCGCATACAGCCGGTCAAGCTCGTACTGGTATTCCTTGACTCGCTGCGTGCGTGCTTCTTCTTCGCGCCTGACGTCGTCGTAGTTGGGCGGGGTCGCCGGTGGGGTATAGCTTTGCAGCGGCTGCATCTGCCGCTCGTCGCTGCGGCGCAGTTCCTGCACCATCTGGAACTGCTGATAGATCGACTGCTGCTCCTGGGTAATCCTGGTCAAAGCGGCTTCGATTCGACGGACCTCCTGAGCGAGGTCGTCGGCCGTCCACGCCGGGGCGGCGAGCAACCCGAGAGCCAGCGCGAGCCAGCGCAGCATGCCTACTCCTTCCCGATCCGGGCCGGTCGCGACAGATACCCGGGGCTCGCTACAGCCGCGGTCTGGCGGGGATCGGGAATCGGCTCACCGGCCACCTGCCCTACCGGGACCACCCCGGCCCACACCGGCCAGCCGTAGTCCTCCTCGTCGTCTATCGGCTGGCCGGTGCGCATCTTCGCCGCACCCTCGTCGATGGGCATGTGCAGGACGGTAGTGGCCTTGAGCTCCTGATCGTTGACCGCGCGCAGTTCCTTCCAGCGGCCCGGGTACATATGCTCGACGAAGTTCTCCAGCGCCTGGAGCTTTTCCGCCGGATCCTCGACCTTGCGCGCCTGGCCGAACAGCATCACCGAGCGGTAGTTGATGGAGTGATGGAACGCCGAGCGCGCCAGGACGAGGCCGTCCACGTGCGCTACCGTGAGACAGACCTCCACACCGCCCGCCACCGTGCGCAGCATGCGCGAGGCGCTGGAACCGTGCCAATAGACCTGGTCCCCCTCGCGCCAGTAACTGGTGGGCGTCACGTAGGGTTTGCCGTCGATCACGTAGCCCACGTGGCACAGGAAGCCGCCGTCCAGGATCCCGGCTACGGTGTCGAAGTCATAGCGACCGCGCTCGTGCAAGCGCTTCACGCGCGAGCGCGGTGTCTGGGTGAGAACGGAGCTCAAGGTTTGCCTCCACGGTCCAGCGACGCCACCAGTTTGCCACAGAAGGCGCCGGCCAAAGAAAGCAGGCTGGCCACAGAGGACACAGAGAACACAGAGGAGACCCGGCGAACTCGATTCACCAAGCCGGACATTCGACGTCCCTTTCTGTTTTTTCGCGGCCAGTGCGGTTGCTGCTCTTGGCGTCCTGGTGGACCCACATGGTTTCCTTGGTGCCCCGCTCGGGTCGAGGGCAGCCTTGGCGCTTCGAATACCCAGCAAGGCAGGACGAGCTTCTCCCCTGCCCGGTTGCGGGCCGGCTTGCACCTGCGTCGGGCAGCGGCTATGCTTCGCCCGTCCAGGTGCCGTTCCGTCGTTCTGGCGGAAGGATAATCGGGAAGCAGGTGCGCGCCTGCGTTCGACTCGCTCGAGCGCGGCGCAAGTCCTGCACTGCCCCCGCAGCGGTAGGTGGGTGCGGGCGTGCCCTTCATGCCACTGTGAGCATGCTCACGGGAAGGCGGCACGCCAAAGCCCACGAGTCCGAAGACCGGCCTGGATCACGGCAGGAAACACCGCGGGCGGCGGAGGGCTGTAGCTTTTCCGGCGAGAACAATACCGGTCCCGATGTTTCCTCGTGCAACCCAACCGCACACGCGGCGGGCGCGTGCATTTGCCGGGAGGAGACAACCTTGAAAGCCATTGGCATGGCGGTCGCAGCGGCCCTGGCCGCGGCGAGCGCGCCCGCTGCGGAGCCGGAAAGCGCCGCCAGCGCGACAGCGGATCCGATCGTAGTGACGGCAACGCGCACCCCCGAGCCCCTCCCCGCCACGATCCGTCCGGTGGAGCTGATCCCCGCCGAGGTCATCCAACGCAGCGGACAGGACTCGTTCACCGAGCTGCTGCAGCAACAGGCCAACGTCGAGATCTCCGCCAACGGCGGGCCGGGCCAGACCAGCAACATCTTCCTGCGCGGCGCGAACAGCAGTCATACTCTGACGTTGCTGGACGGCATCCGGCTGAACAACGCCGCGGGCGGCACCACTGCGTTCGAGAACCTGCCGCCGTCCCAGATCGCGCGGGTGGAGATCGTACCCGGACCCATGAGCAGTCTGTACGGATCCGACGCGCTGGGCGGGGTGATCCAGCTCTTCACCCAGCGCTGGCCGGACGCGCCGCGGCTAACCGGCAGCGTCGGATATGGCAGCTATGACACCGCTATGGTCAATGGCGGCGTGTCGGCAGGAACGGAGCACACCGGGTTCACCTTGAGCGCTGGCTACATCGACACCCGGGGCTTCTCGGCGACCAACAGCAGCGAGCCCTTCGGCTCCTTCAATCCCGACGACGACGGATACCGCAACACCAGCGTCTCGGGCAACCTCGTGCACCGGTTCGCACCCGACCAGGAGCTGGGATTCAATCTGTTCTACTCCAATGGCCGGACGCACTTCGACAACGGGCCCACCAGCGATGACATCAACAACGAGGCCATCGGCGTGTACTCGGCCTATAGCCGCAACCGCATCGCACCCTGGTGGCAGAGCCTGGTGCGCCTGGGGGTGAGCCAGGACAATCTGGTCATCGACGGCAGCTTTCCGGGCGACCTGGACTCCAGGCAGACTCAGGCGACCTGGCAGAACGATTTCACCATCGGCTTTGGCACCCTGGTCGCCGGGATCGAGGTCCTGCGCCAGGAGGTAGGCGGCACCACGGCCTTCGCGGTGGACGAGCGCGACATCTATTCGGCGTTTGCCGGGTACAGCGGCGAGTTCGGGCCGCATGCGCTGAGCGCCAGCGTCCGCAACGACGACAACAGCGAGTTCGGCAGCCAACCCACTGGTGCGCTCGGCTACGCCTTCCGCGTCACGCCGGAGCTGCGCTTGCGTGCGAACATAGGCACCGCGTTTCATGCGCCGACGTTCAACGATCTGTACTTTCCCGGGTTCGGCAATCCCAACCTGCTGCCCGAGGAAGGCATGAGCTGGGAGGTGGGCGCGGAGTATCGCAAGGGGCGGCAGCAGGTCGGCGTGACCTATTTCCAGAATCGCATCACCGATCTCATCGTGTTCGACTCGACGACGTTCAAGCCGGTAAACGTCGGCGAAGCCAGCATCAACGGTCTCGAGCTGGCCTACAACGGTGAGCTGTTTGGCCTGGAGCTGCGTGCCAGGCTCACCCTGCAAAACGCAGTCAACGATGTCACCGACAAGCGGCTGCCGCGGCGCGCGGACATCTTCGGAAACGCCGGGGTCGCCCGCAGCTTCGGGCCGGTGCGGGTTGGCGCGGAGGTGGTGGGTGCGGGCCCGCGCTTCGATTCCCTCGTCGAGGCCCCTGACAGGGAGCTGGACGGCTACGTCCTGCTCAATCTCGTGGCCACGTACGCGTTCGCCAGCCACTGGAGCGCACAGCTGCGCTGGAACAACGTGCTGGACGAGAAGTACGAGCTGGCGAAGGGTTACAACACGCCCGGGAGCAACATTTTCCTGTCGGTCCAGTACACACTACAATGATCGCCGTCCTCATGAAAGGGAGGCTCCCGATGAAGGTCCGCGTCACCCCCGTGCGGCTGTGGTTGCTGTTCGCCGCGCTGATCGTGCTCACGCGCAGCACCCACCTGGCATTCGCCGCTGCGCCGCCGGATGCGACGCTCGCGCTGATGCTGCTGGGCGGCATGTGGATTCGAATGTGGCCCGGCTTTGCAGGTCTGATGGCGGTGGTCTTCGCGGCCGACTGTATCGCCACCGGCACGCTTGGCGTCCCGGACTACTGCCTGAGCCCGGCCTACGCCGGCCTGGTGCCGGCTTACCTTGCGGTCTGGTTGTCAGGCTGGTGGCTGCATGCGAAGCGCCCGCAGGCAGCGCTGCTCGGCTGGCTCGGCGCTATGCTGGCCGCAAGCGCCGCAGCCTTCGTGATCTCCAATGCATTCTGGTATGCGTTCTCGGAAGCGTTCAATGGCTGGCCGGTCGCGCGCTTCGCTGCGCAGGTCGTGGTCTACTACCCGGCTTACGCGGGTACGGCGCTCGGGTACGTGGCGCTCGCCTGGTTGATACACCTCGCCGCGCGGCATGTGACGCGCAGTGATTCCTGGGAGCCGGCG
The DNA here is from genome assembly GCA_963827575.1 of uncultured beta proteobacterium. Taxonomy (GTDB): domain Bacteria; phylum Pseudomonadota; class Gammaproteobacteria; order Burkholderiales; family SHXO01; genus SHXO01. The sequence goes on from CAWHCG010000047.1 coordinate 152,159, forward strand.
GGCTAGCCGCTCCCTCTCCCTCCTCTGCGAAGGGGCGCGCGAAGTAGGCGGGGTGGTGCTCTCCCCTCCCGCCCGGGGGTGCCCACGAAGTGGGCGGGGTGGTGCTCTCCCCTCCTGCCCGAGGAGGGGTGCCCACGAAGTGGGCGGGGTGGTGCTCTCCCCTCCTGCCCGAGGAGGGGTGCCCACGAAGTGGGCGGGGTGGTGGGAGGAAAAGGAGGGGAGAAGACCAGCGCCGGCGCGGCGGAAGTGGTGTTGGAGAACCATGCAGCGGAAACTCTGGCTATCGTGGTCCACCGGCAAGGACAGCGCCTGGTCGCTGCACGTGCTGCGCGGTCAGGGTGAGTTCGAGGTCGCCGGGCTGCTCACCACGGGAACCCGTGAGTTCGACCGGGTATCGATGCACGGTGTGCGCCGCGAGCTGGCAGAGGAACAGGCCCGCGCTGCCGGGATCCCCTTGCGTTGGGTGGAGTTGCCGTATCCTTGTCCGAACGTGCACTACGAGCTGATCATGGGCGAGGTCGTGCAGCAAGCCATCTCCGAGGGCGTGACCCACGTCGCCTTCGGCGACCTGTTTCTCCCGGAGATCCGCGCGTACCGGGAGCGCATGCTGGCCGGCAGCGGCCTGACGCCGGTGTTCCCGCTGTGGCAGGCCGATACTGCGCGGCTGGCGAAGGAGATGACTGCGAGCGGACTGCGTGCCGTGCTGGTTTGCGTCGATCCCAAGCAGCTGCCGGCTGCCTATGCCGGCCGGGCCTTCGACGACGGGCTGCTGGCGGACCTGCCGTCCAACGTGGATCCCTGCGGCGAGAACGGCGAGTTCCACACGTTCTGCTGCGCCGGACCCATGTTCGATCGGCCGATTCCGGTGCGCTCCGGCAGCAGCGTGGAGCGCGACGGGTTCGTCTACAGCGATCTGCTTCTCGGCTCGCGAGGCGACGCATGCGGGTAGTGTCGCTGCTTCCCTCCGCAACCGAGATCGTGGCCGCGCTCGGCTGCGCCGATCAGCTCGTCGGCATCTCGCACGAGTGCGACTTCCCGGCCCGGATCACCGATCTGCCCCGGGTCACGCAGTGCGAGATCCACGGCCTCGATCTGCCGAGCGCGCAGATCGACGCGTGGGTGCGCGAGACGCTCGCATCGAGGGGTACGCTCTATACCCTTGACGAGCAGCTGGTCCGCGATCTGCAGCCGGACGTGATCCTCACGCAACAGCTGTGCGACGTCTGTGCGGTCAACTACGGGTCGGTGGCCGCCTTCGCGCGCTCGCTGGCCAAGCCCCCGCTGATCGTCAACCTGGAGCCTTCCACCCTCGAAGAGATCCTGGGCGACATCGGTCGCGTGGGTGCAGCGCTCGGCGCAACGGCGCGCGCCGAGGCCTTGGTCCTGGAGCTTCGCGGCCGTGTTCGGCGCGTTGCGGCGCGCGGCGCGGCCGCGGCATCGCATCCGGCGTGCTTCCTGATGGAATGGACCGATCCGCCCTTCTGCGGCGGGCACTGGAACCCGCAGCTGGTCGCCTTGGCGGGCGGCATCGATCCGATCGGCCGCGCCGGCCAGCCGTCTCGGCGCGTCAGCTGGGCCGAGATTGAGGCAGCCGATCCCGATCTGATCGTGCTGGCGCTGTGCGGCAACTCCCTCGAGCGCGCTCGGCACGAGGCTGCTGCCCTCGCGAGGAACGCGGCATGGAACCGCCTTCGTGCAGTGCGCGAGCGGCACGTAACGGCCGTCGACGGCAACGCCTACTTCAGCCGCCCCGGGCCGCGCATTGTCGACAGTCTGGAGATGCTCGCCGCGATCGTGCATCCGGAGCTTTGGCCGGCACGCCCGCATGCAGATGCAAAGCGCGCGTAGCGCATCAGCGGGTGTCCGCCCTCCTTCGACGCGCGCATCGTTGCACGGACGGTGCGAACCCAAGTGGCGGTCGTCAGGCTCGGGTTGCGCTGATACGCGGCGTGCTCACTGCCGCCGCCCCCGCTGACGCCATACCTCCAGCAAAGCACCCAGCTTGTTGCGGGCGCTCAAGCGCTCGTCCGAGAGCGCCTCCAGGAAGTCCGACAGCCGTTTCGATTTGATGATGGTGTACAGCGTAAGCCCCGTGACGGGAAAGAACACCAGCGCAAAATACAGGAGCTTGAGGCTCCACGGTTGCTCGGCGGCGGCGATGAGATTCATGCCCAGGAAGCCCGTGACCACAGTGCCGATCAACCCGAACGTGGTCACCACCGTCAAGCGCACGACTGTATTGGCCTGACGCCGCAACGAGTCGCTGTCGAGATAGTGGCTCATGTCGGCAATTTCCTGCTTGACCTCCTCGTACAGCGTATCGTTGCCGAGGTGCTCCGTGCACATGCGGAACAGGGCCTTGATCTGCGCCTGCTCGGACAAGTCGTGGAACCAGTAGCGATGCGTAAAACGCAGAAACATCTCGAAGTTCTGCCGGATCACGCGCTTGAAGCGGCGCACCGAGTCGGCGTCCTGAATATCCAGCCGGTTGAGGGCTTCCACGAGGCGGTCGGAAAACATCAGCAGCGCCGCTTTCTGCAGGTGCGCGATCAGGAACAGCAGGAAGTACTGATGGCGGAACTGGGCGAGCACGCCGCGTTCGCTGCCACTGAACACCGGCGAGCGCGCATCGCCCACAGTCACCAGCGCGTGGCCGCAGCACAGGAAGCGCGTCTGCGGCCCCGCGCCGTCTTCGCTCCAGAACCGGTCGTAGCAGTAGCGCTGCTCGAAATCGGCGCAGTGCCGGTCCGAATACGGCAGCGCTCCCTCGGCGTTGGCCTCGGTCACCAGACCGAGCCGGACGAAATCGCTCCGCGACAGCGCGCCGGGATCCTCCATGCCCAGGTACGCCATCACCGGCATGCGGTGATACTCGATCAGCCGGAAGCGCATCGCACCCGAGTCCTCGGACTGGTCGAGCACCAGCGGCCTGAGCAGGAAGGCCCAGTGGGACGAAATGCGCGGCGCACGCTGCGAGCAGACGGAGGCGAGATACTTCTCGCGCCGTTCGAAGTCCGAAACGGCGAGCACCTGGCCGTTGCGCCCGAGCCACTCGACCCGGTGCGCGCAGTGCAGCCCTTGACCGTCGTCATCCCAGGCGGTCGGGTAGGCGCGGCCGAAGCGGTACAGTGTGTCCTGCGCCTGATGCAGCGCAAGCCTGTTGGCGTGCACCTCCACGTTCAGCAGGACGACGTCGGTGTCGTAGAAAAAGTACAAGTCGATGTGCGCAACATCGAGGATTCGGGGCGGCTCGTCCGGCCTTGCGGTGAGCCGCACGGCGGCCACGTCGCTGCGACGAAACACCCGCATCGGCGAGCCGATCGCTTCGAGCCCGCGTGCGCTGCGATGCACCTCGCCGTAGAGAAAGCGCTGCACGTAAGGCAGGAAGCTGACGAACTCCCCGTAGTGGCGTTCCTTGAACTCGCCCGGATCTCCGGTGAACTCGTCCGCGACCTCGCGCCAGGAACCCTCTTGGCCGTCTGGCTCGAGCAGCTCCCAGTGCTTCTGGATCTGGACGCCGGCGCGCACCGGCATGAGCTGGAGAGGCCACAGCAGGATCAGGCGGAAGTGGCGAACGATCTTGTCGGGAGGGCCCATGGCTCAAGCGGTCGCGAGCGCAGCAATGGAAGCGACGTGCCGTCGGTCTGCAGGCTGTCCGTCGTCGCAGACGACGCAAGTGCCTCCACATCACCCCGCCAGAACGTAGGCGGTCTTCACCGCCGTGTAGAACTCCTGCGCATAGCGTCCCTGCTCGCGCGGCCCGTAGCTCGAGCCCTTGCGGCCGCCGAAGGGGACGTGGTAGTCGACGCCGGCAGTGGGCAGGTTGACCATCACCATGCCGGCCTGGCTGTTGCGGCGGAAATGCGCAGCGTGCTTGAGCGAGGTCGTGATGACGCCCGAAGCCAGGCCGAACGGGGTGTCGTTCGCGAGCGCGAGCGCCTCGTCGTAGTCCTTAGCCAGGATCACGCTGGCCACCGGCCCGAAGATCTCCTCGCGGTTGATGCGCATGTCGTTGCGCGTATCGGTGAACAGCGCCGGCTCCAGGTAAAAGCCCTCGGTCTCACGCTTGAGCTGGTTGCCGCCGAAGGCGAGCCTGGCGCCCTCTTTCTTGCCTTCCTCGATGTAGAACAGGTCCTGGTTGAGCTGGTTCTTGTCCACCACCGGACCCATTTGCACGCCCGGCTTGAGCGCGTTGTCGACGGTGATGGCTTTCATCCGCTCGACCATCGCAGCGACGAACCTGTCGTGGATCCCCTTGGTGACGATCAGCCTCGAGGAAGCCGTGCAGCGCTGGCCAGTGGAGAAAAACGCCCCGTTCACCGCCGCTTCCACTGCGGTTTTCAGATCCGCATCGTCCAGCACCACCAGGGGGTTCTTGCCGCCCATCTCCAGCTGCAGCTTCTTCATCTGTGCCACGGCTTTCGCAGCGATCTTGCGACCCGTCTCCACCGAGCCGGTGAAGCTGATCGCGTCCACCCGCGGATCGTTGACGATCACCTCGCCCACCACGCTGCCGCGCCCCATCACCAGGTTGAACGCGCCGGCCGGCACACCCGCACGAGAAATGATGTCGGCGATGGCCCACGACGATCCGGGGACCAGATCGGCCGGCTTGAACACCACGCAGTTGCCGTAGGCCAGGGCGGGCGCCACTTTCCACGACGGGATGGCGGAGGGGAAATTCCACGGCGCGATGATGCCGACCACGCCGACCGGCTCGCGGGTGACCTCCACGTCGATGCCGGGGCGCACGGAGGGGATCAGCTCGCCGCTGCGGCGCAGGACCTCGCCGGCGAAGAACTTGAAGATATTGCCCGCGCGCGCGACCTCTCCGGTACCCTCCGGCAGGGTCTTGCCCTCCTCGCGCGACAACAGCTTGCCCAGCTCCTCCTTGCGCGCCAGGATCTCGTTACCGATCTTGTCCAGGATGTCGGCACGCGCCTGCGTGTTGAACGCGGCCCAGCCGGGCGCCGCAGTGCGCGCCGCGGCGATGGCCTGGTCGACCTGCTTCGCGTCCGCCTGGGCGTACTCGCCCACCACGTCGCTCAGGTCCGAAGGATTGATGTCGCGGGTGACGCTGCTGCCGGGCAGCCCACTCGCCGGCTATGTAGTTGGAATAGGGTTGGGTCATGGCGTGTCCTCTGTCGCTTGGGTGAAGTGCTCACTCCGGGGTGGCGTTCATGAGATACATGGCCGCCCAGCGGTGGCGAAGGCTGGCCGAACTTGCCGAACCAGCGTTCGAAGATGTTCAGCACGTCGCCCGTCCTGTACAGGCGTGCGAGCGCGCGGTTGGCCACGAGGCGGAAGTCCGCGTCGTTGCGCGGACCATGAAGCCGTAGGGCTCGTAGGAGAACTGCTCTTCGGCCAGGGCGAACTTCTCGAGGCTGCTGGACTCGACGAGCAGCCCGACCAGGATCACCCGGTCGGAGGCGTAGGCGCTCACCTTGCCGGACTCGAGCCCCGACATTCCCTCGGCATGGTCCTCGACCAGCACCACTTTCGCATTCACGAAGCTCTTGTCCAGCGCGGCACGCAGCGCCTTCTCCGTGGTCGTACCGGGGATCACCGCGACGGTTTCGTCCACCAGGCCCGCAACGCTGTGGATGCCCGGCCCCGCTTCACCAGCAGGCTGCCGCCGGACAGGAAGGTCATCTGCGTGAAGTCCACCTTCTCCATGCGCGACAGGGTGATCGTGCTGGTGGCACATTCGATGTCCACCTTGCCGCTCGCCACCATGTCGAAGCGGTTGTCCAGCGTGACCGGCAGGTATTGGACCTTGGCCTGGGAAAGGCCGGCGGCCTTGCCCGCGTCCTCGGCAATCACCCGGCACAGATCGACGGAATAGCCGCTTGGCTGCCCGTCCGCGCCAACGAAGGACATCAGGTTGGCGTCCTTGAGATAGCCGATCACGACCGCGCCGCGATCGCGTATGGCCTTGAGGGTACCGGTCGGTGGCTCTGCCGCGACAGCGGCCGCGCTGCTGCAGAGGAAGGCAATACCCGGTAGGAAGCGCACCGCGAAGCTCGGCATCTTGGTCGTCCGTGGGAGGGTGGGAACGCTGGATTCTACCCGAGGCGGCCGGGGCCCCGCTCAATAGCCGCGGGTGAGATCCACCAGCCCGTGCGGGGTCTCGCCGCGCTCGAGGCGACCGATGTTGTCCACCACCTGGCTCACCATCAGCTCGGCGATGGCCTGACCGGCGACATGCGGCGTGACCACGACGCGCGGATCACGCCAGAACGGATGCTCCGGAGGCAACGGCTCCTGCGCAAAGACATCCAGCATGGCGCCGCCGATGTGGCCGGTGTTGAGCGCGGCGAGCAGGTCCGCCTCGACCAGATGAGCGCCCCGGGCGATGTTCACGATGCACGCCCCGCGCGGCAACAGCGCGAGCGTACGTGCGCCGAGCACACCCCGGGTCTGGGGCGTGAGCGGCAGGAGATTGACCAGGATCTGGGTACCGGCCAGAAACGGCGCGAGCCCCTCGGTGCCGGCGAAGCTCTCGACGCCCGCAAGCGTTTTGCCAGTACGGTTCCAGACGCGGATGCGAAAGCCCAGCGGCGCGAGCTTGCGGATGAAGTCGCCACCGAGCACGCCGGCGCCCAGCACGCCTACGCAGCGTTGTGCAACCGGCACCGCCTCCAACGGCTGCCAATGTGCACGCAGCTGCTGCTGCCGGTACTCGCCCATGCGGCGGTGGAAATGCAGCACTGCGTACAGGGCGTACTCCGACATCTGGTCGGCATAGCCCGCGTCCACCATGCGCGTGATCGGCACATCGCGGGGAAGCTGCGGATCGGAGAGCAAATGGTCCACACCCGCGCCCAGGGACAGGATGGCCTTGAGGTTGGGCAGGGTCTGCAGCATCCCCGCCGGCGGCTTCCACACCAGCGCATAGCGCACCTGGCTGGGATCGCCCACCTCGGGCCAGACCTGGAACGGCATGGCGGGCAGCGCGCGGGCCAGCGCTACCCGCCACGGCTCGGGAGCGTCGTCGATGCTGTAGAAGAGGATGGACATTGGAGGCGCGAGGCTCGAGGCGCGAGGCGCGAGGAACGGAGCGCGAAGCTCTTGCTGTTGCGGTCATTCTCTCCGGGATCGAGGCTGGAGGTGCGGTTGACCACCCGCATGGCGCATCCGCCCGGCGCCACGCCTCGAGCCTCGCGCCTCGAGCCTCGCGCCTCACTGCGCTCTGCTCCTGACCCCTGACTGCTCCCGCCAGTAATCCCGGATCGCGATCACCGTCTCAGGCAGATACTCGATCAGCTGCCGCCGCGCCTCCGGGTCGCGGGCTACCGTCCCGAGCTCGGGATCATCCTCTGGCGCCGCCAGCGCCAGGATGGGCATGGTCAACTCGGTGGCCTCCTCGTCGTCCACCAGCGGCTGCCACTGGTCCTGGCGCATGGCCACCCCCGCCAGGAAGCCCTCGGCCCACAGCGTGCCGACCGGCAGGTCATCCTCGTCGGGCTCGTCGGGCGCTTCGTAGAACAGGGGCGCGTACGACTCGGGCACTTCCTGGAGCACGATGGTGATGCTGTTGTAGTAGCGCATCACCAGCTGCAGGATCCGCTCCCCCTCGCGCTCGTCGCGAAACTCCGGCTCCTCGTCGCCTTCGTCGAGAAAGCCCAGCGCGAGCGGCAGCCACTCGCTGGGCGCGATCGGCTCCGGGCCGACCACCACGGCGGCGAGGAAGCCGTCCAGCATCTCCAGGTCCATGCATGCTTCGGGCAGTGCTTCCGAGCCCAGGTAGCCCTCCAGCTCGGACAGCTCGGCCTCGGTCAAGGCCTGGTCGAATGAATGCATGTCGTCTCCCGCGGCGATCGGCTTTCAGTCTACACGCTCGCACCGGCTTGCGACACCGGCGGCCAGCGCCCGAGCGAGTGGTAGCGCGAGCCCTTGCTGTCGAGCTCCGATCGCACCAGTACGAACTCGCGCACATCCCACCGGATGCACGGCGGTTCCACGTCGAGCGGCGCTGCAGCGAGCCTTTCGCACCAGCGTCAGGTGCGGGACGAAGGGCCGCGCGTCGAAGGCGAAGCCCGCGGCCGCCGCCAGCCTCTCGAGGCTCTCCACCAGGCGTGCCAGCGCCGGCGGGCTCGCCGATGGCGCCACCCAGGCGATCTTGTTGTGCCGCCAGCAGTCGGCTTTGCCGATGTGCAAGGTGAACGCCTCGAAGGGGACGGCGGCGGCGAGCTCCGCGAGCGCACCCAGCCGCTCGACCGGCGTATTGCCGAGAAACAGCAGCGTCATGTGCATCGACGTCTTCGCGCGTCAGCGTTGCCGCCGACCTGGCGGTGGATCGCCGCGCCCAACTCAACGAGCGCCTTGCGCACCCCCGCATCCGGCCACAGAGCGAAGAAGGCCCTGGCGGTGGCGGCGGACGGCCCCGCCTGCGCTTCAGGCATCGGGGACTTCGAGCATTGCGACGACCTCGGCCGCAATACCCTCCCCGCGCCCTATGTAGCCGAGCCGCTCGGTGGTCTTGGCCTTCACGTTCACCTGGCCGGGGGCGATCCCCAGCGCGCGGGCGATGTTCTGCACCATCTCCGGGATGTGCGGCGCCATCCGCGGCTCCTGGGCGATGACTGGTCGCGTCTACGTTGACCACCTTGAAGCGCAGCGCGCCGATCCGCGCACCCACCTCGCGCAGCAGCTCGAGGCTGTCCGCCCCCTGGTAGCGCCCGTCCGTGTCCGGAAAATGCTGCCCGATGTCTCCCAGCCCCGCAGCCCCCAGCAGTGCGTCGCAGATCGCGTGCAGCAGCACGTCCCCGTCCGAGTGCCCCAGCAGCCCCTTCGGGTGCGGGATGTCCACCCCGCCGATCAGCAGCTTGCGCCCCTGCGACCAGCGCGTGGACGTCGAAGCCTTGGCCTATTTTGAAAGGTCATCCGATCTCACCGCCAAGGCGCCAGGGACGGCTAGAAGAATGCGATTGGGCCGCCAAGATGCCAAGACGCCAAGAACCGCCCATCGAGGGCAGCTGATCGGTTCAACGCAATCGTGTGTCACGAAAGAACGATCCCGTTGAATGCCTTCCTTGAGCAAGACGCTCGTTGAAGTTCACCAGCAACGCGAGGCGCATCCTGAAGTCTCGAATCGCTCTCTTCAGGGACCGCCAGTCTGCATGCCATCACCTTGTCTTCCTGGACTGCTCGTGGGCAGTCCACCGATGACCTGGTCGCGAGCACGTTCGGTTCTGGCGTCTGGCGTCTTGCGCCCAATCGTCTTGTCCTGGCGCCTTGGCGGTTCAGTCATTGAGCTCCCAGGATCAGCTCCGCCAGCGCCAGATCCTCGGGATAGGTGACCTTGACGTTGCGCTCGCTGCCCGGCACCAGCCGGGGAAACGAGCCCAAGCGCCTCGACGGCGCTGGCCTCGTCGGTCACGCCCGCGAGGTCGGCGCGTGCGAGCGCGCGGGCGAGCAGGCCAAGCGGAACATCTGCGGGGTCTGCGCACGCCACAGGCCCTCACGCGGCTCGGTGCGGACCACGCGCTGGTCGCTGCCGCTGCGCTTGAGCGTGTCGGCGACCGGCACGGCGAGCAGACCGCCCACGGCATCGCCGTCCAGCGTCTCGATCAAGCGCTGCAGCAGCTCCAGGGTCAGACAGGGCCGGGCCGCGTCGTGCACCAGCACCCAGTCGTCGGCTGCAAGATCATCGCCCAGCGCGGACAGTCCGTTGCGTACGCTTTCGGCGCGGGTAGCACCGCCACAGCGCAGCGCCGATATGCGCTCGCCCATCTGCGCCCAGGGCTGTTGCTCGAACAGCCGGTCCTGCGGGTGCAGCACGACGGCAACCCGGCCGATCGACGGGTGGGCGAGCAGGCTCGCGACCGCATGCCAGAGCAGAGGGACGGCCCGCGACAGGCAGGTATTGCTTGGGCACGGAGGCGGCGAGCCGGGCGCCGATCCCCGCAGCCGGCACCAGGGCGAAATGACGGGCCATCGTGTTCTAGTGCCTCAGCGTTGAGGGCTTGGTAGAACGTTCGCGGGCCGGCAAGGCTGGCCAAAAGTGCGCGGATTGGCGGGATTCGCAGCAGACCATCACCCGCCAAGAGAAATCCTGCTAATCCTGAGACATCCTGTCAATCCTGTGAATTCGCTTGGGGTCTGCGCATCCGACCCCATTATCCGTGCCTGCCCCGGCCCCTGCAAGCCGGTCACACGGCGTCTCCTCTACTATAATGGCGCCTTTTCGCAGCATGCCGTCTTTACCGGTTCCCCCGCCCGGCCAGCGCACGCGCGTTGGCGGGCTCGTCGGATCCAGCGATGCCCTCGCGCTGGCGGGGGTTGCTGCGTCCCGCAAACCGCTGGCGGTGTTCACCGCCAGCGCGGGCGACGGCCAGAGGCTGGTCCACGAGATCGCGCTTCTTCGCCCCCGAGCTGCGCGTGCACCTGCTGCCGGACTGGGAAACGCTGCCCTACGACAGCTTCTCCCCGCACCAGGACCTGGTATCCGAGCGGCTCGCGACGCTGTACCAGATCTCGCACCAGGCCTGCGACGTCATCGTCGTGCCGGTCACCACGGCGCTGTACCGCCTGCCGCCGGTCGAGTTTCTCGCCGGCCTACAGCTTCTTCCTCAAGCAGGGCGAGACGATCGCGCCCGGAAGCGTTGCGCAAGCAGCTCATCCTCGCCGGCTACCAGCATGTCACCCAGGTGGTCTCGCCGGGCGAGTTCAGCTTCCGCGGCGGGCTGATCGACCTGTTTCCGATGGGCAGCGCCGCTGCCCTACCGCGTCGACCTGCTCGACAACGAGGTCGACAGCATCCGCACCTTCGACGTGGACACGCAGCGCTCGATCTACAAGGTCAAGGACGTGCGGCTGCTGCCGGCGCGCGAGTTCCCCACCGACGAGGACGCGCGCACGCGCTTCCGCCAGAGCTTCCGCGAGAAGTTCGAGGGCGACCCGTCCCGCAGCCAGCTCTACAAGGACGTGAGCAACGGCGTGTTCGCGGCGGGCGATCGAGTACTACCTGCCGCTGTTCTTCGAGCACACCGCGGTGTTCACCGACTATCTGCCGGAGGGCACGCTGGTCTGCCTGCACGGCGACGTGCACGGAGGCGATCGAGAGCTTCTGGCGCGACACGCGCTCGCGCTTCGATCTGCTGCGCGGCGACCGCGACCGCCCGCTGCTGCCCCCGGCCGAGCTGTTCCTGAGCCTGGACCAGTTCTTCGGCGCGGTGAAGCCGTTCGCGCGGCATCGAGATCCTGCCCGCCGGCGCGGACGCGACGGCGACACCGCAGTCGCCGGACGCGACCGCTGCCGCCGCTGCAGGTCGACCGGCGCGCAGACAACCCGCTGCACCGGCTGCGCGATTTCCTCGACGCCTTCGCCGGCCGCACCCTGATCGTCGCGGAGACGCTGGGCCGGCGGGAGACCCTGCTGCAATATCTTCGCCGATCACGGCGTACGACCCGCGGCGTGCGACGGCTTCGCCGCCTTCGCTTGCCGCGAGCGAGCGCGCTGATGCTGACGGTGGCCCCGCTCGCCAACGGCTTCGTCGTCGACGCCGAAGGGTTCGCATCGCAGGCTGGCCCACTGGCCTTCGTCACCGAGAACGAGCTGTACGCGGCCCAGGCGCGCTCGCGCGACCGGCGCGAGGAGGCGAACCGGCAGGTCGCGGAGAACTACCTGCGCGACCTGTCCGAGCTGAAGGTGGGCGACCCGGTGGTGCATATGCAGCCACGGCATCGGCCGCTACCTGGGCCTCATCAACATGGACCTCGGCGAGGGCATGACCGAGTTCCTCGCCCTGGAGTACGAGGGCGGCGACAAGCTCTACGTGCCGGTGTCGCAGCTGCAGGTGATCGGCCGCTACAGCGGCGCGTCGCCCGAGGCAGCGCCGCTGCACAAGCTCGGCAGCGGCCAGTGGGAGAAGGCCAAGCGCAAGGCCGCCGAGCAGGTGCGCGACACTGCGGCGGAGCTGCTCAACATCTACGCGCAGCGCGCTGCGCGCAAAGGCTATGCGTTCCAGCTGAAGCCGCAGGACTACGAGGCGTTCACCGACGGCTTCCCTTTCGAGGAGACGCGCGACCAGCAAGCCGCCATCGACGCGGTCATCCAGGACCTCGTCGCCGGCAAGCCGATGGACCGCCTGGTGTGCGGCGATGTGGGCTTCGGCAAGACCGAGGTGGCGCTGCGCGCGGCTTTCGTCGCGGTTGCCGACGGCAAGCAGGTGGCCGTGCTGGTGCCCACGACGCTGCTCGCCGAGCAGCACTTCCAGACCTTCCGCGATCGCTTCGCCGACTGGCCCGTGAAGATCGCCGAGCTGTCGCGCTTCCGCTCGGCCAAGGAGCAGGCCGCCTCGCTGGAGGCACTGGCGAAAGGCGAGATCGACATCGTCATCGGCACCCACAAGCTGATCCAGGCGAAGGTCAAGTTCAAGAACCTCGGCCTGGTGATCGTCGACGAGGAGCACCGCTTCGGCGTGCGCCACAAGGAGCGGCTCAAGGCGCTGCGCGCCGAGGTCGACGTGCTGACGCTCACGGCCACCCCGATCCCGCGCACGCTCGCGATGTCGCTGGAAGGCCTGCGCGATTTCTCGGTGATCGCCACCGCGCCGCAGAAGCGGCTCGCCATCAAGACTTTCGTGTCGCGCTTCTCCGAAGGCCTGATCCGCGAGGCGGTGCTGCGGGAGCTCAAGCGCGGCGGCCAGGTGTACTTCGTGCACAACGAGATCGAGACCATCCACAACATGGAGGCCAGGCTCACCAGGCTGCTGCCCGAGGCGCGCATCCGCGTGGCGCACGGCCAGATGCCGGAGCGCGAGCTGGAGCTGGTGATGCGGGACTTCTACCAGCAGCGCTTCAACGTGCTGCTGTGCACGACCATCATCGAGACCGGCATCGACATCCCCAGCGCCAACACCATCGTCATCAACCGCGCCGACAAGCTCGGGCTGGCGCAGCTGCATCAGCTCCGCGGCCGCGTCGGGCGCTCGCACCACCAGGCCTACGCCTACCTGCTCACGCACGACGAAGCCGCGGTCACCGGCAACGCGAAGAAGCGCCTGGAAGCGATCCAGATGATGGAGGAGCTGGGCGCGGGCTTCTTCCTGGCCATGCACGACCTGGAGATCCGCGGCGCCGGCGAAGTGCTCGGCGAGTCGCAGAGCGGCCAGATGCAGGAGGTCGGCTTCGCGCTCTACAGCGAGATGCTCAACAAGGCGGTGAAGTCGCTCAAGGCCGGCAAGGTTCCCGATCTCGCCGAGCCGCTGGCAGTGACCACCGAGATCAACCTGCACGCTCCGGCGTTGCTGCCCGAGACCTATTGCTCGAGCATCCACGAACGGCTGGTGCTGTACAAGCGCCTGGCGCACTGCGAGAGCGTGGAAGAGCTGGAAGCGCTGCAGGAAGAGCTGGTGGATCGATTCGGCTTGATGCCCGACGCCACGCGCGCGCTCATCGACAGTCATCGCCTGCGCATCGAGGCGAAGCAACTGGGCATCGTGAAGGTCGATGCCGGCCCGGATGTGATCGTCCTGCAGTTCATGAAGAACCCGCCCATCGACCCGCAACGGATCATCCAGCTCATCCAGACGCCGCAAGAACTTCAAGCTCTCGGGACCCGAGCGGCTGCGCATCGAGGAGAAGCACGCGCAGCTCGTCGCGCGCGTGCAACGGGTCCGCGCGATCTTCAAGGAGCTGGTGGAGCCCGCCGTGGTCAAGGTGGCTGCCCGGTAAGGTCCGCTCAAGTACGGACCGCCTCATTGCGGTGATTCGGCAGCGCGGGTGGGGCCGCAAGACAGGCAGCTGACCATCGAGACGCACACCTGCTATCCTCCGTCGCAGGCGCGAAAGTTGCCTCGCGCTCTGGATCCGGTCCCCTCCACGAGAGTACGACCTTGGGCAGCACCGGGCGGCGGCTCCGCAAACCCAGCGGCGCCACAGCGCCCTCCTCCACGCCTGGCGAGCGCGCGCATGCGCCGCGCGACGGTCCTCCCATTGCCCGCGAAATCAAAGATGTAACCGTCCTTTCGCCCGGCAAGGTAACGCTGGCTGAACTGCGGCGGATGCGTGATGAGCGCATCCACCTCCGCATGCACGAAGGGGCAATGCAGGACGTGGCGTCCGCGCAGCGGGCGGTCTCCAGGATCCTCGAACGCGGCGCGGTTGCCTATGGCATCAACACCGGGTTCGGCAAATTTGTCCATCAGACCATCCCCCCGGACCGGCTCGGCGAGCTGCAGAGCAACCTCGTCCTGTCGCACAGCGCGGGGACCGGTCCGCTGCTGTGCGACGAAGTCGTTCGCCTCGTGATGGTCCTCAAGGCCGTCGGCCTGGGACGCGGCTGCTCGGGTGTGCGCCCCGAGGTGATCGAGGCGCTGCTTGCGCTCGTCAATGCCCGCATCTATCCCTGCATTCCCGGCAAAGGCTCGGTGGGCGCCTCCGGAGACCTGGCTCCGCTTGCACACCTGGCGGCGGCTTTGATCGGTGTCGGCGAGGTCCGGGTAGCGGGCGAGCGCATGCCCGCCCGGGAAGGGCTGCGCTGCGCCGGTATCCAGCCGCTGGTGCTCGCGCCCAAGGAAGGGCTGGCGCTGCTCAACGGCACTCAGGTATCGACCGCATTGGCGCTGACCGGACTGTTCGGAGCGGAGGACGTGTTTGCCACCGCCTTGGTCGTGGGCGCCTTGTCGCTGGAGGCCATCAAGGGCTCACTGGTCCCGTTCGATCCGCGCATCCAAGCCGTCCGCGGCCATCCGGGACAGATCGACGTCGCCCGCATCATTCGCGAGCTGGTGCAGGGCAGCGATATCCTGGCCTCGCACGCCGACTGCGGACGTGTCCAGGACCCCTACTCGATCCGCTGCCAGCCGCAGGTGATGGGCGCGTGCCTGGACAATCTGCGGCATGCCGCCCGGGTGCTGGAAATCGAGAGCAATGCGGTCTGCGACAACCCGCTCGTATTCGCCGACGGCGACGCCGTGCTCTCCGGCGGAAACTTTCACGCCGAGCCGGTGGCCTTCGTGTGCGATCTGCTGGCGCTCGTGATCGCCGAGATCGGCGCCCTGTCGGAGCGCCGCATCGCCCTGCTGGTCGACGCCAACCTCAGCGGGCTGCCGCCGTTCCTGGTGCGCGACGGAGGATTGAACTCCGGGTTCATGATCGCGCACGTGACCGCGGCGGCGCTCGCCTCCGACAACAAGGCGCTGGCCTCTCCGCACAGCGTGGACAGCCTGCCGACGTCGGCGAACCAAGAGGACCACGTGTCGATGGCCACCAACGCCGCACGGCGCCTGGGCGAGATGGTGGAGAACAGCGCCACGATCGTGGGGATCGAGGCGATGTCGGCGGCGCAAGGCATCGAGTTCCACCGTCCGCTGGCGAGCTCTGCGGCCCTGGAGGTCACGCTCCGGGACATCCGCGAGCGCGTGGCCTTCTACGAGCATGACCGGTTTCTCGCTCCCGACATCGAAGCGATGAAGCGCTGGGTCCAGTCTGCGCCGGCACATCCACAGGCGAAAGCCATCCTGCCGAGCACCGGCTTGGCGGTCGCCGACTCCCACTCGAGGAACTGAACATGAACGCTCCCCAGCCTCCGACGGGCCGCAGCACGCACACCGCCCGCGTCGTCCGGGCACCGCGCGGGTCGACCCTTGCCTGCAAGGCCTGGACGATCGAAGCCGCCTATCGGATGCTGCAGAACAACCTGGATCCCGAAGTGGCCGAGCGGCCCGGGGACCTGGTGGTCTACGGCGGCATCGGGCGCGCCGCGCGCAACTGGGAGTGTTTCGACCAGATCCTCGCAGCCCTGCGCGGCTTGAACGAAGACGAATCGCTTCTGATCCAGTCCGGCAAGCCGGTGGGCGTGTTCCGCACTCACGCCGACGCGCCGCGCGTGCTGATCGCCAACTCGAACCTGGTCCCGCACTGGGCGAACTGGGACCACTTCAACGAGCTGGACCGCAAGGGGCTGATGATGTACGGGCAGATGACGGCGGGCTCGTGGATCTATATCGGCTCCCAGGGCATCGTCCAGGGCACCTACGAAACCTTCTGCGAGGTCGGCCGCCAGCACTACGGCGGCGATCTGAGCGGCCGGTGGATTCTCACGGCCGGCCTGGGCGGCATGGGCGGCGCCCAGCCGCTCGCAGGGGTGCTCGCCGGCGCCTGCGTGCTGGCGGTGGAGTGCCAGGAGAGCCGCATCGATTTCCGCCTGCGCACCGGCTACCTCGACCGCAAGGCCACCTCGCTCGACGAAGCCCTGGCGATCGATCGACGAGGCCGTGCGCAAGCGACAGGCCCTCTCCGTCGGGTTGCTCGGCAACGCCGCCGAAGTGCTTCCCGAGCTGAGCCGGCGCGCTCGGGCCGGGGGCATGCGGCCGGACCTCGTCACCGATCAGACCTCCGCACATGATCCGGTGAATGGCTACCTGCCGGCGGGATGGAGCGTCGCGCGCTGGAAGGACGCCCAGGACAGCGACCCCGAGCGCTTGCAGCAGGCCGCGCGCGCATCCATCGCCGTGCATGTTCAGGCGATGCTGCAGTTCCACCAGCTGGGTGTGCCCACCCTCGACTACGGCAACAACATCCGCCAGGTCGCCTTCGAAGCGGGCGTGATGGAGGCCTTCGCGTTCCCGGGCTTCGTTCCCGCCTGCATCCGGCCGCTGTTCTGCCGCGGCGTGGGCCCGTTCCGCTGGGTCGCACTCTCGGGCAATCCGGAGGATATCTACAAGACCGACCGCAAGATGAAGGAGTTGTTTCCAGGCGACCAGCACCTGCACCGCTGGCTCGACCTGGCGCGCGATCGGATCTCGTTTCAGGGCCTGCCCGCGCGCATCTGCTGGGTGGGGCTGGGCGAGCGCCACCGCGCCGGCCTGGCCTTCAACGACATGGTCAGGTCCGGCGAGCTGGAGGCGCCCATCGTGATCGGCCGCGATCACCTGGATGCCGGCTCGGTGGCAAGTCCCAACCGCGAAACCGAAGCCATGCGCGACGGCTCGGACGCCGTGTCGGACTGGCCGCTGCTCAACGCACTGCTCAATACCGCCAGCGGCGCGACCTGGGTGAGCTTTCACCACGGCGGCGGCGTCGGCATAGGATTCTCGCAGCATGCCGGCGTAGTGATCGTCTGCGACGGCACCGACGCCGCCGCCAGGCGCATCGAGCGCGTCCTGTGGAACGATCCGGCCACCGGGGTGATGCGTCACGCGGATGCCGGCTACCCAGCCGCGATCGAATGCGCGCGCGCGCACGGACTGAAGCTGCCGTTTCTCCCCGAGTGAGCGTCAGCATGCTCCCGCTGGCTGACGCAATGAACTCAGAGCCAAGAGACCGGCCACAGAGAACACAGAGAAAGACACACGGAGCCTTTGGCATATGCGTGACCAGATGAACAACCTTGCTCCCGATGCGTTTCTCTCCGGCCTCTGTGTCCTCGCTGGCTCGCCTCGAGTTGCCGGAATGAACGCCAGCGAGCGCGGCCAAGTCGATGACGCCGAGCGGCGTATGGCACAACGCGAACTTTCTGCCCTCGGGCGATCCGGATCGCGCCATACACGACGGCGCGATGGTCGTTCACGCAGGCCGGATCACCTGGGTCGGCGCCGCGCCAGGAATTGCCGAATACGTACTCCGGCCTTCCGCGCCACGACGCAGGCGGCCGCTGGATCACGCCCGGCCTGGTGGACTGCCACACGCATCTGGTCTTCGCCGGGCATCGCGCGGACGAATTCGCGCTGCGCCTGCAAGGGGCAAGCTACGAAGACATCGCGCGCCGGGGCGGCGGCATCCTGTCTACGGTGCGGGCCACCCGCGCGGCGAGCGAGGATGAGCTGTACGCAGCCAGCGCCGCGCGACTCCAGGCCCTGCTCGGCGAGGGGGTCACGGCGGTGGAGATCAAATCCGGCTATGGTCTGGATCTGGCGAGTGAGCGGAAACAGTTGCGCGTGGCGCGTCGCCTGGGACAACACTTTCCGGTGAGTGTCTACACCACTTTCCTCGGCGCCCACGCCCTTCCCCCCGAGTACGCCGGACGCGCGGACGACTACATCGATCACATCGTCCAGACCATGTTGCCCGCCCTGGCGGAGGAAGGGCTGGTGGACGCAGTCGACGTGTTCTGCGAGCGCATCGCGTTCACCGTCGAGCAAACCGAGCGCGTCTTCCAGGCCGCCGCCCGGCTCGACCTTCCAGTCAAGGTCCACGCCGAGCAACTCTCCAATTGCGGCGCCGCCCGCCTGGCAGCGCGCTACGCGGCCCTGTCCGCCGACCATCTGGAGCACCTGGACGAGGCTGGCGCCGCGGCGTTGCGCGCGGCGGGGACGGTAGCGGTGCTGCTGCCCGCCGCCTTCTATTTTTTGCGCGAAACCAAACTGCCTCCGCTCGACCTGCTGCGCGGCCATGCGGTGCCTGTCGCGCTGGCAACCGACATGAACCCAGGCAGCTCG
The DNA here is from genome assembly GCA_963827575.1 of uncultured beta proteobacterium. Lineage (GTDB taxonomy): Bacteria > Pseudomonadota > Gammaproteobacteria > Burkholderiales > SHXO01 > SHXO01. The sequence goes on from CAWHCG010000047.1 coordinate 170,545, forward strand.
CCCACCACCTCGTTGCTGTTGACGCTGAACATGGCTTGCACCCTGTTTCGCATGACCGTGGCCGAGGCGCTCGCCGGCGTGACGCGGCATGCGGCCCAAGCCCTGGGCCAGGCCCACCGCCACGGAACGCTCGCTGCCGGCCGGGACGCGGACTTCGTCGCCTGGGATATCGAAGCCCCGGCCGAGCTCGCCTACTGGTTCGGCCGCAACCCATGCCACCGCGTCGTCCGCGGCGGACATGTTGTGCGATGAACGCTCTGTTCGCCGAACACGCGCTGCTGCCGAACGGCTGGGCGCGCAACGTCCGCCTGGCCTGGAACGCTGCGGGGGTCTTCACCGAGATCACACCGAACGCCGGCCCCGAACCGCCTCTCGAGCAGGCCGCCGGCCCCGTATTGCCGGGGATGCCCAATGTGCACTCGCATGCCTTCCAGCGGGCGATGTCGGGCCTGACCGAGCAACGGGTTGCGGGCGAGAACAGCTTCTGGAGCTGGCGCCGGCACATGTACGCTCTTGCGCAGCAACTCGGGCCAGAGGAGCTCGAGGCCATCGCCACCTTCGCCTACGTCGAGATGCTCAAGTGCGGCTACACCTCGGTGTGCGAGTTCCACTACATCCACCACGATCCGCACGGCCGGCCCTATGCGAGCCGAATGGAGCTGAGCGAGCGACTCGTCGCCGCCGCCGGCAAGGCCGGCATCGGACTCACGCTGCTCCCCGTCTTGTACGAGCACAGCGGTTTCGGCAAACAGCCTCCCTTGCCCGAGCAGCGCCGCTTCATCGCTTCACCCGAAGCAGTACTGGAGATGCTGGGCGAGCTTCGTCGCACGCACCCCGAGCACGGCCGGCTGCGCTACGGCGTCGCGCCGCATTCCTTGCGTGCGGTGTCTGCCGAATCACTCACGCGGCTGGTGGAAGGCGCTCTCAGAGCGGATCATGCTGCCCCTGTCCACATCCATATCGCCGAGCAGACCGCCGAGGTCGAGGACAGCCGCGCTGCGCTGGGCGCGTGCCCCGTGACCTGGCTGTTGGACCATTACGCTGTCGACACGCGCTGGTGCCTGGTGCATGCCACCCACATGACAGCCGATGAATCGTCGCGCCTGGCCCGCAGCGGCGCATCCGTGGGCCTGTGTCCCACCACCGAGGCGAATCTGGGCGACGGCGTCTTCGATGCAACGACCTATTTCTCCGCGGGAGGCACCTGGGGCATCGGGTCGGACAGTCACGTCAGCGTGAGCGTGCAGGAGGAGCTGCGCTGGCTGGAGTACACGCAGCGTCTGCGCCACGGCCAGCGCAACGTCCTCGCCGGCCCGCGAACGCCACACGTCGCCGAGCATCTATACCTGCGTGCCGTGTGCGGAGGCGCCAGCGCGAGCGCCCGCGACATCGGGGGTCTCGCGCCTGGCCAACGCGCAGATCTTCTGGTGCTGGATCCTCGCGCTCCCGACGCTGTAGCGGACGATCCGGCCGCCACGCTCTCGGCCTGGGTCTTCGGGAATCACGGCGCGCACGCAGCGCGCGACGTGATGGTGAGCGGGCAATGGGTTGTCACGCAGCGCCGCCATGCACGTCAAGACGCCGCGCAGCGCGACTACATGCGCGCACGGGCCGCTCTCCTGGCGCGCTCGAATGTGCACTTGTGACCGATGACGACCGCCGGCCCCCCGCTCTTCAAGCTGCGCCGCGGTACCGCCCCGCTGCTCATCTCGATGCCCCACGTCGGCACGCTCGTTCCCACCGCGGTTGCGGGAAGAATGACGCACGCCGCGCTGCGGCTGCCTGACACGGATTGGCACCTGGAGCGGCTGTACGACTTCGTCGGGACGCTGGGCGCATCGGTGATCGCAGCAACCCACTCGCGTTACGTGATCGACCTCAACCGCCCGCGCGACGACACCAACCTCTATCCGGGCCAGGAGACGACCGGGCTGTGCCCGGTGGACACCTTTCACCGCCAGCCCCTGTACCGCCCCGGCTGCGAGCCCGAGCCAGCCGAGGTCCAGCAGCGGATCGATCGATATTGGCTGCCCTATCACACGGCGCTCGAAGCCGAGGTGGCCCGGCTACGCGGGCAGCACGCGACCTTGGTCTTGTGGGACGCGCACTCGATCTGCTCGGTCGTGCCGCGCCTGTTCGCGGGCCGACTGCCGGACTTGAACCTGGGCAGCGCCGATGGAGCGGCGTGCGACGCGCAGCTGGCGCAAACACTTCTCCAAGTCGGCGTGAATCGCCCCGCCTACAGCAGCGTCCTGGACGGACGATTCAAGGGCGGCTACATCACCCGCCACTATGGGCGTCCTGCCGACGGAATACACGCCGTCCAACTGGAGCTGGCGTGCCGCACCTATATGCAGGAGGAGTATCCCTACACCTTCGACGAGCACGCGGCCGCCGAGCTGCGACCAGTCCTGAAGGAGATGCTGCAGGCCGTGCTGGGCTGGTGCGGCGGGATGCACCCATCCTTCTGATTGTCCGCTGGAGGCGGGACAACGCCGGCAGCATAATCCACAGCGGCATTCTGCCGCAGGGCCGGCGCAGGCTTATCGCTCTTTAGGCGCTGCGCTTGACTCCCGAATGCTTCTTGTGAGTAGATTTGCACGGGGTCCAGCTCAACACGCGGACACCTGTTGTCGTCCGGCTACACCTGCGCGTCATACGGCTTCCCCTCGGACGCGGGCGCGCACGGACCAGGAGACCGAGCATGGCGCAAAGCAAAGGCAAGACCGGAAAGACAAAGGCATCGAGAGCCGGGAGCGCTCGCCGGGCGAGCCGGACCAAAGCGATCCCTCCGCCCAGCATTCCGCCGGTGGCGGACCTGACCAACGAGCAGATCGAGCGGGCGCTGCTGACCGGCGAGGACGCGGGTCTGCTGGAGGACTACTTCGGCACCCGCGAATACGCCGAGCTGCGCGAACTGGCGCAGAAGGCTTCCTCGCGACGAGTGCGGGGCGGCCCGAAGGTCCTGATCCTGCCGGGGATCACCGGCTCGCACCTCGGCCAGCGCCCGGAAGGACTGCCGCAGAACATCATCTGGCTCGACCCCCTGGAGATCGCAGCAGGTGCGATCAGCAAGCTGGCACTGAACTCCGGCGAGAAGATCGTCCCGGCCGGGGCGATCCTGCTGTTCTACCTCAAGCTCAAGCTGCGCCTGCTCCTCGCCGGCTATGACGCCGACCACTATCCCTACGACTGGCGCCAAAGCCTCGACACGCTGGGCAAGGAGCTCGCGGAGCGGATCCGGAAGGACCCGGCGCTCAACGGCGTGTGCCTGGTCGGCCACAGCATGGGCGGCCTGGTAGCGCGCGCAGCTCTCGCCTCGCTCGGTGCTCAGCACAAGAACAAGGTCGCGAAGCTGGTGATGCTGGGGACGCCCAACTTCGGCTCATTCGCCGCGGTGCTCACCTTGCGCGGCACCGGAGACACCGTGAAGAAGCTGGCCTTCCTCGACCTGCGTCACAACGCCAATGAACTGGTTTCGGAGGTGCTCTCCACGATGCCGGGGCTGTACCAGCTGCTGCCCTCGCCCGAGCGCTTCAAGAGCATCGACCTGTTCGACCGCAAGCGCTGGCCGCAGCACGGGCCGCAGCCGGACGCCGCGATCCTGCGCCAGGCTCCTGCGGTGCTCAGGGGCCTGGCCGCAGCCGATGAACGATTCTTCTTGATCGCGGGTGTGAACCAGGAAACGTTCACCGACATGCGCTGGGACCAGACCAGCCAGGAGTTCATCCTGGACGCCTCCATGCTCGGCGATGGCACAGTGCCTCTGGCCTTTGCGGAGTTGCCCGGCGCCAAGACTTACTACATCGAGGAAAGCCACGGCAGCCTGCCGAACAACCGCACGGTCGCGCGGGCCGTCATCGACATACTGGGCACCGGCGCCACTACCCTGTTGCCGGACAAGCTCGCCGCGATCCAGGCGCAGGGTGACACGCTCGGCCACGGAATCCGCGCTGGCCGCCCGGCAACCCTATCCCGGAAGGCGGACACACCGGCTGAGCCAGCGCGAGCTGCGCGAAATCCTGTCGGAGTTTGTGTCTGCCGAAGCACGCGACACCGATCAGCCGCAAGCGGCAGGGGCCGGCGCTGCCGCCGGGACCGCCGCCGATTTCGGCTCCCGCTTCGACAGTCTGGTGGTCGGGCGACGGCGCCAGCACCGCCTCGACCTGCGCCTGGCGCTGGGCGACATCTGCGAGGTCGATTCACGCGCAATCATCGTCGGGATCTACCGCGAAGTCGCGCCCACGGGCGCCGCCCGCGCGCTCGACAACCGCCTGGACGGCGCAATCACCGAGCTCACGCAGCGGCGCATGTTCTCCGGCAACGTCGGCGAGGTATTCCTCCTGCCCACCGCCCAGCGTACGCTGCGGGCGGACATGGTCGCCTTTGTCGGCCTGGGCGCCTTCGACACCTTCACCGAAGAAGTGCTGCGCATCGCGGCAGAGAACGCGATCCGCACACTGCTGCTGGGCGCAATCGAGGACGTGGCCACCGTGCTGATCGGGGGAGGCTCCGGCAGCAGCCCGCGCTCCGCTCTGGCGAACCTCCTCGCGGGGTTTGTCAAAGGGCTGAAGGATGCGGACAGCGGGCACAAGTTCCGCTCGATCACCCTCTGCGAGGGTTCCCCGGACCGGTTCGAGGTCGTCAAGCGCGAGCTCTTCGCGCTGTCGAGCACCTCCTTGTTCGATGAGCTCGAGGTGACTTTCGATGAGGTGCGGCTGCCCCCGGCGGTCGCCCTGGTCTCGACCGCCCGCCAGGCAGCGGCCGGTCCGGACCCGGTGTACCTGCTGGTTCGCCAGGAGGGCCGAGCCGGCGCCGAGTTGATGATGCGCACCTCGGTCCTGGGCGCAGGTGGCAAGGCCACTGTCGTCAGCGGGCTCAAGAACGTGAACCGGCGCAACCTCGACCTCAAACTGGAAGAGCTGGAGTCGGGCGGGTTCGACTTCCAGCGCGCACCGGGTTTCGGCGAGGAACTTGGCAGCATGGTGGTCTCCGAGGAAGCGCTCTCGGTGCTCGTGGCGATGAAGGACCGGCATATCGTGGTGGTGCACGACGCCGACTCGGCCCGCATTCCCTGGGAGACACTCGCCAGCGCGGCAACCGGCGAGGCCTGGCAGTTCGCCAGGGAAGCCGGGTTGAGCCGCCGCTACGTCGCGGACAACCTGTCGGTCGCCAAGTGGCTCGAAGAGCGGCGCCAGGATGCCGTGCTCAATATGCTCCTGGTGGTGAACCCGACGCTCGATCTGGACGGCGCGGAGGAGGAGGGCAAGCGAGTCCAGGAGCTTCTGGGCAGCGAGCCCAGCGTTCGGATCGACGTCCTGCACGGCAAGGATGCGACCCGGGCCGCTCTGGAAAAGGCCTTCCGCTCCGGACAGTACGATGTCATCCACTACGCGGGACATGCGTTCTTCGACCCCGATGACGTCGGCAACAGCGGCATCCTGTGTGCCGGCAAGCAGGTGCTGAGCGGGCGCGACCTGGTCGGCTTGGGCAACCTGCCTGCGCTCGTTTTCTTCAATGCCTGCGAAGCCGGCCGCGTGCGCAAGGCGACCTCGCGGGGCGCAGCATCCAGGCCCGGCATCAAGCAGCGCATCGAGGAGAACGTCGGCCTGGCCGAGGCGTTCCTGCGCGGCGGCGTCGCGAACTACGTCGGCACCTACTGGCCCGTCGGCGACGCTCCCGCCAAACTCTTCGCGGAGCGCTTCTACAAGGGACTGATGAAGGGCGAGACCATCGGGCAAGCGCTGCTGGCAGGCCGCGGCGAGGTGTGGAAGAGCGGCTCGGTGGACTGGGCCGATTACATCCACTACGGCAGTCACACGTTCGTGGTGAAGACCGGCTCGTGAGCAGCAGTAGCGCGCGGGATGGGCAAGCGGCACCGAAGAAAGCCCCCTCTCCCCTCGCGGGAGAGGGCAGGGTGAGGGGGTTCTATTGAAGCTTGCACAAATGCCTAACCACCCCGTCACGCTTCGCCTGCCACCCCTCCTTGAGAAAGGAGGGGAGGATTACCTCTCCCCTCCTCTCACGAGGAGGGGTCGGCCGAAGGCCGGGGGTGGTGTGGCTCCTGTTAGCCGACTACGCAAGGCTCAATAGGAGCGTCGTCTACTCAAGCAAAGGGGAGGGAATCTCTGGCGCATTTACTGCCCGACTCCCTTCAGATACCCTGCGAGGAGCTCGTTCCACTTGCTGTTCTTCGCGAAGTCCAGCTTCGCGTACAGCGGCGAGATGGCGTTCTCGGGGAAGTAGATCGAGACCCCGTTCGAGTTGGACACGTTCGCGCCCCTGAACCCGGACGCGAGCACGAAGCTCTGGGCCGCGGTGTCCTCGACCCCCGAGCAGGCTGCCTGCACGGCGGCGTTCGCACCGAACTTGCGCAGCAACTGGCAGAAGTGGACCAGGTCGATGTAGTCGTGAGTTTCGTAGCTCCTCGCGGCACGCCGCGCCCGCATCACCGCGACCTGCGTTGCCTCGGCGGGCAGTTCTTTCAGAAGCGCAGAAGCGAGCTTGTCGATGGCCCCTTCGAGCTTGGTCGAAGCGGACAGGTCCAGCGCCGACTGGGTAACGCCTTCATTCGGTTTGTAGGAGGCCAGATAGCGGTCCACGATCACCTTGCCGAGCTCCGCAGGCGTCATGGCGGGGTTCTTGGCGAGATCCCGCAACACCGTGTGGTACGGCCAGCCGTCCGCAGGTTCGACCTCCTGCGAGCCCACCAGCACCTGTGCCGTGTTGCGGACCTGGTAGGCCACTTCCACCATGTTCATCAGGCATGCATCCATGCCCAGGACATCGATTTTGCCGCCGAAGGCCTTCTTGGCCGCGCTCAGCACCCGCTTGAGCTCGATGTTGTCCAGGAAATCCTCCGCCTGATCGTCGAAGGCGATGGCGCGCTTCTGCACAGCCTGTTGAATGGTGGTCGAGAACAGCGCCCGCTTGAACGGGCGCTTCGACATCGCGCGGACGTGCGCGATGGGAATCGCACCGGCGGCTCCCCGAACCGTCTCGCCTACGGGCCTCTTCTTGTAGGCCACGTTGCGCTTGAGGCCGCGCTTGACCGACCGGTAGATGTTTTCGTCGTCCCAGCCCGCGCCGTGGTTCCAGATGACGACCAGGTAGTGCTCGGCCGGGTAGCTCTTCGCCCCCCAGCCCAGGAAATCCTGCAGCACTTTGGGATCGCCCATGTTGGTCTCGCCCAGCGTCGCCACGACGTCCTTTGCGAGGGTAGTGCCCTTGCGCAGGAGGTAGCGCTTCGTGGCGGAGCCCTTTCCGGCACGGTCGAACTGGGCGACGATGCTGAGCTGATCGCCCGATCCGACCTGTTTCATCTCGTCAAGGTCGACTGCACCGGCGCTGTCGAGATCGTTGTCGCCGGCGAGGTAGACCATGACGGTCCAACTCTTCTTCGCGTCGCTGGTTGCCATTTGCGCCCTCTTCGAGACAAGAGTTGTCACGGGCTGAACGGTGAGCGCGGAATTCCCCGCGCGCATGCCGGGCTTGCGCGCATCATGTTACAGCAAGTCTGTGGCACACACCGGCACGGCGCACGGACAGGACGCCGGCATCGACTACCGCTGGCCGCGGGCAACCTTTGCGACAAACGTCTACGACATCATCACCGGGCTTTCGCCGGTGGCGTAGTTCACTCCATGCGTGCGACCCGCACGCGCGCCCAGTGGCGCGGCCCGCCCCAGCGGAGGTCTACAGGAAATTGAACAGAGACAGCTCCTGCACCCGCACGAAGGACTTCTGGGCAGCTTCGTAGGTGAGCTGCTGGCGGGTGAGGTCGGAGATGGCCTTGGCGTAGTCCAGATCGCGCAGGTCGGCCAGGGTGGTTTGATGGTGCAGGACGAGGTCCGATTGGCTGGATTGGGTGTCGTCGACCTCGCGCAGGCGCGTACCGATGGCTGAGCGCACGCGCAGGAGGTTGTCATGGCCATTGTCGAGATTCGACAGCGCGGTGTTGATGCCGTTGGCTAACGCGGCTTTGGCAGCGGCGCCGGCGCCGGTGGCCTCCAGCGTCGTGATGAGGTCATGGATCGTCTTGAACAGGTCCTGGTGGGTGCTGGCCTGGACCGTGAAGGTGTCGCCGTCGGCCGGCAGACCCTCGATGGTGAGCTCGGCGCCGAAGTCGAAGTTGGTCGCATTGGTATCCGGCGGGACCTGCCTCGACAGTCTGATGCCGGCGCCCTCCGCATACCTGCGCAGGTAAGGCCCGGCGCCCGGCGCAGCACCGGTGGTGAGCGAAAGACCGCTGACGTTGTCGATCAGATCGTAGGTAGTCGTGGGCGGCAGCGTGATCGAGTCGACGTCGAACACGACAGTGAAATCGCGCGGGTTGCCGGCCGCGTCCCAGGCGGTCTGACTCAACACCGTGCCCGGGCTGACGACCCCGGTGCCGGCGTTGGTTGCCGCAGCCGCGGTGACAAAGGTGCCGTTGCCGTTGCGGATCGCCTGGAAAACGTCGCTGCCTGCGTCGCTCACCGCAATCTGGCGGGAGGCCGAGATCTGCACCAAGCGCGCGCCCTGGTCGCCGGCGTAGCCGACGACCCCGGGAGCGGTTTCGGTGAACGGCCGGGTCGCCCCCTGGTAGCCCGAGAACAGGTACTGGCCGTTGCCGTCGGTGCTGTTGGCGAGTCCCAGGAGATCCTGGTAGCGCCCTCGCAACTCCAGCGCGAGGCTCTTGAGCTCCTTCTCCGACAGCGCTCCATCGCCCGCGTTCACCGCCAGCGTGCGCACGTCCTGGATCAGCGCGGTGACCGAGATCAACGCGTTTTCGCTCAGGCCAAGTCCCGTCTGCGCGCTGTCGCCATTGCGGATGTACTGCTCGCTGACGGCCTGCGACTGCTCCACCTCCAGCGAGTGGTGACCAGGAGCCCGGACTGTGCGGCGTTGAGCCCGCTGACGCCGATCCCGAAGATGCTGGTGGCCATGCTCAACTCCTGATTACGTTACCTTTTTATCGGCAGCCCGCGGTTTTTCTTGATCGTGCCCGCGCAGTTGTGACAGTTGCTTCACCAGCAGATCGGCGAGCCCGAGGCGGCCCTGCTCGCTCAGCTTGCGCGAGAACTCTTGATCGAGCAGGCTGGTGAACAGGCGCGAGCCCTCGTTGTCGAGCATGCTCTCGGCCGGCGCAGCGCGGCGCATGCTCTTCATCATCAGGTCCAGAAGCAGCTGCTCGAACTGCCTGGCAACCAGCTTGAGCGAGCCTTGCGGGTCCTCGACTGCGCGTCGCTTCAGGTCGCCGAGCGACTTGGGATCGGCCGCGAGGCCGGGAGTCAGCACATAGGGTTCCATGATAAGGAGAGCCTTTCACCGCCAAGGACGCGAAGGAACGCGAAGGAGGGCACAAGATAGAGTGCGCCCGCAGTGTGCAGCCACCCTGCTTCCGACTCCACCATTGCCGCGCTCATGACTGTACAGCTCATCGATTTTCCTTTGCGGTCCTTGGCGTTCCTTCGCGTCCTTTGCGGTTCACGCTCGAGGCTCTAGAAAGGCGACACGGACATGAACAGCCGCGACAGCCAACCCATGGTCTGGGTTTCGCTGATGTAACCGGTGCTCCGGTACTCGAGCCTGTCGGCGACGCGAGTGGAGGACACCGAATTGTTCGGCAGGATATAGGCGGGATTGATCACGCCGGAAAAGCGGATGAACTCGGTGCCCTGGTTGATGGTGACCTGCTTCTCGCCGGACACCAGCAGGTTGCCGTTCTCCAGCACCTCGATCACGGTGACCGCCATTTGTCCGGTGAAGGCATTGTTGCTGGCGGCGTTGCCGTTCCCCTGGAAGGTGATATCGGAGGAGGCCTCGACCGCAATGCCTTGGAGCCCCTGCAGGGGCAGGTCGGTGTAGACTGGGATCTCCAGCGTTGGTGTTGCCGGTGCGGTTGGCAGCGCCGCTCGACTTCTTGCTGGCGCTGGTGTTCTCTTGCAGGACGATGGTGATGGTGTCGCCTACCCAGCGCGCGCGGTTGTCGGCGAACAGCGCGAGCCGCGCGGTATCCGGCTGGTAGATCGAACCGGCATTGCTGTCGGCGTCCTCAGGGGGCCGCGCGCGCGCGTCATCGGCTGATGCACGGTAGCTGGCGGGGTGTTCCACGCGCAGCCTGCGAACAGAGCGACCACCAGCGACAGCCAGCGGGATACGCACACCGCGGTAACCAGGCAGCAGCGGGGCCACCGCAAACAGCACCAGGATCCAGACGCGCGCCAGCGGTGCCGCCCGGTCGCGCGGCCTAGGCGCTGGCCCTGGCTCGGGACCAAAATCCGGGTGTGGACTCCGGTTCACGTGCACTTGCTCCTCGCTCCTCACGCCTCGACTCCTCCGCGCTCATTCCATATTCGCCAGCCGCTTCAGCATCTCGTCGGAGACCTGCACCGCTCGCGAGTTGATCTCGAAGGCGCGCTGCGCCGTGATCAGGTCGACCAGCTCTTCGGTGACGCTCACGTTCGAGGTCTCCAGGAACCCTTGGTCGAGCACGCCCAGGCCGTTGGTGCCGGGATCGCCGACCGTGGGCGGGCCCGACGAGGCCGTCTCCAGATACAGGTTGTTGCCGATCGCCTGCAGCCCGCCGGGGTTGATGAAGTCGGCGAGCTGGATGTTGCCGATCTGCGTGGGCGTCGCGCTGCCCGGCTGCGTGACGCTCACGGTGCCGTCTCCGCCGATGGTGATGGTGAGCGCATCGGCTGGAATCGTAATGGTCGGCTGCAGCGTGAAGCCCAGCGCAGTTGACGATCTGCCCCTGGCTGTCGAGCTGAAAGCCGCCGTCGCGCGTGTAGGCGGTAGTTCCGTCGGGCAGCAGGATCTGGAAGAACCCGCGCCCGTCGATCGCCAGATTCAAGCGGCCCGCCCACCTGCTGCAGGTTGCCCTGCGTGAAGATGCGTGCGGTCGCCACGGGCGCCACGCCCGTTCCCAGCTGCAGGCCCGTGGGATACTGCGTCGTGCTGGGACGATTGCGCGCCGGGCTGGCGCAGCGTCTGATACAGCAGATCCTGGAACACGGCGCGCTGGCGCTTGAAGCCGTTGGTGCAGACGTTGGCGAGGTTGTTCGAGATGACGTCGACGTTGAACTGCTGGGCCTCGAGCCCGGACTGAGCGATCCAGAGCGAGCGGATCATTTCCTGCCTTTTCCTTCCGGCAGCAGGGCCGCCGATAGTTCGTTGTACAGCGATCGAAGCTCGCTGCGCGCAGCTTGCGCAACGCGCTGCGGTCCGGTGCGGCCTGCGCAGCCGCAGATGCAGGTGCGCGGCGGAGCGGCCGCGCCTTGCTGGTCTGCGCTGCGCGCAGTTTCGTGTCTATTCGGTGGCATTCATGTTCTTCTCATTGCTGCTAGGCCGACAGGCTCATGACCTGGCTCCAGGAGCTGGGCGTTGGTCTCGGCCGTCTGCAGGAGCTTGATCTGGGTATCGTAGTGGCGCGCGTGCGCGATCATGTCGACCAGCGCCTCACCATGCTCACGTTGCTGCCTTCCAGCGCGCCGCTGGTCGAGCCTCACGTTCGGATCCGGCAGGGCCGGCCCGCCACCGCGCAGGCGGAACAGCCCGTCGTCTCCGCGGACCAGGTCCCGCTCAGGCGGATTCACCAGCTTGATCTGGCCGATGATGTTCACCGCATTCGGAGTGCCGTCGGTCGGGATCGCCGAGACCGTGCCGTCGCCGCCGATGGACACTTCGCTGTTGGGCGGCACCGTGATCGGCCCGCCCTGACCCGATGACGTTGAACCCGCTGCGCGTCTGCAGCAGCCCGTTGGCATTGAGCTGCAGATCGCCGGCGCGCGTGTAGGCCTCGCGCAGATCCGGCCCCAGCACCGCGATCCAGCCCTTGCCGTTCACCGCCACGTCGAGCTTGCGGCCGGTTTGCACGATCGGGCCTTCCTTCAAGTCGGCTGCGAGCGTGGTCTCGACCGTGAACACGCGCGTCTTCGCGCCCTCCCCCACCACCGGCAGCGCGCGAAACGCGTTCCACCTGCCCCTTGAATCCGGCGGTGGACACGTTGGCCATGTTGTTCGCCGTGGCCGCCTGGCGCTCCAGCGTGGCCTTGGCGCCGTTCATGGCGATGTAGATGAGGCGGTCCATAAAGACGGCGAGGGGTGAGGGGTTAGGCTAGCGTAGGCGCAGCGAGCGGATCCTGACGTCTTGAGCGCCAAGTAGGCGTCGTTGGCCTGAACGCGTCGCGCAAAGCGTCTCGTCGGTTGCATGCTCTCGCCTCGCCTACCCGCTCGTCAACGAAGTTGACGACGTTGCGAGTCATCCTGCGCCGATGGACTGAGCGTTGGCCTGAGCGAGCCCGAGTTGGCCGTGCCGATGATCGGCGAGCTCCGGTGAGGTCGGCGGTCTCTTCCCGCAGGTTGTCGCCCAGGGGCCTGATTGGCCGTGCGACGATTGCGAAGTCGGCGAGCGCTGATCTGCGCGAGGTTGCGTGACCTCCGCGCTCTCCGTCGGTTTAGCGGCCTGGTTGCCACGCGTCACCGCGGCGTAGGAAGCGGTCCTGCACCGATTCCACGGCGCTGGACTGCGCCGGGCGCGGCTGCTTGAACGTCGCGATCAGCGCTTCCTTGGATGTGGGGTTGACGGCAGCGGTCATGGCTATGTCTCGAGACTGAAGTCTTTCACCGCGAAGGACGCAAAGGTACGCAAAGGACCGCGAAGGACCTCTTGCTGCTTCCTTGCACTCGTTAGATCTGCGCGGTCCATGGTTCGGATTCCCGTGGCGTTCCTTCGCGTACCTTCGCGTCCGTTGCGGTGAGAGGTTCTGCCGTTACTGGCCAAGCGCAATCGTCCTGAGCAGCAGGCTCTTGGCCGTGTTGATCAGGTCGAGGTTGGTCTGGTAGGAGCGCGAGGCCGAGATCATGTTGGTCATCTCCTCGACCACGCTCACGTTGGGCATGGTCACATAGCCGTTGGCATCGGCCATCGGATGGGTCGGGTCGTAGACCAGCCGCGGCGGCGCGGGATTCTCGACTACACCGGTCACATTCACGCCCATGCCGGTTTCGCCCGGCCCGACCGGCGTGGCGGTGAACACCACCTCCCGCGCCTTGTACGGCGTGCCGCTGGCAGTGGTGGCGCTGTCCGCGTTGGCGAGATTGCTCGCCACCACGTTGAGCCGCTGCGATTGCGCGGCCAGCGCGGAGGCGGCGATAGTCGAAAACGGTGAACAGGGACATGGGATAAACCAGGGGCTAGGAGCTAGGATCTAGCGAGGCTAGGGCGAGGTGATAGAGTTTTTCTCGTGCCTCGCGCCTGAATTACTGTCCTTGGATCGCCGTCTGCAGCTCGCGCAGGCGGGCGCTCATGAAAGTGAGATCGGCCTGCGTGCGCAACGCGTTGTCGGAGAACTGGGCCAGCTCGGTGTCCATCTCGACAGTGTTGCCGTCGATGCTGGGTTGCACCGGCACACGGTATTGCAGCGCGGCACCGGCGCGCGCTCGGCCGCGCCGCCCAGATGCCTCGGCGAAGTGCGCGCAAGCGCCATACTGCTCGCGCACGCCGATCGCACCGCTCAAGGCCGCCGCGAAATCGAAGTCGCGCGCCTTGTAGTTGGGCGTGTCGGCGTTGGCGATGTTGGACGCCAGCACCTCGGTGCGGTAGGCGCGCAGGTTCAGGGCCTGGAGCGGGCCGGCAAGATGAGCGTCGATTCCGTTGAGCATGATGCGGAACATCCCCTTGGGGCCGGGGCTTCTGCAGCTACCGTGCCACGCCCGGGTGCGCCGCCTTATTCTTTACGGCGTCAAGGAGTTGGATCCTCGGCGGGGGCGGCAAAAGCGCGCCGCGAGGGCCGCGGCTTGCCGGGCGGCAAGATACGGCCGCGCCCAACCGCATGAACCGCAGAGGACGCAGAGGCGCGCAGAGGAAACCCCGGGAATGAAGAGTCACGCGCGGCGACTCCTAGGCAGCCCGAAGTCGCTTTTCCTCCGCGCGCCTCGCGGTCGATGCGTTGGCCCGATACCTTCCTGCGGTCGACGGGGTCCGCCCGGTCAGCACGTCACCGGATCGTGCACATCACTCCGCCGAGACCACCCGGTTCTTGCCTTGCAGCTTGGCCTGGTACATGGCCTTGTCGGCGCGCGCGAACAACGCGTCCTGCGATTCGCCCGGCGCGAGCATGGCCACACCGGCGCTGAAGGTGATCAGCAGCCGCTCGTTGTTGTGCAGGAAGAAGCGCTTGGTCAGCTCCCGCTGCAGCCGGCGCATGACCAGCACCGGCCTGCTCCAGGTCGGTCTCGCTGAACAGGATGATGAACTCCTCGCCGCCATAGCGCGCCACGGTGTCGGTGGGGCGCAGCGTCTTGCGCACCACTTTCGTGAGGTGCACCAGCGCATCGTCGCCCGCCTGGTGACCATAGGTGTCGTTGAGCTTCTTGAAGTTGTCCAGGTCCAGCACCGCCACGCACAGCCCCGACTTGCGGCGCTCGGCGCGCGCCATCTCCCGCTGCATCGCATCGTCGAGGCCGCGGCGGTTGAGCGCGCCGGTGAGCTGGTCCTGGCTGACCTGCTCGCTGACATGCTCCAGCTCGGCCTCGAGCTTGCGCACCTTGCCCTCGCGCCTGCTCGGCGGTGCGGCGCGCTTCGACCATCTCGTCGCGGTAACGCGTCATGTCCACCTGCATGCCGCGCGTGTCGGCCATCAGCTCGTCGACGATGGTCTTCAGCGTCTGGATATCGTCGGCGCTGCTCCAGCCGGCCGGCATAGCCTTCCACCCGCTCGATGGTAGTCGGTGGTGCTCTCGGTCAGCTCCGACAGCCGCGCCACGAACAGCCCGATGAGGTTCTTCAGCGTGTGCTTCGCCTCGCGCAGGCTGTGCTTGAGCATGCTCTGCTTGTAGACGACCTCCTTGAAGCGGCGCTCGGCCTCGGCGATGCGCTCGGTGGTAAGCGGCTCGTTGATGACCTCGCGGATCACGGCCACCTGGCCGCTCAACCACTTGTCGTCCTCGACCAGCTCGCCGATGTTGTTGACCAGCAGGCCGAGCAATCGCAGCAGCGCGTCGAGCAGCTCGGCGTCGGTCTCGCCGCGCACTTCGATCTTGAAGAAGAACTGGCGCAGCTGCGCGGCAAGCCGGCTCCAGGCGTCGACGCCGCGGGCCTCGCGTGCGGTGTGCGCCAGGACGCGAGCTTCGTCGGCCAGCTGCGGAAAGCGGTCCAGCCGCGCCGCCATGCCCATCTCCAGGGTCTGCGCGAGCAGCTCCTTGATCTGCCTGCGTGCTCTGGGCCGGCCGGGCCCGGCGCATGCCGGATGGCTTGGTGACGGCAGCGCCGGCTGCGCCTCGGGGTCGAGCTCGACCACCGTGGCGGTCGCCTCCGGCACTTCGCTCCAGGAGCGCATCAGCGCCTGCAGCTTGTCGAACAGCTGCGGGTCGGTGCCGAAATGGATCAGCAAACGCTCCAGCCCGTCCTTTTTGCGCGCCAGGCTGCTGCCGGTCTGGCGCGCCTCGAGGGTGCGCAGCAGCTCGCGAGCAGCGCGCCCCAGTCCTGTCTCGGGCCGCCATCCGCGCCCGCTCGCCAAGCGTCACCAGCTGCGCGGTGAAGGCAGCCAGGTCGCCCTCGTCGAGCAGGCGCGTGAGCCGGGCGAGGGGGACGAGCGCGGGGTTCGCCTTCGCCGCCTCCCGCAGCTTTTCGCCGACACGCTCCTCGGCGCCGTCCCGGTTGGGCTGCGTCCCGGCGATCTCGTGGTAGTAGCGCTGATAGTTCTCGGGGGTGGGCGCGATCCGCCGCGTCGCGAGCAGCTTGAGCGTCTCGCGCGCCAGGTCGGTCGGGTTGCTGAGGACGGCCATGGGAGCTCTATCTTGCCTGGCTGCTTAACGTCCCGTGCAGCCGCAGACTTCAACCTGCATTTCCGAGGGAGCGAGCTGTGCTGGCGAGTTGAGACGACTCACGGCAAGGGATGCGATGGCGAGCGTGCACGCTCCACGGGCGCGAGGTTGCGGCCGCCAATGCAGGCTAGAATCGCTCCAATCCGCAGCTGAGTCATTGTAGCAAATGCGATTGCTCTACCTCGGTCTTGATGCTCGTGCTGGCGGCAGCAGGGCCGCGCTCGGCTCGGGCGCTGGATCAGGATCTGGCGGAGCTGCAGCGCGCCGCCGAAGCTTACGCTCGCAGCCAGACCGTCACCGTTCCGGGGCAAGTCGACGTTTCCGCCGCCCCGCTCGACCCACGCACGCGGCTTGGGCGCTGTGAGAGCCTGCAACCGTTCCTCGCCCCCGGCACGAAGCTACGGGGCACGGCGAACGTGGGCCTGCGCTGTCTCAAGCCGGAGAGCTGGACGCTGTATGTCGCCGTGACGGTCAAGGTGACGGGCGACGTGGTCGTCACGGCGGGGCCGGTGCGGCGCGGCCAGGTACTGGCGCCCGCAGACGTGCGGCTGGAGCGCGCCGACCTCACCCAGCTGGCGGCTGACGTGATCACCGAGCGGGAGAGGACTGTGGGCCGGAGCGCGACCGCGGCGTTCCCCGCCGGGTTCACCCTGCGTGAGGACATGCTGCGGGCGCCGCTGGCGGTGGCTGCAGGACAGCGCGTGCGGATCCTGTTCCAGGGGAAGGGCTTCACCGTCAGCTCGGAGGGTAGAGCGCTGGGCAATGCCAGCATCGGCGAGCCGGTGCAGGTCCGTGCCGCTTCCGGGAAGCTGATGTCCGGCATCGTTCAGGAAGCGGGCGTGGTATTGGTACGCTGAGACGCCCGCGCGCGCCGGTTGCGACGGAGGCTGCGGGCAGAAGCCGTCTCGCGCGGGGCGTTGCGCGCTCTGGTTGAACCCCGCGACCGACTGGAATAGCATTGCAGCTGGCGCAACCTTCTTCGGGAGAACTCGTCTAAAGTTCGTATCGGTTCGGCCGTTAAATGGGCTCAGGAGTAATCGACCTCGTGCACTGCCCAGGAAACCGCGGCGGTCCAGCGGGCAGTCTGCACAGACATTGAGGATCCAGACGTGAAGATCAACGGTGGTGGTGGTTCCATCAAGCCCGTTTCCCCGACCGGCGTGCAGGACGTCGCCCCCGGGAAGGCGTCCGGACCGCAGGGGGCCTCGCCTGCGCCTGCGCGCGACAAAGTCGAGATCAACTCGGTGTCGGCTCAGCTCGCGCAGCTCGAGAAGGTGCTCAGCGAGATGGGCGTAGTGGACAGCGCACGCGTCGAGACCATCAAGCTGGCCATCCGTGAAGGGCGCTTCCGGATCGACTCCGACGTGGTCGCCGACAAGCTGCTGGCGATGGTACGCGAGCACCTCGTCAACCGGAAAGTCTGATCGCGCCGGGCATGCAGTCGGCGGCAGCCGAGCGCAGCGCGTTCGTTTCGGCCCTGCGGGCCGAGCTGGCCGGCTTTGTCCGCTCTTCCTCTGCGGGTCCTCTGCGCCTCTGCGGTTCAGCTTTAGGCCGTAGGTGCCCTAGCTAGCTCCTTTGCGTGTAGCTCTTGAGGCGCGAGCGCAGCCGCGCCACCGCCTGGCTGTGCAGCTGGCAGATACGCGACTCGGACACACCCAGAACCTCGCCGATCTCCTTGAGGTTCATCTCCTGCTCGTAGTACAGGCCCATGACGATCTTCTCGCGCTCGGGCAGCACGCTGATCGCCTGCACCAGCGCGCGGCGGAAGCGCTGGTCCTCCAGCACGTCCAGGGGCCCGACCTGGTTGTCGGCCTTGAACACGTCGAAGAAGTCGCTGTCCTCGGACTCCTGGAAATCTTCGTAGTGGAGGAGCTGATAGCCGCGCGATTCCAGCAGCATGTGCTGGTACTCGTCCAGCGGCACGCCCAGCGCCTCGGCGAGCTCCTGCTCGCGCGGGGTCCGGCCCAGCTGCTGCTCGAGCGCGGCTGATGGTGCCCTCGATCCGGCGCAGGTTCTTGCGCACGTTGCGCGGCAGCCAGTCGGCCTGCCGCAACTCATCGAGGATGGAGCCGCGGATGCGCTGAATGGCGTAGGTCTCGAACTGGGCGCCCTGGGTGTCGTCGAAGTTGCGTCGCTGCGTCCAGCAGCCCCATCAGGCCGGCCTGGATCAGGTCGTCCACGTGCACGCTCGCCGGCAGCCGGGCCATGAAGTGATAGGCGATGCGCTTGACCAGGGGAGCCATCTGCTCCACCAGCTTGCTCTGGTCCGCCGTCAGCGTGTATGTCCCCATCAACCTGCTCTTGTCGGCCGCAGTGCCTGTGCCGACCGTTATCGAGCCTGCGCTCGTTGCGCCGCGATCAGGCGGCCGACGAAAGCTTCCACGCCGAGCGCTTCGGCATTGTCCCGGCCCAACAGCCCGAAAGCGCAGCCGCGCACGGCGCGGGCTGCCGGCGAGCCGGGAAACACATCCACCACAGGCTGCTTCAGGCTGGAGGCGCGCTGAAGACTGTCGTCCTCGGGGATCGAGCCGGCAAACTCCAGCGAGATTCCCAGGAACTGCCTGGCCGTCGCAGACAGGTTACCAAAAAACCGCATCGATTGGACGCCCGGCCTGGCACGATTCACCAGAACCAGCACGCTGCGCCCCGCGATCATGGGCGCTATGCGCTTGAGCAAGCGGTAGCTCTCCAGCACTCCCTCGGCGTGCGGCCGCACCAACAGGACCAGCTCGCCGCAACCGGACGCGAGCACCAGGTCGTCGCTGGCCGTGTCTACCAGAACGCAGTCGCTTTCGCGGCGCACGGCCTCGAGCGCGCGGACCAGCCGCTCGCGGTCGCGTACAGACACCTGCGCGAGCCCGCGAAATGCCTGCCCCGCCCGCACCACCGCCAGGCGCGTGCCGGTCTGCGCGACGAACTCTCGAGGACCGAGGCCAGCGCGCGCGGCGGCCAGCAGGTCCGGCCGCCCCGCCGCCCCCAGCAACGTCGGCGACGCCCGCGTGCCCGCAGTCCAGCACCAGGACGCGCCGCCCCGCGCGCGCGAGCGCCCCGGCGAAGCTCGCGCACAGAACGCTGCGGCCGGCATGGGGCGCCGAAACGAATGCGATCGCGCGCGGCGCGGCGGGCCGCAGCAGCCGCCGCAGTCCCGCGGCCTGGTCGGCGTGGTGCTCGAGCGCGAGGGTCAACGTTGGCGCACCCGCCGCAAGCATCAGCGGAAGCTCGGCCTCGTCGACCGTGGCAACCTCGGTGAGCGGCACGAAAAGCACGCTCCACCAGGTACAGCGGATTGGGCCGATGCAGGTCTTCCGGCACGCGCTGCCCATTGGTGACATAGTGGAGCGTCAGCCGGTGGCGGACCAGCTACGTCCAGCGCACTGCCCAGCACCAGGGCCTCGTCCACCTTGGTGAGAATGCAGCCGGCCAGCTCCGCGCCGCGGTAGGCGCGCGCCACGTCTTCCAGCACACTCGCCTGCGCCACCGCGGACAGCAGCAGGATGCGCCGCACTCGGCTGCCACCGCCCGCGAGCAGCGCAACCTGATCGGCCAGCCTGCGGTCGCGCTGGCTCATGCCGACCGTGTCGATCAGCACGAGATGGCGCATGCGCAGCTCGGAGAGCGTCGCACGCAGGTCGGCCTCGTCGCGGATGGCGAACACCGGCACGCCCAAGGATCCTGCCGTAGATGCGCAGCTGGTCGACCGCGCCGATGCGATACGTGTCGGTCGTGACCAGCGCGAGCGATCCCGCCCCACGCTTCAGCGCGCATTCGGCAGCGAGCTTGGCCACAGTCGTTGTCTTGCCCACCCCGGTCGGGCCGACCAGCGCGAACATCCCGCCCTGCTCGACCAGCGTCCCTGCCCCGGCGGCCACGGGCAGCCGCCGCTGCAGCGTGTTCTTGGTGAGTCGCAACCCCCGCACAGCGTCGAGGCCGTCAGGCAGCTCCGCCACCAGCTCGCGTGCCAGCAGCGCGCCGAAGCCTGCCGCAACCAGACGCCGCAGCACATCGGCTTTGGCTGCGTCGCGCCGCTTGAGATCGTTGAAGGCGAACCCGGCGAGCTGCCCCTCCACCAGCGAGCGCAGCACCCGCACCTCGTGGACCAAATCGTAGCTGGGAAGGGCCTGCGTGAGCTTCGGCGGCAGCGCTGCGGGACGAGCGGTGCTCGACCCTCCGGGGGCCGGCCTCGGTTCCGCGCGCGGCGGCGTATGACTGCCCGGCACCGTCCGCGGCGGGGCCACCGCGGCGGTCACGCTGTCGATCTCGTTCTCCCGCACGGCCATGATCTCCACGCCCCGGCCCGCGCGCCGGTTGGAGAGGATCAAGGCATCGGAACCCAGCGCGCGGCGCACCAGCTGCAGCGCTTCGCGGGAGGTCTCGGCGTAGAACTTTTGGACCAACATGATCAGCCCGCTTCAGTGAGCGCGCTCGGCTCATGCGCGCGCTCCCGCTCCGCCCAGCACGGTGACGACTTTCACGCTGCGGTTGTCCGGGATCTCGGCCTGCGACAGCACCTTCAGCTGCGGCGCGGCCCTGCGCAGGAAGCGCGCCATCAAGTTGCGCAGCACCGGCGGCACCAGCAGCACAGCGGGCTGACCGAGCTGCTCGCGCGCCTGCGCGAACTGGCTCGCCTGACGCATCAACCGCTCCGCCAGCCCCGGCTCGAGTCCCGGCCCCTCGGCACCACGCGTCGGCGCTCGCCTGCATGAGCATCTGCTCGACCTGCGGGTCGAGCGTGAGCGACCTCCAGCTCGCGTCGCGCTGCCGAAGATCTGCTGCAGGATCGCGCGCGACAGCGCCACCCGCACCGCGGCGGTCAGCTCGTCGGGATCCTGGGTGCGCGGGGCGTGCTCGGCGAGGGCCTCGAGGATGGTGCGCATGTCGCGGATATGCACGCCCTCGGCGAGCAGGTTCTGCAGGACCTTCTGCACCACCGCCAGCGGCAGCAGCTTGGGCACCACGTCCTCGACCAGCTTGGGCGCCTCCTTGGCCAGATGATCGAGCAGTGCCTGCGGTCTCCTCGCGCCCGAGCAGATCGGCGGCGTGCGCCTGGATCACGCTGGACAGATGGGTGGCCACCACGGTGCTGGCATCGACCACGGTGTAGCCCATGCGCCTGCGCGTTCTCGCGCGCGGCTGCCTCGATCCACACCGCCGGCAGGCCGAAGGCCGGGTCGCGCGTGGCCTGCCCCTGCAGCGGGCCGAGCACGCGGCCGGGGTTGATGGCGAGGTACATGCCCGGGAACACTTCGCCGCTGCCCGCCTCCACGCCCTTCAGCGTGATGCGGTAGCCGTTCGGCCGCAGCTCCAGGTTGTCGCGGATGTGCACGGCAGGCACCAGGAATCCCATGTCGGAGGCGAACTTCTTGCGCAGCCCGCGGATGCGCCGCAGCAGCTCGCCGTCCTGGGCGCGGTCCACCAAGCGGGATGAGCCGGTAGCCCACCTCCAGCCCGAGCGCGTCGATCGGCACCACGTCGGACCACGACACCTCCTGCGGCTCCGGCGGCTTGATCTCGGGCGCCGGCCGGCTGCACCGGCTCCGGCACGAGCGCGCGCCGCTCCATCCAGTAGGCCAAGCCGGCCAGCGCCGCCGCGATGAGCAGAAAGGCGAAGTGCGGCATGCCCGGGATCAGGCCGAGGAAGCCGATGATGCGAGGCGACGATGTAGAGCACCTGCGGGCGGCCGCCCAGCTGGTCCAGCAGCTGCTGGTTGAGGTCCGTGCTCGGCCGATACGCGCGTCACCAGGATGCCGGCCGCGGTGGAGATGACCAGCGCCGGCACCTGCGCCACCAGGCCGTCGCCCACCGTGAGCAGGGTGTAGTTCTGCGCGGCGGTGGCGATGTCGAGCCCGTGCTGGAACACGCCGATGGTCAGGCCGCCGACGATGTTGATCAGCACGATGATGATGCCGGCGATCGCATCGCCGCGGACGAACTTGCTGGCGCCGTCCATCGCGCCGTAGAACTCGGCTTCCTTGCCTACTTCGCTGCGGCGCCGGCGCGCGTCGGCTTCGCCGATCAGGCCGGCGTTCAGGTCCGCGTCGATCGCCATCTGCTTGCCCGGCATGGCGTCCAGGGTGAAGCGCGCCGCCACCTCGGCGATGCGGCCGGCGCCCTTGGTGATGACCACGAAGTTGATGATCACCAGCACGACGAACACGATGATCCCGACGACGTAGTTGCTGCCCACCAGGAAGTGGCCGAACGCCTCGATCACCTTGCCGGCGGCGTCCGGGCCGGTGTGGCCGTCGAGCAGCACCACGCGCGTGGAGGCGACGTTCAGCGACAGGCGCAGCAGCGTGGTGATCAGCAGGACGGTGGGAAACAGCGAGAAGTCGAGCGGCTTCAACACGTACAGCGCCACCAGCAGCACCAGCATCGACATCGCGATGTTGAAGGTGAACAGCAGGTCGAGCGCGATGGTCGGCAGCGGCAGCACCATCATCGCCAGGATCATGACGATGAGCAGCGGCGCGGCCATCTGCCGCAGCGGCGGCCGGGCGATCGGGGTTGCTTGCGCTTCAGCCATCTACGGCTTCCACCTTGGAACCGCAGAGGCGCAGACGCAGAGGCGCGCAGAGGGAAATGAGCATGGGCAGCAGATGGAAAGGTCCCTCCCCTTCAAGGGGAGGGCAGGGTGGGGATGGGTCTTGGAGTGCGAGTAGGACCCATCCCCCTCCTAGCCTCCCCCTTGAAGGGGGAGGAACGACTTGCACATCTCTCCGCGCACTATTTCGCGGCCCGATCAGTAACTCCGCGCTCCTCTGCGCCTCTGCGCCTCTGCGGTTCATGTTTAGGCAGTAACGCCGTAGCCAGGATCGAGCTCGGCCGGGACGGGCAGCGCCGCCGGCTCGTGCGGGCCGCTCGCCGTCGCCGGCTTCGAAGCGGCGCACCTGGTATACCCACGCCAGCACCTCGGCCACGGCGTTGTACAGCGCACCCGGGATCTCCTGGCCGACCTCGGCATGCGCGAACAGCGCCCGCGCCAGCGGCGGCGCGCGCAGGATCGGCACGCCGTTGTCACGGGCCACCTCGGCGATGCGCTCGGCGACCAGCAGCGAGCCCTTTGCCACCACCCGCGGAGCCCGCATGGTGCGCTCGGCATAGCGAAGCGCTACTGCATAGTGATCGGGGTTGGTGACCACCACGTCGGCCTTGGGCACCTCCGCCATCATCCGGCGGCGCGCCACCTCGCGCTGCAGGCTGCGGATGCGCGCCTTGAGCTGCGGGTCGCCCTCGGTCTCCTTGAGCTCCTGGCGCACCTCCTCCTTGGTCATGCGCAGCTGGCGATGGTGGTCCCAGATCTGGAACGGCACGTCCACCGCGACGATCAAGGCAAAAGCCCCGGCGATGACAAGGAAAGTGTGGCCGAGCAGGCTGCCCAGGTGCGCCAGCGCCGGCTCGACCGGCGCGGCCAGCAGGGACACGATCTCCGCCGCGCTCGAGCCCACACGACCCAGGCGGCCACGCCGCCGATGACCAGAGTCTTCAGCAGGGCCTTGCCGAGCTCGATCGCACCGTGCCACGACAGGATGCGCTTGAGCCCGTTGAGCGGGTTGAGACGGGAGAAATCGGGCTCCAGCGCCTGGAAGGTGAACAGCCACCCGCTCACCAGCATGGGAGCAAGGATCGCCGCCAGCGCCACCAGCAGGAACAGCGGGGCGAAGCCGATCAGCGCGGCCGCCGCCCCTTCGTACAGGCGCGCGCGTCATGCGGGCGGTGTCGAAAGCGCTGGCGCGGTCCAGCATCAGGCCGGCGCGCATGACCCTCTCCAGGCTTTCCACCAGCGCCCCGCCCATCAGGATCATGCCCCCGCCGGCGGCCAGCAGGACGGCAAAGGTGGAGAGCTCCGGGGAACGCGGCACCTGGCCCCGTTCGCGGGCCTGCTCGAGGCGTCTCTGTGACGCTGGTTCGGTTCGTTCGAGATCGCTTTCTTCGGCCATGGCGGACCGTGAGGTTGCGCAAGTCTAGCATGGCAGAACGACCTCGAACACAAGATGTTTGGTCGCGCGGCGCACACGAGATACCAGGGGTTGTGGTCGCGCTCTATGAGGCTCGAGGCGCGAGGCTCGAGGCGCGAGGTGCACGCGAGGTCTGCGCCACGCGCTCAACCTGGCGTTCCCGCCTGCCCGGGAACGACGCTGGAACGTAGGCTCACTAGGCCTACGTCTGCTGTCTCGAGCCTCGAGCCTCGCGCCTGCGTGTGCCTCGCGCCTCGCGCTCGCTGCCGCGCGCTCCTCACCCCTCACGCCCTTCAAATTACTCTGCTGCACCGCACACAAGCGCATCGCAAGCGATTCCTTGACGTTCGGTGCCTGCAGGTTAACAATCAGCGTGGCGAAGGAACACCTGGAGCGGCCCGCGAAGACGGCCGTCAACACTTCTGCTCCCGGTGAGCGGCCCGGCTTGGGCCTCGATCTCGCCGACCCGTGGGCGCCGGCCTTTATGTGCGCCAGCCTGGCTAGAAGGGTGCGATCGCACGCGCCCCGCCCAGCATGACACAGGGGGCCAGGCAGCACGACCCAACGTTCCGGCGCCGAATCCTTTTTCCATTCTGCGCCAGCGCAGCCCATGCCGATCGGCCGGTGCGGCGTCGAACAGCGTTTCGCACTTAGAACACGCAATGCAACTAGGAGGAGTAAGTCGTGAAGCTCACTTCCAAGCTGTTGGCAGGAGGAGATCAAACATGAAACGAATCACGCGCAAAGTGCTGACCGGCCTAGTCGGCAGAGGTAAATGCTTGTTGTTACAGACGTTAGGGGTGGCGTTGGCGGCAGCGTTGACGCCCACATTGGCTCTGGCTGCGGAGCCTAACTGGACCTACTGCATCAGCCATGCCGAGGATCCGGCGTGCAAGCCGGGTGGCCCGGCTGCGGTGAACGACGCGCTGATCTCGGACGCGAACAACTGGGCGATGCAGGCAGGGGACTTTGCCAACACTCGCTACAGCGCGCTCAAGCAGGTCAACAAGTCCAACGTCAACAAACTGCAGGTCGCCTGGATGTTCTCGACCGGCGTGCTGCGAGGCCATGAAGGCTCGCCGCTCGTCATCGGCAACACCATGTACCTGGTCACGCCTTTCCCCAACAACGTGTTCGCCATCGATCTGACCACTCAGAAGATCAAGTGGAAATACGCGCCGAAGCAGGATCCCGCGGTCATCCCGCAGATGTGCTGCGACACGGTCAACCGCGGGGTGGCCTATGCCCCGGGCAAAGTCTTCATGCAGCAGGCCGATAGCACCCTGGTCGCGCTGGACGCGGAGACCGGCAAGGTCATCTGGAGCGTCAAGAACGGAGATCCGAAGGTCGGGGCCGTCAACACCAACGCGCCGCACGTGTTCAAGGACAAGGTGATCACCGGCATCAGCGGCGGCGAGTGGGGCGTGCGCGGCTACATCACGGCCTACGACATCAATACCGGCAAGCAGGTCTGGCGAGGCTACAGCACGGGGCCGGACGCCGAGATGCTGATCGACCCGCAGAGCACCATGACCTGGACGCGGACGGCAAGGTGCAGCCGGTCGGGGCCGACTCGAGCCTGAAGACCTGGCAGGGTGACCAGTGGAAGATCGGCGGCGGCACCACCTGGGGCTGGTACAGCTACGACCCGAAGCTGAACCTGGTCTACTACGGCACCGGCAACCCCAGCACCTGGAACCCGGCGCAGCGGCCCGGCGACAACAAGTGGTCGATGAGCATCTGGGGACGCGACGTCGATACCGGCAAGGTCGCCTGGGTGTACCAGATGACCCCGTACGACGAGTGGGACTTCGACGGCATCAACGAGATGATCCTCGCTGACCTCAACGTCAAGGGCAAGGCCCGTCCGGTGCTGGTGCACTTCGACCGCAATGGCTTCGGTTACACGCTGGACCGCGGCACCGGTGAGCTGCTGGTGGCCGAGAAGTTCGATCCGTCGGTGAACTGGGCCACGCACGTCGATATGAAGACCGGCCGCCCGCAGGTCGTGGCGAAGTACAGCACGGCGCAGAACGGTCCCGACGTGAACACCAAGGGCGTCTGCCCGGCGGCTCTGGGCTCGAAGGACCAGCAGCCGGCGGCGTTCCACCCGGGGACCAAGCTGTTCTACGTGCCGACCAACCACGTGTGCATGGACTACGAGCCGTTCGCGGTCGAGTACGTCGCCGGCCAGCCCTATGTCGGCGCCACGCTGTCGATGTATCCGCCGCCCGGCGAGAAGAACATGGGCAACTTCATCGCCTGGGATGCGACACGTCGGCAAGATCGTCTGGTCCAAGCCGGAGAAGTTCTCGGTGTGGAGCGGTGCGCTGGCCACCGCGGGCGACGTGGTGTTCTACGGCACGCTGGAAGGCTACCTCAAGGCGGTGGACGCCAAGACCGGCAAGGAGCTGTGGAAGTTCACGCACCCCGTCGGGCATCATCGGCAACGTGTTCACGTATCAGCACGGCGGCAAGCAGTACGTGGGCGTGTTCTCCGGGCATCGGCGGCTGGGCCGGCATCGGCATGGCGGCGGGTCTGGAGAAGGACACCGATGGGCTGGGCGCGGTCGGCGGCTACAAGGAGCTGAGAGACTACACCGACCTCGGTGGGCAGCTGACCGTCTTCGCAATTCCCTGAGGCCTGACATTCGATAGCTGATTGGCATCCCGGCTCCGGCCGGGGTGCCATTTTTTTCACGCTGGAGAGCGAGACTCAAGATGAGAGTTGGTATTGGCTGGCCGTGCCGCTGCTGGCAGCGGGCACCCCGGCGTTTGCTGAGGACCGGGTGCAGACGGACCTGTACACCGTAGTGGACGGCACCAAGGTGGACGACAAGACGCTGCAAGGATTCAAGACCTGGCGGGCCGCCGCCTGTGACCGCTGTCACGGCGCCAATCAGGAGGGGATGGTCGGGCCCTCGCTGATCGCAAGCCTGAAGGCGCTCGACCAAGGAGGAGTTCGACAAGGCCGTGACCGACGGCCGGCTGGAGAAGGGCATGCCCGGTTTCAGCACCAGCAAGACGGTGATGGACGAACCTCGACAATCTCTACGCCTATCTCAAGGGCCGCTCCGACGGCGCCATCACGCAGGCGAAGGTGCAGGCCCTGAAGTAGGGCCGCAGGCCGCGGGCAGCGAGCGCTCGGCGCTGCCCCTGGCACCCGCGCGAGCGGCCGCCCTGGTATGGTCGAATTGCTGTCTACAACTAAACTGAGGAGGGAGCCATGAAGCTCTACTACGATCCGGTCACCGTCAACTGCCGCAAGGTCGCCGCTGGCTTCGGCCTGATGGGCGTGAGCTTCGAGAAATCCCACGTCGACTACTTCAACGCCGGTCAGAAGGCGCCCGAGTACCTGGCGATCAATCCGAACGGCGCGCTCCCGGCCCTGGTCGACGGGGACCTCAAGCTGTGGGAGTCCAATGCGATCCTGCAGTACGTGGCGGACAAGAACGAGGCTTTCGCCTACTACCCGCGCGACCCCAAAGTGCGCGCCGACATTCACCGCTGGCACCTGTGGGAAGCGGCGCACTGGTTCCCGAGCTGCTACGTGTACCTGGTCGAATACGTGGTCAAGCCCCTGCTCAAGGCCGAGCCCGACCCGGCGGTCACGGACAAGGAAGCGCCAAACTGGCACCGGCTCGCGAACATCCTCGATGAGCGTCTGGCCAGCCGGCGCTGGCTGTGCGGCGACCAGGTGACCCTGGCCGACATTGCCGTGGCCGCCCCGATGCACCTGCACCCGTATCAGAAGCTGCCGCTCGATGCGCACCCGAATCTGCGCCGCTGGATGACCGAGGGCGTCGAACAGCTGCAATGCTGGAAAGCGACCGACGTGGCAGCGCAGCTGGGACTCAAGCCGGCCTGAGCAACCGTTGCCGCGGCCGGCGCGCGAGCGCCGGCCAGCCACGCCACCCGATCCTTGCGCCCCCATCCCATGTCCCGCGACGATTCCATCCGCTCGACCTTCAACTACACGCGCGACGACGGCTCGGTTCCGGAGGTCTACTTCTACGAGCCGCCGCCCGGCACGCTGATCAGTCCGCCCGGCAACGATCCGCACGAGATGCAGATCCACGACGGATGGTCGCGCGCCAGTGCCTTCTCGCTCGACCGGGAAGGCTTTGCGCTGAAGGAATTTCGCCATCCGTTCGGGGGCTTCGACGACGACGAAGCAGTGCGCAGCCAGTTCTATACGCCGGTGGCCGAGTTCGTGCGCACCGCCGTGGGCGCGCGCCGCGTGGTGGTGTTCGACCACACCATCCGCTCGAAGGTCAACGAGCAGCAGCAGACCGCAGAACACACGACGACCCAGCGCGCGCCGGTGATGATCGTGCACTGCGACTACACACCGGTGTCGGGTCCGCTGCGCGTGCGCCAGCTCCTGCCAGACGAGGCCGACGCCCTGCTCGCGCGCCGGGTCGCGTTCTACAACTTCTGGAAGCCGCTCAAGCGCCGCGTCGAGGAGAAACCGCTGGCGATGTGCGACGTCACTTCGGCCCAGCCAGACGACATGATCAAGATGAAACTGCGCTACCGCGAGCGCACCGGCGAGATCTTCGTGATGCGTCATTTCAGCGCGCACCGCTGGTGGTATTTCCCGCAGATGACGCCCGATAACGTGGTGCTGCTCAAGACCTACGAGTCGGAAACCGACGGCCGCGCGCGCTTCCTCGGCCATAGCGCTTTCGACGACCCGCGCACCCCTGCCGACGCCCCCACGCGCGAGAGCATCGAGATCCGCACGATGGCGTTCTTCTGAGCCCGGCGGTGGCTTGCGCTGTGTTCTCCGTGGAGGGCCGCGTCGCTCTGGTGACCGGCGGCAACGGCGGCATCGGCCGCACGCTGGCGCTGGCGCTGCGGGAGGCCGGCGCGAAGGTGGCGATCGGCGGTCGCCGCTCGGAACGCAACGCCGCGGTGCTGGCCGAGCTCGGCGGGGACGGCGACAACGCGGCGGCGTTCGAGCTCGACGTATGCGACGAAGCTTCGGTCGAGCGCACAGTGCATGGCGCCGTCGAGCGCTTTGGCCGGCTCGACATCCTGATCAACAACGCCGGCGACGTAAGCCGCAAGTCGGTGCTGGAGCTCGAGCGCGGCGAGTGGGACCGGGTCATGGCGGTCAACCTGACCGGCCCGTTCCTGTGCACGAAGCATGCAGCGCGCCGAATGACTGCACAGCGCAGCGGCAAGATCATCAACATCGCCTCGGTCTACGGGCTGACCGCGCCGAGCAAGGGGTTGCAGGTCGCCTACACGGCCTCCAAGCACGGGCTGGTCGGGCTCACGCGCGTCAACGCGGTGGAACTCGCCCCGCTGGGCGTGCAGGTCAACGCCATCGCGCCGGGCTATTTCTTCACCGAGATGACCGGCGAGCTGCGCGGCACACCGCTCGAGCAAGCGATCAACCGGCGCACGCCGTCGGGTCGATTGGGCGAGACCTCCGAACTGGTCGGCGCCTGCATCTACCTCGCGTCGGCGGCGTCCGACCACGTCAGCGGGATCTGCATCCCGATCGATGGCGGGTACCTGGCCTCGGACGGGCTCGAGCGCGGCTGAGCGGCGGCACGGCCACGGCGCGGGCGACAACCGGAACCGAATTCACAGGATTAACAGGATTTTCAGGATTAACAGGATTAGAACCTAGAGCTGCCGCGAGCGATCCGACTCATGCTGGGTCACTCTCTGAGAAGTAATCCTGTTAATCCTGAGAATCCTGTTAATCCTGTGAATTGCTTTTCAGCCCCACCGGCAGCGTAGTCTCTCTACCCGCTCACGCCGCTGGTGTATTCTCGGCGGCATGGACAAGCCTGAACGACCCCGGCTCGCCTGGGGGCTCACCGGCTCGGGCCACTACCTGCAGGAGTGCCTGGAACTGGCCCGCAGCCTGCCCGACGTCGACCTGTTCCTGACCAAGGCGGCCGAAGAGGTGCTGCACATGTACGGGCACGACCTGGGCGAGGTCCGGCAGGATTTCCGGGTGTTCCGAGACAACACCGCGAGCGCGGCGCCCGTCGGCCTGTTCTACCACGGCCACTACCATACCGTGGTGATAGCGCCCGCGACCTCCAACACGGTCGCGAAATGCATCTACGGGATATCCGACACGCTGGTGAGCAACATTTTCGCGCAGGCCGGCAAGTGCCGCGTGCCCTCGATCGTGTTCGCATGCGACACGGCACCGCAGATGGAAACCGAGGCGCCCAGCGAATGGGTCACCGTGTTTCCGCGGCCCGTCGACCTGGAGAACACCCAACGCCTGAAGAGCTTCCCGCTGGTTAGCGTGGTGGAAACGTTCGATGACCTGCGCGCTGCGCTCGAGGCGCGCCTTGCGGAGCTCAGCGTGCGGATCGCGGATCCCACCAGGATCCGCGTAGCACGCCGGAAGCAAAGCTTGAGCCGCAGAGGACGCAGAGGACGCGGAGGAAAGCCAGAACGGCAAACTGCCTGCCCGAGGGCATGGCCGCGCCGAGCGCATGAAGACGGATCCTGTACGCTCGGGACATGTGCACTCGCGCGAATATCATCTGGTTTCCTTCTCGCGATCCTCTGTGTCCTCTGCGATCGTGGATGCTGTTCTTGCTCTTGACCAGCCGCAGCGCGATGACAGCCAGAAGCGCGAGCACCTGCTGTTCCTGACCGGAAAGCTCGCCGAGAAGAGCCTCACGCGGGTACTCGAATCCATGGCCCCGGCCCCGTTCACCTGGAGTGTGCACCAGCTCGGCGTGAGCGTGGCGGCGCTGATGACCGCGGACATGATCGAGCGACGGCTGCCCGATGCCATGGGCGCGGACCGCATCCTCGTGCCCGGCCGCTGCCGCGGCGATCTCGAGCCGCTCAGCACGCGCTTCGGCGTGCCGGTGGTGCGCGGCCCCGAAGAGCTGGTCGACCTGCCGCAGTTCTTCGGCAAGAGCGCGGCGGCGCGCGACCTGTCCCGCTACGACACGCTGATCTTCGCCGAGATCGTGGAGGCGCCGCAGCTTTCCGTCGCGGGCATCGAGGCCCGTGCCCGCGCGCTCGCCGCCAGCGGAGCCGACGTCATCGATCTCGGCTGCCTCCCGCAGACGCCCTTCCCGCATCTGAGCGAGGCGGTCACGCACCTGAAGTCGCTCGGCTTCAAGGTCAGCGTCGACTCCCTCGAGCCGGACGAGCTGCTGCGGGGCGGCCGGGCCGGGGCCGACTACCTTCTCAGCCTGCGCGAGGACACCCTGTGGATCGCCGACGAGGTCGCGGCGACGCCGATACTCATTCCCCTGGAACCGGGCGACCTCGCCTCGCTCGAGCGCGCCATCGACGTGCTCGCGCGCCAGCGCCGCGCTTACCTGGCCGACCCCGTGCTCGATCCCATCCACTTCGGGTTCACCGATTCGCTCGCCCGCTATCACACCCTGCGACGGTCCCGGCCGCAGGCGCCCATCATGATGGGGATCGGCAACCTCACCGAGCTCACGTACGCCGATACCATGGGCATGAATGCCCTGCTGTTCGGCATCGCATCCGAGCTGGGCATCGCCGCAGTGCTGGTGGTGCAGGTCAGCGAGCATGCGCGCTCGGTGGTGCGTGAGGCGGACATCGCGCGGCGCATCATGTTCGCCGCACGCGCTGACCATGCGCTGCCCAAGAACTACTCGCAGGCCATGCTGGCGCTGCACGAAAAGCGTCCCTTCACCCACACGCCTGCCGAAATCGCCGAGCTCGCAGCCGGCGTGCGCGACCCCAACTTTCGCGTCATGTTGAGTGAGCAAGGCGTGCATGTATTCAATCGCGCGGGGCACCATTGCGCGGTCGATCCCTTCGCCTTCTGGCCCTTGCCGGAGCTGGAGGACGACGCTGCGCATGCCTTCTACCTGGGCGTGGAGCTGGCGCGCGCGCAGATCGCCTGGCAGCTCGGCAAGCGCTACGCGCAGGACGAGGAGCTGCGCTGGGGCGTTGCCGTCGCACCTCGGCCAGAGAATCTGCTCGAGCAGAAGGCCGCCGGGACGACCCTCGGCCATCGCCGCCGCGCCGCCAAGCGGGATCGCGCATGATCTGGGAAGCCGTCGTCACCAGCGTCTCGAGCGCCGCGCACGTGCACGTTGCGCCGATGGGTTTCCACGAGGTCGACGGCCGGATCGTCCTCGCGCCGTTCCGTCCCTCTACGACGCTGGACAACCTGCTCGCCACCGGCTGCGCTGCCGTGAACCTCAGCGACGACGTTCGCGTCTTCGCTGGCTGCCTGACCGGGCGGCGCGAGTGGCCGACGCTGCCCTGCGAGCAGATCGGCTGCGTCCGCCTGGATGGCGCGCTCGCGCATCGGGAGCTTCGGCTGGCGCGGGTCGAGCAGGACGATCAGCGCCCGCGCCTGTACTTCGATGTCGTCCTGGAGCGGACGCACGCACCGTTCCGCGGCTTCAACCGCGCGCAGGCCGCGGTCGTCGAGGCGGCCATTCTGGTGAGCCGGCTGCACATGCTGCCGCCCGAGAAAATCGACCGCGAGATGGACTATCTCGCGATCGCCATCGAGAAGACCGCCGGGCCGCGTGAGCGCGAGGCCTGGTCGTGGCTGGTCGAGCGGATCGAGCAGTTCCGCACCGGCAAGCGGGAGACGGCGTGATCCGGCTGCTCGCGAGCGTCAAGGACGCGGATGAAGCCGAGACCGCGCTGCTCGGCGGCGCGGACATCATAGACTTCAAGGATCCGGCCCGTGGCGCGCTCGGCGCCCTGCCCGCCGGGCTGATCGCGTCCGGCGTGCGGCGGGTCGCGCGACGGGCCCCCACCAGCGCCACCACCGGCGACTGGCCGCTCGATTCCGCCGCCCTGACCGACGCTGCAGAGCGCATCGCCGCCGCCGGGCGTCGACTTCTTGAAGCTGGGACTGCTGCCCGGCGAAGCGCTGCTGAGCTGTATCGAGGCTCTCGCGCCGCTCGCCGCTCGCCACCGGGCAGTAG
Source organism: uncultured beta proteobacterium (assembly GCA_963827575.1). Lineage (GTDB taxonomy): Bacteria > Pseudomonadota > Gammaproteobacteria > Burkholderiales > SHXO01 > SHXO01. The sequence continues at coordinate 203,235 of CAWHCG010000047.1, forward strand.
CGGTGTTCTTCGGCGATCGCGGCGTCCCGCTTCAGGCGTTGGGCGCCTTGCGCGCCGCCGGCTTCACGGGCGCGATGATCGACACGTTCGACAAGGGTGCGGGCAGCCTGCGCGAGCACCTCGACGAAGGCTCGCTGCGAGCTTTCATCGAGATGGCTCGCGATCTGGGACTGATGACCGGGCTCGCCGGCTCCCTGCGGGTGGCGGACATCGCGCCGCTTGCCGCCCTGGGCCCGGACCTGCTCGGATTTCGCGGTGCCCTCTGCCAACCCGGCGGACGCGCCGCGCCGCTTTCCGCCGAGAGCGTGCGTGCGGTGCGCAAGGCCCTGGATGCAGTGTCCAGCCACCGCTCACCAGGGCCTCCAGCGTGGCCTCGTCCAGCTTGTCGGTGATCCGGTATACGTCGACTGTGCTCATTGCCTCTCCAACCCCTGCCTTCGAGTCTCGACATCTGCAAGCCAGGTGCTCGCGACCTCGCCCACTTCGAGCAGGACGGCGGCATCCGTGGTCCCGGAGCTCTTGAGAACGTGGAAGCTGTGATCTGCGCCCTCCAGCCAATGCATGGTCCAGTTCGGCCCGAGGCGCGCCACAACCCCGTCCATCAGATCGCGCCGGCATAGCGCATCGCGAGTACCGTTGACGCACAAGACCGGGGCGCCGATGGAGAGCAGATGCGCGTCGCGCAGCTTCTCCGGCTGACCGGCCGGATGGAGCGGGTAGGCCAGCAGAAGCAGTCCTTCACACGCGAAGCCGCCCGCCGCAAGCATCGAGGCTGCGCGCCCGCCCATGGATCGGCCGCCCATGATCAGCAGGTCCGGCCTAAGCTCATCGCGCACCCGAGCCACGACCGCAGCCAGACAGGCGAGCAGGCGCGGCATCGGGTCAGGGCGGCCCGACCCTTTCTGGCGATAGAGGAAATTGAAGCGCACCACATCGAGTGCACGGCTGCGGAGCATCGCGCTCGCGGCCAGCATGCCGCGGTCGTCCATGTGTCCACCGGCGCCGTGCGCGCAGACGAACACTGCTCGTCGCGCCGGGGTGGTCGCAGGCTCCCAGACCGCCGCGATCTCTTCCCCGTCCACCGCTACGCGCCAGGTTGAGCGCTCCGGCGACGTCACGAACACTCCTTGAGGGACCGGCCGTGCGCCTTTACCATGGCGTAACCACGACGATTCGACGACGCGATGCCGGCAGCCGAGCTCTCAGCGATCGAGCTGGACTTGGGCTTCCCGTGCGATCCGCGACCATTTCTTCGCCTCGCTGCGAATGAAGTCCGTGTAGGCTTTCGGTGTACTCGGATCCGGAATCCCGCCCCGCGCGATGATATCACTGCGCAGCTTCGCGTCGTTCAATGCAACCCGGACGGCCGCGCTCACGCGCTCGACTACTTCGGGCGGCGTAGCGGCCGGGACGACAATGCCCGCCCAGCCGACGCCCTCGAAGCCCGGGTAGCCCGCTTCGGCGATCGTCGGGACGTCCGGAAGCTGCGGGATGCGCTGCAAGGTCGTCACCGCGATCGCCCGCACCTTTCCCGATCTGAGGTGCGGCAGCGCGGAAGCGACGCTGTCGATCATGAGCACGACCTGCCCGCCTATCAGGTCGACGATCGCGGGTCCGCTGCCCTTGTACGGAACATGCCCCAGCTTGATCCCCGCGCGCGCCGCGAACAGCTCGGCGGTCAGGTGCTGCGAGGTCCCTTGACCCGGGCTCGCGTACATCAGCCCGCCCGGCTGCTTCTTCGCCTCGGCGACGAGCTCGGGGATGGAGCGCAGCGTGACGCTGGGATGCGCGACGATCGCGAGCGGCGCTATTACGACATTGGATACCGGCCTGAAGTCTTTGACCGGATCGTAGGGCGGGTTGGCGTAGAGAAACGGCGTGATGCTGAGCGTCCCGGTTGTGGCCATGATCAGGGTGTATCCGTCCGGCGCGGCCGCCTTCCCCGCCAGCATGGCCGGCACGCCGGCGCCGCCACCACGGTTCTCGACCAGCACCTGCTGCCCCCACTCGAGCGACAATCGCTGAGCCAGCATGCGGGCGAAGATGTCCGCGGCCTGCCCGGGCGGGAACGGTACGATCAATCGCACAGGCTTCGTCGGATAGGGCTGTGCGCTCCAGGCCGTGCCGAGCAGCGCGGCGAGTGCGCCTGCGCTGGTCAGCAGCAGCGCTCGGCGGCTGGGCGCCGCGAGCACATCCCGCAGCGCGGATAGCAGCGACGGTGGCGGGTCCCGGCTGCGGCAGATCGCCGTTACGTCGGCCGGAGACTGCCGCGAGTTCGCCCTGTTCGCGCCGATCGATGCCCAGCGCGCGACGTTGCGCAGGATGTTCGACAGCCTGATGCAAGGCGAGCGGGGCGCGGACCAGAACCCGTTCTGAAGCCTCACCCCTCCCCAGCCCTCCCCCACGTCCTGCGGACGCAAGGGAGGGAGACGTCGTCTTGACGCGCGCTCGGGGGAGGCGCTTGCACTCAGGGCTGTCGCCCCTGCGGCCCCCAGCTTCCCCGACGGCTTGATCTCGACCAGCAAAGCGTGCGCGTCGCTGCCGCCGATGTTCTCCTCGGCGTGAACGATCCCCGACGAGTAACGGGCGGTCCCCTCCTGGACGTCGACGATCCTGGTCGTGCCGTCCGGGAACGTGAACTTCATCCGGTAGGAACTGAGCGGATACACCACATACTCGGGGTGGCTGTGCATGCCGACTTTGGCGCCCGCCGGCACCAGGTCGTCGATGACGCGCACGCGGTCGTTCTCCAGGAGCACTTTGAACATGTCCGGATGTTCCTTGACGGGGTCCTGCGCCACACCCGTCTCGACGGCGCCGAAGAACAGCGCCGTCAGCACAACACCCAACGCAAACGCAGCCCACGCCTTCATAGTGGAACCCTCCCCAAAAACGCATCTCGAGCGGGCGCAGCACCGGCGCCGCTTTTCGTCCGGTGCGTGGGCAGCGAATCGCGCTATCCTCTAGCCTTGGCTGGACGCACAGGTGACGTTGACCGTATCACGCAGTCTGGACGGATTCAAGGCCGTCGGTTCCAGCAGAAAATATGGCTTGCACGGCTTCTGCTGGACGAACGTTCCAGCGGCGCCGTGATAGCGTGGCCCGTCAGGGCCGCACCGCCCGAATGTGGAGGCTTGGATGCGCAAAGTCATCGGCTGGCTGGCGGTTGGCCTCGCAACCCTTCCTGCGCCGCACGCTCAGTCCCAGCAACCAGCCGCGCCGCAAGCACGAGCGGACCAGTCCTGGGCGTTCCCACTGAAGCCGGAACGTGAACTTCCCCTGGACGCCGCGCTCAAGACGCTGCCGGGCAGCACCAGGCAGTACACACAAACCCAGATCGACGACCTGCTGAATCCGCCCGACTGGTACCCGGATGAGCACCCTCCTGCTGCGCAGATCGTCGTGAAGGGGCACGGCGCCGCGCTGGCCTGCGGCGCCTGCCACCTGATGTCCGGCCTCGGTCATCCGGAGTCCTCCGATCTGACCGGTCTGTCTGCCGACTACATCGTGCAGCAGATGGCCGATTTCAAATCCGGCGCGAGGAAGGATCCGACGCGGATGAACGGCATTGCGAAGGAGGTCTCGGAGGAGGAAGCAAGGCAGGCGGCCGAGTGGTTCGCCAAGCTCCCGCGTCGCGGGTTCACCAGAGTGATCGAAACCGATACGGTGCCGAGAACTTTCCTCGGCCCCGGACGGATGCGCTTCACCGAGCCCGACGGTTCGATGGAGCCGATCGGCAATCGCATCATCACCGTGCCGCAGGATCAGGAGCGGGCACGGGTCCGGGACCCCAACTCCGGCTTCATTGCGTATGTCCCGCCAGGCAGTCTCGCCAAAGGCAAGGCTCTCGTGGAGACCGGAGGCGGCAGGACGGTCGCCTGCGGGCTATGCCATGGTGGCTCGATGGAGGGCGTGGGCAAGGTGCCGCGGCTCGCCGGGCTGCATCCGATCTACATTGTCCGTCAGCTTCACTGGTTCAAGGACGGTTCCCGCAACGGCGCCGACGCGGCATTGATGCAGCCCCCGGCCGAGCACCTGACGGACGAGGACATCCTGGCGATATCCGCCTACCTGGGCTCGCTGGCCCCGTAGCCCGGTTCGGTAGAGAGCTCGCTTCTCGACCTGTGGCTCACCCCTCGTACTGCAGCACGTGCATGCCCGCATTCCAGTCGCTGACATACATCAGCCCTTCCGGGGTGACGCAGGCATCGCAGGTCTTCGCCGCCAGCGCTACGTTCGGGCGGGGGTCGATCAAACGCTGCGGTGCCGGAGGCACCCAGGAGGCAATCTCCTTCGGCGCAAATGCATCCCGGATGTCGAACACGCGCACACCGGCATTGTTGTACGTCGCGAAGATGATTTCCTCGCTGCGGAAAGATCCCGGCCGGTTCTCATGCAGGTTATGCGGCCCGAACACGCCCGACGCGCAATAGTCGCGGTCTCTCGGTGTCGGTAAGGTAGCGATCGGGACCGGGTTCTCCGGCGCGCGCACGTCCACCACGAAGGTGTGGAACGTGCCCTTGGCGCATTTCTCGGCGTTGCGCCTCGTCGGCCACGACCGCCAGGCCGCGGCCCGGCAACGGCAGCGGCGTGTGCGTGCCGCCGGGAAAAGGCGGCGACCAGTTGATGTGCGAGAGCAGTTTCGGGCTGCTCGGGTCGCCGATATCGTGGATCGTGAAGCCGCCATCACGCCACGCCGCATAGCCGCGATCGCCCGCGGTGATCATGTGATGCAACGCGACGCGCCGGCCCTTCGGCCAGGTCGGCGTCTCGCCGCCCGCCCGATGCATCCCGGGCAGCCACCAGCGCGACACGATCTCCGGCCTGCTGATGTCCTTCAGGTCCACGATGCACAGAATGTGGTCGATGAAGCCGTCGAAATGCGCGGAAACGCAGGCGTAGCGCCCCCCTGGCCACCACAGCCGGTTGACGCCGAACCCCGGCATCTCGAGGAATGCGATCTCGCGCATTTGCGCGGGGCGGGAGATGTCGTGGATGCTCAAGCCCGAGCGGAACTTCTTGCGTTGGGTGATGCTGTCGGCGAGCGTGTTCTCGAAGTAACCCCGCACCCCGTCATAGGACTGCATCGCGACGATGTTCGCGCCGTTGGCAAGCAGCATCAGATCGTCGGCGACCTGCAGATGGTGCGTGCGGGTGTAGGCTCCCGCCGTGAAGAAGCCGACGGGCTTCAGCCGCCGCGGATCCGCGGCGTCGAGGATAGTCACACCGTCGCTGAACATGTGGCCGACATACACATGGCCACGGTTGACCATGACCTGCACGCCGTCGGGACGACCACCCTGGTCGCTGTACGACAGGTGGCGGATGCGCCGGCCGATCCCTTGCGGCGGGACGGGAGGATCTGGATCGGCTCGTGCTCCGCCCGGCAGGCACGTAAGCATCGTCAGACCGAACAGGCTCGTCAGGTGCGCGCGGCGACTCATGTCAGGCATGCTTTCAGTGACGCCACCGCGAAAGGCTCGATGTGGCATGAGCGGTCACCTCGATGTCAATCCTGCCACGCTCAGCGGTGAGGCTTCCGCTGGCGCTTCACCGACACCTGCTGTCCCGTCATCTTCAAGCTCCCGGCCTTGGCGGTCGCGCTTACGGTGACCTCGAGCTCGTGCTCACCACCGATCTTCTCGCTGCAACCTACGCAAACCAGAGTGTCCGGAATCGCCCGAAGCCGCCCGGCAGGAATTTCCACTCCGCACAACCTGCAGTATCTCGCTTCCGTCTCCACAGATTTCCTCCTTCGAGCCTGCATGACGCCTGACACAATCCACCACCCCCGGCCTCGGCCGACCCTCCTCGTGAGAGGAGGGGAGAGGGAATTCTCCCCTCCTTTCCAAGGAGGGGGCATGCGGCGCTGGGGGTGTCATTCGCCTTCGTAAGCATCGTGATCGTCATGGCCTACCGTATGACCTCATCCGCCTGCAACAACACCGACTCGGGGATCGTGAGGCCGAGAGTCCTCGCCGTGTTGAGATTGATCACCAACTCGAACTTCGAGGGCTGCTCGACGGCCAGGTCGGCGGGCTTGGCGCCCTTCAAGATCTTGTCGACGTAGACCGCCGCGCGCGCCCACATCTGGATCAGGTCCGCGCCATAGGAGATCATAGACTATGAGCCGGAATTGACCGCTATGGATGCCCGCCCGCCTCGACCATGGGCCGGAATTGATACATGGCGGGAAGCCGGCTCTTGGCCGCCAGCTCCGCGACTCGCCGGGCTTGCGGCAAGAGGAGGCCTCCAGCCACGAGGAGAGCGCCCGCGCGAGCTTCAGTCGCCGTTCTGAATGCCCCTTCGATGTCGCCAGCATCTCGGATCTCGAGCGACAGCAGCTTCCACCCCCGCTCCCGGCCGACGCTGTAGGCCGCCTGCCAGTAAGGGCGCGTGTACCGATCCCACAGGACCCCCACCAACGACGCGCTCGGGACGAGCTCCTTGAGGAGCTCGAGTCGCTTTCCGGTCATCTCTACCGCCTGCAGGCTCAGCCCCGTGATGTTCCCGCCCGGCTGACTGAGACTCTGGACGAACCCCCGGCCCACCGGGTCGCCATCGCCCGTCATCACGATGGGGATCGTCGAGGTCGCCTGTTTGAGCGCGGGCAGCGCTGGCGCTGCGGCGACGATCACGTCCACCTGGATGCGGACCAAGTCGGCGGCCAGGCTGGGGTAGCGTTCGGGCCTGCTGTCGGCGCCGCGCGGCTCGGTCACAAAATGCTCTCCATACACGTAGCCCAGCTCCTGCAATCCGCGCAGGAGTGCGCTGGTGTATGGGTTCCGGGGCTGGGGCCCGACCATGTCGGCGGTCACCCCCTGACTGACGATCCCGATCCGGTACACCTTGCGCACGGACTGGGCGTGGGTAATGCGCGGCACAGCAAGCGAGCCCAGGGCGAGGCTGCAGATGAAAGCGCGCCGGTTCATCAATGGATCACGGCGTTCCCCGAGTCCAGTCTCTTCGCGTGTGCCAGGCAATGGGCTTGCCATCACGAGCAAACCACCCTGATCGCCTCGTCGGCTCCGCAGGCAAGCTGCCAGGAGAAGGATCGACCCTCGACGAACTCGGGGAATCCCGCATCGACGATCCCTGCCGCCGCGAGCGCCCTCGCGTTGGCTGCGATGCTGGCCGGCACTGTACACGACTTCGCGAGGACCAGACGAGCGGCCCCGATCCGGCCCGCCAGCCAGGCCGCGAGGCTGTCTGAGGTCACCTCCCAGGACGCGCGAATCGCGGCTTCCGCCAGTACCAACCGCGCCGGCGCCCAGACCGGGGTGAGCTGGCGTTGCCAGACCGCAGCAAACTCGTCCACGGTTTCTGCGATCACGAAACCTGGGGCGAGGTCGGCCAGGATCATGCCCACCATCTGCATAGCCAGCAGTGCCATATGGTGCGCGGTGGCTTCGCCGAGGGCGTGGCGGCTCTGGGCGGCGCGGACCGCGTCGGCAAACTCGCCGCCCCCGGGAACGATCAGGAGCTTGCCGGGCCGGCGGGCCGCGAGTCCGCGGATCAACTGCGCGGCTGCATCGGACTGCGTGAGGCTCCCGCCGATCTTGAGGACGATTGCGGTCATGGCCATGGATGGATTCGAGACGGCCGCTGCGTTTATGATTGCGTCCCGCGACCCCATTTGTCTTGCCCCGCCATGGATGCCACCCCTCTGCTGCAGGCTTCGGTACACCGGACCGAGCAACTGCTCTTCTTCACTCTACTGCAGCTGGCGGTGATCGTGGTATGCGCGCGCGCCGCTGGCAATCTCGCGGTCCGATGGGGAAACGCTCGCGCGGTAGGCGAGATCATGGTGGGCATCCTGCTCGGACCCTCGCTGTTCGGCCTGTTGTGGCCCGCCGGCTTCGAGCTGGTGTTCCGCTCTGCGCCGCCCGAGCCGCTCACCATCCTAAGCCAGATCGGCCTGGTGCTGCTGCTGTTCCAGATCGGCCTGGAGTTCGACTTCGCCCATCTGCGCCTGGGCCAGCATCGGCGCACGGTAGTCTACGTGGCGCTGGCCGGCGAACTGCTCCCCTTTGCGCTCGGCTTCGCCTTCGGTGCGGTCTCGGGGCCGATCCTGTTCCCGCAGGGCAATGCCTTCGCCTACAGCCTGTTCTGCGGCACGGCGCTGGCCATCACAGCGCTGCCCATCCTCGGGCGCATCATGCTCGAGCTCGACCTGCATCGCTCGGCCGTGGGCGTCATCGCCATCAGCGCCGCGGCCATCGACGACGTAGTCGGCTGGCTGCTGCTCGCAGTGGTGTCGGCGCTCGCGGTCGTCCACTTCTCGGCCGCGGGGTTCGCGCTCAAGCTGGGGCTGCTCGCGCTGTACGTCACGCTGTGCGTGCTGGTGGTGCGCCCGCTTCTGCTGCGGGTGATCCGCCGCTTCGGGGTAAGCCAGAGCGCGCTGCCGCTCGACTTGATGGGAATCCTGCTGGCAGCCGTGTTCGTGTCGGGCATGACCACCTACGCCATCGGCATCTTCGCGATCTTCGGCGGGTTCATGCTCGGCGTGCTGCTGCACGACCAGCACGCCCTGGCACAGGCGTGGCGCGACAAGGTCGGGCACTTCGTGAACGTGTTCTTCGTGCCGATCTTTTTCACCTACACCGGGCTGCGCACCGACATCGGCCTGCTCGACGGCTGGGCGATGTGGGGCTGGCTCGCGCTGGTCATCGCGCTCGCTACGCTGGGCAAGCTCGGGGGCTGCTACGCGGCCGCGCTGCTGAGCGGGATGGACCGACGCTCCGCGCTGGCCATCGGGATCATGATGAACACGCGGGCCCTGATGGAGCTGGTGGTCATCAATGTGGGCTACGACCTCAAGGTCATCCCGCAGAGCGTGTTCACCATGCTGGTGTTGATGGCAATCGTGAGCACCGTGATCACCACACCTGCGCTCAGGCGCTGGCTGCTGGTCAAGCCGGTTGCCGAGCTCGAACAAGGGCGAGTGGCATAAGGACTGAGCGCAAACCATGCAGACTTCGCTCGCAACCATCGGCCAGATCGTGAAGAGGCTGTACGAGCTCCACGGGCTGGACGCGCAGGCGCTGCTGGGCGAGCAGGGGATCACGCTGGACCAGATCCGCGATCCCAACGCGCGCATCCCGGCACGCACCTGGGACGCACTGGCCCGGCGCACGACGACTCTGATCGGGGACCCGGCCTTCGGCCTGCGCGCTGCACACTGCTGGCACCCGTCGAATCTCGGCGCGCTGGGCTACGCCTGGCTGTCCAGCTCCACGCTGCGGACCGGACTGGAGCGCGTGGTGCGCTATTGGCGGCTGCTCGGCGAGAAGGCGGCCGCCGGTCTGGAAGACACCCACGCCGGATTGAAGACCGTGTTCGAGAGCGGACGCACCGACCCGGTCGTCGGGCCGATCGCCGCGGACTTCACCATGTCGCTCCTGGTCAGCATGTGCCGCCTGAACTACGGCGCCGGGCTGCGGCCGGTAGCGGTAACGCTCAAGCGCGCCAAGCCGGACGGCTGGCAGGTCTATCGGGGTCACTACGGCTGCCCGGTCCAGTTCGCCACCGGCGAGGACAGCTTCACCCTGGCACGCGGCGACGTCGACAAGCCGCTGCCCAGCTCCAACCGGCAGATCGCTGCGACACTGGACGCGCGTCCTTGCCGGCCAGCTGGCGCAGCTGGACAAGACGAACGTCGTGGCGCGCTGCCGCGCTTCCCTCCTGGAGCAGCTGTCCTCGGGCGAGCTGTCCGAGGAGGAGATGGCGCAGCAACTGCACATGAGCCGCAGGACGCTGCAGCGCAAGCTGGCCGAAGCGGAGACCACCTACCAGCAGCTGGTCGACGAGACCCGCCGCGACCTGGCGCTGCGCTACATCGAGAATCCCCACCACTCGATCACCGATATCACCTTCATGCTGGGATTCTCCCAGCAAAGCGCGTTCACCCGCGCGTTCCGGCGCTGGACCGGGAGCGCGCCCAGCGCCTATCGCCTGCGCGGCATCGCCGCAGCGGGCTAGCACCACCCCGATCGCCCCTCCCCGGCCCTCCCCCGCGTCCTGCGGACGCAAGGGAGGGGCTGGACCGCTTCGGCTTGGCGTCCGCGGGCTAGCAACTGGCGCAGCCGGTAAAGCGACCACCTGCCGGCGCCGGCATAGTGCGCCTCCGCACTCGGGAGACATCCAAATGCAACCCGCGACAATCAACTTTCTGAGCACTGCATCACCGCCCATGACTTTCAGAGTATTCAGCCGTTCCAACGGCCACCCGCTCGACACCGTCGAGATGCACGTCCTGGCGAAAGCGTACCGGGCGGCGTGGCGATCCCAGTTCATCAACGATCCCGCCGGCCTCCATGTGATCGAGACGCTGGACCTGGTCATAGACTTCGGCGGCACCGACTCATCCGTGCGCACCGCGCTGCCGGACGACTCTGCGTTCGGACCGACACGCAGGAGGGACTGGGGATGAGCGCGATGATCGTGCGCGCCGCGGAGTTCGCCCGCTGCTTGCACCAAGGCCACTTGCAGGCCGATGGGGCGAGCTATTTCGACGGGCACTTGACGGTAGTCGCCGACGTGCTGTTCGACTGCGCCGCCTCCCGGGAGATGATCGCCGCCGGCTACCTGCACGCAGCAGTGGCCCGCGGCGCCGTCACTCTGGCGGACATCGAGCGCGAGTTTGGCGTGGAGGTGGCCGCCATGGTCGGCGGCCTCACCGGCCGGTGGCACAGCCGCGCGGGGGCGCTGAGCCTGGCGCAGAGTTCGGCACTCGAGCTGCAGCGGCTCGCCGCGGAAAGCACGCAAGTGCAGACCGTCAAGCTCGCCGACGACCTCGCCGGGTTGCGAAAGGTGCACCTGCTCGAGCCCCAGGCGCGCGAAGCGCTGCTCGCCGAGGTGGCGGCACGGGTGGAGCAACTGCTGCTGGCCGATTCGCAGGTGCGCTACCAGGTGCACGCGGAGCTGGCGCGCTGGACGGATTCGGGCAGGACCCTGCGACGGGCCCTGGCGATCCTGGATTCGTCCTTCGACAGCCGCGGGCACGAGGCCGCAGAGAGGAAACGCCGTCTGGCTTGACACCAAGCTCACGCCGGTCGACCGCACCGCCCGGTGACCGACACCGACCGCACGGCCGCCCTCGCGTCCCCGCTTCTGACGGCATCGACCCCTCGCTCGCGCATGCAGTGCTGGCGTCGTGCGCCGCGCTGGAGCTGCCCGCCGGCACAACGCTGCTGGCGCCCGGCGACCACAACGCCTCGCTGTTCCTGGTCACCGCCGGGCGCCTGGGCGAGTACGAGCAGGCGGCCAAGACCGATCTGCTGACCGGCGTGCACAACCGCCGCTGGATGAACGAGATGTTCCCGCGCCAGATCTCCCGGTCGGAGCGCGCCAGCCAGCCACTGGCGCTGGTGATGGCCGACATCGACCACTTCAAGCGCCTCAACGACACTTACGGCCACGCCACCGGCGATGTGGTGCTGAAGGCGGTGGCGCGGCGTCTTTCGGATACGTTGCGCCCCACCGATTTTCTGGTGGGCGGACATCGCGCTCTACTGATCATCCTCAAGACGGTCCTGGTGCTGTTCGGCGACCGCAAGGGTTACTGACCTTCGCGTACGCGGCGCCGCCACGCAGCTGCGGCCGCCACGAGGGTAAGGGCAATGCCCACCGCGAAGAGGTGGGCAGGCTCGGGAACCTCGCTCAACACCGAGTGGATCCATTGCGCATGCGGGCCTAGCACGATGCCGCCGCCGCCAGCGATGAAGCTGCCTGCCTGGCCGGGCCCGGCGCCAAACGCAAAGGTGTTGATGCCCACCAGTTCCAGGCGGCCATCCGGCCCGCGGACGAAGGACGGGCTGCCGGAGTCTCCACTGGCAAGACCCGCGCGCCAGCCGGTGGCCGACATCCCGGGCCAGGAGCGAAATACGAACACCTCTCCCTGATCGGAGTCCTGCCCGCCCGGCAGCAGCAATTCGACGTCGCTCGACCCTTGCCGCTTGACGCTCGGCGCCGGGGCGACCGGTGCACCGCGCCCGTCCAGGCCGCCGCCGTAGCCGGCGAACACGATCTGCTGTCCGGGAGCAACCAAACCGTCATGCAACCCGTAGATCGGCGTGCCTTCGGGGACCGGCGAGGCGAGCCGCACGACAGCCAGGTCGCTGTGCACCGTGCCGTCGGGGCCTGGCTGGTATCCCCGGTAGTCCGGGTGGACAACGATCTCGGCAACGGGAACGCTGAAGGTCAGGTTGCCGCCAATGTTGAGATTGAAGGTGAAAGTACCGGGAAACAGCGTGTTGTTCACCACATGGGCGGCGGTCAATGCATACTGCGGCGCGATCAGGACGGCCGAGTAGACCTCCTTGCCGTCGCCGCGGGTAAGGCTGCCCACCCCAGCAAACATGGAACTCGCCGAGTTCTGGTCGACGATACCACCCACGACACCGCGTGCCCCGGGGCTGGCCACGCACAGTATGGCCAGCACCAGCGTCTGGAGGGAGGGTAGAAACCGCAGGAACCTGACGAGGGACATGTTCATACGACAGCATCCGATTGCTGTCGTTTCAGGCACGCAGCATGCCTGACAGGCGTCAGGTTGGCAGATCAGCGGATCGGGCACCGAGCGCAACGCCACCGCGCTAGCGTGGGGCAGCGGGCCGCTTCCAGTGTGGTGTCAGCCGCCACATGCGCATCGCCCCGATGGCGAGCAGCCCTACCCCCAGCATCAGGTAGGTGTGGGGCTCAGGCACCTGCGGCGTAACCTGCATGGCAAAGGCACGTTGCATCGGAACGGTGCTGCCAGGCTCGAGGTACGTTCCCTGGCCGACGATGGTACCGATCTGAACCAGGGGGTCGCTGGTTTTCTCGCTGTAGACATCGTACACGGCCGTGACGCCCGACCAGTTCGGCGGGGCTCGCCCAAAACCGTGACGCTGACCCGCCTGTCATCCCGGTCCACCACAGTTAACTGCCCCAAGCCACGTCTCCCGACCGCTTCCCCAGCCCCCAAAGGCCAACCCGACACCCCGCATTGAGCCCTCCTGCAACAGGTGATACGGTTGGAATTCCTATCCTTCTCGAGCCATGCGCGCTCGGGTGTTGCGCTGGTTCGCCCGCGCCGGCCTACTCGACCACGCGGATGCGCGCGACATGGACGTCTACGAGAACAGTGCTCAGCGCGTCAAACAGCTATCTTCAAACGATCAGCGAAAGGGGTTTTGCACCTGCAGTCGACCTTCGAGGATTTGACCATCCTGCATGTCCTCGGACATTACCGTCTTGCACCCTGCAAGCAGCGCCGCTGCGACAATCATCGCATCGTACACAGACAGCCCGTATCTCTCGGCGACCTGCAAGCCCACGTCATGCGTCTCTTCGCTGATTGGCACAATCGCGCACACCGCCCGGATCGTTGCGAGCACCTCGCGGATCTCCGCGATCGACATCTTGAGCTTGCGCGAGGCAACCGACGCGAACTCGTTGAGCACCTGAACGCTGACGACCCCGCCAGCGCTCAACTCCTTTTCGGCGCGATCCGCTCTCGCGTCGTCGCCCGAGAGCAGATACAGAATAACGTTCGTATCAAAGAATCGTTCAGCCGCGCTCATTGGCTTCCAGGCGGTCGAATTTGAAGTCGGCCGGAAGTCGCCCGCGGAATTTTCTCAGCTGCGCCAGCAACTCGCGCCTCTCCGGGCGTTTCTTAACCTCGAACGTGCGCGCGCCAACGACGTGGATTTCGATTTCGTCACCTTCCTTGAGCGTCAGCGCCTCGACTACCACAGCAGGTAGGCGCACTGCCAAGCTGTTACCCCACTTTGCTACTCGCATGCCACCCTCGGCGAAGTCATGGATATACAAGTGTAATCGTATATCTTATGGGCAAATTCCGCAAGCAGCTGGCACTGCGGAACCCGTTCTGCCCGAATAGTGCACGTGCCCTCCACCTGGGTGTACCCCAGCGGCAACCGGACGGCCGGGAAACTCGTGTGCGTCGGTCGATCAGCGAGGCCTTGTGCGACGCGGCGAATGCGTTCCGAAGCCCGCTGGGTGTCAAAGTCCGATCTCCGACACCCAGACTTCACACTCTGCGCGTACCACCGGCTGGACAAGCTGGGCTATCCATTTTGTACTATCAGCATCCAGCTTTTCGCCAGCGTGCGTAGGTGTGGGCTGCCCAATCAACGAACTCGGCCGCTGTGAGGCGTTTGTTGGCGTCGCGGAACAGCGCAGATATCGGCTGGGCGTACGTTTGTATCAACCCGGGCGTTGTTGGGATGCATTCTCGCAACTGCCCCCAGCTGAATGAAGTGCGCTATATGCTCAACAGATCTGCGAGGCCAGGGGACTTTGGCGATCACCGCAGCCCGCGCTTCATCCACATCAGGCAACCGCCGTGGGTGAAGGGCACGTGCGCGCTCCCCATCGGCTGTCGCAGCCAGGTGCCCGCGCCGTAGCGACCGTGCTCGTCGGCGAGATCGCCTTCAAGCACCAGGATCTCCTCGCCGTGTGGGTGATCGTGGCGCGCGTCGGTGTGCCCGGCTGGCCACCTGACGAGCGAGACGCGCTCGGCGTGAGTCGCGTGAAGAACGACCTCGCGCGCGGCGCGCCCGAGGTCCAGCACACAGCGCGCGACCGCCGCTTCGACGACGACCGTCTGTCGATCGGCGGCCGGGATCTGGCGCAGCTTCACGAAGAGCAGGCATCCTAGCAGGGAGAACGGGCTGTGCCGCGTCCCCCATGGGTTGCGAAGGTAAGTCCCCGCCGGGTAGACGCCATGCTCGTCGCGGAGCTCTCCATCGAGCACCAGTATCTCCTCGCCCTGGCCGTGCTCGTGCTCCTTGAATCGCGCGCCGGGTGCGTACCGGACGATGGAGGTCGCGCGCGCGAGCTCGGCGCCGTCGCGGTCGAGCATGATGCGCTGGACGTCGGGTTCGGGCGAGGCCGTCCAGGTGGCCACGCGCGTGTCGATGACGACGCGCTCGGTTCTGTCCGCGTGAAGACGCATGTCAGGCACTCCTGTAGGGTTGCGTGTGTAGGTCCAGCTCGAAGGTCCAGGCCGATCGCGGCTGCTCGATCAGCGCACAGACCGCCGCCGCCACATCGGCCTGCGCCAAGCAGTCGGCCTCGCGCGCATCGGGAAAGCGGCGGCGCGTGCGCGCGCCCCAGATCTTGCCGTCGACGATGACGTGGACGACGTGCACACCGCCGGGGCCGAGCTCCGCGGCCAGTGCGCGGGCAAGCCCGCGCAGCGCGTGCTTGGCCGACGCGAAGGCGTGCGTGCGGCCTCCGCCGCGCACGGATGATGTCGCGCCGACGAAGACCATTGTGCCGCCGCGCCGCGCCAGCATCGCCGGTGCCAGCGCGCGCGCTGCCAGGAAGGCGCCGAACGTGTTGGTCCGCCAACTCGCCTCGAACGCCTCCGGCGTCGTCTCAGCGAGCGTCGCGAGATCGATCCGCCCAGCGTTGTAGATCAGCGCCTCCGCCTCCCGCTGCTGAAACGCCTGGCCCACGGCGTCCGGTGACGTGAGGTCGACCTCGACCAACTCCGTGCCCGCGCCATCGAGCTCCGCGTGGAGCCGCGCGCGATCGCGGGCCACGGCGACGACATGAAAGCCACGCTCGCGCAGCGCCAGGCAGATGGCGCGGCCGGCGTCGCCGCCCGCCCCCGCCACGATCGCCGTCCTAGTCATCGCCTCACGCCCTTCACCGCGAGCAGCAGCGCCGCCACGGCGCTGAACCCAATCAGGAAGGCGAGCGTTCGCAGCACGGGGACGCCAGCCGTGTACAGCGCGAAGCGCGCGGCGCGCGCGAAGAAGTAGGTTACGGCCGCGCCCGCCGCGAGCGGCGTGTGCCCCACGCCGGGCTGCGGGTTGCCGAAAGTCCGCGTGATGCCGAGCATGCGGAAGCGATCCAGCACGTACGGGATCCAGAGACAGCCGGTGAGCGGGGTCGTTGCAGCGAGCCAGGTGATGGTGTCGGAGGGGTTCATGAGCAGGTTGGCCTCATCGGGTTTGCCCAACACCGCGTCGGTTCACACCGACGCGGGTGTTGGTTGTTTGGTTCAGTTCGACTTCACAAAATCGAACTTGCCCGGCTGAGTAATGAACAGCACGCACTCGTTGGCCGACAAGCATTTGGTGACGTGAGCCGCCTTGCCCTTCTGAAACCAATACGAGCCCGGGGCGAGCGGCACATCGGTGACGTTGGCATCGACTGCGTTGGCAACCACGCCTGCGATCACAACGCCATAGTAGTCCTCAGTATGAGAATGCAATGGCGTGACAAAGCCCGCCGGGAGCTTGATGAAAGTGCTATGCGCACCTTTGGAGATGTCGCCGAAGCCCGGCGCTGACTTGAGCGGGCCAATACCGCTGTCGAAGAATTTCATCTCGGTTACGGGCACGTTGACGGAGGTGTTGGCTGCGTGACCGAGACCGGGTATCCCGGCGCTCAGAGCGAGCGCGGCGATAAGCATCCGAAGTGGGTTTGATCTAGTGACTTTCGTAGTAGCTTTCATGGTGTTTCTCCTTGAGTTGAGGATCGACTTGTAGATCAAGCCGGTCTTTGGGTGAACGCTCTTCGTTCAGTCGCTTTGACCCTGCGATGGACGGCACTTTACTCAGGGGGCTCCACCTTATATATTGGCGCGATTGACAACTTTGATATCGATCCAGCCATTAACATCACCGTCTTGGCCCTCGAGGGGGTGTTCGATTCCGGCCTCGCCACCGTACTGGACGCGCTGACCACGGCCAACGAGTTGGGTGCGCTGCACGCCTGTCCGGGCCCTCAGTTCCAGGTTTCCATCGCCGCCGTGCGTGCGCGCGTCCACAGCGCGCAGGGACTGCGCGTGCCGGTGATGTCGCTGGCGGACTGTCCGCAGCCCGATTGTGTGATCGTGCCGGCCATGGGCTATAAGATGCCCGAGCCTTTGCTGCGCGCGCTCGCGCGCGACGATGTGACCGATGCGGTGGCCGCATTGCGCGAGTGGGCGGCGACAGGGACACGCATCGCTGCGGCGTGCGTCGGCACCTTCGTTCTCGCCGAAACCGGGCTGCTGGATCGGCACGAGGCCACCACCACCTGGTGGTTGACGCCGCTGTTTCGACAGCGCTACCCCGCCGTGCGCCTGGACGTTGGGCGCATGATCGTCAACTCCGGGCAGTTCGTGACGGCGGGCGCGGCGCTAAGTCACATCGACATGACGCTGTGGCTGATTCGACAAGCCAGCCCGGAGCTGGCCGCTCTCGTCGCGAAGTACCTGATCGTGGACGCGCGCCCTTCGCAGTCGGCTTACATGATCTCGGATCATTTGGCCCATTCGGACCCGCTGGTCGAACGCTTCGACCGCTGGGCACGCCAGCAATTGGACAAGGGCTTCAACCTGGACGACGCGGCGCGCGAGCTCGCCACCAGCAAGCGTACCCTGGCCCGGCGCATCCGCGATGTGCTGGGCAGGACGCCGATTTCCTACGTTCAAGACTTGCGCTGCGAGCGTGCCGTACATTTGCTGAAGACCACCAACAGTGGCGTCGACCAGATCGCCGGGATGGTCGGCTACGCGGACGGCGTCACCTTGCGCACGCTTCTGCGCAGACGTCTGGGAAAGGGTATACGCGAGATCAAAGGTGCCTAGAACAAGTCTTTCTTGAAATTCTCGAATCCGTAACGCGGTAGTTCGGATCGATAAGGGCGGGAACGAGCGGATCGGCGGAGGCCAGCTTGACGGTGCCCCGGCTTTGCGGCCGCATGAGGCAGGGAACGAGCACATAAGCGGGCGACGCAAGCGGGCCGACGGTAGGGCAGGACGAACGGCAACGACAGACACATGACGAGATGGGTCGGACTCTCGCCAGGATTGCTGTGCCGCAGGTAGAGCAGCGCATCGGCGTGGTTGTAGTGGGAGCGCGGAACGTCGCGACGGGCCTTGTAGGCCACACCAGCGAGAAGGATGTAATCTTCGAGGTGACGGCCGACATCGGGCAGATCGACAGCGATGGTGATGCCGTGAGATCGAAGCTCGTCGGCAGGACCCATGCCCGATACCATCAGGAGGCGCGGCGAATCGACAGCACCGGCACAGAGCAAGACCTCGATGTCAGGCTGTACGACACGTCCGGCAAGCCGCACGCCCACGCACCGGTCGCGTTCGATTGCCAGGCCTCGCACCGCGACTCCAGGGAGCAAATCCACCGGAGGATCCTGCAGTGTGCCCAGGCAGGCAGTCGCGGCATCGTCTCGGGCGTGTCCCTTGATGCTGAGCTGGTTCCCGCCGACGCCCGTCGTAACTTCCCCGTATCTCGTCGACGGATGACAGCCTACCGTCGTGCCCGGCCAGAGCGGATGACGCTATTCATGGACGCGTTTGGTCTACTAGGAGGAACTGCCATGGACCCAGGGTTGAGCCGCAGGGCCTTTCTGCGCAACGCCGGCGCCGCGATCGCTGCAGTCGCCGCGGGCGGAGTCACTACCTTCGGAACCGATTCGACCCGGGCCTCATCGGCCGACAGGACCACCGGCGGATCCATCCGCATCCCTGCCAGCTGCTGCGGGTTGTTCGGCCTGAAACCCACGCGTGGCGCAACTCGAGGCAGCTCAGCCCTGGGTGGACCGGCGCCCCGCGCAAACGCTCTAGATCCTAGTCGGAGAGATCGTCGCGGGTGGTAGCAGCGCGGCATGCGGATCGACCGGATCGACGTCTACTGGGCACGGGTGCCGCTGGCCTTCGTGTGGAAGACCTCGTACGGGGACCAGCGCGAAACCGACACTATCTTGGTGCGGCTGGAGAGCGAGGGCCTGTACGCTTGGGGGGAGAGCTGTCCGCCGTACGTGCCCAACTACTCCGCCGAGCACACGCTGGCGACGTTCCACACCGTGCGGGAGCATCTGGCTCCGCGCATCGTGGGCCAGGATGTGCCCACTGTCGACGATCTGCTGGGTCGCATCGACTTCGTGAAGGGCAACCAGTTCTCGCGCGCCGCGCTGGAGATCGCCTGGTGGGTGCTGGAGGCCAAGCGACGCGGCGTGCCGCTGCATGAAGCGCTCGGCGGCAAGGGCGACCGCGTCGCTGTGGGCGCAGACTTCGGCATCCAGGACTCGTTCGACATCCTGATGCAGAAGATTCAGACAGCGATAGACGCCGGCTTCCCACGCATCAAGCTGAAATACCGTCCCGGCTGGGATCGCGACATGGTCGCCGCCGTGCGCTCGACGTTCCCCGACTTTACCTTCCACATCGACTGCAACGCCGCCTACACGCCCGCGGACACCGAGATGTTCCGCTCGCTCGATCGCTATCGCCTTGCCATGATCGAGCAGCCCCTGGCGGACGACGGCCTGAGCCTGGTCAACCACGCCGAGCTGCAGAAGCGCCTCGCCACACCCGTGTGCCTGGACGAGAGCGCCCTCAGCCTGGCGCACGTGGAGGCGGCGATCCGCCTGGGCGCGTGCCGCATAATCAACATCAAGATGGCGCGCGTTGGCGGGCTGGAGGCATCGCGCCGCATCCAGGCGCTGTGCGCCGAGCACGGCATCCCGTGCTGGGTGGGCGGTATGCTCGAGACGGGCATCGGCGGCCAGATTTGCGCCGAGCTGGCCACGCTGCCGAACTTCACCTACCCCGGCGACATCTTCCCGTCGTCGTACTTCTACGACGAAGACCTCGGTAAGCCGGAGTTGGTCGTCACCGGCCGCGGCGAGATGGCGACGTCACGCGTTCCCGGGATCGCGCAGGCACCGGACGCCGACCTTCTCGCCCGCTGGACCGTTGCGCACGTGGAGTTTCGCGCGTAGGCAGTACCACGCGTCGCCCTGAACGCGCGCTCGACGGTCGGCAAGACTCGTGGTCGTGCGGACACCCCTCCGGCACGGCGAACGGCCGGCCGTGGGCGAGGACGGTCAGCGGCATCGGCCGCAGCGGCGTGGCCTGCGCCGCTTTGCGCATCACGGCGTTGTCCGCGCCATAGCCGATCGTCTCGAGATCGCCGTAGCGGGGGATCGGGACGACCGTGTCCGTGCCGAAGTCCTGGTTGAGCCGCGCCAAGGAGTCTACCCTAGCTCGCCGCTCGACGTAGACCGATCAGGTGACTGGCTCATGCGTGCAAATCTGAGCCAGTTCAAGAGCTTGCCTTGATCCACGGTTCACGACGCTGATGGAACTCGCGGAGCGCGGCGATCCCGAGGAATGGCTGTAGAAATGGCGCGCCTTCGGCCGTCATCCCTATATGAGAGCCACAGAATGGAGTCGACCGATGTGTGTCCCCTCTGCATCAAAACCACAGCACTCCTTGCTGCGGGCACCGCGTCCGGGGCCGGCGCTGTCGACTTCCTGGCCTGGAATTGCGCGCGCTGACGCTCGCGATCCTCGCCTTTGGGATCGTCATCGCCGTCGTCGTCGATTCTGGTCTCTCGCCAACCATGTGCAACGTAGATGTCTCGTCCCACACAGGAGGTTATCCATGAAGATCACATTGACAACACTGATCGCCGCTGTAGCTGTCGCGGGTGTCGCTTCCACGGCTCCGGCCGATACGATGGAGGGGCACACGATCGTCCCGCCGCAGGAGATCAAGTGGGGGCCGGCCCCAGCCGTGCTCCCGCCTGGGGCGAAAGCGGCGGTCCTGTACGGCGATCCGAGCAAGGAAGGCTTATTTGTGCTCCGGCTCAAGATGCCCGCGGGCTATAGCGTGGCTCCGCATACGCATCCGGTCGATGAGGTCCTCACGGTGATCTCAGGGACGTTCCGTATGGGGATGGGTGAGACCGCTGATCAGCGCAAGGCCCAGCCCTTGCCCGCAGGCAGTTTCTTCGCTCTTCCTCCGGGCACGGTGCACTATGTCTACACCGCCGAAGAGACGGTTGTACAAATCAGCACCGTCGGTCCATGGGACCTCACCTACATCAACCCGAAGGACGACCCGCGCCAGAAGACGCGGTAGCTGACGCAAGGTGCAACGCAAACTTGCGGAAAGGGCGGCCGAAAGCCGCCCCTTTTCTCAGCAGGGAGGGCAATGAAGGCCGTCCAATCCCGGGCGCCCGAGCCGTTATCCAGCAAGAAGACCGGTTACGAGAGAGAGGTGCCCGCCCGATCAGGCCAGTTCCACACGCCAGATCCGTGGCGTGGTCTCCGATTTCGACATCTATCGAACTGAAAACTTCGGGGTGGAATGCCCGTCATACAATTGGAAGGGCCCCCGATCAATGAAGCCGAGGAGCTACGATGCAATACGCGCTGCTCATCTACGAAACATCCGCCGATTTTGCGCGCCGCGAACAAGCCGGCGACGATGCTACTTATTTCGGCGCCTGGCGCGCCTATTACAAGGCCGTCGTCGAAGCAGGTGTCTACGCCGGCGCCAAACCGCTGGACGCGCCGGAAACGGGCACGACCGTGCGGCGGCGAGACGGCAAGCCGCTCGTGCAGGACGGCCCGTACGCCAGCTCGAAGGAGCAGTTGGGCGGCTTCATGCTGCTCGAGCTGCCGTCGCTCGATGCGGCCTTGGAATGGGCGGCGCGCTGCCCGGCCGCCTCATATGGCGCTGTGGAAATCCGACCGGTCGCTTCCGAATTCCAGCGACGCCTCGAAAGTGAAGACCAGCGCCGATGAGCTGGCGCACCGCGCCGTCGAGGCGGCAGCGCGTCAATCGTACGGGCGTCTCGTCGCGCTGCTGGCGGCGCGTACCCGCGACCCAGCGGGTGCGGAAGATGCGCTCGCCGACGCCTTGCTCGCGGCACTGAACACATGGGCGCGTGACGGAATCCCGAAGAATCCGCAGGCATGGCTCCTGACCGCCGCACGCAATCGTCTCCTGGATCACGGACGGCATCTCGAGGTACGGGAGCGCAGCGCGTCCACCTTGGAAACCCTGGCGAACGAGCTCTATGAGGCCCCGGACCCCGACGCGCTGCCCGACGAACGTCTCAAGCTGTTGTTTGTCTGCGCACACCCTGCAATCGATCCCGATATGCATACACCCCTTATGTTGCAAACCGTGCTGGGACTCGATGCGGTCGCGATCGGACGGGCCTTCCTCGTTTCGCCAAAGGCCATGGGCCAGCGGCTCGCACGCGCCAAAACCAAGATTCGGCAGGCGCGGATTGCCTTCGAGATTCCAGCCGCAGATCAGATCCCGCAACGCCTGGAGGCGGTGTTGAATGCGATCTATGCAGCGTACGGCAGCAGTTGGGAAGACGCGGCGGGTCGCGATCAGCGCGCCGTGGGACTTGCCGAAGAGGCGATCTGGCTCGCGCGCGTATTACGCGACGCGATCCCGGATGAACCGGAGGTTCGCGGATTGCTGGCATTACTGCTTCACTGCGAGGCGCGGCGCCCCGCACGCCGCGGCGCGGACGGCCGATTCGTACCGCTGTCAGAACAGGATCCCCACATATGGCTCGCGCCATTGATCGACGAGGCCGAGCGTGAGCTCGCGGTGTCGGCGGCTCCTGCGCGCCTGGGGCGATTCCAGATCGAGGCGGCGATTCAATCGGTGCACGCCGAGCGCGCCCGCACCGGGCGCACGGATTGGGCCGCCATAGCCGCGTTCTATGATCAGCTGACGCGACTCGCGCCATCAATCGGCGCTGCCGTGGCGCGCGCGGCTGCGCATGCCGAAGTCCACGGGGCTCAAGCCGGATCGGCGTTGCTGGATCAAATCGATGCGCATTCGGTGGTCTCCTACCAACCCTACTGGGCCGTTCGCGCTCACCTGTTGCGGCAACTGAACTGTGCGCATGAGGCCGCCGAGGCCTTCGACCGCGCGATTGGTCTCACCGACGACGACGCGGTCCGCGCCTTCCTTCTCGAACGCCGCGGACGTTTGAGCCTGGCTCGCGTTCCATCATCGGGGCCTTTGACGGCTGCCGCAGCCAGGTCGCGCGCATCGCTATACTGATGCACGGGCTGGCACGGGCTCATCCGGGGCCACATGCGCAAGCGCGCACGCGGATGAGGCGAAGATGGGTAAGGGTCCAGTAACCTGCCGATTCTGCAAACACGAGAACCCCGCTGGCGCGAGGTTCTGCAACAATTGTGGCGCGCAACTCGCGGCGCCGACAACCACCCCCGAGCCGCGCTCCTACACGCCGCGGCATCTGGTCGAGAAGATTCTTGCGTCCCAGAGCGCGCTGCGGGGCGAGCGCAAGCTGGTCACCGTCCTCTTCGCCGACGTCGTGCGCTCGATGGAGCTGGCGGAGCGCGTCGATCCCGAGGAATGGCATCGCCTGCTCGATCGCCTGTTTCGGATCCTTGCCGGTGGCGTCCACCGATACGAGGGGACCATCAACCAGTACACCGGCGACGGCATCATGGCGCTCTTCGGCGCCCCGATCGCCCACGAGGACCACGCGCAGCGCGCCTGCGCGGCCGCCCTGGATCTGGCGCGCGAGCTCGGCGCGCTCGCCGAGGACGTGGGGCGCGAGAGCGGGCTCGAGTTCGCGGTGCGGATCGGCCTGAACTCCGGCGAGGTCGTCGTGGGGCGGATCGGCGATGACCTGCGCATGGACTACACCGCGCAGGGGCACGTCGTCGGGCTCGCTGCCCGGGTGCAGCAACTCGCGCCACCCGGGGGCATCGCGCTGACCGAGCAGACCGCGCGCCTGGCGGCGGGCTTCTTCGACTTCCTCGACCGTGGCGAACAGAGTCTCAAGGGCGCAAGCGTTCCCGTGCGCGTGTTCGAGCTGCGGGGACCGGGCCAGATCCGGAGCCGCCTCGAGCGCTCCCGGGCGCGCGGCTTCTCGCGCTTCGTCGGCCGCGAGCGCGAGCTCGCTCTGCTCGAGAGGGCTCTGCGCGAGACGCAGTCAGGTCGACCGAAAGTGGTCCTGGTTACCGCGGAACCGGGCGCGGGAAAGAGCCGCCTCTGTCACGAGTTCGTCGAGCGCGCCCGCGGCGTGGCCGTTCACTATGCCCGCGCGCTCTCCCACGGACGCATGCTTCCCTTTCACGTGATGGTCGCGCTGGCGCGCAGTCTCTTCGGTGTCGGCGAAGGCGCGTCACCTTCGGACGTCCGCGACGCAGTGAGACGCGGTCTCGGGAACGTGCAGCCCGACCCCATCGCCCTGGATTTCTGGCTCGACCTTCTGGGGGTGTCCGATGACGTCCCTGCTCCTTCAGGACTCGATCCCGAAGCACGCCGCACACGTCTTTTCCGGTCGCTTTTCGAGCTGATCCAGGCTCGGGCTCGGCGCGAGCTCACGTTGCTCTGGGTCGAGGACCTGCACTGGCTCGACCCGGCGAGCGAAGAGGCGCTGGAGATGCTCACCGGGCGTCTGCTGGCTCCGGAGTCAGCCGGTAGCAGGATCCTGCTGCTCGCGACCACGCGGCCAGAGTATCGGCCCGTGTGGTCCTCCCGGGTCGAGGGGCTCTCGCTTGCGCCCCTCGATCTTCAGGATTTTCGGACGTTGCTCGACGACTGGCTCGGGTCCGACGGCATGCTCGCGCCCCTGCGCGCCCGGATCGAGGCCCGTGTTCGCGGCAACCCACTCTTCGTCGAAGAGATGATTCGCTCGCTCGTCGAGCGTGGCGTGCTGTGCGGTGAACGCGGCGACTACCGGCCGGCCGCCCCCATCGAGGAGATCACCCTGCCCGAGACTGTTCAGGCCGTTCTCGCGTCGCGCATCGACCGACTCGCGGACCGCGACAAGGACGTGCTCCAGGCCGCGGCCGTAATCGGGCGAGACGTGCCAATCGAGTTGCTGCGCACCGTGGTTGATCTGCCCGCGCCCGAGCTCGCCGCGTCGCTCGAGCGTCTTTCGACAGCTGAGCTTCTCGGTCCCGCCGAGTCTGCGGGTGGGCACGCCTTCCGGCATCCCCTCGCGCAGGAGGTCGCCTACCGCACACAGCTTCTGGATCGCCGGCGCGGTACCCACGCGGCCATCGCGCGAGCCCTGCTCACAATCCACGGACCTGCGGCCGCTACGCACGCCGCGCTCCTCGCCCATCACTTCGATGAGGCCGGCGAGCCCCTCGAGGCGGCACGCTGGCACGAGCAGGCGGGCCGACGCGTCGCCCGCAGTGACCCGGCGGACGGGGTGAGACACTGCCGTCGGGTCAGCACGCTCCTCGCCGCCGTTCCGGAGTCCCGCGAGACCCTGATGCTCGAGCTCACCTCGCGCATCGCGCTGCTTGAGATCGGCCGCATCGCCGGAATCGAGGAGCTGAGGCACGGGACCTCTTCGACGAGGCTCGCGCGGTCGCCGAGCGACTTCAAGACAAGGCAGGCCACGCGTTCCTGCTCACCTCCTACGGACGCCTGTGCGGGCTCGCGGGCGACGTGGTGCAGTACCTCGCCTGCGCGGAGCGCGCCACGGAGTTGGCCGAAGGGTCCGACGCAGCGTTCGAGTTCGAGATGCGCTCAGTGCTGGCCCACGCACAACTCGCGGTCGGCCGCCTCGCTCCCGCCTGTGCGACCGCCGAGCGTGCTCTGACCGAGGTCGCGCAGGTCGCGCGACTGCGGGAGGCGGTCGGGCGTTCCACCGCACCTGGCTTGTGCCGCGTCTGGTGGGCGCTGGCCAGCGCACACCTCGGGGGCACGGCCGAGGCTGAGGCCGCCCTGCAAACACTCCTCGCCGAGGAGAGCGAGGGCGCACTCCAGGCCCTCTACGGCACGCACGCAATCCTGTGCGAGGTGCTGCGCCTGCGGGGTGATCTGCACGGGGCGCTCGCCCATGGCCGTCGTGCCGTCGAGCTAGCGGAAGAGCGCGGAAGCGTGTTTTCTCGGGTGGAGGCCGCGGCGTTTCTCGGCGCTGCGGAGCTCGCGCACGGCGACCTCACCGCGGCCACGAGTGTGCTGGAGCAGGCGCTCGCGCTCGCTCGTGATCGGCGCACCGCGCTGTGGTACGAGCCGCGCATCCTCGCGATGCTCGCGGACGCCAAGCTGGCCGCCGGTGACCGCTCGGGAGCCCGCACGCTGCTCTCTCAGGCGCGTGAGCTGGTCGATCGGAGACGAGGCTGGCGGCTTGGCGCCTTCGATGTCGCGCTGGCGTGGGTTCGCCTGCTGGCTTCCGAGCCCGCCTCCGACCGCACCGCGATCGACAGCGCGCTCGAGTCCCTGGACGCCCTCACGGCCGAGCTGGGCTCGGATCCTTATCGGCGCATCGCTGCGCTCGAGCGCGCACGCCTCGCCACATAACTCTGTAGTCGATATCGAGTCGAGCCGCACTCGGATACGTCCCCGGCGCTATCGGCCAACTTGCGCGAGTAGCCATCGCGACGGTCGATTTCGGCCCCCTCTGAACGACAAGCTGGGGTCGGCAGCCATTCGCCCGCGGCGGGCGGGTTTTGAAGCCCATCTGCCTGATATATCCTATCGAGAACGACATGAACGCGATGTCCAAGAAGGAGGCGGACGCCTGCGTCAAGGAAAGCCTGGTCTACGGTGACGCCTCCCAAGGCCAAGAAGCTTCGACCCGTGAGGAGAATGCGATGAAGTTCATGTTCACCATCTACCACGACGAGAACGTGCTGGACGCGATCCCCGAGACGGAGATGCAGGCTCTTGTCGACTCCGCGATCGAGTATGCCGAGGAGCTCCGAGGGAGCGGCCACTACATCGTCTCGGACGCTCTGCAGCGGGCCGAGACGGCCCGGACCATCCGCGTCCGCGCCGGCAAGGTCTCCACCACCGCCGGCCCCTTTGCCGAGACCAAGGAGCAGCTGGGTGGATTTTTCGTCATCGAGGCCAAGGACATGGACGAGGCCTGCGCCGTCGCCGCGAGGTTCCCGCCTGCGCGCGTCGGGGTGATCGAGGTCCGGCCGGTCGAGGAGCTGAAGCACTCTCATGATCGACGCGGTCTACCGAGCTGAACCACACTCTCACGAAGCGATAGCCTCGAGGTCGGGTCATCGTCAACGACATGAGTCAATCTCGACGCGCAGCTCTTGAAGCAGGGCAGCATCGCTCTCGCGCATCGATGGGATGGTTTGTTTACTCCGGCCGGATAGAGGCCGGCGACGGCGTGGCCAACTCGGTCTTTGCTGAGATCAGCAGCGCGGCGCGCGCCTGCTGAGCGCGACGCAGCAGGGTGACGAGGTCGACATCGAGCAGACGGCCCTCGCGCTTGACCGGCCGGCCGCCGATGAACACCGAATCGACGTTGCCGCTGTCCATTCCCAGCACCACGTCGCCGATCACAGGCTCGAGGGCCAAGCGCCACCTGGCTCGCCCAAAACCGTGACGCTGACCCGCCTGTCATCCCGGTCCACCACAGTTAACTGCCCCAAGGCACGTCTCCCAACCGCTTCCCCAGCCCCCAAAGGCCAACCCGACACCCCGCATTGAGCCCTCCTGCAACACGTGATACGGTTGGAAGATTCGCAGGTGCGCTACCAGGTGCACGCGGAGCTGGCGCGCTGGACGGATTCGGGCAGGACCCTGCGACGGGCCCTGGCGATCCTGGATTCGTCCTTCGACGCCCGCGGGCACGAGGCCGCAGAGAGGAAACCCCGTCTGGCCTGACACCAAGCTCACGCCGATCGACCGCACCGCCCGGTGACCGACACCGACCGCACGGCCGCTCGCGTCCCCGCTTCTGACGGCAATCGACCCCTCGCTCGCGCATGCTGTGCTGGCGTCGTGCGCCGCGCTGGAGCTGCCCGCCGGCACAACGCTGCTGGCGCCCGGCGACCACAACGCCTCGCTGTTCCTGGTCACCGCCGGGCGCCTGGGCGAGTACGAGCAGGCGGCCAAGACCGATCTGCTGACCGGCGTGCACAACCGCCGCTGGATGAACGAGATGTTCCCGCGCCAGATCTCCCGGTCGGAGCGCGCCAGCCAGCCGCTGGCGCTGGTGATGGCCGACATCGACCACTTCAAGCGCCTGAACGACACTTACGGCCACGCCACCGGCGATGTGGTGCTGAAGGCGGTGGCGCGGCGTCTTTCGGATACGTTGCGCCCCACCGATTTTCTGGTGCGCTACGGCGGCGAGGAGTTCGTCGCCCTGCTCCCGGGCGCCACGGCGGACACCGCACGCATTGCGGCCGAGCGGGTGCGACGGGCAATCGAGCAGGAGGAGTATCCGAGCGTGAACGCAGCAGCCGCATTGCGGGTGACCATCTCCCTCGGGATCGCGATTCTGCAGGCAGGCGACAGCCTGGAGCGCCTGATCGAACGGGCGGATATCGCGCTCTACCAGGCGAAGGCGGGCGGGCGCAACCAGGTGGTCGCTGGCGGCTAGCTCGTCAGCCCGCCCGTGAAGCCAATTGGCTTCACCACCGCGTCAGTCAGTAATCCTGTTAATCCTGAAAGATCCTGTTAATCCTGTGAATTCGGTTCCGGTTGTAACCTGAAGGTCAGTGTTCGCGAGACAGCCAAGACTTACAGCGGCGGACTGTATGCAAAATTGTCCATCTCGATCACTTCGCCGCGCTGGTCGACGACCTCGACGGTCCAGTTGCCGGTCCAGTCGGGCTGCATCGCGCTCTTCGACCACACCGCCTCGCGCGAGCGCTTCACCGCGATCCGCACCTCCTGCATGACCTTGCCCTCCAGCTTCCAGCGGTGAGTCACCGTCTGGCCATGCAGGTCCAGGACCTCGGTGTAGTAGTAGACCACCGGCGTATTGGTGTCGAACGCCTGGCGATAGTCGACCGGCGCCCCGTCGTCGATGCCCGAGGTGAAGGTCGCGTTGGCCACCGTGCCGCGGGTACCCTGCGCAGTTGCAGGCGGTGCATGCAGCATGGCGCACAGCCCGATCGCGGCCGCGACGCGCGCCCAGTTAGCATGAGTTCGTGTGGATACCAAGTCTAGATCCTAACCCGGCACAAGCCGGAACCAAGCAGAAGGATTGGACGGAGCCACCGGCGGCACCAGGTGTTCAGGGCGCCACCGTCAGCTTGAAATAGCCGCCCAGCGCGCCGCTGATCTCGGCCGGAG
Organism: uncultured beta proteobacterium; assembly: GCA_963827575.1. Classification (GTDB taxonomy): domain Bacteria; phylum Pseudomonadota; class Gammaproteobacteria; order Burkholderiales; family SHXO01; genus SHXO01. Next base: position 232,064 of record CAWHCG010000047.1, read on the forward strand.
TGAGGAAGCGCGCTGTGCCAGCGTCTCCCGGCAGCAGGCAGGTCATGCGTTGCGGACCCGGCTGCGGACCGCTCTGGAGATCGAGGTAGGTGACGGAACCGAAAGCGCCCGCAGCACCTTCGCCTTGCTCATCGTACTCCACGCCGGTCACCGTGAAAGCCTGTGGCCCGATGGTGCGCACCACCGCGGCCGCCGGCCCGAGCTGGAAATAGCAGTAGGCAAGCTCTCGCCGCAGATCGGGGGTCGAGCGCAGCTCGGTATCCTGGAAGTACACCCCGGGTGCCGCGCGCGGGATGACGAAGGGTGCAGTGACCAGAAGGGTAGAGCCGGAAGTCACCGTCTGCGCCGCGGGAGGAACCGGCTTCGCCCGGCCTTGCTGGCACGCGGCCAGAAGCAATGATCCCAGCAGCGCGAGCAGGAAAATCCCGGCGCGCGTTGCGCCTGCGCTCACCGGTATCATCTCAACGCACCCCACCCCGGCGCGCGGTCGCGCGATGAACGTAGAAGCTCACCGGACCCGCGGTGATGAGAACATTGCCGCCCGCATCGACAACTGCAACCTGCAGCTGGTGCTGCACGTCGTCCGTGGCGGCCGACTGGAAGTCCTGCTCGGTGACGGGTATGTCCGCGGAGGCGTAGCGGCCGGAAAGGGCGGTCCCATCCAGCGTCACCACGAAGACGTCGCCGGCGTTGAGCGCGGGCTGCAGCGCAACCTGGACGTCGAACGCGCCGGTGTTCGTATGCATGGTGCCCTGCTCCGCAGGGAACAGGATCGCGAGCTGCGAGTAGCCGGTAAACACCTCTTGCGGGGGCGCCTGCGGTTGTCCGGGCGGCTGCGCGGTGTCGATCACGTTCGGAGGCGGCAGCGTGATCTCGGTGGAGCCCGGCGTGGGCTGTCCGGAGAACTCGGGGATGCCGCTTTTCTGAGTCGACTCGTAAATCTTGTCCTGCGCCGCCACGGCAACCCACCACACCGACAGCACCGCAGCCGCCAGCCAGACTGCACGCTTCATGATCGAAATGCTCCGGGGAACGGCAGGGCTGCGCCGACCCACCTGCGTAGCCCGCACGGGGCTGCAGCCCTGTAGCCCCCAATCCTAGCACGAACCTTCAAATCAGCTTTTCCCGGTTGAAAAAGGCCTTGCGCCAGCGCGTCACCGTCACTTTCTCGAACAGCCCGGCCTTGCTGAAGGGATCCTCGTTGATGAAGCGCTCGGCTTCGGCACGCTCGTCGGTGTCCACGATCAGCACGCCGCCGTGGCCGCCCGTCCCGTCATCGTCGATCAGCGCGCCGGCGGCGAGCAGCTTGTCCTTGTGCCTGGTCAAGTACTCGACGTGGGCGGGGCGGGCCTGCGCGCGCAGTTGGGCGCTGTCGGGCTTGTCCCGGGTCTGGATGACATAGGGCATGGCGTTCTCCTCTGGTGCGGCAACGGGACCATAGGCTAACGCAAAACTCTCGCCGCGGCAGCGCACCCAATGTAACCCGCAACGGCTTGCCGACCCCTGCTTCCTACGAGCGTGCACGGCGGGACCGCGTTGTGCGTGGGCGACGTCGCGGCGAGCAGACGCGCTTGCCGCACGAAAATTGCCGCTGCACCATTGCTTCGTTCACCTGCTCCCTGCTATGTTCGCGTTCTGGGGGCGAAGAACAAAATCCGGAGGAGGAAACCGCAATGAACCGGGACGGCTCGAGCTTCGCGCTCGCGATCGTCGGTACCGGGCGTGCGCGTGGCCAGATCGCGATCAGCTGCTGCCCCGGCCGGGCGTGCGCGACACCGCTTCCCAGTTATGCCACGCGGCTGCTCGAGCGCGACGTCGCCACCATCGCGCGCTGGGGCGCGGAAGCCTTGGTGTGCTTGCTCGACGAACTCGAGCTGGCCAGGCTGCGAGTCAAGGCTCTGCCCAACCTGCTGGCGGACGCCGGCGTCGCGCTGGCACCAGGTCCCGCTGCATCCCCAGCAGCTCCACGACCCCGCTTTCGAGTACGCCTGGCGGGCACTGGCGCCACAGCTCATCCGCATCCTGTGGCGCGGGGGTCGCGTCGCGGTGCACTGCCGGGACGGCAGGTCCCGCGCCGGCATAGTCGCGGCCCGGCTGCTGGTCGAAGCGGGATGCGCCCCGCACGATGCCATCAACCGCGTGCGGGCGGCGCGCCAGGGCGCGCTCGACAGCCCGCGAGCAGGAAGAGTACGTGCGCGCGCAGGCTTTCCTGGTCCGCCCGGGCGAGGAGCCCGGCCTGCCCGAGCGCGACGACCTGGTGGAGTCCGACCTGGAGTCCGCCGCGGTCGAGCACATCGCCCGCCGCATCTCCGTGGGCAGTTGACGCGGGCCGCCGGTCTCGCCCGCCCCGGTTTGCAGCGGGGCGAGACCGGGCCGGAGCGTGACACGGTTACGCGGTCGGCCGGTTTCGCTCAGGCCGGCATCCGTTTCGGGTGCGTGGGCCACCTCGACCCGCCTCCTTCCCGAGGGAGCCGCGGTTGCGCCCCCCAACAAACCACCAGGGGTAGCTTTCGCTCCTCATCCCGGCCGTGAGGCGGTATCATGCCGGCCCATGATCTCGATCGCCTCGGACCAGCTGCAAACGTTCACCGCCGACGTGTTCGCCGCCACGGGCTGCTCTCGCCCCGAAGCCGAGCGCGTCGCCCGTCACCTGGTCGCCGCCAACCTGGCCGGCCATGACAGTCACGGCGTCGCCCGCATCCCGCGCTACGTGCAGATGCAGCGGGAAGGGATGCTGCTCGCGGACCAGCAGATCGAGGTGGTGGTGGACACCCCGGTGCTGGCGGTAGTCGACGGAAAGTTCGGCTTCGGCCAGACGGTCGCGCCGCTGGCCGTGCAGATCGGCATCGACAAGTGCAAAGCGATGGGCCTCTCGGCAGTCGGGCTGCGCAATGCCGGGCACATCGGCCGGATTGCGGACTGGGCCGAGATGGCGGCCGAGCAAGGGCTGGTCTCGGTGCACTTCGTGAATGCGGCAGGCAGCCCGCTGGTGGCACCCTTCGGCAGTCCAGAGCGGCGCTTCTCCACCGCGCCCTATTGTGTCGGTGTCCCGGTAAACGGGCGCGCACCGGTGTTGCTGGACTTCGCGACCTCCGTCGTCGCCGAAGGCAAGGTCATGGTGGCCAGCCAGGGGGGCCGGCCGATCCCCGCGGACGCGCTGATCGGCCCGGACGGGCGCGTCAGCGACGATGCGCATCTGCTGTATGGCGATTACGAGATCACGGGCAAGCGCGATATCCGCAACGGCCAGGGCGCGATCCGCGCCTTCGGCGAACACAAGGGATCGGGCCTTGCGCTGATGTGCGAGCTGCTCGGCGGTGCACTGTCCGGCAACGGCTGCGCCGCGCCGGGCCGCCGCTTCGCCAACGGGATGTTCTCCTTCTACATCGACCCCGGCCGCCTCGATCCGGCCGAGATGTTCCCCGCCGAAGTGGTGCGCTACGTCGATTTCGTCAAGCACAGCAAGCCATCGGCATCCGGCGGCGAGACGCTGCTTCCCGGCGAGAAGGAGGCGCGCACGCGCGAGCAGCGTCTGTCGCAGGGCGTGCCCCTGCCCGAAGAGACGTGGAGCCTGATCCTCGCCACGGCCCGGTCGGTGGGGCTAGATACGGACAAGGTGCAGCGTGCAGTAGCGGGACACCGCTGATCCCATGCGCCTGGCGCCAGCCTCCTCGGGCTGGAGGGGAGACTACCACCCCGTCACGCTGCGCGTGCCACCGCTACGGCCGGCCCGGATCGAAATGCTTCTTCAATCCCTGCCAGCACTGAAAGTAGTTCGCCTGCAGCTGCGCTGACTCCAGCGCGAACTTGGTCGGCCGGATCGCGCAGCGGGTCTCGAACATGAACGCCATGCTGTCCTGGATGTGGTGCGGCTTGGACAGGTCGGCGTTGCTGGCCTTCTCGAAGGTCTCGGCGTCGGGGCCGTGGCCGCTCATGCAGTTGTGCAGGCTGGCGCCACCCGGCAGGAACCCCTCCGCCTTGGCGTCGTAGACGCCGTGGATCAGACCCATGAACTCGCTGGCGATGTTGCGGTGGAACCAGGGCGGGCGGAAGGTGTGCTGCATGGCCAGGATGCGCGGGGGAAAGATCACGAAGTCGATGGTGTCCACACCGGGCGTGTCGGACTGAGACTGCAGCACCAGGAAGATCGACGGATCGGGATGGTCGAAGCTGATCGAGCCCATCACGTTGAAGCGTCGCAGGTCGTACTTGTAGGGCGCATAGTTGCCATGCCAGGCGACTACGTCGAGCGGCGAATGATCCATCTGCGCCGCCCAGAGGTTGCCCATGAACTTCGCCACCAGCTGGTGCTCGCCGTCCCGGTCCTCGTACCACGCGGTCGGCGTGAGGAAATCGCGCGGGTTGGCGAGCCCGTTGGACCCCAGCGGGCCCAGATCGGGCAAGCGGAAGTTCGCGCCGAAGTTCTCGCAGATGTAGCCGCGCGCCACGCCGTCGAGCAGCTCGCAGCGGAAGCGCACACCCCGCGGGATCACCACGACCTCCTGCGGTTCCGCTTCGATGACACCCAGCTCGGTCACGAAGCGCACCCGCCCCTGCTGCGGGACGATGAGCATCTCGCCGTCGGCGTTGTAGAAGACGCGCTCGCTCATCGAGCGGTTGGCCGCGTACAGGTGGATGCCGCAGCCGCCCTGCGCGTGCGGGTCGCCGTTGCCGGCCATCGTCACCAGCCCTTCGACGAAATCGACCGGCGTGGTCGGAAGCGGCAGCGGGTCCCAGCGCAGCTGGTTCGGCGGCGCGGCCACGGCGCCGAACTCGCTCGTGAGCAGTCCATTGTCGATGCGCTGAAATGGATGGTGCTGCGCCGCCGGACGGATGCGATATAGCCAGGAACGGCGATTGGCGCCGCGCGGCGCAGTGAACGCGGTCCCGGAGATCTGCTCTGCGTAGAGTCCATAGGGGCAGCGCTGCGGCGAGTTCTGCCCGACCGGCAACGCACCGGCCAGCGCCTCGGTGGCGAACTCGTTGCCGAACCCGGACCGGTAGCTCAACTCCCTGAATTCGGCCGCCGCGGTGCGGGAAGCGGTCTTTGCCTTGGTCGCGGTTTCCATCATCCCTCCAGCGCTTGCCACATGTCCTTGTCGCGCTGCGCCGTCCAGATGCGCGGATCGCGATACTGCGTGGCCTCGTCGTAGGCCCGTGACACGTCGAACGGCAGGCAGTGATCGAAGATCACCCAATGTCCGAACTTCGGCTGCAGCGCCGCGTAGGCTTCCTGGTACACCGCGCGCAGGTCCTTGCCGGCGGCAGCGCCGCGCTTGACCGACGCGAACATCTCGGTGATGAAGGAGCGCGTGCCATCGAGGCCCGCCTTCACCTGCGCAGGAGTCTGCAGCGACGCGCCGCGCCCGGGTACCAGTTTCTCCGGGTTCAGCGCCGCGATCGCATCCAGCGTCGCCGGCCAGTCGGTCAGATACGCATCGCCGGTGTAGGGCGTGGCCTGGTATTCCACCAGATCGCCGGAGAACAGGATCCGCTCCTGCGGCAGCCACACCACCGTGTCGCCCTTGGTATGCCCGCGCCCCAACTGCAGTATCTCGACCTGGAGCTTGCCCAGCCACAGCGTCATGCGCTTCTCGAACACCAGCGTGGGCCAGGTCAGCCCGGGCACCGACTCCACTGCCCGGAACAGGCGCGGAAAGCGGTCGATCTCGCTCTTCATGTCCTGCTCGCCGCGCTCGACGATCAGATCATAAGTGTCGCGGCTGGCGATGATGTGCTCTGGCGCGTAGCCGGATGCGCCCAGCACGCGCACGGCGTGATAGTGCGACAGCACGACATACTTGATCGGCTTGTCGGTGACTTCGCGGATGCGCCGGATCACGTCCTGCGCCATCACCGGGGTGGCCTGGGTATCGATCACCATCACTGCGTTGTCGCCTACCACGATCCCGGTGTTGGGATCGCCCTCGGCGGTGTACGCATAGGCGTGCTCGGAGAGCTTGTCGAAGCTGATCTTCTTTTCCTCCAGGTCGGCCTGGGAGGCGAACTTCTTGGCGGTGCTCATGGGTTGCTCCTGTTTCGGAACGCTCCAGCAATCAGGTTCGTGTTGCGCTCAATGGTACACCGCCCGGCAGGCTGAGTTCGACGGAGCGATTCATGGCCATTCTGGAGCCGTTGCGCCTCGGCCTGAAGTCCCGTCAACACTGAGAAATCCTGTCAATCCTGTTGACTCCGCTTCTTGCTCGCGCTTTTGCGGCCGCAACAGTTCGATCGGACCACAGCGGCGCCCCTCTGCCGCATCGCACAACGCCAGCGCAGCGCTAGCTCGGGCCGTTGATCTCGCGAGCCTGCTTCGGCTGTGTTGCGCGGCGGTCTGGCTCGAGGGCGGCGTTCCAGCTCGCTGGGAGACGCGCGGCCGCGAGCTGTTCTGTTCCGCGCCGGCGGCTGTCAATTAGGTGTGTGGATTCGAGCCTGCCTTGTCGATATAGCGATGTAGTACTTGCGCGGCATGCGTGCGAAATGCCTGCCGCATTGTCAACGCACGCAGCGCGAGTCTTGCGGGGACCAGCCGCCACCAGAGGCGCGCAGCGGGAGAGGAATGTCATGCTCTCGAGCCTACGAATCATGCTGGTGGCCGCATGCATCGCTTTCGCGGCAACCCAGGCCACCGCCGGCCGTCTCCATCCTGCGCTCGAACAGAAGCTGCGCGATGCCGCCCCCGGCGAGAGGTTCGCAGTCATCGTCGAGATGAAGGAGCAGGCGCAGCCGGCGGCGCTGCTTGCCGATGTGCCGAAGACAGCCCGCAAGGCCCGGCTGAAGGCCCTGGTCGCCGCGCTCAGAGACCGTGCCGAGCGCAGCCAGGTCGCCCTCAAAGCCGAGCTCGCGCAGCATCGTGCGCTCGGCGCAGTTGAGCGCCTGCGGGCGTTCTGGATCTTCAACGGCTTTGCGCTGACCGCTCGCGAACCGTTGATCCGCCGGCTGGCCGCGCGAGACGATGTGCTGGAGGTGCGGGTGGACGCCGAGATCGCGCTCCCGCCCCGCCCGGCGAGCGCGCAGCCGGGTGCCACGGACGCCGAATGGAACATCGCGATGATCCGCGCGCCCGAGGTCTGGGCAAACGATCCGCCCTACGACGGCACCGGCGCGGTGGTGGGCAGCTTTGACACCGGCGTGGACGGCTTGCACAAGGATCTGTCGGCACGTTACCGGGGCAACGACGCAATCAGCTGGTTCGATCCCTACGGCGAGCACTCTGCGCCCTACGATTTCCACGGCCACGGCACGCACACGACCGGAACGGCGGTCGGGGGCAATGCCGAAGGTTCGCACATCGGCGTCGCGCCTGGCGCGAGGTGGATCGCGGCGAAGGCGTGGCGCGACGACGGAGCCGGATTCACCTCGGCGTTCCACGAGATCTTCGAGTGGTTCCTGGCTCCCGGCGGCGATCCGGCGAACGCACCCGATGTCGTGATCAACTCCTGGTCGCTCACCACGGCGGGCTGCAACACCGAGTTTGCGGCCGATATCCAGGCCTGGCGAGTGGCCGGGATCTTTCCGGCTTTTGCCGCCGGGAATTCAGGGCCGGGCGCAGGCAGCGTGCGCAGTCCCGGAGCGTATCCCGAGTCCTTCGCGGTAGGCGCGACCGACATGTTCGACGAAGTCGCGTCCTTCAGCAGCCGCGGGCCTTCCCCCTGCGGCGGCGCGACCAAACCGGACGTGAGCGCACCCGGGGCCGGGGTGCGTTCGTCCATGCCGGACGACGGCTATGGCACGCTGAGCGGCACTTCCATGGCCACGCCGCACGTGGCCGGCGCGGTTGCGGTGCTGCGCTCCATCAACCCGGAGCTGACCATCGACGAGCTCGCCGACATCCTCAAGCTGGGCGCCACCGATATCACCACGCCCGGGACCGACAACACCTCGGGCGCCGGCCGGCTGGACTTGTTCGTGTCGGCCCAGATCGCCGTGCGCAGCGCGGACACGCCGCTGGTCAAGATCATCGCCACCCAGCCGATGGCCACAGAAGCAGGCGCAACGGCAGGCACGCTCACCGCCACTCGCACCGGCAACACGGACGCGGCGCTGGAGGTCAAGCTCGAAACTTCGGGAACGGCAACGCCTGGCAGCGACTACGTGCCGCTCCCCAGCAGCATCACCATACCCGCCGGTGCCGCATCGGTCGCGTTCCCGGTGACGGCGATCGACGACGCGGTGCTGGAGACCAACGAAACCGTCTCCGTCGCGATCCTTCCCGACGAGGCCTACATTGCCTTGGGATCGCGGGTCGCCGCCGTGATCATCGTGAGCGACGAGTTGTTCCCCGACCTGATCACCTCCGCGCTGACCGCTCCCGCCGCCGCCGGCGCGGGCCAAAGCATCAGCCTCGCGGAGACCACCAAGAACCAGGGCGGCGGGGCGGCCGGCGCGTCGATTACGCGCTACTTCCTCTCCAGCAATACCGCGTTGGATGCGGGGGACATTCCGCTCGCCAGCCGCGAGGTCCCGGCATTGGCACCTGGCGCCAGCTCCAGCGGCTCAGTCGTCGTCGCGACGATCCCGCCGGGGACGGCCGCAGCCACCTGGTACTTGCTTGCGGTAGCCGATGCAACCGGCATGGTCCTCGAGAATGCGGAAGCCAACAACACCACCAGCCGCTCGATCCAGATCGGCGCCGACCTTGCCGTTTCGGTCCTGTCGGCGCCGGCCGTCGGCGGGGCCGGCGACAGCATCCTCATCACCGATACGACGGCGAACCAGGGCGGAGGAACGGCGGACGTATCGCAGACGCGCTACGTCCTCTCCGCCAACACCTCGATCGACGCCACTGATGTTCCGCTGGGCGGCCGCAACCTTGCCGCCCTGGCGCCGGGAGCGAGCGACGCCGGCGCCACTACCATTGTCATTCCGGACACTACGGCTACCGGCAACTGGTACATCATCGCCAGGGCCGACGCCACGAGCGCAGTGCCGGAGACATCCGAGACCAACAATACGAGAGCCCGCTCGATCCGTGTCGGCCCCGACCTCACGGTTGCGGCGCTCAGCGCACCGGCGACGACCGGCTCGGGGCAGAGTTTGACCCTCACGGACACCACCAGGAACCAAGGCGGCGGCGCTGCACCCGGGTCGGTAACCCAGGTCTACCTCTCCAGCAACGTCACCTTCGACAGCGGTGACCTGCCGCTGGTCAGCCGTGAGGTGCCCGCGCTGGCGCCGGATACGAGCAGCATCGCCACTACGACCGCCACGCTGCCGATGGGATTGGCAAGCGGCACCTGGTATCTATTCGCCAAGGCCAACGCCTCGAGCGCGGTGGTGGAAACAATCGAGACCAACAACTTCGTGATGCGTGCAATCAAAGTCGGTCCCGATCTCACCGTGTCGGCGCTCTCCGCACCCGCGGCTGCGGGCGCAGGAGACAGCATTGCCGTCAGCGAATCGACGAGCAACGCAGGCGGCGGCCTCGCCGAGGCCTCGGTGACGCAGTATTTCCTGTCCGCCAACAGCGTGTTGGATGCGGCCGACGTGCCGCTCTTTGGCCGCAGCGTGCCCGCGCTGCAGGCGGGAACCAGCGACTCCGTGTCGCAGGTCCTGGTCATTCCGGACCACACCGCGCCTGGCAACTGGTACCTCATTGCCAAGGCCGATGCCGAGGGTCTGGTGAGCGAAACCGCCGAGACCAACAACACCATCGCCCGCTCGATCAAGATCGGGGCCGACTTGATAGTGTCGTCGGTAAGCGCGCCGACCGTCGCCGGTGCCGGGCAAAGCGTTACCGTCACCGATACGACCAAGAACCAGGCCGGGGGAACGGCGGGGCCGTCGACCACGCTGTACTACCTGTCCACCGACACCACGCTGGACCCAGCCGACGTGCTGATCGGCAGCCGCAGCGTGCCGGGGCTGCCGGCCGGGGCGAGCAGCAGCGGTTCGACGCCGGTGACCATCCCGCCCGGCACACCCACGGGAAGCTGGCAGATCATCGCAGCGGCAGACGGCGGTGAAGCCGTTGCCGAAACCATCGAAGCCAACAATCTGGACCGGCAAGCCATCGGCATCGGCCCGGACCTCACGGTGGCGGCGTTGACCGTGCCCGCGCTCGCCGGGGCGGGACAGCTGGTGAGCATCGCCGACACCACACGCAACCTCGGGGGTGGATCGGCCGAGGCCTCCGGCACGGATTACTTCCTCTCCAGCAACACCACATTGGACGCGAACGACGTGTTGCTGGGCAGCCGCGTGGTTCCCGCCCTCGCACCCGGGGCAAGCAGCGCCGGCTCGACAGCGCTGAGCATCCCGCCCGGAACGCCGGCAGGCACCTGGTACATCCTCGCCCGGGCCGACGGCGCAGGGGTCCTCGTGGAGACGAGCGAAACCAACAATGGCATCAGCCGAATGCTCAAGATAGGAGGCGATCTGAGCGTATCAGCCCTGACCGTGCCGTCGGTTGCCACGGCCGGCCAAAGCGTGACGGTCACCGACACGACGAAGAACCTGGGCGGCGGATCGACCGAGGCGTCGCGCACCCAGTACTTCTTGTCCGGCGACGGCACCTTCCAGGCTTCCGACGCGGAGCTGGGAGCGCGCGACGTTCCCGTTCTCGCGGCAGGGGCCAGCAGCACGGCCTCGACGCAACTGACGATCCCTGCGGAGACCGCAACCGGGAGGTGGTACCTGCTGGCCGTTGCCGACGGTCCCGGAGCGATCGAGGAGAGCGTGGAAACCAACAACACCACGTCCCGCCTGGTCGACGTTGGACCGGACCTGAGCGTTTCGGCGTTGACTGCGCCGGCGACAGCCACTGCTGGACAACGCGTCAGCGTCACCGACACGACCAAGAGCCAGGGCGCAGACAGCGCGCCTCCTTCGGTAACACAGTTCTTTCTCTCCGCCAACAACGTGCTGGACAGCGCGGACACGCCGCTGGGCGAACGCAACGTCGCAACCCTGGCTGCCGGTGCATCCAGCACCGCATCGACAGAGGTCGTGATCCCCGCCACCGCGCTGCCCGGCCGGTGGTACCTGATCTGCGTTGCGGACGGTCCCAGCCAGGTGGTCGAGTCGCTCGAGACCAACAACACCCGTGTGCGGTCGATCGACATCTCGACGCCATGACCGCACGTTGTATCATTGGGCGATCTGCGAGTGTTACAGGCGGTCACCGCATCGGATGCAACCTGCAGGGCCCGGTAGCCTCGTGACAGGCGCGGACTAGCGAAAGCGGCGGGGCAGCGTTGCCCCGCTCGCATAGCGCACAGCCGATTCGCGGGAACCGGCGGCGTCGCCGCTCGGAGACGCGCAGCGGCACATTCGTTCGCGTGATCATGACACTGACCATGCCCACATCCATCGTTGCGAAGCGGCCACTGCTCCGCGCTCGCACCAATGCAGCTTGCCGGCAACGGCGAGTGCGTTCCCTGCCGCCCGCGAGCGAAGCGCGGCGCGCCCTGGCCGGTGCTGGCCGGCGCGCTGCTCGCTGCCGCCCAGTGCGTTGCGGCCTGGGCGCAGGACCCGCCGCCGGGGTCCTTGTCCGCACCCATGCAGCAGCCGCAGGACGGAGCATCGGCCGCACTGCCTGCCAGCGCTCAGGGTGCCCCCCCGTTCGTGGAGGAAATTCCTCCGTTCGGCAAGGGCAATATGCTGACGGCGCCGCAGATCCGCTACTGCCTGGCGGAGTGGATCCGCGTCGAAGCAGTGCGGCCCGTTCTCAACCGTTACCGCCCGGATCAGGTCGAGTTCTTCAACGCGCTCATCGCCGCATTCAACAGCCGGTGCGCGAAGTACCGGTACGAGCTGCCAGCGATGGACAGCGCCAAGCACGACGTCGAAAGCAACCGCGCCCGCATCCACAGCGCTGCGCAGCAGGCCTTCCTTCAGCGTTTCGGCGGCCCGCCCAAGCCGGCCGACCAGGGGGTGGCCGCCGCCGCGCCGCAGAGCGGGCACCAGCCTTCCGAACCGCCTGCTGCGGCGAAGCCTGGCACGCCGGCCCCCGCGCCGCCGCAACTCGCGCAGACGGCGCAAGCTCCGGCTGCGCAGCGCGCCGAGCCTCCGCCATCGGCTGCGGCGACTGCAGCCGAGCCCGGCGCACGAACGCCCGGGCCATCGCCGACTCCACCTGAGCCGGTTGCGCCGCCGCCGACCACGCCGCGCGCAGAACCGGCGCAGGCACCACCCGCGCCGACCGCTGCCCAGCCCACCACGCCGGCCCCTGTACCGATACCGCGGCCGCAGGCGGCTCCAGTGCCGGTCACACCATCGCAGACCGCGCAGCGGGCAGAGCCGGCGCAGACACCGCCTGCGCCGACCGCTGCCGCCCAGCCCAGCACCTCGGCACCCGCGCCAATGCCGCAGCCACAGGCGGCGGCCGCTGCGCCGGCCACACCGCCGCCGACCGCACAGCGCCCAGAGCCGGCGCAGGCGCCACGTTCGCCGACCGCTGCCCAGCCCGCAACTACGCCGTTGCTGCGACCGCAGGCGACGGCCGCAGTCCCGGTCACGCCTAGCACGCAGCCCGCAGAGCCTGCGCAAGTGCCGAGGGTCGAAGCGAAGCCCGGCGCGCCGACCCCGCGCGCACCCGCCGCCGGCTCCCGCGGCGCCAGAGCCAGCCGCCACAGCGAGCGCCGAGCCGGGGCCGCCGCAACCGCCGCCGGCCGCACAGCCCGAGGCGGACATCGCGGAGCCTGGAGAGTCAGCGGAATCGCCGACACCCGCGGCAACGGCGGAACCGGTACCCGAGGCGTCGACGCAGGCCCCGCCAGCCGCGACCCAACCTGCTCCGGCAGCGGCCGAGCCGCCGAAACTGGCACGTGCGTCACCGCCGGCCTCCGCGACTGCAGCCCGCAAGGATCCGGCCCTTGCTCGCTTCACAAAAGAGGTCCAGCGTGCCGGCACTCGTGTGGTCGACAAGCGCCGCTACCCTGCGCTCGCCAGCATGGGCAAGAACTGGAAGGGCAAGACGCAGATCGAGGTGCAGTTCGCCCCCGGCGGCTACATCAGCAGGATTGTTCTGGCCGAGAGCTGCGGCCACGCCCCGCTCGACGAGAAGGCCCTGGAGCTCGCGCGCAGCATCATGTTCCCCCACGTGCCGAAGGACCTGGCGGCACGCGAGTTCAGCGTGCGCTTCCCCATCGAGTTCCGCTCCGGCAAGGGCTGACGACTTCACTTCCTGCCGTGTTCGCGGACTACGGCAAGGATCAGAAATTCACAGGATTAACAGGATCCTGAAAAATCCTGTTCATCCCGTGAATCGCCTTGCGGCACGGTTGCCGCGAAATCACTTCTTTCGTTCGAGGTTCCGAGATGGCTTCTCTCTCCTGCGCGGACATCCTCGCCGGCCGCGCACCCCAGGACACACCGGTCACCCTCAAGGGCTGGGTGCGCACCCGCCGCGATTCCAAGGCCGGCATCTCTTTCCTGCACGTCTCCGACGGCTCCTGCTTCCATCCCGTTCAGGTGGTGGCGCCGAGCACGCTGCCCAACTATGCCGACGAGGTGCTGCATCTGACGGCCGGCTGCTCGGTGGAAGCCACCGGCAGCGTCGTGCCCTCGCCGGCGAAGGGTCAGCCGTTCGAGATGCAGGCGAGCGCCGTGCGCGTGGTGGGCTGGGTCGACGATCCCGACTCCTATCCGATCCAGCCCAAGCCGCACACGCTTCGAATTCCTGCGCGAAGTCGCGCATCTGCGGCCGCGCACCAACGTCATCGGCGCCGTGACGCGCGTGCGCCACACCATCGCGCAGGCGATCCATCGCTTCTTCCACGACAACGGCTTCGTGTGGGTGAACACGCCGATCATCACGGCCTCGGACGCGGAGGGGGCGGGCGCGCTGTTCCGGGTCTCGACGCTGGACCTGGCGAACCTGCCGCGCACGCCGCGAGGGCAAGATCGACTTCGCCCAGGATTTCTTCGGCCGCGAGACCTTCCTCACCGTCTCGGGCCAGCTGAACGTCGAGACCTACTGCCTGGCGCTGTCCAAGGTCTACACCTTCGGCCCGACCTTCCGCGCGGAGAACTCCAACACCAGCCGCCATCTGGCCGAGTTCTGGATGATCGAGCCGGAGATCGCCTTCGCCGACGCTGGCCGACGACGCCACGCTGGCCGAGGCGCTGCTCAAGCACATCTTCCGCACCGTGCTGGACGAGCGCGCCGACGACATGGCGTTCTTCGAGGAGCGCATCGAGAAGGGCGTCATCGCCAAGCTGCAGGGCATCGTCGATTCGGAGTTCGTGCGCATGGACTACACCGAGGCCATCGGCATCCTGCAGAACGGCGCGAGGAGAAGTTCGAGTTCCCGGTCAAGTGGGGCATGGATCTGCAATCCGAGCACGAGCGCTACCTGTCCGAGAAGCACGTCGGCAAGCCGGTGATCCTGATGAACTACCCGAAGGAGATCAAGGCGTTCTACATGCGGCTGAACGACGACGGCAAGACCGTCGCGGCGATGGACGTGCTGGCGCCGGGGATCGGCGAGATCATCGGCGGCAGCCAGCGCGAGGAGCGGCTGGACGTGCTCGACGCGCGCATGGACGAAGCCCGGCCTCGACAAGGAGCACTACGGCTGGTACCGCGACCTGCGCCGCTACGGCACGCGTGCCGCACGCCGGCTTCGGTCTGGGCTTCGAGCGCACGGTGGCCTATGTCACCGGGCTCACCAACGTGCGCGACGTGATTCCGTTCCCGCGGACGCCGGGGAATGCGCGCTACTAAATGCTATTGTCAGCCGCTCGCCTCCGGGGGTCGGCCCGACCCCGGTGTCGGCTGGCTCAAGCCTGCGTCGCCGGTGTCGTTAAGGACATCTGGATAGGCAGGTTCCAGGCGGTTTCGACCCGGCCCGGCGGCTGCGCCGGTGCGTGGTCGAAAGGGGGCCGGGACCGTGCCGCGGCGGGTGCTCACCGAGTCCGCCGCGACGTCGCAGTTCTCCCCAGCAAGGAGGGCTTCCATGCAGCCGACGTACTACGAGAGACTGCTCGCCGACCAGGACCTGGGGCTGGCGAGCACACTGGACGACGACATCACCCGGCTCAAAGCGGGGGGCCAGCTCTCGCCCCAGGCCGAGGACCCTACGCTGAACGACTGCCGCGGTCGCTACCTCCGCGGTGCCGTCGTCCACCTCAGGCAGGCGCTCGCCTCCAGCATGGGCAGCGAGCAGTTCGAGCGGTTCCAGCAGACGCCCGCTTACCATGAAGTGCTGGTGCAGAAGGCCGCCCAGCAGTACTGGATCTACGAGACTTTCCTGCATCTGCGCGCGCATGGCGAGCGCACCGTGCACGTCGGGCCGGCCGCCTCCAGTGAAATGCTGGCCGCACCCCTGGAGGACTTCGGCAGCGAGTTCGGGCTGGAGGTGCCGGCCACGATGCTCGTGTTCGAGTCCCCGGACCTCGTGGAAGCCTTCTACGCAGGTGAGCGGCGGGCGGGCGACGGGCGCAATCATCCCGAGGCGCCGCTGTGCGTGCTCGCCCTGGAGGTCAGCTCAGACCTGGACTCCGTGCGCCGCTACCTGCGGCTGCTCAGCGCGCACGGCGACGGCCGCCACGACTATCGCCTCGAGGTGCGCCAGATCGCACTGGTCGACAATCTTTCGCTCGAAGACATCCTGGAGACCGACGAGGGCCACGCCTGGCGTGGAAGCGAAGAAGTCGAGAGATTGCTCGGGTTGCCGGCGCGCCGGCTCGCCTGGGCTGCCCGCAAGGCCGACTGCGGCTTCTACGCCGGCAAGACCTCATACTACCGCGCGGTCCTCGGCACGCTGCACTGCTTGCGAACCACGCCACAACGGCTGCTCTGGCATCCCCAGCTCGGCGGCCAGGATCAGGGCGCTTCGCGCCTCGGATACAGCGAGCTGCTGCCCGCCATGGGCCCGGCCGGCGCGAGCTGACAGCGCCCTCCGCGACCGCCAAGCGCCGTCGGCTATTTCTTCCCGCTGCGCGCCTGTTGTTGCCGGCGGAGTCGCCTCTTCGCGCGCTTTCTGCTCTGCCTCCCGGCGCGCGCGGGTCACCGCCTCGGCGGTGGCCTGGGCATCCACCTCCGCCTTCGCTCGCGTCTCCTCCTCGGCACGGGCCAGCGTCGCGCGCGCGTCCTCTTCGAGGCGCGCACGCCGCGCCTGCTCCTCGAGGGCCTTGCGCATGGCCTCCTCCTGCGCCGGCGAGGGCTTCGCCGCCCGCACTTCCGCGAGTTTGCGCACCGCATCGGGAGCGCCTATCGGGGCAGCGGTGAAATCCAGCCCCGCGGGCGCACTGTCGGCTTGAAGGGCGGCATCGGCCTCGATCTGCTGTTGGCGTTGCGCGGCTTCGCGCGCTCTGCGCTCCGCGTCCTCCCGCTCCCGGGCTTCCTGCTCGGCGCGGTGCTCCGCTTCGATGCGCGCGCGGATTTCCGCTTCCAGCTTCTGCCGCAGGACCTCGGCCTCTGCGCCCTTGCGCTCGGCCTCTTCCCGCGCGCGCTGGTCGGCTTCCAGCTTTTGCCGGGCGTCGCGCTCGGCCTCTTGCTTGGCCTTGCTCTCGGCCTCGAGGCGGGCGCGCATCTCCGCCTCCAGGCGCTGGCGTAGCGCCTCGTCTTCGTCGGCCTTGCGCTGCGCCTCTTCCTTGGCGCGCTGCTCGGCTGCCAGCTTCTCCCGAGCCCGCTGCTCGGCCTCTTCCTTGGCGCGGTTCTCCGCCTCCACGCGGGCGCGCGTCTCCGCTTCGAGCTGCTGGCGCAGCGCTTCCTCCTCCCGCGCCTTGCGTTGCGCTTCCTCCTTGGCGCGCTGCTCGGCCTCCGCCTTCTCCCGGGCATGCCGCTCGGCCTCCTCCCGAGCCCGGTTCTCCGCTTCGATCCGCGCGCGCGTCTCCTCCTCGAGTTTCTGCCGCAGCGCCTCCGCTTCCTGGGCCTTGCGCTCGGCCTCTTCCTTGGCGCGCTGCTCCGCCTCCAGCCGCTCCCGGGCATGCCGCTCGGCCTCTTCCCGGGCCCGGTTCTCCGCTTCGATGCGCGCGCGCATCTCCGCCTCCAGCTTCTGGCGCAGCGCCTCGTCCTCGGCGGCCTTGCGCTGCGCCTCCTCCTTGGCGCGTTGCTCGGCTTCCATCCGCTCCCGGGCCAGACGCTCGGCTTCTTCCCGGGCCCGGTTCTCCGCTTCGAGGCGCTCGCGCGTCTCTGCTTCCAGCTTCTGGCGCAACGCCTCGTCCTCGCGGGCCCTGCGCTCGGCCTCTTCCCGCGCACGCTGCTCGGCTTCCACCCGCTCGCGGCCAAGACGCTCGGCCTCCTCTTTGGCACGGTTCTCGGCTTCGATGCGGCTGCGCACCTCCGCTTCCAGCTTTTCGCGCCGCGATTGGTCTTCCTTGGCCTTGCGCTCGGCCTGTTCCTGCTGTTGCCGTTCGGCTTCCAGCCGCTCCTGCGCGCGCTGCTCAGCCTCTTCCCTGGCGCGGTTCTCGGCTTCGATACGGCTGCGCACCTCCGCTTCCAGGTCCTTGCGTCGCTCCTCGTCCGCCTTGCCCTTGCGCTGCGCCTCTTCCTGCCCGCGCTGCTCTGCCTCCCGCTTCTCCTGAGCCTGGTGCTCGGCCTGTTCCTTGGCCCGGTTCTCGGCTTCGATCCGGGCGCGCACCTCCGCTTCCAGCTTCTGGCGACGCGCCTCGTCCTCCGTGGCCTTGTGCTGCGCCTCGTCCTTCGCTCGCTGCTCGGCTTCCACCTTCTCCTGCGCACGGCGCTCCGCCTCCGCCTTCGCGCGGTTCTCGGCTTCGATGCGCGCGCGCACCTCCGCCTCCAGCTTCTGGCGCCGAGCTCGTTCTCCTTGGCCTTGTGCTCGGCTTCCGCCTTGGCGCGGTCCTCGGCTTCGATGCGCGCGCGGATCTCGGCCTCGAGCTTCTGGCGTCGCGCGTCTTGCTCCTTGCCTTTTTGCTCGGCTTGAGCCGCCGCCTGCTTCTCGCCTGCGCGCCGCTCCTCCTCTTCCCGCACGCGGCGGGCCGCTTCCTCGCGGGCCTTGGCGGGGTCGACTTCGGGCGCCTTCACCGCAGCCGCCTCGGGCCGCCGGGGCTCCGGAGCCGGGCTGGGGGCAGGCGCCGGCTTCGTCGACGTGGCCGGTCCAAGCATTTGAGTGAAGTCGAGGTCTTCCGCCGCGGACGCGGCGTTCGAGCTGGCCGCACCCCGGGCGGCCGGCTCGGCGGCGGGCTGGGCGAACTCCTTGAGGAACCCGCCGTCGGACAGCAGTCCCAGGATCTTGCGCAGATCGGCTTCGCTGATCCGGCTCTTCTCGACCAGATCCTGCAGCGTGGCTTTCCCGTCCACCAGGTTGAGGACGCGAGAGTGATCCTTCGCCAGGCGGCTAGCCTTGCTCTTGATCTCCAGCAGTCCCTTGCCGGTCTTGGAGAAAACCGTGTTCCTGTTCATCGCGTGGGGCTTGGGTGAACCGCATCTGAAGGTCCGGGGCGAGTGCGTCCACTCCGGGCGGAAAACCGGGTTGCACCGTGCACCTTTATCGTCGCTTTAGCAAGACTCATGACATGCACGCGGGACGCCGCCGCCAGAGCGAACGGGGCGGCCCGCGCGTGCCGGCACGTGACGCCTGTCGGCGACCTGAGTCGCAACGCGGGCGCCTCCTGCATGCGTCCGCGCCACAGGCGGACAACGCCCCAGCGCGATGTGCGGATGAGGGCGGCCGGGTGCCTGTCTCGGGCACTCCGACTGCGGGAGCCTGAGACATAATCGTTTGATTTAATTGATAGCATGCCAGCGCCCAGGGCGTGACGCGGGCGCAGGCATCGGGTCCAAGGCAAAGCCTGGGCCATCCGCGCCGGCCCAATCTGCAGGCGCGCGCTTGGCCTACCCAGCCGTGTAACCACCGTCCACCGGCAACGCCACCCCGGTCACGAACGCCGCTTCGTCACTCGCCAGGTAGAGGATCGCCGCGGCGATCTCCTCGGGCCGGCCGAAGCGGCCCAGCGGGTAGCGCTTAAGGGTCGCCTGCATCCAGGCGGCGTCCTGGCGCAAACCAGCGGTCATGGGTGTCTCGATCACCCCAGGGCAGACACAGTTCACGCGGACCTGCGGTGCCCACTCCAGCGCCATCTGGCGGGTCAGGTTCACGATCGCGCCTTTGGACGCCGCATAGGACGACGAGGTGGCGCCGCCGACGAGCCCGAAGATGGATGCGAGATTCGTAATCGAGCCGGCCGCGCTGGCCGCCAGCGCCGGCAGCGCGGCCCGGGAAGCAAGGTAGGTCCCGGTCAGGTTCACGTTCACGACCCGCTGCCACTCCGACAACGCCGGCGTGGGGTCTCGGCGCTCCGGCCGCACACCCGCCGAGTTCACCAAACTGGTGAGCCGCCCGAATCGCCCTAGGGTCTCCTCCACGATCCGCGCACACGCGGCCTCCTCGGTGATATCCGCGGCGAGCGCAACGGCCTCGCCCCCACCGGCGGCGATCGTTCTCGCCGTCTCCTGGGCGTCCTCGCCCGCCGCATCTACACATGCAACCTGCGCCCCTTCGGCGGCGAGGCGCAGCGCCGTCGCGCGGCCGATCCCAGATCCGGCGCCCGTCACCAGCGCGACTTTCGTCCTCATCCGCATCGGCGGCATCCTGTCATGGTCTCACGGTGTGTCCCCCCTGATTCTACCCGGAGGCGGTTCATCGCTGCCCGCTACGAGCGGCTGACCGGCTTCAGCGTAGCGCAACGCAACCGCGCCGCAGACTGGTTTGCTCAGAACAATCCGTTCGCGGGCAGGGACCGCAAGCTGCAGACCGCGGCGCGCTGAGCGCCCGTATCGCCGCGACCAAATCGGCGAGTCAGCGCCCGGCTCCGGGTCTACAATACGCGCGCCGTTCCACTGCGGGCCGCCGACCGGATGCCTAGCCCGGATATTTCACCAGGCCACCCCCGAATGCGTGGAGATCCGCACCAGCAACCGATCGTGGGTGATTTGCCTCGCGTGCAGTTTGGAGGTTGGGGTTACGCGGATTCTGGCGGGTCCTGGCCGGCCATATCGGGCATGCCCGACTTGCCAATAGAATAATCTATTGGCTGCGCCGGTCGAGCCCGATCTGTCTCGCCCAGGCCTCCGCCATAATCTCGCGTCCTGATGAAATATCCGGGCTAGCGAATCGGTGACACGACACAACGCGCTCGACCCGGACACAGACTGAGCGTCACGCCATTGCTCAACATCCTCAGCGATCTTCGCCACTTTGCCGGAACTGTCCTGCTCGCGGTCGGCGCGTTGCTGCCCATCGTCGATCCGCTGGGCGCTGCGCCGATCTACCTCGCCATCACCGGCGGCCTCACGGCAGAAGAGCGACGGCGGATGGCGAAGGCAGTTGCGGTGAACAGCTTTCTCCTGCTGATCGCTTCGGCTCTGATCGGCGCCTATGTGCTCGACTTCTTCGGGTTGTCGATCCCCGCCGTCCAGGTCGCCGGCGGAATCGTCGTCTGCGCAATCGGCTGGTCGCTGCTCAACAGCCCCAATGCGCCTTCAGCTCTCGCCCGCAGCGGCGCCCCGTCGGTTACGCCGGACGATCTCGGTCAGCGCGCCTTCTACCCTCTGACGCTGCCGCTTACGGTGGGCCCCGGCTCGATCTCTGTCGCCCTCACGCTCGGGGCCAACCCGACGCCCGGCCTGCGTCCGTTGGTGCTGACCGCTCTAGCGCATGCGCTCGGGATCGTGATCGTTGCCCTGTGTGTCTACCTCTGCTACCGCTACGCCGATCGCATCCTCAAGAAGCTGGGACCCACTGGAACCGACGTGGTGGTGCGCCTGTCCGCGTTCATCCTGCTGTGTATCGGCGTGCAGATCTGCTGGAACGGTCTGCACGCTCTGCTGCTCAGTACCTTCCCGAACGCTGCGTCCTGAACTGCAAAGCGGCGATCGGCACGTGCTATAGTAATCGCTCCATGAAGGCGTCCGCGTCGGGAGGGGCCGCGGAAACCGCCACCATTGAGAAAGTTGTACGTGATGAGCCGCTGGCGGTTAACAGCCCTTCGTGGACGGCCTGCGCGCGCTCGCGGCAGCAGCGGATCGATTGCTTCGCGCCTGCCGCCCGGAGCCGATGCGAAGCGACACCTCCAGCAGATCCGTGCCGAGCAGATCCGCCTTCTGTTCGAACAACTTCCCACCGCACTGATTGCCACAACGATCGTCGGCGTCCTGGTCGTGTACGTCCTGTGGGGCCACGTACCGCGACTGTGGCTCGCACTGTGGCTGCTCGGGTTGGCCGTCACCACATTGGCTCGCGCAGGGCTGAGGCGGGCGTACTTCAGAGCGAAGCCGCCGGCCTCGGCCGCGGGACCCTGGGGACGCCGCTTCCTGGCCGGGGTGCTGATCTCGGGCATGGTATGGGGAATCGCCGGCGTATTTCCGCTGCCACCGAACGATGTGCTCGAGCAGATGTTCCTGGCCTTTGTGCTGGCCGGCCTGGCCGCGGGCGGCATGTCGACCTTGTCCTCGTTTCGCGGTGCCTATGCGGCGTTCCTGGTGCCGGCGATCCTGCCGTTCGCGATCAGGATCATGCTCCAGGAAGGCGAGATGTTTCTAGCGATGAGCGCGATGCTGATGCTGTTCATTGCGATGATGTCGCTGATCTCGGCGCGCTACTACCGAACCGTGACCGAGTCGCTGCTGCTGCGCTTCCACAATGCGCAGCTGTCGGACAATCTGGCTGCGTCCCGGGACCGCCAGCAGGCCATCAACCGGGAGCTGGAAGGGCAGATGCAGGAAAGGCGGCGTACCGAGGAGGCGCTGCAGGCCAGCAACCAGGTCTACCGCACGCTGGTCGAGACTACCGGTACCGGATACCACATCGCGGATGCCGAGGGTCGCATCGTGGACGCCAATCCGGTGTACGTCCGCCTCACGGGTCACCGGACGCTGGCCGAGATCCAGGGACGCCACGTTGCCGAGTGGATTTCGCCCGCCGATATCGAGCGCAATGACGCTGAGATGGGAGCATGCCTGGCCAGGGGCTATGTGCGCAATCTTGAGATCGACTACGTCGATGCCCACGGCGGGATCACCCCCATCGAGATCAATGCCAGCGTCGTGGAGACGGAGGGCGTGACCCGTGTCCTGTGCCTGTCGCGCAACATCACCGAGCGCAGGAAGTCGGAGCGGGCGCTGCGCCGCGCGTACGATGACCTGGAGCACAAGGTTCAGGAGCGCACGGCGCAGCTCGCGCAGGCCAACGACGTCTTGCGGACGGAAAAGGAGCTGTTCCGCGTCACCCTGGCCAGCATCGGGGATGCCGTCATCACAACGGATGCCACGGCCCATGTCACCTACCTCAACGCGGTCGCTGAGCGCCTGACCGGCTGGGACGACCGGGCGGCAAGGGGCCGCCCGCTCACCGAGATATTCCATATCGTCGATGAGCTCACGCGCGAGCCGGCCGAAGACCCCGTGGGCCGGCGTCTGAAGGGCGATGAGAGCGTCGGGCCGGGCAACCGCAGCCTGCTGATCTGCCGGGATCAGCGTGAGCTCAATATCGACATGTCGGTGGCGTCGATCCGCGACAGCGACAATGCCGGCATCGGCGTCGTCCTGGTCTTTCGAGACGTCACGGAGGAACGCAAGCTCGCGCAGCAGCTATCCCACCAGGCGACCCACGACACCCTCACGGGCCTGGTCAATCGCCCGGAGTTCGAGCGCCGACTGACCCACCTCCTGGGCTCGGCGAACCCGCACGTGCCGCATGCCCTGCTGTACCTGGACCTGGATCAGTTCAAAGTGGTCAATGACACGTGCGGCCATGCCGCCGGAGACGACCTGCTGCGGCAGATCTCGGCTCTTCTGCGTACCAAGCTGCGGGCGGCAGATACGCTTGCGCGCCTGGGTGGGGACGAATTCGGGGTCCTGCTCGAGCATTGCTCCGTCGTCGAGGCCAAGCGCATCGCCCATTCCCTGCGCGAGCTGCTGCAGGGCTTCCGCTTCGGCTGGGGCGACAAGACCTTCACCATCAGGGTGAGCATCGGGCTGGTGCCGATCACCCAGGCGGGCGAGACCCTGGCCGGAGTATTCAGCGCTGCCGACAGCTCCTGCTACGCCGCCAAGGAGAAAGGCAGGAACCGCGTGCATGTCTATCAGCCCGGCGACACCATGCTCGCGCAGCGCGACGGCGAGATGCGCTGGATGCCACGCATCCAGCAGGCGTTGGCCGATGAGCGCTTCCGCCTGTACTTTCAGCCGATCCTGCCGGTGGGCTCCGACGCCCTGGACGGGGCGCGCGGAGAGATCCTGATCCGGATGCTGGATGAAGTCCGGACACGTCGTTCTTCCGGGCGCCTTTCTTCCAGCGGCTGAACGCTACGGCCTGATGCTGGCGCTCGATCGCTGGGTGGTGGGAAAGAGCTTGGAGGTCCTGTCTGCCACGGACATCGGGGAGCGTGTCAGGTTCGCCATCAACATATCGGGGCAGTCCCTGGGCGCGACCGACTTTCTGGACTTCGTGACCGAGCAGATCGACGCCACGCGGGTGGCGCCAAGCCGGCTCTGCTTCGAGATCACCGAGACCTCGGCCGTTTCCGAGCTCGCCCATGCGCTGCGCTTCATCGGCACGCTGAAGGCACGCGGATGCCAGTTCGCGCTGGACGATTTTGGCACCGGCCTGTCTTCGTTCAGCTATCTCAAGGCCCTGCCCGTGGACTATCTGAAAATCGATGGCGGCTTCGTCCGCGGTCTGGTCGGCGACGAGATCGACCACGCCATGGTCGAAGCGGTCCATCATATCGGCCATATCATGGGGCTCAAGACCATCGCCGAGTGGGTGGAGAGCCAGGCGATCATGCTGAAGCTCAGACAGATCGGCGTCGACTACGCCCAGGGTTACGCGTTGGGACACCCGCGACCGCTCGAGCTTCACCAGGAGCGATCCGACCGGCGCGAGCCCCACGGCAGCGACCGAGGAACCTGAGCCGCGGACTAGAGCGGCAGGAAGACCTTGAGTGCGGCCCCCTGCACGACGAACCGGATGGTCCGGTTGGTGCGCTCGGCGATAACGCGCGCCAGACTGTCCTGGTAGGCGATCAGCTTCCCGATCTCGCGCTCATAGCTCAGGTTCGGCGCGGCATCCGATGCGAGCTCGTTGGACAGCAGCATGAGCCTGCCACGGGCATCGCGCGCGGTCGCGAGCTTCCATGCAGCTACCTCGACGTTGCGCGCCGCGTTGTAGAGTTTTTGCGGGTCGATCTGGTCGACCAGGAAGAACTCGGTCTGGTTGCCGTAGGCCTGCATGATCATGCTGCCCATGCCGACACCGAACGCGAATACGCGGTCCCCGGTGAATTCGGGCCGGAAGGCGAGCTGCAGCGCGTCGGTGCTGCGGGCATTGCCGAGCTCCGGGAAGCTCCAGGCGAACTTCGGATCGAACGCGCGGCCGACCGCCGCCTCGAGGCTGGCGTAGCCGCCGCGCTGCCATTCGCGGGGGTTGCGCCGGTAGAGCTTCTCGGTGAGCAGGCGGGTCGAAGCAAGGCTTTCCTGGAGGTGGACTTCGGCCGCGCTGTCCATGTCCGATTTCGCGAAGTCGGATGCGTGCAGCTCGCGTGCTTCAGGTGGCAGCCGTTGCCCGGTCGGGGGCGCGGCCCTCGGGATCCTGATCTCCCGAGTGCAACCGGCGAGCATGGCGAGCGCCGCCAGGAGCAGGCGCCGACGGTCGAG
This sequence comes from uncultured beta proteobacterium, assembly GCA_963827575.1. Classification (GTDB taxonomy): domain Bacteria; phylum Pseudomonadota; class Gammaproteobacteria; order Burkholderiales; family SHXO01; genus SHXO01. The sequence continues at coordinate 256,626 of CAWHCG010000047.1, forward strand.
CCGGGGCAACAGCAGGCTCGCAGCTCCTGCCTTGTCGTGGGACGATCCCGGCGACGACAGCGCTTCTCCCACCGGCTCTCCACATTCGCGGCGGGTTACCGACTCCGCCGCGGTCTCAGTTCAACACGCCGAGCTGCTCGACAGCCCGTATACAGGTATATCCTGCAGGCAAATTCTACAAGCAAGTCGGCACGCCCCTACTAGCCCGTAGCTAGCTAGACTAGGAGAGCGTGCGGGACCGGCTGATCTCGGGATGGGACACGGCGCCGTCTCCCAGATTTCTCTCGCATAATCGGCGATCGTCCGGTCGCCGGAAAACTTGCCCGAGCTTGCGACATTGAGGATCGCTTTGCTCGCCCAGCCTTGCCGGTCCGCGTAGCCGGCCCACCCTTTCGTGTGCGCCTTGCGTGTGCACGATGCGCCGTCTATCAAATCTTCGCAGATTCGCCTTCCATGTCGACGGCATATCGACCCAGGGTGGCCGCGCTGTCGCACCGGGCCCGGTGATAGAATGCCCGCTGGCCTGCTTTGAGGTTTTCGTCCTTTCCGCGCCAGGCTTTGAGCGCTTCGTCCTGCAATGCGCGCCCGTATGAAAAGCTCAGCTTCCAAGGCTTCGGTCCTTCGACCTGATTGATCGCGCTCAGATGCCTGGTGGCGGCGAGGTGATCCTGTCCGCCGGAAAGGAAGACGATTCCCGGGACCGCAGCCGGCGCAGACAGCGCACTGTCGCGAGCGCGACTTCCTCGACCGTGGCCTGCTTGGCGCATTCCTTCCCCGAGATGACCATGTTCGGCTTGAGCAGCATGCCCTCGAGAGCGACTTTCTGATCAAAGAGCGCGTTGAACACTGCGTGCAGCACCGCACCTGTGACTTCTTCGCAACGCTCGATGGTATGCGATCCGTCCATCAGAACTTCAGGTTCCACGATGGGCACTACGTCCTGTTCCTGGCATAGCGCGGCATAGCGCACGAGCGCGTGCGCATTCACGTTTACGCAGGTCGCGCTCGGTAGCGTGTCGACTCGATTTTTTGCGCATCGAAGCGCTTCGTCACGGTGGGAACAGTCTCGTCAGCCGCCAATATGCCTTTCCCGCGCGCAACCAGCTGCTGCGCAATCTTTGCTAAGTTGGTCGATGTCATATAGCCTCCTATTGGGTTTTCGCGCGCGGCGCTCCTTGCGTCTGAGCAAGGAATCACTCGCACTCGTTACGACAGGAGCGGGGCGTTCCACCGCTTCACTGCTGGGATCCCTCGGTAGTAGCTCAGGACGCTAAGCGTTGCGGTATCGAGCATGAAGTGAGATCCCGCCCCAGCTGGAAGTCCAAGCCACCGAGCCGCTAAGATTCTCAAGATATGCCCGTGCGCAAAAAGTGCGATATGCCCTTCCAGCGCGCGGACTCTTGCAATCACCCGATCGACTCGAGCGCCAACCTCCTCAGGACTTTCCCCGCCCGGGCAACCGTCGCTGAAAAGCATCCACTCGGGCTCGCGCAGGACGTCCCAGGTGAGGATCGTGCGCAGCCACGCATCGGTGCAGTAGTCGATCGCCGCCTGCACAGCGTTCGGCGTTGGCCCGAGCGCGGCAGTTAGCGTCTTCGGCGAGAGGTCAGTCATGGTCGATCTCGGCCTGGCGGAGCCGATGCGTGTACGGGGTCAATGGCGCGCTGTTTCGGTGACGGCGCGCAACGAGCGCCGACGTTGCCGACGGGCCGGTTTCTTTCGAACAAGTCCACATCCCCATGTTCGATTGCGCGCGTTTGCGGATCATTTCAGCGCGCCGTATCCGGGTTACGGCTTGCAACTGCGATGGAGTACCTGCCGGCGCGATCACTGCCCGTGAGTCGGTTGCCGGCTACTCCTTGAGCAGGGCGAGGTGCGATCCGTCTACAAGCACGCGGTCGCCTACGCGCAAGTCGTCGATATCCTGCAGCTCGATCAGCCCGAGGCGGCCGTCGTCGAAGCCGACCGTGACTGCGTAGGTGACCTGTTTGATCCGGCGGCGCATGGTTTCGCTTCCGGCAGCGCCTACGAAGGGCTGCGTGGTCTGCCCCTTGCCGAACGTGATCCCCAGGACCGGGCCGACGACCGGCTTGGAGAAGTCGCGCTGCTCGAGGTATTGCGGAGAGCCGATATAGCTGGGCATTTCTTTACCCCGGCGCTCCTCTTCGGTCTGCTTGATCGAGCGGATCACGCCACAGTTGGGACAGGAGCCCTTGGGCGCTGATTGCCATTTCGCGGGCGGTGAGGAGGCCGAGGGGACGTCTGCAGGTATCGGCGGGGGCACGCTGAGGTCCTCCGCGGCCAGGGCGGTGGCCAGCCAGGCGCTGCCTGCAACGCAGAGCAGCAATGCGGTCAGTCCTCGTCCAGCAAATGCAAGCTTCATCAGCATCTCCTCACAGGCTCCACCACCAGACGGTGCGTTGACCTCCGAAGTATTCCGAAAGATGCGCTGGGTCCCACGCCCGAGAGGAGGGTGGACGCGCGACCACCGCACCCACACCCAGTCTAGCCGGCGCCACGCGCGCGGTATTGAAGGAGCTTGCGGTGTTTTTGGAAGTTCTTGTCAAGGTCGAATCTGCCTCGCCGTCACGCCCGTCATGCGCTTGCAATGACGTGGGCTCTGGTCGTCGAACCCGACTGCGCCTACCTGCCGGAATGTTCCGCCAGCGAACGGCCGCCAGAACCTGCCGCAGGCCCTAGCTGCGCGTCATCGACACTCGGCTGCGAAGCAGTTGCAGCGCGCGCTCGAGTTGGCAGTCCACCGCAGACGCCCCGGCAGGCGGGCGAGCCGCGTCGGACGCCGCGTTCTGTTCGGCGAACGGCTCGGCATCGGTACGCGGCGCGCACAGGGCAGCAACCTGATGCGCGCGCGCCTCGTCGCCTTCATGCTCAAGAGCGACGGGATGTACGCCCGGCCGAGCCTGCGCATGGCCAACCGCCTTCCCTTCGACCACCACGTCGGGGATAACGCCTTTACCTTGGATAACACGGCCGCTGGGCGTGTGGTAGTAGGCCGTGGTGAGCTTCATGCCGGTGCCGTCCCCGAACGGAATGACAACCTGCACCGAGCCCTTGCCGTAGGTATGCGTGCCCAGCACGGTGGCACGCTGGTTGTCCTGCAGCGCACCGGCAACGATCTCGGCAGCGGAAGCTGACCCCCCGTTGACCAGCACAACCAACGGCAGGGTCTTCAATTCCGGCGGCACCGAGCGCAGATGGTCGATGGCACCGTAGCGAAGGTAGTCCTCGCGCTGTGCGAACAGCCGCATCTTCGCGCCCTTGGCCATACCTTCGGTGAACACCACCGGCGCACCGGCGGGCAGGAACACCGCCGACACGCCGACGGCGGCGCTGAGCAGCCCGCCCGGATTGTCGCGCAGGTCCAGCACGATCCCGGCGACCCGGCCGTGGTCTTGGTTCAGGACTCGGGTTAACTCAGCCACCAGGCTCTCGGGCGTGGGAACCTGGAATTGGGATGTGCGCACGTAGGCGTACCCCGGCTCGATCAAGCTCACCCAGACGCTGCGGCCGTGGATCAGCTCACGGGTCAGGGTGAAGGCCCTGGTCTCGCCTTCGCCGCCGCGCGCCACGGTGAGATCGACCTGCGTGCCGCGCTCTCCGCGCACGTGCCCGATGACCTGCTCCAAGCTCTGTCCCTGAACACTGCCCCCGTCGACTGCGACGATGACATCGCCCGCCCGCATCCCTGCGCGCGCCGCCGGTCCGCCCTCGACCACCGTCGCCACCTTGACACCGCCCTCTTGCATCGCCACCTCGAGGCCGAGCCCACCGTAGTCGCCGCGGTTGTCGTTGTAAAGCTCGCGGAAGGCCTCGGCGTCGAGATAGGCCGAATGCGGGTCCAAGCTGCGCAGCACACCGTTGACCGCACCGCTCACCAGCTTGGCGTCGTCGATAGGCTCGACATAGTTGGCCTTGATCTTCTCGAGGATGTCGGCAACGCGCTGCACCGGCGCACTGTACGGCGCGTCGGCCGAGTCGGCGAGCGCAGGCCAGGAGAGCGCGCACAAGGCGGCCAGGGCCACGCGACGCAGTTGGAACAGCGCACGGCTCAGCACACCTCCAACGGAATACCGGCGATGATGTTCAAGTCCATTCATTGTCGTTCCGAATCGAATCTTTTCGTTCGAGCCTCAAGAGGTAGTTGTGTAAGAGCAAAACGTAGTGGTGCCTACCTGGATGAAGCCTCGCGGACGCAGCGAACAGCTGCACCTCGCGCGCAATCGGTGCTCTCGCACGCTCGATGAGGCCAGACTAGGCGTGTACGGGTGCGGAATGGTTCCAAGTCCCTGCGCGAATGTCACGAGTGTCACCGCAGCGGATTGCGACGGGCTTCCGGCGACGATCGATCGAGTTGCCTGGCGTCGGAGCTCAATAGGCCAGCAGTTACTCGGTAAGGGCCTGGACCGTCATCTCCTCGCGAGGATCCAGGCTGCGGGGATGGCGCATCCCCGCCCGTTCGCGCTGCTCGTAGAGGGCACAGTGGATCATCTCGTGCACGAGAATCCGGTAGGCGGTATCGCTTTCCGCAGCGAAGCGCTTCATCCAGATCACGTTGTGTTCCTCGATGGTGCGTGCATAGGCTGCCGGCCACGCCAGCTCGTCGACCACCTCGATCTGGGGGGCCGTGCAGGTGAGCTGCACCGTGGCGAGCAGCGCGGCTGCCTGGGGGACGAGAAGAATGCGCAATACGCCAGCGACGTGCTTGCGGCCGGCGCTTTCGGTTTTGGAGTGGGCCCCCGGGTGTCTGCCGCTTAGAGCGAGAAGTTGTCTCGATTTGAGCTGCCCCCCTTGACTGCCCCGCCTCACCGGCATAGCGTGTTCTCGATGTCACGCTGATGTCGGATCGAATCGCCTATCGTTCGCCCCGATAGATACGGACGATGCCCGGGCTCTGCTGCCGGATCTGCTGAATCGTGGCGTACGCTTCGGTGTGACATTCGATCGCGCATAGCGAAGCGGCGAGCCAGCGGCCAATCCTGCCCGGCGCGCGATCGGGGATCTGACATGTCCAGCCAGAACGAGCGCAGCGAGCACGAGGTACTGGGGAACGCGGCTCCGGCAGGGCCGGCCACATCCAATGCCGCCCTGGCGTCGCGGTTCCAGCAGATGTTTCCGGTCCTTTCCGCGGCCGAGATCGATCGCGTCCGACGTTTCGGCGAGGTCAGGCGGTTCCCTGCCGGAGAGCTCCTGTTCCAGGCAGGAGAGGCCGTCCCCGGGATGTACGTGATCCTCTCCGGCCGGGTAGCGATCGTGCCACGCGATGGGCTGGGGCAGGCGGTGCCAGTGGCAGCGTTCGCGCAGCTGATCGGGGCCCCGGTCGAGGAAATGACGGAGGTGGTCCCGGGCGAGGTCATGGCCGAGATCGGACAGCTCTCCGGAGGGCCGGACCTGAGCGTGTTCGACGCCCGGGCGGTCGGTGACGTGGAGGCTATCGTCGTTCCGCCGGAGGCGCTCCGAGCGCTGCTCGTCGCCGAGGCCGAGCTCGGCGAGCGCATCCTGCGCGCGCTCATCCTGCGTCGCGTGGCGCTGATCGAGATCGGCTTCGGAGGTCCGGTACTCGTCGGGGCACTCAAGTCCCCGGACGTGACGCGGCTGTCGCACTTCCTCGAACGCAACGCGATTCCCTTCCGCGTGGTCGATCCCGATGAGGATCGGGATGCGTCGTCACTGCTCGCGCGCTTCGCCCCGGAGCCGGGGGAGCTCCCGATCGCGGTCCTGTCGGACGGCACGGTGCTCAAGAACCCGACGAAGCAGGAGCTGGCGCGGGCCCTGGGCCTGGTGGCGACGAGCTTCCGCTCCGAACCGTACGACGTAGCCATCGTCGGCGCGGGTCCGGCCGGGCTTGCGACCGCGGTCTATGGCGCATCGGAGGGCCTCGTCCGTCCTGGTGCTGGAAGCGCTCGCGTTTGGAGGACAGGCCGGCGCCAGCGCGCGCATCGAGAACTATCTGGGTTTTCCGACTGGCGTCTCGGGGCAGGCGCTGATGGCACGCGCGTTCACGCAGGCGCAGAAATTCGGGGTCGAGTTCAGCCTGTCCACGGAGGTTACGCGGCTGGACTGCACTTCGGAACGCTCGGGTCCTGATCCCGTGCACATCCTCGAGCTTGCCGACGGTCGGCGCGTCCGGGCGCGCGCGGTCGTCGTCGCCACCGGCGCGCGCTATCGCCGTCCGGAGATTCCGAACCTCGCGCAGTTCGAGGGCCGCGGCGTCTCGTACTGGGCCTCGCCCGTCGAGGCCAGGCTGTGCCGCAACGAGGAAGTGGCCCTGTTGGGTGGAGGAAACTCGGCGGGCCAGGCGGCAGTATTCCTCGCCAGCCACGCGCGTCACGTGCGCGTGCTGGTGCGCGGGCCCGGCCTCTCGAGCACCATGTCGCGCTACCTCATCGAACGGATCGCGGGCTCTCCAAACATCGCGGTGCTCTGCGAGACCGAGATCGTTGAGCTCCTCGGCACGCCCGACGTCGGTCTGCAGGGCGTGCGGTGGCGCAACCGGCGCACCGGGGCCGAGGAACAGCACGCGATCGCCCACTTGTTCCTCTTCACCGGCGCCGATCCGGCGGCGAGCCTGGCTCACCGGCTGCGGCATCCCCATCGACGAGAAGGGGTTCATCCGGACCGGTGCCGACGTGGGTTCAGCCGAGCGATCGCCGCTGCCGCTGGAGACCGGCGTCGAGGGGATCTTCGCCGTCGGCGACGTCCGTTGCGGCTCGGTGAAGCGGGTGGGGGCGGCCATCGGGGAGGGGGCCGCGGTCGTCGCGCAGCTGCACACTTTCCTCGCCCAGCGTGATCCTACGCCGGCCAGCGCGATGCGCGCACAGGCACCTCAATGAGCCATCGGCGTCCGCACAATGTTGATAGTGCGGACCATGGCGCCGGCGCGCCGTTCGGCCCGCAATCTGCCCTTAGAGGTCAACTTAAGTATCTCAACGGCAGCTTCGGAGAGATGGCGGTCTGCTCCGTGATCTCGAACTGAACCGGCCGCTGGGTCTTCTGCTGCATGACGATAGCCCGAGCCGCGACACGCTCGCCGTGCGCCACGTCCCGTACCCGCAGCCGCACCAAGTCCCACGCCCTCAACTTGCTGTCGATGGCCAAATCGGACAGGGCAAGGTCGCGAATACGGTTGGCGATCTACAACCGTATCCGGACGGCCCAGATATCCTTGAGCTTCAACGGTTAACGGTGACTTTTTCCCGACGAGCTTGGCTTTGTTCAGGGCCCATGACCCTGACCTGCAGTGGCAGACTGCTCCATGATCGGCTCCTCTATGGTGAAAGGGAGCCGAAGTCTGCACCGCTACCCGACGGTCGCCAACCGACCCAAAGCCGTCACAGCCATCGCTCGATAGCAGTCGTCCAGCCAAGGGAAAGCGGACATCGGCCAGCCCGGGAAACCTGCGCCACCGCCGCATTGGACCGCTTCCACGACCTCAACACGCAGCTCATCGTCCTGTCCCGACGCAACAGCAACGTCCGCTCGCTGGCGCTGTCACTGGGCAAGAAGCGCGTGCTCACGGCGCGGTGCGAAGAGAATCTTCACGCAATCCAGGACGCGCTGAGCAAGCGCGCTTTCGCGGGTACGCGATAGCCGACGCAATCGTTCTTGGCCTGCTTCGATGTTCGGACTGGGACTGGTGCGGGGCGCTGGCAAAGCCGCCGAATCGGCGCAGCCGACACGTCGAGCGTCTTAGATCAAAAGGTGGCGATGACCGAGAAGCGGAATTGGCGGCTCCGTCGGGTGGAAGTGGTACGCCGTGCGCCACCGGCGCGATTGTGTTGCTCTCGTATACCGACCGCAGCGAGTAGTCCACCCGCTGACCCTGGAGACGACCCGCAGCGCCGTCACAATCGCAGTGCAACAGACGATCCGTAAGCCATCTGTAAGTGACGGCGTGCTATGGTCCGGTGGCATGGCTGTGGAGGGGAGTGTGCAGATTCTGCGCTGTCTGCTGTCAGTGTTGCTGTTGGCGTCGGTTTGCGAGGCCGCGGACCCGCGTGATGTCGTCCGTACGGTCTACGGAATCGGGGCGTCCCACGCGGATGGGCGCAGCGCGCTGGGCTCTGCGGTAGTCATCGCCCCAGGGAAGCTGGTTACCAGCTGTCACACAACCCACCACGCGCGGCGCATCTTCCTCCTGAATCCGTCCGACGAGCTGGTTGCTCATCCGGGCTCGGAAGACGGCCGTCACGATCTGTGCATCCTGGTTGTTCCCGAGATTCGTGGTCCGATCGCCGCGCGTCTTCCTTCCTCCGCTCTTAACGTCGGGGAAGCAATCGTCGCCGTAGGATTCACCGACAGGGTCTCACGCTTCGTTCAGGAAGGGCAGGTCACCGCCCTGTATCGGATGGATGGCGGCAGCGTTATCCGCACGTCAGTGGCCTTTCCGCGCGGAGCGAGCGGCGGCGGATTGTTCAACAGCACAGGCGAACTAGTCGGCATCCTCACCTTCCGCGGCACCGCGGACGACGACCTCAACTACGCGCTTCCCACGGAGTGGGTCGATCGGCTGCTAGAGGCAGATGCTTCCTTGGATCCACACGGCTCCGAGTTGGCGTTCTGGGAGGACCAGGCGCCCAACCAACCTGCATTTCTCGACGCTGCGTGGCTGGAGTCGGCTCAGGAGTGGAGTCGTCTCGCGGAGCTCGCGCTGGATTGGACTCTGTCGGATCCCGAAGATCCGGAGGCTTGGCTCGCGCTTGGTCGAGCCAAGCTTGGCCTGGCCCAGCCGAAGGAGGCGTTGCTGGCGCTGCGGGCCGCGGTGGCCCGCGACAGCGCCCACGTCCGTGCTTGGTACTGGCTTGCCGTCGCCTCTCAGCAGGCCGGTCAACCAGGCGATTTTGTACACGCGGCCAGCAAGCTGGAAACCCTTGATCGAGAACAGGCAGCCGAACTCATGCGGCGTGCAGGGCAAGTATCGCGTTAAGCCAGCGGCTCCAGGAGCGGCGTCGCCCGACGCAGCGCACGACCAGGACCTCACTCGCTCCTTTCGCTTTCCTCCTCCAGAGGAGCCGCCTCGGCTATCCGTCGGCGGTTTTTTTTGAGACTCGATCGGGCCGGCGATGGACCGTCTTTTGAGTCACCGCGTGTTCGCTTGGGTGGCGAAGTGGGGCAAGCTCGGACGCGCTGCGCAAGGGGCCGGGCAGGGCGTCGGCGACCGCATCGACCCACATAAGTCCTCGACGACTATGCTGGCGATGGTCATGCTGGATGGTTTGTGCGTTTCATTGAGGGGGAGGACTAGAGTGAACTATCCAAGCGATTGTCGTCAGCATGCGGGGGCAGGGTTTTCGTATTGTGTCTTTCCTGGGAGGTAATCATGAAGATGATTCTTGCATTGACCGTGACCGCGTTGTCCATTCTCTCCGCCGACGCCCTGAGCGTGCAGCCCGCGCAATCGGGTCAGAACATTTTCACGTGCGAGGTGACCTTGTTACCGCTTGAAGAGGGACACGCATTGATTCTGTGGAAGGGCAAAGGGGTTCAGGTGACTGTGGCAAACAGTCCTGACCACATGTCGCACATCGACTGCGCAGGCACTATTGAGAGCATGGCGGACAAGTCATTCAAAGCAAGTGGTTACTGCCTTCATACTGATCGCGATGGAGACAAGTGGGTTGATCGCTGGTGGAACGATTCAACAATGAAGACGGGCCGTTGGGAATACACGGGTGTCAGCGGAAAGTGGAAGGAACTGCAAGGTGTGAAGGGAAATTTTGTTTTCACCGATCTATCGACACAGTCAGAGTGTAGAGGCGTTTCAAACTGGGAAGTTACTCGCTGAGGGGTGTCTAGCCTAAACGGCCCATGAACACGGACGCCCAAGCAGCAGGCTTTCGCCCACTGCTTGTGCGCCGGTTATGGTCAATGCGTTGAGCGCTCCCGTTCGGGGCTACAAATGGGTGCCTCCTGACGATCGATCGCCAGCGAACGGCCGCTTCCGAGCAAATTCTCTAGAGAGGCTGAAGGTCTGCACCTGGCCGACTCCAGCCGGTCAGTTGCCTCGCTCAAACTCGACGAAATGCCGCATGCTTCAAATCGCGAGGAAACCTCACTAACAAGGCGCCGGGAAGAGCCGCGGGCGCACAGATCTCGCGGCGTCTACATCAAGCGGTAGAACTTCCCGGCGTTCTCGCAGGTGATCTTGTGCACGACGTCGGCCGGCAGGTGGCCGAACTGCTCCGCGATGTACTTCGACGACTCTGGCCATACTCCGTCGGCGTGCGGATAGTCGGAGCCCCACATGATCGACTCTACGCCCATCTCGTCGATCAGCTTGCCGCCTATGCGATCGAACTGGAACGTACCCTTGCATTGGCGCCGCCAGTAGTCGCTCGGCTTCATCTTCAGGCCGAGGTCACGGAAGCGGTCCTCCCACTCGAAGTCCATGCGATCGAGCGCATAAGGAATCCAGCCAATGCCGCTCTCGCCGAACGAGATGCGCACGTTGGGATAGCGCTCGAGCACGCCGGCGCCGATGACGGCGGCCAGGATGTTTGCGAGGTTCATCTGGAAGCTGGAGACCACGGTGAAGAACGCCGCGCGACGGGTCGGCCCCATGGCCTTGTCCAGCAGGCTGGGCGGCACCGCCGGGAACGTGTGGAAGTGCAGCGGCAGGTCGACCTCGTGGATGGCGTTCCACAGCGGCTCCCACATCGGATGCCACATGGGCTCCATGTCCCACGAGCACGACAGCTCCACTCCGCGGAGCCCCAGCTTCGCGACCCGATGGATCTCTTTCACCGCCGCGTCGATGTCGCCGTAGGGTAGGCAGGCCAGCCCGATGAAGCGCGCCGGATCGTGCTTGCAGAAGTGCACGAGCCAGTCGTTGTAGATGCGGAACATCTCGTTCGCCGCTACGGCATCGTTCAGCCGCGTCGCTGCGCCAAGGATGCCGAAGATCACCTCGGCCTCCACGCCGTCGCGGTCCATGTCCTTCGCGCGCAGGACCGGATCGGTGGGGCGGCGGCGGCCCTTCTTGCCGTCCTCGTAGAACCCCGTCGCGGCCATGACGTCCACGCGGTGGTTCTGCCCGGACACCAGCTTCTGGCCGGATGGCCCCACGCCGTTCAGCAGGCCGAACGAGCCCCCGTTCTTGCAGGTCCAGTACGGACCGTCGGCGCCCTCGGTGACGTAGGGCATTCTCTCCTTGAGGGCCGCCGAGCGTTGGACGTGAACATGTCGGGCGCGAGCATCGGCAGGTCGATATGGCAGTCGGCGGAGATCCTGGTGTAGTTCATCGCTTCTCCTTGAGTCGGAGATCCTCGAACGGCGCCGTCTAAGGATAACTCGGAACCAGGATGGGGGCGGCCTCCTCCGCCCTCAAATGCGTGCGCAAGTGGCACCCGGTCATCCAGGATGCGCTGGATCCGGTGCAGGAGGTCCTCGCGGGTCGGTGACCAAACCGTAAGCCTTAGACGCCGGCGCGCTTCAGCACCTCGGCGATGTTCTCCGGGGCCTGCTTGCGCCGGCCGGCTTCCACGTCTCGGACCATCTCCACGGTCGCGACCGAGACCGGGGTCGGCACGCCGGCGGTCTTGCCCTGGGCCACGACGTGGCCGTTCATGTAGTCGATCTCGGTCGGGCGGCCCTTCGCTACGTCCTGGGCCATCGAGGCGCGCCAGTTGCGGCCGGTCGCGGACTTGGGCGTGAGCATCGCGTCGAGCGAGTCCCACGTCTCCCGCCGCGCGGAATCGGCCCAGCGCTCGACGCCCTCGCCATTGAAGTCCGGCACGCGGTAGCCGAGCGCAATTCCGACCCGTGCGGACTCGCCGGCGAGATGGATCGTGATGGCGCGGCCGACTTCGCTCGAGGCGGCCTCGAAGGAGCCGAGACCGGACATGCCCGTCACTGGGTTGCCCATCGCGTTGGCACACAGCTTCGACCAGCGCTCGCCCCATAGGTTGTCGGTCACCTGCGAGCCGTCGACCACCGAGAGGATCTCGACCAGCTCCTTGGTGCGCGGCGTGATCCGGCCGTCGTGCTCGCCGACGCGGAAGACGTCGTGACCGTGGCAACTACCCTTTTCCACCCCACGCTCGACCTCGCCTGGCTTCCACAACGCCACGCCGATCTTCGACATGATGAGCCCGACGGTGCGCTGCGCGCCGGTGACGGCGGCCACGATCGGGTCGGGCCAGCAGTTCTGGGAGGACACGATAAGACCGTCGGGTGCCGCGTGGCGCAGGGCGAGCTGCGCGGCCCAGGCGGTATCGTAGGCCTTCATGGCGATGAAGACGATCTGGAAGTCCCGCGGCAGCCGCTGGGACTCGTGCAGGTGCACGGCCCTGGGCCGTGCGCTGAACGGATCGTGCGGACCGGTTACCGCGATGCCGTGCCGGCGGATCGCCTCCACCTGCTCGGCCCAGGCGTCGACCAGCGTCACGTCGTGCCCGGCACGCGACAGGAATGCGCCGATGTAGCTGCCGATCGCGCCGGCTCCGACAAACAGGATCTTCTTGCTCACAGGCTCCTCCTGGGTGCAGCAGTCGGCGACAATTATCGCTCGGTCTTGCTTCCGCGTTGTTTGCCGATAGCCGAGGGAGAACGGAGGGCCGCCGGGATATGAGGACGAGGCGAGCCTGCCCGTCGCGATGAATCCAAGGGCGCTTCAGGGAAGATAGGTCAACGACAGAACTTGGCCGATCACGACGCTCAGTCGACCACCCGCTATCGACCCGTTGCCGCCGGTCATGCGATCAGATGCGTTGCCTCAAACGGACAGACCCAGCTGTCTGTGTCGGCCGTGGTTGCCGGGGACGCCACCATCTCCGCAGGCTACGGCGTGAACTTGGAGCCGCGCCCCTGGAAGGGGCCGGATCGCATCGCGCCGCAGCCCCCATGATCGGAGTCAAGCCGGCTTCGGCTTCAGGGCATCAGCAGCAGCTTGCCGGTGGTCGCGCGGCTTGCCATGTCGGCGTGGGCCTTGGCGGCATCCGCCAGTGGATATACGCCGCCAGCATTGATTCTTAGCTTGCCTTCGGCAAGCCAGTCAAACAGTCGCGCGGAGTGCGCGCGTAATAGTTCCGGCGTATGGATGTGATCGAAGAAGACCGCGTAGCCCAGCTTGATGCTCTTGGGCAGGCTCATGATGTCGAGCGGACCGGGCCCGCCTAGCACCGGGCCGTACCAGCAAAACGTCCCCGAGCGGCGCAGCACGTCCAGCGATCCCTGGAAAGTGCTGGGGCCGGAGCCGTCAAACACCACGTGCACACCCTCGCCGCCGGACAGCTGGCGGGCTTTCTCGACGAACTTGCCGTCGGTAGCGACGATCACGTGATCCGCACCGGCCGCCTTGGCCACCGCCACCTTGTCCATCGACGACACTCGGCCGATCACCTTCCCGCCGCGCAGCTTGATGATCTGGGTCAAGAGCAGTCCGAGGCCGCCAGCCGCCGCGTGGACGAAGGCGATATCGCCCGGCTGGGTGGAATAGAAATCGGTGGCGAAATGGCTGGCGGTCAGGCCTTGCATCATCACCGACGTGGCGGTCTTGTCATCGATACCGTCGGGGATGGGCACCAGCGCAGTGGCCGGAATGGCGATCTTCTGCGCATAGCTGCCGGGTGCGTAGACCCAGGCTACACGTTGGCCGATGTCGAAGCCGTCGACGCCCTTGCCCACGGCCAGCACGCGGCCCGCTCCCTCGACGCCCAGGATCTTCGGGTTGGGCATCTCGTTCCACGCCATGCCCTGGCGCACGCCGATGTCCATGAAATTGACGCCGGCAACGGCGACCTGCACCAGCACCTGGCCGGCGCCGGGCACGGGGTCCGGCCGCTCGACATACGCCAACACTCCGATATCGCCCGTTTGGTTCATCACAACTGCTTTCACTGCTATTCCTTTTGGTCGATGCTGTCACTATGCTATTGGGGCAACAATGGACAAACAATCGCCAAAAGTCTATATTCATTGCTCGTTCGTCCAAATGCAAGAGAGTTGTGGACCCTTTGACCGACATCCTCCTGGGCCTGCGCATCCGCACCGCCAACTTCACTCGGATGGATGCCAGCGCGCCATGGGGCGTCAACTCACCCGGTGAGCGCGGCATCAACTTCGTGCTGCTGGTGCGCGGCTCTGCGATCCTGACCACGCCCGGCAGCCCGCAGGCAATCGCGCTGCGCAGCGGCGATGTGTTCATCAAGCTGGACGACACACCCTACCGCCTGTACGACCACGAGGACTCGGTCCTGATCGAGTGCGTGGATGTGGAGAAACTACGTGTCGGCAACCACATCCAGCTTGGCGGCGGTGGCGCACTCACCACCTTCGTCAGTGGCTCGTTCGAACTGGATGCGCTGGAGGCCAGGCCTTTGCTGCGGGCGTTGCCATCGTTGCTGTACCTGAAGCTGGATCAGCACCGCAGCCTGACCTTTCAATCGGTGCTGGAAATGCTGGCCCTGGAGACCGAGTCGCCCGGGCTGGGGTCGGCAGCGGTGGTCAGCCGCCTGTTCGAGCTGCTGTTCGTGCACGCGATTCGCGCCTATTCGATGCAGCCCGGCGGTCCGACCCGCGGCTGGCTGGGCGCCATCGCCGACCGCCACCTGGCCCGATCGCTGGAAGCAATGCACAGCGCCCCGGCCCAGGACTGGACGGTGGAATCGCTGGCGCGCACGGCCGGCATGTCGCGCTCCGGATTTGCGGCCCGCTTCAAGGCCGTGGTTGGCCAATCGCCGCTCGACTATCTGACCCAGTGGCGCATGTACTGCGCGTGCCGGCTACTCCAAAATGGGAATATCGCCCTGTCCGAGGTGTCGCGCCAGGTCGGCTACGAATCGGTGGCCGCCTTCAACCGGGTGTTTCGCCGCGAGACCGCAATGACCCCGGGCGCCTTCCGCAGAGCCCGCCCGGAAGTCATGGCGTACGCTCGTCCCGTATGACCGAGATCGCGCAAAGCCGACCTTGGCGAAAGACCGCTCGTGGCCGACTGCAGACGGACCCGTAACGGTCAGTGACTGTCGCGTCTGCCGCTGCGCGCAACGCTGAGATTCACCATCCTTCGGACATAGCTCCCGCATAGCACCGTCAGAAACGACAAAGGCCTGCATCTCTGCAAGCCTTTGATTGACTGGCGCGCCGGACAGGATGAATCTGGGCACTGGACTGAGGCCGTCTCCGTACCTTGAACGGCTGGTCTCGACCCAAACCGGTCGATGGTGAAGACGAAAAGGAGACGTTCAACGCTGCAGGTGAGCTACCGCCTAGACGCGCACGATGACGGGGACCAGGTGCCCCTGCTGCTAGGTGCGAAGCATCGCTATAAGGTGCTGCGCCGTCGAGGCGAGGATCTCGCGCGAAAGCTTCTCCTCCTTCACCGCACGCGCCATTGAGACAGCGCCGACCAAGGCAGCCAGCGCGGTGATCGCCCTCGCTCGCTTTGTCTTCCTGTTTGGTCCGCCGACTAGTTCCGTCAGTAGGTTCAAATAAGCCTCCACCTGCTTCGAATAGGCCGCCCGTGCGCGATCGCCGCTACGGGCGACGTCAGCCGCCATAGTCGCTACCGCGCAACTTGTGCCGAGGCGGTCGCGGTGTGCCGGGCTGAGATAAGCGTCTACCAGCATCCCCAACGTCAGTGCCCGTTCCGGGCGACCGATGTCCGCCAAGCGCCGTCCGCCATCTGCAAGTGCGTGCTCTACAGCCTCGGCGACCAGATCATCGCGAGACGGAAAGTGCCGATAGAAGCCGCCGTGGCTCAGCCCGGCTTCCTTCATGAGGTCGGCGACGCCGATACCATCGACGCCGCACTCCCGAAATCGCTCAGCCGCTGCTTTGACGATGCGCTCATGACTGCGCACCTTGGTTTGCTTGGAATGGCCCATCTGCAAGATCTCTCAAGGTGACTTGACAATTAGGATGATAGTCGTCATCCTGGCAATTGTGGATGATGGGCGTCATTCAGAAGTGGCCTCCGCTTCGTGCGACTACGGGCAACCTGAACCTATCGAAGGAGGCCCCTTGTGATGTTAATGTCGCGGTTTAGATCGAGCGCAGTTGCTGCATCCATCATTGCGTTGTCCGTGGCCGGGCCAAACGTGCAGGCGTCGAACGAAGGAGCTGCGGTGTCCGAACGCAAACAGCAAGTCGTCGACCTCTTGAAGAGTCTCGAGACCGGCGACCCGAAGCCGCTCGCGTACATCAATCCGACCAAGTACATCCAGCACAATCTCGCGGTCGGCGACGGCATGGCGGGGCTTGGGGTGCTGTTCGCGTCGCTGCCGAAGGGGGCGACGAGAGTCAACACAGTGCGTACCTTCGAGGACGGCGACTTTGTGTTCGTCCATACCGAATACGACTTCTTCGGTCCGAAG
The DNA here is from genome assembly GCA_963827575.1 of uncultured beta proteobacterium. GTDB lineage: Bacteria > Pseudomonadota > Gammaproteobacteria > Burkholderiales > SHXO01 > SHXO01. The sequence goes on from CAWHCG010000047.1 coordinate 272,954, forward strand.
ATCGGCTTTGACGTGTTCCGCTACGAGGACGGCAAGATCGTCGAGCACTGGGACAACCTGCAGGAGACTGCGGCGAAGCCGAGTCCGAGCGGCCACACGATGATCGACGGCCCGACGCAGTCGACCGATCTCGACAAGACTGTGGCGAACAAGGCGCTGATGCACGCGTATATGGACGACATCGTGTTCAATCGCCGGCGTGAGAAGTTTCCGGTGTACTTCGACGGCATCAACTACATTCAGCACAATCCGTGGGTAGCGGATCAGCTCACCGGGCTTGCGGCCGGCCTGCAGGCACTCGCAAAGGAAGGGCATGCGGTGCACTACGACCGCGTGCACAAGATCCTCGGCGAAGGCAGCTTCGTGCTCGTTATCGCGGAGGGCACCTTCGGCGGTCAGCCGACGGCTTACTACGATCTCTATCGAATCGAGAACGGCAAGATCGCTGAGCACTGGGACACGCTGGAAGCGATTCCACCACGCGAGCAGTGGAAGAATTCGAACGGTAAGTTCGGCTTCGCCTCCGCCATGTAGCCGCGGAGTTCGCCAGATCCAGGCGATGAGCATGAGAGCCCGTCCGAGAACTGCGTCTGCTGACGATAGCGGGGCGCTAGGGGCAGGGCAGCCGCGTAGACTCCAAGGAATGCCATGTCATCTGAGAACCTACCTCGCAGACCGGGCGAAGACTGGAGGGCCATCGTAAGAAGAAATGGAACTAAGGAATTCCCTGCGGCCTTTGCCTCAAATCCTGTGTTGGAAGCGTCAGTGTTGCTGGCGATGGTGGCTGCGTCCGGCGACTTCGTCCTTCTCCATGGACGTTTTAGTGGTCATGGTCGGCCGGCGGCGTGGATCGCCGCTGACATCGTGCGCATGGAGCGCGGGGTGCTGGCGGAGCACTGGGATGTGATCCAAGACGAAGCCACTCAGGCGCAGTCGCGCAGTGGCCTGCCAATGTTCGGCGACAGCTTCCCCGCGTGATGACCTCGGCTTGTGACAGCGACGACGAAGAATGACTGGACGACTTGCTGCAGTACAAAGCACGTGGCGGCTCTGAACGAGAAAGCGGCGAAGGCCGCTAAACAGTGTAGATCAACCGAGTACGCAATTCGGGAGCTTGGGCATCCCAGAGATCTCAAGGGTTGGCGTCGAGCTGGACCGCAAGCTTTCTGTTACCGATGTCTTGAGAAGCATCCGTCACCCGACGCTTGTCGTGAACGGTATCCACGACGAGATGATCCCCGTCAGGAACTCCTACTGGCTCAGTGAGAACTTGCCCAACGCCGTGCTTCTCACGTATCCCGACTCCGGGCACGGCTCCCTGTTCCAGTTTCACGAGTCCTTTACACGGCAGGCAACGGCATTCCTCGCGGCCGACTCTGCGTTCGCTCCCTACTGAGTTCAGCAAAGCGCGAAGAAGAGCGCGAACGGTACGGTCGGCGTTCAGTTCGGCGGCTGCGACGGCGAGATTCCCAACTACCTGCCCATCATGCAGGGCTGGAACTACACCGTGCGGCTTTGTCGCCCGCGCGCCAAGTCGCCATCGTCACCGGCGGCAACAGCGGCATCGGTCTCGCCATCGTGCTGGAGCTCGCCAAGCAAGGGGCCAACATCGTCATCGACTACGTCGCGCATCCCGAAGCGACCGAGGCGCTGGAGAAACAAGTCAGCGCGTTGGGAGACCAGGCGATCGGGGTACAAGCTGACGTGAGCAAAGTCGCCGACTTGCAAAGGCTGATCGCCGCCGCCGTCAAGGGGTTCGGCCGCGTCGACGTCATGGTCAACAACGCCGGGATTGAGACGCGCACATCCGTGCTCGACACGCCCGAGGCGGATTACGAAAGGGTGCTCGCCGTCAATCTCAAGAGCGCGTTTTTCGGCACCCAGCTCGCCGCGCAGCAGATGATCAAGCAGGGTGGCGGCGGCCGCATCATCAACGTCAGCTCCGTGCACGAGGACTGGCCGATGCCGGGCAACGCCGCCTACTGCCTGTCGAAGGGCGGGATACGCATGCTCACGCGCACGGCGGGCGTCGAGTTGGCGCCGCACAACATCCTCGTCGTCGGCGTCGGCCCCGGCGCGGTGGCCACGCCGATCAACCTGTCCACCATGAACGATCCGGCGCTGCTGAAGAAACTCAACTCGGCCATTCCGCTGGGCCGCATGGCCCGCCCGGAGGAAATCGCGAGCGTCGTGGCGTTCCTCGCGAGCGATGGCGCGAGCTACCTGACGGCCACCACGATCTTCGCTGACGGCGGCATCATGCAGAGCAGTCCTGGACTGTGACGGGGGCTGCTCCCGGGGAATTCCAAGGCCTCCCCGCGGCTGCCAGCCGCAGCAGGTGCGGCGGCTCAGGCTCGCCGGGCAGTGCAGTCGACGTCTGCGGCGCTATGGACAATTCGCTAAGCCGTCGTCCGCGCGCGGCGTCGGTTCGCGACGAGCGCGCCGGCGAGCGCGGTCTTGAGGGTCAGGCCGCTTGGAACAGAGCCAGCGGCCGCGCCGGGGAACGCGGCGGCGCCCGGGCAGGCCAGAACGCCGTGGAATCGGTCACAGAGGGCGCGGCGAGCTGACAGGTGTCCAGCCGGTGCCCATCAAGGCTAAGATAGTCGTCAGCGCAGCGGAACCGGAGGACCCATGGCCGAGACCCCCCCTCAAGACCTGAACGGCGAGCGGATCAAACAGGCGGCGAGCGAGACGGTCCGCCAGGGCACGGACATTCGCGCCAAGGTCCGTGAGCTTACGCTCCTGGCGCTGCAACGGCAGCGGTTCGACCGCTATGGCATGCGCGAAGTCGTCCGCGCCGTCACCGAAGGCATCGCGCTCGGCGCGGACAAGAGCCGAGCGGATATACGCCAAACCACGTCGGAAGCGCTGCAGGGGCTCGATCAGGCGCTGCGCACTTCCGCCGAGGCCGGCTATGCGGCACTCAAGCAGCTCGCCTCGACCGGCAAGGATTTCTCCGACGGCGAGCTCAAGCAGGCGCTCGCGAACCTACGCAAGCTCGAGGACGACTTCCTCACGACCCTCGGTCAGGTCGCCGACGCCGCCAGCGAGCGCGTACAACCCGGCCTGCGCGAGGTACTGAGCACCGCGCGGCGCACCGGGACCGAGACCGGCAAGCAGGTGGCGCTGGCGATGGGCGATTTCGCGCAGAAGTTCTCCGCCGCCTCGGTCGACGCCGCCATCGCTGGGCTCGAAGTGGCGGGCGAGCTCGGTCAGCGTTTTGCGCAGGTCGCCAGCGGCATTCTCGGCGGCCTCGCGGACGCACTGCGCGCTCCACCTGCGGAGAAGAAAGACCAGTCGAAGGAAGGCTGATGCTGCGGGAAACTGTCGGTGTCATGCGGGACCTCCCGCGTCTGCACGAGATCACCTCGGTCTTCATCCGGCACGGCCTCGGCGACGTCGTGCGGCGCATCGGCATCGCCAACTTGCTCGAGCGTGCCGGACAGATCCTGAACTGGGGCGCGAAGGTCGAAAGCGTCCGGCTCGAGCCGGCGCAGCGCATTCGCATCGCGCTCGAGGAACTAGGCCCGACGTTCGTCAAGCTCGGTCAGGTGCTGGCGACGCGGGTCGATCTGTTCCCGCCGAGCTGGATCACCGAGTTCGAGCGCTTGCACAGCGAAGTCCCGCCGGTTCCGTTCGAGCAACTTCTGCCGGACCTCGAACGCGCGCTCGGGCGCTCGCCGTTCGAGGTGTTCCGCGATCTCGAGACGCGCGCCTTCGGCTCGGCGTCGATCGCGCAGGTGCACCGCGCGAAGCTCCAGGACGGCACGCCGGTCGTGCTCAAGATCCGGCGTCCGGGCATCCGCGCGAAGGTCGAGGCGGATCTGCGGATCCTGTCCCACATCGCCGAGCTGATCGAGTCCGAGATCCCCGAGGCGCGCCGGTACCAGCCGGTCGAGATCGCGGGCCAGTTCGCGCGCTCGCTGGAGCGCGAGCTCGACCTCGCGGTCGAGGCGCGCAACATCAAGCGCCTGGCCGCCAACTTCGAGGGCGACCCGTACATCGTGATCCCGCAGGTCCACGACGAGTGGACCTGCGAGGTCATGAACGTTCAGCAGCACATCGAAGGCATCCCGGGCACGGACCTCGCGGCGGTGCGAGCGGCAGGCCTCGACGCCAAGCTGCTCGCTGCGCGCGGCGCGGAGGCGATCCTCAGGATGATTCTGGTCGATGGCTTCTTCCACGCCGATCCGCATCCGGGCAACGTGTTCTACCTGCCGGAAAACCGCATCGTCATCATCGATGCGGGCATGGTCGGCCGGTTGAGCCCAGTGCGCCGAAACCAGGTAATCGACCTTCTCGCGGGGCTCGCGCAGATGGAAGAAGAGCCGATGCTCGACGTACTGCTCGAATGGGCGGGCGACGCCCACGTCGACGAGGTCAAACTCGCGGCAGACGTGAACGAGCTCGTGTTCGATTACGACGGCGTGCCGCTCAAGGACATCCGGATCGGCACCCTGTTGAAGCAGTTCGCGGCGATCATCCGCAACCATTCAATCGTCATGCCCTCCGACCTCACCTTGATGTTCAAGGCATTGATCACGATGGAAGGGCTGGGGCGCCAGTACGACCCCAGCTTCCACGTGATCGACCACCTGACGCCGATGCTGCGCGAGGCGATCGTGGACCGCTACCGGCCGGCCGGCCTGTTGCGCCGCGGACGCTCGACGGTCGCACAGTTCGTCAACCTGGTGAGCAGCGTGCCGCGCGACCTGGCCCGGCTGCTACGGGACGCGCGGCGCGGCAAGACGCGCATCGACCTCGATCTCAAGCGCCTCGACTCGTTCGGCAAGCGGCTGGACCGCACGATCAACCGCGCGACCATGGGCATCATGACGGCGTCGCTGGTGATCGGCTCGGCGATCGTGATGACGGTTCAAGAGGGCCCGGAGGTGCTCGGCATGTCCATCCTGACGATCCTCGGGTTCCTCGGCTACGTCGTCGCGTTCTTCAACAGCCTCTGGGTGATCATCGGGATCTGGCGCTCGGGAAAGGGCTGATCGCAGCGCCTTGGCGTCGAGCATGATGCCGCACGGCGAATGGAACGGATGATAGCCGGCCTTGGCCAGGTCGTCGGCCAGTTTCTGGATCCGCGGTTCGTGCGAGACGGGTGGATAGGGAGTCCGAATCGGATTGAATTCCGGGGAGGTCGTGGTCGGATTGATCGGCAGCGATCTGCGTATGGACTACACCGCGGTCGGACAAACGACCCATCTCGCCGCGCGCATGGAGCAGCTCGCCGCGCCGGGCACGACGCGGCTCACCACTGAAACTCTGCGTGCGGCCGAAGGCTTCGTTCAGGCCCGTTCGCACGGTAGTGTATCGATCAAGGGATTGACCTCACCGCTCGAAGTCTATGAGCTGACCGGGGCCCTGACGGTCCGCTCGCGCTTCCAGGTGGTCGCACTGCGTGGCCTGACCAAATTCATCGGCCGCAGTCCCGAGCTGGCCCAGATCCAGCAGGCGCTCGAGCGGGCTCGCACCGGCCACGGCCAACTGGTCGCGCTCGTGGGCGAGCCTGGCGTAGGCAAATCCCGCCTCGTGTGGGAGTTCACACACTCGCATCACATGACGGGATGCTCGCTTCTCGAGAGCGGCTCTGTCTCGTATGGCAAGGCGAGTCCTTATCGCCCGGTCATCGATCTGCTCAGAAGCTACTTCCGACTCGAAGAGGGTGACGACCAGCGTCTGATGTGCGAGAAGATCACCGGAAAATTACTGACGCTGGATCGAACGCTCGAATCCGCATTGACGCCACTGCTCGCGTTGCTCGATGTGTCCGTCGACGATGCTCGCTGGCCGCAGCTCGATCCTCTGGAGAAGCGCATTCGAACGCTCGAGGCGTGCAAAAGACTGATCCTGCCGGAGGCTCAGATCCAGCCCGTCGTGCTCGTCCTCGAGGATCTGCACTGGTTCGACAGCGAGAGTCAGGCGTTGCTTGACAGCCTGGTAGAAAGCGTCCCGCTCGCGCGCCTGCTGCTTCTGGTGAACTATCGTCCCGAGTATCGGCACCGCTGGACGTCGAAGACCTACTACACGCAGTTAGACGTAGATCCTCTATCCGCAGCGAACGCAGCCGAATTGGTGGCCTCGCTGCTGGGCGTCGATCCTGCGTTGGCGTCACTGCACAAACTGCTGGTCCAGCGGACTGCGGGAAATCCATTCTTCCTGGAGGAAGGCGTACGCAACCTCGTGGAAACGGGAGTGCTGGTCGGCGATCCCGGTGCATACCGGGCCACTCGGCTGGAACAGATGATCGAGGTGCCTGCGACCGTTCAGACGATGCTGGCCGCGCGCATCGATCGGCTCGCGCCCGACGACAAGCGCCTGCTCCAGGCGGCTGCGGTCATCGGAAAGGACGTCCCTTATGCCTTGCTCCATGCCATTTTCGACGGCGCCGAGGACGATCTGCGCAGGGGACTGCTGAGTCTGCAGGACGCGGAGTTCATCTACGAAACGAGCCTGTTTCCCGAACTCGAGTACACGTTCAAGCACGCGTTGACGCACGAGGTCGCCTATCAGGAAGTCCTGCTGGATCGGCGCAAGGCACTGCACGAGCACATCCTGTGCGCGATGGAACAGCTCTATCCACACCACTCGATCGAACGCATCGAGCAACTCGGACTGCACGCTTTTCGCGGCGAAAGCTGGGACAAAGCCTACACCTATCTGAAGCAGGCCGGAGAGAGAGCCATTTCCACCTCGGCGCACGCCGCAGCGGCCGTGAACTTCGAGCAGGCGATACAGGCGGCGGACCGACTTCCGGAAAGCGTGGAGCAAAAGAAACTTTCCGTCGATCTGCGCTTGGCCCTGCGCCACGCGCTGTTCCCGCTCGCCGACCGCCGCAAGATCCTGCCCCAATTGTCGCGGGCACTCGAGATCGCGGAGGCCATCGACGATCGCGCTCGGACCGCGCAAGCGCTCATGTTCATCTCCAATGAGTTATGGATGCGCGCGGACTACCCGCACGCACTCGAGGTCGGTGAGCGAGCGCTGGCGTTGGGTGAAGCGGTCGGCGACCTGTCAGTTGCTTTGGGTGCGCGATATCGCCTGAGCCAGACGTACCGGGATCTGGGGAACTATCGGGAAGCGGCCCAGCTGCAGAGGCAGGTCATGCAGGCCATCGGTGGCGACCGGGAGCGGGAACCGCTCGGGCAGGCCGCGCCGCTCTATGCGATCACCGGCGTATGGTTGCTGTTTTCACTCTCAGAACTCGGCGAATTTGCAGAGGGGCGAGAAATCGCAAACCATCTCGTTCGAGTTCTACGGTCCGTCGACAACTATTTTGGGCTTGGTCATGCGACGTGGGCCATGGGGGAGTTGCTCGTTTCAGCAAGGCGCGTTCGACGAGGCTCGGGACGTTGTTGAGAAAGGCTGGGCGACAGCCGAGCAGTACGCATTTCCTCTGCTCGCGAACAATCATGCCGCCGTGCTTGGCTACGCGAAGGCTCTCTCGGGCCAGCTCGACGAAGGATCCAACCAGCTGGCGCGCGCAATCGACGTGAGTGAGACGATCGGATTCACGGCGATGATCAATATCTGGCGAATCCGCCTGGCGGAGGTTCCCCGTCAGCAAGACATTCCAGTGAGCGTCTGCTTTCGAGCGCAGCGACAGGCTGGAGACGGTAGAGTGGGGATGTGGCGCGGTGGTGTTAGGTTTGGCCTAGCGGTTGCCGCCCCTTTCGTCTGGCGGTGCCTCAATAGCCGAACCATGACTCCGTTTCCACACCCCTCTCATCGAACTGGACGTGCAGATTTCCCGCATCCAGCTCTCGGACAAGACATCACGCCTACGCCCACGGCTGGTCCCGCCCCAAGCGACAAAGACGAACGAGACCCATGGTCCCGTAGACATACGAGGGTGGATAGTCCCCGTACCCGTGCCGTCTGACTTTATGCTTGTTGCGCAACCACCGGCTCAACCGCGCCATCGTATAGTTGTCAATTGCTCGGTACGCCTTGTTGACGGTACCTACTTGAAAGTAGTTCGCCCATCCGCGTAGCGTGCGGTTCAACTGACCTATCAAGGTCGTGGTCTCTTTCCATGCTGTCGCTTCGGCGGTCAGCGCATGAATCTTTTCGACCATGCGCCGGATGCTCTTCTTCGACGGCCGGTACCCCAAACGAGCTTGGCCCGTGCGCGCCGAGTACATCCGCCCAAACGTGTAACCCAGGAAGTTGAACTCTCCTGCCGGGACCGTACAAATTTGTGTCTTCTCCTCGTTCACCGTGAGCTTCAGCTTGCCCATGATCTCGCGCATCCGCTGCAAGGCCTCTTCTGCCTTGCCGTGTTTGCACAGAATCACGAGGTCGTCAGCGTAGGTGACGATGCGACTGCCCAGACTGCGCTCCAGCCCTAGCTTCTTCCACGCCAGCACAAACCGCCGCATGTACAAATTGGATAGTAGCGGTGAGATGGGTGAGCCTTGCGGGATGCCCCGCCCCTTGTCTTTGGCCTCGGTCGTGCGTGTCTTCCGTCCGTGGCGGTCGGTTTCTTCAACAGCGCACTCCAGCCACATCTTGATCAGATGCAGCACACGCCGATCGACGATGCGTCGCGCGAGCGACAGCATCAGTTCGGAGTGTGGAATACTGCCAAAGTAATCCGCCAAGTCGGCGTCTACCACGTCCGTGTGGCCACGGAATAGCCGGTCGTTCACTTCCACCACCGCCTGCTGGGCATTGCGGCCCCGCCGGTAGGCGTACTGCTCGGAAGGCAGATCGGCTTCGAAGATCGGTTCGAGCACCAGCATTGCTGCTGTCATGCACACCCGATCCCGTAGGGTCGAGATACCCAGCGGCCTGAGCTTGGGATGCTTCGCCGTCGAATTGGCCTTCGGGATAAACACTCGTCTGATGGGGTTCGGTCGGTAACTCTCCTCTCTGAGCGCCAGCGCCAGTTCGCCGAGCCACCGCTGCACCCCGTACGCTTCGACCGCCGTGAAGTCCTCTGCATCCACCCCCGGCGCGCCGTCGTTGGACCGACATTGCGCCCAAGCGTACGCCAGGATGTCTTCTCGGAAAATCTTGTCGTACAGCGTGTAGAAACGATAGCCGGCTTCAGCCTTCGCTTTCGCGTGCAACGCCGTCTGCAGTTTCTGAACACTATTCGGAGTTGTTAGGTTTCCCAATCTCCAGGTCCCTCGCCGCGTGTTGCGTCTATCTTGAACCAAGGCCCCTTCCCTCCACCGGCATTACCCAGCTTCAGCAGTACTACGGGCCTCTCCGTCACCCCAAGGCGCCCGGCCTGTCCCTCACGGGCGTCCGGTTGATCATCCTCGCCACGCCAAGGGGCTTCCCGTGTTGCGCGCGCTTTCCTTGTGTGCGTGCTGTCGCCACTACCCCGGCACAGCGACTGGGGGGTGTACGTCGCTCGTTCCCCGGTCGTATCAGCCTTCCCCGAAAGGGTGGTCGGGTCGGCCTGTGCATCGACCTTTTCGAGGCTTGCTCAGCGTTCACTCGCGTTACGGCCTGCACACTTGCTGGATCACCTTACGTGACCCGTTACATCAGAGGCTTCAGCCAGTTCGTTACCTCCCTGACTGGGAGAGTAGCGGCGGGAATCCCGATGAATCGGTACGTCCCGCCGCCCTCGCAGAACCGGACTTGGAGAGTTATTCCATCCGGCTCCCAGCCTGAGTCATCCACGGCAGAATAGGGTAGAGGTCATGGATGATCCGCGAGCGCGGCAGATGCGGAACCACCACTTGGTTGAAGCGGTCCCATGCCACGCTGCGGCGTTGACTGCGTCGATTCAGCCATTTGAACAGGAGCCGGCCGGCGTGATACACATACTGCTGCAGGCTTCTGCTATTGCCACTAACCCCGAAATACTGGATGTGGCCCTGGAGATGTCGTCGGACATACTCCACCATGACTTTGCCTCCGTGCGTCCGCAAGGCTGCAAGACGCACGTTCAGCACCTTTAGTTTCTTCCGGATTCGCTCGCCCTGGGTCTTGCGGCCCACAACGAAGCGTCCGCTGCGAGTGCGCGCCACGAAGTGCGAGAACCCTAGGAAGTTAAAGGTCTGAGGCCGACGTAGCCCCGCTTGCTTGCATCGCGCGCGAGCCTGATCCCCAAAACGCAAGAAACGTGTCTTGGTCGGCTCGGCCTCCAGGTCGAACTCCGCCAGTCGGTGGGTCAACTCCACCATAAACCGCTTGGCGTCTTCTTCCAATTGAAAGCAGGCCACGAGGAGAGTCGCGCGGGGGAGTCTCACCCCCACGCGCTCGCAGAACTGTGCATGAACCTCTCGACTCACACAGCTCCCATTATCCAGCCCGCGGCTGCACGAGCTTCCAGTGAGCGAACAACCGGGGCCGGGTTCGCGCAACGCGCGCCAACCAGTGCCGAGCTCGCCGAAGATGCCCATGCAGCTTCTTGTACTTCCGCTCCGCCCACCGGGCCAAGACCTGGTCCACGTGGCGCAAAGTGGGATAGAGCGCAGACTTGTAGAAACTGGCGTAGTAGTTGATCCAACCCTGTACCACCGGATTGAACATCCGTGCCAGATCCTCCAGCGACTTGTCGCTCCTGTTGTGTAACGCCCAGCTTCGCAGCGTGCCGCGCATCGCCTTCGCAGCTTTGTTGCTGACCGCAGGCGTAAAACTGATGAAGAACTTGCCCCACCGATTCTTCGACCGCCTTGGCCGAAACGTATAGCCCAGGAAGTCAAAGCTGTGATCAGGGTAGGTCCCCCGCCGGTCATCATCCTTGCAGTACACCACCCGGGTCTTCTGCGGATGCAGCTCCAGGTGACACTCAGCAAACCGCCGCTCCAGCGCCGCTCGCAACTGCTGCGCCTGAGCCAATGTCTTGCAGTGGCAGATGCCATCATCGGCATAGCGCTCGAAGGGGATGTCAGGGTAGTGCTTGTGCATCCACCGATCGAACACGTAATGCAAGAACAAATTGCTCAACAGCGGACTCACAACACCGCCTTGAGGCGTCCCTTGGTCCCGAGCCTCCAAGCTCCCGTCGTCCAGCTGCACGGGCGCCTTCAACCACCGCTCCACATACAACAGTACCCACTTGCAATCAGTGTGACGGCGTAGCGCCCGTAGCAGGAGCTCATGGGAGAGATTATCAAAGAAGGCCCGAATATCAAGCTCAAGTACCCAGTCATAACGCCAGCAACGCGCTCGCGCCATAGCCAGAGCCTCTTTCGCCGACTTCTGCGGCCGGTACCCGTAGGAGTCGACATGGAAGCAAGCATCCAGGATCGGCTCCAGGTAGTCTTTGACCACCGTTTGGGCAACGCGGTCGGCCACGCTCGGAATTCCGAGCAACCTGATCCCACCGCCATTGTCCTTGGGTATCTCCACCCGTCTCACAGGCGGGGCCATGTAGCTGCCCGAACTCATCCGATTCCAGAGCTTGTAGAGGTTGGCTTTCAGATCCTCTTCGAACTGCGCAATCGTTTGTCCGTCAACACCGGCCGCACCGTGATTGGCCCTCACACGTTTGTACGCCTCCCACACCGCGCGTTTGGGAATACAAAACGGCTTCGCCCTATCCATCAGGCTCCTCCCCTTGCGGGTTGACCCAACGATAGGGCCGGATAACGCAACCCCTTTGCTCCAGCCCCATTACAGAGCCTTCCTCGCTCATACGGGTTGCTCCGTCCCTGTGCCCCGCATCGGTACTCAGACTCTTGCGGGATCGCCGCTCGAGTCGCTCCCTTCGCATCGAGGCGACAGGTTCCCACGTTCCACACAGAAGCCCAGATCAAGCTCACGCCGCCTTCATGCCGGACGCCAAGTGGACAGTAAACAGGTCGCCTTCCACTCTGATCCCGGGTTAACGATTCCCCCCCGGTTTTGACGTCATCCCTACGCTTTCGACACGTCATCAGCGGTTCACTTGCGTTCGTCTGCTTGATCCATACCTGACAGAGTCACGCCCTGCCTTTTCCTCAACGCTCACCACCAGGACTCTTGACCCCAGCAGCTTGAGGTGGTTTGAAGCCTGCTCCTGCAAGCCGGCTCCGAGGGGCCCACCCTCATCTTCTGTGCAGCATGGCTGCAAAGTCGGTCTACGTACTCATGTAAACCTCCCGTGCGTGCCTTCGTGGCACACAATCATCCGCATAGCGCACCAGATAGGCTGGGCGACGGCATGACTTCGCATAGCGCTTCTCAAACCAGACATCCAACACATAGTGCAAGTAGATGTTAGCCAGCACTGGTGAGACTAATCCGCCTTGCGGCGTACCCTGCTCACTGGCACTGAACATCCCATCTTCAAGCACCCCAGCCTTTAGAAATCGATCGACGATCCGCAGAAACCGTGGGTCGGCTATTCGGTGAGCGAGAAACCGTAGCAGGTGGGAGTGTGTGACGTGATCAAAGAAGCCTTTGATGTCCGCCTCCACAACCCACTGCGTATGCTTCACCGTGATGATCTCCGCCAGACGCTTCAACGCTTGATGCGCGTTGCGCCCCGGGCGAAATCCATACGAGCAGTCCCGGAACTCCGGCTCCCAGATCGCTTGCAAGATCCGACTTGCCCGATCTTGTACGATTCGATCCTCGAAGCTGGGCACTCCTAACGCCCGACGGCCCTTGCCACTCGCCTTGGGGATATAGACCCGCCTTACCGGCTTCGGCCGATACCCCAGACGACGCAGTCGTGCCGACAGATCAGCCAGACGCTCCGCTGATCCCTCCGCATATGCCACCTTGCGCACCCCATCGACTCCGGGCGCCTTGTTTGCTGCTTGGCGCTCGAAGCTCGCGTTGAGCCCTTCGGGGTCATACAGCATCCCCATCAGCGCGGTGTACTGTCGCTGCGGGCTCTCCCGCGCCCACTGTGTGAAACGAATAAGGTCAGTTGTCATGAACACAGTCCGCTCGGTGTCGGGTCATGTTTCCCTTATCCGCTATCTCAGACCGACGCCCCTTTGCTCCCTCCGCATTACCAGAGATCATCGCTCCTATGGGCGTCTCCGACTTCCGATCACCCGCCCTCTTCCTCGCTGTTTAGGCTTGTTAGAAGGTGCGCCCTACTGCCAGCGCCGACGATCGGATCTCCTTGGTTACCACGCACTCTCGTTGTAAGGCTCGACGCGGTCTTCGATCCCGGGGTGGCTCCTCGCGCTTGCCGATGCGCACGAGACGCTGTTGCCTGCTGGTCCGGAGAGACCATCGGCCAACACACCAATGCAAGCATTTCGGGACTCAACTACCTTCAGGGGCAGCATTACCTGTTCCCTTTGCACCTCGCCTCCTTTTGCGCCTACGCATCAAGCGTCCCGTTACCGGAGCACCTGCAAGGCTCAATACCAGGCCCGTGGCTAGCGGTTACCTAGGCGGGATTCGCACCCGCTAGACTACGCGGCATTGCCAAGCCGCGACCTCCGATTGCTTCCGGCCGGAGCGGTTGCCGGGTGGGGCTTGCACCCACTGGAAAAGCGCCGCCTTATCACGGCGCACACCCAAAGCGGTCGTTCAACCTCTTCTCAGGCAGTCGCGACGATCAGTTCCTGCCGCACTGCGCGTGCCTCCAGTTCTACCTCGAGACCCGCGATAGGCGGGCGGGCACGATGAGACAAGCACGCCGCGGCGTAGTGCGTCTCCTAGCGAACCTAGTAGTTGCGACCCCCACAGGTCGGGGATGTCGTGTACGTGGAAAAGCGCGAGTTGAGTCGTCTGCTGCCATGACACTCCCAACTTCGCAAGCGTTGTCCCGACGGTGTCGATAACGTAGCGGGCCCGCTTGTGCATTGCGGCTGGCCCGATGTCGTCTCCGGCGATGGCCTTGCCAGCGGCGTCGATGTCCGCTTGCCCGGGAAGAAAGAACGTCTTTCCTTTGGCGGATGTCGGCGTGATGTAGCTGAATGCACTCAGTGAGGTCGTGGCCGGCGGATATTCGCGAGCGCGATGTTGGAGCGGCACACGCCGCTGTACTCGCCGAACAGCAGGCCCCATTTGCGCAGTTGCTCGAGGTACGGGACGTTGAAGGTGGACCAATCGCTGAACTTCAACGGCGCCGGTACGCGAAGCTCGATGCCGCAGAAGGCCTGGACGGGCCGGCCGACGCTCTTCAGGTAGTCCTCGATGAAGCCATACCCTCGGTCGAGCGGAATCCAGGGATTCATCAGCACGCGCACGACTTCGTAGCCCTGGTATGGGACAACGCCCGAGCAGAAAGCGGAGCCACCGGGCAGGATTCTGTACGCGCCCGCCTCGTTGTCGAGCAGCGCTGGCGTGTCCGCGGTAGTGTGATTTTTCACGTAGAGTTCTCCTCTCATGTGGATACGTGTAGAAGCCTGACGGTGTGTCATGGCGTTAGTGGATGCTACCGCATGGTGGCACTGAAAGTGCGACAGAACCGCCGACACGGCGGATTGAATTGCTGCTACAGTCGCGGTGCCGCTGATCGCTCGTAGTCACTGTCCGCTTCTGGCCCAGGGTGTGTAAAAACGCGCGTTTCGGCCTGGGGCAGGCCAGGGGAGCCGAGGCCTGCCGAGGCATCTGGCTAGGATTTATACCAGCGACCCTTGGACGGGAGCTTGCGCCAGCCATGGCGGGCGAGCATTCGATAGATCGTAGATAAGGCAACCGGCTTGCCCAATGCCTTCTCCAGGGTGGCTTTAAGCAGTGGAACGGGCGCAGCGCCAGAGCGCGCTGCCCTTTTGACTGCCTTTTCGATGATCTGAGCTTCCCGCTGCAAAGACACGCTGGCGCGATTGCGTAGTGCTCGTTTGCTGCGCGGAGCGCCGGCATCGGACAGTTTTGGGGCGGTCGTCGACGGCGACCGCAGCTCTTTCGGTGTGTGCTGATTGATCCCGCTGCCGGCCGCGCCTTTGCTCAACCCGTCCGTCGCCACTTACCCACAACTGCGCATCCGTGCAGCAGTCTGCTGCCGGTGCTTATCCTGATTGTTTGCTCCGGGTCGGGAGCGGTCCTTCACGATCAGGACTCACGTCCGATGTCGCAGCGTCTGCTGTCCATATGTCTCGCCGGCGCAGTAGCCCCGCCGGCTGCGCGTTGCCGTGGTCCAGCACCTTGTTGCTAAGGAAGATCATCATCATCTGAAGAATCATCCTTTCTCTTCCATAGAGCACTTGTTGTCTTTTCTGGGAGATGGCCAAACCAGATCCATGTGTCGCTACCTGGGGAACGGGCAAAGTACACACGCCCGATTTGGCGACACTCCTCTGGGAGATCGGGATCATCACCGTAAGGATCACTGTTATAGCCGAATTTCCACCAGACTTCGGCGGTCTCTGGATCAATATGACGACCGACCTCCTGGCGAATGGCATCTAGCTCCTTGAAGTGACTCTTCGTTCCGATCTGAATCAATCTTCCATTGCTCACAGCAAACCTCCTATCGATCAGTGAATGGTCCCGCAGTGCCGCTCGATCAGATCGAGTAGCAGAAAACGGGGCGTATTTCTCTTGGGGATATGCAACTCCGCCGGGACGAGCGTGGGGGGCGCGGGAGTGGGTGTCACTCCCGCGCACGAACGCTGCATTCCTCGGTCACTTAACTGCAGCTCATCTGCCGCCTCGCCCGCTCCTCGCGGATGCGTTGGAGCAGTTCGTTCGCGTTCCTTGGCGGCGCCGGAGGAGTGTTGCTGGTTGACGACCATACCCTTGGCCCTTGCTTCCCCTGATCTGTTCCTGGACACGTTTGGCCAAGCCTCCGTTGTTTAGCCGGGCTTCGCGCTCTTTGCGAATGCGCGCGAGGAACTCCGACGTTCCTCGGGATCGGTCGGGAGGCTGAATTGTGGGCCTTCGGAACGGCGCTCGAGGGCTTCTACGCGGGATCTGAAGCGACTCATTTGCTCTCCTCCTGCTTTCCTTTGGTGTACTTCCGCTGTAGCTGAAGCTCAACTACGTCGACGGTTCGCATGCTCCTCCAGCCGCTTGATACGCTCTTCGAACTCCACCGTCTCGATGATCTTGGCCTGCTGGGCGAGCGCTTGCAGCAGCGTTGAAGCTTGATCCGGTGTGATCCTTCCTGCCGCAGCCGCCTCGAGGATCGTGCGCCCCTGATCTGACAGAGAGCCTTCCAACGACCCCAGCGTCACCGCCTCATCCGTGGCCTTGACAGGCGGGGGATCAGACGGTCGGAGACACAGACGCAACGCCGTGGTCTCACCTGCCAGCGCCATTTCAACGACCTTGCCGATGAGATCCTCGGCATGGG
>CAWHCG010000048.1:0-266872 GCA_963827575.1 uncultured beta proteobacterium
AGGCCGGCGCAATCCCTACATCATGGAGAGCTCGCTCTCGATCCTGAAGGGCGAACGCCTGGCGCGCCTGACCGAGACCCGCTGCGCTTACATCGCGCCGGGCATCGAATCATGGATCGACTACTCGAGCAAGTCCGGGCGGGGGCGCGCAAGGGCCGCGACAAATTGGAGAAGATCGTCGCCCAGCTGGAGGAGGTCTCGCGCCATGTGCCTGGAATCCAGGCCAACTTCCTGTTCGGCTGCGACTCGGACGAAGGCGAGGAGCCGGTCGCACTGACTAACGAATTCATCAGGCGTCTGCCGCAGGTCTGGCCCACGATCAACATACCCAGCCCCTTCGGCGGCACGCCGCTCTACGACGAGCTCCATCGCGACGGACGCATCCTGAAGGCGATGCCCTTCGCGTTCTACTACAATCCCTATCTCGCAATCACGCTCAGGCACTACGACACCGCGACCTATTACGACCATCTGATCGACATGCACGAGGTGCTGACCTCGAACAAGATGCTGTTGCGCCGCCTGAGTACGAAGGCACACCCCGCAGTGCGTTTTGTGCACACTCTGCGTACGCTCGCCACGCGCGCCGAGCTGGCCGACTTTCGCCGCATCCGGGCCATGTTGGGGTCGGATGCGCATTTTCGCGTCTTCCACGAAGGGCGCTCCGACGAGCTCCCTGCCTTCTACACCCATCTGTTCGAGAGACGGCTCGGCCGGTATGCACAGCTGGTACCGCCGCAGGCGCGCCGTCCGATGCTCGAACCTCCTGCGCCACCGGCCGCGGTTGCCCGCAAGCGCACCGCCAAGGCACCGGCGTAACGACACACGCCGACTGCAACACGATCCGCCGTCCGTCGGGAAGCGCACGCACGACGTCGTTCCCCTCGGCCCGGCGATCTGCCCGGTAGAAGGCGGAGCCACTGTGTGTGGGGTAGCGAACAGACTAATCGGCCCGCCGGCCCGCCTAATAGAGGTGCTAGTCGTGACCGGCCGTACAACTACTGCCTGCCGAAGCAACCGAGGAGGTCGGCCACGCCCACCTGTGAGGAACCTACAATGAATACCGCACGACTTGGGATGCTTTGTCTGTCAATCGCTGCGCTGGTGACGACCGGCTGCGGCCTCCTTGGGGGGGCAGGTGGCTCAACCACGCCGAGCCCATCGCCGGCGCCGACGAGCACGGCGGCTGTTAGCGGCACCGTGCAGTCTGTCGATGCCCAGGCGCATACGCTGACAGTTGGTGCAGGTGCCGGAAAGCAGATGAACCTGCGCAGCAATGAACGGACGGTCTTGACCTATGACGACTCCACCGTCGTCGAGTACCAGGGGCAAAAGTCCTACAACCCTCAGGATCTCGAAGTCGGAGACCAGATCGAAGCGCAGGTCGAACGCAGCGGGAATCGCCTGCTGGCGCGCAACATCAAGGTGGTCTCCAGCGTGTCCGACAGCAGTGGCACGAACAGTGCCGCCCCTACGGACTGGGATGCGACGGTGCGTTCCGTGAACTCGGGTGATCGGACCATCGAGCTCGTGCAATCCGGCAGGGAACAATATCCGGTGAGGGTTCACTACGATGCGAACACCCGTGTCGAGTTCCAGGGCCGCTCCTATAACCCCGAAGATCTGGAGCGCGACGACGGGGTGCACGTCCGAACGCACAGCTCCGGTAGCCAGCTCATCGCCGACCAGATCGTCGTCACGCGCAACGCAAACGGCAGCACTGGCGCAGCAGGTCAACGGCAGCTCCGCGGCACGATACGCGAGATCAATACCGCCGCGCGCAGCATAGAGCTCGACTCGGTAGCATTGGGGCAAGTACAAGGGCAAGTGGCAGGGCAAGGTCAAGGGTTTGACACCACCAAGAACGGCAGCTCCACCACGATCGCATACGACGCTAGCACAATCGTCGAGTACCAAGGCCAGCGCTACGGCGTAGGGAACCTCGAGCGCGGCGACGTCGTGAGCATCGACGTCAGCCAGATCGGGAACGGTTACCTTGCCAGACGCATCACTGTCGCCCAGGCGCGCTGAAGCGATATGCAAGCGGGGTTCCCGTTGCAAACAAGCTAGCTAGGGGTGTCACTGGCTCCAGATACACGCCCAATGAAGGGCCGGTTGTAGCGTGGCCGGTTACCTAATGGACGAGGCCAGCGTCACGATAATAGCTCAGCGCCCCTGGATGGATCGGTATGACAGCCTCGCTGGGCACCATGTCCTTGATGTCCAAGGTCGACAGCGCGGGGTGCAAGCGCCGGAAATCGGCGAAATTCTCGAACACCGCCTTGACGACCGCATAAGCCAGCTCATGCGGCTGATTGCTCGATGTGACGAGCACGGCCTGCGTGCCGATTGTCACGACATCGTCGGGGGTGCCGGCGTACATGCCCCCCGGGATGATAAAGGCGGTGTAATAGGAATGCGTCGCCAGGAGCCGATCGATCGGCGGGCCAGCCACGCGCACCAGCCTCGCCCGGCAGCCCGTCGTCGCCTCCTGGGTCAGTCCATTGGGATGCCCCGCATGAAAAATGATCGCGTCGACCTGGTTGCCACAAAGCGCCTGGTTCTGTTCGGTGGGCTTGAGCTCCAGCCCATGCTCAAGATCCGATAGCGTCCAGCCATACACTCCGAGGACAACATCGCGGGTGAAGGGATACCCGGCACCGCTCTTCCCGATGCCGACGCGCTTGCCGCGCAGATCCTGGAAATCGCGTATGCCGGTGTCGGCGCGAGCGACAACGGTAAATGCTTCCGGGTAGAGAGCGATCAACATGCGCAGCCTCGGATCGGGGCCAGCGGCAGCAAACGGTCCCTCACCATGAAAAGCGGCATGAGCTACGTCGGTCTGCGAAAGGCCAAACGTTGACTCGCCGCTTTCGACCCGTCGGATATTCGCCACCGAGCCCTCAGAGCTCACCGCAACGCATGGCATCGCCTGATGCTCGTCCGCCAGATTGAACATGCGGCAGATCGCATTCCCGACCGGATGATAGACCCCGCCGGGGGTCCCGGTGGCGAGAGTAACCGGGGTGGGAGCGAGGGCAACGGACACCGCCATGCAGCCTGCAACGGTGCTTGCCATGATCGCCGCGGCAAGGCATTGCGCGTGTCTAAGCGGCATGAGCGAATGCTCCCTCGCCCGCCGGGTTGGCGGTCCTCACGTGTCAAGCTGATACTGGATCTTCGAGCCGTCACGCTCGAATTCGCCGCGCACCCAAAGCCCTTCGCTGTCATACCAGATGCTGCCGGCGAGATAGGGCGTGATGAACGTGTAGCGCGTGGCGCGAACCTGGCCGCCGCCGATCGCGATTTGCTCGTCGGCAAACTTGCGTGCGCTGACACCGATGACGCCCCCATGCTGCGCGTCGACCACCGTCGCCTGCTCCAGCACCGCCGGGGTCCACAGGCTGTTTGAGGTCAAGGTTGCGGCGGAAGCGAGAAAGGGACCGCCCTTGCTCACCACGAGAAATCCCTGGGGCGTCGCCGCGCCGTCAACGTCGAGGGTCTCGCCATGCTCCACCGTTTTGCTGTTCAGTGATATCAGCTGCCCAGCGCGCCAGGTCTCTTCGGAGCGGTGACTGAACGCGAACACGGTAAAGAAAGCTACCTTGACCAAGAGGCGGATCTCGGTGCTGACCGTCGTCTCTCCGGTCGCCGACGCATACAAGATTGTGTGGGCGCCGATCCTTTTGCCCTTGTACAGGACCGAGAATCGTCGATTGCCGGCTGCGGCCGGCAGGACGATTGCTGTGGCGGCATGAGCGAGACGAGGAAAAGCACAACTGACCGCCCCGGCAAGTCCGGCCTTCAGCAACGCGCGTCGCGAAACAGACTTCCGGCACCCAATATGATTGAAGCGGGCCGGGACGGCCGTGCTCACGATTCTGTGCTCCCCCTCTGGTTGGGATTTTGCCGTCCTCTCGACTACTACAGCCCAGCCCGGCACCTCCACTTAGTCATATTGTCACTTCTTAGTCATATTGTCACTTCGGGTGCACCAGTTGTGGTCGGGCAGTCTCTTTTACCTGAGTTGGCGCGTCTTGGGCGGCGTCCCTGGCAGCGCTACCGGCCATCTCACGCGGTGACGCGGGATGCCGGATCGAGGGATGCTGAACTTGAATGGATATGACCGACGTGTCATGGCTTGCCGGCGCTCCGTCGATGCTCCGCATGGGGATTTCACTTACGGGTGGACGGGAGAGGCGCTCGATCCTGCCGAACATCAGGCGCATGGCCCAGCCGGAGGTACGAGCGATGGTCATCACCAGTCCCATCATGCCGATGATCTGCATGTAGGCGGGCTTCTTGGAAACGGGAGTCTTGTCGCGGATCAGCGCGACGATGAGCCAAACCGGGTTGTAGAAGTACAAATAGCCCGCAAGCATGGTCAGCTGCTTTTGCCAGGGGCGTTTGTGGTTGGACGCGACCACGTAGTTGCCGTCGCACATGTGCCGGGGCACCGCCTTCCCGCCTACGCTCTTGAAGACCTGGCCGCTCGTGTAGGTCGACTCGAGGAGCTTCGAACCCACCGCGGGAGTGAGCATCAGAACCTGCATCGAGACGGCGCCGGCCTTTCGCAGCAGCTCGATCTGATTCAGCAACCCGTAGTTCGATCGGCGCGAGTAGAGCGGTTGCGTGTCGTGATGCATCATCATCGGCATCGGGCAGATGCCCGCATCGCGCAGCGCACGGAACGCCTCGGTGGTCTTGTCGACGCTCTGGCCCTTCTTGACGAGAGTCGCGGTCAGATCCTCGACGCCGAGCCACAGCGCGCGACAGCCCGACTCGCGAATGAGCGGCAGGTGCTCCTGCATCTTCAGCGTGTCGTGGACCGTCACCTCCGTATACCATCGCGCCCGTTTGCTGAGCCTCACGCCATCGAATTCCGCGCGGGCGAGCTGGTCGACGATGTCGAGCGTGCGCGACTTGTCATTGAAGAAGTTGTCGTCGGTGCCGAAGAAGTGGCGAAGACCATAGTCCTTGTTCAGACGCCACATTTCGTCGGCGATCCGTTCGGCGCTCTTCACGCGATACTGCCGCTGGTTGTAGGCGGGGATAGGACAGTACGAACAAGCGAACTTGCAGCCGAAGGTCAGGACGAGCGAACTGATGGGGCTGCGCCGTTGCACCTGATCGACCGGCATCGCGCGCGCGCTCAGCGTTGCGTGCCGGCCCGGCGGTTCCATGAGCCGGTACCCGAGTACCGGGTGGGGCAGTTCGTCGAGATCCCCGACGAGGCGCTGAATACCCGTGTCGACCAGTTCCTCGGGAACTCCGTTCTTGTCGCCGCGCGAATAGACGAGACCGGGGACATCGTCGAGCGCCCGGCTGTCACGCGCGCGAACGAACGCCGACCGCATCGATTCACCGCGGCCGCGCGTCGACAGCACCACTTCGATGAGGCTCAGCAGGACGAATTCCTCGCCCGTGACGACGACATCGGCGCTACCGGGGCGTGCGGGGTTGGCACTGAAGAGGTCATAGGGCTCGTAGACGGCGTGAGGACCGCCGGCGATGATCAGCGGCCGATGCGCGGGATCGATCCGGTGAGCGTCGCGGATCAGATCCATGCACTGCTCGGAATGCAGGCTCATGCTCGAGACCATGAACACGTCGGGGAGCCTGCCGTCAAGCTGCATTTGCGACGGCCGGAAATTGCGGTTCCACTGCTGCAGGACGATGCGGGTCTTGTCGAATCCGGCGTCTACCATGGCCGAGCCTATGGCCCGGACACCCGCGGGTATCATTCGCGTGTCGGCGAAGATGAACGGCAGCATCCGCGTACGATGATCGAAGGCGCAGGCGATCACGGATGACAGATCGTGGTCCTGCGCGCGAATCCGCAGGCGCTCCCGAACGCGTGTCAATTCGCCCGGCTTGATCAGTTCGTCGCCGCGTGTGCGTCTAGGAAGTTCCATTGCGAAAAGCCTCCCTGCGATCGCGGAGGGACACCCTCCAAGATTCGCGGCCCTGCTCCCTGCTCCCCGCTCCTAGGAATTCTAACCGTATCACGTGGCGCGGGATGGTTCAAGGCGGGTGTGGGGTTGGGCTGCGGGGACTGGGGAAGCGCTCGGCAGACGTGCCTCGTGGCAGTCGACTGCGGTGGACCGCGACCACAGGCGGGTCAGCGGTCACATCGTTCGGTGGTTCTCCAGGCCGTTCCGTGCGCCAGCCCACATAGGGCGCACCTCAATTCGATTCAACCGGCAGGTGCGCAATGCTGCGGTGAAAATAAATTCGCTGTATGTGCGCTGCTACGCGGACTGTTACCACGCAGCAGGGGATGATGATGCAAGCGACTGGTCAGTATCTTTTCCGCTTTTGCTGGCAGTCAGATCGATGGAGGCAACAAGCAAGGCGGAACAATCGCAACTTATTCATCGAGAGAGACCATGACAACTTCATTTACCAGGCAGCCACTCAGCGTGGCCATTGCGTGCGCCCTGGCACTGGGATTCGCGTCGGGCGCCGCGCGCGCGCAGTTCCCGTTCCCGGAGGGTCGCGCGTCTGCGGAAAGATCCCTCGTGACCAGCTGGAGCGACGAGGTTTGGAAGAATGCCTACGGAGAGTGCTGGCACAGTGCTTTTGGCCCCGCCCCCCTTTCCACCCCCGGATGCGACCCGAACTACAGGCCGGTCGCGCAGTACATTGCCCCTGCCCCCGCACCGTACGTCGCCCCCGTCGTGGTCGCCGAGAGCTGGGTCGGTCCTGCTGGTCCCGCCGGTCCTACTGGTGCCACTGGTGAGCGAGGCGCTACTGGAAATACGGGTGCGCCCGGCACAGCGATGGCTGGTCCTGCCGGGCCAGACGGTCCTACCGGCCCCGCCGGCATGCAAGGCCCGACCGGAGCGACGGGCCCCGCAGGCAAGATGGTGGTCGGTCGTGCCGGCGAAGCGGGGCCTGCCGGCCCCACCGGCCCGCAAGGCGCTACCGGGCAGACCGGCGCTCAAGGCTCCAGCATTGCAGGTCCTGCCGGCCCGAGGGGACCTAGCGGTCCCGCGGGCATACAAGGCGTAGCCGGTAGCACAGGTGCTCAAGGCCCGACCAGGGTCGGTCCAACCGGACCGGTCGGACCTGCCGGTGTTGCAGGCGCGCGCGGCGCTACGGGAAATACGGGCGCGCAGGGCGGTACTGAGCTGGCTGGCATCAGCGGCCCAACTGGCGCTACCGGGGCCGCTGGTCCGCAAGGCGCGGTCGGTCCGACCGGCGTCCAAGGCCCGACGGCTGGGGGCGGCGGCTGGGGTTGGTACAGGGACTACATGTTCAATGTCAACAGTGACGACATTCTGCGTTCCGACGGCAACAAGGCGAGGGAGATCGCCGACTACATGAATCGGAACCCGTCCCTCCGAGTCGGAATCGACGGCTCCAGCGCGCGTCGTGTCGCTAACGTTCGTGACGCGTTGATCAATGCTGGCGTGCCGGCTTACAAGATCCAGACCGGTGCATTCGGCGACCCGCAGCTCAGGCGCGACAGCCGAGTCGCAGTGCTGGTCAGTAGCAACTAACCGAACTGCAGCAGTCTGAACGGCCGAACGGTGCGATCGTGAGATCGCGCCGTTCGTACGTTTGCGTCCTTCGGGGTGAATCAACGTGAACAGTGCCAGCAATACGATCACATAGCCTATTTACGGATCAGTCGTTAAGTGCGCCAGCGAACCGACTCGGCCGCGAAGTCGGCGTAGCTTTTCTCACAATCGCATGGCGCACCCACGATTGCGATGAGAAAGAATTCGATCAAGTGCGCATTTATCGTTAGTCAGAGAGAGGAATCGCCATGAACTCAGCAATGATGAGAAGCACCATTTCGCTGGCGGTGATTGCGCTGTTTGCCGCAGGGTGCAGCGCGACGCAGCCCGTTGCGAAGAACGAGTCCCCGCAGCCCGTGAGCTACGTCGGTCCTGCCGGCCCGGCCGGCCCCGTCGGCGCCACTGGTGCAACGGGCGCGACCGGAGCCACCGGCGCGCCCGGCACGGCAATGGCCGGACCCGCCGGCGCAACCGGCCCTGACGGCCCCGCAGGCTCGCAAGGCCCAGTTGGAGCAACAGGCAGGGAAGGCGAATGGGTAGTGGGTCATGCAGGCCCTGCGGGTCCTGCCGGCGCAACAGGCGCGCAAGGCGATATCGGCGCCACCGGAGCGCAAGGCTCCAGTGTGCCGGGTCCTGCCGGTCCGACCGGCGCTGCCGGCCCTGCGGGCATTCAAGGCGTGGTCGGAAGCACGGGCGCGCAAGGGCCGACCAGGGTTGGTCCGACCGGCCCAGCCGGCGCTGCTGGCGCCACTGGCGCGCAAGGCGCAACCGGAGCTACGGGCGCGCAGGGCAGCACTGAGCTGGCAGGCGTGGCCGGCCCCACTGGCCGTACCGGCGCTGCCGGTGCACAAGGCGCGATCGGTGAGACTGGTGCCCAAGGCCCGAGTGCGACCGTTGGCAGCTCGACTCCGAGCAGACCCACCGTCGCGGTGATCCCGGCGGAGGGAATCAACGTCAAGGATGGGACCCCCCAGATGGAGGCAGAGTACCAAGCGGCGATAAAGAAATGCGAATCGGTGAACTGGAACAGGACTCAATGCATCAACGCCGCTAAGGAAACCTACGGCCGCATTTAATCCGCTAAGACACACCCTCTGAGGAATGGCGGACGCCAGCGGCGTCCGCCATTTGTCTTTTTGAAGGACCATTTAGTCGAACACCTGCAGTACCGACTCTGCAGATCCACTATCCCTGGCTTAAGGGCAGGTGCGGCAAGCGCAGCCTGCAGCTGTTTCGTCCCGCGCCCAGCGGCCCGCGCATCACCCTCTTCTCCTGGTGGCGCATGCCGAAGGCATTGAGGTCTATTGCGTGCCCCGATCGGAATGATGCGATGCAGATGATATCGGACCCGTTACCTGTCGCAACGCCTAGCTGCTCACCGCTGCTGTCAGGCTACTCTTTAGATGTTGCGGGGCCGCCGCCGGCGGCGCGCACCTTTGGATCGGTCCTATCTTCCCTTGCAACCGCGGGAGCGCCGGTGCTGGTTGCGCCAGACTGATTGGAGGCACCCGTTCCACTGGAGGCACCGGTTCCGTTGGTGGCACCCGTTCCGTCGGCGCTCGGCTGACCTGTCTTGGTTGTGGTTGGCGAGACGGTGGCGCCGGTCTTGCCTCCCGGGTCCGGGCCCATGCTCAACTGATCGGATACTCGTGCTCCGTGAGCGCTCTGGCTCTGTTCTGGCGGCGGAGTCTGAGTGCCGGGCGCCAGCACGGGCATCGCTGCGAATGCAACACTTGGGAAGAAGACTGCAATGACGATAGGCATCTTGAACATAGAACCTCCGACGAAGCGCACCCGACGCGCGGGTTACGCCGTCTTGAATCGGTACTGAGATGGCCGCGATAGCGTGGCGTCGGAGGCGTACTGGATCGAGTTGCGCGCCTGCGAACGCCACGCAAGGAGGGTCGCAACATCGATTCGTTCTTCGATCTGGTCGCTGGCTTGCGTGCCACCGGCCACATTGCTGCGTACCCCGCAGCCAAGTGCGACGTTGGACTCGCCGGTCCTTTCGGTGGTCTGTGTTGACGCTATCCCGGCGAGTTCAGCGCACGTCGGCCTGGTTGGGCGCTCGCTTGATTCATGCCTTGAGTCAACCGGGGCATCCTTGGCGCCGGCCGCCTGGGACGGCACCGCCGATAGCTTGACGGTCACGGGGTTGTCGTTGGCGCTGCCGATTGAGGACGGGGCCCACGTTAGAAGGGTGGCGACGGCTGCGCAGGACACAATTGCGATGCCCGGGATCCGACACCGCTTGTGCGGTTGGCTGGCTGGAGTTTGCATCTTGATGTCCTTTCGGTTTGCGCTGCCTCGCAGGAGATCCGAGTTTCGCGAACGAGCCGGCCGTTCACTGACGGGTGCTTGCAACAGACCGCACATCGGAATCCCGGTACAGACTAGACGCAAGATCAAGCGCCGTCCGTACGCTGGTGCACATAAGACGCGAATGGTGACGCCCTTGGCACCAGCCGTTTCCCTCGCCACAACAGCCTGCTCGCCGCGCACGACCTCTGCGCGCGCGTGCCCCAGTTCATGCGCAATCACTACATCCAGGCAGGCGCCGGGCACTACGGCGTGTTCAGCGGCCGGCGCTGGAACACCATCGAGGAGCGAGCAGACGCGGGTGCAGACACGGCGGCGTCCCGCCCTCGCCGCCGCTTGAGCTACTGGCCAGCCCTACCGAAGCCTGCCGCGGTAGATCATGTTGACGATGCCCAGCAGCACTACCGCGCCCAGGAACGAAACCATGAGAGAAGGCAGGCTGAAGTTGCTTTGATTGATGGTGCTGGTGCCAAATAGAGGTGCGAGGAACCACCCGCCCAGAAGCCCGCCGACAATGCCGACGACGACGTTCAGAATCAATCCCTGCTGGCCGTCGGTTCTCATGACGATGCTGGCCAGCCAGCCAATCACACCGCCCAGGACAATCCAGATAATCAGATTCATTTTCTTGCTCCGATCCAAGTTGACAGGTTCGACGCACGCGACCCCTGCACCGACACCTCATTGCCAGTCTACCGTCTTGGTCCGGATTGGTCGGTACGATGCCGAACAAAGCCGCGAGCTCAGGCAGAGCGCGGGGCGATCGTCCTCGTGTCCAGCCTGGCTCTCGGTCAGACTGGTCGTGTCCTACTTCGAGCGAACGGGGGCGCGATGGGCCGCCCGCGGCGCGCAGGCTCACCGGCGACGGGCTTGAGCAAGCGCCGGCTGTCCGAGCGGCGCAGAGCTTCTCGCGCGTACCTGCTGGTCAGCAGCACCAGATAGTCATCGATTCGAGCTCCTACTCGGAGACGGGCCAGTTCCCGCGTATAGATCTCGGCGACTTCCTCCGCAGGCCGGTGCGTCTCCGCTGCAAGAGCATGGACGGCGTCAGCATGCGAAGGCTTTACCCCAAAGCGTCGCGAGGTGGACATATCAGCACCGCCCATCCGGAGGAAGGATCAACATGGTTTTCGGCAGCGATGCCTTGGTGCGAATGGCAGTGCATGGGGGCCTATCAGGGTTGCGCCAGCTCGAGTGGATCGGTCTTGGCATCACTGATCGACAGGGCGCGCCTCAATAGGGCGCTGCGCACCAGAGACGTCTCATGCGACCGTCGCTCCGCTGCCACTACCTCGCGCTCCAATTTCTGCTGACGCCTCTGATAGCGCTTGGTCATCACGCTTGTGCCTGCACTATCGGTCCACTCTCCGGCCCGAGGTTCTATTCCCTCTTGGCGGCTGTCCCGCGCCTGCCGCAACCTGCGTGTTGCCTCGTTGAAATCGATAGTGGCGGCATACAGCGAGCTCATAAGGGAGTTGCTGGCCAGCGCGCGCGCCACGTCCGCCCGCGTGCCGCTCGCGATGGGCGGCGACCCCAAGCCGCGTTCCTGGCCAGGGAACGTCTCGCGAGGCACGCCAGAGATGACGTCAGGTCGATCGGTAAAAGTCGTGCGGCCAGTCGCGTCAATCTGCTTGTAGATCGTCTGCGACGACACTCCGCCGCTGCTGCAAAGGATCGCGGCCGCGCACATCTTTGCCATCATGTGCTTGCGGAGCATGATGACGCTGACGGTCCACGCTCTACTAGACAGGATCTGCACTTGCTTCCTTGAGGAATCCCGTTCTGGTGACAGGCTTACCAGAGTAAGTGTGCCCCCAGACAGGCGCTGGCCTGCGGTATTCGCACCCATCCATCGTGATGGCCGACCCGTTCCGAGCCTTTGCTGCTGCGGTGATTATCATCCTACTCACGGGCGTGTTCCATGCGCTAGCGTACATACACGGCCCAGTCATGACACCCACTTGGCTTCATCCGCCGGGGATGTTGCCGCTCTCAGGATCTCGGACGCAGCAACCCACCCGTCGTCGACCACCACAATCCCTATTGTTTCTGCGCGACTACTCGGCCCACGGAATTGATAAATACGTGGTAGCGGTTTCCGTCCCGGCATGAGGCGATGTAATCACTCTCACCTTGCTGTTTGACGCTGACGACCTGGCCGCATGGCAAGCCCTGTAGTGCAATCACGGCCGTTAGATCCTTGCTCAGCGATACGTCGCCAGCAGCGCGGGCCGGCCCAGCGAGGAGTGCGGCGGCAAAGATCAGAGTCCAGCCCGGCAGACGTTTGCTCATAAGGCTCTCCTTGTCGTGCAGCTTAGATGGTTGCGAACTTTTGCTGGTCCGCGAGAATGCCCCAGATCGCTTCGCGCGAGGCGCCGATGGCAGTTGCCAACGACTGGTCGCTGTCCTGCAGAAGAGAGAGCACCTTGAGCAGCAGCAGATCATACCGTTGCCGGAGTTGGGCGAGGGTGGTTTTGACGCTCCCTTGGTAGTAAGCCCGGAACTGATTCAGCAAGTCATCGACCTGATTCTTGAGGGCAAGCTTCGTGAGCAACCCGATGGCTTTGGTCTCTTTGAGCCGATTCTCCAGGGACGCCAAGTCCAGCGGCGGTGGCGCCTGCGGCTTTGCGACGGTGGGGACGGTTGGAGGGGCATTCTCCTTCTTCGAGAGCTGCTCGATGGGGGCTGTGGACGCCGGGCGCTTTGCAGGAGTCTTCGCCCCAGTCGGGTCGGTCTTCGCTACGCTCTGAACTGCAGGATGAGTCGGCTGGGGCGTGGCTGGACGAGTTCCCGGCTCAACTGCGGCGGCCCCACCGTCCGCCGCGCGAGTCTGAGGTGGTTCGCCCGGCAGCGCGTGCGCTACGTCGAGCGTCGCACCGGCCTGGGGCGGCTCGCTGTGCGTCGCAGGCTCTACGCCGGCACAGCCCGCCGTCCAGAGGACGAAGAGGAAGGCCGCCATGCCCGCTGGCCGCGTCAATTGCTCTCCCGCACGCCTCTCAACAGAACTCTCGCTCATAAAGCCCAAAGGCACCGTAGTCTTGTTCACTGCGATCGTGACAAGGCCCGGAACGAAGCTACCGTTCCGGGCCCAGTAGTTCTTGGGTGAGACGCTGATTATCGGCTGCTGACCAGTACCTCGACGCGGCGGTCGCGCTGCAGGTCCGGACTGCCAAAGGCGCCAGTCTGGATCTTGTAGGACGGCACGCCTGCCTGCAGCAGCGCGTTGCGAACTGCAATGACGCGGCGGTTGCTCAGGTCGGTGTTCTTCGGGTTCATCGAGCCGTCGATTCCGACCTGTTGGCCGGGATTCTGTCTCAGGTAGCTCGCGATATCGTAGACCTTAGCCGAGTCGGAAGACATGAGGTCCGACCGGTTCGAATCGAACCAGAAGTCCTTGAACGGGGTCCAGCTGCCAGCCGGGCCGCCCGGGCCTTGCGCACCGGTCTGACCGATCGCGCCTTGCGGGCCGGTGGCGCCAGTACGGCCACTCGGGCCGGCCACGCCTGCCAGCTCAGTGTTGCCCTGCGCGCCCGTAGCTCCGGTTGCGCCTTGTGCGCCAGTGGCGCCAGCAGCGCCGGCCGGGCCGGTCGGACCAACCCTGGTCGGCCCTTGCGCGCCCGTGCTTCCGACCACGCCTTGAATGCCCGCAGCGCCGGCAGGACCCGCCGGACCGGCAGGACCCGGCACACTCGAGCCTTGCGCTCCAGTCGCGCCGGTCTGGCCTTGCGCACCGGTATCGCCCGCAGGACCCGCAGGGCCGGCACGACCTACCACCCATTCACCCTCTCTGCCCGTTGCTCCAACCGGGCCTTGCGAGCCCGCGGGGCCGTCCGGGCCAGTTGCGCCGGCGGGTCCGGCCATTGCTGTGCCGGGCGCGCCCGTGGCTCCAGTCGCGCCTTTTGCTCCAGTGGCACCGACAGGACCGGTCGCGCCGGCAGGACCGACGTAGCTCACGGGCTGCGGGGACTCGTTCTTCGCGACGGGCGTCGTGCTGCACCCTGCGGCAAACAGCGCAATCACTGCGAGCGAAATACTGCTTTTTCTCATAACTGCGTTCATGGCAATTCCTTATGTATGACTACCGACGAATGCGCACGTCATCGAACTGTTTCGCATCGCAATCGTTGGTGCGCGTTGCGATTGGCAAGTCAAGGTACGCTGAGTGCGCGGCCGAGTCGGTTCGCTGGCGCGCTTAGCGCGACGTTCTTGAGGCTTGTCCAAGCTTGTTGCCAGACGCGCAGAGCTGGCGTTCGGCAGCTCGCCCGCAGGCTTCATCGCTCGACGCGATGGAAGAGTAACAGCAGGTGTTGGGGCAACTGTAACGATGTTCGATAGCGAGAGACCGCTATCGGCGTTGTGCCGAGATCCTTCGAGATCCTTACAGCGTCCCGATGGTCACGCAGAGGTTGCGCCTCGTTCTGGTTACCGAAGGCCGACCGGCCATAAGAAGAACGGATGACGGGAACAGCCGGCCTATTCGGGCCAACGCGGGCTGACCAGCTCGATCCGCCAGACCGGCCCCGTCGGATTCAGCGGTCCCTCGAATCTCGCAAACGCTGGTGCCCCTTCAGTAACGATCCAGACGTGGTTGTCCGCGGGCATGCGGCCGAGCAGCTTCGCGAAGAGCTCGAGCCAGGGCCCCGGGTGGGGCTTGAGCACATAGTGGGTCGCGGCCTTGGTGAGCTCACCGACCAGCATCTTGTGCTCGCCCGCCTGTTCTATCTCCAGTTCGATCAGAAGGGGCTTGGGCGTGAAGGCCACCAGATGGACGGTCGCGCTGGCCCCCTTGGGGAGGTTCTTGACCGCAGTGATGACTATTCCGTTATAGACGTCGGCGGGCAGCTCGAGGGTGCCATTGATCACCTCCTCCCGTCCGTCCTTGTGCGACTTGGTTTTCACGGAGTACTTGCCGGAGGCTCGCCGCAGCGAGATCTCGGTGTCTTCGGCGAACGCCGGCCCGCGCTGCACCAGGTGGTAGCTCTGCATGGCAAAGACGCGCTGCTGGGTAAACACGACCGTCTGGTCGAACAGCGAGCCGTCCTTGAACTGGAACACCATGCGGCTCTCGACTTTTCCACCGCGGGCGACCTGGATAAGATCGCCCGACGCGATGAGACCGCCGTCGACCGTGCGCAGCAGGAGGAAGCCGCGCGTCACCCCCTCAACGAAGCGCACCGCAACCGGGGCCGCAGCGAGTGGCCGGGCCCACACCAGCGCTGTCAGCAGAACCAGCAGCAGCGACATCTCCACTTTCGTGACCGACACGACGCCTCGCTTCTCCGAAACTGCTAGCCGCAGTGGCGACACCATCACCCGCGCGCGCGGGACCACCCACAAGAATGGCCAGGCGGGCGGGAAACTAGCCCGCCTGGCCCAAGGGACAAGGCGAGGTCACCGGGGCCTGAGCCTTGGGACCTGGACCTTGTGGAGGTGTCTACTTTCGTTGCGCGTCTCGCCGCTGCTCGATCCATGCCGAAACCCGATAAGAATTGTGAGCCGAATCCCCCGCGATCTCTATGCGATAGCGTACATACTGCGCTTCCTTGCATGCATGTCTGCACGCTCGAAGTGAACCACCATCTGCTCAGCGGTTGCGAGCGCGCTTTGTTCGGTTGCAGGCATACTTTTCTGACGGACGGGTCTATACTTGATGCCGATTGGCGATCGCGCCTCCCCGATCGTCCATTCCCTAAGTCCTTGAGGATCGGGAGGTTACTGTTATGTCCGCGCCTGATGGTCCCCGCCGGAACCATCTTCTAGCCGCTCTGCCCGACACCGAGTCGCAGCGCCTGTATCCCCATCTGGAGCTGGTCCCCTTGCCCCTCGGTGAGGTCCTCTACGAGTCAGGCGATCAACTGCAGCACGTGTATTTCCCTACCGCTTCCATCGTTTCTCTGCTCTACGTGATGGCCGACGGGGCCTCAGCCGAGATCGCCGTGGTGGGCAATGAGGGGATCATCGGCATTGCGCTCTTTATGGGCGGGGAAACCATGCCGAATCGCGCCGTGGTGCAGAGCCAAGGCTCGGCCTATCGGCTGAAGGGGCAGGTGCTGAAGGCGGAGTTCAATCGCGCCGGGGAGCTGCAGCACTTGCTGCTGCGTTACACCCAGGCCCTGCTGACGCAGATGTCGCAGACCGCGGTGTGCAACCGGCACCATTCGGTGGACCAGCAGCTGTGCCGCTGGCTGCTGCTGAGCCTGGACCGGCTGCCCTCCAACAAGCTGATCATGACGCAGGAGTTGATTGCCAACATGCTGGGGGTGCGCCGCGAGGGGGTCACGGAGGCGGCCGGCAAGCTGCAACAGGCCGGGTTGATTCACTACAGCCGAGGGCGGATCACCGTGATCGACCGGCCCCGCTTGGAAGCGCGCGCCTGCGAGTGCTACCAGGTGGTGAAGACCGAATTCGACCGCCTCCTGCCCTACGCGAGCGCAACGCGCGCTGTCGCGTGAGGCCGCGTTGCATGCCGACACACAGGTGACACCAGCCCATGGGATTAGAGGTCGTTCTGTAGCGTGACGCTGGCAGGCTTTCGCTATCGGTGACCCGACCAGAGTTCTCGGGTTAGACGCTCTTCTTCAGATCTTCCTTCAGATCCCCAAGACTGGCTTCGGCCTTGCCGAGGATCTCTTCGGCCCTCCCCTTCCTCTCCAG
Organism: uncultured beta proteobacterium; assembly: GCA_963827575.1. GTDB lineage: Bacteria > Pseudomonadota > Gammaproteobacteria > Burkholderiales > SHXO01 > SHXO01. The sequence continues at coordinate 16,500 of CAWHCG010000048.1, forward strand.
TGCCTTGTTCCCGACGATGGCGCCGCCGACCTTCTTGATCTTTCCCTTCACCTGTTCGACTCGGCCCTTCACTTGTGCTTTGTTCATACCAATCTCCTGTACTCGCATTCCTGAAATCGCCCGGCGCCTCGCCTTATCGTCCGCAGCGCCTTGGAATGTCAAATGATGTGCGGAAAACGATAAGTAGTCGGTGCGCCGGCACACACACCGGCACACACAATGGGCCCGGCCCGGCGAGATGGAACGGCGAAGCTAGGTTATCGCCGGTCATTTGCGCTCTGTACCCCGGCGCACCGACCGACTCTGGGCAGTGGACTATTCTTGTCGAGCCAGGCTGCGTAACGGCTGTCGGCAAGACACGCGTCGCCCCCGGCGAACATCGGAAGGCACACTATGCAAATCCGCGTTGGTTACGAGTTGGTGTTCGACTGCCCCCAGCCGATCCCGATGATACTGACACTGCACATCCATTCCACGCGTGTCTCCGATATCAGCGTCCCCGACCACCTGATCACCACGCCATCGGTCCCGATCTCGGCCTATCGCGACGGTTTCGGAAACTGGTGCAGCCGCATCGTCGCTCCGATGGGCGAGGTCCGGCTTTCTGCCGACGCGCTCGTGAGGGATACGGGGATGCCGGATGTGGTCGCCCCGTATGCGCAACAGATCCCGGTGCAAGACTTGCCTGAGGAGACCCTCGTATTTCTCCTCGGAAGCCGATACTGCGATACGGACCGGCTCTCCGAGGTGGCCTGGAAGCTGTTCGGCGCTTCGCCCACCGGGTGGGCACGCGTCCAGACCATCTGCGATTTTGTCCACAAACACATCGCCTTCGGCTATCAGCACGCGCGCCCGACGAAGACGGCGTGGGAAGCTTTCCAGGAGAAAGTGGGTGTGTGCCGGGACTACACTCACCTCGCGGTAGCGTTCTGCCGCTGCATGAATATCCCGGCCCGCTACTGCACCGGATACCTCGGCGACATGGGCATGCCGCCACCCTACGACCCGATGGATTTCGCCGCCTGGTTCGAGGTCTACCTTGGCGGTGGCTGGTACACCTTCGATGCGCGGAACAACGTGCCGCGCATCGGCCGGATACTGATCGCACGGGGTCGCGATGCAGCCGACGTCGCGATAAGCAACACCTTCGGCCCCAACACGCTGAAGGGCTTCAGAGTGTGGACAGAAGAGAAGAGCTGACGGGGTCGGGCTATGCGTCCTAGCGCACTGACTGCGCCAGGATCGTCGGCTATCCTTCGCAGGCTGGGGTTACGATGCGGCTTGCGGACGGCGCGCCGGAATGGTCGCATCGGTGCAAGAGACCGATGCGCCACGAGGAGCCTGAAATGATGCAACCCTTCCGTATTGTCTCCACACTCGCCATCACTCTGGTCGCGGCAGCGTGCCAAACCGCTCCCGTGACCGGGCGCCAGCAGTTCATGATCGTGCCCGAATCGCAGGCCATTCAGGCTTCAACGGAAGCCTACGCCAAGGTGCTGGCGCCGATTCAGAAGCAGGGCAAGCTCAACGATGACCCCGCCATGAAGGCGCGGGTAGATCGGATCACCGCGCGTCTGGTCGCGCAGGCCATCAAGTACCGTCCCGAGACGCAGAGCTGGGACTGGCAGGTAGCCGTGATCGACGACCCGAAGACGCTCAACGCGTGGTGCATGGCAGGCGGAAAGATGGCTATCTACTCGGGCATCATCACGCAGCTGAACCTCTCCGACGACGAGATCGCTCAAGTGATGGGCCATGAGATCGCGCATGCGTTGGCCAAACACACCACCGAGCGCATGTCCACCGCCATGGCGTCACAGGCGGCGCTGCAGGTCGGCGCCATGCTGCTCGGCAATAGCAGCGCGACCAGCCAGATGGCGCTGCAGGCGGCTGCGGTCGCCACTACCGTCGGCGTGGAGCTGCCCAACAGCCGGCAGCAGGAGTCCGAAGCCGATCGCATCGGCATCGAACTGGCCGCCAAGGCGGGATACGATCCGCACGCCGCGCCCAGGCTGTGGGGAAAGATGCTCCAAGCCACCGGCAGCAAGGGCCAGTCCGACTTCCTGAGCACCCACCCCCAGAGCGAGAAGCGGCAGGAAGCACTGGCGGCGCTGGTACCGCAGATGATGCCGTACTACGACGACAAGTCTGCGCGCCCGGAGTACCGGTTCAAGGTCGCATAACCCGCGCGCCGGGTTGATCCGAGGGTCGGCGAGCAATGTCCGAGAACGCACAGGAGGCCCACGGATTGAGGAACTTTGTCGAGGCGCGGAATGGTCTTTCAATCCGGCAGCGCCGGGGTCTACGCCCTTGGCTTGACTGCCATCTGACAAGCAGGAGTGAACGATGACGAATCTGTTGAGAGGAAGCTGGGTGCTCGCGGGTGCCTTGATACTGGGCTTGGCGGGTTGCGCCAGCAGCGGGGAAAAAACCGGAGCGTACGTCGATGATTCGTGGATCACGACCAAAGTAAAGTCGGAGATGATTGCCAGACAATGACGTCAGTGTCCCAATATCAGCGTCAACACTACCAGGGGTGTCGTGAAGCTGACCGGGACGGCCGCGAGCATGCAGAGAGTCGAACAGGGCCGCTCAGATTGCGCGTGGTGTCGCCGGCGTGAAGGCGGTGGAGAACGATATTCGCGTCCAATGATCACCTGCTCGCTCGACCGGCTGGAGAAAGGAACCAACGGGTCGGGGAGCGAGCCGATTCAGGTTTGATTCCAGGCATGCCGAAGCAAATCGGCTGAGCAACTTCCGCAGGTTTAGCCAGATACCCCACGATCACCGACGCGGTGATCGACCCAACAAGATCTTCGGTCTGAATGTGCAGTGGCGATGGTGTGTTCGCGGTGAAGAAGTGAGCCTTAGAACAGGAAATACCGACTAACTGTTCCACGTCAGCACGACCGTGTTGTGTATCGCCGCTCTCGCCGGCGACCGCGCAGAGGCCCGATCGCCGCGCCCTGTCTGGCGCGCGCGCTGCTGCTTCCGCCCGGCACGCTAGCCGGAGCGCCGGGCGGAATACGAACTACAGCCCGGAACCCAACACGAAGTCGAAGTCGGCTTTCAGATACTTGCCTTCGCTCCGGGGATCGAGGGCGAGCTGCGGCTTATGGCCGGCCCAGGGATCGCCCGGGCGGTTGGGATCATCCTTGAAGTAGAGTTGAGTCGTCACAGGCACCTGCAGGAACGGCAGTACCGAGATGTGGATATGCCGGGCCCGGGTGAGGCCACCGTATTTCTCCAGCCCGGGCACGCCGGGAGGAATGGGGTAGGCGCCGGGAATGATGGTTTCGATCTCGTAGCGGCCGCGCTCGTCGGTGAGCAGCATGCCGCGCAGGTGGAAGGGCATGGGTGGCTCGGTGAAATCGCCGGGGCGCTTCTTATCATAGAAGCCCTTGGCGTCCGCCTGCCAGATTTCGATGAGGGTCCTGGGGAGCGGCGTGCTGCAATCGGAGCTGTACACGGTGCCGGTCAGAATCAAGCGTTCCCCCGGTTCGTCATCGCCCGCCAGTTTCCTCTGAAACATGGGTGCGCCGTAGTTGTACATCGGCCCGAGAATATCGCTGGGCGTCAGTATGCATTCCTTGGCCAGCGCGATCCCGCTGGAAGCAATGGCCGCCCCGCCCAGCATGGTCACGCCGCGGCGCAGAAATGCCCTTCTCGTCATGGGCAATTCGGGATGTTCATGGATATGCATTTCTCCTCCTCACTTCGTCTTGGGTTTCAGAACAGGAAATACCGCTGCGCCATGGGCAGCACCGTGGCCGGCTCGCAGGTGAGCAGCTCGCCGTCGGCGCGCACCTCGTAGGTCTCGGGATCGACGTCGATGACCGGGGTGTAGTCGTTCAGCGGCAGGCTCTTCTTGGTGAGCTTGCGCGTGCCCTGGACCGCGACGAGCCGCTTGCGCAGCCCCAGGGCGTGCCCGACGGACTGCTCCAGCCTCGCCCCCGAGACGAAGGTGACGGAGGTGGCCTGGCAGGCGCTGGCAAACGCCCCGAACATGGGCCGGTAGTGCACGGGCTGCGGAGTGGGGATCGAGGCGTTGGGGTCGCCCATCGCGGCTGCCGCGATCATGCCGCCTTTGAGGATCAGCGATGGCTTCACGCCGAAGAACGCCGGACGCCACAGCACGATGTCGGCGAGCTTGCCGGCCTCGAGCGAGCCGACTTCGTGGCCCACTCCATGAGTGAGCGCCGGATTGATGGTGTATTTGGCGATGTAGCGCTTGACGCGGAAGTTGTCGTTGCCGGCGGGATCTTGCGGCAGCGGACCGCGCTGCAACCGCATCTTGTGCGCAGTCTGCCAGGTGCGCATGACCACCTCGCCTACCCGCCCCATGGCCTGCGAGTCCGAGGACATCATGCTGAAGGCGCCCAGGTCGTGCAGAACGTCCTCGGCCGCGATGGTCTCGCGCCGGATGCGCGACTCGGCGAAGGCGACGTCCTCGGCGATGGCCGGATCGAGATGATGGCACACCATCAGCATGTCGAGATGCTCGTCGATGGTGTTGACGGTGTAGGGCCGGGTCGGGTTGGTGGATGAGGGCAGCACGTTGAGCTCGCCGCAGGCGCGGATGATGTCCGGCGCGTGCCCGCCGCCCGCGCCCTCGGTGTGATAGGTGTGGATGGTGCGGCCCTTGAATGCGGCCAGTGTGGTTTCGACGAAGCCGGACTCGTTCAGCGTGTCGGTGTGGATCGCCACTTGTACGTCCATCTCGTCGGCCACCGCCAGGCAGTTGTCGATGGCGGCCGGCGTGGTACCCCAGTCCTCGTGCAGCTTCAAGCCCATCGCGCCCGCCGCCACCTGCTCGCGCAGCGGATTGCGCAGGCTGGCGTTGCCCTTGCCGAGGAAACCCAGATTCATGGGAAAGGCCTCCGCGGCCTGCAGCATGCGGTGGATATGCCAGGGCCCGGGCGTGCAGGTGGTCGCATTGGTGCCGGTGGCTGGTCCGGTGCCGCCGCCGATCATGGTCGTGACGCCCGACATGAGGGCCTCCTCGATCTGCTGCGGGCAGATGAAGTGGATATGCGTGTCGAGCCCGCCGGCAGTGGCGATCATGCCCTCGCCCGCGATGACCTCGGTGGCCGCGCCGATGACGATGTCCACCCCCGGCTGGATGTCGGGGTTGCCGGCTTTGCCGATGCCGCTGATGCGCCCGTTCTTGACGCCGATGTCGGCCTTGACGATGCCCCAGTAGTCGACGATCAGGGCGTTGGTGATGACGGTGTCGGCGACCTCGGCGGCCCGCCGCTGGCTCTGGCCCATGCCGTCGCGGATCACCTTGCCGCCGCCGAACTTCACCTCCTCGCCGTAGATCGTGTAGTCCTTCTCCACCTCGATCCACAGCTCGGTGTCGGCCAACCGCACCTTGTCGCCTGCGGTCGGGCCGAACATCTCGGCGTAGGCCGAACGCGTGATCTTCAGGCTCATCAGAGTTTCCCCATGACCCTGCCGAGAAAGCCGTATACCGTTCGCTCTCCAGCCAGCTCCACCAGCTCGACGGTGCGCTCTTGTCCGGGCTCGAAGCGCACGGCGGTGCCGGCCGGGATGTTCAGGCGCAAGCCGTAGGCCGCCGGCCGGTCGAAGGCGAGCGCCTCGTTGGTCTCGTAGAAATGGTAGTGCGAGCCGACCTGGATGGGCCGGTCTCCGGTGTTGGCTACTCTGACGCTGACCGTGCTGCGGCCGGCATTCAATCCGATGTCGCCGGGCGCGGTCCTTATTTCTCCTGGAATCACGCTGACCTCCGTGGAAAAGCCTTTCACCGCCAAGGACGCAAAGGACGCCAAGGACCGCAACGGGAACGGCATCAGGGTTCGAGCGGTTCGGGTGTCGCACGCAACGAACCGCCGCATCGCCTCACCAGATCCTGATTTCCGTGGTTCCCTTTGCGTCCTTGGCGGTGAGAGCACTAGGCAATAGGGTGGTGGACGGTGACGAGCTTGGTGCCGTCAGGGAAAGTCGCCTCGACCTGGATCTCCGGGATCATCTCGGGTACGCCTTCCATCACCTCCTCGCGCTTGAGCAGCGTGGTGCCGAAGCTCATCAGCTCGGCCACGGTCCGACCGTCGCGCGCCCCTTCCATGATCGCGGCGCTGATGTAGGCGACGGCTTCCGGATAGTTGAGCTTGAGCCCGCGCGCCTTGCGGCGCTCGGCCAGCAGGGCAGCGGTGAACACCAGCAGCTTGTCCTTCTCGCGGGGCGTGAGCTCCATGTCCTGGTCCAGGTTCGCGGCATCGGTGCCGCAGGCACGCATGCATTTCGAATGGCCGGACGGAGATTACCGCGAAACTGCGGCGCATGGGAATCCCGGACCATCGGCGGCTGCCGATATGCGGCGTGCCGGCGGCGCGATGCACCAGAACCGCCCGCACCAGCGCCACGACGCACGAAAGCAGTGCCGCGCCTGCTCTCGGAAGCTGCTAAGGACAAGGCATTCACCGCCAAGGACGCAAAGGACGCCAAGGAAACCAAAGGAAGGCAAACAGAACCTGACAGCGAACGCGGGAGGTTGCTCTTCTTGGCGTCTTGGCGTCTTGGCGGCCAATAGGGTTTTCCTTGGCGTCCTTGGCGGTGAACGCTTTGAGGTCAAACCTTCGAGCTAGCCAGCGCGGCGCCAGACCAAAGTGCGATTGTTGGCCGGCATGGCGACATCGCGCACAAGCGAGAGCCCAGCGGCACGGGCCAGCGAGTCGACGTCTTCGAAGTTACGAATGCCACTGCGCGGATCACTGTCCCGCAGGAGCAGGTCGAAGCGTGCATTGCTCTGGGACGTATGGCGGCCGCCATAGGCGAACGGCCCGTAGACGGCGAGAACGCCGCCCGGCGGCAGGATCTGTGCGCTGCGGTCCACCAGCGTCCGCACCTCGGGCCAGGAGACGATGTGCAGGGTGTTGGCGCTGAACATGGCATCGGCGCGCGTGTCGGGCCAGGGATCCTGATTCAGGTCCAGCGCGATCGGTGCGAGCAGGTTCGCCAGCCTGGCCTCGTCGCACCAGAGCCGGATTCCGGGAAGACGCCCTGCGAGGTCGCTCGGCTGCCAGACCAGGTGCGGCAGTCCGGCGGCGAAATGGACCGCGTGCTGGCCGGTCCCGCTGCCGATCTCCAGGACCTTGCGGCGATCGGCGAACACCTCGCGCAGGACGGCGAGGATGGGGTCGCGGTTGCGCTCGCAGGCTTCGGAATACGGCTTCATCGGCAGTTCTCCCTCCAAAGGGGTATTGTGACCGCAGGAGCCCAGCGGTGACACTTGGCGCGTCGAGAGGCGGGGCCGGCCGCGTGGCGATTGACTCGACCGTCGGGGTGCTGGGCGTCTATCACGAGCGCCCAGAGGCTCGACTCTCGTGAGGACAGAGGTTTGGATCCCCGGATCGATCGGCACATCCACACTGGGACGCACCCCGAGACCCACCGCGATACCAGTGCACTCTCAGGCTTGGGCCACGCTGCTGTTGGACGGCCGGATGCGGCGCCCACAGCCTTGGTGCGGCCACAGCTCGAGCAGCTCAACCGCGCGCTGGTCGTCCTGAGCGCCTGCAACAAGGCGGTGGCGACCGCCAATAGCGAAGACGAGCTGCTGCAGCGCGCCTGCGAGGCGATTGTCCAATTCGGTGGATACCGCCTGAGCTGGGTCGGGTACGCCGAGCAGGATGAAGACAAGCGGGTCCGGCCGGTGGCTCAGTTCGGCTTCGACGAGGGCTACGTGGAGCGGGTCCGGATCACCTGGGGCGAGGACGAGCGTGGTCGCGGCCCCACCGGCACGGCAATCCGCACCGGGAGACTGGCGGTGGCGCAGCGCATCGCCACAGACCCGCGCTTCGAGCCCTGGCGCGCGGACGCCCTCGAGCGCGGCTATGGCTCCTCGATCGCGCTGCCACTGGTCGTGGAAGGCTTGCACCTGGGCGCCCTGCTCATCTATGCCGCCGAGCCCGACGCCTTCGACGACGCCGAAGCCCTCATGCTCATGCAGGCGGCCGATGACCTTGCCCTGGGCATCGCGCGCCAGCGCGCGGACGCAGGCCGCAAGCAGGCCGAATCCGAGCAGGAGAAAACTGCGGCGGCCTTGCGCGTGCAAACCGCGCTGCTCGACCAGCTGTTCGAGAGCGCGCCCGAGGCCATCGTGCTGCTCGACATGGAGGACCGGATCACGCGCGCGAATCGCGAGTTCATGCGCATGTTCGGCTACTCGGCGGCCGAATGCGTCGGGAGCCTGTTGAACGACCTGATCGTGCCCCCCGATCGGATGAAAGACGCCATGCGGCTCACCCACGAGGTGGTGGAGTGCGGGCGGCAGTGCAACGCCGAGAGTGTCCGCCGGCGCAAGGATGGCTCGACCCTGCACGTGTCCATTCTGGGCGCGCCTATCTGCAGCGGCGACCAGCAGATCGCCGCCTACGCCATCTACCGCGACATCAGCGAGCGCAGGCGGATGGAGCAGATGCAGGCGCGGCGCGCGCGCTATGCCGCCCTGCGTGCCGACATCCAGAGCGTGTTCTCGCACGGCACGGTGGGCGCCGGGACGCGTTGCCGCGCGCCGCGGAGGCATTGGCGCAGCATCTCGACGGCGCGCTGGCGCGCATCTGGACGTTCGAAGCTGCTACCCAGGCTTTGCAGCTTTGCGCGAGCGCCGGCCTGGACACGCAGCTCGTCGGCGGAAGCTCGCACGTGGCAGCCGACAGCACGTTGATCGCAGCGGTGGCGCGCGAGCGCGTCGCGTACGTGACCAACGATGTGCCCGCCGACGGCTCGGCGGGACGACCGCCCTGGGCCATTGCGCGAGGGCATGGCCACGTTCGCCGCGTATCCGTTGCTGGTCGACGACACGCTCGCCGGTGTGCTGGCCGTGTGCGCGCGCGACCCGCTGGAGCCCGATACGCTCGAGACTCTGGAGTCGGTGGCCGGCATGATCGCCCAAGGCATCGCGCGACTGCGGGCGCAGGATGCGCTGCGGGCCAGCGAGGAGCGGTTTCGCGCGATCGTCGACCAGCAGACCGACCTGATCTGCCGGTTCCAACTCGACACCACCCTGACCTTCGTCAACGACGCCTACGCCAGGCATTTCGGCAGGAGCCCGGACGAGCTGCTGGGCCGCAGCTTCCTGGATTTGATCCCCGCCGAGCAGCGCGAGGCTGCACGGGCGCACGTCGAGTCGCTGTGCGCAAACCCGCGCATCGTCGCGTACGAGCATGCTGCCATCGCGGCGAACGGCAAGCTGGGCTGGCACCAGTGGATCGACCAGCTGGTTCCCGATGCACACGGTCACGGCGTGGAGTTCCAATCGGTAGGCCGGGACGTGACCGAGCGCCGCCATGCGGAAGAGGCGATCCAGCGCAGCGAGCAGATCGCCCGCGCGCAGACGGCCATCATCACCGCCACCCTGCAGTCGATGACCCGCGAGCCCACCCCGGATTCCTTCACCGGTCAGGTGCTGCGTACCATCGTCGAACAGCTCGGCGGCATCGCCGGAACGTTCTGGGTGCCGGCCGACGCCCCGGGCAGCGTGCGCGTGTATCTGGACCTGGAGGAGGACCGCCTGGTCAAAGCCGAGGACTCCGACCATCCTGGACGCAGTCCCCAGCGCATCATCGATCTGCAGCGCCAGCCCCCGGCACAGGTCGACGATCCCAAGGTGTTCGACTTCGACCACATCCGCAATCACCCGGACTACGCGCCGTTCCGGGAATGGGCGTTGCGCCGCGGGGTGCGCACGGTGTTGCAGGTGCCGATGGTGTTCGGGTCGGATATCGTCGGCGTCTACACGGTGCGCTTCGACCGCGAGCGCAGCTTCGACGCGCAGGACCTGCAGCTCGCCAAGGCGCTTGCGCTGCAGGCCACACTCGCCATCCGCCTCACTCAGCTCGGTGAGCAGGCGAAGAGCGCGGCGGTGGCGCAGGAGCGCGAACGGGCGGCGCGCGAGCGCGCCGCCGAGCTCAACCGCACCAACGCGGCGCTGCAGCGCACGCTGGCCAGACTGGTGACGGCGGAGGCCCCCGGACGCCTGCTCGAGCACATTCTGCAGGAAGCTGCCGCCATCGTAGGCGCGGGCATGGCCTGCATCTTCCAGTATGTCGAGGACAGCGACAGCCTGCGGGCGACCTGGTGCGTGCTCGACGCGCAGCCGCTCGACCTCGAGCACGACCCGCGGTTCGCTGCGTGCGCTCCGGTCGGCGCCGCCACCTCGCGAGCCTGGCGCCGCGTCGTGGGTAGCGGCGCCCACGCCTGGTTCCTGTGCGACGACGAGACCGACCCGATCCTGCCCCACGCGCAGAGTTGGCAGCGCGTGAGGCCACACCGTTCCATACTGGCCGTTCCGCTGCTGGCCGGCGAGCGTGCGCTGGGCTTTGTCGGCCTGTTCTTCGACCACCCCGAGCATCCGCCGCAGCAGCATATCGAGCTGGCCCGGGTGTTCGGCCACCAGGCCGGGCTCGCCCTGCAGCTGGCCCGGCTGGGCGAGCGCGCCCAGCAGGCCGCGGTCAGCCAGGAGCGCGTGGCCCAGCTCGCCCAGGCCAACCAGGCGCTCACCGGCACGCTCGACCGGCTCGCCACCGAGCCTTCGCTGGACACGGCACTGGGCCACGTGCTCGCCGCGGTAACGCATCAGCTCGAGGCCCACTCCTGCACGCTGTGGCTGTACGACCTGGTCGAAGGGGTCGCGCACCTGCACATGGTCTACGAGCACGAGCGCATCGTGCCTGCCGCGCAATCCGAGCACCCGCACGCGCACCGCCCGATCTCGCTCGACGAGCCCACCCACCAGCGCAACGTGCTCGACAAAGACCTGACGCTGACCGAAGTCTCGCGCGAGAATGGGTTCCTCCCGGAGATGTGCGAGTACCTGCATGGCGAGGGCATTCGCTACCTGCTCAGCGTGCCGATGCGGCTGGGTGCAACCGTGGTCGGCGCGTGCTTTGTGCGCATCTATCAGGACCATATCCCCAACCCCGAACGCGTGGAGCTGGCGCGCGTGCTCACCCAGCAGGCGACGCTGCTGCTGTATGCAAGCCGCATGGCGGAGCTCGCCCAGCGCGCGGCCCTGGGGCTCGAACGGGAGAAGGCGGCGCAGGAGCGGGCGCTGGAGCTCGGGCGGGTGAACGCGACCCTCCAGGAGGCCCTAGAGCTGCTCGCCTCCGAGCCCGTCCTGGACCGGTTTCTCGCCTACCTGCTGCAGAAGGTCGTGGAGCAGTTCGCCGCTCACAGCTGCTCGCTGCTGCTCCCGGACGAGGGGCGCAAGCGGGCGGTGGTCCACCTCACCTTCCAGGACGGCCGCATTCACGACCACGCAGCGTTCAGCGCTTCGCCAATTGCGCAGGCGTTCTGCGACGGCGTCGAGGCGCAGGAGAAATGGACCCTGTTCCAGAACCCGCATACCGCCGCGATCGCCGACATCGAGGATTCTGAGCTCCCGCCCTCGATGGTGGAGGCGCTGCGGGCCGTCGGCGTGCGCGCGCTGACGGCCACGCCCCTGTGCCTGGGCGAGAGCGTGATTGGACGGCTGGTCGTGCGATTCGACTCGGCGCGCGCCCTGTCCGCACCGCAAATCGAGCTGCTGCAGTCGATCGCCAACCAGATGGCGGTGGCGTTGCACATGTCGCGTCTGGCTGAAGAGGTGCGCCGCGCCGCGGTGCTGGACGAGCGCAACCGGATGGCCCGCGACATCCACGATACCCTGGCCCAGGGCTTCACCGGTGTGATCGTCCAGCTGGAGGCGGCCAAAGACGCGATCGCCCGCCGGCGCGGACGCGACACGCGGGAGCATATCCAGCGCGCCGCCGATCTCGCGCGCCAGAGCCTGGCGGAAGCGCGCCGCTCGGTGCGCGCGTTGAAGCCGCTGGCGCTGGAGCACGGCGGGCTGCAGGCCGCTTTCGCGGCGCTGCTCGCGAACGTGACGGCCGGCACCGGGCTGGCTGCGCAATTCGCATGCTCGGGCGAGCCCTACGGCCTGCCGCTCGATGCCGAGGAGAGCCTGCTGCGCATCGGCCAGGAGGCGTTGACCAATGTCCTCAAGCATTCCGACGCCAAGCACTTCGAAGCAACGCTGAGCTTCGATGCCGCCGGCATCGCGCTCGCCCTGCGCGACGACGGCGTGGGCTTCGATCCCGGCGAGAGGACCGACGGCATGGGCCTGCGAGGAATGCACGAGCGCGCGCAGCGGCTCGGCGGCCAGATCCAGATGCATACCGCACCCGGGCAAGGCACGCGCATCCTGGTCCACGTGCCGCGGCGGGCATGAGGTCCGCTCGTCCGGCGGCGCCGGCAACCATGCGCGCAGCAGCGACCGTCACCGCGAGAGCCATGACAAACAGCGACAAGGCAGATGGCCGCGGACCCCGGACCCAGGCGCAAGCGCCCATCCGGGTGCTGATCGCCGACGACCACGGCGTCGTGCGCGAAGGGCTGGTGGCGATGATCGGACGCCAGGAAGAGATGGTGGTCGTGGCGCAGGCCGCAAACGGGGCGGAAGCGGTGGAGCTGTGGCGCAGCCATCGGCCCGACATCACGCTGCTCGACCTGCGCATGCCGGTGCTCGACGGGGTGGGCGCGATCGGCCAGATCCGCGCCGAGGACCCCAAGGCGCGCATCCTCATCCTCACCACCTACGACGGCGACGAGGACATCTACCGGGGCATGCGCGCCGGGGCCAAGGCCTACCTCCTCAAGGACACCCCACGCGAGGAGCTGCTCCATTGCATCCGCGCCGTATATCACGGCGAGAGCTACATCCCGCCCGCGGTGGCCGCCAAGCTCGCCTCCCAGGTGAGCGGCGAGCGGCTCACCACCCGCGAAGTCGAGATCCTCACGCTGATGGCGCGCGGCAGCAGCAACAAGGCGATCGGGCGCGAGCTCGGCATCAGCGAGGGCACCGTCAAGACCCACGTGAAGAGCATCCTCCAGAAGCTCGACGCCACCAGCCGGACCGAAGCGGTATCCATCGCCGCCAAGCGCGGGCTGGTGCGCCTGTAATCTGTAAGGAAGACCCTCTCACCGACAAGCCGGCCCTCGACTTCGATCGGGGGACGCCAGTATTGACCCTCGACTTGATCAGAGGCCACGCTTGCTTCCTGCCCGAGCTCCGGCCAACTTCAGAAGCTCGTCCGATACGGGTCGGTTTGTGATGCGAAGATAGCGGATCAGCTGGCGCGCAACGCCTTCTACACCAGCCTCGCCGACCAGTGAAGCGACGTAGTGCTTCCACGTCCAGCGGATGAATCGCGCCAGCCTGGGAACGTCGCGGCCCTGCCAGCCGGGCCCTTGGTCCGAGTACTGGAAGATAGGCAGCTGCGCGATGTTCGAGGGGGGATCGCGGCTCTGCCTGGGCGTCACCAGGAAGGTCTGCCGATTTGCGCCGTGGGCAAGTCCGATCTCGTTGATGACGTTCAAATTCAACGAGCCGAGCTCGGCGAAGACGGCTCCGCATCGCGAGATCAGCGTGCCCACGAAAGGGTAGTACTCCTCGGAGCTGATGCCTCCCCATGCGCGGATCGCGCGAAATCCGGCACGCGCGAGCGCCGGCCGGTAGTAACTGCCGAAGTAGTCGACGAACGGCCTGCGGAAGGGCATTGCCACGAAGCAGGTGTCTGCCTCTGCCTCGAGCGGCTGAATCAACTCGGTGACCAGGCCGAAGGCGTGGGACAGCAGGGTCGATGCATCCCGCCCAGGGGCGGCCCTGCCGATATCCCGCACGAAGCGCTCGTACGCGTCCGGATCGACTTGGTAGCGGACCAGGACCGGCACCCAGCGGTTCCGCAGGACCCGTTTCTGTTCGCGAGTTGCCAGCGCGGCGTTGGCGGCGTACAGGACCGCCATCGCGCCGATCGCCGTGAAATCGTGCAGCAACTCGGAGCGGGCGTGGACCTGGGCCCTCACAGTTTCAAACTGCCCGCCGTACCCCGCGCAGTAGATGGCATGGCGCGACGGCAGCCGGGCCTCCACCCCGACCTCGGAAAGAAACTCGTGGACGCGCCTGCGCATCGCGCCGAACCGAGGCCCGGCGAACTCCAGGCTCGCGCCTGCCAGGAATGCGCCCAGGGCGAAGCCGTTGAAGCGGCAGTACAACGGGCTGTAAAGCGCCATGTCAAGGGCCGGCAAACCCGGCGGGCGACAGAATTGCTGGCCGTAGTTCGCAGGGATGGTGACAGAGTTGCCATCGGGGGAAAGCCAACGGCAACAGTGCAGAACTATACGACATACGAGTAAGTTTTAAGGCGCTTTCAGCCAGTTTCAGGCTCCTGATGCAAGAACGCGATTTTGTCCCCGCTCTTCCGGCGCGCTTTCACAACGATTCAGCCTCGCGCAGGGACTCCTCAGTTCGCGGCACCTATGCTCTACACGGGTTGGCGCATACGGGCTGCTGGTTCGAGTCGGCAGCGCAATGCAAGAAGTGCCACCATCAACTGCCGCTCATTGGAGAAAGGAGAACGTCATGGCTGATATGGCTGCTCCCGCGTTGGTGACTGTGGTTTTGGTTCACGGTGCTTTCGTCGACGGGTCCGGTTGGGAGGACGTCTACAAGATCCTGAAGAAGGACGGTTACAACGTAAGCATCGTCCAGAACCCGACGTCATCGCTGGCCGACGACGTGGCGGCCACCAAGCGCGTCCTCGCAGCGCAAAACGGGCCCGTCATTCTTGTCGGCCACTCCTATGGCGGAGTGGTGATCACCGAGGCCGGCAACGATCCCAGGGTCGCGGGGCTTGTCTATATCGCGGCTTTTGCTCCGGACAAAGGAGAGTCCGTGGCCGCACTCATCAAGGATCCGCCGCCTGGTGCGCCCGTCCCGCCGATACTGCCGCCGCAGGACGGCTATCTGTCCCTGGACAAGGCAAAGTTCGCCGCCTCCTTCGCAGGCGACGTGGCCAAAGAGAAAGCCGAGTTCATGGCCAACTCGCAGGTGCCCTGGGGCCTGGAGGCCCTCAACGGCACAATCACCGACCCGGCGTGGAAGACCAAGCCCAGCTGGTACTTGATCGCGACCGAAGACAAGATGATCCCCCCCGAGGCCCAGCAGGCTATGTCCAAGCGCGCTGGCTCGACGGTTGTCGAGGTCCGGGGCAGTCACGCGGTCTACGTGTCGAAGCCGGAAGCGGTGGCCGCGCTCATCGAAAAGGCCGCCAAGGGTGTGAAATTGGCGGCGAACTAAACTGGCCAGAACCCGCCGCTGGCAGGCCTCTGCGGGTTGCCGGGTCGGACCACGCTATGTGGTTGAGGATGCTGCGGTTCGCTTGCCACAGAGGCGTCTTTCCGACCTTGGCGCCCCATTTTGCCCGCCGGGAATGAGCCTCTAAGCGGTTCTGCGTTCGCTCCCTTGTATCGTCGGGTCCCGCACCATGAACCACTGGGAGGGATCTCTCGTGCAGCCTGCAGCCTCGAGAAGAGCGTCCCTTCTGAATGCGATCCTCACAGGTCCGTGGCCGTCGCCGGCGAACTCAGTGGACGACGGAAATGCGGTTGAACGCATGACGGGCAGGCGGCGGTCTTCAGCGACTAAGAAGGCGCTTTTCTGCCCTCGAAAGGTGCCGCTAAGCCCCGGGAAGGGACCAATATGACGTGCTTCTGTCGGCGGATCAAGAGCTTGTGCTGGTCCGACCCAGAAACGCGGTCAGAGTTTCGGCGCAGGCACGGCCGTGGGACAAAGGCAGTCCGTGTTTGGAATGGGCGAAGACCTGCAGTTCGGCGCCCCGAATCGCCGCGCGCATCGACACCATCACATCCAGGGAAATAAACGGGCTGGATTGCGGACTGAGCAACAGGGTCGGCACCGTGATCTCGCCCAGCCGTGGCGTCAGGTCGGCGCCGAGCAGCAAATCCGCGAGTCCGAGTGTGGCGTCCATCGAACAGGTTTCGTGCACTCGCAGGTACCACGCGTGCAACTCGGGATCGAGCGCGCCGGGATGAAAACGCGATTCCATCAGCCGCCGCGCCCAGCCCGACTGTCCTTCCTGCGCCACGATCTCGCGCCAGCCTTTGACGTTCGCGACCAGGCCTCCACGGGCGGCGGCATTGGAAAGCGTGAGGCTCAGCAACCGGTGCGGTGCCGACAGCGCGCAGGCCAGCGCCACCGTGCCTCCGATCGATTCGCCCACCAGATGGAAACGCTCCGCCCTGGCGGCATCGGCGACCCTCAGCAGGTCCTCTACCAGCCCTGCGAAGGACCAGCGAAAATCGCGCGGAGGTTGAGCCGACTTGCCGAATCCGCGCATGTCGAACCGCACCAGCCGGTAACGGGTGGCAAGCACCGGGAGCCAGTCCGCCCAGATGTGCGTGTTGGCCGCGATGCCGTGATGGAAAACGATGGTCTGCGGACTTTCGACCCACGCCGGAACGACATCGCACAGATCGTAGAAAAGCGCACCGGACGGGGTCTCGATGATGGGCATGATGAACGGCCTTTCAGTCGTAAACGGCAAGCGTCTTGCCGCGGGTTTCGGGCAGCAACGCGACCACCAGAATCACGACTGCGAAGCCGACAATCGCCACCAGTCCGATCGCCTTTCCCAGCGTCATCGTGGTGCTGAGGTAACCGACCAACGGCGTCGAAAACGCGCTCATTCCACGCCCGAAGTTGTATGCGAAACCTTGTCCCGATCCGCGCACCCGGCTCGGATACAGCTCGGTCAGGAACGGACCGCAGCCGCTGAAATTGCCCGACACGAAAAACCCGAGCGGGAAACCGAGGAACAGCATCAAGGTGTCGTTGATCGGAATCTGCGTGTACAGAATGGCGATGAACGCGGAACCGGCCGCGAACAGAAAGAAGGTCTTCTTGCGCCCGAGGTGATCGGCCGCATAGGCTGCCGCAAGGTACCCGGCAAACGAGCCGAAGATGACCACGAAGGTGTACAGCCCGGTATTCAGCACCGACAGCCCGCGCTCGGTTTTCAGGAACGTCGGCAGCCAGAAGAACACGGCAAAATAACCGGCCATCATGCCGGTGATCATCAGGCTGGTGAGCACCGTGGTCTTCAGCAGTCCCGGCGCGAATATCTCGAGGAAGTGGCTGCCCCGTTCCTTCGTCTTCGTCCTGGTGGCGCTGTAGACCTCCGGCTCCTGCACGTTGCGCCGGATGTAGAACACCAGCAGGGCCGGGAGAATGCCGGCCCAGAACAGCGCCCGCCAGGCCAGATGCTCCGGAAGAACGGAAAACAGCAGCAGGAAAAGCAGATTCGCCACCGCCCAGCCGACCGCCCAGCCGCTTTGCATCGTCCCTACGGCCTTGCCACGGTGTTGCGGGCGGATCATCTCCCCGATCAGCACCGAGCCGACAGCCCATTCGCCGCCGAACCCCAAGCCCTGCAGCGCGCGCATGCATAGCAGCTGCTCGAAGGAATTGGTGAAGCCGCAGAGAAATGTGAAGACCGCGAACCAGGCGATGGTCCACTGAAGAACACGCACGCGGCCGAATCGGTCCGCCAGCACGCCCGCCAGCCAGCCGCCGATTGCCGAACTGATGACCGTCGCGGTCGTGATCCAGCCGGCGTCGATCTTCGACATGCCCCACACCGTCATCAACGTGGGCACGGCGTAGGTGAAGACCATCACATCGACCGAATCGGTTGCCCAGCCCCCCGCGGCAGCGATCAGCGTACTGCGCTCCCGCCCGTTCAACTCTCGCAGCCATCCGAGCATCATTGGCGCTCCATGTCGCTGTCTTCGGCGAGAGTATACGACACGGGATCGGCCCGAACGCGTCTTGCACGCGCAGAATCAGACACTCACTGCCGTACCTCAGCGGCGGCGCGCCAACGCCGTCCGCTGCAGCCGCTTGCTGTGCGATCGGGCGTCGGGTATTCCCTAGGGCTTTGCCGCGGTGAGCGCTTGAAGCTATCGCCACAGCGTGTCCTGCGACCGGGCGGGAAACCGTACAGACACTTTCAGCCCCCGGCCGCCGGCACCGCTGTCGAGCTGCACCTGAGCGCCATGCCGCTGAGCGACGTTGCGCACGATGGACAACCCCAGGCCGCTGCCGGAGCCGCCGCCCGACTCGACGCGGTAGAAGCGGTCGAAGACGCGGTCGCGCTCGCGCGGCGGAATGCCCGGGCCAGTGTCCTCAACGCTGAGCACTGGCTGCCCGCCCTCGATGTCGATAGCGACGTCCACACGCCCACCCACCGGCGTGCAGCGGATGGCGTTGTCTACCAGGTTGGAGAGCAGCACGCGCAGGCTCTCGCGATCCCCGCTGACTTTGATCGGTTCGGCGCGCACCACCCCGAGATCGATGGACTTGGCTTCGGCCAGCACCGACTGCTCGGCGAGTACTTCGCTCGCCAGCCCATCGAGCGGCACCTCCTGCGCCACACGCAACTGCTGGGCGGGATCCTGGCGTGCGAGCGTCAGCAGCTGCTCCACCAGATGGGTCATGCGCTTGAGTCCGTCCTTGAGTCGTGCGGTGGCTGCCTCGCGCTCGTCCGTGGATTGCGCGCGCTCGAGCAACTGGATCTGGAGCTGAAGCGCGGTTACTGGCGTGCGCAATGCGTGCGCCGCATCGGCAACGAAGGCGCGCTGCGCTTCCAGCGCATGCGACAGCCGGCCGAGCAGCCCGTTGAGCGAGCCGATCAACGGCTGCACCTCCTCGGGCAGGCCATACTGGTCGATGGGCTGCAGGGCGTCGGGCGAGCGTTGCGACACCTCGAGGGCAGCGCGCCGCAGCGGGTCCAGCCCGCGCCCCACCACCACCCACACCAGCAGGCCCAGCAGCGGCAGCAACAGCAGCAAAGGAAGCACTGTCCTCAGCGCTACGGCGGCGGCCTGGCGGCTGCGCACGCTCATGGGCTGCGCAATCTGCACGACGTCGAAATCACCCACGCGCGTGTACACCCGCCAGTTTCCGCCCGGTACGGAGACGGTCATGAATCCGCTTTCGGGCTGGCGCGGGGGAGCCAGCACCGAGCTGGAGAAGGCCGAGGCGAAAGGATCTCGCCCGAACACCTGGATCACCAGACGGCCTTCGGCTACGAACTCGCTGAGCGGCGGGGCCGGCTGCGCCGACAGCGCGTAGCTGGGAAACGACTCCGCCACCTGCTGCAGCTGGGAGTCGAACAAGCGGTTGGCTTCCTTGCGCGCGTTGGTGTACGTCACCATAGCGGCGGCCAGCACGCCTACCAGCAACCCCGAGAGCAGACCCGCCAGCAGCTGGCGGCGAATGGAAGTCACGGCGCGCCCCCGATTCCATAGCCGACGCCGCGCACGGTGCGAATGAAGCCAGGCCCGAGCTTGCGGCGCAGGGAATGGATGTAGACCTCGATGGTGTTGCTCTCGATCTCCTCGCCCCAGCCGTAGACTTTCTCCTCCAGCTGGCTGCGCGAGAGCAGCGCCCCGGGGCGTTCCAGCAACGCTTCCAGGAGGGCAAACTCGCGCCCGGACAACGCCAGCGGCTTGCCGTCGAGGGTCGCCTCGTGAGTGGCGGGATTGAGGCTGAGGGAGCCGTGACGCAGCAGCGGTTCGGCGCGCCCGGCACGCCGCCGCAGCAGGGCCCGCACGCGCGCGCCCAGCTCATCGAGATCGAACGGCTTGACCAGGTAGTCGTCGGCACCCGCATCCAGCCCCGCGACGCGATCGGATACTGCGTCGCGCGCTGTGACAATCAGCACCGGCAGAGCATCGCCGCGTGCGCGTACCGCGCGCAGGACCTCGAGCCCCGACTTGCGGGGCAGCCCCAGGTCGAGCAGCAACAGGTCATAGGGTGTGTCGGTCAGCGCAAGCTCGGCCTCGCGTCCGTCGCGCGCCCAGTCGACCGTGTAACCGGCCTGACGCAAGCCGTCCTGCATGGCGGCCGCGATCATCTCGTCGTCTTCTACCAGGAGCAGGCGCACTGCAGTAGAAAAGAAATTGTTTCGCGAAGTGGCGCGTACTCTACGCCTTCCGCTTGTCCCCGGGGTAGGCGGACGCCGCCTGGTGGGGAGACCACGCGTTGCACGGGTCTGCGGATCTATCGAACTAACACAACTGAGGAGACACTTGATCAAGCCCTGCCCTTGTCGTTCTCGCAGATGCGGGAGTCAGGCCGCTCAGGCAGTTCTGGAGCCTCGCCGGAGCCTGCCCTCGACCCGGGGGCGGAGATGACAGTCAATCAGACGTTGCCCAAAAGCCCCGCGGCGCAGCGGAAGCCGCGCCGCGGGGTTTACTTCAGCGAATGCCTGAGTCTGTATTAGCCCAGGTCGACCGGAACGAAGATGCGCGCTTCTTCGCGCTGCACCAGCAGGGCCACGTGCTTGCCCGACTTGGACACCAGCTCGCGCAGCTGCTCGGCATCCTTCACCGGCGTGCCGTTGAGCGAGAGGATCACGTCGCCGGGCTGGATGCCAGCACGCGCTGCCGGGCCTGCGACCTCTTCGACCACCAACCCGCCTTCCACCCCGACCTGCTTCTGCTCCTCGGGTGCCAGGGGACGCACCGCCAGCCCCAGGCGGCCCTTCTCGGCCTGACCGCTGCTCTTCGCGGCGACCTTCGCGTCCTTGAAGGTGCCGATGGTCACCTCGATATCCTGGGAAGCGCCCTTGCGCACGACACCCAGGCGTGCGGTGGCGCCCGGCTTCAGGCCGGCGATCTCGGCCGGCAGCTCGGAGGAGTCCTTCAGGTCCTTGCCGTTGACCTTGACGATGATGTCGCCGGACTGGATGCCGGCCTTGTCCGCCGGTCCGCCCTTCTCGACCTGGCTCACCAGCGCGCCGGCAGGCTCCTTCAGACCGAAGGAATCGGCGAGCGCCTGGTTCACGCCCTGGATGACCACGCCGATGCGTCCGCGCGTAACCTTGCCATGCTGCACGAGCTCATCCTGCACTTTCACGGCCACGTCGATGGGGATGGAGAAGGAAAGGCCCTGGTAGCCGCCGGTGCGGCTGAAGATCTGCGAGTTGATCCCGATGACTTCGCCCTTCATGTTGAACAACGGCCCACCCGAGTTGCCGGGATTGACCGCGACGTCAGTCTGGATGAACGGGACGTACGTCTCGTCCGGCAGAGCACGCGCTTTGGCGCTGATGATGCCGGCCGTCACGGTGTTCTCGAACCCAAACGGCGAGCCGATCGCCAGCACCCAGTCGCCTACACTGGACTCCTTCGGGCTGCCCAGCTTGACTACCGGCAGGTCGTGGGCCTCGATCTTGAGCACCGCCACGTCGGTTTGCGGGTCGACGCCGAGCACCTTGGCTTTGAACTCGCGCTTGTCGGTGAGCTTGACGTCCACCTCCTTGGCGCCGTTGACCACATGCGCGTTGGTGAGGATCACACCGTCCTTGCTCACGACGAAGCCCGAGCCCTGGCCGTGGGCCGGCGCTTCGCCTTGCGGCATTTGCGGCATCGGCCCGTTGAAGCGCTTGAAGAAGTCGTAGAAGGGATCGTTCGGGTCCAGCTGCGGCATGTTGGGCGTTCCCGCGACCTTCGTAGTCTGGGTCACGCTGATGTTGACGACCGCGGGGCCGTATTGCTGAACGATCGCGCTGAACGAAGGCAGGGTGACGCCCGCAGCCGGGGCGCCCACTGCCGCCAGCGCGGGAGCCGGATTCGCCTGTGCCGTGCCCGGCAGCGACAAACCGAATTCCGAGTACCCGACCAGCGCGGCGGTCACGATGCCGGCGGCGACGAGTCCGCGAACGAGTGCTTTCTGTTTCATCTGTTGATGCTCCTTGGTCGAGTAGACCGGTTGAAGAGACAGTCGACGAGACTCGAATCCAGGCCCTTATGGCCCGGACCATCGCCTCATCACGGCAGCCAGCCTAGCCCGCCCTCCTTAAATCAACCTTAATGTCGGTCGGTCGGGGACTACGTTTGTAACGTTGCGGTGGCGCGGATTCCCTTGACCCGGCGCCATGGGAGAGGGGCGCGCTTCGCGAGGGAAGAAGGTGTACTGTGGATTGCTTTGATACAGTCCGCCGGCCAACCGTCCGTGGAGGTCCGATGACGAGTCAAGCACCCAACCCACGCGTCGAGGAGGATGCACTGGGCACGGTGGCCGTTCCCGCCGAACGCTTATGGGGCGCCCAGACCCAGCGCGCACTGGAGAACTTCCGCACCGGGCTGGATCGCTTCCGATGGGGCCGCCCGGTCATCCGCGCGCTCGGCATCGTCAAGAAGTGTGCGGCACTCGCCAACCGCGAGCTCGGACAGCTTGCGCCGGACAAGGCCGATCTGATCGTGCGCGCCGCCCAGGACGTGATCGAGGGCAAGCTGGACGACGAGTTCCCGCTGACGGCGTTCCAGACCGGGTCGGGCACGCAGACCAACATGAATGCCAATGAGGTCATCGCCAACCGTGCGATCCAGCTCGCCGGCGGGACGCCGGGGGCAAAGCGCCCGATCCACCCCAACGACCACGTCAACCTCAGCCAGTCGTCCAACGACGTCTTCCCCAGTGTCATGCACATCGCTGCGGTGGAGCAGCTGGAGGCTGGGTTGATGCCCGCCTTGCGCGAGCTGCGCGACACGCTGGCGGAGAAGGCGCGCGCCTTCGACCGGATCATCATGGTCGGGCGCACCCACCTGCAGGACGCAACGCCGATCACCCTGGGGCAGGTGATCTCCGGCTGGGTGGCGCAGCTCGACCAGGCTGCCGAGGGTATTCGCTCTGCTCTCCGCGGGCTCTACGAGCTGGCGATCGGGGGCACGGCGGTAGGCAGCGGCTTGAACGCCCATCCGCGGTTCGGCGAGGTGGCCGCGCGCCGCATCGCGGAGGAGACGGGCAGGCCGTTCCTGTCGGCGCCCAACAAGTTCGCCGCCCTGTCCGCGCACGATGCGCTGGTCACCGCCAGCGCGGCGCTGCGTACCCTGGCCGGCGCGCTGATGAAGATCGCCAACGATGTGCGCTGGTATGCCAGCGGGCCGCGCGCGGGTATCGGCGAGCTTCGGCATACCGGAGAACGAACCCGGATCCTCGATCATGCCGGGCAAGATCAACCCCACTCAACCCGAAGCGTTGACCATGGTCGCGGTCCAGGTATTCGGCAACGACCACGCGGTGGCCTTCGCCGGCTCGCAGGGCAACTTCCAGCTCAACGTCTACAAGCCGGTGATGCTGCACAACCTGCTGGAGTCGGTGCAATTGCTCGCCGAGGCCATGCGCGCGTTCGACCAGCATTGCGCGCGCGGCATCGAGCCCGATGAGCCGCGCATCCGCGAGCACCTCAACGCCTCCCTGATGCTGGTCACCGCGCTGAATCCGCACATCGGCTACGAGAAGGCCGCGCGGATCGCCTTGACTGCCCATCGGGAGGGCCTGAGCCTGAAGGAGGCTGCGCTGCGGCTCGGCTTCCTGAGCGAGGAGCAGTTCGACAAGTGGGTGCGCCCCGAAGACATGACGCACCCTGTTGCGCCACTGGGCGGCGAAAGCCCAAACGCGAACGCCAAGGACGCGAAGGAGAAGCGCAAGGGACGCAAAGACAGACCTTGAACGACGAGGGCAGCGGGCCAGTCAAGCTGACGGCGCGGCGTGCTTTGACCCCTCACCCCTGCCCTCTGCCGCAAGGGGTTGGGCGGCACTCCCGAAGTGACGGTTACAGGTCCCGCTTTGGATGCGCTTCAGGCACGAGATCCAGGCGAAGCCGGCGGGTTTGAAGACGTGGGCACTCCTCCAAACGAGAGAGCCACGGATACCCCGCCGGATCGATTCCGCGCGTGCGCCGGCACCACTAGACTACAAGTTGCGGGAGTCAGGCGTTGGGGCACGATGCCTCTGATCGTTCCGCGCTGTTTGCTTCACGAGCATTTCCCCTGCCCGGTCTTCCCTCCCTCTGCCGGGCTACCCGGAGGCGGGCGTGTGACCCGTCTCCTTTTTTTCGCCTTCGACCGGACCGCGCGCAGTCCAGCGCAGTCCGGCCACGACGTGTGAACCCCGCGAAGTGGTGCACCCCTTTGGCGAACAAGCTTCCGCGCTCGTCGGGGACCTGCGAGCAAAGCGGCCTAGTTGCGCGCCTGGTCTCCCAGCGTCTCACCCCACTCCTGCCGTACGCTCTCGACGGCATCGCGCAAGGTCTCTTCGGGAAGCTGGTTGATCGCACCGGCAAGAATGTCGGCGGCTTCGTAGGTGTTCTCGGGCAGGACGTGGGTGTCGAGCTTGGCGACGAACATCGCCGCCGCCCCGGTAGTCCGCAGCAGATGCTCGCGCTCACTCATCAGCATCTCGATCTCCACCCGCAGCATGGCGAGCTCCCGCTCGCGCTGCAGGTCCGACTCGCGGCGTCCGATGCTCTGTCTACGTTCCGTCTCCGTCATCATAGTGCCTCCCTGCTCCTATTCAGATGATCCGTGAATTCGATCCCCGCTGCACGCAGCACCCGCACCGCCGGGGTGACGGGTGCCTTGTCCTTGCTTATCGCTGAAACGGCGTGTCGTGCAGGCAAGAGCAGACTGCCTCACCGATGTGCGCGAGGGGCTCCGCTCGCCAGCTCGCCGCTTCGCTACCTGCTGAGCACCTGATACAGGGAGTGCAGCATCCCCGCCGTCGCACCCCAGATGTAGCGCTGCTGGTAGGGCATCGCGTAGTAGTTGCGGCGCCTGCCGTGGACCTCGTCACTGTGCCGCTGGTGGTTGGCTGGATCCAGGAAGTGGCGCCAGCGGCACCTCGAACACCTCGGCCACCTCGAAGGGGTCGGGCGCGAAGGCCACGGGCGGCTCGATCCAGCCGACCACAGGCGTCACCCGAAAGCCGGTGGGAATGTCGTGGTCGGGGAGCGTGCCGATCACCTGGACCGCATCGCGAGCAAGGCCGGTTTCCTCCTGGGCCTCGCGCAACGCCGTGTACACCCGATCCGGATCGGTTTCGTCCACCCGACCGCCCGGAAAGCTGATCTGACCGGCGTGATCGTTCAGGTGCGCTGTTCGCTGCGTCAGCATGACCGTCACCCCATCCGGCCTGTTGATCAGCGGGATCAGCACCGCGGCCGGCGTGACCGCTCGCTCGGGGGGGTGGGAATAGCGCACAAAGCCCGGGTCGGACGGCAATGCGACCGCCTGACCCAGCCGGGCCAGAACCCACTGCGGGGTGATGCGCGCAGGCGCGGTCAAAACCAGAGACACGGCGCCACCCACCACACTGTTGAGGGAGCCGCACCGTCAGGAACGGCGGGCGGTTGGGCGCGACGGCCGCACGCGGCGGGACTGGAGCGTTGGTAACGAGGCATCGGTCAAAGCCGCCGGAATGCACGGGATGTGCAGCAGCAGGCGTCCTAAGCAACAATAGTTCCAATTTTACCGCTGCGGCGCCCTGGAGGCGAACTGTCGTTTTCCGCAGACGCGCGCGGCGTGGAACCCGGACGCATTCGGTGTAGTCTACTGGAGCGCGACTAGCGCGCATTTCGAGGTCCCCTACCCGCTTGGAGGAAAAACACATGAAGATCCGCATGCTGCTGGCTGCCGCCGCTCTGGCCTGCTCGGCCGGCGCGCTCGCCAATCACTGCCCGTTGGACATGCAGGCGATCGACGAGGCGCTTGCCAAGAAGCCGCAGCTGTCGGCCGCCCAGATGGCAGACGTGAAGAAGTATCGCGCGGAGGGCGAGGCCCTGCACAAGGCCGGCAAGCATCAGGAGTCCGTCGACACGTTAGGCAAGGCCAAGCAGATCCTCGGCATCCAATAGGACGCCCAGGACTTGCGCAGAAGACCCCGCCCCGATGGCGGGGTCCTACTTGCTGGTGAGCCCGGGCTAGAACAGCTGCGTGCCGGTTTTCACCACCTTCTTGCCGATGGCGCTGCTGTCGCCTTCGGTGGCGACGAAGTAGGTCATCGCCTCGGTGTCCACTTTCTCCGCCAGCGCTTCGATCAGCTTGTTGGCGTTGGTGAGCAGACCGCTCGGCCTGACCGCGACCACATACAGCGGATGCTCGCGCAGGTGCTTGAGCTGCTTCTTCGCGATCCACGCGTGCTTGACGTGCTCGAACGCAGCCAACTGGTCGCGCAGCAGCTGGTGCTCGGCGGCCTGCAAGTCGGAGGGCAGAAACGTATCGGCGGCCGACAGCGCTTCGCGCTCGGCCTGGGCGCGGTCGGCGACGTCGATGAACCGCTCGCCGCGGCGGCGCCAGAGGTCGGCCTGATTGCGGTCGCCGAGGCGATGGAAGTGGTCGCAGGCGAGCTCGCAGGCGGGCAGCGCATGGCGGAACTCCTCCATCGCGCGCTCCAGGTGGGCGAGGCCCTGCGGATCGCCGCGCTCCAGCAGAATGCGTCCGATCACGAAATCGGCGTCGCGGTCCTCCGGCGCATACTGGGCGTAGGCGCGATACAGCGGCAGGGCATCGGCCTCGCGGGCGAACTCTTCGGTCCAGGCGGCCAGCTTCCAGCGCTCCTCCGGGGTGAGCTCGTCGACCGGCCTGGCGGCGAGCTGCGAGAGCTCGTCGCGTGCACGCTTCACGTAGTCGAAGCGCTCCTGCCAGGCTTCGCGGTTGCGCTCGAGCCACTGGCGGTCGAACACGTCGAGCACCGCGGGCAGCCCCGCGCCAAGCCAGGCGTCCGCGGCGCTGCGCTCGATCTTGCCTGGCAGCACCGGCGGTGCGTTCATCGCCGAGAGCCGGTCGCGCAAGGCCGGGTGGGTGTTGGCGTGGTCGGTCTCGACCATGACCGCCTTGCGGATGCGCTCCAGCAATTCCTCGCGTCGCGGCGAGCTCTCGCGCAGGAAGCGCGCCAGCCCGGTGAACGGGCGCGTTTCCGGCTCGGGGCTCGACTCGGCGCGCTTGAGCAACGGCATCCAGTAGTGCTCCTGAATGTGGTCGGATCGGATGTGCGTGCTGACCAGTGCCTGCGCGGCATCCTTCACCGATGTGAGGCGGGCGGAGATGGCGTCGGCCTCGTACTCGTTGCCGCGGGCGAGCGCGAAGCTGCGGGCGTTGAAGTAGGGCGCGTACCAGTCGAAGAACCGGCGCAGCAGCGCGGTGCTGAAGCCGTGCGCCTGATCGAACGCCAGCATGACGCGGTACCAGGTCAACCGCAGGCGGTAGATCCAGGCGCTGAACTGGCTGTGCTTGCCGGACAGGTGGCCGAATTCGTGAGCCAGCACGGCGCGCGCCTGCTCGGGAGTCAACGCCAGCAACAAGGGCAAGCCCAGGATCACCGTGTTTCGGTTCCATCCCAGCACCCCCAGGCGCGGAGTCTGAGCCACGGCCGCGTTGAACTCCTCGCTGAGGATGATCTCATGCACCCGCGGCGTCTTGAGCTGCCGGCGCAGTGCCTGCACCTCGGCGTGCAGGGCGGGAAAGTGCGCCCGCCGCGCGAGGTAGCCCGTAGGCGCCTCCATGCGCACCCACAGGGAGCGCAGGATTACCCACACCACGGCCAGCAACGGGACGATCAGCTTTTTCTTCAGCAGCAGCAGCAGGAACGCAGTGCTGGCCAGCGCCCCCCACACGGCCCCGCCCACCAGCACGATCAGCAGCGCGACAACGCCGAACAGGACACCGTAGCCGAGCAGCGCGAGCAGGATGATGCGCAGCCTGTAGGCACGCGGGTCGGCCGCGATGCTCGCCTCCGCTTCCCGCACCAGGCGCTCGAAGCGCAGCCGCCGCTGGGTGGTCGTGGTGTCTGCCATTGCAACTCCGCGGGGTTGAACGGCTGGACTGAAACAACTTCTGTGCCAATTCAGGCTGCTAAAGCCTAACCGCAGAGGCGCGGAGGACCCGCAGAGAAGATCTGATCTGGTGTGGTGGTGGCTACCCGCGATGTACCAGAACCGGCGCTCGCGCCAAGGGTGCACCTGCCATTGCGCCCCTGCTGGGTCAAGAATCCAAAACTGGGGCTATGTACGCCGGGGGAACTGACGCAACTCGGCCTCCAGCTGACGGTACAGGTCCGTGGTCCACTCCGGACTGCCGGCGACCGGCATGAGCCAGGAGGCGCCCTGGCGGAAGTCGGTGGGACTGATCATCACCTGCATGCGCGCTGGCAACACCTGCGCGGCGAGCACGAACAGGTCCTCTGCCGCCTCGTCGCCCATGGCCAGGCAACCGGCCGAGGCGCTCTTGCCGTGGATCATGATGTCGCCGCCCAGGTCGGTGCGCTGGTCAGCGCGTGCCATGCGCCGGTCGAACTCGTTGGGGTAGTCCAGCCGCAGCGAAACGTGGAACCGGCTGTTGGGATTGAGCAGCGTGACCCGATAGATGCCCTCCGGCACCTGCTCGTCGCCTTGGCGCAGCTTGGGCCCGAGCACACCACTGGCACCCAGCACTGGATAGGTGCGCACGAACATCCAGCCCTGCCGGGCGCCCCGCGCGTAGAGCTGGAGCACGCGTGCATCCTTGAAGGCCAGCAGGGCAACCTCCTGGGGCGGGAAGGCGGCGCCCGCTGCGGCAAAGTGCGGGGCAAGCCGCGCTTTGGCGCGCGCGCCGAACTGTGACAGCCGGTCCTCGACCTCGAACGGCCCATGCCACTTCAGGTGCACGTAGTCCCAGGCGATCTCGAACCGGCCCCAGCTCAGGCCGGCCGCGGTCAGCCCGGCCAGCGCGGTGAGGACCACCAGGGCAGCTCGACCGTGTCTCATCTGGACCTCCCCTACCAGGCAATGGCTTTCTTATCGCGGAACAACCCGCCGCTCGGGCCGTTCGCGGGCAGCGTGGCCAACCAGACGGCCGTTTGCGCCCCCTTCTCGACCCCGCGCGCGGCGTTGCGCCCACCCATATCGGTACGCACCCACCCTGGGCACAGGGCATTTACCAGAATACCTTTTTTTGCCGTGGCTGCAGCGACCATGCGGGTCAGCGCATTGAGCGCCGTCTTCGACATGCGGTAGGCGGCGCTGCCGTCGCCCATATCCTCGAGCTGGCCCATGCCACTGGACAGATTCACCACCCGTCCGTAGCCCTCGCGCAGCATCAGCGGCACCAGCTCCTGACACAGCATCAGCGGGCCGTACACGTTCGTTTCCAGCGTGTCGCGGAACAGCTGCACCGGCGTGTCGAGAACGCTCGTGCTGTACCTGTCCAGCGCGACGCCGGCATTGTTCACCAGGATGTCGCAGCGGCGATGGGTGAGCCTCAGATAGCGCGCCAGCCGCCGCACGCCCGCCGCATCGGTGACGTCGAGGGGGTGGAAGATGACGTTGAGCCCCTGTGCTTGAAGCCGCTCGGTGGCGGCAAGGCCCATGCCCGCATCGCGCGCGGTGAGCACCACGTTCACGCCCTTGCGCGCGAGCTGGCGGCAGATCTCGAAGCCGATGCCCTTGTTGCCGCCGGTCACCACCGCGATCCGCACTCCCATCTCGCTCAGATCGGCCACAGAACCAGAAACCACCGCGAGGCTCCGATCACGGTGCCAGCCAGCTTCCGGCATGCCGCAAGCGCAGCGGTCACCCGCGGCGCCCCCGTCGTCTCGCGTCCTCTGTGATGGTCTCTCTTCACGCCCGCGGCTCAATGCACGTCGTCTGCGTCGCCGGCGAGGATCTGCTCCACGGCCGAGCGCGCCGCTTCCAGATGGGGGTTCAGCCGCAGTGCGGCCTGGAACACGAACAAGGCGTCCTGGTACTCGCCTTCGCAGACCAGAATCTCGCCCAGCCCGCACAGCGCACCGAAATGGCGCGGCTCCAGCTCCAGCGTCCGATGGATGTCGTGCACGCTCTCTGCATCGCGCTGCTGCAGATAGTAGAGCGTGGCACGCTTGTTCCAGGCTTCGGCATAGTCCGGGCAGGAGCGCAGCAGCCGTTCCAGCCGCGTCTCGGCGATGTCGTAGCGTTGCGCCGCGATGTCGCTGCACGCCTGGTCCAGAATGCGGGCGGCGCGGCGGTGCGGATAGTGCATCCACAGGTGCCAGATCTGATCTTCGAGGTCTTCGGCGTTGCAGCGGACTGCGCCCAGGCGCTGAAACAGCTGTTCGAGATGCGAGGGCAGGACCGTCGTGGGCCGGCGCTTGGGCAACGCAGCGACGAGCTTCAGGGTTCGCGCATACATCCGGGCGTCTCTTACTGTCACTGACAGGTGAATTCTAAGCAAAGCCGGTGCCGGATGCAGGCTATTTCGAGCAACCCCGCCGGCCCGCAGCCGGCTCACAGCGGGTCCATCAGCGAGCGCCCGCCGGCCGCATGCCGCTACGACTTGTAGAACACATGCTTGCCGATCCGGGCGACGGGTTTTCGGCCGCGCGCCCAGCTCGGCTTGATGCGCACCGAATGATAGTGAAGCACGCCGTCGAGCTTCGGGACATGCCGGTTGTGGTACACCGCTTCCGCCACCGCTATGGCCCGCCGCCATTCCTTGCCCTCCGGGGCCGGCCTGCGGTCCAGCTCGGTCCAGGAGAACGCACCGACATAGCGCTTGCGCAGATAGTCCCAGCGCTTCTGGTAGACCACCCCGCAAACCGTCTCGGGGAAATACTCCGAAGCGACCCGGTTCATGGTGACTTCGGCCACAGCGTACTGGCCCGCCCCGGGCTCGCCGCGGGCTTCGTAATAGATGTTGAGGGCGAGGCACTGCAGGTTCTGCCGGTCGGCGTGCTGCGCAAAGATCGATTGCAGCAGCCAGGCGAACCCCGCCATCAGCGCGGCCGCAATCGAAACGACCACCCACGCCGTTTTGTTGGTCGTGTCCCAGTAGAAGCGCAGGTTGCTCCACCAGTTCGAGATTGCCGAAGCGCAGCGTGACAAGAGCGTTGGGTGCGACCGTGAAGGGTACATTGCAGGTAGCCGTGGCAAGTCGCTGCATGCCTTGGGCCGGAGCCGGGCGGACCGCCTTGCAGGGCATCCAGGATGCAAGGGTCAGGCCCGGGGTTCGCGCCGTCAACGGTCCAGGGGAAGGGCGAGCCTGATCAGCGCATGCGCCGGGATCCGCTGCGTCCAGCGCAACCCGAACCGTCCCCCGGAAGTCCGCACCACCTGTGCCCCGATGAACGTGGGATCGCCCGAGGCGGCTTCGATGGGCAAACGCAGCACGCAGGGTCCCGGGAAGCGGACGCGCTTGCGGTCCGACTCGAACAGTGCCCCGCCCACGCTGATGTTCACGATCTTCCCGCGCAGTGTCACCTTGCCGGATTCGAGCACCGCCGGCATTGCGATGGGCAGGCGATGCCACTCGCGGCGGCCCAGGTGGGGTCTTGCAGGGTCGAGCATGGAGGCGGTGTGCGGGCTGCTATCCCGTTGGAATGATATTCCATCGGGTCGCCGGATGGGAACTTTAGGGCGGCCCGGGCCGGGGCTCGCGCCGCAATGCTGGCTTCAGATTCGCCAGATCACTTTATCTGCCTGCCCTCCTTCGCGTTCTTGGCGACGAGAGCTTGCCTCAACGCTTGAGGCGTTAGCGCCCCGCCCCCGCATCCACGCTCGCCAGCGCGGTCAGGTTCACCAGCCGGCGCACAGTGGCGGTGGGGGTCACGATGTGGCAGGGCTTGGCCGCGCCCAGCAGGATCGGCCCGACGGTGATGCCCTCGCCGGCGATCACCTTGAGCAGGTTGAAGGAGATGTTGGCCGCGTCCAGCGTGGGCATGATCAGCAGATTGGCTTCGCCCTTCAGGCGGGACTGGGGAAACACCTGCATGCGGATCTCTTCCGAGAGGGCGGCGTCGCCGTGCATCTCACCCTCGACCTCCAGGTGCGGTGCCATCTGCTCCAGGAGCTCGCGCACGCGGCTCATCTTGTGCGCCGAAGGCGTCTTTGCGCTGCCGAAGCTGGAATGAGACAGCAGAGCAACCTTCGGCGTCAGGCCGAAGCGCTTGACATCCTGCGCGGCCAGCAACGCGATCTCCGCCAGCTGCTCGGCGCTGGGGTCCGGGTTCACATAGGTATCGCAGATGAATACCGTGCGCCCTTGCAACAGCAGCAGGTTCATGGCGGCGTATTGCCGCACGCCCGGTTTGAGCCCGATGACGTTGTCGATGTAGTTCAGGTGTGTGGCGTGCTGGCCATAGGTGCCGCAAATCAACGCATCGGCCTCGCCTTGACGCACCATGAGCGCGCCGATCAGGGTGGTGCGGCGGATCACCTCGCGCTTGGCCACCTCCTCCGATACGCCCTTGCGCATCATCAGGTTGTAGTAGAGCTGCCAGTAGTCGGGGAAGCGCGGGTCGCTGTTGGGATTGACCAGATCGAAGTCCTTTCCCGGCTGCACGCGCAGGCCGAGCTTCTCCAGGCGCGGCACGATCACCTCGGGCCGTCCGATCACGATCGGGCGTGCCAGGCCTTCGTCCACCACCACCTGCACGGCATGCAGCACGCGCTGATCCTCGCCTTCGCAGTAGACGACGCGCTTGCGGCTGCGCTTGGCCGCCTCGAACACGGGCCGCATGATCAGCCCGGAGTGGTAGACGAACTGGGTAAGCTGCTGGCGGTAGGCCTCGAGGTCGGCGATGGGGCGGGTGGCCGCACCGCTGTCGACTGCCGCCTTGGCCACCGCCGGCGCGATCTTGACGATCAGGCGCGGGTCGAAGGGCTTGGGGATGAGGTACTCCGGCCCGAACGACGGGCTCGCCTCTCCGTAGGCCGCGGCCACGATATCCGACTGCTCCTGGCGCGCGAGCTCCGCGAGGGCGTGCGTGGCGGCGAGCTTCATCTCCTCGGTGATGCGGGTCGCTCCCACATCCAGCGCGCCGCGGAAGATGTAGGGAAAGCACAGGACGTTGTTGACCTGGTTGGGATAGTCCGAGCGGCCGGTGGCGATGATGCAGTCGGCGCGGGCCGCCTTGGCCTCCTCCGGCATGATCTCCGGGGTCGGGTTGGCGAGCGCGAGGATGAGCGGCCGGTCCGCCATGCGCTTGACCATTTCCGGTTTCAGCACCCGCGGGGCCGACAGGCCGAGAAAGATGTCCGCGCCGTCGATCACCTCGCTCAGTGTGCGGGCGCTGGTGTCGCGCGCGTAGCGCGCCTTGTACGGATCCATCTCCTCCTTGCGCCCCTGGTACACCACGCCCTTGATGTCGGCGACCACAATGTTCTCGATCGCCAGTCCCAGGTTGACCAGCAGGTCCAGGCAGGATAGCGCCGCCGCTCCGGCGCCGGAGCAGACCAGCTTGACGCGCCCGATATCCTTGCCGACCACCGCCAGGCCGTTGAGCACCGCGGCGCCGACGATGATGGCGGTGCCGTGCTGGTCGTCGTGGAACACAGGGATGCGCATCCGCTCGCGCAGCTTGCGCTCGATGTGGAAGCACTCGGGGGCCTTGATGTCCTCCAGGTTGATGCCGCCGAAGGTGGGCTCCAGGCTGGCGATGATCTCCACCAGCTTGTCGGGATCGCGCTCGCCGATCTCGATGTCGAACACGTCGATGCCGGCGAACTTCTTGAACAGCACGCCCTTGCCCTCCATCACCGGCTTGGCGGCGAGCGGCCCGATCGCGCCAAGGCCCAGCACGGCGGTCCCGTTGGTGATCACGCCGATCAGGTTGCCGCGCGCCGTGTAGTCGCTCGCACGCGCCGGCTCAGCGACGATCTCTTCGCATGCAGCCGCCACTCCCGGCGAGTAGGCGAGCGCGAGGTCGCGCTGGGTAACCAGTCCCTTGGTGGGAGTCACCGCGATCTTGCCGGGCTTGGGCAGGCGGTGGTAGTCGAGGGCTGCTTGTCTGAAGGAGTCGTCCATGGGGCGAGGTGCTTGCGATGCGGCTCGCGCGGGCGGCTGCGGGTGGAACGGCGTAGCGCACCCTGCAGCGGGATGCGCAAGTATACCCGGCCGGAATGCGGTTCCGCCTCTGCTAGACTGGCGCTGCCGCCCTTGCGGGCCAACCCTGGAGTCCGCTGCGTGTCCCTGCGTCACCGTTTCACCCGCCGCTTGCGCGAGCGCCTCGGCCTCGCACTGGCCCTGCTGTCCGCGTTGCTGGCGAGCGCCCAGGGCGGCAGCACGCCGCTCATCTACGAGGTACGCTCGCAGACCAACACGGTGTATCTGTTCGGGACGGTGCACGTGGGCACGCGCGCGTTGTATCCGTTGAGCCCGCAGGTCGAACAGGCTTTCGCGGCCTCCCGGACCCTGGCGCTGGAGGCCAATCCACTGGACCAGCAGGAAGTGGCGGCGGCCATGGACTACGCCATGTACAAAGCCCCGGACGAGCTGTCCATGCATGTTTCGCCGAAGCTGTTCGAGCGAGTGAAAGTGCTGTCGCCGCGGCTGGGACTGCCCATCGAGTACGCGCGCAGGATGAAGCCGCACATGCTGGCCATGACCTTGGCGATGATGGAGATCCAGCGGCTGGGGTATGACGCCGGCCTCGGCCTGGATGTGCACCTCGCGCAGCGTGCGGTGCAGTCCGGCATGCCGATCCGCGAGCTGGAGTCGATGCAGGGGCAGATGAAGCTGTTCGACAACCTGCCCGCGGACCTGCAGGAAGGGATGCTGGAAATGGCGGTCGATACCATCGAGGACGGCAGCGTGGAGCAGGAGATGGACGCGCTGCTCACCGCCTGGGCCGCCGGCGACAGCGACAGCATCCAGGCCATCATCCTGCGCGAGACCGAAGGCCTGCCCGAGCCGGTGGCGCAGGAGCTGCAAGCCGCCATCTACGATCGCCGCAACGAAGCGATGGCAACGCAGGTTGCCGCCTACCTCGCGGGCGCCGACCCGGTGTTCGTCGCGGTCGGCGCCGGGCACCTGACCGGCGAGAGCGGCATTCCCGAGCTCCTCAAGCGCCGCGGCTTCTCCGTTCGCCGGCTGTGACTACGTCAGAGGCGGATTCACAGGATTAACAGGATTTCTCAGGATTGACAGGATTAAATACCGACGACGTGACCTCACCGTCACGCCGTCAACAGCGCCCTCAAACATTGCGCTGCCGTAATCCTGCAAATCCTGAGAAATCCTGTTAATCCTGTGAATTTCTTTGCGCTATGCCGCCGATGGACACCTCCGCACCGACCCGCACCGAGCTCTACCCCGAGATCGAGCCCTTCGCCACCGGCCGGCTCGGCGTGGACGGGCTCCACACGCTCTACTTCGAGCAGTCGGGCGATGCCCACGGCGTGCCCGTGGTGGTTCTGCACGGCGGGCCCGGCGCCGGCAGCAGTCCATCGCACCGGCGCTTCTTCGATCCCGCCTTCTACCGCATCGTGGTGTTCGACCAGCGCGGTGCCGGACGCTCCACCCCGCACGGGGAACTGCACGACAACACCACGCAGCATCTGATCGCCGACCTGGAGACGCTGCGCCGGCAGCTGCGCATAGAGCGTTGGCTGCTGTTCGGGGGCTCCTGGGGCAGCACGCTCGCGCTGGCGTACGCGCAGGCGCACCCGCAGCGCTGCCTGGGGCTGGTCCTGCGGGGCATCTTCCTGTGCCGGCCCCAGGAGGTCGACTGGTTCCTGTACGGAATGCGTATAGTGTTTCCGGAAGACTGGCGTGCATTCGCCGAGCCTATCCCCGAGGCGGAGCGCCAGGACCTGCTGGATGCCTACTGGCGGCGGCTCGACGATCCCGACGCGGCGGTGCGCGTGACGGCCGCGCGCGCCTGGAGCCGGTACGAAGGCGCCTGCTCGACGCTGCTACCCAACCCGGATACGGTCGCCTATTTCGCGTCGGATCGGGTGGCGCTTGGCCTGGCGCGCATCGAGGCCCACTATTTCCGGCACAACGGGTTCCTGGAAGGCGGCGAGCTGCTCGGCAGGATTCAGACCGTGCGGTCGCTGCCCGGCGTGATCGTACAGGGACGCTACGATATGGTGTGCCCGATAGCAACCGCCGACGAGCTGCATCGGGTGTGGCCGGAAGCGCAGTACATCGTGGTGCCCGACGCCGGCCACTCCGCCTGGGAGCCCGGCATCCGCGCCGCGCTGGTCTGCGCCACCGAACGTCTCAAGCCGGTCCTGGCGCACTCGTGAACAACGCAAAGCGCGCAAAGCAATTCACAGGATTAACAGGATTTCTCAGGATTGACAGGATTGAGAGCACAGAGCAGACGAGGATCATGCGCCCTGCGCTGGCGAGCGGTGCGCTCGGTTGGAGAACCTCTCTTGATGACTCGATGTTGCGGCGGTTCCCAGTGTTGAGAATCCTGACGCAAAGGCGTTGAGAACCCTGTTAATCCGGAGAAATCCTGTTAATCCTGTGAATTTCTTTGGTCCTGTCAATCCCGAGGAATCCCGTTAATGCGGTGAATTCGCCTCAAGAGTCGCCCTGATCCAACCACGCCGGGCCGATGATGCGCATGTCGCGGTCTTCGCGGCGGCGCTTGCCGCGCCGACGCTCACCCTGGCGAGCGTCGCCCGCGACCGCCGCCTGGGCCTTGCGGCGCTCGTCGAAGCGCCGATTCCCGCGCCGCCGCTCGGTCGGGGTCGGAAAATCGAGCTCGGCGATCAGTTGTTCCAGCTTCGCCTTCGGCATGCCTCGCCTCCATGATATGGGCAGTCTTGCGACGCGACGACGCAAGCGTCATGCCGAAGAAGCGGGCAGTCTGTGAACGAAGGAGAAACGCTCGCGGCGGGCTAGGCCTTGGTGTCGACCGAGGGCGGGGCCTCGTCGCTGGCACGGCGCCGGCCGGTACGCCGGGGACCGACACGCATTTCCAGGAGGATGGGCAGCTTCTGCTTGCGCCGCTCGTCGCCGCGGCGCCCGAGCCGGCGGCGCTCGACGGCCGGTGCCTGGGTCTGCGCGGGCACGCCCGGCTCGGGAGGCTCCTGCCGCACGATGAGGGACGCTCCGGAGCCCTGCGCACCGATGGCGCGCGCGGACGCGATGCCACCGATCTCCGAGCCTGCGCCCGGCTGCGACACATTGCTGGGCGGGACTGCGTTGAGGCGCATGGCAGTAGGATCACGAACCCGCAGGCTTGGCCGAATCCTGAATCGCCTGCAGCGCGCTCTTCTGCATCTCCAGGGTCTTGATGGTCATCTGCAGGACGCCCAGGTTCATCTTCAGCCAGTTCTCCACCGACTGCAGCTCCGTGATCTTTTTCTCCACTTCTTCCACGCTCATGGCCGGCGTGAACATGCCAGGGATGGGGAACGACATGGGGTTCCACATCTTCTGGAGGGATTCCCACAGTTCCTTGGAGGAGAAGTCGTCAGCCATTACTGCGTGAGGCGTGAGGCGTGAGGCGCGAGGCGCAAGGAATGGGCGGGCTTGAGGTGCAAGACCACGACGGGGCCGCCCCGGGGTCGCAGCCTCGTCTACGCCTCACGCCTCACGCCTCACGCCTCGCGCGTGCTCACATCGTAGGGCCCAGCACCCACGGCGCGAACTCGTCGTCGCCGTAGCCGAAGATCTCGCTCTTGGAGGGCTGGCCGGAAGCGGTCTTGAGAATCAATTCGAAGAACTGCTGGCCGACGTCCTGAACGCTGGCCTTGCCGTCCACGATGACCCCGCAGTTGATGTCCATGTCTTCTTCCTGCCGGTTCCAGAGCGCCGTGTTGGTGGCGAGCTTCAACGACGGCGAAGGCTTGCAGCCATAGGCGGATCCGCGTCCCGTGGTGAAGCAGATCATGTTCGCGCCGCCCGCCACCTGACCGGTCGCCGACACCGGGTCGTAGCCCGGCGTGTCCATGAACACGAAGCCCTTGGCGGAAACCGGCTCGGCGTACTTGTAGACCGCCATCAACGCCGTGGTGCCGCCCTTGGCGGCCGCGCCCAGGGACTTTTCCAGGATCGTGGTGAGGCCTCCGGCCTTGTTGCCCGGAGAGGGGTTGTTGTTCATGTCGCCACCCAGCTTGGCGGTATAGTCCTCCCACCAGTGGATGCGCTCGATCAGCTTCTCGCCCACCTCGCGGCTGGCGGCGCGGCGCGTCAGCAAATGCTCTGCGCCATAGATCTCGGGCGTTTCGGACAGGATCGCGGTCCCGCCGTTGCGCACCAGGTTATCCACTGCTGCGCCCAGCGCAGGGTTCGCGCTGATCCCGCTGTAGCCGTCCGAGCCCCCGCACTGCAGGCCGAGCGTAATGTGGCTGGCGGGACAGGCCTCCCGCTTGACCTTGTTGGCTTCCGGCAGCAGTTCCTTGATGCGCGCGATCCCGTCTTGAATGGTCTTGCGGGTGCCGCCCGTATCCTGGATCGTGAAAGCCTGCAGCTGATCCGAGCGCTTCAGGCCCTGCGCGGCCAGCAGATCGTTGATCTGGTTGGCCTCGCAGCCCAGCCCGATCATCAGCGTCGAGTGGACGTTGGCGTGCGTCGCATACCCGCCCAGTACGCGCCGGAGCACTTCCACCGGCTCGCCGGTGGAGGCCATGCCGCAGCCGCTCTGGTGGGTGATGGCGATCACCCCGTCGATATTCGGATAGTCGGCCAGGCGCTCGCCGTCGAAGTACTGGGCGATGTGACGCGACACGTGGGCCGAGCAGTTGACGCTGCTGACGATCGCCACGTAGTTGCGGGTGGCCACGCGCCCGTCCGGCCGCTTGATGCCCATGAAGGTCGCCGGATTGGGCACGAGCTGGGTGGGCTTGTAGTCCACCCCAAAGGCATAGTCGCGCTCGAAATGGGCCATCCCCAGATTGTGCACGTGGACGTGCTCACCGGCCCGGATCGGCTTGGTCGAATAGCCGATGATCTGGTTGTATCGGCGCACCGGCTTGCCTTCCGCAACATCGCGGATGGCAATCTTGTGCCCGGCGGGCACGTTCACGGCGACCCGCACGCCCTCCTTGATCAGCTCGGTGCCGGCGGGGATCTCGACTCGGGCGATGACCACATCGTCGGCCGGGTTGAGCTTGATGGTCAGATCGGCTGCTTGCAGCATCGCATCCTCCTCGGATTGCCGTCCCGGGGCGCGTCGAGCATCCGGACGGATGGGTATCGAACGCCATTGTAGAAGAATTCGCACCGGCGCAGGCAGGCGCCCCCGCCAGGGCAGTTCGCTGCTCCCGGAAGTTCCCATTGGAAACCGCAAGTTCCGCCGCTGCGCGGGGTCATGTGGCAACCGGTGACGCGGTTTGGCGACAGGTGCGCCCCGCTGGGACCTGGGCTAGAATGATTGGCCCGAGGCAGACTAGCGTGCGCACACGCGCGCTAGAAGCTTCAAGAAAATGGAGGGGTTCCCAATGACCGGGACACAGCCATTCCAGACTACCAACCGACGGACGAGCCCTGCCGACCGCCGGCAGCGCGATGACAGGCGCGCGCACGCGCTGCCCAACCAGCCCGCGGCGGAAGAGAACGAGATTCTTCGCGAGTTGCTTGGCGAGGCCCACGCCAGGATCCGCACGCTGGAGGAGGCCGTCGAACGATTGACGGCGGCGATTTGAGGAACATCTGATCAGCTTGTCATCTCCGCGCAAGGCGGGGATGACAAGCAGTCCGGGTTCCTGCCTGCGCGGGAACGATAGCGGCACTCCTCACCCCACGTAGCTTCACGTAGCCGCGCACGTCGTGGAGCGGCGGCGCCCTTCACTGCTTGCGTCCTTGCTGTCCGCCATTGCCGTTTGCTCTCCCTCTGTTCTATTCCTTGACCGCGCCGGTCATCCCGGCGACGTAGTATTCCACGAAGAACGAGTACATGATCGCGACCGGCAGCGATCCGAGCAGCGCGCCGGCCATCAGCGCACCCCAGTGGTACACGTCCCCCTCAACCAGCTCGGTGATCACCCCGACCGGCACTGTCTTGTTCTCGGAGGCGGAAATGAACGTCAGCGCATAGATGAACTCGTTCCACGACAGCGTGAACGCGAAGATGCCCGCCGAGATCAGCCCCGGCACCGCCAGCGGCAGGACGATCTTGACCAGGATCTGCCAGCGCGTGGCCCCGTCGATCAGCGCGCACTCCTCCAGCTCGAAGGGGATGGTGCGGAAGTAGCCCATCAGCAGCCAGGTGCAGAACGGGATCAGGAAGGTCGGATAGGTCAGGATCAGCGCCCAGCTTGGTGTCGAAGATGCCGAGCTGGAACACGATGGTCGCCAGCGGAATGAACAGGATGCTGGGCGGGACCAGGTAGGCGAGGAAGATCGCCATGCCCACGTGGCGCGAGCCCTGGAAGCGCAGGCGCTCGATGGCATAGGCGGCGAACACGCTTGCCGCGAGCGAAACGAAGGTGGAGACGACCGCCACCAGCATCGTGTTCAGCATCCAGCCCGGATAGGCGGTGTGGAACAGCAGCTTCTTGAAGTGGTCCAGCGTCGGGTGCACTGACCCAGAACGGGTTGCCGGTCGGTGGAGAGCAGCTCCGCGTTCGGCTTGATGGACGTCACCGCCATCCAGTAGAACGGGAACAGCAGCACGAACAGGAACACGAACAGCGGGATGTAGACCGTCACCACTCGCCTCGGGAGGGAGGCGAGGTAGTCCATGCCGGTGCTGGGCTGTTGGTCTTTCATGCCACTCTAACCCCACAAGGCGAGGCACGAGGCATGCCACACACGGCCCTCTCGCGACGGGCAGGTAGCACTCCGCTACGACGCTTCCCCGCGCGGTCACACTGAAGGATATCGCTGCTGCGCTGGGCTGGCCCGCACATCTCGCACCTCGTACCTTGTACCTAGTCCTTCGTCCCCTGCTGCCACGCCTGCTCTGCAGCCCGAAGTAGCTGAACAGGATCGCCGCGAGCAGGAACGGGATCATCGCGGTCGCGATCGCCGCTCCCTCCCCAAGCGCGCCGCCAGGGATGGCGCGCTGGAAGGACAGGGTGGCCATCAGGTGCGTCGCATTGATCGGGCCGCCGCGGGTGAGCACCCAGATCAGCTGGAAGTCGGTGAAGGTGAACAGCACCGAAAAGGTCATCACCACGGCGATGATCGGCGAGAGCATGGGCAAGGTCACGTTCCAGAACTTCTGCAACGCGGTGGCGCCGTCGATCGCGGCCGCCTCGTACAGGGACGGCGGGATGGTCTGCAGCCCCGCCAGCAGGCAGATGGCGATGAACGGCACGCCGCGCCACACGTTGGCGATGATCACGGACACCGCGGGCGAGGTTGGGCTCGCCCAGGAAGTTGATGTAGCTGTCGATCCAGCCCAGCCTGGTCAGCGTCCAGCTGATGATGGAGAACTGCGCGTCGTAGATCCACCAGAAGGCGATCGCCGACAGCACGGTGGGCACGATGAACGGCAGCAGCACGATCGCGCGGACGAAAGCCTTGAACGGGAATGTGCTGGTTCAGCAGCAGCGCCAGCCACAGGCCCAGTCCGAACTTGATCACGCTGGCGATCCCGGTGTACAGGAAAGTGTTCCAGACCGACAGCCGGAAAACCGAGTCGGTCACCAGGTACTCGTAGTTCTCGATGCCGATCCACTCGCCCGGCCGGCCGACCTTCGCGTCGGTGAAGCCGAGGTACACGCCCAGCCCCAGGGGATAGGTGAGAAACAGCAGCAGCAGGGCCGCGGCCGGCAGCATGAACAGCAGCCCGAGGAAGTGGCGGTTGTCGAACCAGCGCGAGCGCAGGGGGCGACCGGGCGACGGCCAGAGGAGGGGGTGCGGCGGCGGGCCCGTGCATCTCAGCGAGTCGGGGCGTCAGGGTCAACCGAGCGCGCTTGCCGCTCGGCCGCGATCGAACAGATAGGCTCTTGCCCGGCAGCGGCTGCAACGATGGTCGTCGCCCGGACGGAAGTCGTGGCGCTCGCGCGAGACCACCGTGATGTCCGCATCCGACAGCGTGCAATACACCTGGGTGTCGGCGCCCGTGGGCTCGACGACGACCACTTCGCGCGGCGACACCGGATCCATTCACGATGCAGAAATGCTCGGGCCGCACGCCGAGCGTCACCTCGCGCCCGTCGCCTCAGCTGCAGCCGGGCGCCGGCAGCCGACTGCCATTGGCGAGCGCTGACCAGGCGCGGCGCGCCATCGGTCCGCAAGCCGGCCAGGGAAAAGGTTCATCGCCGGAGAACCGATGAAGCCCGCCACGAACAGGTTCGCCGGATCGTCGTACAGGCCCAGCGGCGAGCCGATCTGCTCGACATTGCCGCCGTTCATCACCACGATCTTGTCGGCCATGGTCATGGCCTCGATCTGGTCGTGCGTCACGTAGACCGAGGTGGTCTTCAGGCGCTGGTGCAGCTCCTTGATCTCGGTGCGCATCTGCACGCGCAGCTTGGCGTCCAGATTGGACAGCGGCTCGTCGAACAGGAACACCTGCGGGTCGCGCACGATGGCAGCGGCCCATCGCGACGCGCTGGCGCTGGCCGCCCGAAAGCTGGCGCGGATAGCGGTCCAGGTATTCGGTCAGCCCCAGGATCTTTGCCGCCTGGTCGACCCGCTCGCGCATCTCGTGCCCGCTGCGTCCGGCCAGCTTCATGCTGAAGGCCATGTTCTCGAACACGGTCATGTGCGGGTACAGCGCGTAGTTCTGAAACACCATGGCGATGTCCCGCGCCTTGGGCGGCACCGTTGTTGACCACTCTCGCGCCGATCAGGATCTCGCCGCTGGTGATCTCTTCCAGGCCGGCAATCATGCGCAGCAGCGTGGACTTGCCGCAACCGGAGGGACCGACCAGCACGACGAACTCGCCATCGTCGATGGAGATGTCCACGCCGTGGATCACCTCGTGGCGGCCGAAGGACTTGCGGACCTGGCTGAGCTCGACCGCAGCCATGGCGCTCTAACGCTCATCGCGCCGGCGGACAAGCCGGCGCGATGTCGCACGTGCAGAAGCACGCACGTCGGCTCCATCCCGCTGGTAGTGGCAGAGCGCGGCGAGTCTAAGGAATAGCCGCCCGCAGCGGTCTCAAAGCCGCGTGCGGGCGCTGCACAACCTGCTGTGCATACTAGCGCCGAAATCAACGCGCCGGACAGGGAGGAGATCGAGTGAGCGGCAAGACTGCAAGGCAAGACGCGTGATCGTCACGGCCGCCGCCCAAGGCATCGGGCGGGCCGCGGCCCTTGCATGCGCGCGCGAAGGCGCCGCGGTCGTCGCGCACCGATATCAAGCTCGAAAGCTGCGACGAGCTCGCGGGCACGCCCGGCATCGAGGTGCGCCGCCTCGACGTCACCGACGATGCGGCCATCGCCGCTCTGGCTGGCAGGGTCCGTGCGCGCCCGACGTGCTGATCAATTGCGCCGGCTTCGTGCCATCACGGCACCATCCTGGAGTGCACGCCCAAAGACTGGGACTTTTCCTTCAATCTCAACGTGCGCTCGCATGTACCGCATGATCCAGGCCTTTCTGCCGCAGCATGCTGGACCGTGGCGGCGGATCCATCGTCAACATCGCTTCGGTGGCCGGGCAGCATCAAAGGGATTCCCAACCGCTTCGTCTACGGCGCAACCAAGGCGGCGGTGATCGGGCTGACGAAGGCGGTGGCCATCGACTTCGTCAAGCGCGGCATCCGCTGCAACGCGGTGTGCCCGGGAACGATCGACACGCCGAGCCTGGGCGAGCGCATCGCCGCATTCGGCGACGGGCTGAAGGCGCGCGCCGACTTCATCGCCCGCCAGCCCATGGGGCGGCTGGGCACCGCCGAGGAGATCGCGCGAGCTGTGCGTGTACCTCGCCTAGCGACGAGTCGGTGTTCATGACGGGGCAGACGGTCATCATCGACGGCGGGATCACGATTTAGCCCGATCAGCCACAGAGGGCACAGAGAACGCCGAGCCAAGCCCCAGCCGATCACGCTGTGGGCTCTGTGTCCTACGGTGCTCGCATTATTCTTCGTCTTTAATGCGGAGGAGACCAAGATGAGACTGGTACGTTACGGTGAGGCCGGCAAGGAAAAGCCGGGGATACTCGATCGGCGAGGCGCGCATCCGCGACCTGTCCGGCGTGGTGCGCGACATCGACGGCGCGGTGCTCTGGCACCGAGGGGCTGGCGAAGCTCCGCGCAGCCGACGCTGAAGAGCCTGCCCAAGGTGTCGGGCAGCCCCCGTCTCGGGCCGCCGGTGGGCAACGTCGGCAAGCTCGTCGCGATCGGCTTGAACTACAGCGATCATGCCAAGGAAGCCAACCAGCCGATCCCGAGCGAGCCGATCATCTTCATGAAGGCGACCTCCTCGATCTGCGGGCCCAACGACACCGTGGTTCTGCCGCGCGAGTCGCAAGAAATCCGACTGGGAGGTCGAGCTCGCCTTCGTCATGGGCAGGACCGCGAAGTACGTGCCCGGAAGCCGATGCGCTGAATCACGTCGCCGGCTACCTGATCTGCAACGACGTGTCCGAGCGCACTGGCAGCTCGAGCGCGGACCGACCTGGGACAAGGGCAAGGGCTTCGACACCTTCGCTCCGCTCGGAC
Source organism: uncultured beta proteobacterium (assembly GCA_963827575.1). GTDB lineage: Bacteria > Pseudomonadota > Gammaproteobacteria > Burkholderiales > SHXO01 > SHXO01. Next base: position 60,453 of record CAWHCG010000048.1, read on the forward strand.
CATGGGTGGTCACCGCGACGAGATCGCGCGACCCGCAGAATCTGGCCATGTGGCTGGAGGTGAACGGCAAGCGCATGCAGACGGGCAACACCAGGACCATGATCTTCAGCGTGGCGAAGCTCGTGTCCTACATCAGCCAGTGCATGACCTTAAGCCCGGCGAGTCGTGACCACCGGCACGCCTCCCGGCGTAGGTCTCGGCATCAAGCCGAACCCGGTCTTCCTCAAGCCCGGCGACGTGATGCGTCTGGGCATCGACGGTCTCGGCGAGCAGCGACAGGAGGTGCGCGGCAGCTAACGACGCGCACGTGAGTCGGGACCGAAGGCGCGGGCTTCCCGCGCCTTTTTCGTTCGGGCGTCAAGACGCCAGGAGAAACCGCATCAACCACAGAGGACACAGAGGAGCACAGAGGAACTCGAGCCGGCACCAACCAGGCGCAAGAGCGGCAGAGAGCTCCGGCGTTGAGGTCATCCTCCCCACCGCTGCGCCCGCACCCCGAATCGATCCACGCGATCGGGCTTTCGTGCGTTGAGTGGTCTCCTCTGTGTTCCTCTGTGTCCTCTGTGTCCCACGAAAGCCGTTGTAACCACTTGATCTCGCTGTAGTTGGATCCTGGTTACCCCGCCCAGTTACCCCGAGTTTCAAGTGGGTAATACACACTTGATTTTCCCAAGGTACACCACACAGCGAGTCAGTGCCTGGCATGCTGGTGTGCTGCGTTGATAGACTCGCGCGCATGAGACGCGCTCAGTACGGCGCCCAGGTGACGTCCGGCGCGTCGGACTCGTTCGTGATCGTGTCCCCCCAGTCGACGCAGCGCACCTGGGCGCGAATGTCTGCTTCGAAGCGAGCCGCCAGCGCCTCGAACGAGGCCAAGAGGCACTCGCGCATCTGCGCCACCAGCGCATCGGCGATCCCGTCGTGGTCGTAGGTCCTCATTCAATCACCGTAGGCTTTGATCAGCTTGACGCGGCCGCCCCGGTCGACGTGGCGCAGGACGACGCCTTGCTCCTGCAGTGCCCCCTCCAGCGCGTCGACGCGGTCCAAGGTGGCGTTCAGGCGTGACTCTAGCTGGGCGATAAGCAGGCGCAGATGATCCTGCTTGCACCTCCGATTCCTTGGCCTGGGAGCGCAGCACTCGACCCACCGCGAGCGCCACCGCGTCGGACTCGGAGCTCACGGCGCGGTTATGCAATCGCATCGACATACCCGCAGTGGCGGCAGCGGCACGCGCCGGCGACCAGTTGATCGTTCTCTCGGCCCTGATGCCAACGTAATTGACCTGCCAAAGCGGCATCACTGCAGTCGTCCCCACGACGGGCGCGCTGTCCATCATCAAGGCTCGCATGCGTGCTGGTGGAGATCTCCACGGCCCCGTCGTCGGCGAGCAGGAGCTCTGACTCGTCCAGCAAGGATTGCCTGCGTGGCAGGCACTGCTGCGCTGACGATCGTGCGCGGGAGCACCGGACCGCTGGCGCTCGACTTGCAGCCCCAGAGGAGCAGGCTTAACTGCGGGTTGATCAGCAGCACGGGGGCGAGTAGCTGCGACCCGGCAGCGATCATCCAGCGGCCACGGCAGAGAGGTCAGCGGCCAACGCAGTCGGCGTGCTGCCCGTCGAGGTGACGGGCGTGACGCCGACGAGGATGCCAGCGGGACGCGCGCTCGAGGCGGCGGTGGCCGAAACGAAGTGCGCATCCACCATCGAGTTGATCGCCGCGATCACGTCGGCGCGAATCACGGCATCGGCGGATGGGCTCGACAGGCGCGCGAGCTCCTCGCGTGATCACGATGATCGCCGCAATTTTCGTCGGCTCGAGCGCAGTCGAGGCGTCGAACGCCATCGCGCTCGCGGGCTTCGGTGCGCCCTCGCCGACCCAGGCGGGCGTGCCTGATGGTGGTGACACGTCGCCACGCGCGCGCGGAACGGTATGCGTCTGGCATTCGTCAGGTTGAGCACGATGCTGGTCGGCCTCGCGGCCTCGATAAACTCGCGCGCCAGTTGCTCGTACGGCGCCAGCGCAGACGAGGTTGCTGAGTCCTCCGGCTGCCACCGCAGCTTTCATGACCGCGCCTAGCTTTTCGTCGCGCCCGTAGCGCTCTTGAAAGATCATGTCGGCGGCGGCCACTGTGCCCTCTGACAGCAGCAGGCAGCGCACCAGGCGCGTGAAGCTGGTCGCCTTCGGCGGTACGGTGCCGCGCAGCGCAGCGGCCAGGGCGGCAACTTCGGACAGTCGTGGCAACGGCAGGTCGTCCATGCGTGGGCCTCCAGGAATCGTGGGACGCGATTCCTGCGTAGCCTGCGCGGGCCGCCACCGCAGGGCAAGAACGCGAATGACGACAGCGTCACAGGTCGCGTAGCGTTTGGGCCGATTCCCTCTTTGAATTTGACCGGCGGCCATCGGCCAAAAGCGGACATTCACTCGGCGACTGACGTTTGGACCGTGGAATTAGCAATAACAGAGGCAGGGGCTGCGGTTTTCTTGTGCTTCTCGTGCGGCTCCCAGCCCATGACCGCCAGCATGACGAAGAACCCGATCACGTAGGCGATGGCAATGTGCCAGCCGTGCCGCAGCCACAGCCCGACCGACCGGGCCTCCGGATACATGTTGGAGAGCGCGACGCCGGCCGAAGACCCGAACCAGATCATGGATCCGCCGAATCCGACCGCGTAGGCGAGCATGCCCCAGTCGTAGCCGCCCTGCTTCAGCGCGAGCGCGGTCAGCGGGATGTTGTCGAACACCGAGGAAATGAAGCCCAGCGCGAACGAGGACTGCCAGGAGGCGGGCGGCAGCTTTTCCACCGGCATCATCGACGCGCACATCACCAGCGACAGCAGGAACAAGCTGCCCTTGAACGCCTCCGGCACCAGCTTCCAGTCCGGCTTGCGCAGCGGGGCGCAGGCCAGGATCACGACCCACACCGCGACGCCGATCGCCGGAAAGTTGCCGACGAGGTTATGAAACTTGAGGTTGACCATTACGTTGGTCGCGATCGCGGCGACCAGGATCGCGGCCACGATGCCGATGCGAACCCAGTCCACCGCGCCGTGGCGCGGCTCGTCCCTCATGATGGGTGAATAGCGCTGCTGCTGCAGCGATGCCGGGATACCGAACACCAGCAGCGCCGCCGCCGCCGCCACGTAGGCGGGCAGCACGTCCAAGGGGCTCACTCCGTCGAGCCACATCATGGTGGTGGTGGTATCGCCAACGACGCTGCCCGCCCCGCCGGCGTTGGAGGCCGCGACGATGGCGGCCAGATAGCCGATGTGCACCTTGCGCCGGAACACCGTCGCCGCGATGGCGCCACCGATCAGGGCGGCGGCGATGTTGTCGAGAAAGCCCGACAGGATCCAGACCAGGACGAGCAGCACAAAGCAGCCTTTCCAGTCATCCGGCAGGAAACGCGGCAACACCTCCGGCACGTGGCTCTTCTCGAAATGATTCGACAGCAGCGCGAAGCCCACCAGCAGGCACAGCAGGTTGGTGAGGATGACCCACTCGTGGTGCAGGTGCGACAGCAGGCCGCCGAGGCCGGGGCCATCCTTGAAACCGGTATAGATGAGCTTGTAGACGGTGATGGTCGCGAGCCCGGTCAGCGCAACCCGCAGCGTGTAGTGGTGGAATACCGCCACCCCGAGCAGCGTGATCGCAAACAGCACGAAGTCGAGAGGGATGCCGCCTACGGTTGGCGCATCTCCGGCTGCAATCGCGACTCCGGGGCAAAAGACCATGGCCCCCGAAACTATGCCATTGCCATGCGCGGGCATGCTGGTCTGCTATGAGCGAGAATGTTCGAAGAAGCCGGGTCGAGAACCTATGCAGTGCCGCCAAGGAAAAACAGACTGCTGCGGCCCGCCGGTCGGGGCAAATGTGTTCACGGCGATAGTCGCAAGAAAGCCGCGTGGCGGCCCGACCTACGCGTGAACCTGTAAAGGCGCGGTGCTAGCGCCTACACCCGGCCAGATTGTAGCAGGCCCGGTAGGAAGCGACGCTGAATGTCCGCAATGGGTCGAGAGCGGTCCTTCGAGGGCGAGCTTCATTCGACCTGTGCTGACAGGCGAGCCGGACTCAGGACGCCGGCGCGAATCGACCAGATGACGCCGCCCGCGTCGCGCCCGACTCGGGTGACGCACAGGCCGTCGATATCTCGCCCTTCGAGCCTCGCAAGCTGGCGGCCGAGCGCGTGCGCGTTCATATCGCCGAGTGCCTCGCGCACCGTGTCGTCGGCCTGCTCGATCAACTCGGACGCTGAGAACGCGACCTCGACGCCCACACGTCGCGCAAGCGTGTGCACCAGCGCGACCAGCGTCGGGTCTATGACGGCGTCGCGCTGACGCGCCAGGTCGCAGCGCAGGGCGCGCACCTCGGCCAGCAGTTCGCGCAACATCGCGTGCATCTCGCCGGGTGGCGCGTCGAGCACTTCGGGCAATGGATCACGCCGCATGAGGTCATTTTGCGCTGGCGGTCACGGCGTCGTCGAGTTCGGGTCGCGCCCTGGTGCGCTGCGCGAGCCCGCACCTCCCCCTTATTGCCAATCGCGGCCTGGCGATACTTGTCTCCATGCAGCGGCCAGCAACGGCGCCCCCTGGCTCATGCGACCCCCCCATAGACGAACTCCCGCTTGCGTTTTTTCGACTGCGATGCCGGTTCCACCGGCTCGCGCGAGACTGGTGCGAACCCTCCCCCCCCTGCCCGCCGCCCCCGCCCTGCGCTGGCGGGCACTGCAAGCGGGGTGCGCCGGACGCAAGCACTACCCTGATAGGGTATGCCATTGGGACGCGCCAGGACGGCCGCTGGCGGGTTTTGCGCCCCACCCCTTCCCCTGGTGTAGCGACCCGGTCCGATTGTGGCCAGCTGCTGCCCGCGTCGCCGCCCTGGCGGGTGTATTCGCATGCCCGCGCCCCGCATGGCGCTGGAGGTCGCGGGGCACGCGCCGAAGTTCGTCGTCGCGCAGGTGCAGGCCGGCAAGCTGGCGCTGCGCGAGGCGCATGCTAAGCTGGTGGCCGAATGAAGCGCCTCGCCCTCCTATTGACGCTCGTGCTGGCAGCGTGCGGATCGCAGCCCGCCCCTCGTTCGAGCGTCGTCTATACCTCGTCGGACGGAATCGCGTTCCAGCAGCCAGGCGGAGCGATCCACTTCTACAGGTACCAGGGAGGCAAGCGCCGCTGACCCGCCGCGCCGCTGTCTCCGGAGCCCCGCCTGCGCGCGGGGCTTTTTCGTCTCTGGCACTTGCGGCGAGCCTCGCGGCATAGGAAGACCGCGACCAGGTCCTCCTCGAACCCGCCTCGACGAGCTCGGGCTGCGGCCCTCCGCGAAGAACGGTCTTCGCGAACGCCACGGTTGCCCGACCGACGTTCAGCATGTCAGCTGCGGGGTTACCCCTTCGGAATCCTCTGCAACAAGCCGAGCGCGATGCGGCGGCGAGTGACCGGGGTGTCGTACAGGCTGAGCACGGCCCCGCGCCGGTCCCAATGCAGCACAGGATTGCCTCCCGAAGTAGTAGCCCGGGATGCGCACCTTCACGCGCACCAGCGAGCTGCTGCTCACTGCGGCACCGCGACTGTGGCCGTCGGCGTCGGCGTGGCTGCTGGTGGCATGGCCGGCGGCGCGAGCTCTGCCGCGGGCGCTGGTGCGGCCGGCATGTGCTCCGGTGCGAAGCGCACGCGAATCGCTTCGGTCAGCTCGTTTCCGAAGGGGACCATGGTGGGATAGATCTCGATCACCCTGCCGGTCCACGCGCTCGTCTCCGGGCCCAGGAACTGCGCGATATACTTGGCATTCGTCGCGTTGAGCAGCAACGCCTTCGGCCACAGCACGCCGTTGCTCGATGCGAGCTTCAGCGCAGCCCGCCGCTTGACGATGCCGTGGTCATTCACGCCCGCTTCCTCCACCGCGACGATTATCGCGTGGTAGGTCTTGCCGTTCAGGCTGGTCGCACGCAGCCATCTACTTGCGTACACGCTGTTGATGTTCATCGTTGTCTCTCCTCGTTTGTCACGCAACCATGTCACGCACCATGTCACGCACCATGTTGGGGTCTGACCTACCAACCCCACCACGGCCCGCCTGGCCAGCCCCAGGGGCCCATCCCCACCCGACCCCAGCGCCCCACCCCACGGCTTGCCCGGAGGGGCGCTATCGGGCCCGGTGATCCCACCCCCACCCTATACCCCAGCGACCCATCCCACCCAACCCCACCACGGCCCGCCTGGCCAGCCCCAGGGGCTCGCCTGGGGGTCGCTTGGGGGGGTCGTGCGCTTTGGGCACTGTGGCATGCGCCTCGCGCAGCGCCGGCTTGCTGGCCAGCTGGTGGCCGAATGAAGCGCCGCGCTATCGTGCTGCTGATCGCCCTGGTCGTCGCCGCCTGCGGCTCGCCGCTGCCGCGCGGCCAGCAACCCCGCGTCGCCTTCACCTCGCAGCAGGCAATCGGCCTGCAGCTGCCAGGCGGGGCGGTCCACGTTTACCGCTATCGGCTCAAGCGCGACTGATCCGCGCCGCGCCTTCCCCTGGCCCTGTCGGTCGCGGCAGCGGCACGAGCTTGCGGGCTTCGAATCTGGCGCGCGGCTCGCGCTCGTGCTGCTCGGGCCCGCCCCGCCTCCACATCGAATAACAAGAATCGATGGGCGACAGGTGGCCGACCGCGTAGCAGTAGGCGCACAGAGCGCGCTTCGGGGCGTCGCTCCAGTAGTCCGCTGGGAACCAATTCGAGCAACGTCTGCAGCAGCGACCGGCTTGCATGACGACCTCCGTGGCGGGGAAGTCGCCATGCTATGCCCTCGCCTCGCTGCTGCGCACCAGCCGCACAAGCCTGGCCTGCAGCAGCCGGCGGGCCGTCGATTCCGGCAGCTCCAGACGCTCGCCGCGCCTGTTCCACGTGTGCCCAAGTTGTCTGGCATACGGGCCAGGAACGACCACCTCGACCCTCATGGCAGCTCATCCTGTGCCGCGCGCGTGTAGGCGGTGACGGCCGGGCCGGGCACCTCGGCCGGCGCTGCGATCGCCTCCACCGGAGCGGGCGCCTGCGCGGGGATCGTGTGTCCCTCGAGGGCCTCGCGGCAGCGGATGCCATCGACCAACTTGGTGCCGAAGGTCACCTTCGCCGAGTAAATCTCGATCGCGCGGCCGAGCCATGCGGTCGTCTCCGTGCCGAGCAGCTCGGTCAACGTGCGCGCGTTCGTCGAGTTCACCAGCCACGGCTTGCGCCAGAGTTGACCGGAGCGCGATGCGAGCTTCACCGCGCAGCGGCGCTTGGTGACTCCCTCGTCCTTCAGTTGGACCTCATCGACGGCTACGATCACCGCGATGAATGCCTTTCCGCGCAAGTCACTCGCGACCATGTAGGGACTGCCGTAAATCTCGTTGATGTTCACTTTCTGCGCCTCCTGTCACCTCTCAGCCGATTGACACTCATACGCCTACCTCTCTTTCGCACACATCGCCGCCTCGATCCGGTCCGCCCACGCATCGAACGGCTCGTGCTCCCGACGCGCCACGTCGAAGCGCACCGCCTGCACGGCGACGGCGGTGACCGAGCAGCGCCACCCGAGCGGGATCGCACCCGCTTCGCGCGGCGCCGGCAACCCGGCGCGTGCCTCGAGCAGCTCGGCGAACGTGCGCGGCCCGCCGCGATGGCTGCGCGACCGGCGCAGCGCCTCCTCGCCGATGACCTGGTCGCCCTGCAGCGCCTGCCAGTGCCCTGCGCAGTACCAGGGCGTGCTCTCGTCAGCGTGGGTGGTGGCGGTCATCGTGGCCGGATAGCTGCAGCGCTCGCCCGCGCTGGTCCAGGCGCAACGCCAGCGCTCCTGCAGCTCGTCGTTGGCCGCTGGCGCGGCGCTGGCCGGCCAGTTGCGCACCAGGGCGAAGGCGGCGCGGCGCACGCTCATGTCCGCCGCCTCCCACGCACCTGCGCGTAGAGCTCGTCGATGGCGGTCTTGCCCACTTCGGTTTGCTGCGGCGCATCGCGCTTGTCGCCGTCCGCTGTTGGAGAGACCACCAGTGGTTGATCAACCACCCGAGTAGGCGCGGCGCGTCGGCGCCCTTGGGGGGCGCGCGTCCGCGCCGGGGCGAGTAGAGGACCCTGTGGGTGTGGGTGTGGGTGTAGTGGCATTTGCTACTGGTCTGGAAATCTTTGATTCGGCGGGCTCGCGAGGAAAATCTGCCGAAAATGTCCTCTCGATGTCCTGCGGTTTGTCCTGCGGTTTATACGTCACCTTTGTCCGCGCGTTGCGCACGCTTCGCCACCCGCCACTTCTGCCGCTTGAGCGCTCGCTGTTCTGCCGCCGCTTTGCCGCCCTTCGACCCTGCTTCAGCGCGGGTTTCCGAGATGCGGGCGGCACGCTCTATCTCGCGCTGCGAGCGCCCGTTGTAGTACCCGTCGTCCTTGCGCGTGAAGTACCGTGCGAGGATTCGCTCCAGCACTTCGCGCTCGGCGTCGGAACGTGCGCAGGCGATTCCGGCAAGCCGCTCCGCATCCAGTGGCAGCGGTCCTTGCTCGTCCCAGCAGTAGACCAACAAGAGGACGTAGCAGCCGTGCTCGGCCTGCGACAGGTCGCGGGTGTCGCGCAGATAGTCGCCCGTGTACAGCGGCAGGAAGGGATGAGCTCACCGCCGCGAGCCCTCGCAGCGCCGAGTCCGCGATGGTCGGATGGTGGTCACGCGAGCGCCCGCCTCACCTGCTCGACCAGGCCGAGCGCCTCGTCGGGCCGGTTGCGGTGCAGCTGGCCGCGCGCCGCCTTGAGCTGCGCGACCAGACGCCCTGCTCCTTCGTCGGGGGTCACGCCGACATCTTCTCGATCCATTCGCGCTCTGCGCTCGTGGTGATCCGCAACGGACCTTTGCCTCCGAGCTTGAACGCCTTCAGCCTGCCGTCCGCGATTGCCCCGTACACGTACGAAAGTGACGTGTTGTGCCGCGTCGCGATCTGTTGCGGGGTGGAGCTCACCTCAACGGGCTGTTGCGGCTTTGCTTTGGCCTTCATCGAAGCCCTCCTGTGGGTTCGTTGGTGGAACAGCGCAAAGCGTAGGCCGCGACCACGGATGTTCGCCACGACCAAGTTTCGATATGCCGATGGGAGACGCGCGGAACCGGCGGCGATTGCCTTCGCGTTGCGGTCGCGTTTGGGACCAAGCGCGGGTTGCCGGGGTTGCTGAACCGGCGCTGTGGCGGTCCGGATGGTCGCGTTTGCGCGCGACTTAAATACTTATGCCCGCGCTGTTATAAGGGGGCGTCATGTCCGAGTGGACATAGAGGGGGGGCGCTCCTCGTGATACGCATATCACGAGGAGCTGTGGGGGGGTGCTTCGGGACGGGGCCGTCCCGAAGCAAGGTCGGGTACTTTCGGGAGGGTGCCCTCCCGAAAGTCGGGGGGGGTTACCGCCGAGTGAACTTCGCCTTGCGGAGCTTCACGCGACCGTCTCGTTGTGCAGCACGTGTCCGTTAGGTTGCATTGAGCATCGCCAAGGACGTGCCGGCCGCGAGTGCGGTGGTCAGAGGTGCGGCCAGACGTGCGGCGGGGGGCCACGGCCTTAGTGCGCCGCTGTGACGGCGGGGGGGTGGTATTCTTGGGAACGGCCATCGCAACCTCCATTGCGTTGGTCCGGTCGGGGAGAGATGCACCTCCGCCCCGACCCGGGGCGGCGCCGGAGTTGACTCCCCGGCGCAGCCCCGATCTTACGCCCGCTTCAGCGGGATCACCTCGGCGGTCTGGCCGTCCAGGAAGTTCGCCCAGTCTTCCATCAGCCGGCGGCGCTTGGGCAGCAGCTGCCCGCGCTCATAGGCGCGTTCGGCTTTGTCCTTGGTCCGGTGTGCAAGCGAACGCTCGATCACCTTGTTGGCGTGACCGGTCGTCTCCTCGCTCCAGTCCTTGAACGTGGCGCGCAGGCCGTGCGTGGTGACGGGCACATCCTCGCCGTGGTTCGTTGCGTCACCTGAGCTCGGGCCAGAGCCGCCGCAACAGCAACCGCATGGCGTTGGAGTCCAGGATCAGCGGCAGTCCGCGGGCGCGCAGGTTGCGGGTGCGTGGGATGTCCCGGTCGTCGGTGAAGACGAGATCGCCAGGTGAGCCACGCGGCAGCGCCTGCAGGATCGCCATGGCCTGCGGGCTCAACGGCACGACGTGCGTCTGCTTGGCCTTCATCCGCCGCGCCGGCACCGCCCACTCGCGCGCCTCGAGGTCCACTTCGCGCCAGGTGGCGGCGAGCACCATCATCGTGCGGGCCCCGGTCAACATGGTGAACTGCAATGCCAGAGAAATGATGCCGGGCTCGGCACGGAGGAGACGCATGCACGCGGCCGCGTCCTCGAAGGGCAGCGCGCCCAGGTGACGCTCGCGCTCATCGAGCGGCGTGGCCTTGAGCAGGTGCTCCATGCACCCCACCCACAGCGCCGGATTGGGCGCACCCGGGGTGCCGGCGAGTACGTTGTGGGCTGCGATCACCTGCGCAATCCGGCGGCGCAGGCGCTGCGCGGTGGGCTGGTGCTCGTGCCATATCGGCTGAATGACCGACAGCACCGCCGCCACGTCGATCGACCCCATGGCCACCGAGCCCAACTGCTCGCGCACGTGCTTCTCGTACGACCCGCGCCACTGCCGGCAGTGTGTATCACTCCAGCCCGGCGCGTGGCTCGCGTAGTAGTGTTCGAACGCTTCCGCGAACAGCGTGTGCGGCCCGCGACGCACCGGCGTATGCACATGCCGGCGCAAGATGGCGACTCCATTAGGGTCGCATCTGCCGGTCCGCTGGTGACCAAGCTCTTCAGCATCTCGCGCGCCGCGCGCTTGGCCTGCGCCAGCGTGAGCTTGTCCGGCCCGACGGCCGATCCAAGTCCCAGCTCGTACCGCTTGCCGTCGAACCGACCACGGAACACCCATGACCGCCGTGCGGTGCCCTGCGTCAGCAGCTTGAGATACTTGTCGTCGGTGTGATGGCGCTACGGGTGCACCGCGCGCCTTGCCGCAGATTGAATCTACCTGGGCTTGTGATGTAATACGGACAGCCACTTGAACCTCCTAACAGGTTTGAATGGTCAGGCCGGCGGGCACTGTTTGCGCAGTGTACGTCGGCCGTCTTTGGGTTACCCCGGTTACCCCGGGATGGCTATTTTACCGCAATTGGTACGCCCCAGGGGATACCAGGGCAATCCGGAAAATAACAGGGAAATCAACGCAGTCAAACGCGACCAACCGGACCGCAGAGGGCTACGAAATGGACTCTGTGTCCTCTGTGGTTGATGCGGTTTGCCTTTGGGTTCTTCTTGGCGTCTTGGCGTCTTGGCGGCCATCACGGGTTTGCATTTGCGGTCTGCCGACGGTTTGACAGACCTGCAGCATCTTGCGGATCGTCTGGCACGAAGGCTGCATTATCGCTTGCAGCCGACAAGGGAGGCTTAGGATGGGTAGCAGACAATTTCGTCCTGCGATCAAGAAGGCCAGACCGATTCTCAACGAGCGCGACTATCAGGCCGCCAAGGACCTGCTGGAGCGCGAGATGAAGCATGCACACACGGATCGAGTCTGGGAGCGCCTGGAATCACTCATGCAGGAAGTCGCCGACTACGAGGCGCGCTTCGTGCAAGGCGAAGACGAGGATGCCGCGGGCTGGGTGGAGTACGCCTACTCTGCGGTACTCGAGGAGCAGGAAAGTCCGGGCCGGCGCTGGTCCGACCTGGACGACTGAGCCCATCTGAAATCTTGTACCCGTCCCGTCAGCGGCGCGAGGCCGCGCGGGCGGTTTTCTTTTTTGTCGCGCGGCGTCCTGCGGCGCGAATTCAGGCCACGATCACCCGCACCGCCCGCGCCAGGACGCTGAACGTCACCGGCGCTTCGCCCAGCAGCTCGCCGTCGGCCTGCACTCTGGACGGCGGAAAGGTGTCCACCCGAACGCGGTCGCAGCGTACCGATCTCACCTTCCGATAGCTCGGCAGGCTGCCGTCGAACAATCGGCGCAGGTTGACCACCAGCTCGACCCGGCCGATGTCGCCGATGGTGACCACATCGAGCAGCCCGTCGTCGGTGACGGCCGCGGGCGCGACGTGCATGCCGCCGCCGCAATAGCGTCCCACCGCGGCGAAGGTCACGAACAGCGGCTCATCGAGCTGCATCGCATCCGCAGCCACGGTCATGCGCGCAGCGCGATAGGTCGCAAACCCGCGCAGCAGGCCCGCAAGATAGCTCAGCGGCCCCAGCCGCGTCGCTAGGGTCTGCTCCACTACATAGGCATCGAACCCCACGCCCGCCACATTGACGAAATAGCGCGTGCTGCCGTCACGCTGGAACTGCGCGACGCCCACGTCGTGGAGGACGCTGCGGCCGGCCGCAATGACCCGGACCGCGTCCTCGAGGCGCCCGGGGATGCGGTGGGTGCGCGCCCAGTCATCGCCGCGCCCAACGGGCAGCAGCGCAACCGTGGCCGCACCCGGCGGTGTCCCCGCGCGCAGCAATCCGTTCACCACTTCGTTGAGGGTGCCGTCGCCACCGATGGCGATGAAGCGGCGAAAGCCTTCGTGCGCGGCCGTCTGCGCGAGCGCGATGGCATGACCGGGATGCTCGCTGATCGCCAGCGGGCCGCGCACACCGGCATCGGCGAGCGCCGCTTCGATGCGCAGGCGCTCGCGCAGCGCGCGGCCGCCGCCCGACGCCGGGTTGAGCACCGCGAACCAGCGCTCGCGTGGGTCCGTTGCGGGCATGCGCAGGTGCCCCGCGTATCAGTCGCGGAAGCCCGGATCGATCCGATCAGACCTGAGCAGCAGGCGGGGCCAGGCAAGCTCACCGCCGAGGCCGCGGGCGACCCGCTCGGCCTGCGCCATGGTCGCGTCGAGAATCGGCTGGGCAACCTCAAGCGCCGCCCCGCTCATCTGCCCGCGGAGATTCGCGAGCGCATTGTCATTCGTCGTGTTCATCGCCGCCTCCCTCACGTTGCGGATATCGGCCAGTATGCCGCAATGGGAGGACGTGGTTTGCCTGGATTGTTCGTGACGGACCCGGCATGAACCCATCCCCACCCTAACCCTCCCCTTGAAGGGGAGGGAACTCTACCGGGGGAGGAATGACTTGCGCATATCTCCGCGCACTATTTCGCCGCCTCATCAGTAAGTGCATTCGTGCCAGGCAGGATCGGCACCCGTGCTAGACTCACCACTCGCCCGTCCAATGCAGCAGTGGCATGCGCCGCGTCCTCGTACTCCTTCTCGCCCTCACCTGCACGGCTGCGGAAGCACCCGCCGAACAGTATCCGCAGCCGTGGTACGCGGCGTGCAGGCAGAGCCGAGACGGTACCGGCAAATGCTACATGGGGCGCGAGATCGCGCAGGTCATGGGGCACCCGGGCGCCGCCTGGTTGGACCGCCCCGAGCGCGAGGAAGAAGAGCGCCCCACCGTCCTGATCCGCAACCTCGGGCTCGCCCCAAGCGACGTGGTCGCGGACATCGGAGCGGGCACCGGTTACATCAGCCTGCGCATCGCGCCCCTGGTGCCCGAGGGCAGGGTGGTGGCCGTCGACATCCAGCCGGAAATGCTCGACTTCATCCGTGGCAAGCAGCGCGACAGCGGCATCCGCAACGTCGAACCGGTGCTGGGCGCCATCGATGATCCCAAGCTCGCCCCCGCCAGCGTCGACCTCGTGCTGATGGTCGACGTCTACCACGAGTTCTCGCATCCGCGCGAGATGATGCTGGGGATCGTCGCCGCACTGAAGCCGGGCGGCCGGGTGGCCCTCGTGGAGTACCGCGGCGAGGACCCGAGCGTCCCGATCAAGCCCTCGCACAAGATGACCCAGGCACAAGCCAGGAAGGAGATGGCGGCGGTCGGACTGCAGTGGATCGAGACGCGCGACGCGCTCCCGTGGCAGCACTTGATGTTCTTTCGCAGGCCCTGAGCGACGCCATCGCCCGCAGCATGCGCTAGCCGAGTCCGCCAAGCCGTCGGGCCTTCCCGACACCCCGGCGCAACACTTCCTTGACCTTGCTCGACAGCGCGGCGGCGATGCGACTTAATGGTCCCGGCAGGTGCGCGCGACGGGCGCCCCCGCACACAAGAATCTCGCGAAGGGGAGACCATGGGAAGCAGTCAGTTCCGCCCGTCCGTGCACAAGGCGCGGCCGATCCTGAGCACCCGCGACTACGATGCGGCGCGCAAGCAGCTCAAGGAGGCCCTCAAGGAACCGGGCTGGCTGCGCGAGGAAGAGCGCATCGACGCGCTGATGCACGAGCTGACCGGCTTCGAGAACCGCTTCCTGATGCGCGAGCGCTGGCTCGCAATCGAGTGGGCAGAGTGCGTGTTCGTCCCGGACCTGGACGAGGAGGACTCGCCGCGGCGGCGCTGGTCCGACCTGCAGCTCGCCTGAGCGGTGAGCTCTGGCCAAACTGGCCAGGTAATCGCTTTCCCCCGAACCACTCCCTGATACCGGCCAACCGCAGCACGTAGAATAGCGGCCATGCGAGCCGCGACTCACCGCCTGTGCACCGCGCCGATGATGGACTGGTCGGACCGCCACTGCCGGTACTTCTTCCGCCAGCTTGCCCCGCATGCCGTGGTGTACACGGAGATGCTTACCACCGGCGCCCTCCTGCACGGCAACCTCCCCCGCCATCTGCGCTTTCACCCCGCCGAGCACCCGCTGGCCTTGCAGCTGGGAGGCAGCGAACCGGCCGATCTGGCGCGCTGCGCCCGGCTCGGCGAGCGCTGGGGTTACGACGAGATCAACCTCAACTGCGGCTGCCCCTCCGAGCGCGTGCAGCGCGGCGCGTTCGGGGCCTGCCTGATGGCCGAGCCGGAACTGGTCGCCGAGTGCGTGAAAGCGATGCAGGGTGCGGTATCGATCCCGGTGACGGTCAAGCACCGCCTCGGCATAGACCGTATCGATGCGTACGATTTCGTTCGGCGCTTCGTGGCGACCCTCGCGCGCGCCGGCTGCGCCGTCTTCGTGGTGCACGCCCGCAACGCGATCCTCAAGGGGCTCAGCCCGAAGGACAATCGAGAGATCCCTCCGCTGCGCCACACCGAGGTGTACCGGCTCAAGCGGGAATTCCCCGAGCTGACCTTCGTCATCAACGGCGGGATCGGTACCGCCGAGGCCGTGCGGGACCATCTGGAACACGTCGACGGGGTCATGCTCGGACGCACCGCCTATCACGATCCGTTCCGCCTCGCTCAGCTCGATGCCCAGCTGTTCGGGGGCGCGCCGGTCTCCCGCGATGAGGTGGCTGCACGGCTGGCCAGCTATGCGCGCGAGGAGATTGCACGAGGGGAGCCGTTGCGCTCCATCACCCGCCACATGCTCGGCCTGTTCCATGGCCAGCCGCGGGCGCGCCTGTGGCGGCAGATGCTGTCGGACGCCGCCCGGCTCGCGCACAACGACGCCAGCCTGTTGCTGGAAGCGCTGGACGCGGTGTCGCCCCGCGCTCGCGCCGCCTGAATGCGAGTGCACCACGCCAATCCCGGCGTGCTGTCCGAGCACCGATGGGCGAGAAAGTCAATCCCACGGACGGCACCCGCCTTTTGACAATGGTTCTCACGCACACAGCCGCGCGCTAGACTGCGTGCAGCAGTGAACGACCCTCGCGTCATGTGCGTGTGCGTCATGCACACCTTAGGCGGCCGCATCGAGAGCCGCGCCGGGCAAGGGTCGGTAAGGAGACCTTCAATGCAACGCCTGTTCGACCGCGTCGCTGCCCATTTCTCGAGCAGCGCCGCGCTGCATTCCGACACCGTCGCTCGCACACCCGAGCCCGACGCGCCGCCTGTACAACGCCTCGCAGGCGCCGTGGCGAGATTCGCCGATCGCTGGGAGTCCAGCCCCGATCTGCTGGGCGAGGAGAAAGCGCAGGATGCGTTGGTGATCGCCTTCCTGGGCGCGTTCTCGTTGATCGGATGGCTCATGCTCCTGCAGGGCTACGAACAGCTGCGCGAGGCGCACGCGATCGAGCGCTGGTCGACGACCGTGGGCAGGATCATCGCCGTCGACCTGCAGGCGGTGGACGGGGGCGAGGGGGCGCGCTGGCGTCCGCAGGTCACCTACGCCTACGCGGTGAATGGCCGCGTCATCACCGCCACCCGCATCACGCCGGGCAAGGCCCCCAATATCAACGACGAGATCGAGGCGCGCGACTTCGTCGGCCAGTATCTGCCGCAGACGCTGGTCAAGGTCCACTACAACCCGGCCGAGATCACCGAATCGGTGCTCGAGCCTGCCACCCCCCGCAGCGCCTACCTCAACCTTGCGCTGGGCGCCGGCCTCGCCTGCCTGGGCCCTGCGCTGTTCATGCTGATCGGTATGCCCGCATCACGCCGCCGCGGCTGGCTGTTCTGGCGGCGCCCATAGAGGACGGCGGCCCATAGAGGATAGCGGTGGGCCGCACCGGACCGCGGGGCGCAACGCCGACCCCCAGAGACAAAGACCGATCTTCCGGGACGGGCGCAGCAACCGCGCTGGTCCAGCCTGACGCTGCGGATCTCGAGCGGAGCCCGCGGCCAGCTTCGTTGTTCGTCCTCCTGACAATGGTGGCCCTGCTGCGTATAGGATAGCCTGCGCCGGCCCCGATCTGCCGGCTTGGCCGCCCTAACGAGGAGGTTGCGCATGACCGAGCCCGGTGCTCCCCACCGGCCCCCGCGCGCTGTGCGTGTCTGGGATTGGCCGGTGCGCCTGTTCCACTGGTCGCTGGTCGCGCTGGTGCTGGTGTCCTTCACCACCGCGCAGATCGGCGGCAACGCGATGCAGTATCACGAGTGGAGCGGACTGACCATCCTCACGCTGGTGCTGTTCCGACTGCTGTGGGGCTTCGGGGGCAGTACCTATGCGCGCTTCGCCAGCTTCCTGCGCGGACCGCGCGCGGCCCTGGGCTATGCCCGCACCCTGCTGCGCGGCGGACCGGCCTTCCACGCCGGTCACAACCCGCTGGGTGGTTGGATGATCGTGCTGCTATTGACGAGCCTGCTGGTGCAGGCGGGCACAGGCCTGTTCGCCAACGACGACGTCATGATCGAAGGCCCGCTGGTCAAGCACGTATCGAAAGAAACCAGCGATCTGCTGACACGCATTCACCACTTCAACTTCAACGTGCTGCTGGCGCTGGTCACCGTTCACGTGGGCGCAGCGCTGTTCTATCTCCGCGTGAAGCGGGAGAACCTGATACTGCCGCTGTTCACCGGCCACAAGCCGGTGCCGGAAGGCGTCCCCGCGCAGGACCGGCGCGGCGGACCGGCCTGGCTGGCGCTGGTATTGCTCGCCGCGTCCGCCGGGTTGGTGTGGGGGATTCTGAAGATCTAGGCACGAGGCATCGAGGCGCGAGGCTCGAGGCGCAAGGCCCGCAGAGGCGCGAGGCTCGATGACCGATCTAGGCGCGCAGATCGAGTTCTCGTAGCCTCGAGCCACGACGCCTCGCAGCCGTCTGTCGCCTCGTGCCTCGCGCCTAGAGCCTGCTCTACTTGGCCCGATACTCGTCGTGACAGGCCTTACAGGCCTTGCCGGTCGCGCCGACCTGCGCCTTGAGCGAGTCCAGATCGCCCGCCGCCTGCGGCAGCTTTCTCGATCTCGGCGAGCATCTTGTCCCGCTTGGCCTGGAAGTCGTCAAGGTTCTGCCAGATCCCGGGCTTGGCCTTGGTGTTGCCGGTGTCGGTCCCGGGCCCGAAGCTGTTCCAGGGGAGCTTCATCACGAATGCTGCGATCTCGGCATGCCGAATCGCCGCTTCCTTGTCGTAGGGGATCTTGCCCTGCGCCATCGCGGCGAGCGGACCGAAGTTCTGGCCGACGACGAACAGCGCCGACTGCCGGTACTTGATGGCGTCTTCCGGCTTCTGCTGCGCCAGTGCGCTTCCGCCTGCTCCGAGGGCAGCCGCACATGCCAGCGCAATCACCTGCTTCTTCATGGCTCCTCCTGTTATTGGGGTTCAGTGGTGCTCGTGCCGGGCCGGCATGAAGGCTGGGCCCCGCCGCGGGCGCGATAGAGACGCCCTCGGCATGACGCCTTCGCCGTGGATCAGTTGCTGCTCGACTTGAACTGGATCGCGTCTCCGTAGCACAGCTGCCGCCCGTTGCTCCAGCCCTTGCCGTCCATGCACATGACATTGAGGACGCCGGTGGCGCCGGCCTGCCCGGCCTGCTCTTTCATGGCCTGGATGGCATCGTCGGCATTGGCGAAGCTCGGGTAGGTGAACGCGCTCTTGAAAGAGTCGATCCAGATGTGCTCGACCACGCTGTACTGGGTCGGGATCAGCTGGGTGGAGTTGTAGACGTGCACCTCGGAGGCGGCCACTGACGGCCCGGAGGACTTGCCGGTGGCGCAGGCGGCGAGCGCGGCGCAGGCGATCAGGGTTGCAAGCAGGCGAACGGGCATGTGAAACCTCTCCATGGTGGTACGAATCAAGAAGGATATCTGCGCTGGAGCTCGGCCACCTCCGCAGCGCTCAGCAAGGTGAGCTTGCGGTCCCGCAGCATCAGGAACAGCTTGGCCGTTTCCTCCAGCTCCTCGGTCGCATAGACCGCGGTTTCCAGGTCCTTGCCTGCAACAACCGGGCCATGATTGGCGAGCAGCACGGCGTGGTGGCGGCCGGCCACTTCGCGTACCGCGTCGGCCAGCGCCGGGTCGCCGGGCGCATAGTACGGCAGCAGCTTGAGATTGCCCACCTTCATGACGTAGTAGGCGGTGATCGGCGGGATCGGCTGCTCGGCGATCCAGATCGGCCAGCACCGACACCGCCACCGAATGGGTGGAGTGCAGGTGCACTACGGCGCCCGCTCCGGGCCGCTGCGCGTACATCCCCAGGTGCAGGAACGACTCCTTGGTGGGCTTGTCACCGGACACCGGCTTGCCGCTGTCATCGACCTTCGACAGCCGGGCGGGGTCGAGCCGGCCCAGGCAGGCGTTGGTAGGCGTCATGATCCAGCCGTCCTCGACCCGGGCGCTGATGTTGCCGGAGCTGCCCGCAGTCAGGCCGCGGTCGAAGATGGACTTGCCGAACCAGCAGATCTCCTCGCGCAGCCTGGCTTCGGTCACGGCTGCGCTCCGAAGGCCTTGGTGAAGAAGTCCGGCGTGCCGAAGTTGCCGGATTTCAGCGCCAGCGCCAGGGTCGGCTCGCCGATGCTGAAGGTCCACGGCACGCCGGGATCGATCTCGGGGCCGATGGTCAGGCCCTCGACGCCCAGCGCGCCGACCACGGCCCCGGAGGTCTCGCCGCCGGCCACCACCAGCCGGCGCACGCCCTTGGCGTACCAGTCCCTGGGCGATTTTCCCGAGGGTGTCCTCGATGATGCTGCCCGCATGCTCGCGGCCGAGCCTGTCCTGCACGGCCTTGACCCGCTCGGGTGCAGCCGTGGAGTAGATCAGGATCGGCTTCTCGCCCAGCCGCGTGGCTGCCCATGCCAGCGCCTGGGCGGCAACGTCCTTGCCCGAGGCGATGGCGATCGGGTCGAGCTCGAAGGCCTCGTGATCGCGCTTCATGTGCGCGACCTGACCCTGCGTGGCCACGGAGCAGCTCCCCGCCAGCACCACGGCGGGTCCGGTCACTTTCGGCAGCGAGTGGTGCTGGCCGCTGCTCGAGCAGGCCCTGCGCGCACGAAGTTGGCGGGCAGGCCCATGGCCATGCCCGACCCGCCGGTCACCAGCTTCAGCTCGGCGCACGCCTCGCCCAAGGTGATGAGGTGCTCGTCGGTGATCGAGTCGAGGACCACGTGGCGGACTCCCTCGCGCCGCAGCGCGGCGAAGGCCTCGCGCACGGCCTGCGCGCCCTTCACCACGGTCGCGTACTGCACCAGCCCGACCTTGTGCCGGGTCTGGCGCTGGAGCACGCGCACCAGTGAAGGGATCGGTCATCGGCGTGAGGGGATGGTGGCGCATGCCGGACTCCGACAGCAGCTCGTCGCCCACGAACAGATAGCCCTTGTAAACGGTGCGCTTGTTGGTCGGGAAGGCCGGGTTGAACACGGTGAGATCGGCGCCCAGAGCCTCGCACAGGGCATCGGCGACCGGCCCGATGTTGCCGCGCATCGGTGGAATCGAAGGTGGAGCAGTACTTGAAGTAGAACTGCCGCGTGCCGTTGGCCTGCAGCCACGCCAGCGCGGCCAGCGACATCTCCACCGCCTCGCGGGCCGGGTTGCTGCGCGACTTCAGCGCGACGATGACCGCGTCGGCCTGCGGCACCTCGAGGTCGGCCGGGGCACGCCCAGCAGCTGAATGGTGCGCATGCCAGCCTTCACCAGCGTGTTGGCCAGATCGGTGGCACCGGTGAAGTCGTCTGCGACGCTGCCGAGCAGGATCGCCATGACGGGCGTGTCTCTGTCGCTGGTTTGGCTGGCATGCGACGCCCGGCGGGAGCGGGCGCATGGCTGGCATAATGTTAAACAAAAAAACGGAGAGAGGATTGCACGCGCCGGCGGCACCCGCCGTCATTTCCAATGCGGTGGCCAGGTTTTCTGGAAGAAGGGCAGCGCCTCGACCCGCGCCATCCATGACCGCAGCCTCGGACCCACAGCGCCGCGCACGTCCAGGTCGGGCTTCTTCTTCTCCAGGCGCAGCCCCAGCGCGAGGTGCGGGTAAGCCGCGAAATCGGCCGCAGAAGGCTCTCGGCCGGCCAGGAAATCGCCAGCGGGATGTCCTCCCACAAGCGCAGTTCCTCCGCCAGCTTCACCCGCGCCGTCTCGATCGCACCGAGGTCCCACTTGTCCTCGGCCGTGAAAAGATCTCGTCCATGAGTGGATCGAACGCGACGATCAGGTACTGATCGGCTCCTGGACCCTGCGCCGGATGTGGGCGCGCTGCCAGTACTGGTCGACTCCGACTGGTACGGTGACTGGCTTCAGCCGACTCCGCAAACGGGGCCTGCGGCCAACGGCCGGTATCGCGCCGGCAAATTGAGCCGTTTGGCGGTCGCGCCAGTGACAAGCTTTGGGGCCATCATGGTAGGTTGCGAGCCGAACGGGAGCACGGCGGTATGCGCCTACGCCAATCACCGCTCACCAGTCCGGCCCGTCGCCAGTCACCGGCCACCAGTCACCAGATAGTATGGACGAGATCGTCGTTCGCGCGATCGCCAAATGGCCCAACGTGCCGGGCGCCGCGGACACGTTAGCCGCAGGCCCGTTTGCGGGAAGCGGCGCTGACTGCCGGCCTGACGCGGATCTGAGAGATGGACGAGATAGTCGTTCGCGCGATCGCCAAATGGCCCAACGTGCCGGCAGTCTACGGCTGGCTCTCGCTCGACCTGCGCGGCAACTGGGCGATCAAGGGCGAGCGCATTCGCAACCCGCTGATCGCCGAGTTCATCGCCCGCAACTATGCTCACGACGAACGGGGCCGCTGGTTCTTCCAGAACGGGCCGCAACGCGTCTTCGTGCGCTTGGCCTATACGCCGCTGGTGTACCGCACGCGCAGTGGCGCCGGGCTGGCCTTCGTTGCCCACACGGGTCAGCGCACCGAGCAGGTGAGGCAGGCATGGATCGACGACCAGGGCCGGATGCTCCTCGAGACCGAGCTCGGGGTCGGCGTGCTGCACGACCAGGACCTCCCGAGGTGCTTCGCACACTTGACTGGCCCGAAGGTTACACCGCTGGCGCGATGCAGCCATCGATGCAGCTGCTGGATGAGGCGACCACCGCAACCGCACGCCTGCGGGCCGGGCTGGACACCCTCGGGAGCAGCGCCGCTGTCCGCCATCCGCGCCGAGGCGGTCCCGGACAGGTTCCGGTTCGACCCCGATCCCCGCCCCGCGCCTGGCGAGCCCGAGTGCTGACGAGCCGCCACGACGAGCCCTCGATGGCGTGAAGCGATGTCCGAGGCCGTCACCTGATCCGCTTGCGGCTGTAGTCCTCTTCGATGTTGTCGCGGTAGTAGCTGGCAATGGTGGGCGCCGCCATGAGGCGACGGTACACCTCCGAGGGCACGCGCGTGTACTGCCAGATCGTCCCGTCGCTCATCTCCACCTCCAGGGTCTGCGAGCTCGCCTCGTAGCCCACCGAGCGGATCTGGCTCGGAGCTGACTTTCTTGCGTTCCATGGCCTGGCTTCCTGCGACAGCCTACTGCGCATCCTGCAGGATTTGACCCAGCATGGCATCGATCCTGGCCAGCGCCTCGAGCGCGGCCGGGCTGACGCCCTCGGCCTGCATGCGCCGGTATACCAGATGCACGGTATTGGCTTCCCCCGGCAGGGTGTAGATGCCGACCCCGAACGGGCAGAACGCCAGCAGGCGCGCATCCGCCCCCATCATCTGCCTCGAGTAGTTCGCGCTGCAGAACTCCAGCACTTCGGCGCGCTCGTAGATCTGCGTCGTGGCCCCAAGGTCCTGGCCGGTGCGTGCGAGCATGTTCCCGACGCTCGCCACATGATCCACGACCAGGCCTTGTCCCTCGATTGCGATCACCAGGAGCTGCTTGACCTCCTCGAAGCTGCCTTTAGCCCGCACCTCGAGCACCGACTGCGCCTGCGCCACGGGCGCCAGGCACAGGCCGGCCAGGGCGATGAGAAAGCCGATGCGCTTCATGCTGCCTCCCTCCATGCCTTGAGTAACCGTAGCATACCGCGATGACGGTACGACCCGGCTCGAGGGGCACGGTTCGACAGGCAACAGGAGAACGTCTCCGTGGCCGGGATGCCACGGCACAGCGCTACCACCCCATCGCACCGGGCGGTGCAATGCGTTTGCTATGCGCGGCGTTCGCCCTGCACGCTGTGCGGGCAACACCGCATGATGCTCAGGCACGCGCCGTAGCGCCCGGCTCAGCCCAGCGCCTTGCAGGCTGGCGCCTAACTCCAACCCCAAACTCGACCGACCGCTTCCAGAGATAAAGCCCGCGGAGGTGACTGGTATCCTCACGGATGCAGGCCTCCCGCGAGCATCCTGGAAGCTAACAACGGGTCGAAACGTCACGCCCTCGTGCCTTCGGCAATTGCCGCGTGGCGCCCGCGCTCGATGTTGCTCGATCGAGCGGTCGTGCACCGCACCACAGCTTGCATGCGGCACGCGTTGAACGTGCGCATCTCAACCGCCTGCTAGCCCTTAGTTCGGCCGGTTACCAGAAACCGGGAACGGCCAAGCTGCCGGCGCGGGAGCGGGTTTGGGCGCTGCCGGGGCAGCTTCCGTCATGGACGGCTTCGCAGCCTTCTTGGGTGCAGCCTTCTTTTTCGCAGGCTTCTTCGCCGCTTTCTTGGCGGCCGGCTTCTTCTTGGCGACCGCTTTCTTGCGCCTTGGCGCCGCCTTCTTCACCGCCTTCTTGGCCACAGCCCGCTTCACCGCTTTCTTGGCGACGGCCTTCTTCGCTGCGCCTTGCTGGCGACGGCCCTTCTTGACGGCCTTCCTGGCGACGGTTTCTTACCGCCTTCTTGGCGACGGTTCTCTTCGCCTTCTTGGCGACGGCCTTCTTCACCGCCTTCTTGGCGACGGTCTGCTTCACCGCCTTCTTGGCGACGGCTTTCTTGGCCGGGGCCTTCTCTTGGCCGGCGCTTTCTTCTTGGCAGCAGATCTTCTTCATTGCCATTGTTGCTAACTCCTATCAAGGTTGAAAGTGAAAACGCACCTCGCGGTGCGACCACGTCGCCGCGCCCGGGCCCTGTGCAAGCGGCCCGCGCACGGCTGCGCAGTACGGTGGCCTGCATCCGCGCGCGGACGCAAAAAAGGGCCAGCAGCGCTCCCAGCCCTGCGGCTGGAAGCGCTTGCGGCCCTGCTCATCGGTTGCCCGATCCCTGCTGGATCGAGCGGCGGAGTGACTTGCCCTTGCGTATGCCCATTAATCCCAGCTCAGCGCGCCCCCCGTCTGGTACTCGGTGACGCGAGTCTCGAAGAAGTTCTTTTCCTTCTTGAGATCGATCATCTCCGACATCCACGGGAAGGGGTTGGTCGCGCCCGGAAACAGCGCGTCCAGCCCGATCTGCTGGCAGCGTCGATTGGCCACAAAGCGAAGATATTCCTTAAACATGGGTGCGTTCAAGCCCAACACGCCACGCGGCATGGTGTCCTCGGCGTAGCGGTACTCGAGCTCGACGCCCTTCTGCACGAGGGCGCGGATCTCGTCGCGGAACTCGGCGGTCCACAGATGCGGGTTCTCGAGCTTGATCTGGTTGATCACGTCGATGCCGAAATTGCAGTGCATCGACTCGTCGCGCAGGATGTACTGGTACTGCTCGGCCGCACCGGTCATCTTGTTCTGCCGGCCCAGCGCCAGGATCTGGGCGAAGCCGACGTAGAAGAACAGCCCCTCCATGATGCAGGCGAACACGATCAGGCTCTTCAGCAGCTGCTGGTCGGCCTCCGGCGTGCCGGTCTTGAAGGAGGGGTCGGTCAGCGTGTCGATGAACGGGATCAGGAACTCGTCCTTGTCCCGGATGCTGGAGATCTCGTGGTAGGCGTTGAACACCTCGCCCTCGTCCAGACCCAGGCTCTCCACGATGTACTGGTAGGCGTGGGTGTGGATCGCCTCTTCGAAGGCCTGGCGCAGCAGGTACTGCCGGCACTCGGGAGCGCTGATGTGGCGGTAGGTGCCGAGCACGATGTTGTTGGCCGCCAGGCTGTCGGCGGTCACGAAGAAGCCCAGGTTGCGCTTGACGACGCCGGCGCTCGTCCTCGGTGAGGCCGTCGGGATCCTTCCACAGGCCGATGTCGCGGCTCATGCTGATCTCCTGCGGCATCCAGTGATTCGCGCAGGAGGCGAGGTATTTCTCCCAGGCCCACTTGTACTTGAACGGGACGAGCTGGTTGACGTCGGTCTTGCCGTTGATGATGCGCTTGTCCTCGACCTTGATGCGGCGTTCGCGCGTCGGACGAGCGGCACCGTCGGTCGGCCGAGGCGCGCTGGCCGAAGCTCGTCCTGGGCGCGGGAAGCCACCGGCTGCAGCGCGAGCCCGGGGGCAAAGGTCGATTCTTCGAATTGCAGCATCTTGTGTCCTCGTGTTCGGATTTCGGTTAGCAAACTCTATGCCGCTGAATTAACTGGAGTGTGTCGCGCGCTCGCTGCTCGCGCGTCTCACTGGCACGCTTCGCAGGTCGGATCATCGATCGCGCAGAACTTCGGCGCCTCGGCATCCCGCGTCGCGCAGCGCAGCGTCGGCCATGCACGCCGCCGCAGCGAGCCCGCCGTCGGCGGGCACGGCATTGAGCGAGCCGCTCTCGACTGTCGACTTCTCGGCATGCGTGGCACCGAGCGTGCGCAGGTAGTAGGTCGTCTTCAGCCCGCGCAGCCAGGCGAGCTTGTAGATCTCGTCGAGCTTCTTGCCCGACGCGCCCGCCATGTAGAGGTTCAGCGACTGCGCCTGGTCGATCCATTTCTGACGCCGCGCGGCGGCTTCCACCAGCCAGGCGGCGTCGATCTCGAACGCCGTCGCGTAGAGGCTGCGGACCTCCGGCGGGATGCGGTCGATCTTCGCCAGGCTGCCGTCGAAGTACTTCAGATCGGCCACCATCACCTCGTCCCACATGTTCAGGCGCTTCAGGTCCTGCACCAGGTAATCGTTCACCACTGTGAACTCGCCCGACAGGTTCGACTTCACGTACAGGTTCTGGTAGGTCGGCTCGATGCTGGCGGACACCCCCACGATGTTGGCGATGGTCGCGGTGGGGGCGATGGCCACGCAGTTGGAGTTGCGCATGCCGAACTGGCGGATGCGCGCCCGCAGGCCGGACCAGTCCATGGTCGAGGTGGTATCGACCTCGACGTGGCCGCCGCGCTCCTGCCGCAGCAGGGCGAGCGTGTCCTGCGGGCAGGATGCCGCGGTGCCAGAGCGAGCCTTCGAAGGTGGAGTACGGCCCGCGCTCCTCCGCGAGCTCGGTGGAGGCCCAGTACGCGTGGTAGCACACCGCCTCCATCGCGCGGTCGGCGAAGTCCACCGCCTCCTTCGAGGCGTACGGCACCCGCATCATGTGCAGGCAGTCCTGGAAGCCCATGATCCCCAGGCCCACCGGCCGGTGCTTCAGGTTCGAGTTGCGCGCCTTGTCCACCGCGTAGTAGTTGATGTCGATCACGTTGTCCAGCATGCGCATGGCGGTGGCCACGGTCGCCTTGAGCTTGGCGTGATCGAGCCGGCCATCCTTCATGTGCGCGGCCAGGTTCACCGACCCAGGTTGCACACCGCGATCTCGCCGGCCGAGGTATTCAGGGTGATCTCGGTGCACAGGTTGGAGCTGTGCACCACCCCCACGTGCTGCTGCGGCGAGCGCATATTGCAGGGGTCCTTGAACGTGATCCAGGGATGCCCGGTCTCGAACAGCATCGACAGCATCTTGCGCCACAGCTGCACCGCCGGGAGCTTCTTGAACAGCTTGATCTCGCCGGCCGCAGCCCGGCGCTCGTACTCGACGTAGGTCCGCTCGAACGCCTTGCCGTACTTGTCGTGCAGGTCGGGGCAGTCCGCCGGGGAGAACAGGGTCCACTCGCCGTTCTCCATGACCCGCTTCATGAACAGGTCCGGCACCCAGTTGGCCGTGTTCATGTCGTGGGTGCGGCGGCGGTCGTCGCCGGTGTTCTTGCGCAGCTCCAGGAACTCCTCGATGTCCAGGTGCCAGGTCTCGAGGTAGGAGCACACCGCGCCTTTGCGCTTCCCGCCATTGTGCGCCAGCCCGCGCGGCCGTCATGTACGACTCGTCGACGTCGACTTCCAGGTCCATCACGAACGGCTTCACGGCGATCGGCTCGACCCGCCGGACGCGGGTGAAGAGGCAGCCTTCGTGCTCGATCCAGTTGCGCTTTGCCGACCGGCCGGCAACCCACCAGGGCAGCCACCTCAGGGACGGCGGGGATGCGCAGATCCCATACCCGGCTGGTGCCTTCGAAGCGTGCCTGCGAGCCGTCGGCGCGCGTCCCGGTATGCGGATTGGAGCGCTCGCGCAGCTGCCCTGCAGTGGGAACACCCAAGCGAAGCAGCTGATACCGGATGCCTTCGATCAGCGGCCGCGAGCGCGCTCGTGAAGGTAGATCTCCTTCCCGCGGGAGATGCCGCCGTCGGTCTCCACGAGTCCGCGCACCAGAGCCAGCGTCTGGCTGCGCGGCAGATGCGAGAACCGCCGCGCAATGCGCTTGCAGCCGTGCTGGTCGTACAGGTCGTGCGGGATGGAAGGGCAGCGTCGGCGCCCCGCTGCCCGTGGTGCGGCCGGTCGTGCCGTCTCGCACGGCGCCATGGCCGGAAGCCCAGTGGATCTGCACGTATGAGTCGCCACGCGCGGTCTCCCAGAAGCGGATGCCGCGCGCCGGCAGATAGCGCGCGCACGAACGCGAGGTGAGTGTCGGTCTGCGGGTTCCCGGACACACCCCACTGGGTGCCTTGCTTGGCGAGATGACCGTCGCCGAGCAGGATGCCGTACAGCCGGGCATCCTCGTCGGTGAAGCCGGCGACGGGGACGACCTCGGTCGGGACCACCTGCGCGACGTAGTCGCCGGGCGCAAGCCTGCCGGCCTCGACCCACTCCGCCTTGACCTTCGCCCTTGGCGAGCCAGTCCCCGCGTGCGGGACACCGCCTGCTCCATCGGCACGCCGCGGATGGCGTAGAACGGGTGGGCGGCCGTGACCTGCAGGGGCTCGATGCGAATGCTTGACCTGCACCGTCAGCATCGGGTCGCGCTGGTTGTAGACGAAGGTGCGGGTGACCTCGCGATAGGCCCCGCTCTTGCCCAGGACCAGGTCGCCGGCCTTCACGTCGCGGATCGGCTTCATCCCATCGGCGGTGTAGACCGGCGTCTCGGGCGCGAAACACTGGTTGACCGCCACCGCCGTATCGTTCACCACCTTCAGGAACGGCACGACGCCCTGGGACTTGCCGTTGGTGCCCTTGATGTGGGACCCGAGCGCCCGCACTGGAGTCCAGTCGTTGCCCAGCCCGCCGGCGAACTTGGACAGCAGCGCGTTTTCCTTGATGGCGTCGTAGATGCCCTCCAGGTCGTCGGAGACCGTGGTGAGGTAGCAGCTCGACAGCTGTGAGCGGTGGGTGCCGGAGTTGAACAGGGTCGGGGTCGAGCTCATGAAGTCGAAGCTCGACAGCACGTTGTAGAACTCGATGGCGCGGGCCTCGCGGTCGCGCTCATTGAGCGCCAGGCCCATGGCCACGCGCATGAAGAAGGCCTGCGGCAGCTCGATGCGCTGGCCGCCGACGTGAATGAAGTAGCGGTCGTAGAGGGTCTGCAGGCCGAGGTAGCCGAACTTGAAGTCGCGGTTTGCATCCAGCGCCTGCGCCAGCGAGCGCAGGTCGAAGGTGCGCAGGCGCGGGTCCAGCAGCCCGGCGGCGATGCCCCTCTCGATGAAGCCCGGGAAGTACTCGGCGTAGCGCATGCGCATCTGGGCGTGGGTCACCTCCTCGCCCAGCACTTCCACCTGGATGCTGTTCAGCAGCAGGCGGGCGGTCACGTAGCTGTAGGCGGGCTCCTTCTCGATCAGGGCCCGCGCGGAGAGGATGGCGCACTTGCGCACCTCCTCCATCGGCACGCCGTCGTAGAGGTCCTTGAGGATGCTCTGCAGGATCAGCTCCGGGTCGACCGTGCGGCCCAGCCCCTCGCAGGAATCCTTGATCAGGGCCTGCAGCCGCTCCAGGTCCAGCGGCCGGGCCACGCCGGCCTCCACCACGTTCACCGCGTGGGGCTTGGCCTCGACCTGGGCCGCCGCTTTCTGCTGGGCGCGCAGGCGGGCGCGCTCCTCGCGGTAGAGCACGTAGGCGCGCGCAACATCGTGCTCGCCCGAGCGCATCAGGCCGAGCTCGACCTGGTCCTGGATGTCCTCGATGTGCAGCGTGCCGCCCGCCGGGCTGGCGCCGCATCAGCGCGGCGACGACCTGCTCGGTGAGCCTGGCCACCTGCTCGCGCACGCGCGCAGAGGCCGCGCCCTGGCTGCCGTTCACGGCCAGGAACGCCTTGGTCATCGCCACCGAGATCTTGCCCGGCTCGAAGCGCACCACCGCGCCGTTGCGGCGAATGACCTTGTACTGGGCGAAGGGCGGACTCGCGCGCTGCGCTGTCGTTGTCCATGCCAAGGGCGGCGCCCGCGGACTCGGCCCGGGACTCGGTGCTGACCAGCTGCATCAAAATTTCTCCTCGAGATTCGTGTCGTTCGGCACCGACATGAACGTGGTGAGCGCCAACCCGTGGAAACTTCTTGGCCGGGTCGAACCACTACATCTTGTGTTTGGGTGCCAGCATTTCCACTAATTCTAGTGTCGCGAATTCCACTGTCAAGATTTTTCGCAGTCTGGTCGCAACGGGCGCTGGGGACAAGCGCAACCGAAACCGATGAAAGGCTTTCACCGCCAAGGACGCAAAGGACGCCAAGGAAAACCGAAAACGGGAACAGGGCTTACCGCGGATCTCGCGCACATCTCATGGACTCTGAGAACCGGCTCCCAGAGCGATCAGACGCCTTCCTTGCGTCCTTGGCGGTGAAAGGTTTGCCTTAGGCCTTAGCGTCCAGATCTCATCGGTCGGAGATGCAGCTCTCACACACCCGGAAACACCAGACGCCTTCCTTGGCGTCCTTTGCGTCCTTGGCGGTGAAAGAATTTGCCTGGCCTTGGCCTTGGCTAGACAGAAACGCCGCGCGCGTACTCGGCGGCGATGCGGACGGTGGTGAAGTGGATGTCGGCGCAGTCTTCGATGCGGCGCGCGTAGCCGCCCGCCATCGTCACCGCCACCGGCAAGCCCGCTGGCGCGGCACAGGTCGAAGACCATGCGGTCGCGGGCAGCGAGCCCGCTCTTGCTGAGCTTCAGGCGCCCGAGCCGGTCGCCCTCGTACGGGTCGGCCCCGGCGAGATAGATCGCCAGATCGGCCTGGGCCGCCGACAGGGCGCGGCAGACGCCCTTCTCCAGCGCCGTCAGGTAGGCATGGTCGCCGGTGCCGTCGGGCAGGTCGATGTCGAGGTCGCTCGCCTCTTTCTCGAAGGGGAAGTTGTTGGCCGCGTGGATGGAGAAGGTGAACACGCTGGGATCGCCGGCCAGGATGGCGGCGGTGCCGTTGCCCTGGTGCACGTCGCAGTCGAGAATCACCACCCGCTTGACCCGGCCCTCGGCTTGCAGCGCCAGCGCGGCGATGGCGCTGTCGTTGAACACGCAGTAGCCCTCGCCGCGGTCGCGGAACGCGTGGTGCGTGCCGCCGGCCAGGTTGACGCCCACGCCCTCCTCCAGCGCGGCCCGCGCCGCCGCCAGCGTCGCGCCGCTGGAACGCCGCGAACGCTCCACCATCTGCGGCGACCACGGAAACCCGATGCGCCGCTGCTCTTCGGGCGCGAGCTCCCCGCTTACCACCCGCTGCAGATAGCCGCGATCATGGGCGCGCAGGATCTCCTCGTCGGTAGCGGCGGGCGGGACTTGCAGCCCGTCCTTGCCCGCCAGCCCTCGGCCTGCACCCGCTCGCGCAGCAGGCGGTACTTCTCCATCGGGAAGCGGTGCCAGGGCGGCAGCGGCAGGACGTACTGGTCGGTGTAGAAGATCTTCAAGCGTATTGCCACGAGCTGCAACGCAAAGGCGAGAAGCATAGTCGAGCGGAGCGGCAACGTGTGCAGGCTCGGACCCTTCTTTGCGCCTCTGCGTCTTCGCGCCTCTGCGTTGCGGTGTGGGCAGTTGCGAAGCAAGCAGAGACGGTAGCGACCAAATGAAGCACCGAGTGCGTCAGAAGTGGCTCGCAGCCCCAGACTTGTCTTGCTTTTCCTTTGCGTCCTTGCGGCCTTTGCGCCTTTGCGTTGGCGCTTATCAGTCAGCCAATCAGCGAGCGGTACCGAGCCCAGTCGAAGAAGGGCCCGGGATCGGTCTTGCGCCCGGGCGAGATATCGCTGTGGCCGACAATGTCATCGATCGGGTACTCGGCCTGCAGCTCGCGGGTGAGCTGCGCGAGCTGCTGGTACTGGGCGTCGCGAAAGGGCACGAAGTCCGACCCCTCCAGCTCGACGCCGAGGGAGAAGTCGTTGCAGCGCTGCGCGCCCCTCCAGGCCGAGGCGCCGGCATGCCAGGCGCGCAGGCTGCAGGGGACGAGCTGGATCAGCTCGCCGTCGCGGCGGATGAAGAAATGGCTGGAAACCTGCACTCCGGCGATGCCCGCGTAGAACGGATGGGCGCGCGGATCGAGCCGGTTGCGGAACAGATCGATCACAGCGTCGCCACCGAACTGATACGGCGGCAGGCTGATGCTGTGAATGACCAGCAGCGAGACGGGCGCGGCGGCCGGCCGCGCATCGCAGTTCGGGGAGACGATCCGCTGCGCGCGCTGCAGCCACCCAGCCGGGTCGAAGACACCTGCGCTCATCTGCTGGCCCGCATTGCTCACGAAGGCGCTAGGCCAGGCCCGCCGGCGGCCTGGTGAGAAATGCAGGCTGGAGACCCCGTCCCGGCCGCCGCGACCGGAGCACTCATACTATTTCTTCTGCTCTGCCACCGGCTCCGGGCCCTTGAGCCGGTAGTCATGCGGCGCCCGCCACAGGACCGCGCCGCGCAGCCGGCTGTTCGCGTCGACCTGCCCGACCTGCTCGAGCGCCGGTGCGCTGCCCGGCTGGCCGATCTGAGCCAGCGGCACCTTCGGGTTGTAGCGCAGGCGGTCCCGCACCTTGGCGTAGGTCAGAGTAAGCTCGCTGCCCTTCACGGTCCACTTCGCCGTGGTCGTGGAACGTCCCCGGCGCGTGGATTGACCGGGAAGCTGGAAGTCGTACTCCGCGACGACCTCTGCCTTGCCCTTCTCCTGCAGGCGGACATACAGCCGGTCGCCAGCGGGGGAGCGCGCCGCCTCCCAGGTGCCGACCAGGTCCTTGCTGCCCACGGCGAGCGCGTTGACGCACCACGCGAGCAGCGCGAGGACCCCGAAAACACGTGCGGTCATGAACGTTCGACAGCCGCCACCGTACCGCTGCTGCGGCTTCAGTTGATGCCGAGCCGCTCCATGCGGTAGCGCATGGCGCGGAAGGTGATGCCCAGCAGCTTGGCGGCCGCCGTGCGGTTGTAGCGGGTCTTCTCGAGGGCCTCCAGGATGGCCTCCTTCTCGACCCGGTCCAGGTATTCCTGCAGCGGCCACTTGCCCTCCGATCCCTCGACGGTACGCACCGCCTCCACCGCCTCCGGCGGGGTGAGCTGGAGGTCCGACACGGTGATCTTCTGTCCGTCGCACAGCGCCATGGCGCGCTCGAGAATGTTCTCCAGCTCGCGCACGTTGCCCGGGAAGTCGTACAGTGAGAGCGCCTGCATGGACTGCTCCTCGAGCTCCGGCCGCGGCACCTTGGCCTGCGCAGCGAGCTTGTCCAGCACCGCGCTGGCGATGGCGGGAATGTCCTCGCGCATGTCGCGCAGCGCCGGCATGCGCAGCTCGATCACGTTCAGGCGGTAGTACAGGTCGTGCCGGAACTTGCCCGACTCCACGCAGTCGGCCAGGCTCTGGTGGGTCGCGCTGATGATGCGCACGTCCACCGAATCCTCCTGGGTGGAGCCGACCTTGCGCGCCTTCTTCTCCTGGATCGCGCGCAGCAGCTTGACCTGCATGGCGAGCGGCAGGTCGGCAACCTCGTCGAGGAACAGGGTGCCGCCGTTGGCGGCCTGGAAGAAGCCGTCGCGGTCCGAGTCGGCGCCGGTGAAAGCGCCCTTCTTGTAGCCGAAGAACTCGCTCTCCATCAGGTTCTCGGGGATGGCGCCGCAGTTCACCGGGACGAACGGACGGTCGCGCCGCGCGCTCTTCTGGTGGATCAGGCGCGCCGCCAGCTCCTTGCCGCTGCCCGACTCGCCGGTGATGTGCACGGGCGCTTCGCTGCGGGCAAGCTTCTCGATCAAGTCGCGGACGTGCGCGATGGCAGGCGAGGTGCCGAGCAGCCCCTTTTCGCCGGCGGCCACCTCCGCGGCCTTGATCTCGCCGACCTTGGGCAGCGACAGCGCCGATTTCACCAGCGTGCGCAGCTGGTCCAGGCTCACCGGCTTGGACACGTAGTCGAACGCCCCGGCCTTCAGCGCAGCCACCGCGTTCTCGGTGTTGCCGTGCGCGGTGATCACCGCCACGGGCAGGTCGAAGCTGCCCTTGGAGATATGCTCGACGATCTCCAGGCCCGGTGCCGTCGGGCAGGCGCATGTCGGTGAGGCACAGGTCGTAGTGCCGCGGTCCAGCCAGCCTGGCCTGGGCATCCTTGACGCCGGTCGCGCGCTCCACGTCCAGCCCCATGCGCAGCAGCGTCAGCTCGATCAGCTCGAGGATGTCGACTTCGTCGTCCACCACCAGCACGCAGCGCTGCGGGGCGGTAGCGCGCCCGCCGGAACCGCTCCGTTCACTCCGCTTCAACTCTTGACTCCCCTAATTGCGATCACGAAATGCGCGCCAAGGCCATCTCGCTCCAGATACTCGAGCGAGGCGTTGTTGCCGTCGCAGATTTCCCGGGCGATATACAGACCCAGGCCGGTGCCGCTCGCCGCGGTGGTGAAGAACGGCTCGAACAGGTGCGGGCGAATGGCTTCGGGCACACCCGACCCGTCGTCCGAGACGCTCAATTCTACCGTATTCGCCATGACCCCAGACCGCAGATCGATGCGGATGCTGCCGGCCTTGCGCTGGCTGTAGCGCAGCGCATTGCGGCACAGGTTCCACATCACCTGGTTCAGGTGGCTGCGATCGAAGGTGACGGAGGCGTCGCGCTCCAGGTTCAGCACGATGACCTCCTCGGGCACCTTCTCGATCTGGCAGAACTGCGCGACGAAGGTGCGCAGGAAGTCGGCCAGCTGGAAGGTCTCCCGGTGCGCCCGGTCGCGCCGGTTGAGCTTGAGCACGTCCTGCACCATGCGGTCGAGCCGCTGGGTGTTCTCGTGCACGATGGTCAGCAGCCGCCGCTGCGTCTCGTTGTGGCCCGGCTCTTCCAGGAGCAGCTCGGCCGCATGATTGATCGCAGACAGGGGATTGCGGATCTCGTGTGCGATATTGGCGGTGAGCCGGCCCATGGAGGCCAGCTTCATCTGCTGCGCCTCGGCCTGGATGCGCGACAGATCCTCCAGGAACACGACCACGCCGACGTTGCGGTTGCGTCCCACCGGAACGAAGCGGGCGCCGGCCAGCTTGTGGGTCAGCACCGTGCGCAGCGGGTCGGAGCCGGCGGCCGGGTCTTCCCGCCAGCGCTGCACGCGGTCGGCCAGCGCCGGCGTGTACTCCTTGAGCAGCAGCTCCCGCCCGGTCTTGGGGATCGGCCCCAGGATCTCCACCGCGCGGCGGTTGATCTGGCGTATCACGCCGCGCTCGTCCACCACCAGCACGCCGTCCTGCATATCCTGGATGACCAGCTGGTTGACCTGGGCCATGTTGGCAAGGTCGACCTCGCGCTGCGCCGCCAGCTGCTCGCTCGCCTGCGTGTAGCGCGCCAGGGTGTGCGCCAGCCAGGCCGTGGCGAAGTAGCCCACGCTCAGCAGCCCGGCCTGCACGTACAGGGTCACGCTGGCGTCGCGGTAGAACACCTCGAAGGTATGCTCCAGCAGTATCGCGATGGTGGCGAACGACGCGAAGAACAGCGTCAACCGCCCGCGGCTGATGATGCCCGCAGCGGCCAGCGAGGCGAGCAGCAGGAGCCCCAGCCCGCTGCCCACGCCCCCGCTGGCATGGGTGAGCAAAGTGATGAAGAACACGTCGGTACCGACCTGCACCGCGATCTGCAGGTCGAAGTCGGGCCGTCGCGAGGTGGTGGTGATGAAGAACAGGACGGTGGCCAGGATGTACCCGGCGCAGCCGTAGAGATACAGCTCGAAGCTGTTCGAGCCGAACAGCGACTCGCTGAACACCACCGCGCTCACCAGCAGGAGCGTGGCGACGATGACGCGGTAGACGTTGAAGTAGAACAGCGACCGCCAATACGAGTTCGGATAGCCCTGATCGGACCGGAACGCGTGCTGCGCGCCGGCGGTCAGTTCCTTGGCTCCGATTTCCAGTCCCGCTCCGTGCATGCAAGTTGTCCAGCAGTGTGTTGCGGCCGCGTCGGCAGCAGCCCATGCATACCGACCCGCCACCGGTCCTCGAGCCACCCCCGCCCGAGTCCCGGCTCGACCGGCCGGCAGCCACGCCCGGCGGGCGCTTCGGTTCGGCTAGCCGCCGGGCGCGCCGATCCGCCGGTGCTCGTCGCTGCAGTAGAACTGCCCCCGCGAAGTGAAGCTTTCGCTGCGCGGCAGGTGCACTGCGCACACCGCGCACCGAACCATGTCCTCGGGGAGCCCTGAAGCAGACCGATCGGATGCCGCGCGCGGCGGGGGCACCGCGCGGTCGGCTCCGCGCCGAATGCGGCTGACGATCAGGTAGACCAGTATCCCCAGGACGAGGATGGTGAGCAGCTTGGCCACTGGGCTATTATCGGCGCGGAAGGGGAAAGGCACAGAGGGATTTGCACGCCTGACGCGGCCGAACCGGTCCGGTCAGAACGGCGCGATGATACCCCAGTCAAGGGTGATCGGTGATCCGTAATCGGTGATCGGGGGGCCCTTTCCAACCAAGCCCTTTCCAACCAAGGGTGATCGGTGATCCGCAATCGGGCCCCTTGTCCAGCGGCGCAACACCGCCACGCCTGCCGGTCACAGAACACCGATCACAGATCACCAGGATGATGGTCGGGGTGAGAGGATTCGAACCTCCGACTCCTGCGTCCCGAACGCAGTACTCTACCAGGCTGAGCTACACCCCGATGCCGATGGGATCCTGCCGGCGCGGCCAGGCCGCCGCGCGGGATTCAGTAGGACCGGTCAACCGCAAAGGCCGCCAATTGTATCAGACTGTCGCGGTAAGTCGAACGCGGCAGGGATTCCAGCGCGGTAGTCGCGCGGTGGGCCTCGCCTTCGGCCTGGCGCCGCGAATAGTCGAGCGCGCCGGTCTCCCGGACCGCAACGAGCACCGGCGCGAACTCGTCCAGCCCCCCGCGCTCGACCGCGGCACGGATCACCGCGGACTGCTGAGGCGTGCCGTGGCGCATGGCATAGATCAGCGGCAGGGTCGCCTTGCCCTCGGCCAGATCGTCGCCGAGGTTCTTGCCGGTCTGGCCGTGGTCGCCCGAATAGTCGAGCACGTCGTCGATCAACTGGAAGGCGGTCCCCAGATGCATTCCGTAGCGGGCGAGCCCCTGCTCCACCTCCTGGCTGGCGTTGCCGATGATGGCACCGAGCTGGCCCGCGGCCTCGAACAGCTTGGCGGTCTTCGAGCGGATCACCTGCAGGTAGTCCTGCTCGCCCACGCCGGGATCGTGGCAGTTGAGCAACTGCAGCACTTCGCCCTCGGCGATGGTGTTGGTGGCGTCGGCGAGCACCTGCATGACCCGCATGTCGTCGAGCTCCACCATCATCTGGAACGCGCGCGAGTACAGGAAATCGCCCACCAGCACGCTGGCGGGGTTGCCGAACAGGGAATTGGCGGTCGCGCGCCCGCGCCGCAGCTGCGACTCGTCCACCACATCGTCGTGCAGGAGCGTGGCAGTGTGGATGAACTCCACGACCGCGGCGAGCTGGTACTGGGCCGTCCCGCTGTAGCCGCAGGCCCCCGCCGCCAGGATCACGAGCGCAGGCCGCAGCCGCTTGCCCCCGCCACTGATGATGTATTCGGCGACCTGGCGCACCAGCACGACGTCCGAATGCAGGCGTGTGCGGATCACCTCGTCCACGGCGTGCATCTCCTCGGCGATCAGGCGCTGGACGGGCTCGAGGGCTGTGGTAGTCATCGACTGAGGGGTGTCGCGTAGCTCTTCATCACAGCATACCATTGCGGGCGGCGGATCCGGGTCCGAGGCCGGCGCACCCGTCTGGTTTGACCGCACCGGGCCGACGTTGTATACTGCGCGGCTTTTCCCAGCGTGTTCAGGGCTTAACCATGTATGCGGTGATCAAGACCGGCGGCAAGCAGTACAAAGTGAGCGCCGGAGAAAAGCTCAAGGTGGAATCGATCCCCGCGGACGTGGGGGCGCAGATCACGCTCGACCAGGTGTTGCTGGTCGCGGACGGCGACAGCGTCACCACGGGCACGCCGCTGGTGGCGGGGGCATCGGTGGCGGCGACCGTGGTCGGGCATGGGCGGGGCGAGAAGATCAAGATCTTCAAGCTGCGCCGGCGCAAGCACTATCGCAAGACGCTGGGACACCGGCAGAACTTTACCGAGATTCAGATCAACGGCATCAACGCCTGAGGCCAGGCGATCAGGAGCAGTCCATGGCGCACAAGAAAGCGGGCGGGAGTTCCCGCAACGGCCGCGATTCCAACGCGAAGCGGCTGGGTGTGAAGCGTTTCGGCGGCCAGCTGGTCCCGGCGGGCAGCATCATCGTGCGGCAGCGAGGCACCCAGTTCCATCCGGGCGAGAACGTCGGGATCGGCCGGGACCATACGCTGTTCGCGAAGGTCTCCGGGCGTGTCAAGTTCGCGCTCAAGGGCCCGCTGAATCGGCAGACCGTGGCCGTCGAGCCGGCCTGAAGCGCTTTCCCCTGGCGCCAAAAGCCCTATCGGTTCGATCTAGCCGGGCTGCGCCGCATCGGTCCTAGTAGGCTGCCTGCTTCCTTACTTCCTGTCAAACAACAGCCGGTTAGCCGCACTCCGGGCTCGTCTTTAACTGCCCTCGACTTCACCCGACTGGTGTCGTCGTTCCGCTGCTACTCCTTCCTTATATATGCCGTTGCCGGGTTCTTCCGGTGCGCCGGTTCTTCGCCTTCCGCTGGCGAGTAATCTCGGCGCTGCGGTCAACTGGGTCAGTGTTGCTCCGGCTCCAAGACCCGCTCGTGCCAGGGTCGAGGGTTGTCCTTCTGGCCCTGCTTAATCGCCTCGATCATGTCCGGGACGGTCGGTGCCATCTTGAGATTGCGCGTCGCTTCGTGCTGCCGCTGCAAGGCCGCGAGCCGTTCGCTGCACTGCACCGCTTGCTGCTCCAGCTTGATATCCGCATCCACCAGCATTCGCACATGAACAGCAATCTCGCGCTCCGCTGCCCGGTGCTCTGACACCGCCGCCCCTAGACCGGCGATAACCAGCACCAGCCAGATACCTCGCTCGAACCACGTCATTTCGCACTCCTCTCGCAGCTTCGTGTTGCGGGTCTTTACGTTGTCGGCACGGAACTGCTCGGCTTTACCCTTGAAGCTCTCCGGGCGCCGGTACGCCACGTACTCGGGCGTCGGCTTGTAGCTGCGTGTGTGTCCGTGCGTTGCATTCGCTCGGCCGTTCTGAGCACTTGCTTCCGCCTTGTGGCAGCCACAGCTTTGCGTGTTACCGGGACGTAGGTGCCCGCCTCATGCGCTGCTGCTTCCAGCCGCTGCGCTGCGTCAGGTCGCTGAGGGTGGGTAGTAGTTCTACCTCTTCGCGCAAGCTCATGCGGTTGAGCCTCCTACATCTTGTGGTTTGTCGATACCCCTCACACTAGTTCCCCTCGGAGCAGTCCATCTGCATACCGAGATTGCAAGACTGGCGCATGCTGCGTTACAATCCGATGGGTGGGACAACGTTTAACAACCTCGGGGGGTGAGATGGAAATTTCTACGGAGTAGGCAAACATGCGTGTAGTGCTCGGCAGTAACGTAATTCAAGACTGTGCAGCAGCGTTGGTCATCGGCAACACCGAAGTCTTCAGGCTTCATCAGCGTAGGTCCGACGGTAGGCTGGTCTGGCGACATCGACCTCAGGAATGAACGAGACGAGCGGCTCGCGAGGATCACCAAGGACCGCGTAGCCCAGGTAGCACCAGGCTATCGAATGCGCGATCTCCCCCGACAGTGCTACGTGGAACGCCCGGATGGCTCAGTCCTCGCCCATGTGCACGAGACTGGCTACCAGGAACTCACCATCTCGGGCGAGTTTTGGGTAAGCGGGCTCCACGTCAGCATCACCCCGTCTGTACTCAGGGTCGGTACGAACACAATCCAGGGCAGCATCATCTCCGGCTTCGATCGCGCCATCGTCATCAACCACGACGGTCTGTCACTTGGCGTATCCGGTCGACCGCCCGACATGAGCAGCCGGAACGAGCGCTGCCATTGCGGGAGCGGCTTGCGCTTCAAGGCGTGCCACGGTCGAATTGCCTAGGAGGCTGTGATGAAAAAACCAGTTGCAGCGACTGTCGTGATCCTCTACGCAGGGACGTACGGTATGGTTCACGCCGCAGAAGAGAACTGCTTGCAATGCGCGCCAACGCTCCCGAAGACGCACCCCGAGATCGAGATGGCCCCGGTCGGCACCTCGTTCACGTCCACTCACATATCGCTGGTTCGCACTGGATCAGGATGGCTCCCCGCCATTCTCGACAACGAGGTCGACGGAACGCATGGATACGTAATGGCTCCACCCAAACGCACCGAAATCTCGCAAGCCGTTGAGGTCCTCCTACGGTTGAGCGACGAGTAGCGTTTCTCGTCACTTGTCCTTCAGACCAGCGTCGTCGAGCTTGACGTCGAGGGCGACGTACCGCACCGTTTCGCGCCCACGCACGGTCAGATCGCGCAAGGGGTCCGAGCGGTGGTAGGGGCATGTTGAGCAACTCGCCCAGCACAGGCGGATAGGTGCCCAGGTCAGCGGGTGGATAACGCATGCC
The DNA here is from genome assembly GCA_963827575.1 of uncultured beta proteobacterium. Lineage (GTDB taxonomy): Bacteria > Pseudomonadota > Gammaproteobacteria > Burkholderiales > SHXO01 > SHXO01. The sequence continues at coordinate 99,882 of CAWHCG010000048.1, forward strand.
CGTCGTCCTCCCCGAAACGCTCTTGTTCCTTTGAGAGATGGACGAGCAACAGACTGGCTAGACTCAGCCTTCAGTGCCTTTCGGACCACTAGAGATGCTATCGATGTGGTGGGCTGCCAAACCTCCAGCGGATCCAGACGGCCGGGATGAATGCCGCGCCCATGACTATCGCCTTCTTCGCAGAGACAGGTAGCGCGAGCCAAAAGGGGCCCAGCGGTACGCACAACAGCAGCGCGTCTTCATCGCGCGGCGTGCCCCAGAAGTTGGGCGATCTCGTCGGTTAGTCGGCCGCGACACAGCCTAACACTGTCTGCCCTATTTGCTAGCCACAGATGGCTTGCTAAAGAGATGCGCCTATCTGCCGATAGTCATCTCGGAAGTTCTCGCTGGCAGGAAGCCCTACAAGACCTGCCACACCTAGCAGATTTCAATCGACCTCAACCCATCTGGAATCCAAGTGATGCGAAAGGGACACCTCATCTTTGCGTTGCTTATTGCTCTGTTGTCCGGTTGCTCCACCACCGCCAGCCTGTTCCCGGTGGACGGTCCATTGGCCAAGCTGTCTCCTCCTCCCGTTTTGAGCGCCACGGCCGATGGCATAACTGGTGGTACTGGAAACATCTCGCTCGTGATGCCAGATGGCGAGCGATGCAAAGGGCGTTGGTCCTCGATCGCTCCGATGAGTTATCGCCGAACCACTGGATCCGCCGCAGGTACCGCGACGGACGGGCTTAACTCCGTCTGGACATCCGTCTACGGCTCCAGCTTTTCCGTGGGCAACGTTCCTGGAGTGAATAAAGGTGAAGCCATGCTGATCGGCGATCGGGGTACCGTAATGCAGATGGAGTTCTTCACGGGCAGCGGTACAGCGAACGGGACTGGTGTTGCAAAGGACAACAGAGGAAACACATACAAAGTCCTGTTCTAAGGTGCCCTCCGGGTGGCCGCCTACCCGCATAACAGCGACAAGGAGGTTCGATGCATATCGCACGCTTTATCACTCTGGCCTTGACTCTTTTCTTAACCGCGTGTGCTACCTCGATGCAGCAAACTGATGCAAAGATGACGCAATACGATCGGGACACCGACTACGCGATCACACCACGTGACGACGGGTTTGCAGTTTCCATCTACTACTCACGGTATCAATTTATACCGGAGAGTGGTGCGGTTGCGACTGCATGTAAAAGCGCTCTCACTGCGATCGCGTATGAGCACGCTGACAAGAAAGGGAAAAAGATTGGTCCCATAAATGAACAGCGCGCCCGGATCTCAATGGGGAGGAACGGAGTAACAGGTATCACATCATGCACCGCAACTGTGGTGGCACAATGGGTCAAGTAGCCAACAGTCGCCGTCTGATCGCTCCGCCAACCAAGCTTTACATTTGACACTCTCAAAGTTCCTATTCCCGTATCTCCGCTTCCCGGCCGTCAGCCGAGGACGCGGCGAAGGCCACGGAGTGTGCCGGACGTCTAGAGGTAAGTTGTACGATCTGCAGATCGTCCATTGATGCCTACTTACGCTCCCGCCAGGCTCAGCGCCTCATCGGGCGACAGATCGAAGTCTTCGTATTGAGCGACTAGAAGCTCGTTCAGGTCATAGAACATGATGCCTCCGGTTATGCGGGCGACCAGAACAAAAAAAAGGCCGCCCGAAGGTGGCCTGTATGAAGGCAGGTTAGAACTTACTGGCTAGCGCGAAACCTTCCTCGTGCTTCTTGGCCTTGTGTTGGAAGGCGACCAACGCGAACTCAATGTGTGGGGCCGTGTGTCCACAGGTGTCGCACGAGGTGTCTGTATTGGTCCCAACTCGTGATCGTCCGGCAGGGCACGGAACGCCTGCCCTCCGCAACACGGGCAACGATAACGAATCACGGCAGTAGCTCTGTCGGAAGCGAGTCCATGCGCTTACACGAGCAGCATACCTCTGTGCATAGGTGCGCGCCTGTCGTGCGCCTCCATACGGCAGGATCGGCTGGAACTTTGGGCCGACAGTTGCACGGGATGTATTGCCGGCGCATAGCTTCACTCTTTAGGTTTGGATACGTAATGCTGAAGGTCGCGAGTAGCCCATCGAATGCCCGCTTCCGACCCGAAGGCACATTTGAGCAGGTTGAAGCGGCCATTCAACGCCCGCATCAGGGGGCCGCAACAGCAAGCGAAGCGCCGCTGTTGCGGCTCCCCTGCAACGCGATGTTGGGCCACGCCGCTGACATCGAGGGCTCATCGGATCACCTGATCCGCTCGGGACAGGATCTCGTTGGGGATGATGAGACCAAGAGCCCTAGCGGTCTTGAGGTTGATGGTGAGCTTAAAAGTTGCCGGTTGTTCCACCGGCATGTCGGCCGGCTTCGCTCCCTTTAGGATCTTAGCCACCAAGGCAGCCGATCGGCGCTTTAGGTCCGCATGGCTAACCCCATAGGACATAAGGCCACCCTCTTCCACGAATATCGAGTCTGCGTAGATCGCGGGGAACCGGCGCTTCGCCACAAGATCTCTGATTCGGTCGCGCTTCGCAAGAAGCAAGGGACTCCGCGGCAGCACGACTGCTTCGATACGCCTGCGAACGATCTCCGCAAAGGCACCCTCCAGATCCTCGGGGGTATTTACCTCCAAGGTCTCCAGTCGGATGCTCATCGCCCGGGCTGCAGTCTCCATCGCGGGTATAGACCGCAGAAAGTAATCCAGAGACCAGGCTGGATTGGTCAGGTAAGCGACGCGGGAGAGCCGCGGAAACGTTTCCTTGAGGATCTCCAAGCGTTTCGCGTCGAACTCCGGATCGACAAGGGCGAATCCGGTAATGTTCCCACCGGGTCGGGCGAGGCTGGTGACGAGTCCCATACCAACGGGATCGATCTCCGGCCCAAAGACGATAGGGATCGCCTTGTTCGCTTTCTGAACGGCATCTCGGACAGCCTTCACAAGTACTCCAGGACTTACGATGATGACATCCACGTTCAAGCGGACCAGTTCAGCTGCCAGTTCCGGGGCGCGCTGGAACTGCCCGTTGGTCGCTCGAATGTCGATCCGAATCCTTTGCCCCTCAAAGTAGCCCTGTTTCACCAAGCCTCGCCAAAAGGCAGCGTCATAACGGGGGATCTCCCCTGGCAAGATATAGCCCTGGTCCTGCAAACCTTGCAGAAAAGCAATGTCATAGGGAGGAACATCCCCAGGCGACATATACCCGAGGCGCGGAACCTTCCCCTGCTGTTGCGCGTCAGAGGCAAGCGGCGCCGCGAGCATGCCGAGGGCGAGAGAAAAGATGACCCCGACTGTTCGGAGTCTCATCGTAGTGTCCTGGCTTCAGTTATTGGGGCCCAGCAGTTATTCACCGGACCGATCGGTCAGGACTATTGAAATTTCGCAGAATGTGCGGATCCACGATAACCGTTTGATTCATTGTGAGTGCTCCGAAGATCGTCGGTCCGCATACGCGATGATAGTACAGACGGATAGCATCGGGTTGTAGTGGAGCCTTGGCGCGACAGTCCGCTATGGAGGAAATACTCGACTGGCTGCACCTGGCCGACTCCTGCCGATGACGCTCCGCATCAGCAGACATTCGGCTGAGCGTATGCTTTCGAGCGCAGCGACAGCCCGCAGACGACCCGAAGCGGAAGTAGCCATTGCCAAAAAGCGGACGCCCAACTTAGATTAGCCGCTGAGGCTACACTGGAGCGGCTTTCAATCGTTTTGAGACCATGCTGCCATGAAAGTCGGCCTAGTCGGTGTCGCAGGCGTCCCGCTCGGGAAGCACAAGGTCAAGGATCCACGCCTGGATCAGGCTGACAAACTCGTCAAGGCTGACAATAAAACCTACGCGTTCGTCGACGTCGTCGGAGAAGAGGGGGCCTCGACCGCGGATGCGATAGTCGCCTCACCGGAGGGCCGATTCGACCTGATCGTGAAGGACCTGGAATTCGCGGAAACGCGGCTCGAGCGCAATCCGCCCGCGGCAGAAAAGGCGGTTCTCGAGAGAATCAAAGCACACCTGGAGAGCGAAGGGATCGTCGCGGAAGCCGGATTGACGCCGGAAGAATTGCACCTCATCGAGTCGCACGCATTTGTCACGGCGAAACCGATAGTGGTGGCCGAGGCGGCGGATTCTGCGGCGTTCGACAATTTTTTGGTCCGCGTGGTGAGCGCGAGCGGCTACATTAGTTTTCTCACGGTCGGCGGCTCGGAGAACCGCGCCTGGTTGATTCGCAAGGGCGCTACGGCGCAGGAAGCGGGTGGTGCGATCCACACTGACATCCAGAAGGGATTCATCCGGGTAGAGATCATTGGCTACGACGACTTCGTCGCCGCCGGCGGCGAAACGCAGGCGAAGCATGCCAACAAGATGCGCGTCGAGACGAAGAGCTACGTGATGCAGGACTACGACCTCGCGAATTTCCGCTTTAAGAAGTAGCGCTCGGTAGCGAGGTTCTCAATATCGTCCCCGGAATCAATGAGGCGTCATTGCGGGAAATGGGCGGCTGCGGTGGGACGGTGGTTCACTGCGATTCAGTGTCGGCTTTGCGGAAGTTCTTCTGCACACTTCGACCGACCGTTGATGGCCGACTGCTGCCGATGACGATCCCCGTCAGCAGACATTTCGGGAACGACCTATCAGCGACCGACTGTTGTCGGTAGAGTGGGGATGTGGCGCGGTGGTGTTAGGTTTGGCTTGCGGTTGCCGCCCCTTTCGTCTGGCGGTGCCTCAATAGCCGAACCATGACTCCGTTTCCACATCCCTCTCATCGAACCGGACATGCAGATCTCCCGCATCCGGCTCTCGGACAAGACTTCACGCCTTCGCCCACGCTGGTCCGCGCCCGCGCGCGCTCAGACGTACGAGACCCATGGTACCCGTAGAGGTGCGAGAGTGGATAGTCCCGCCCCTGCGCCGTCTGACCTTATGCTTGTTGCGCAACCACCGGCGCAACCGCGCCATCGGTGTAGTTGTCGATCGCCCGGTACGCGGGGCTGACGGTTCCTACTTGGAAGTAGTTCGCCCAGCCGCGCAGCGTGCGGTTCAACTTGCCCACCAAGCTCCGTGGTCTCTTGCCATGCCGTCGCTTCAGGTCGGTCAGCGCATGGATCTTCTCGACCATGCGCCGGATGCTCTTCTTCGACGGCCGACAGCCCAAACGAGCTTGGCCCGTGTCGTCGCCGAGTACATCCGCCCAAACGGGTGAGTAGCCCGGGGGAATCTCACCCCCAGGCTCTCGCAGAACCGGACGTGAGCCTCTCGACTCATCCGGCTCCCATCAGGCAAACGTACCGGTCATACCGAGCTGCCAATGCACGAAGAGATCCCGCCGGTCGGCAGCAAGACGCTGGAGAAAGCCGCTCGCCCGGATCCGATGAGCCTTAAAGCGCTTGAACTTGCGCATCGCCCAAGCCAGAAGCGTCTGATTGACGTATCGCAGCAAGGGGGCCAGCGCCGATGGCGCGTATCGCCCGTAGTAAGCAATCCAGCCCCGAAGGAGCGGATTGATCCGCCAGGCGATGTCGGACAACGAAAGTTGCGTTTGTCGGCGAAGGTTCAAGTCCCGAATCGCTGACCGCATGGCCTTCAGGGCCGCAACGCTGACCGCGGGATTGAAGCCGCAGAACAGCGTATGGTCCCGCAAACGCCGCACCAGACGGGGCCGAAAGCAATATCCGAGGAAGTCAAACTTGACATTCGGATAGCTGCCCTGACGCTTGCCGTCCTTGCAGTAAACGATCTTGGTTTTGGTCGGATGCAACTCCAGGCCGCACGCTGCCAAGCGGGCTTGAAGCGCGGCCTTGAGAGCGCTCGCTTCTTGCTCACTTCGGCAGTGCACCAGCCCATCGTCTGCATATCGACACCACGGAAGGTCAGGGTATGTCCGCGCCATCCAGAGATCGAACGCATAGTGGAGAAAGGTGTTCGATAAGATCGGGCTGACTACTCCGCCTTGGGGCGTACCCCGGCTGCGCGCGATCCTCTTTCCCGCCTCATCCACCATCGGCGCTGTGAGCCATCGCTCGATATACAGCAGCGCCCACTTGCACGTTACGTGTTTCCGGACCGCCCGCATCAACAGCGTGTGGTCGATGTTGTCGAACAGGCCTTTGATGTCAAATTCCAGAACCCAGTCGTATTTCCAGCAACGCTCGCGCGTGACTGCGACAGCATCGAGCGCCGACTTTCCCGGCCGGTAGCCGTAGGAGTCCGCCAGAAATACGGGATCCAGAGTTGGCTCGATGACCCGCTTGACCACCACCTGCGCCACACGGTCGGCTACGGTGGGCACACCCAAAATCCTCTGGCCCCCAGTCTTCTTGGGAATGGAGACAGCGCGTACCGGTGGCGGAAAGTAGCTGCCCGAACTCATCCTGTTCCAGAGCTTGTAGAGGTTGCTCTTCAAGTCGGCTTCGAACTGTTCGATCGTCTGCCCATCCACACCAGCAGCACCACCATTGGATTTGACCGCTTGGTAGGCTTCGTACACTTGCTTCTTACCGATATTGAACGGCTTGCTGGTCGTACCCATCACCTTCCTCCTGTTGCCAGTTGTGGCAATCGCACGACCACCTGACCCGATCCCTTCGCTCCGGCCCCGTTACGGGCCTTCCTCGCTAGTACGGATCGGTCCGCCCCAGTGCTCCGCATCGGTACGCTCGCCTCGCGGTTGTCGCCGCTTGGGCTTCTCCCTTGGCATCGGAGCGACTGGTTCCTGCAGTTCCACGCCATAGCCTGCATCCGCTTCACGCCCCCTCTACGCCGGTCGCCGTCCGCCCAGTCATCAGGCACCCGGCGGACTCATCCCAGGTGAGATTCACGCACCTGGTTTCGACGACGCTTGTTTCTTAACGACGCGTCTTCGAGGGTTCACTTTCGTTCGTCTCTCGGATGCCCACCTGCACGGGTCTACTCCCGCGCTTTTCTGCCAACGCTCACTACCACGGCTTTTTACCGCAGCAGCTTGCAGTGGTTTGAGACCTGCTCCTGAAAGCCGATCCCGAGGGGCCATCCCTCATCTATGGCGCAGCTTCTCACACAGTCGTCAGTTCAACTCATTGCAAACCTCCCACTGCGTTGCTGCAGCACACTGTAATCCCAGGAAGTCGAACTCTCCTTCCGGGACCTTGCAGATTCGTGTCTTCTCCTCGTTCACCGTGAGCTTCAGCTTGCCCATGATCTCGCGCATTCGCTGCAAGGCCTCTTCTGCCTTGCCGTGTTTGCACAGAATCACGAGGTCATCGGCGTAGGTGACGATGCGACTGCCAAGACTGCGCTCCAGCCCTAGCTTCTTCCACGCCAGCACAAACCGCCGCATGTACAAATTGGATAGCAGCGGTGAGATGGGTGAGCCTTGCGGGATGCCCCGCCCCTTGTCTTTGGCCTCGGTCGTGCGTGTCTTCCGTCCGCGACGGTCGGTTTCTTCCACAGGGCACTCCAGCCACATCTTGATCAGATGCAGCACACGCCGATCCACGATGCGTCGCGCGAGCGACCGCATCAGTTCGGAGTGTGGAATGACTGCCAAAGTAGTCCGCCAGGTCGGCGTCGACGACGTCCGTGTGGCCACGGAATAGCCGGTCCTTCACTTCCACCACCGCCTGCTGGGCATTGCGGCCCCGCCGGTAGGCGTACTGCTCGGAAGGCAGGTCGGCTTCGAAGATCGGTTCGAGCACCAGCATCGCTGCTGTCATGCACACCCGATCTCGTAGGGTCGAGATACCCAGCGGCCTGAGCTTGGGATTCTTCGCCGTCGAATTGGCCTTCGGGATAAACACTCGTCTGATGGGGTCCGGTCGGTAGCTCTCCTCTCTGAGCGCAAGCGCCAGTTCGCCGAGCCACCGCTGCACCCCGTACGCTTCGACCTCCGCGAAATCCTGCTCATCCACGCCCGGCGCGCCGTCGTTGGAACGACATTGCGCCCAGGCATGGGCCAGGATGTCTTCTCGGTGAATCTTGTCGTACAGGGCGTAGAAACGATAGCCGGCTTCAGCCTTCGCTTTCGCGTGTAACGCCGTCTGCAGCTTCTGAACACTATTCGGAGTTGTTAGGTTTCCCAATCTCCAGGTCCCTCGCCGCGTGTTGCGTCTGTCTTGAACTGAGGCCCCTTCCCTCCACCGGCATTACCCGGCTTCAGCGGTACTGCGGGCCTCTCCGTCACCCCAGGGCGCCCGGCCTGTCCCTCACGGGCTTCCGGTTGATCATCCCCGACCACGCCAAGGGGCTTCCCGTGTTGCGCGCGCTTTCCTTGTGTACATGCTGTCGCCACTACCCCGGCGCAGCGACTGGGGGTACTGCTTCGCTCATTCCCCCAGTCGTGTCAGCCTTCCCCGATAGGGTAGTCGGGTCGGCCTGCGCATCGACCTTTTCGAGGCTTGCTCAGCGTTCACTCGCGTTACGGCCTGCACACTCGCGCTGTCACCGTATTTCGTGACACGCTTACCCGAAGGCTTCAGCCATTTCGTCTCCTCCATGACTGGGAGAGTAGCGGCGGGAATCCCGATGAATCGGTACGTCCCGCCGCCCTCGCAGAACCGGACTTGGAGAGTTATTCCATCCGGCTCCCAGCCTGAGTCATCCACGGCAGAATAGGGTAGAGGTCATGGATGATCCGCGAGCGCGGCAGATGCGGAACCACCACTTGGTTGAAGCGGTCCCATGCCACGCTGCGGCGTTGACTGCGTCGATTCAGCCATTTGAACAGGAGCCGGCCGGCGTGATACACATACTGCTGCAGGCTTCTGCTATTGCCACTAACCCCGAAATACTGGATGTGGCCCTGGAGATGTCGTCGGACATACTCCACCATGACTTTGCCTCCGTGCGTCCGCAAGGCTGCAAGACGCACGTTCAGCACCTTTAGTTTCTTCCGGATTCGCTCGCCCTGGGTCTTGCGGCCCACAACGAAGCGTCCGCTGCGAGTGCGCGCCACGAAGTGCGAGAACCCTAGGAAGTTAAAGGTCTGAGGCCGACGTAGCCCCGCTTGCTTGCATCGCGCGCGAGCCTGATCCCCAAAACGCAAGAAACGTGTCTTGGTCGGCTCGGCCTCCAGGTCGAACTCCGCCAGTCGGTGGTTCAACTCCACCATAAACCGCTTGGCGTCTTCTTCCAATTGAAAGCAGGCCACGAAATCATCCGCATAGCGCACCAGATAGGCCGGGCGACGGCATGACTTCGCATAGCGCTTCTCAAACCAGACATCCAACACATAGTGCAAGTAGATGTTAGCAAGCACTGGTGAGACTAATCCGCCTTGCGGCGTACCCTGCTCACTGGCACTGAACATCCCATCTTCAAGCACCCCAGCCTTTAGAAATCGATCGACGATCCGCAGAAACCGTGGGTCGGCTATTCGGTGAGCGAGAAACCGTAGCAGGTGGGAGTGTGTGACGTGATCAAAGAAGCCTTTGATGTCCGCCTCCACAACCCACTGCGTATGCTTCACCGTGATGATCTCCGCCAGACGCTTCAACGCTTGATGCGCGTTGCGCCCCGGGCGAAATCCATACGAGCAGTCCCGGAACTCCGGCTCCCAGATCGCTTGCAAGATCCGACTTGCCCGATCTTGTACGATTCGATCCTCGAAGCTGGGCACTCCTAACGCCCGACGGCCCTTGCCACTCGCCTTGGGGATATAGACCCGCCTTACCGGCTTCGGCCGATACCCCAGACGACGCAGTCGTGCCGACAGATCAGCCAGACGCTCCGCTGATCCCTCCGCATATGCCACCTTGCGCACCCCATCGACTCCGGGCGCCTTGTTTGCTGCTTGGCGCTCGAAGCTCGCGTTGAGCCCTTCGGGGTCATACAGCATCCCCATCAGCGCGGTGTACTGTCGCTGCGGGCTCTCCCGCGCCCACTGTGTGAAACGAATAAGGTCAGTTGTCATGAACACAGTCCGCTCGGTGTCGGGTCATGTTTCCCTTATCCGCTATCTCAGACCGACGCCCCTTTGCTCCCTCCGCATTACCAGAGATCATCGCTCCTATGGGCGTCTCCGACTTCCGATCACCCGCCCTCTTCCTCGCTGTTTAGGCTTGTTAGAAGGTGCGCCCTACTGCCAGCGCCGACGATCGGATCTCCTTGGTTACCACGCACTCTCGTTGTAAGGCTCGACGCGGTCTTCGATCCCGGGGTGGCTCCTCGCGCTTGCCGATGCGCACGAGACGCTGTTGCCTGCTGGTCCGGAGAGACCATCGGCCAACACACCAATGCAAGCATTTCGGGACTCAACTACCTTCAGGGGCAGCATTACCTGTTCCCTTTGCACCTCGCCTCCTTTTGCGCCTACGCATCAAGCGTCCCGTTACCGGAGCACCTGCAAGGCTCAATACCAGGCCCGTGGCTAGCGGTTACCTAGGCGGGATTCGCACCCGCTAGACTACGCGGCATTGCCAAGCCGCGACCTCCGATTGCTTCCGGCCGGAGCGATCTAGCCGGGTGGGGCTTGCACCCACTGGAAAAGCGCCGCCTTATCACGGCGCACACCCACTGCGGTCATTGCCGACCGTCCGCTCTTGGGCGTCTCAACCTGTGGCTGATCTCGGATGCCCCCGCCCGTTAGTCGACCGCTGTGGGAGCCTGAAGCCCGGCCCGAATGGGATCACAGGCCGCCGCGCCCAGCATGTGTTCGACCAGCGCATGAGCTGGTAGCCCAGCGCACCTTCCCCGCTACTCGCCCAGCCCTCCCACAGGGCTGACGGCCAGGTGTTGCCGCGCCGGTCCAAAACCGTGACGCTGTGACCCCAGTCATCGCTTTTCACCACCGTTGGCCGGCCCCGCGCCACCTTTCCCGACCGCCATCCGAGCCGGCGCCAGCCAACCCGATACCCCGCTTGAGTCCTCCCGCAGCACGTGATGCGGTTGAATCTCCTATCCGTTACGTGCTCCTCGGTCTGGGCTCCTGGCTCGGCGGCGCCGTGGTGGAGCGCGTAGTCGGGCGCGTGCTCGGGACTTGACGGCGAACGAACGCCGCGTGCAGGCGCAAGCTGCGGAGAGGTGCCCCATCTAGGGGGCAGGGCTGGTCTGATTGTCGAAGCCCATGCCTGCATGAGCGTTCCTTGCGCACCCTCGAAGGGGAACGAGCCGGAGCCAGCGCACGCAACCGAAATCGTGACAGAATGCGATTCTGCCGTGGGATAATGGGCATCGGCGATAGGCTGAGTCTCCGGGTGTCAGGATGCATGTCGCGCTCATAAACCCCCCTCCGGCCAGTGAGATCGAAAAGCACTGGGCCCGGTTTCTGGTGCTGGGGCTCGCGTACGTTGCCAGCGCTCTTCGAGCGGCGAATCATCGTGTCACGCTACTCGACGGTAAGCTGGATGAGTTGACGATCGACCAGATCTGCAGGCGCGCGACTACGCCCGACGTAGACCTCGTCGGGATTACTTGCATGACCGTCGAGTTTCCCATCGCCGCGGACATCGCACACCGGATCAAGGCACGCTCTGATGTTCCCATCGCTGTGGGCGGCGCCCATATCAACGCGGTGAAGAGCGCGGCCTTGGAGGAGTGCTCCGCGATCGACTTCGCCTGCGACGGAGAAGGCGAGCACCTCATCGTCGACCTGGCGCGCGTCCTGGCGACACAGGGATCCCTTGAATCGGTCGATGGCCTCATCCTCCGGAGCGGCGACCGCGTAGTTGCGACGAAGCCGCGCCCCTATCCGAAGGACTATGACTCCCTGCCGTTCCCAGCTTGGGATCTGTTCCGGCCCACTCAGCAGATCCCCATCCTCACGCATCGCGGGTGTCCCTTCCAATGCACCTTCTGTGGACACAACTCCGGGTTCCGACCCCGGTATCGCTCTCCGGACAACGTTCTGCTGGAAATCGAGCACCTCATCGAACGCTATGCGCCCAAAGTGATCCGCTTCGAGGACGAGACGTTCGGCCTTAACATGCCGCGCACCAAGCAGATCCTGCGGGGCATCCTCGCACGCGACGTGCATCGCAAAGCGAGGTTCTCCGCTCAGACGCGCGTAGACCGGCTCGATGAAGAGTTCGTAGAACTCTTGCGCGAAGCGAATTTCGAGACTCTCGAGCTTGGCGTGGAGTCCGGTAACGCAGGGATCCTGGAGCGCGTAAAAAAGGGAATCACTCTCGAGCAGGTCGAACGCGCTGTGCGGCTCGCAAAGGGAGCTGGTCTGCGGGTGTGGTGCAAGTTCATCCTTGGTCATCCCGGAGAAACCATCGACACGGTGAGAGACACCCTCCGCTTCATCGTCAAGCTCAATCCGGACCGGCTCTCCGTCTCCCTCATGACCCCCTACCCGGGTACACCGATCCACGAGATGGCGCTACGCGGAGAAGGGGGGTACCGGCTTCTGGGGAGCACGTGGGACAAGTTCGACAAGTACTCTTCCGGGGTGCTCGAGCTTGAAGGTGTGAGTCTCGGACAGCTGAAGCGATACCAGCTGGCTTGCTATCTGATGCTCTACCTGAGGAACTGGCGCATCACGGATCTGGTTCGGCTGTCGTGGGCGTACCGCTCGATGCTGACGGAACTAGTTTCAGGCGCCTGGAATCGCACGGTGAGCGAGGCCTACGCGCGCATCCTTCGGAGGGTCGGCGTAGCGTCGGTCGGCCCCCGCCGCGCGTGCAATAGGGAATTTCTTGCGGACCGGCGGACTGATCTCGCCGCCTCTCGATGCGGTCGCTCGCTACTTTGCTCGGCGCTATCCCGCGCGGAGCAGCCTGCTATCGGGAGCAGTTGTTCGGCGCGGGCAGGGTGAGCTGGGCGATCTACTGCGGTCTTGGCTTCCGCAGGGGGACGGCTTCGATCTGCTCGATGCTGGCTGCGGGGATGGTGCACTGCTTGCGAGCTCATTGCGTGCACGGCCGCGGCGGTTGAGGTTCGAGGACCTCGTCCCTTCGAACGTGGACGTGGCGACCGAGCGCTTCCGTGGACGAGCGGAGCAGATCGAAGGCGTGGTCGGAGATGCAGCCTCGATCGCGGACGCCTCGCTCTACGACGTCGTCGTGGCGCTGGGAGTCCTCGACTACCACCCGGAGTGGAAGACGATGCTTGGCGCCTTGGTAGCGCGCGCTCGAGGGACGCTCATCTGCGACGTTCCACGCGAGGATCGACTGCATCATCGGTTGAGGCGAATCTGGCTCTCATCACAGGGTATTTCGCTGCAGATCCCGGCGCGGACGGAAGTGGCCGGTGCGCTAGAGGAGCTCGGAGGACGTTCGGAGATTGCGTTCACGCGGTTCAGCATGTGCGTCCGGCTACGAGTTGGCCGTGGCTCCGCATGAGCCACGCGACGTCTGTAGATGCACTGCAGGCTCCCGCTGTCGGATTGCTGCACGTTCTAACGGTGGATCTCGAGGACTGGTTCCACGGGCTCCCCGCAATGTGGAGTGGCGCGTATGTGATTGAGAGCAGGGTCGAGCGGTGCACGTATCGACTCCTTGATCTACTCGATCGTTGCGATGCTCGTGCGACCTTTTTCGCCCTGGGAGAAGTCATCGAATCTTCGCCAGAGCTAGCTCGCGAGGTAGTGCGGCGCGGGCATGAGCTCGGCACACACGGGATGCGGCACGACCGAGTGGGCGAGCTGGGTCCAGCCAGGTTTCGACGCGAGCTGCGCCAATCGATTGACCTTCTCGAGGATGCAGGGGGACGCTCGGTCGTCGCCTACAGGGCTCCCTTCTTTTCCCTCTCGCGGGACACGGGTTGGGCTCTCGATGTCTTGGTGGAGGAGGGCATCCGGATTGACTCGAGCCTCTTCCCGATCTGGATCCCGAGTCGAGGAGAGCCACGTGCTTGCCGCCTGCCCCACGAGATCAAGCCGGGACTTCTCGAGTGGCCCATGACCGCCCTTCCAACGCCGATCGGTGGCTGGCCCTTCTCAGGAGGATCGTACCTGCGTGTGCTGCCTCTAGCCGTCGTGCTCTGGGCGATGAGGAGGATCGAGGCGCGCGGAGAGCCGTTGACCGTGTATGTGCATCCCTACGAGCTTGACCCGGACCCGCCCCGTGTTCCGCTGAGGATGCGTGTCCAAATGGCGCCGAGGTTCGCGCGCCTGGCTGTTGGGCAGGAACGCCTCACCTGGGTGCTGTCTCGGGCGAAACACGTGGGTGTCGAGGAAGCGGCGGGAAAGCTCGCTCGTATGGATGGGCTGTCGAGCGTCGCTCCGTGAGGGTCTTGGTTCTCGTCCAGAACTATCCGCCCGAGAGAGGAGCCGTCCGGTACACGCGAGACCTCGCTGTCTATCTTGCAACGAGAGGCGCGAGAGTGCGCGTGGTGACGGGGCCTCCCACACTACCCGAGCGGCCGTCCTCATCCGGGGTTCGGGCGCTTCCTTCCCTCTCGTCATTGCGAGGACGGGTGGAAGTGGTCCGTGTGCCTCTGGTCATGGGTGGGAACCATCAGATCGTCCGTCGGATCGCTGGGTTCGTCACATTTGCCGTTACAGCCTTCATTGCCGGAGTGTTCTCGCGCCGCCCCGACGTCGTCCTCGCCTCCCTACCCCCGCTGACGGTCGGCCCGACAGGTCTCCTGCTCGCTCGAGCATTCGTCCGGGCCCGCCTGGTCTTCCTTCTGCGGGACGTAGAGCCGCTGGTGAGCTTTGAGATTCGTGGGATCTCAATGTCGCCAAGTGGCCGACTGCTGCCAGTGACGATCCCCTGTCAGCAGACATTCCGGTGAGCGTCTGCTTTCGAGCACAGCGACAGGCGGGAGACGACCCGAAGCCGTCACAGCCACCGCTCGATAGCGGTCGTCCAACCCAGGGAAAGCGGACAATCGGCCAGCCGGGGGGGAAGCGGGCAGTAGAGCCGACCAAGGCCCTGGCTGCAAAACGGGTGTATGCTGCCCGTCACTGGATCTGGGGAGGGCGGCCGGTGCAAGATTGAACACCTCAGACGAGTGTACACGTCCCGGTCGCTTGTGATGGGCTCGGCGTCATAGACACGAGCACGCTTGTGCTCAAGGCGCTGGGGTGCTTCCGGCCCTGCAGTACTGCCACGCCGCACAGCTGTCTCGATCGTGCACTGAGCGCTCGTTCCTTTCCATAGCGCCCTTCCGAAGGTAACGCCCCTTACACCCGAGTGACAAACGCAGAGGCGTTCATACTGTTCAAGTGGAAAAGGAAAAGCAAATGCTATTCAGGGCTGTCCCGAGAGTTGTTCTTCGAAATCTCTTCGAAGTTGGATATCGCCGATACCTGACGCTCTCAATAGCCCTGGTCGCTATCGTCGGGCTGGCTCCGCTTTGCTTGTGTGCAAATGCTGCGCTCGCTCAGGAGGCGCGACCGCAACACAGAATTGGCGAGCTATGGTTTAGTAATCCAGATACTGCGGCCCCCTACAGAGAGCCTCTTCGTAAAGGGCTTGCTGACCTAGGGTATCAAGAGGGCCGTGATGTGGTCTTCGTGACCCGCTACGCGCATGGCGATAAGCAGCGCATTCCGATCTTGGTAGATGAACTGATCTCAGAGAAAGTTAACATCATGATCCTATTCCGTGCCGCGATTCCCATAGCCAAGCAGCGTTCCCCGACAATTCCCATTGTGTGTCCAGGTATGGGCGATCCTGTAGCTGAAGGGATAGTTGCCTCTCTCGCGCGACCAGGCGGCAACGTCACTGGGTTGTCTTGGCAATCTCTGGATTCGATCGGCAAGCGTGTGGAACTTGCTAGAGAACTCATACCCGATCTCCGACGCGTTGCGATGATCTTTGATGCGGAGGATCGCTTATCCGTCCTCGATGCTAAAGGTGTGGCGGAAGCCGCGCGCAGCTTGGGCATAGTATCAACCGCGCATTCATACCGAGACGAAACCTCCTTAGAGGAGGCTTTGTTGGCAGTTCAAAAGCTCCGCCCTCAGCTGCTCTTCGCGATTAGCAGTCCACTCGCTATCACGCACCGCAAGCGAATAACAAGCTTCGCAACTACAGCCCGCATTCCCTTGGTAAGCGAGGGTCAAGATTGGGCAAGAGCGGGCACGCTTCTCACGTACGGTGCTGACGCCGCGGATATCTTTAGGCGTGGTGCTGTTTACGTTGACAAAATCTTGAAGGGTGCCAAGCCGGGCGACCTTCCGATCGAGCAACCGGTAAAGTTCGAGCTTATCGTAAATCTATCAACGGCGAAGGCGATAGGTCTCGCTGTGCCCAAGTCTTTGTTGTCGCGCGCTAATGAAGTGATTCAATGACTGAAGGTCAAACATCAGGACAACAATAGCGCGCTATCGATTGTGGCTCTTAATGTGATCGGCGGCTATAGGTACAACCGGACCATTGGACTGGACTGCTAGGGAATGCCGCATAACAAGCCCATGCAGCGGCGTTGAGCGACCTGTTCAAGGAGCCCAGATGAGTGTCTCCTCAGGATCGAGCGTACTGTGAACGGCCGCTTCGGAGCGAATTGGCAAGAGAGGCTGAAGGTCTGCAACTGGCCGCTAGACGTCACTGGCGAATTCCGGGTTTCTACCGGAGCAGCCTGTCGCGCTCTGGAGAAGCGGACATTCGCGGAACTCCGCTCGACAGCCAAGAGCGGTTTTCGCAATCGGCTGCGATGGGAGTCCGAGCGCGTCCCATCGCCCTCGAGAGTGAGCCGCATAAAAGGAAAGAGGAATCAAGCCCGCCGTCTCCGTCGAGATATTGTCGAACGGCCGGCGGCTACGAGGGGCACCGCGCTAAGTGCAAGATTGATCGTCTTGGCGACGTCAGTCGTGAAGGGAAGTTAGGAATTCAATTAGCATCGCACGCACATCCGGATCCTCCTGGAAATACACCATCTGGGCCTTGGGCGCCACGGCAATCGTGTCGGTCAGCCAGGCATCCAGCAGGGCCACATCCCACTTCTTGCCCTTCAGGGCCTCCTTCATCCCGTCGGAAAAAACGAACCCCGGTACCGCGGCGGCCTCTCTTCCCATCAATCCATACAGATTGGGGCCCTGGCCATGCTTTTCTCCTTTGTCGAACGTGTGGCACTGGCTGCACTGCGTAACGGTCAGTGCCCGCGCTGTCGCTATGTCAGCGGCGGGGCATGACATTGCCGTGACAAGCGACGCGAGAACGGCGATGTGGACCATCCCGGCAGCTATGTGTCCAAGCATGGGGGCTCCTCCTCAGGCCAGCGATCGGATGGGCACTCGATCGGTTGGCGATCCATGTATATTCCGGGCCGCCGCCAACATTGCAGCTCGCGGCGGCCCAGCGGGCGTTACGTGTGACGGTCAGCCGCGCACCGCCTCTTTGTTGGCTTGGTTGGCGGCACGATAGGCGAACCCGATGATCGGGCCCAGCGTACTGCCACCCGCCCAGTAAGCCCGCCCCGACGCCGAAGCAACACAATTGCCCACGCCATACAGTCCGGGAATGGGTTTGTCGCTCAGATCCAGCACCTGTCCTTCTGGATTGGTCTTAGGCCCACCCTTGGTGTCGAGCGTTCCTCCGGTCACGAACGCCGCATAGTAGGGCCCTTGATCGCTGATGGGCCACATCGTAGCGTTCTTGCGGCCCGGCTCCTCCCTGACGATGCCGTTGAACAGCAGATCGACACCGCGCTCGCCACGATGGAAATCGAGATCCTTGCCGTCCCTTGCGAACTGGTTGAAGCGCACGATAGCCGCCTTGAGATTGGCTACGAAGTCGGGCGAAACCCGCATGCCACCATTCTGGCCGGCATACTTCTGCAGACGTGCATCGATGTTCGCCGCCAGTTCTTCGAGCGTTGCCCCCTTGATGACGTGCCTGTCATCGCTCCCGGGCGGCACAATCAGCCGCCCGTATTCATGGCTGGCGGAGTGATCCTGCGCGCGCTGATCCCAGATCGACGTCAAGATCAGGTAAGGAAACTGGGCGTTGGCGCCGTCCCACTCAAAGAACTTCTGGGCGAGCTCGTTGTAGTGCAGTTTCTCGTTGACGACGCGCCTGCCGTTCCTGTCTACGAAGATCATGGAATCGCCTGCCACCGAGAAGCAGCCGATGAGGGACGGATCCTTCGCAATCGCCTTCTCGAACGAAACGGGGCACATCCAGGCGTAGTTCATGTTGCGCAATTGGACGCCGAGCTTGCTCGAGATGCGGATGAAATCTCCCTCGTTCGTCATGGCCGCGCAACCGCCGTAAGCCGGAATCGACAGGAAGTTCTTGCGCAGCTCCGGGTCATGGGTAAAGCCGCCAGTGGCGAAAATGACTGCCTTGCGCGCCTTGACCCGTAGCGTCTTGCCGGTGGCCCCTTGCGACTCGACGCCGATGACCTCTCCTTGGTCGTTCATGACCAGCTTGGTCACCCGCTGGCTGGTTCTGATGTCCACGCCGTCTCGACGGCAGGCTTGGGACAGGGTACGCGTGGCGACCTGCCCCCCGTCGGACATGGACGCAGCACCATCCTTCGGAAACAAGACGCGTCCGGTGGCACCGATGGTTTCCATCTCGGCAAAGTAGTCCGGCACCGGCGCCACGTGACGGTACGGCAGCGCGCCCTTCTCCGAGAGGATCTCGGTACCCACCGAAGCGCTATCGTAGATTGCCTCGCACATGGCGTACTCCCACTCCGACAGGCCCAAGCGCGGATGCTTCGGGTCGTAGCTCTGCGGCTGGCTCAACCGCGCAACGTAACGCATGTAATGGTCTTTGGAGTCCGGGATGCCGGCTTTCTGCATCGCAGCGTTGTTCGGCACCCAATACCAATACGCGGCTTTGAACGAAGTGCCACCGAGTGTAGCCGCCTTCTCAAGCACCAATACCTTGTTCCCGAGCCAGCGCGAGAACAACGCCGTCGGCAAGCCAGCGCCGCCGCCACCACAGACGACGATGTCGTATTCGGCGTCAAACGCTTGTGCCTGTGCTTGTTTCGTACTGAGCGTTACTATGCCGAACGTCGCTGCGGCGGCAGCGCTGCCGCCAGCCACCCGCAGAAAATTCCGTCGTGCCCGCCTACCGCCTGCCACCGATGGTTTGCTAGCCATTTGACTCCTCCTGTGTTGGGTGTTATCGCCTTGGATTCGAGGGCGGTTTGCCTACCTGCGCACCCTCAGCGCATACTGGGACATGACCTTATCCGCCACGGGATGCTACGCAGAAGACATCCGCTGGATGTTCGCATATGTCGAGACATTGTGCTGCGTAATAAGCCGTCACTTGCAATCTGTTCTGCTCGGTTGCGATGAAGCGCCTCACGCGATACTGACCTCTGCGTTCTGGTGTTGGACGGCGATGGGCGTCAGACGCGAACCCTGGCACGGCCCGTCGAAGCACTCGCCGTCCTTCAGGCGGAACATGGCGACGTGATGGGCGCATACCAGCACGTCGCCATCGAAAACATGGAACTTGTCGGGTTCGTAGTTGAGCGCAAGAGAAAAGTGCGGGCAGCAGTTGTGATAAGCAAGCAGTTCGTCGCCGATGCGGAAAACGACGACACGGAAGGCGTCCTTCCCCTCCCCGAAGACGACCTCCTTGCCCCCTCCGTCGGGCACGTCAGCGCCGCTGCACAGGCGCGTCCCTGAGGCTGGAGCGAACGGTAACGTGCGCCAGTCGGTCATAAGTTCAGTGGACATTCAGCCAGAGTCCGCAGAGAACACAGCGCTCGTTTCTATCGGCGATCTGTAACCACTGCTTCGAAAGTCGCTGATGGTTGCCCCCACCCTGCCCTCCCCCGCAAGCGGGGGAGGGAGCGGAGCTCGGCCCCTCTCACCCCACGCTCCCGCAGACCGGAAAGGGTCCCTCGTTGCTGCCCTGCCTTCTTTCGCGCGCCCCGATCGAGGTCGAAACCAGGCTCGGCAGCTGCAGTGTCTCGCTTTGCTCTGTATTCTCTGTGCGCTCTGTGGCTATGGCAGTACGGTCTACCGGCTCGGCACCAGCCCGAAGTTGTACTGCACCGTATAGTAGGGCTTGTCCATCCGTTTGCCATCCGGGGCGGTGCCGGGGTCCTGGCGCTTGAACGGCGCCACCAGCGAGTTCTTCACGGCAAACACTGCGTCCGACTCCAGGTACGGATCGTTTTCGACGAATACGTGCGTCGCCACCGTCTCGTAGCCGGGCGCGGACAGGATCATGTGCGTGTGTGCCGGACGGTACGGATGGCGCCCCATCCTCAACAACATCTGCCCGACCGGCCCGTCTGTGGGAATCGGATAGCTCACCGGCTTGATAGTCCAGAACGAGTAACTGCCTTGCGCATCGGTCTTGATCTTGCCGCGGGCACGCATGGATTGACCCTGCAGCTGCACGTCGTACCAGCCTTCGCCGTCGGTGGACCAGAGATCGAGCGTGGCGCCGGCAATCGGCTTGCCTTCGGGTGTCAGCACGCGTCCCGAGAAGTAGGTCGGGTCCCCCGGCACCCCCTCGGCGATGTTGGCGCCGAGCGGCATCTCCGGTGCGCCCTGGACATAGAACGGTCCCAGCACTGTGGATTCGGTGGCCGTGTCGGGCTTGCGATGATTGATGGCGTCCACCAGCATCGACACTCCCAGCGTATCCGATAGCAGAATGTACTCCTGGCGCTTGTCGTCGCACTTCTGACCGGTGGCTGTCAGGAACTGGATACCCGCGAACCATTCCGCTTCGGTAAGCTCCACCTCGCGCACGAATGCGTGCAGGTGCTTGATGAGACTGGTCATGATTTGCTTGAAGCGCGGATCCGTCGCGGCTTCGAGCTTGGCCAGCACGGCTTCGGTGAGGTTCTGCTCGGTGAGATTGCGCATGAGGTTCCTCCTGATGTCTTGTCGTGGCATAGTGGACCATAACGACTGATTCGGTAGTGCGTCTGTCTCCCCCTCCCCGGCCCTCTCCCACAGGGGGAGAGGAAGTATTCGGTAGTATTCCTGAAGTTGCTGTTACGGCGCGCTACTGGACTGTAACAGTGACTCCGGAGGTGCCACCGAGCACTCCCTCTTCCCTTGTGGGAGAGGGCTGGAGAGAGGGGTCAGTGCATCCTCGTGTCACATCCGTTCGATCACCACCGCGATACCCTGTCCGACCCCGATGCACATGGCGCACAGCGCATAGCGTCCGCCCGTGCGGTGGAGCTGATACATGGCAGTGGTGATCAGACGCGCCCCGCTGGCGCCGAGCGGATGTCCCACGGCGATCGCGCCGCCGTTGGGGTTCACGTGCGGCGCGTCGTCGGCAATGCCGTGGTCGCGGATCGCCGCCAGCACCTGAGCAGCGAACGCCTCGTTCAGCTCGATCACGTTCATGTCGGCCAGCTTCAAGCCCGGCTCTCGCCAGCACCTTGCGCATGGCCGGCGCGGGGCCGAAGCCCATGATGCGTGGCGGCACGCCCGCCGTGGCCATCGCCAGCACCCGTGCCTTGGGCTTCAGCCCATAGCTCTTCGCCGCCGCCGGTCGAAGCCAGCAACAGCGCACAGGAGCCGTCGTTCACCCCCGAGGCGTTGCCCGCCGTGACCGTGCCGTCCTCGCGCACCACCCCCTTGAGCTTCGCGAGCGCCTCCAGGCTGGTCTCGCGCGGATGCTCGTCGTCGTTCACCACCATCGGCTCGCCCTTTTTCTGCGGGATCGTCACCGGGACGATCTCGGCCGCGAAGAAGCCCGCGGCCTTGGCCTTCGCGTAGCGCTGCTGACTGCGCATGGCGTAGGCGTCCTGATCGGCGCGCGACACCTTGAACTCGGCGGCGACGTTCTCGGCCGTCTCCGGCATGCTGTCGATCCCGTATTTCGCCTTCATCAGCGGGTTGACGAACCGCCAGCCGATCGTGGTGTCCTCGATCTTCGCTGCGCGCGAAAACGCGCTGTCCGCCTTGGCCAGGACGAAAGGCGCACGCGACATGCTCTCCACGCCGCCTGCGATCATCAGGTCGGCTTCGCCGGAACGGATCGCACGCGCGGCGGTGCCCACCGCATCCATGCTGGATCCGCACAGACGATTGATGGTAGCCCCCGGCACGTCCACCGGCAGCCCCGCGAGCAGCGCCGCCATGCGCGCCACATTGCGGTTGTCCTCGCCGGCCTGGTTGGCGCAACCGTAGAACACGTCGTCGAGCTTGCTCCAGTCCACTCCCGGATTGCGCTCCATCAGCGCTTTGATGGGGATAGCGGCCAGGTCGTCGGTGCGGACGGACGACAGTGCCCCGCCGTAGCGGCCGATGGGAGTGCGGATGGCGTCGATGATGAGTGCGTCTTGCATGCTCTACCTCTTGCCTAGAAATTGATCTTGTCCAGGTACTCCATGATCCAGGTCTTCTTGTCGGCGAATACCGGCGGCACCTGGAACGTCTTGCCGAGGCTCTCGTAGGGCTCGTCGATGGTGAACCCTTCCTGCTTCGACACCGTCGCCTCGAACAAGGCCCCGCCTGGCGTGCGCACGTAGACGGACTCGAAGTAGCCCCGGTCCTTGCGATCGGACACGTCGGTATAGCCGAGGCCCTCGAGGTGGGCCTTGACCTGCGTCTGCGCCGGCAGATCGTCGACCTGGAAAGCGCAGTGATGCACCGTGCCTTCGCCGAAGGTCCAGCTGCCTTGCGGCAGGTTCGGCTCGACCACGAAATCGACGATCCGCCCGCTTCCGCCCTTGTCCAGCTCATAGCGAAGATAGGCGCCGTCCTGTTTGGTCTGGCGGCCGGTCCAGCCCTTCTCCATGAACTCGGCCGACTGCTCCATCTCCCGCACCGAGACGGTGATGCCGTGCACGCCGCGGATCGCCAGCTCGGAGGGCACTTCGCCGTTGGAGTGGGGCTTGCGCGAATCGTCGGGCACGCCCACCAGCTCGTACTCGATTCCGCACGGATGCGCGAAGCGCAGCAGGCGCTCGCCGAAGCGCTCCCGTTCCGCGACTTCGAAGCCGGCGTCCTGCAGGCGCCTGCGCCAGAACGACAGCGCGGAGACCGGCACGGACAGCGACAGCGTCCTGATCTGCCCCGAGCCCCTGCGGCCGATGCGCCCGGACTGGCGCATCGGGAACGCGGTGACCAGCGTGCTCTCCTCGCCCTGGTCGTTGCCGTAGTACAAGTGGTAGATCGGCACGGTGCCATCGTACAGCGCAGTCTTCTTCACACTCTTGAGGCTGAGCACCCGGGTGTGAAAGTCGTAGTCCTCCTGTGCGCCGCCGGTGCACAGGGTGATGTGATGATGGCGGCGGACGACGGGTGCGGTTTCCATGGCCACTCCTGAATCGCTCAAGTTGAACAATGCGGCTCGCGGCCGCCCTCGAAGATGGAGCTCAGTGCTCCTTGACATCGGTTGCGCGCAGCACCAGACGGCGTTGCACGGGAAAGAAATGCAGGTCGAACCGGTGCGAGATCCAGCCCCACAGGCCCTGCGGAAAGGCAATCGTGACCACGATCGCGAGCAGCCCCAGCCCCACCAGGTACCAGGTCCCGTAGTCCGAAAACAGATTGCTCAGCAAGTAGAACAGCACCACGCCTACGATCGGGCCCTCGATGGTGCCGATGCCGCCGATCATCACGATGAAGATGCAGAAGGCGGTCCAGTTGACCGAGAACGCCGCGTCCGGCGAGATGCGCAGGTTGCCGAGAAAATACAATGCACCTGCGAGACCGGCACCGAAGGCGGCGACCAGATACACACCGAGCTTGGTCGCCCGGACATTCACGCCCTGGCTCTCCGAGGCGATCTCGCTGTCGCGGATCGCCAGCAGCGCCAGGCCCTGGCGCGAGCGCAGAAACCAGTACACCAGACCGACCGCTGCAACCGCGCCCGCCAGGCACAACCAGAAGGTGACCGACACGCGCGTGGCTTTCTCGATCCCCCGCAGCGCCGTCAGGCTCGTCCCCGAACCGCCACCGACGGCGGAGACATTGGCGATGGACAGCCGGAACACTTCGGCGATCACCCAGGTGCCGATGGCGAAGTACCCGCCCTGCAGGCGGAAAGCGACGAGCGAGACTGGCAGCGCCACGAGCATGGCGAGGATCGCCGCGATCGGCACCGCCAGGAACGGGTTCACCCCCATGAAGTTACCCATCACCAGCAGCGCGTAGCCGCCCAGTCCGAGATAGGCCTGCTGGCCGATCGACACCAGGCCGCCATAGCCCGCGAGCAGGTTCCACATCATGGCGAAGATGAGATAGCAGGCCATCTGGTTGAACTCGCGCATCCAGCCGGCGTCCGCCCAGAACGGAAACGAGGCCAGCCACGCCACCAGCAGCAGCGCAACCGCACCGCCGATGCGGCTGGCGCGGGTTGCGCGGGCAACCTGGAAGTCGAGCGCAGCGGCGGCCGCCGTCTGGTTCATTGCGTCCTCGGAAACAATCCGCTCGGGCGGAACAGCAGCATGGTGAGAAATACGATATGCCCGAACCAGATTCCCCAGCCGGGGTCGAGGCGAAAGCCGATTCCCTGCGTCACGCCGAGCAGCACGCCCCCGGCGAGCGTGCCGTAGAAGGAACCCATCCCGCCAATGATCACGGCTTCGAACGCGTACAGCAGCAGCGCCGGCCCGTCGGTCGGCGAAACCGTGGTCTTCATGCCATGCAGCGTGCCGGCGATGGCCACGAGCGTAAACGCGAGACCGGTTGCCAGTGCGTACACGTGCCGATGGTCCAGCCCCATCAACTCCGCCACCTCCCTGTCGTCGCTCACCGCCCGGAACGCGCGCCCGATCGCAGTGCGCTCGAACAGCCATTGCAGAGCGACGGCCATGCCGACCGCCATCCCGAAGATCAGCACCGGCAGGGTGCCAACCGCGAGCCCGCCCCCGAGCACAACGCTGTCGGTGTTCAGTCCCCCGGACGGTATCGAGCGTGGATCGGCGCTGTATACCTCCTGGAGCAGATTCTGGACAACGATCGCCAACCCGAACGTCACCACCAGCGACGGCAGCGGGTCGCGCCCCAGCGTGCGGTTGAGCAGGAACCGCTGGAGCCCGTAGCCGGCACCGAACGCAAGCGGCAGCAGCACTGCCATGGCCATCCACGGCGCCACGGCCGGCGGCAATCCGCTCGCGAGCGCCAGCGAGAAGGCGATGAACCCGGCGAGGATGATGAAATCACCATGTGCGACGTTGGTCAGCCGCATCACACCGAAGATCAGCGACTGGCCCATGGCGAACAACGCGTACAGCCCGCCGAGCAGGATGCCTTGGATCACGGTGTCGATCCAGCCGAGCATGCGGTCGCCTAGCGGCCCCGGGCGCGAGGCGCGAGGCACGAGGCGCGAGAAACACCTGGCCTCCTTGCCGATGGCAGCGCACAGGTGGAATTGATCAGCGCGACAACCCGACCGGCACGGCCGATGCCGCCCCCTTGCCTCTTGCCTCTGGTGTCTCGTCTCATAGCCCGAAATACGCCTGCGAGATCTGCTCGCGCGCGAGGGCGCTCGAGACGCCAGTCAACGTGACGCGGCCCTCCTGCAGGCAATACAGCCGGCTCGACACCGCCTGCGCCACGCCGACGTCCTGCTCGACCACGACCACGCTCAGCCCGCCCGCGCACACGCGCGGCAGGGCGTCGTAGATCTCCTTCACGACGATGGGTGCGAGCCCGAGCGAGATCTCGTCGCAGATCAGCAGGCGGGGGTTGCTCATGAGGGCGCGCCCGATCGCCACCATCTGCTGCTGTCCGCCGGACAGTGCGGTGCTCGGAACCGCGCGGCGGTCTTGCAGCATCGGGAACAGCTCATACACGGCGCCCAGGCTCCACGAACCGTCGCGGCGCGCGTAAGCGCCCATCAGCAGATTCTCCTCGACCGTCAGGCTGGCGAATAACCGCCGTCCCTCCGGCACCATGGCGATGCCTTTGCGCACGATGCTCCCGGGCCGCTGTCCGCCGATCGGCTCGTTGTCGAAGGTCACAGCCTCGCGCGGCGCCTTGAGCAGCCCGCAGATCGTCTTCAGGAAGGTCGACTTGCCCGCGCCGTTCGCGCCGATGATGGCGACGATCTCACCCGCCGCGATCTCGAAGTCGATGCCGAACAGAGCCTGGAAGTCCCCGTAAAAGGCCTGCAACTGGTGAGTCGAGAGCAGCGCCATGCGGCCTAGACCTCGATACCCATGTACACCCGCTTGACCTGGGTATCGTTCATCACCTCCTCGGGCAGCCCCTCGGCCAGCTTGCGCCCGAAGTTGATGACCAGCAGACGGTCGGCCACCGCGAGCAGCGCGTGCACGACATGCTCGATCCAGATCATGGTGACGCCCTGCAGCTTGATGCGCCGGATCTCGTCCACCAGCTCGCGCGCCTCGTGCTCGGTCAAACCCCCCGCGATCTCGTCGAGCAGCAGCACTTCGGGTTCAGTGGCGAGTGCTCGCGCCAGCTCCAGCCGCTTGCGGTCCAGCAAGGTCAGCGTGCCGGCCAGGCGGTTCGCCTTCGGCAGCAGAGCGGTCTCGCGGAGCACGTCCACCACACGGGCGTAGGTATCCTGCTCGCGCTTGCCCGCCCCGAAGGAAGCGGCGGCCACGCAGGTTCTCGAACACGGTCATCGCACCGAACGGCTGCGGGATCTGGTACGAGCGCCCGACCCCGAGCCTGCAGCGCTGATGCGGTGTCCGGTGGGTGATCTCCTGCCCCGCGAAGCTCACCCTGCCCGCATCGACTCGCACATCGCCGCTGATGAGGTTGAACAGCGTGGTCTTGCCTGCGCCATTCGGGCCCAGGATGCCGAGCGTTTCGCCCTGGGTGACCGACAGCGTGATGCCATCGGTCACCTTGAGGGCGCCATAGCTCTTGCAAACCCCATCCAGAGCAAGAATCACGGACATGGGCGGGACGCAACGCCGAATCGTCGCGAGGCTCGGACCCTGGTCGATCGGCAGTCACGCCGCGCGGGAGGACCCGGACCCCGTGCCGTTCAGGGCATCGGCTTGAGCGCGCCTCCTGTGGGGATGTTGGGCGCGGTCTGGTTGTTGACGATGACCAGCTCGTACTTGTACTTCTTGCCCTTCACCCATTGGCCGCCCACCAGCGGCGTCTTGCACACGTTCTTGACCGGACCCCTTGCCCCAGGCGATCGGCCCCACGACGGTGTTCAGATTGGTGGCGGCGATCGCATCGCGGATCGCCGCCGGCGAGGTCACGTCCTTGCTGCGCTTGAGCGCGTCGATCCCGACCTCGAACAGCGCGTGGCCGAAGCCGATGCGGCTGCGTCCATTGCTTCTTGGTCGTCGCCTCGTAGGCCTCCGCAAGCTGCTTCGCGCTCTGCTCTGGTCAGCGACGAGGTAAACGGGATACGACGGCGTCCACCACACTTCGGTCGAGAAGCCGTCGCCCAGGTCGCCCATCGCTTCGACCGCGCCGGGGAACAGCAGCGCCTTGCCCACCGACACGACCTTCGGTTTGAGCCCTGCTGCTTGGCCTGGGTCCAGAACGTCTTCATGTCCGGCGGAATGACCACACCGGTGATGATGTCGACGTTGTCGCGCTTGAAGGCGGCGATCTGCGCGCGAGAAGTCCTGTGTGAGGTTCTGATAGCGGCCCGGATCGAACAGCGTGAAACCCTCGGCGGCAAGCGGCTTCGGGAAGCCGCGTTCCTTGTCGCCCCAGGCGTTGCCGTCGCCGTCGTTGGGGAACAGGCCGCCGACCGTCTTGTTGGTCGGCAGCGATTTCCACATGTTGGTGAACACGGCGATGACGTCCTCCAGCCCCCAGAAGAAGTGGTAGGTCCAGTCGAACCCCTTGGCCGGATCGCCCTTGCGCCCGAAGAACCACGGCTGCCAGGGCGCCAGGCTGGAAACGCACGGCACGCCGTTCAGCTCGCACTGGTCGCTGACCGGGTTGGTGGTCTCGGGCGTCGATGCCACCAGCATCAGATCGATCTTGTCCTTCAGGATCAGATCGGCCGCCACCTCGCCGGCTCGGTTCGGATTGGACTGGACGTCCTTGACCAGGATCTCGACGGCGTACTTGGTGCCGCCGAGGTCAAGCCGGCCTTGAGCTGCGTCGCGGATCTGGCTCAGCATGAAATTGTCTGCCTCGCCGAACGGCGCCAGCGGTCCGGTCTGCGGCGACACATAGCCGATCCTGATCGTTTTCTGCCTGGCCGAGCGCCAGGTACGGACAGCCAAGTGCGCCCGCACCGGCCAGTGCTGCCCCCAGCCTGCAGCAGCGATCGGCGACGATGCTCGAGAACTTCGCGGATTGCATGACTCCTCCTGCTTCTGCGTTTGTAAGTGGGATCTTGTTCCTTCGAGTTAGCGGCTGATCGTGGTCAGTCCGGGCGTCTGCCCTCCCATGCGTCCTGCAAGAGTTGCCGTATGGCCACCGTAGTCGAGCGGTCTGGGATTGCAATACGGGTTCTGCGTGCGAGCTCGCGCCGCCTGATCCAGGCCGTCTGCGGGCATGCCGATCTGCTTCAAGGCGAGCGGCGCGCCCAGGCGCACGAGCCAGGTCGTACAGGCGCCGCGGCGTGCATCCGGCGCACCCAGCGCCCGCGCCGCGCGCGCCATCGCCTCGGGCGCCGCCGCGCGGTTGTAGCGCGCCGCGTGAGGCAGGACCACGGTGTGCGTCTCGGCGTGCGGCAGGTTGAAGGACCCGCCGAGCGTGTGGCACAGCTTGTGATGCAAGGCCATCCCGACTTGTCCGAGGCACGCGCCCGCCGAGCCAGGCGCCATACAGTGCCTCGCTGCGCGCCTCGAGGTTGTCCGGCTCGTGCACGACCTGCGGCAGGCTCATCGCGAGCGCGCGGATGCCCTCCTCGGCCATCAGCGAAGCGATCGGGTTGGCGTCCTCGGCGTACAGCGCCTCCACGCAATGGGCGATGGCGTTCATGCCGCTCGGTCCGGCGATCCTCGCGGGCAGCGTGCGTAGCAGATCGCGGGTCGTAGATGACCGTCTTCGGCAGCACGCGCGCATCGCGCCCGGTCTTCTTCTGGCCCTGCGCCGTGATGCCGTAGATCGGGCGTCATCTCCGAGCCCGCGAAGGTCGTCGGGAATGGCGAGGATCGGCAGCTCGGAGGTCAGCGCGATCGCCTTGCCCAGCCCGATCGTCGAGCCGCCGCCAATGGCTACGCAGCAATCGGCATCCAGCTCCTTGGCCACTGCGCGCGCGGCTTCGGCAGTCTCGATCGGCACGTGCATGACGGCCTGGTCATACACGCCGGCCGCGCGCTTGCCCAGGCGCGCTGACGACGTCTTCGGCCGAGGCACGCTGCTCCGGCGTGGAGAGCACCAGCGCCCGCTTCGCGCCGAGCCGCTCGATCTCCTGCGCCGAGCCGGTCCAGCGCGCCGAGCGCCGAACACGACCCGCGAGGGCATGGCCGTGTGAAGGCACGAACGGCTGCTCACGCCGCGGCCTCCGGCACTCGCGACGCTCCGCGCGGCAGCGGCACGCCGGTGAGGCTGCACCAGCTCGTCGAAGCTCAAGCCCGTCGACCATCTCGCGCACCAGCAGGCCCTGCCGGCGTCACGTCGATCACCGCGAGATCGGTGTAGATTCGATTGACGCACGCCACCCCGGTCAGCGGGTAGGTGCAACGCTCGACGATCTTGCTCTGCCCCTTCTTGGTGAGGTGCTCCATCATCACGAACACCTGCTTGGCGCCGATAGCGAGATCCATCGCCCCGCCCACCGCCGGGATCGCATCCAGCTCTGCCGGTATGCCAATTGGCGAGGTCGCCCGCGACCGAAACCTGGAACGCGCCCAGCACGCAGAAGTCCAGATGTCCGCCGCGCATCATCCCGAAGGAATCCGCATGGTGGAAATAGCGCGCCGCCGGGCAGCAGCGTCACCGGCTGCTTGCCGGCGTTGATCAGATCGTGGTCCTCCTCGCCGGGCGCTGGAGCGGGTCCCATGCCCAGCACGCCGTTCTCGCTGTGCAGCAAGATCTCGCGGTCCTTGGGCAGGTGGTTGGCTACCAGCGTCGGCAGGCCGATGCCCAGGTTCACATAGGCGCCCTCGGGGATGTCGCGCGCCACGCGCGCCGCCATCTGGTCACGGTTCATTCGGTTCACGTTGCGCTCCTTTGCTCAACCCTTTGCCCCGCGGCAGCCAGGCCGGTGGCCGGCGGTTTGAGGAAAACTCCCTCTCCCCAACCCTCTCCCACGAGGGGAGAGGGAGTTCTATTTCCACACCGTCGGCCGGCCCGTCGGCCAGGTCGCTCTTTGGTCTGTGATCGGTGTCGCTCAGCCCTTGGCTCTGCCTCAGGCAGCCGCGCTCGCGGCGGATGCACTCGCCACCTGCACAATCCTATGCACGAAAATGCCCGGGGTGACGATGGCCTCGGGATCCAGCTCTCCCAGCGCGACGATCTCGCGCACCTGCACGACGGTGCACTTGGCTGCGCTCGCCATGATCGGGCCGAAGTTGCGCGCGGTCTTGCGATAGACCAGGTTGCCCCAGCGGTCCCCCCGCTCGGCCTTGATCAGCGCGAAGTCGGCGTGGATCGGGTACTCGAGCACGTAGCCGCGCCCGTTGATGATGCGCGTTTCCTTGCCTTCGGCGAGCTGGGTGGCATAGCCGGTAGGCGTGAAGAAGGCGCCGATGCCGGCACCCGCGGCGCGGATGCGCTCGGCCAGATTGCCCTGCGGCACCAGCTCCAGCTCGATCTCGCCGGCGCGATACAGCCCGTCGAAAACCTGCGAGTCCACCTGACGCGGGAACGAGCAGATGATCTTGCGCACGCGCCGTGCCTTGAGCAGCGCCGCCAGGCCGACCTCGCCGTTGCCGGCGTTGTTGTTGACGATGGTGAGGTCCTTCGCGCCCTGGTCGATCAGCGCGTCGATCAGCTCGGCCGGCTGCCCGGCGCCGCCGAAGCCGCTGATCATCACCGTCGCGCCGTCGGGGACGCCCGCCACCGCCTCTTCAACCGTGCCTACGATCTTGTTGATCATCTGCAGTCTCACAGAGTCCAAACCTCTCACCGCAAAGGACGCGAAGGTACGCGAAGGACCGCGAAGAGCGAGAGCCTCTGATCAACGCCCGCATTGTCGTGCTCGCCCCGCGATGGATCGAGGACACGTTGGCTGCTGCACCGTCGTCCTCGGCCTTTCCGCCATTCACCCCGCATTCCATTGCGTTCCTTAGCGTACCTTCGCGTCCTTTGCGGTGAATGCAATCAAGCTCACCGCGGGTAGTAAGGCGGGAGCTGGGCGTCGACGTTGACCCACACCGACTTCGCCTCGGTGTAGTCGTGCATCGCCTCGAACCCCATCTCGCGTCCGTAGCCGGACTTGCCCACACCCCCGAAGGGCGACCCGGGGTTGACCCGCTTGTAGCAGTTGATCCACACCATGCCGCTGCGCATGGCCGCCGCGGCGCGGTGGGCACGCTGCAGACTGGTAGTCCACAGGCCGCCGCCAAGCCCGTACTCGCGTAGCCGTTGGCGATGGCGATCACCTCGTCGTCATCGCGGAAGGTGCGTGACGGTCACGAACGGGCCGAACACCTCTTCCTGGGACACACGCGGTCGGTCGGCTTCGCGCGAACCACGGTCGGCTCCACGTAGCAGCCCTTGGCCAGCTCGTCGCGCTCGGGCGGCTTGCCGCCGATCAGGATCTCGCCGCCCTGCTCCTTGGCGACCTGCACATAGCGCAGCACGCGGTCGCGATGCTGGATCGAGGTGAGCGGCCCCATCTCGGTGGCTGGCTCCAGCGGGTTGCCCAGCTTGATCGAGCGCGCGAGCGCCAGGAACTTGTCCAGGAACTGCCTCGGCGATCTTCTCGTGCAGGATCAGCCGCGAGCCTGCGATGCAGGCCTGTCCCTGATTGTGGAAGATGGCGAAGGCCGAGCCGTTCACCGCCGCGACCAGGTTGGCGTCGTCGAACACGATGTTCGCGCCCTTGCCCCCGAGCTCGAGCTGCACGCGCTTGAGATTGCCGGCCGAGGCCTGCACGATCTTGCGCCCCACCGCAGTCGAGCCGGTGAAAGCGATCTTGTCTACGCCCGGATGCTCGGCGAGATACTGACCGGCGAGGTTGCCGTACCCGGGAACGATGTTCATCACGCCGTTCGGGAAGCCCAACCTGTTTGGCCAGCTCGGCGATGCGCAATGTCGACAGCGGCGTGAGCTCCGCCGGCTTCATCACCACCGTGTTCCCGGCCGCCAGCGCCGGCCCCATCTTCCAGCTCGTGAACATGAGCGGGAAGTTCCACGGCACGATCTGGCCGACCACGCCCACCGGCTGGCGCAGCACGTAGTTGAGGAAACCCTGCTCCACCGGTACGACGCTGCCCTGAAGCTTGTCGGCCATGCCGCCGAAGTAGCGGAAGGTGACTGCGGTGCGTACCACGTCCAGTCCGCGCGTGTCGCGCAGCGGGTGGCCGGTGTCTAGCGTCTCGAGCCTGGCCAGTTCCTCCGCGTTGGCCTCGATGGCATCGGCGAGCTTGAGCAGCAGGCGGCCGCGATCCATCGCCGCCATGCGCGCCCAGGCGGGGAAGGCCTTGCGCGCGGCCTCCACCGCCCGGTCGATGTCGGCCTTCTGCGCCTCGGCGACCTCGGTGATCAGCGAGTTGTCGTGCGGGTTCAGGACCGGGATGCGCGAGCGCGACTCCGAGTCGACGAACTCGCCGTCGATGAAGAGTTGGTTCTGGACATGCACGTGAACTGCGTGAGGCCAGCTGAGGCGTCAAGGGGTGAGGCGAGCAGGGCATGGCGTGAAGTGCGAGCTGAGCGCATGACAGGCGATCCGCTGCTGACATCGACGTACGCTGCCACACCGTCGCTGTCTTGAGGCCGAGCGCCTTCGTCTCCCTCACGCCTCACGCCTCGCGCCTCACGACAGTGGCTGCTCAGAAATCCACCGGCCAAGGCTTGAGCTCGCCGCGCTCGTAGCGCTGCGGCAGATCGGGCGTCGCGTTCTCCCACACCAGCAGCATGGAGCGCTTCTTCGAGAAGCCCTGGTGGCGGATGTCCGCCGGCATCGCGGCGACGTCGCCGGCCTTCATGGTCGCGCGGGCGCGCGGCCGGCCCGGTCTCGCGATCGCCGATCTCCCAGGTGATCTCGTCGGAGAGCTGAATGAACCACTCGACGCGGTCGTTGCCGTGGATGATCGGCAGGATGTACTCCTCGGTGGTCGGGCAGAACAGGCTGGCCTTGCACACCGAGGTCACCGACGGGTTCCAGGTCACGTCCGAGCGCGACAGGTACCTGAACAGGTTGAAAGCGTGCAGCTCCTTCTCGAAGCCCGGCTCGGCCTTGATCTCCGGCTCCTCCTGGCTGCACATCGGCGAAGGCGCGATTGATCGAGAAGCCGTTGGCGTCGTTGCGCAGCGGCGAATCGTCCTCCAGCCCGGGCATGCGCTTGGTCGCCACGCGGAAGCGCTCGATCGCCGCCAGGTTGTTGCCGTTCTTCTCGCCGAAGGCGGCAGCTGCACCGGTCTCGGCCGGCGCGGCGAACGGGTCGAAACCCTCGTTGACCCAGTCGCGCGAGGATCTCCTTGAACTTCGTCATGGCCACCGGCGAGTCGAACGTCTCGACGTAGGACAGGCCCGCCTTGTGGATCGCCTCGTTGTAGCGGCCAGCGAACAGCTCTACGCGGCCGTACAGATTGCGCGTGCCGAACACGCGCATCGAAGTTGACCAGGCCGTAGAAGAAGCCCCAGGCGACGTCGCGCATCATGGCGCGCAGGAACGCATCGGCGCTCATGGTGTGCGACTGGCGCTGGCCCTTGGCCGGCCAGGTGATGGTGACGAAGTACTCGTCGCGCTGCGAAGGTGAACTCGCCCAGCGTAAAGGTGCGATAGCCGGCGACCTTCTCGGGAAGCTTGAATTCGACAGGTGCGTTCATTCGGATTCTCCGAATCGTGACTGGTGACTAGTGACTGGTGACTGGTAGCTGTGGGCGCAAGTCTCGAATCGCTCTCGCGCCCGCCCGGTTCACTGGTAACAGATCTCTGCCCACTTCTCGACCGTAAGCGGCGCCTTTGATGGTCTGCTGGATCATCACGCTAGGCCGCGCTGCCTTGAAGCGGTAGGCGGCGCCCTTGGGCAGCAGCGCCTGGTGTCCGCGCTTGAGCTGGATCGTGCCCATGCGCTTGCCCTTCGGCTTCGCCGGAGACGCAGCACCGTGCCCTCCTTGCCGGCCGGCGCTACGGCGGCGTGGTCATCGAGCTTCACGTACTCGACCGTGACCTCTCCGTCCATCACGACGCGAACTCGTCGTGGGAGCGCGCCATCCACGGCGAGGTGCCCTCGGCGCGGACGCCTCGACAACGTACTCCAGGTTCTTGGCCACCGCGACTTTCTCGTACGGCTTGGACTTCGCCGCCACCTCGAACACGTTGGAGAAGACGTAGTACTTGGGGTTGTCGTTGATGATCTCGATGTGTCCCTTCTCGTAGCTGGCGAGCGAGCCGAAGGTGGTATGGAAGCTCATTGCTCCTCCTGTCGTTTGCTGCTAAAGTTGTCCGCAATGCGGACGATCGTTCGATATGCGGACATACTATAAGGCCGGCCGGCCAACCCTTGTCAACAGGTTTGTGGCCGCGCGCTGGCGCTCAAGGGAGGTATTCCGCGATGCAGCAGAAGCGTACTGCCATGAAAGACAGCGACATTTCAGAGGCTGAAGGCGGAACGGGCGGCGATTTTGTGCGGGCGCTGGCGAAGGGACTCGCGGTCATCGAAGCCTTCGACGCAGGCTCCCCGGCGATGACGCTCAGCGATGTCGCCCGGAAAACTGGCCTGTCGCGCGGAACGTCGCGGCGTCTGCTCCTGACGCTGGTCGAAATCGGCTACGCCGGCTTCGACGGCAAGCACTTCTGTCTGCGCCCGCGCGTGCTCAACCTCGGGTTCGCCTACCTCAACTCGCAGACTCTGTGGCAGCTGGCTCAACCCTACATGGTCGAACTGGTCGAGCAGGTTCACGAGTCCTGCTCCATCTCAGTGCTCGACGGCACGGACATCGTGTACGTGGCGCGCGTTCCCACGGCTGCGCGCATCATGTCCATCAATCTCGGGATTGGCACGCGCCTGCCGCGCATTCGCGACCTCCATGGGCCGCGTCCTGCTCTCGGGCTTGCCCGACGAGGAGATCGCGCGCCTGCTCGCCGCAGGTCTCGCCCCTGCCCCGCCATACCGTCCAAGACCATCGCCGACCCCAGGGAGCTGCTGCGGGAGATCGAGCAGGTGCGCCGGCAGGGCTGGGCGCTGGTGGACCAGGAGCTCGAGCAGGGCCTGCGCTCCGTGGCAGTGCCGGTCCTGGATTGTGCGAGCGCCGCCGATTGCAGCCCTCAACATGGGCACGCACGCGTCCCGCTGGACGATCCAGAAGCTGACCCAGGAGGCATTGCCGTTGCTCAAGCAGACGGCAGCACAGATCTCCGGGCTGCTGGCGCCCGAGAAGCGGGCGAGAAGAAGTCAGTAACGAGTACTCGCCACTCGGGACTTATTCTTGCTGTTCTGGCAGGTTATCATTTGCCGCCAGCCTCACCGATCGCCCGCCCATGCAGACCCCAGCCCCGACCCTCGATTCCAAGACGCTGGGAGCACGGCTCGCCGTCGGCGGGACCGCCGAGATCTTCGCGATGGATGCGGGGCGTGTCCTCAAGCTGTACTGGGGCGGTGCCGCGCCCAGCGCAGCAGAGCGCGAGGCGGAACGGGCTCGCGCGGCGCATCTCGCCGGCGCCCCCTCCCCTGCCGTGCTCGACGTGCTGGCCGCCGACGATCGTTTTGGCGTGATGTTCGAGTACGTGCCGGGTCCGTCGATGCTGCAGGCGATGACGGATGACCCGACGCGCGCGCAATCCCTGATTTGCGACCTCGCCCGGCTGCACGCCGACCTTCACGCGCTCCCGGGCACCGGGTTGCCGCCACAGCGCGAGCATCTGAGCCGCCGCATCGCGCTCTCACCACTCAATCACCGCTTGCGTGCGACGGTCCTGGCAACGCTGTCGAAGCTACCCGGCGGAGACGCCCTGTGTCACGGCGACTTCCATCCGGGCAATGTCCTGCTGGCCGGGTCCGGGCCCTCGATCGTCGATTGGTTCGACGCAGTGCGCGGCGATCCGGCTGCGGACGTTGCCCGCACCCTCCTGTTGCTGCAGTATGCCAGAGCGCCTGGAGACAGTGCGCTCGAGAACGAGCGCAGCGACCTGACCGCGCTCTACCTGCAGGAGTACCGGCGCCGGCACGAAGTCTCCTCCGAAGCGCTGCAGGCCTGGGCGTTGCCGGTTGCCACGGCACGCCTCGCCGAGCCGATCGCCGGCCAGGAGCGCGCGACCCTGCTGCGGCTCATCGAGGGTATGCTCGCCGCCCAGGCTCCCTCCGCGACGCCGCTGTGACGCGGCGCTGGCCCCCGTGGGACTGAATTAGATCCCCAAGGGCAGGGCTAGTCTAGATGAACGGATCGGTGCTCCAGAACTGGTGCCACTCGGGCAACGCCTCGCCGGCCATCGGGCGGGCGATGAAATAGCCTTGCGCCATGTCGCAGCCGAGCTCATTGACCACGTCCCATTCCTCGTGGTTCTCGACGCCCTCGGCTACCGCTTTGAAGTTGAGCTCGCGAGCGATGTCGAGACCGGTCTGCAGCAACTCTCTCAACGGCGGGCGGCGCGAGGCACCGATGAGCAGCTTGCGGTCGATCTTGAGCTCGCTGGCGGGGATGCGCTCGAGCTGCGCTCGCGGACAGTGGCCGGTGCCATAGTCGTCGATGGCGAGCCCAAAGCCCTTCACGCGCAGCTGGACCAGGTTCTCAAGCGAGTTGCCGATGTTGTGGGCGACCGCGGATTCCGACACCTCGATCACGAGGCAGTGTGCGGGCAGGTCGTGCGCACGCGCCTTCGCCTCGATGCGGCCCGCGATATCCCCATCGACCAGCAGGTTGGGCGACAGGTTCACGGACACGGGCACGTCCAGCCCGTGGTCACGCCAGCGCCGGCACTGCAGGATGGACTTTTCTACGATGAGCATGGTCAGCTCATCGAACAGGAAGTTGTCCTCTACCAGGGGCAGAAATACGCTCGCCGGCAGCAGGCCGCGCGCCGGGTGCTTCCAGCGGATCAGGGCTTCGACGCCGGCAAGGTCCATGCCGCGCAGGCTGACCTTGGGCTGGAAGAAGGGCACGAACTCGTCGGCCTCGATCGCCTTCCAGATCTCATCCAGCGCCAGGGGCCGCGCCATGATCTCCTCCGGCGGTTCCAGGCCGCTGTTTCCCCAAGAAATTTCCTGCTCCACGCCGATTGTCTCCATGGCTTCTCCGCGTGGCTCGCTGCAAGCCCCGGCGTCCACCGCTGAAGCTAATTTCGTCTTGCGCCAGAGAGACTTGAGGCCCGACGGCACGGGGTAGAATCCAGGCTTCCCTGGCCCTTGCGACGAACCATTCCATGCTGCCCCTGTCAGGCGTGCGGGTGCTCGACTTCAGTACCCTCCTTCCCGGCCCCATGGCCACATTGCTGCTGGCGGAGGCGGGCGCAGAAGTGATCAAGATCGAGCGGCCCGGCAGCGGCGAAGAACTGCGCCGCTACCAGCCGCGCTTCGGCGACACCAGCGTCGCGTTCGCGATGCTCAATCGCGGAAAGCGCAGCATCGCCATCGACCTGAAGGCGGCGGATGTGCTGGAGCGGCTGCGCCCGCTGATCGAATCGGCAGACATCGTCGTCGAGCAGTTCCGCCCCGGAGTGATGGATCGGCTGGGGCTGGGGTACGTGGCGCTGAAGCAGATCAATCCACGCATTGTGTACTGCACGATCACCGGCTTCGGCCAGGACGGGCCAAAGGCGCAGATCGCCGCTCACGATCTGAACTACCAGGCCGCCGCCGGACTGCTATCGATCTCGGCCGGCGGCGATGGCGCGCCGGTGGTCCCCTCGGCGCTGATCGCAGACATCGCCGGCGGGGCCTACCCGGCCGTCATGAACATCCTGCTCGCGCTGCTGCAGCGCCAGCACACGGGGCAAGGTTGCAAGCTGGATGTGTCGATGACCGACGGTTTGTTCCCGTTCCTGTACGGGGCCATCGGTAGCGCCGCTGCCACCGGCGCCTGGCCGCGCCCGGCCGGGGACCCGCTCTCGGGAGGCAGTCCCCGCTATCAGCTCTATCGCACCAAGGATGGCCGCTATCTCGCCGTCGCGCCCCTGGAGGAGAAGTTCTGGCAGAACTTCTGCGAGGCGATCGAGCTGCCGGCGGCCGCACGCGATGATCACAAGGACCCGGTCGCAACCATCCGCACGGTGCGCGAGATCATCGCCCAGCGCAGCGCCGACGAGTGGCTGCTGCACTTCGAGGGCAAGGACGTGTGCGTCAACGTCGTCGCCTCGCTGGAAGAGGCCATGAGCGATTCCCAGTTTCGCGACCGCGGTCTGTTCAGCCGCAGCGTAGTCAGCGCAGACCACGATGCACTGCCGGCGGTCAGCGTACCGGTCTGCGAACCGCTGCGGGATCCGCGCACCGAGCTCAAGTATCCGCGATTGGGCGAGGCGAATGCGATGCTGGCCGATCCAAGCTCAGGAGAAACGCATAGTGCGGACTAGCCGGGTGCCTCAGCGCGCCGCTCCTGCATCCACGACCGCCAGCGCCGTCATGTTCACCAATCGCCGCACCGTCGTACTGGGCGTGAGGATGTGCACCGGCATCGAAGCACCCAGCAGGATCGGCCCGATGGTCAAGCCCTCGCCACCCGTCATCTTGAGCAGGTTGAAGGAGATGTTGGCCGCGTCGAGGTTGGGCATGACCAGCAGGTTGGCCTCGCCCTTCAGGCGCGAGTCCGGGTAGACGCGGTTGCGGATCTCCTCGGACAGCGCCGCAGTCGCCGTGCATCTCGCCTTCGACCTCCAGATCGGCGGCGCGCTGCTCGATCAACTCACGCGCGCGGCTCATTTTGAGCGCCGAGGGCGAATCGTCGGTCCCGAAGTTGGAATGGGACAGCAGCGCAACCTTGGGTGTCGATGCCGAAGCGCTTGACCTCCTCGGCGCGCCATGACGTCGATCTCCGCGAGCTGCTCGGCCGTGGGATCCTCGTTGACGTAGGTGTCGCAGACGAACAGCGTCTGCTTGGGCAGCAGACAGCACGTTCATCGCGGCATAGATGTTCGCGCCCTGGCTTCAGCCCAATGACATTGTTGATATGGCGCAGGTGGTCCTTGTGCCGGCCGTAGGTCCCGCACAGCAGGGCATCGCCGTCGCCCCTGCGCAGCAGCATGGCGCCGATCAGCGTGGTGGACTGGCGCACATGCGTGCGCGCATCGTCCGGGGACACGCCGCGGCGGCGCATGATGCTTGAAGTACTCGGTCCACACTTCGCGATAGCGCGGATCGCTCTCCGGATTGACCAGCTCGAAGTCCTTGCCCGGACGGATGCGCAGCCCGAACTTCTGCCAGGCGCATCTCGACCACCTCGGGACGCCCGATCAGGATCGGGTCTCGCCAGCTCCTCGTCCACCACCACCTGCACCGCACGCAGCACGCGCTCGTCCTCGCCCTCGGCGTAGATCACCCGCCTGGGGGACTGCTTGGCCTTGCCGAACACGGGCTTCATCACGAAGCCCGAGTGATAGACGAAGTTGGTGAGCTGCTGGCGGTAGCGCCTCCATGTCCGCGATCGGGCGCGTGGCGACGCCGCTGTCCATCGCGGCCTTGGCCACGGCGGGCGCGATCTTGACGATCAGGCGCGGATCGAAGGGCGTGGGAATGATGTACTCGGGCCCGAAGGACAGGTCCTGCCCGCCGTAGGCCATGGCCACCACATCCGACTGCTCCGCCTGCGCGAGATCGGCGATCGCATGCACGCAGGCGAGCTTCATCTCGTCGGTGATGCGCGTGGCCCCGACGTCCAGGGCGCCGCGGAAGATGAAGGGAAAGCACAGGACGTTGTTGACCTGGTTGGGATAGTCGGAGCGGCCGGTCGCGATGATTGCGTCCGAGCGCACCGCCTTCACCTGCTCGGGCAGAATCTCCGGGGTGGGATTGGCCAGCGCCAGGATCAGCGGCTTCTCCGCCATCGCCCGCACCATATCCTGCTGAGCACCACGCCGGGTCCCGACAACCCGAGGAAGATATCCGCGCCGGGCATCGCGTCGGCCAAGCGTGCGCGCGGAGGTCTTGCGGGCGTAGCGGGCTTTGTTCTCTTCCATGTTCGCCTCGCGACCCGTCGTAGATCACCCCCTTGCTGTCGCAGACCAGCACGCGCTCGGGATTCAGTCCGAGCCGCACCAGCAGGTCCAGACAGGCGATCGCGGAGGCGCCCGCGCCCGAGCAGACCAGCTTCACCTTGCCGAATGTCCTTGCCCACTACCTTCAGCCCATTGATCACGGCTGCGCCGACGATGATGGCGGTGCCGTGCTGGTCGTCGTGGAACACCGGGATCTTCAGCCGCTCGCGCAGCTTGCGCTCGATCTGGAAGCATTCCGGCGCCTTGATGTCCTCCAGGTTGATCCCGCCCAGGGTGGGCTCGAGCGCGGCGATGATGTCGACCAGCTTGTCCGGGTCGCGCTCGTTGAGCTCGATGTCGAACACATCGATGCCGGCGAACTTCTTGAACAGGCAGGCCTTGCCCTCCATCACCGGCTTGCCGGCCAGCGGCCCGATGTTGCCCAGCCCCAGCACGGCGGTGCCGTTGGTGACGACGCCGACCAGGTTGGCGCGCGAGGTGAGCCGCGCGGCCTGGCTGGGGTTCGCCTCGATCGCCTTGCAGGCGTAGGCCACGCCGGGGGAGTAGGCGAGCGCGAGGTCGCGCTGATTGGTGAGCCCTTTGGTCGGGGCGATCGAGATCTTGCCGGGCGTGGGTGGGCGGTGATACTCGAGCGCGGCTGTCTCGCAGCTGTTCTTCCATCCGGGACTCCTCCAGAGCGTATGTTTTAGTTGTTCCAGAACCGCGATTGGCCGCCGAGCTCACAGAGGAAAGCCGGGCCAGGTGAGCTCATTGGCGCAATCCAAAAGCGGAAATCTCTGCAAACTCTGTGATCACTGTTGCTGCTGTGCGCGCCAAGGCCGGGAAACGCTTCACCCAACGAGCGGATTGAACACCGTCACTCCCGGGAAGCGGCCGAAATTGCGGTCTGCCGTCCACAACTGCTTGACCCCGTGCATCGAGCACAATGCGGCTATTCTGGCATCGTGCACCAGCGGCCCGCCGATCCGACCGGCCTCGACGGTGGCGCGCAACTCGGGCCAGTACGCATCGGACTCGGACAGCAGAACGACGCTG
The DNA here is from genome assembly GCA_963827575.1 of uncultured beta proteobacterium. Taxonomy (GTDB): domain Bacteria; phylum Pseudomonadota; class Gammaproteobacteria; order Burkholderiales; family SHXO01; genus SHXO01. The sequence continues at coordinate 140,802 of CAWHCG010000048.1, forward strand.
GGTGACTCCAGCCACGCCTCGACCTGGTCGAGCGCAGCGGGCAGAGGAGTGGGGGGCGAATAGATGCGCGGATGCGTGGTGATGGCGAGGAACTCGTGCAGGCAGGGCCAGGGAATCGCCCAGGGAGCGCGGTCCTGAGCGAGCTCCGCAACGCGGGCATAGGCGACGTCGTGCCACTGCGAGTCCTCGCGGTGCGCGTACACCAGGATATTCGTGTCGACCGCGATCACCCGCCGCGACCTTCGTAGGCGAGCGTACGGATCCGCTCCCAGTCCGTGCTGTCGACGCCGGGCTGAAGGCCGTTGCCCTTGAAACTGGCTTTGCGCAGCCGGAAGGCGATGCTGCGCCTGCGCTCGCTCACCACCCGGCGCAGCCCCTGCTCGACCAGCGCCTTGACCGTCGTGCCCTCGCGCGCTGCGAGCTTGCGTGCCTCTTCCAACAGGGGATCGGGAATATCGATGGTGGTCTTCATGTTGCTAACCATATCAGGTTGGCCGTACGGCTGTAAAGTAAGCCTCCCGCGGGGCCGACCGCGTGGGCCGCCTCATGCATCTGCGGGTCGTGCGGGTTGGTCATGGTCGCCCGCGCGCCTGGCGGATCGTCGGTGCGAGGAGCTCCGCAGTGGGCTCGCCGCGCGGCCGGAGCCCGTCAGTGAGAGCCGCAGGGTGCCGGTTGAAGGCGTGGAAATCGCGCCCGGCCGCCCCCCGAGTCACCGCCCGCCATTTGCTGACAACCATTTGATTAATTGTGTAATATCGGCATTCGGCCGGGCCCTTGAAAAACCCCTGCAGCGTCCCCATATGCAGCTGCGCTGGCGGCAACGCGAGCAACAACCCAACACCAATAGCAATCAGCCAACTTTGGCATCAAGAGGTGACTGATGAAGATCCGTCCATTGCACGATCGCATTATCGTCAAACGGCTGGAAGAGGAGCGCAAGACCGCTTCCGGCATCGTGATCCCCGACACCGCCGCAGAGAAGCCCGACCAGGGTGAAGTCGTCGCCGTGGGCACCGGCAAGGTCCTCGACGACGGCAAGGTGCGCAATCTGGAGGTGAAAGTCGGAGACAAGATCCTGTTCGGCAAATACTCGGGCCAGACCGTGAAGGTCGAAGGCGAAGAGCTCCTCGTCATGCGCGAGGAGGACGTCATGGGTGTCATCGAGAAGTAAACCGGAGGAACAGAAAAATGGCAGCCAAGGAAGTACGTTTTCATGACTCCGCCCGCAGCAAGATCGTCGCGGGCGTGAACATTCTGGCCGACGCGGTCAAGGTCACCCTGGGGCCGAAGGGCCGCAACGTGGTCCTGGAGAAGTCCTGGGGCGCCCCGACCGTCACCAAGGACGGCGTGTCGGTGGCCAAGGAGATCGAGCTGAAGGACAAGTTCGAGAACATGGGCGCGCAGATGGTCAAGGAAGTCGCGTCCAAGACCTCGGATGTGGCCGGAGACGGCACCACCACCGCCACCGTCCTGGCCCAGGCCATCGTGCAGGAGGGCATGAAGTTCGTGGCCGCGGGCATGAACCCGATGGATCTGAAGCGCGGCATCGACAAGGCGGTGGAGGCGGTCGTCGAGGACCTCAAGAAGATGTCCAAGCCCTCCTCCACCAGCAAGGAGATCGCCCAGGTCGGCGCCATCTCCGCGAATGCCGACGAGTCGATCGGCAAGATCATCGCCGACGCGATGGACAAGGTGGGCAAGGAAGGCGTCATCACCGTCGAAGACGGCAAGAGCCTGGAGAACGAGCTGGAAGTCGTGGAGGGGATGCAGTTCGACCGCGGCTATCTGTCCCCCTACTTCATCAACAACCCCGAAAGGCAGATCTGCGTCCTGGAAGATCCCTACCTGCTCTTCTACGACAAGAAGATCTCGTCGATCCGCGACCTGCTGCCCGTGCTCGAGCAGGTGGCCAAGGCCGGCAGGCCGCTGCTGATCGTCGCCGAGGAAGTCGAAGGCGAAGCCCTCGCCACCCTGGTCGTCAATACCATCCGCGGCATCCTCAAGACCTGCGCCGTGAAGGCGCCGGGGTTCGGTGACCGTCGCAAGGCCATGCTCGAAGACATGGCGATCCTGACCGGCGGCACGGTCATCTCCGAGGAAGTGGGCTTGAAGCTCGAGAATGCGAGCCTGACCGACCTCGGCCGCGCCAAGCGCGTGGAAATCGAGAAGGAGAACACCACCCTCATCGACGGCGCCGGCGACAAGCCTCAGATCGAAGGCCGCATCAAAGCGATCCGCCAGCAGATCGAGGAGACGACCTCGGACTACGACAAGGAGAAGCTGCAGGAACGCGTGGCCAAGCTGGCAGGCGGCGTGGCGCTGGTCAGAGTTGGCGCTGCCACCGAAATGGAGATGAAGGAGAAGAAGGCGCGTGTGGAAGATGCACTGCACGCTACCCGCGCCGCGGTCGAGGAAGGTATCGTCGCCGGCGGCGGCGTTGCGCTGATCCGCGCCCGCGCCGCCATCTCCAACCTCAAGGGCGCCAATCACGACCAGGACTGCGGCATCAAGATCGTGATGCGCGCGCTCGAAGAGCCGCTGCGTCAGATCGTGGCCAACGCCGGTGCCGAGCCCTCCGTGGTCCTCAACAAGGTGGTCGAGGGCAAGGGCAGCTTCGGCTACAACGCCCAGACCGAGACCTACGGCGACCTTGTGGAAATGGGTGTGATCGATCCGACCAAGGTCGTGCGCACTGCCTTGCAGAACGCGGCCTCGGTGGCCGGCCTCATCCTCACCACCGACGCCATGGTGGCGGAGCAGCCGAAAGAAGACAAAGGTCCCGCCATGCCTCCCGGCGGTGGCGGCATGGACTACTGATCCGGTCTGCAGTCGGTCTTGAACGAGCCCCGCCCCGCGCGGGGCTTTTTCTTTGCGGCGACTGCTCGGGGTGCGCGAGTCCGTGTTCGAAGAAGTTTGACCGTGACACCCGAGCCGCGCTGTTTCGCGCTGTCAGGTATGCTGTCCCGGTCGGAGGCAGCAGCCGGCGCCCGGCGCTACAGTGGAGAGGTACGCGAACCGTCATGAGCTGTACAGGCTGTGGGTTCGAAGCCGCGGAGGACTTTGCTTTTTGCCCGAAATGCGGGACGAAGCTCGCCGCCACATGTCCCGCGTGCGGCGCTCCGACCGCGCCGGACTTCGCCTTCTGTTCGCGTTGCGGCGGGAATCTCGGGGTGGCTGCAGTTGCACCCGAGACGGCGCCGCTGTCGGCCAATCCCGTCCCCGACTCGGAGTACGCCGACCGCCGTCCCGTGACCGTGCTGTTTGCCGATCTCACCGGCTTCACCGCACTCAGCGAGCGCCTCGACCCCGAGGACGTTCGTGCGCTCCAGAGTGAGCTCTATGGGGAGCTGCGCGCGGCGCTGACGCGCTTCGGTGGCTTCATGGAGAAGTTTGTCGGCGACGCCGCAATGGCTATGTTCGGTGCTCCGGTCGCTCATGAGGAAGATCCGGAGCGCGCGCTCCGAGCGGCGCTGGAGATGCATGCCCGCGTCACCGCTCTGGGCGCTCGGTGGGAGCGCAGACTTGGCGGTCCGCTGACCCTGCATGTGGGGATCGATACCGGTCGCGTCGTTGCCGGCAACATCGGTTCAGCCGAGGGAGCGTACGCCGTGACGGGGGACACGGTGAACACTGCCGCGCGGCTGCAGTCCGCGGCGCAACCCGGTGAAACGCTGGTGAGTCGGGCCACCTATCTTCTTACCCATCACGCCTTCGTCTTCGAGCCAAGCGCAACGGTGACACTGAAAGGCAAGGCTGAGCCGCTGCCGACCTACCGGCTCGTCGGCGTCGAGGACCAGCCGCGGTCCGCCCGCGGGCTCGAGGCCCATGGCCTCCAGGCCCCGCTGGTGGGGCGCGACGCCGAGATGAAGCAGATGCTGGCGGCTTTCGATCTCGCGCTGCGCGGGCGTTCCCAGGTCGTAAGTCTGATCGGGGAAGCGGGCGCCGGCAAGTCGCGCCTGGTGGAGGAATTTCTCGAACGCATCCAGGCGCGAGGGGACGCCCACACCGTTACCGTACGCAGCGCAGTGTGCTCCTCGCTCGGCGAGCAACCCTATGGCGTCATTGCCATGTTCATTCGCCAGGGCTACGGACTCGTGCCGGCGGATTCGGTGGAGGCCGCGCGACGGAAGATCGAGGAGGGTCTGCGCGGGCTGGGCGTGGGCGCCGAAGAGGCCGCAGGTGTCGCGCCGATGGTGGGCTACGTTCTGGGGCTGCAGTCGGCCGAGCGCGCCCCCGACATCGAGCCCGACCGCCTCAGTCGCCAGATCCTGATGCTGGTGCGGATAGTGCTGGAACGGCGCCTCGATCAGGGGCCACTGTTGTTAGTAGTCGAGGATCTCCACTGGGCAGACGCTGCCTCGATCCAGGGGATGCGCCTGCTCGTCGACTGGTTCGCCGACCGGCCGCTGATGTTGCTCTTCACCTACCGCCCGAGTTTCGACAACCGGGCGCTGGGTGTCGTGCGGGCCACGCATACAGCGTTGCGCCTGGCGCCGCTCTCCGACGCGGACATCGACGCGATGCTGGACGGGCTGTTCGCTACCGCCGCCAGCCGTTGCATCTCGAGCGATCTTCACCAGCTCATCGTGCGACGCGCCGGCGGCAATCCCTTCTACCTCGAGGAGATCCTGCGCGGATTGATCGCCGAGGGCATCCTCGTCGGTGGAGCAGACGGCTGGACGTGCGCAGGACAGGCCAGCCTGGCCGACGTGCCACCCACCATCGAGGCGCTGCTCCTGTCACGCGTCGATCGGTTGTCCACGCAGCTTCGGCGTTGCCTGCAGGAAGCTGCGGTAGTGGGACCCGTGTTCGACCCGCTGCTCCTGCGCCTGGTCGCCGGCGAGCCGCTCGACGAGACGGTCTTCGAGCGCCTGAGTCAGGCCGAGCTGATCGAAGAGGTCCGCGATGCGAGCACTCGGGGCGTCGCACCGCGCGAGCGGCCGTATCGGTTCGCTCACGCGCTCGTGCACGAGGTCGTCTACCGCAATCTGCTGCTCAGCCGGCGCACCGAGCTCCACGGCCGCGCGGGACAGGCGCTGGAACAGCTCCGGGGAGCGCGGCCCGAGCGTCTGGAGGATCTGGCCCTGCTCGGTCACCACTTCGGCCTCAGCGACGACCCGCGGCGCGGCGCGCGCTACCTGGTTGCGGCAGGCGACTGGGCCCGGGGGATCTACGCCAACGACGACGCAATACGCCATTACGACCAAGCCCTGCGCATCCTGCAGGGCTGTGATGTCTGCACAGCCGACACAGTCGAGATTCACGAACGCCTGGGTGACCTCCTGGTCCCGCTGGGTCGCGGGCCGGAAGCGCTGGAGCACTACGAGACCGTCCGCCGCGTGGCGGAGGAGACCGGCGACGATGTGAGGCAAGCCCGCGTCTGCCGCAAGATCGGAGGCGTGCATTGGGACGCCGGCGAGCGAAAGCAAGGGTTGGCGTGCTTCGAAACCGGACTGGGCTTGCTTGAAGGACGCGTGGAGCACATCGAGCTCGCCTATCTGTATCAGGAGATGGGACGGCTCGCGTTCCGCAGCGGAGACAACGAGGGTGCGGTCGAGTGGTCCCAGCGCGCGCTCGCGCAGGCTGAGCGTGCCACCGCGCGCGCAAGCGCCGGCGATTCCGAGGCGCGGCGCGAGGCCGCCGACGCGGTCGCGCACGCTCTCAATACGCTCGGGTCCGCGCTCGCCCGACTCGATCGCGCCGAAGAAGCTGTTCAGCACATCGAGCGCAGCGTGGCCGTCGCTCAATCCGAAGGATCGCTGCAGGTCGCATGCCGCAGCTACGCTAACCTTGGCGTCCTGTATTCCACGCTGAATCCCGGCCGCGCAGTCGAAACCTGCCTGACCGGCCTCGAGACGGCCCGCAAGATCGGCGATCTCGGCTTTCAATCGCGCCTGTATGCCAACCTTGCCGTGGCATACTGCGCGCTGACGGACCGTTGCGACGTCGATGGCCTGCGAGCGGCGCAGGCCGCGATCGATCTGGACCGGCGGATGGGTCAGCGCGATCATCTGGCGGTGCCGCTCATCGTTCTGGGACAGATCCATCAGTGTCACGGTGAGCTCGACGCCGCACTGCGTTACTATCAGGAAGCGCTGGTCGTGGCCGAGGAAACCGGTGAGCCGCAGCTGCTGTTCCCTTGCTACGACGGCATCGCGACGGTGCACCTGGATCGTGGCGAACGCGCCGAGGCGGAGCGCTACCTCGTGAAGGCCCAACACGTCTGCGAGCAAGCCGGTGTGGACCGCGACTCACTTGTGGTGCTTCCGTTTCTATGCTGAAAGGAGAGCAATCCATGACAACGCCCGAAGCCCCGCATCGAGTGCAGCCTGGCGAAGCTGCCCCCAACTTCGAGCTGCCGAAGGTGCAGAACGAAGGAACGGTGTCGCTTGCCGACTACCGTGGCAGGCGCCCGGTGTTTCTGGCCCTGTTCGTCGGGCTCTACTGCCCGTTCTGCCGGCGCAGCATCACGCGACTCGGCGCGCTGCGGGACAAGCTCGAGGCGGCCGGCGTGGAGACACTGGGCGTCGTCGCAACGGAGGTCGACAACGCCAGGCTCTACTTCAAGTATCGACCGAGCAAGCTGCCCCTGGCCGCAGATCCCGAATTCAGCACCCACCGCGCCTATGGCTTACACAAGATCCAGGTGAACGATGCGATGATGGCGGCGGCCAGCGCACTCAGGATCAACCCTACCGGCGATCTGCCCGAGCCCCTGCCGCCCCAGCAGGCCGCGGATGCGCTGGACCGGGCCGAGGGCTACCAGAGAACCGAAGCAGACCTGCGCGATATCGAACGGCAATGGCCTCTCGTCAAAGGGCAATTCCTGGTGGATCGGGAAGGCATCGTGCGCTGGGCGAATGTCGAATGCGAGGCCGACGGCTTCGCCGGCATCGGCAAATTCCCCTCGGACGACGAGATCCTGGCCGCGGTGCGCGTGGTGGCTTGAGCTGCCGCTGCTGCAAGTCGGCTAGCTAGCCCTCCCTCTCCCCTCCTCTGCCGAGGAGGGGAGCCCACGAAGTGGGCGGGGTGGTGCTCTCCCCCTCCTGCCCGAGGAGGGGTGCCCACGAAGCGGGCGGGGTGGTGCTCTCCCCTCCTGCCCGAGGAGGGGTGCCCACGAAGTGGGCGGGGTGGTGGGAGCCCGGTCCCCAAACCACCCCGTCGCCTTCGGCGCCACCCCTCCTTGGAAAGGAGCGGAGAAGCCCAGCGCCCGCGCGGCGGAATTGGAGCTGGAAATGATAGTGCGGCGTGGCGCTATTGCGAAACCACTTTGATCCCCCACCGATTCAATTTCCCGATATCCACCGCCTCAAGGTCGCTCACCCGCAGCTTCCAATTCCCTTGCGTCGCCTGCCCGCGAAGGGCCTGAAGCGCCGGGTTGGCAGCGGAGCTGTAGCTTGCGATCAAATTGTCCTGGGTGCCGCCAGCGCGGTTATGCAATGTCACCGCGCTACCGGCTGGCGATACCAGCGTGACGGTGAGGTCTCCGATGTAGGTGTGCGTAATGTCCAGCGCCACTTCGATGTCCGCGATCGGGGCCGACTGCTCGATCCGCAGGGTGCGCTCGATGCCGGCGGCTGAGTTGTCGGGAATCACGGTGCCGGGGACTCTTCCGCCTGGATGGGCCCGCCTGCGCGGGTCGAGATTTCCAGCTCCCAACGCCTCAGAGTGCCGGCGTCCGCCGCCGCCAGGTCCTGCACCAGCAGGGTCCAGTCCCCGCGCACCGTCTGGCCGGCCAGCGCGGCAAGACCGGCGGTCGTGGCGTCGAATCCGCGAATCAGGTTGGCGGCATTGCCGCCGTTGCGATCATGCAGGACGACCTGGCTTCCGGACGGCGGGATCAGCGTCACGCGCAGATCGCCGATGTAGGTATGCGCGATGTCCACCGCTACTTTGACCGAAGCAATGCTGGCGTTCTCCTCGAAGCGGATAACGTTGCGTATGCCGACCTCGTTATTGTCCGGGATCGGCAGGCTGGTGGCGGAGCTCTTGCGCAAGACCGGTCCGCTGGTCACTTCTCTTCGGCGCTGCGCCTCGGTAACCGCTGCGAACACGTTGATGCGTCCGTATCCGAACCAGTTCGAGTGGCCTTCAGCGTCATAGGTACCGAAGCGATTCCCCAGTTGCCCATCGGGGTCGTTGTCGACGATCTTGTCGGCAGTCGACTCGAGCACCTGCCGCACCTCGCGTGCCGTCAGCTGCGGATTGGCGGAAATGACCAGCGCGGCGGCCCCGGCGACGGTCGGGCAAGCGCTCGAAGTACCGCCGAAGTCGCGGGTGTAGTCGGTCGTGGAGTAGCCGCTCGGACCCACCCGATCGGTCGTGACGATGCCGCGTCCGGTCACCGGAACACTCGCCCGGGGAAAGGTCGATGCGCGCACGTTGTTGCTCGGCGCGCAAACGGAGACCTCCGCGCCCCAGTTGCTGTACGCCGATTTGGTGGCCAGGCTGCTGGAGGCTGCGACCGCAATCACGTCGGGGTGCGCGGCGAAGCCGTTGAGCCAGGCAGTCGGGCCAGCAGGCTGGTTGTTGGGCCAGCCGCTTTCGTTGACCGTGCCGTTGATCGGCCGGTTTTCGTTCCCGGCGGCGAACACGAGCACACAGCCCTTTCCACCTCGCCCTACCGTCGCCGCACGGGTCAGGGCCGCACGCATGCGCAGGCTCAAGCTGAAGGAGCGCGCCGCGGCTGACCAGCTGCACGACAATACCGACGCACCGTGGTCGACGACCCAGTTGCACATATCCTCGATCGCGCCATCGTCGATGAAACCGGTGGTGCGGATCGGCATCAGGGCGCAGCCGGGCGCCACGCCCACCACTCCGATCCCGCTCTCCTCGGCGACCGCCACACCGCAACACGCGGTGCCGTGGTTGTCGTCCGCCAGCTCCGGCAGCGGACTGAAGTCCTGTCCGGCGAAGTCGCGGGGCGCAACGATCTTTCCCGTGCCCTGGAAGTCGCTGTGGTTCACATCGCACGAATCGTCCGCCACCGCGACGATCACGGAGCGCTCGCCGCGCGTCAGATCCCAGGCATGCACTGCGTCTATGTGCGCGGCAGTCGAGAGAAGCGGCCCGCCGGTATTGAACAGATGCCACTGCTCGGGGAACAGCGTGTCCGTGGGCGTGTAGAGGCTCTTGGAAGCGACGGCGAAGTTCGGTTCGCTGGCGAGCACCTTGTCGCTCTGCGCCAGGCGATTGGCGATCTTGATCGGATTCTCCGTGGCTTCCGGGCCTACCCGAAACACATACATGCGTGACGACCCGGGAACTTCCTTGACCAGGGACAGCCCGTGCTCGCGCACCAGCTGCTCGATTTCGCCGTCGGAGGCCTCCGGCCTGAACTGCACCGTGATCTCGTCGGTGAGATAGAGCTTGGTCTCGGGCTCCTCGGGTCGCGCGTAGACATGTGAGGCGAACTGCGCCTCTTCACCCCTGCGCACCCGTGCCATCACTGCGTCGCGCTCATTGGAATCCACCGAGAATTCCTCCAGATCCTGCCGGAGCAGCCGCCGCCGATGTCTCGCCGTGTAGCTCGAGGTGATCTTCTGTACGGGCACGCCCCGTTTCATCCGCACGGTGAACCGGTCTGGAACCTCGACAAGGTCAATCCGCTGCCCGCCGCGCCAAAAGTACTTCCCAATTTCGTCCTTCTCTGCTCCAGTCGCCACGGCCATTTCGGTCACTCCTTGCGCAATTGTTCATTCTGCCCAAAGTCTTGAGCGCTCACGCGAACAGCCTGACACCATCGCACCGGCTGCCGGCGAGTCCCACGTTTATCCCGCCCACTGTACTCTTCGGGTGGTTACAAGTGGCTTACGGATCCTGCAGTCTCGCCGCCAATTCGACATTGCCTGCCGAGGCCGAAGCTTCGAATCTCGCGTTGTGTGAGGTTCGGTGATGGGTGTGGATGGGCTCGGGGGTGGCCTGGTAACATATCCGGGCTGGCCCTGCGCTAGCCCGGCGGAGCATGGTGTCGTTTGACAAAGCGTGACAGGCCATCCAAATGGGAGGAAAGTGGCCTGGAGAGCACCCGGCATCGGGGTGCTCGATCTCAACAACAAAGGGGGCCACAGATGCTAATGCACAACCTTCGCCGCCTCTACGACCCGCTGCGGAGCCGCGACGCTCTGATTGCCTGCGCTTTGATCGCGGCTGCCGTCATGGTATCCATCATTCCGGGACTTCCGTAGCAGCCGCAGGCGCCGTGTTTGTCGCCTTCCGGCAGCAGCTGCGCGCCGATCCAGGGTCAGTCGATTCCCTGCAACCCCAGGCTTGCGGCCTGAGCGCTGCGCTCGGCGTCGCCCGTGCCCAGCGCAAGCGCGGAGCCCGATGGCAGCTGGCGGGCAATAGTCTCGGCGGCCGCCAGATTCAATGCGCCGAGCACATCGATGAGGCCGGTTTCGGCCAGCTCCGCCGCACGTCGCAGCATTGCGGCATCCGGCGCCACCGCGTGCACACCCTGCCAGTCCTGCTCGAAATCGCCCCTGGCTTGCCTGACCACCGTCTCCCGAAGCATGCCGGACGCGACCGCTCGTGCCAGCGCTCCGCGCACTTCCACGTAGGTCGCGTCCAGGGCAAAGACGGCTGAGGCCTGCTTCAAGGCACGGCGCAAAGGCCCGGAACCGGGCTCGACGACGTAGAGCTTGATGAACGCGGAAGCATCCAGGAACAGGATCACCGCGGCTTGCGGGGGCTGGTCGACAGCAAGTCGCTCACGCGCGCGCCGCCATGCGGCGGACGGGCCGGATTGCGCGATCCGACCGGCGCGGAGCCGCTGGCCGGCCGAACCCACGACATGGCGGTCAAGCGTTGGAGGGCATCCTGCTCGCTCTCCGGGGCCGAGCTGATCGGAACGAGCTTTGCGATCGGCCGGTTGTGCAGGGTAACGACGACCTCGCGGCCGCCGGCGGCATGGCGCAAGTACTCGGAAAGCCTGGCTTTGAGGTCACGGATGGATACGTGCATAGTTCACATTGTAACTACAACTTTTCGGCTGTGACCACAATTTTTCTTGACAGGCCTACGCACGCCTGCCTATGATGCGCGCCGCGATCGAACGGATCGCTCGTGTTTCGATTTCAGCAACCAGGTGTCCAGGAAAATGTACTCGCTGCATCCCACCATTCGCGCCCCGCGCCCGCTAGGCCAAGCCATAGCGGCGGGAACGCGCGCGTTCGGGAAAGGCTCGAGTAGCCAGACCCCATCGCGTTTGCAGCCGACAGCGTTGGCCTGCAATAGCGATCACGCGCGTCCCCAGGCCGGTTTCGACCGGTCGTGCGGACGACCCGGGCATTCGCGGAGGTTTGTGACCTGAGCGAAGGGTTACATCCAATTTCCCGAAAGCCCGGGCTGCACGTGAAGTGCCCCGGGCTTTTTGTTTGTGCTTGCTCCGGCGCGTGTCCTCGAGACACGCGCTGCGCAGACCCGATGTCTGCGAACTGCTCTTTAACAAGTCGAGATTCAGGCTCTCGTTCCAGACGGAACGGGAGCCCGTGCGCCGATGGCGAAATCGGCAGACGCAGCAGCTCGAGAGGCTGTCGCCCACCAGGGCGTACAGGTTCAAGTCCTGTTCGGCGCACCACATTGAATCTGGTTTGCGCCAATGGTCGTGTGATACGGCGCCAGCAGGAGGGGGCGGTGGGGCCCTCTCCGAAGTGGCGAACTGCGACTGCGACGATCGAACCCAGCGGAGGCTCCGCCGCACTACGGACCCCGTTCGCTTGCCCGCAACCCTGCTGGCGGGTGGGATAGATCGACGCGAACCACCGGATCGCGCTTGTCGTTGAGCGCGCGCACCCAACGACGCTTGCGGCCCTCGTCCAGGGGTGAGGTCACTTGGCTTTCAATCAAGTCAGAGGAGTTCGACTCTCCTACGGTTCGCTGGTTGCCGGGGAGTGCCCGAGTGGCCCAAGGGACCTGCCTCTGAAGCAGTGATTCGCTGGTTCGAATCCAGCCTCCCCTACCAGAGCACTGGAGAGTTGGTCGAGCGGCTTAAGACCCCCGCCTGCTAAGCGGGAGCCCTCAAACAGAGGGCGCGTGGGTTCGAATCCCACACTCTCCGCCATATCGGGCAGCGTGATGTCCGTAACGACAACGCCCGCCAGGGCGCCAAAGCGGGAAGTCCTGCACTCCCGCGCCGGCAACGGTCGATTCACGCAAGCCTCACCCATCCCGCGAGGGAGCGATCGCCGAAAAGAGCGGCGGTCGTAGGGACGCAGCACGCTGCGGACGAGCAACGCACACTCGCTCACCGATACCGTCGGAATCGGGTGCGCGCAGACGACGGGTGCCGTCCTGCTTGCCGTACCGAGACCTCAGTCCTCAGGGTAAAAGGTAGCTTCCTGGTCCGAGCGTTGCGCGAGGGCTCGGGGGCAGATCGACAGGTGCGCGCAGCCCGGCTGCCGGCATCTCGAAGATCGGTCAAGTCGTCGCAGGTCGGGAATAGCTCAAGGATGAGAGCGGCAGGCTGCGGCCTGTAGGCTGTGGGATCGACGCCCACTTCCCGGTCATTCGCCGCTGTAGCTGATCAAGTGACAGCGCCTGCCTGAAGCGCAGGAGAGCCTGGAGCGTTACCAGGCGGCGGCACCAAGCACGGCTCCGTAGCTTAATGGCAAAGCCGGCGGCTTATACCCGCCCACAGCACTCGCCTGATAAGCGAGCGATGCAGGTTCGAGCCCTGCCAGGACGCACCACCGAGACGCCGTCGCACGGTCCAGGTGTGGAGGTGCACAAGGACATCAGAAGCTGGGATGACCTGTTCTGGTTCCGATTCAAGCACTGCTGCCTGGCCTCGGGCCGATACGACGGTAGCGAGCGGGACGACTTCTTTCAGAGAGTGATCCCGCGCGAGCACATCGTACTTCTCCGCTTGCTACACAGTGTCTTGCCCCCTCCCCAGCCCTCCCCGCGTCCTGCGGACGCAAGGGAGGGGGTGCGCGCTGCGTCAAGCGGTCGAGGTTCACGGAATTCCTCCGGGCTCCTGGCCGAGCGGCTAGGCAGCGGACTCTTAATCCGCGCGAGGCAGGTTCGACTCCTGCGGGGCCCACAAGTGTTTGGCCTCACGTTTTCTGCGAGGGCTCGAATCCAATGGTGGCTGTAGCTCAACGGACAGAGCACCGGGCCGTGAACCCGGGAGATGCCGGTTCGAATCCGGCTGGTCACCCCAAACATCCTCCCCGTAGATCAGCGGAAGATCGCGGCGCTACGAACGCCGAGGCCGGGAGTTCGAATCTCTCCGGGGAGGCCAACCTTCTCTCCACGAGCAGGACTCCTTCACGTTCTACTGCCAGGTGGCCGAGAGGCGAAGGCACCGGACTGCAAATCCGGCTGGCGCAAGCCACATCACCGGTTCGACTCCGGTTCTGGCATCCATCAACCCCGGGCTTGCGGCCCATTTGCAGAAGGAGTCGACCATGCAGAGCCCGATCCTGGCATTGGACATCGCCGGCACTCCGCGCAAGTGGGTCACAGCGCAGACCGCCGTCACCTACTACGCCCGCGGTGTCGTCGGCTATGAGTTCGGCGACAGCACGGCGGAGTTCCGCGGCGGCTGGCAGCGCTGCGGCAAGCGCTCCCGCATCCGCGTGAGCAGCATCATCGCGGTCCTGGGGCCGGAGTTCGTCGCCGGCGGCTTTGACCGAGCGCCGGTGTTGAGCAACGAAAAGCTGTTCGCGCGCGACCGCCGGGTGTGCGCGTACTGCGGCATGCAGTTCCGCGATCGCGACCTGTCGCGCGATCACATCGTCCCGGTTGCCCGCGGCGGACTCGACACCTGGATGAACCTGGTCACCGCCTGTCACGCGTGCAACGCCCGCAAGGGAAGCCGCCGGCCGGAGGAAGCCGGTATGCGGCTGCAATACCTCCCCTACGTGCCATCGCGTTGGGAGGACTTCATCCTGGTCAATCGTCATATCCTGGCGGACCAGATGGAGTACTTGCTGGCCAAGGTGCCCGCGAACAGTCGTCTGCGCAATTGAGAGCGCCGGGCTCGGAAGCCCGGTGCTCGTTTCAGAATCTTCCGTCCAGCGGAACTGCAGCGGCGCAGGCTCGAGAGCCCTGCCCGGTGCGCCGGCCCTTCAGAATCGGGCTGGCGTATGCCGCAGCCCGTGAAGCGGTGGATACCAGGTGACCTAGCTCAGCGGTAGAGCGCGGATCTTCCGATCCGAGGTCGTGGGTTCGATTCCCATGTTCACCTCCACTCCTTAGCTCAGTGGTAGAGCGATCGGCTGATAACCGATTGGCCGCGGGTTCGACTCCCGCAGGAAGCCCTTTCCAAGGGTTTGTTTGCAGTACCCAGGCCGGCCTCACGCGCACTGCGCAGCAGTCTTGCGGTGCGCACCGCCGTGCGAGCAGAGCAGCATCAGCGCACCGGCGCGAACGAGCACCAGCCAAACGGTCCAGTCTGCGATGGCGGCCAGCAGCATCGGCCGCGGGAGCAGGCAGACTGCGCGGCGCGGCTCGGCGGGGCCCATCCTCGATGGGCCTCTCGTCCCGCCTGTGACCGGATGCCTGTCCGTCGTGACGCCGGGAGGCCGGCCTTTCATTACTCGGGTTTGGGGCGAGCCCGCTTTGACTTCGCCCCGGGTGGTGCGGGACCCCCTGCTACGTCCCGCGAGGGTCGGCGCTTGCCGATTCGACCCCGCCGCGTTTCGGTCGGTGAACGGTAACGACGCGGCAAGGAGAAAGAAGATGTTTCGCAAGTTTCTAATCAAGAAGGACGAGCGCGCCGTGTTGCTGTACCGCGGCGACTTTGCCGGCATCCTCGGGCCGGGTGAGCACCGTTACTTCGACCCGCTGCAGCGCTTCGCGGTCGAGGTGCTCCCGCTCGAGGCGTCCCGGTTCGAGCACCGCTTCGCCGACTACATTGTGAAGGCGGAGCCGCAACTCGCGGCCGAGCACTTCCACGTCATCGAGCTGGGGCCGACCGAACTGGCGCTGCGCTATGAGAACGGCGTCCTGGTGGAGCTGATTGCACCCAACGCGCGCCGGCTCTACTTCAAGGGCTACACCAACATCCTGCACGAGGTTGTCGATGTCGCCGAGCGCTTCGAAGTCGCGCCTGCACTCGCGTCCGTGATCGCGTACGGCACCCGTACCGGCCGCAAGGTCGAAGGAGCCGAGGCCGGTGTTTTCCCCGTCCCGGTGCCGGAGCATTTCGTCGGCGTGCTGTTCGTCGACGGCAAGCTCGACCGGCTGCTGGATCCGGGTCTGCACGCCTTCTACCGGTTCAACCGCGATCTGCGTGTGGAGTTCGTGGACCTGCGTCTGCAGGCGATCGAGGTCTCCGGTCAGGAGATCCTGACCAGGGATAAGGTCGCACTGCGGGTCAACCTCACCGCCGGCTACCGCATCACCGACGTGAAGCTCGCCTTCGCCAAGCAGGCGAAGCCGGTGGACTACCTCTACCGGGAGCTGCAGTTCGGCCTGCGTGCGGCGGTCGGCACCCGAACCCTCGACGAGCTGCTCGAAAACAAGGGCGTGATCGACGAGGTGGTCTCGGCCCACGTCCGCAAGGCAGCAGACGGCTTCGGCCTGATGGTCGAATCGGTGGGTGTGAAGGACATCATCCTGCCGGGCGACATGAAGGCGATCCTCACCAAGGTGGTGGAGGCGGAGAAGTCCGCCCAGGCGAACGTGATCCGTCGTCGCGAGGAAACCGCGGCGACCCGCTCGCTGCTCAACACCGCCAAGGTGATGGAAGACAACCCGGTCGCCTTGCGCCTGAAGGAGCTGGAGACTCTGGAGAAGGTCACCGAGAAGATCGACAAGATCTCCGTGTTCGGCGGCCTCGACGGGGTGCTCAAGGATCTGGTAAAGATCCGTGTGTAAGCTGCCGGCCTCTTACCCAAGCCAGCCAGGAATCCTGGCTGGCTTTTTTTGCTCCTTCGCCCGATCCGCGGCAGCGGAATCGCCGCGACGTATCGAGGGCCCTCCCTCGTCCCCGGTCACGCATGACCGCCACAGCGGTTTTCGTGCCGGGGTGCACCGGCATTGAGCGCATGCGCGAAATCCTGCAATCTAGCCATCTATCTAGCCAGCTCGGAGGTCCCATGCGTGAAGTCCCGATCACCGAGGCCAAGAACGCGCTGACCTCGCTCGTGCACCAGGCCGAAGCCGGCAAGCCGATCAGGTTGACGCGCCGCGGCAAGCCGGTGGCTGTGCTGCTGTCGGAGGAAGCCTATCGGCGTCTGCAGTCCGGCGCGGCAGAGCAGCGCGACCTGTGGGAATTCGTCGAGCGCTGGCGCGCCGCGTTGCCCGCAGACTGGAAGGCATCAGCCCGGAAGAAACGCGGGGCTGGCGCGACCGCGACGTGGGTCGCCCTTCTCCGTGGGAAAGCTGACTTTTCTCCTGGATGCGAATGTCCTTTCGGAGCTGACCAGGCCTCGAGCGGATGCGCGTGTGCTGGCCCGCTTCAAACGGTACCGCAGGCAAGTATGCACGGCGGCAGTCGTATACCACGAGCTGAGATCCGGTGTCACTACGATGCCGGACGGCGCGCGCAAGACCTCCCTCGCATCGTTTCTCGACGGGCTGCTTGCGTCGGGTCTGGAAATTCTCGCGTATGACCTGCGTGCGGCTGCTTGGCACGCGGATGAGCGTGCCCGCCTGCAGAAAGTCGGCCAACCTCGTCCCTTTGTCGATGGCCAGATCGCGGCCATCGCTGCCGTAAACGACCTCGTGCTCGTTACCAGGAATGTATCGGACTTCGCCCTGTTCCAGGGTCTACGGGTCAAAGACTGGACGAACCCGCGCTGATCGGAGGGGGCATCGAGCTTCCCGTTGATCGTGCTCAGGCTGCCCCGGCGGCAAGCAGCTTTCCGTCGATCGCGTCGAGTACGGCTGGCTTGTGCTACGCGACAGACCAGGAGGCAAGGTCAATCTGGAACGCCGTCTGCGACCGCTCGCCGTATTTGGGGCGGCCTACGTTCCCGCCAGCTGCAGCACCGCGCGTGTCAGATGGCTGTCGGGAAGTCTGAGCTCGTCCATGATCGTGAAGTGGTTTGAATTGATGATCGGAATCAGGTCGCCCGGGAGATTGGCCTGAGCCCGGTAAGCGTGGAAATCCCGACTGCTGGCAATCATCGCCGGCAACTCCACCGTGCCATAGGCTATGGAAAGTTGCTTGTCGACGCCCGGCAAGCGCATTGGAGAGAGGGTTTCGATTTCGACTTCGGTCAACTTGACCTTGTCGTTGACATGCGGGGAGTCGCGCAGCGGAGCGAGCTCGAATACGCCCGAAATCGCCAACCCGGCCGCCACCCTTGGATGATCCAGCAGGACGGCCGTCAGATGCCCACCGGCCGACCAACCCGAGAGGATGACGGGCCCCGCAATACCGTGCGCGCCGGCCTCCGCAGCGAACCAGTCAAGCGCGGTTCGCAGCTCTTTCGTGATCTGGGTCAAGCTCGCGTCAGGAGCTAGAGTGTAGCCAGGCAGGGCCGCCGACCAGCCACGCGCGAGAACCCCCTCCGCCATGCAAGCGAAGATTTCCTTGCTGCCGCGCTGCCAATAGCCGCCATGGATGTGAACGCAGCACGGCGCGTTCGGATCGGTGGCAGGATACAAGTCCCACTTGGTCCGATCGCCTGGAGCATAGGGCAGATCGAGGTGCTGCGGGCGTTGCGCCCGCAGGGCCTTCGAAGCTGCGGCCCAGCCTTCGGTCTTCTTCCGAGCGAATTCGGGTCCCACATGGGCCACATTGTTGAAAGCCAGGTTGCGTGCCTCGAGCGACATGGTCATCCAGTCCATGCCTCTCGCGACGACTTCTCCTGCGCCGATAACAGTGGGACCTACGACACCAGCTGCAGTCACAGCCATGAAGGCGCGACGGTCAAGACCGACCATGACGAGTCTCCTGATTCCCCGAACCGGAAGTTCGAC
Source organism: uncultured beta proteobacterium (assembly GCA_963827575.1). Lineage (GTDB taxonomy): Bacteria > Pseudomonadota > Gammaproteobacteria > Burkholderiales > SHXO01 > SHXO01. The sequence continues at coordinate 158,682 of CAWHCG010000048.1, forward strand.
GACTATAGAGCATTCGCCATTAGACGCCACACCCGCCGGTAAGGGATAATCGCCGCAAACGTCGGGAGCACGACCAATGTCAGAAGCCACGCTCTGCAGCCTCGAAGCGCTCGCCGCCGCGGTGCCCGACGGCGCGCTGCTCGCCGTTCCCAAAGACTCGTCCGGCGTGCCGATGGCCGCCACACGGGAGCTGGTCCGCCGCGGCGTCCGGGACCTGCACCTGCTGTGCGTCCCCGTGAGTGGAATCCAGGCGGATATTCTCATCGGCGCGGGCTGCGTTCGCACCCTCGAGACCTCCGGCGTGACCCTTGGCGAGTACGGTGCCGCGCCACGCTTCGTTGCAGCGCTCAAGGAAGGCAAGCTGCGGATGATCGATTCGACCTGCCCGGCCGTCTACGCGGCGTTGCAGGCAGGACAGAAGGGGCTCCCGTTCATTCCACTGCGGGGCCTTCTGGACACCGACCTGCTGGCCAACCGCGACGACTGGACGGTGATCGACAATCCCTTCGCGCCCGGAGATCCGGTCGTCGTCCTCAAAGCGATCCGCCCCGACTTCGCGCTGTTCCACGCCAGTCTTGCGGATCGTTTCGGCAACGTGTTCGTGGGCCGCGAGCGCGAGCTGCTGATCATGGCGCACGCTTCCCACCGTACCCTGGCGACGGTGGAAGAAATCACCGACCAGAACCTGCTCGAGGACGAGGCTCGCGCGGGAGCGGTCATTCCTTCGATCTACGTGGACAGGGTCGCGCTCGCGCCGCAGGGAGCCTGGCCGGTCGGCCTGGTGGATCACTACCCGCAGGACGAAGCGGAGATCGCCCGCTACACCGCCGCCGCGCGCACAGCGGAGGGGTTCGCCAGCTACCTCAACGACTGGCTGGGCCAACGCCAGGCAGCGGCTTGATGGAGGTCAGCAGGACCGAGTTGCTGGTCGCGATCGTCGCGCGGCTGCTGGCGGACTGCAGGCACGTCGCGGTCGGAGCGTCCTCGCCCGTTCCCGGGTCGGGCGCCCTGCTCGCCCGCCGGCTTTCCAACGGCTCGATGCGGGTGAGCGTGCTGGGTTCGCGGCGCAACAACTTCTTCACCGACGGCGGCGTGGAGCTGTTCGATCTCGCCGCGCAAGGCCGCATCGACGCATTCTTCCTGGGTGGCGGTCAGATCGACGGGCAGGGCAACATCAATCTGGTCGGAATCGGCAGCGAACAGTGCACCGAAGTCCGCTGGCCCGGCTCGTTCGGCTCGGCCTATCTGTACTTTCTCGTGCCGCGCGTAATTCTGTTCCGGGAGGAGCATACGCGCAGGGCAATGGTTCCGCGGGTGGATTTCGTCAGCGCCCCGGGCGTCAGCACCACGGCAGCCTACCGGCCAGGCGGCCCCTATGCCTTGCTCACCGGACTGGGCCTGTTCCTGTACGACAAGGCCAAGCAGCGCTTCCGGCTGGAGAGCGTGCACCCCGGCCACACCGTCGAGGAGATTCTCGACAACACCGGGTTCGCGTTCGACCGCTCCGAATCGGTCCCGCAGACTCCGTTGCCGGATGCGAGCGTGCTTGCGCTGATCCGAGGCGAGATCCGGGCGGAGATCGCCGAGACCTATCCTCGCTTCGCGGCTACGCTGGCCGCCGCTTGAGCCTGTCGGTCAACGAGATCGCCAGGCGCACGAGCCTGGCGCGGCAACACGATCAAGAAGTGGTTGAGGGCGCCTCGGGGGTCCGCTGGATGGCCTGGTTGGGCCTCGCTCTCTCCATCACGGTTGAATCTCCTTCATCTCATATGTTCGGGGCACAGCGACCGAGCCCGTGGCCCACTCTGGGCTGACTCCCCAGCGCCCCCCTGCCCGAGTTCGTCCTCGACCAGCGCCTAGGCTGGCAGACAGCTAGAGTGCCGTGAGTCCGTATATGGCCAGGTTCGCCTGTTTTGGCTTAAACTCCGGCTGCAAACCTGGGACGGGGGGTGTGATGGATCCGAAGTCCTTGCCCATCGTGCGGCTCGCCGCGTTGGGCTTTACGCTGCTCGCAAAGGGCGCGCTCGGCGCCATTCTCTACGACGCATCGCTGGGGACGCTGCCTGCGGCGCAGGGATGGAGTTTCGCTGCATTGTTCGGATCCCCTAGCCAGAGCGTCGGAGGCGGCGTGCTCAACCTGGACACGACCTCAGACTCCGCCATACGCGCCGGGTATTTGCGTTTGGATCAGGTGGTCGACAGCGCGGCCGGCGTACGCCTTTCCTTTTCGGCGCAGCTGCTGACGGAAGCGCACGCGAGCAACGACCGGGCCGGGTTTTCCGTCATTCTGCTGGACAACACCAACCGCGGGATCGAGCTGGGATTCTGGACCAGCCCGGGCCGAATCTGGGCTCAGAGCGCGCCGGCCTTCACGCAAGCCGAGGGCGCCGCCGTCTCGACTGGTGCCGCAATCATCGACTACACCCTGGAGCTGCAAGGCGGCTCGTACGCCCTCAGTGCCGATGGGTCGCCGGTTCTGTCCGGGCCGATGCGCGATTACTCCTCGTTCGGCTTGCCATACAGTATCAAGAACTTCATCTTTTTCGGTGACGACACTATGTCCGCGCGGGCGAGCGTCGATCTTGCCGCCATCAGTATCAGCGCGGTACCCGAGCCGGGCGCAGCGGCAGTGATGCTGGCCGGGCTCGCGCTGCTCGGCGCAGCGCTTTGCAAGGTGCCTTTGCGTCGCATCGCTCGCTCCGTAACGGGGCACTGACGGCTCGGAGGGATCCATGCCGGCAGCGCGTGGTGGGCGATCCTGCAAGGTTTGATCAAGGCGTTGCGCTGGTTCGCGCACGCTGGTCATCTCGACCAAGCCGATGCGCGCGACATGGCGCGCTGGCACCACGGCGGGGCTTCTCCCTGGATGGCTCGGTGCGCATTGACGGCCACGACTGCCCCGGGCTGGAGCGGCTGCTACGCTATTACGCGCGCCCGCCCTTCGCGCTGGAGCGGCTCGAGCGGGTCGCTGACAACCAGCTCGTCTATCGTTTTCCCAAGCCCCAGCCCGATGGCAGCACGCAACTGCGCCTCATGCCTCTGGAACTGATCGAGCGTCTGGCCGCGTTATTCCGTCCTGGCGCCTGAAGCGCCAGTGTGGTGCCATCGAGCCGTGGACAGCTGCGCTCCGCTCTTGCCTCGCGCTCCATCTGCAGCGACCTTCCGCCTTCGCGGTCTCGCAATGTCAGCTTTCGGGTGCTGAGTTGTGACTATTGAATGTCCCAAAATGGACGTTATGCACATCTATCCATAACGATCATTATGCAAAGGGCCCAGTTATGAATAGTGGGTCTTCTGGAAAACGTGTGGGTGAATTCTAGGATCAATCTGGCTGTAAGCCGCGCCAGTACTGGGTTTCAGGGGTTGGGACAGGGCTTGGAATCTGGCATGATTTCTCCATGTCTACTCCGAAGAAGTCCAAGCGTCTGCTTGACGCATATCGGTTCCCTGGCTTTCGGCCCTTGCCGGGCTTGTGGGGGGTGTTCGGTGACTCGCATGCGCGCGTGGTGCGGCTCGTGCGGCGCTCAAAAAAACGGTCTAGCGCGAGGGCTGGGCGCGACGCTTCTTCGACTGGTGTGCCGCCCTCAAATGGCAGCGGCTCAAGCCCTACGAGAACTTCGCCGAGATGATCGATCGTCATTGGGACGGAATCGCTGCCTACTGCAAGCCAGAGAACAAGGTCTCGCTGGGATTCGTGGAGGGGCTGAACAACAAAAATTCGCGTCATCCAGCGGCGCGCGTACGGGCTGCGCGACGAGGAGTATCTGCGGCTAAAGATCCTCACTTGCATGCTCCCGAAGCTCTAAAAACCCTCAAAACTATCCACTCGATTTCCTGAAGACCCTGAATAGTTTGAAGGGCCCGAAGGCCGGTAACCCGCGCCAATCCTCGTGATCTGACGCTCGACAGCGCGGCGCACTGGACATAATTCCGGCGCTCCGGTAGCACTGACGGTGACACTCCTGGAGGCCGTCATGGTCAGGATTCTTGCTACACACCGAGGCGGACCTCGCGATGAAGGAGCGGGCCCTGGCCAAGTTGCAGGATCCGGGCACCCGACGCTACTGCGGCTCCGTCTCGCTGATCGAGTTCCTGAAGAGCCTGTAATTATGTGAAGGGCGCGGACGCGCGAAACCGTCGTTGTACGAGGCAACTCCCGCGCCCGCCGCCGGCCAACTGTTCATAACTGGGCCCTTCACATAATGGCCGACTGCTGCCGATCAGGATCCCGCCAGTAGACATTTCCATTCAACGTCCGCTTTCGAGCACAGCGACGGGCTGGACACGACCCTGAGCAGCCTCTCGCCACCGAGCAAAGCAGACGCTCGCCGAAGCCCTGACGCCGGCCAGCGGCTCGGTCGACAAGGTCACATCTGTGACCGACGCGAATTACCCTTGGCTAGACTGATGAGCGCTCAAGCCGTCATGAAGCTATGCAAGTTCAGGCGCCATCGACCGCGTTGGCGCATATCCTCGCCGTCGACGACGATCCCATCAGTCGGCAGACGACATGCACTACATGAACAGAGCTCTCAAGAACGAGGCAGAAACTTCCGACGCATTGAGTTTGGAGTAACGGAATGAGGCTCGAGCCAGTTCTCCGAGGACTGCTCTTCGCTATCGCATTTCTATCCCTGGTCGCGGATGCACTTGCCGCTGACGTGAGGACGGCGCGGCAGGCCGTCTACAAGATAGGAGCGAAGCTGCATGGAAGAGGCGCCGCTCTTGGTTCTGCCGTGTTGCTTGCGCCAGGTAGGCTGGTCACCAACTGTCACACGACGAGGGACGCCGATCGGATTCTCATCTTGCACCGGGAGGGCGAAATTCCTGCACGAATGGCGCACATGAACCCGCGTCAAGACCTGTGCCTGCTTCTCGCGCCCGAATTGCAGGGCCCCGTTCCCGAGCGACGGCCGTCGTCTCAACTCCAGATCGGCGAGCAAGTCATCGCCATCGGCTACGCGGAGGGTTATCAGCCGTACATCAGCGAGGGCCGAATCACCGCGCTGTATCAAATGGACGGCGCTTATGTGATTCGGACAACTGCCGGATTTCCTAGAGGTGCAAGTGGCGGAGGCCTCTTCGACGAACAAGGTCGGTTGGTCGGCGTGCTCACGTTCCGGGGGACTCTGGGCGATGACCTCAACTATGCCGTACCCACTGAGTGGGTTGAACCATTGGTGGAGGCCGACGCGATCCCGCATGAACCTAAGGCGGTCTCAGCGGCCTTCTGGCAGGATAACGCCCCTGCACAGCCGATCTTCTTGCAAGCGGCATGGCTAGAGAAGGCGGAAGCTTGGGCCGAGCTGCACGGTGATAGCCCTCGATTGGACCCTAGGAGAGCCGGACGATCCAGAGGCATGGCTGGCGCTCGGGCGGGCGAAGCTCGAGCTGGGAGCCCCCGCGGAAGCTGTAGCTCGCCAAGAAAGCACCCCGGCATGCATCGCACCGAAACCGTCGATTACGCGATAGTGCTGGAGGGCGAGATCTACGCGGTCATGGACCAAGACGAGACATTGATGCGGGCAGGCGATGTCTTGATTCAACGCGGGACCAACCACGCGTGGGCAAACCGATCGGACAAGACCGCGCGGATCGCATTCGTACTGATCGACGGGAAGCGTTAGGTCAAGCCACGAGAATGCCGGAACCCTGTATGCCGGCATACGCAGTATGACGCCGAACATCCAGTTGCACCGAAGCGTCAACAGCCACCTTCGGCGCCTGTCGCCGCCCGGTGAACTGGGTCGGTTAGGCCCCGGCATGCCGGGTTTTTGCATCATCCACACCGACGAGGAACCGACCATGAATCAGGCGAAACCCATCAAAGCCTTGACATCAGCTCTATTGCTGATCACCGCAGTTTCGTTGAGCATCGTCGCCGATGCTGCCGAGAAAAGAGAACAAACCTGCGTAAAAACAAACATCAGAACTCTATACAAGACAGTTTTGCCGATAGGTGATGTCCCCAACCACGAACTCGTCCAAGAAGCGAATATCTCCGACCTCAAAGTGTCAAATCCAGATTTCAAGGTCACAGAGGAGTGGGTTTACGTCCAGTCAGACCTTAGAGACGGTAGCGGAACGCAAACCGGGTACTTCTACGATACGCACGAAGACGGGAGTCAAGACTATGGCGCTTTCAAAGGCACCGTCAAGACGACTGTCAAGGGAGACGGTTCCTGGGAATCTAGCTGGGAGGGGACGTATCAATATGTGGGTGGGAGCGGCAAGTTCAAGAACCTTAAAGGAGCGGGCAAGTACAAAGGAAAGGCATCATCCACCGAGCCCGCTCGCGAGGAATGTCAGGAAACTGTCGAGTACTGAACTCATCTTAAGACGCTGGATACGCCGACACCGCGTGGCCTAACCCACCGAGCCCGCTCGCGAGGAATGTCAGGAAACTGTCGAGTACTGAACTCATCTTAAGACGCTGGATACGCCGACACCGCGTGGCTAACCCTATGGTTCTACTCACTTCGCCGCTACAGGAGGGTGTAGATCGCGTGCACGACGTTCCACCGCCTGATCGTACTCCGGAGGCCAAGCTGCTGCATGAGTCGGGTCGTGATGCAGGGAGCCAACGTAGACTCTTCAGGTTCCGCGCGAGGCCGGCGGCGCGAGCGACTGCTGTACTGCTTGTGGGTACGAAAGCCGGGCAGGCTATCGCGTCTTGCTTGCCACGGCCCGCCTGAGAGACGCGCACAGCGACGCTTCCTGCCCGCTCCGGGGTCGCATCCACCGGCAAGCCGGCGGCGCGTCGTGGCGCGGAAGGGGGGCCCCCAAACTTTGTTTGCGGATCTGACCGCGAACACGCGCACAGGCCAGCGGCGACGCGCCTGCGGCCAGCTACACGGTCGCATCCCCGGAGGGGCCCTTGCTCCGCGTTTCGCTGGCCCCTGCTCCGCCCTGCGCGGCGCCGGCCACACCGGGCATGCCCGTCTTGCCCATAGAATGATCTATTGGCTGCGCACGTCGAGCCCGATCTGTCTCGCCCAGCCCTCCGCTACGATCTCGCGTCCTGATGAAATATCCGGGCTAGCGCGGGCTAGGGGCTAGCGCCGGCCCACCTTCGGCCGTGCTTCGTTGACGCGCAGGGGACGGCCGTGGAAGTCCTTTCCATTCAAACCCGCGATGGCGTCGAGCGAGTGTTGCTTGCCGGGCATCTCGACGAAACCGAACCCCTTGGACGCGCCGCTGAAGAGCTCGCGCATCACCTGCGCCGATTTCACCTGGCCGAAGGCCTTGAAAGCGTCCGCCAGCTCGGTCTCGGTCACCTCCGGTGCGAGATTTCCAACGTAGATGTTCATGTCCGGCTCCTGTCTGCAGGTTGCACCCAAAAAACAAAGCCACAGAGGTCACAGAGCACCCAGAGGAGGAACATGCTCCACGCGGTTCGCGCCTCACCGAACGGGTGACAGGACGTACACGCATGACTCATCGAACTTCTCTGTGCTCTCTGTGCGCTGTGTGGCTGATGTGCGGTTTACAAGCTGTATGTTCGTCGCGGTTTAGCCGATCAGCCGGCGGGCGCCGGCAAGCAGCGCCGCGAAGGCGCTCTGCTTCTGCGGGCGCCGTCCCTCGGGCTTTGCGGTGCGCGGTGTGCCGGGCGCCGGGGAGCGCTTGCCGTTTCCGTTTGCTCCTGCCGGCTTCTGCCCTCCGCGGCGGCCGCGCTGACCGGCCGCTTCGCTGCGCGGCTGCGGGGAAGGGCCCGAGGACTTTCGTCCAGCCGTCCCGGACCGGCCTTCGGTCGTCGAACCGGAGCGCCTGCGCGAGCCGGGTTCCGAGCGCCGGGCTGCATGGGCCGGCCGATCCTTCGCGCCGCGCTCACCTGACCGCGGAGATGCGGGCCGCCGGCCGGGCTGCGCGCGTGGCTCGCCGCGTGCCGCTCCGGTCCCCAGCTCGAAACCGGCCACCACACGCTGTTCGATGGACCGGTTGAGCAGACGCTCGATGGCCGCCAGCAGCGGCCTGTCTTCCGCGCACACCAGCGCGACCGCTTCTCCTTCGACGCCCGCCCGGCCGGTGCGGCCGATGCGATGGACATAGTCTTCGGGAACGTGGGAAAGATCGTAGTTCACCACGTGCGGCAACTCTTCGATGTCCAGCCCGCGGGCCGCGAGGTCGGTGGCGACCAGTACGCGCAGCTCGCCGGCTTTGAAGTCCGCCAGCGTGCGGGTGCGGTGCGACTGGCTTTTGTTGCCGTGGATCGCGTCCGCGCTGATGCCGTCGCGCTTGAGCTGCTCGGCGAGGCGGTTGGCCCCGTGCTTGGTGCGCGTGAACACGAGAACCTGCTTCCAGCCACCGCTGCTGATGAGGTGCGCGAGCAGCTCGCGCTTGCGCCCCGCATCGACCGGATGGACGACGTGATTCACCAGCTCGGAGGGCGCGTTGCGGCGCGCGACTTCCACCACGACGGGATCGGTGAGGAAGGAGTGCGCCAGCTCCCGGATCTCCTGGGTGAACGTGGCGGAGAACAGCAGGTTCTGCCGCTGCTTCGGCAGCAGGGCAAGAATGCGACGGATGTCGCGGATAAAGCCCATGTCCAGCATGCGGTCGGCTTCGTCCAGCACCAGGAACTCGATACGGCTCAGATCCACTGTCTTCTGCTGCACGTGGTCCAGCAGCCGGCCCGGCGTGGCGACCAGTATCTCGACGCCGCGCCTGAGCGCGGTCACCTGGGGCTGTATTCCGACCCCGCCGTAGACTACCGTGGAGGTCGTGGGCAGGTATGCACCATAGGTGCGCACGCTCTCCTCCACCTGAGCAGCCAGCTCGCGGGTCGGTGTGAGGATCAGCACGCGCGGAGGCCGCCGGCCGTCGGGTGAGCCTTTGGTCTTGACCGTCTTGAGCAGCTGCAGCAGGGGCAGGACGAAGCCCGCCGTCTTGCCCGTCCCCGTCTGTGCAGCGGCCAGCAGGTCGCGGCCCGCGAGCACTTCGGGGACGGCTTGGAGTTGAATGGGGGTGGGTTGGGTGTAACCCTGGTCTGCGACAGCGCGGAGCAGCTCGGGAAGCAGGCCGAGTTTATCGAAGGACGAAGTAATGGATCTCTCCTGAATCGGCCTGCAGCGGGCTGGCGCCCAAGGAACCGGTTCAGGCAGATGTAAGCATGTGGTTGGGGGTTCGAGGAAGTTCGAGAACAACCGCGAGAGGGGCGCAGCGCAACCGGATGAGGCACCGCGAAAACCCAGCGGCACTATACACGCACCGCGGGCGAAAGTCCCGCACTATTTCTCCGGGAGGGGCGGCTGGCAGGGATACGTGCTGCTCAGCGCGGAGAACAGGAGCACGTGCGCCCTGGCATCGAGCCTGTCGGGGTGAGCGCGCAGGTATTCGACCAGGAGCGGCACGACCTGGGTGGGGGTGAGCTCCTCGGGCGGACAGTAGTACATGTCGCGGTGCTCTCGCCATGCCGCCCACCCGTGACCCCACATGAAGCCGTCCACGAAACCGAGGCAGGACTGGGCCCGGGCATATTCGGCGTCGTCGAGAAATCGGCGGCTGTCTGCTTCGATCATCCACACTGCCGGCTCGCAGCGGGCGAGCAGCGCGGCGCCGCTCTCCTTGCCGAGGCTGCCCGCACCCAGCGCGTTCGCGGCTGCCGCTTGCAGGAGGACAAAGCCGGCCCAGCGCAGCGCTCTCGCCACGCTCCCTCTCTTCGCTTCAGCCGGCGTAGCGGGCCTCCGGCAGCCCCTTCACACCCGGCTCCAGGGCCAGCAATGCACCGGCCAGCGGCTGCTTCGCCAGCTCCTCCGAAGTGAGCTTCTGGGTGGCCGTGGTCACGAACAGCACATCCAGCCCCGGACCGCCGAACTGCACGCTGGTGGGCCGCTGCACCGGCAGCTCGACGAGCCGGTCGATGCGGCCGTCGGGCGCAAAGCGGACGATGCGCCAACCGTCGTAGTGCGCACACCAGACGAAGCCCTCCGCATCGACGGTGGCCCCGTCTGGAATGGCGGGCGCCTCGACGGTCACGAACTCGCGCCGCTCGCCCAGTTCCCCCGTCGACGCGGCGAACGGATAGGCGGAGATCGCGCGGGTGGGAGAATCCGCGAAGTACATGACACGGCCGTCCGGGCTCCAGCACAAGCTGTTGGGGATGCGGATGCCCGTGTGCATGGCTATGCAACCCCGCGCCGGATCCAGACGATAGAGGCTGCCTTCCGGCTCGCGCGTGACATCGTTCATGGTGCCGGCCCAGAAGCGCCCCTGGCGGTCGCATTTGCCGTCGTTGAACCGCATCTCGGGCCGGTCGGCTTGCGGGGCCGACACGCGTTCCAAGGCGCCGGTCACGGGATCGAAGAACGACAGCGAAGACTTCAACGCCAGCAGCAGGCCGCCGCTCTCACGCACTGCCAATGAGCCGACCACTTCGGGCAGCGTCCAGCTGTCGATCGTGCGTGTGCGCCAGTCGAAACGCCGCACCAGGCAGCCACGGATGTTCACCCAGTACAATGCCTGCTCCTGCACGTCCCACACAGGCCCCTCGCCCAGGATGTCTACCGTGTCACCGATGCGTTGGATTGCAGTCATTCGAGGTCTCGACGCTGTCAAGGTCAAGGACAGTATACTAACGCGCTGACAACCTCGCCCCACGGAGGACCCCCTATGAAACGCTACGTCGTCGCCGTCGATTTCATCCTCCATCCGGACGTGATGGAAAAGTTCATGCCGCTGATGCTGGAGAATGCCGAGAAGTCCCGCACGCTGGAGCCGGGCTGCGACCGCTTCGACGTGTGCGCGCCGGCAGGCGGCCACGACCGGGTCTTTCTGTACGAGATCTACCAGGACGAGGCGGCGTTTGCGGCGCACTTGAAGACGCCCCACTTTCTCGAGTTCGACGCCGCCACCAAGGCGATGATCAAGGAACGCAAAGTCGGCAAGCTGTGGATCGAGAACGACGACGGCAAGTGATCAGTCCAGCGCCAGGGGCGGTGTTCGATCCGCCCACGGCCGCAGCTTTTCGAACAACGCTGCGGCCCGCAGCAGCAAAGCATCCGCGCCCAGCCGGCCGATCAATTGCAAGCCCGACGGGCAGCCCCTCGCTGTCCCAGCCACAGGGGATGCTGATGGCAGGGTTCCCCGTCAGGTTGAACGGCAGCGTATAGGGGTACCAGGCCCGCCGCATGGTGTCGACCGGCCGGCCGTCGATCTCGACCACGGCGAAGAAGTCGTGGTCGATCGGCAGCGCCGTTCTGGCCAGCGTCGGGGTCGCGACAATGTCGGCTTGCTCGAACCAGCCCTGCACCTGCCGGTACAGCCGGGTGCGCATGAAAATCGCCCGATACAGCTCCTGAGCCGAGTAGCCGGCGGCACGGTCGAGCTGTGCTACCAGGCTCGGGTCCATCACGGCCCGGTGCTTCTCGAGATGGCGGCCGAACTGGGCGAAGCGATAGGCCCCGTTCAAGATCAGCCACAGCTGCTCGGCAGGCTCGAAGTCGTCCGGGGTCTCGACGACGTCGGCGCGCAGCTGTGAGAAAGCCTGCAGTGCCTCCTCGCACAGGGCGCGCACCTCGGGTTGCGATCACCGTGTTGCCGAGCAACGGCCGCCAGGCGATCTTCAAGCCCTGCAAGTCGCCTTGCCCCTGCGCCGCTTCGACGAGATTCAGCCGGGGCCGATTCGCGCTGTGCGGGTCGCTCGGGTGCGGGCCTGCCATCGCCTCGAGCATCAGCGCCGTGTCGGCGACCGTTCGCGCCAGGGGCGTGATATACGAGATGTTGCCGAATGCGTCTTCCGCCGAATCGTGCTGGCACCAGCCCCAGGCTCTGCTTGAAGCCGACTACGCCGTTGCATGCCGCCGGGATGCGGGTGGACCCGCCGCCGTCGGTCCCGACGGCGATCGCACCGAGGCCGGCGGCAACCGCAACAGCGGCGCCGCCGCTGGAGCCTCCGCTGGTGCGCGCGCTGTGCCACGCATTGCAGGTGCGGCCGAACAGCGGCGCCTCGGTGATGCCCTTCTGCCCGAACTCCGGGGTGGTGGTCTTGCCGATCAGGATCCCGCCTGCGGCTCGCAGGCGCGCAACCGCAACAGCGTCGGCTGCGGGAACGTGGTTGCGGAAGATCACCGACCCGTAGGTGGTGCGCACACCCCGGGTATTGACGAGATCCTTGACCGAAAACGGGATGCCGTGCAGCGGGCCGACCGGGTCATTGCGCCGAATCGCCGCTTCCGCCGCGCGGGCGGCGGCGAGCGCGTGGTCGTGGCAAACGGTGATGAACGCGTTCAAGACCGGCTGCGAGCGTTCGATACGTGCGAGCGTGGCCTCGATGAGCTCCACGGGCGAGATCTCCCGGCGCCGGATCAACTGCGCGAGATCGGCCGCGGTTCGATAGCTCAGACTGCTCTGCGGCATGACCTCTCCCTGTTGACGACCCCGCACATGCGATATCCAGCCTGGTTTGGTTGCGCCTGGCTATAATCGCCCGCACGCACCCATAGGAGAAGAACGATGATCGACCTGTACCTGGCACCCACGGCCAATGGCCTGCGTGCGGCCGTCGCCCTGGCCGAATGCGGGCTCGACTATACCCCGCACAAGATCGACCTCGCCAAGGGCGAGGCCCGTACCCCGGAGTTCCTGAAGCTCAACCCCGCGGCGCAGATCCCGGTCATCGTCGATCACGACGGGCCGGGAGGCAAGCCGCTGACCTTGGCTCAGTCTGGGGCGATCATCCTGTACTGCGCCGAGAAGAGCGGGAAGTTCCTGCCCAAGGAGCCCGCCACGCGGGCCCTTGCCCTGCAGTGGCTCATGCAGGCCGCCACCGACGTCGCGCCTGTCAGCAGCGCGATCTTCCACCTCGAGATGGTGGCGCCCGAGAAAAACGAGGCCATCACCAAGCATTTCCATAAGCGCTTGCTGAATTTCTTCGCGGTATGCGACGCGCATCTGGCGGGCAAGGAATACCTCGCCGGCGATCTGTCCGTCGCCGACTTCCAACTCTATCCCAACTACGTCGCCCGCAAGGCGTTGATCGACGGCGCGGGTGGGCTCTCCAATCTGCACCGTTGGGCCGCCGCGATGGCGGCGCGGCCGGGGGTGGCGAAGGGGATGAAGCCGTTCGGTTGATTGGAAACCTGACGCGCGAATGGCAACCGAGTCTGTTCCTGCCGCCTGGTGAGGGGCCATGTTTCGGAGGGACCTGGCATGAGACTTCACAACCTGCGCACAGCGTGCGCGCTGCTTGCCGCATCCGTCGGATTGCCAGCGGCTGCGGCGGAGTTCACGGAGTGCGTGAAGTTCGCCGTGCAGCCCGATGGCGCGGCCAGCCTGACCAACCAGTGCAGCGAACGCGTGAACATGACCTACTGCATCGACAATCCGAGCAGCCCGAAGGTCTGTTCGAACACCCCGCTCGGCGTGACCACACTGGCGCCAGGCGCGGTAGAACTCGTGCCTTCCTACACGGCCGACGGCGCCGGCCCTGTCTACTGGGCTGCGTGCGCCTATCCGACGGCGCCGATCAACTGGAAGCCGGGGCCTGACAGTACGTTCCTGTGCCGCAAGACCTGTGTGATGTGCTGATTTCAGAGTCGGTTCAACTCGGCTGAGCAGCCTGCAGCAGCGCCAGGACTTCCGGCGGCCGAGGCAGCGGTGCGACTGCGCCGTATCCCGTGCAGGTCAGGGCCGCGGCCGCATTGGCGTAACGCATCGCGCTCCAGAAGTCGTCTCCCGCAGCCATTCGCGCGAGCAGCGAGCCGGCGAAGCAGTCGCCCGCACCGGTGGCGTCCACCACCTTGACCCGATGACCGGGCACCAGCTGGCGGCGGGTCCCGTCGCTGCCGATGGCCCCCTCGGGGCCCAGCTTCAGAGCGACGCGGCGGGCGCCCTGCCGATGGCACCAATCCAGGATCGCGTCGCGCTGCGTAGTCGCACAGAGCTGCTCGCCTTCTTCAACGCTGACGAACAGAACATCGGACAGCGCGACCGACGCAGCCACGATGGCGCGTGCGCGCGCCAGCGGCCACAGCCGCAGGCGCAGGTTGGTGTCGTAGGCCACTTGCACACCGGCTGCGCGGGCCGCTTCGATCGCCGCGAGCACGCTGTCGCAGGCGCTCGCGCTGATCGCCTGGCTGATGCCGGAGGCATGAAAGAAGCGGGCCGTCCGGATCAGGTCGAGCGGCAGGTGTGCCGGGCGCATGCGACTCGCAGCAGAGCCTGCCCTCAGGTAGGAGAACACGTGGCCTTGCGGCCCGTGGCTGATGAAGTACACCGCGGTATGCGCCTCGGGGTCGATGCCCACTCCCGAGGTGTCGATCCCCTCACGCCGCCACAGCCCGAGGAACTCGTGCCCGAAGGCGTCGTCACCGAGCCGGGTCAATACGCCACCTTTGCACCCTGGCGGGCCGCAGCAATGGCGGCATTCGTGGTGTCTCCGCCGAAGCCCTGCAGCCAGCGGCGCTCTTCGCCGGGGATCTGCGAGAACTCGTACATCGGCTCGCCCAGGCTGACGAGGTCGAACATTGGGTCAGGCGCCAGCGGTGGGGAGGGCGGTGATCCCGCGCGCGCTGCGTTACGCGCCGCGCGCCAGCTCGAGAAAACTGCGCGCGTGCCGGATCACCTGCGCACGGTCGCCCGCAGCCAGCGCCTTCTGATCGATGACGTTGTTGCCCACGCCGACGGCGCAAGCACCGGCCTTGAAATAGTCGAGCATGTTCGCCGTGGACACGCCGCCGGTCGGGACAGAGCGGAATCTGCGGGTAGACCGCGTGAATCGCGGAGAGGTGGCGGGCCCGCCGCTCGAGGCGGGGAACACCTTCACGATCTGGGCACCGTCGCGCCAGGCGGCCAGGACTTCGGTAGGTGTGAATCCGCCCATGAGCATGGCGGCGCCGCGCACCCGCGTGAGCTCGGCCATCCCCGGCACCAGGCAGGGCGACACCAGATAGTCGGCGCCTGCATCGAGGCATTCCTGCGCGCGATCCAGGTCAAGCACCGTACCGGCACCGACGAGGAAGTCTCCTTCCGCGCGTTGCTTCAGCTCGGTGATCAGCGCGACGGCATCCGGCGTGGTGAGGGTGAGCTCGACCGTCCGGAAGCCCGCTTCGATCAGGCAGTCGACGGCGCTGGCGGCAGCCTCGCGCGTGGCGAGCCGCAGCACCGGAATGACCCGCAGCGCCTGAAGCGCGTCCCGCACCGCAGTCTCGCTCACCCCGCCTCCCGGTCGCTGCCCTCACGTTCCACGCGCCGACTCTAGCACAGGCCGAAGCGCAGCAACCACCGGGCTGCCGCTTCCCCCGGCCGCAGGCGCGCAAAAAGGAAAGGGGCCCGAAGGCCCCTTCTCGACGCTATACCGCGCCTGGCTCTACTCGATCTTGACGTGCGACTTGCGGATGGAGGCCTCGATCTGCACGCGCCGGTCCTGCTGGAAGCAGGCGATCATTTGCTCGCGTACGAGGTCGGCGCACTCGGTTACGGACAACAACGACTCGCGCTCGCCGCGCCCTTCCACCCTGATCTTGGTAAGCGGCACTCCCTGCTGCATCAGGTAACGCGCCACTGCCCAGGCCCGGCGCTCCGAGAGCTGCAGATTGTAGTCGTCGGTGCCCAGGCGGTCGGTGTACCCGATGATGTCCAGACGGTCGTACTCGGCATCCTGCAAACGCATCGCGAGTCCGTCGAGCACCACCTTCACATCGGCCCGCAGCACCGCCCGGTCGAAGTCGAACTGACCCTGCTCGTCCACCCCGACCACCAGCGGCAGCATGCCGCCGAGGGTCTGCGGGGTGACGTCCTCGTCCACCCGCGCCCGGCCGCCTGGCGCATCCACCATGCCGACGATGAAGGGGTCGTCTTCGCCGCCCGCTCCCGGCACCCCGGCGCGCGAGCCACGGCCGCCCGCGCCGGCGCCACCTGCGCCACGGCTCGACTCGCCGCCCAAGGCGTCGCCGCCCCTGCCGGCTCCGCCCACACCAGCCATCGCATCGCCACCTGCGCCACGCCCGCCGGCTGCAGAACCCGACCCCGAACCATCGGTTCCATCCGCTCCACCGGCGCCTGCAACACCACGTCCGCCTGCGCCGCGCGCGCTGCGGCCACCATTGGAAGAGCCACCTGCGCCACCGGCGGCACCTGAGCCGTCGCCGCTCAGTGACGCCGTGCCACCCGATCCGACTCCACCGGCGCCACCCGTACCTACGCCACCCGCGCCCGCGCCGCCTGTGCCGGCAACACCGGCACCACCCGCGCCGGCCCGACGAGCAGCCGATCCCGCCGCGCCGCCTGTCGCGTTGTCGCCGTACAGTGACGCGGCATCATCTGCTCCTGCGCCACCCGCACCTGCACCCCCAGCGGCGCCACCCGTACCAGCCTGCCGGCCACCGGCGCCCCCAGCTCGCCCGCTGTTTCCGCCCGCCCCGTTCCGGCCGCCACCGGCAGCGTCCGCCGTTCCCGCCGCTGCCCCGGCACCCGTGCCGCCCCGCCCTGATGAATATCTGCTCCCATCCGCACCAGAGTGGGAGCCCTTGGTCGCGCAACCCGCCAACGCGGCGGCCAGCACCAGCGCAGCCGCTCGCACTACCGTCCTGGAAGCGCCGGCAGCGGCCGGCGGAAGTGACGTAAAGGGATTATGTGCCATCTGTTTACCTGCTCCTGAAGTGGCGGACTTGCGTTCCGCTCGCGTAACAATATCGGTCCGATCGCCGGAATACTGGAGTGCCCTTTGCAAGCATCAAATGCGCCCGCCTCCCTCGCCTGCGGGTCGGGCGCTCGATGGGTCGGATGCCGGGAAGATGGGAAGGGGGCGTCCAGGTCCACTGGAATGGTCCTGGATCGCATCGATGCGGCGCAGCAGTGTACTACAGTGCACCCGGGATCGGGGCAACCACGGGTTTTCATTGTGACAAATGGATTCGTGGCGGATGACACCCGTGTATTCTACGGCCGGCGTACGCACTGCCGCTGACAGCACGTCCGGTGACCCTGCCCCGCATTGGAAGCGGCGCACGCGCACGCTGCCACGGCAACCTGCGGGCACTGAACTTGCACCACAGCCCGCGCATGTGGCGCTGGATCTTCATCGTAGTCGTCGTCTTGGGAGCGTGGTATTCCTGGAACACGCGCGGGATCGCGCAGCCCGCCGGAGTCCTGGCAGCCGCTGTGCCGGCGCAGCTGGAGCTCGATGAGCCGCAGCCGGCCCTGTCGAAGCCCGGGTACCGGATCACGCCGCTGCAACGGTTCTCGCTGGAGGCGCGCGTGCTGGGCAGAGAGCGGTATTGGTTCGATCGCGGCGCGGATCTGGTTCCAATCGATCTGGCGCTGGGCTGGGGACCGATGTCCGACACCGCGGTCCTGGAGCAGATCAGCATCAGCCAGGGCAACCGCTTCTTCTTCTGGCGTGTGGACCGCTTTCCCGTTCCGCGGCAGGATATCGAAGTCAACAGCGCGAACATGCACATGATCCCCGCCGATGCGGATGTGGAGACTGCCCTCAAGGGCCTGCGGGTCGGCCAGGTAGTGCGCATCTCCGGCTATCTGGTGGAGATCGCCGGAGCCGACGGCTGGCGCTGGCGCAGCTCGCTCACCCGCAGCGACACCGGCAACGGCGCCTGCGAGCTGGTGTGGGTCGAGGATCTGCGGGTCATGTGAAAGCATCCCGGCTCAGCCGATGGCGCGCATACTGATCACGACCTTCGGCTCCTACGGCGACCTGCATCCCTACATTGCGGTCGCGCTGGGACTGAAGCAGCGCGGCCACGAGCCGGTCATCGCGACCTCGGCTTCCTACCGTCCGAAGGTCGAAGCCGAGGGCCTGCGGTTCCACGCCGTGCGGCCCGACCTGGATGACTTTGGTCCCTTTGCCGAGGTTGCACGCCGGGTCTACGATCCGAGGAAGGGCGCGGAGTATCTGCTGCGCGAGCTCGTGCTGCCGCGGCTCGCCGACACCTACGACGACCTGACGGCCGCAGCGCAGGGCGCCGATCTCCTGGTCACGCATGCGCTCAGCTATGCCGCCCATCTCCTCGCGCGCAGCGCTGGCCTGCGCTGGGTGTCTACCATCCTCTCGCCGATGGTGTTCATGTCGGCGTACGATCCGCCGCCCCTCCCGCCGGCCCCCTGGCTGAAGTCCGTGCACCGCGTGAGCCCGCTGCTGTATCGCCTCTTGTTCTCTGCGCTGAAGGGGATTTCGCATGGCTGGAGCAAGCCGATTCGGGAGTTTTGCCGCAGCCGTGGCTTGCCGCTGCCCCGGCAGGACCCGCTGTTCGAGGGGCAATACTCGCCGCAGGGCACCCTGGCGATGTTTTCGCCACTGCTGGCCCGGCCGCAACCGGATTGGCCCTCACCCACCTGCGTCACCGGCTTCCCGCTGCACGACACTGACGAGGTGGACCCGGCAGCGATGCGCGGGCTGGATGACTTTCTGGCGGCCGGCGAGGCACCCATCGTGTTTACGCTCGGTTCCTCTGCGATCTACGATGCGGGCGACTTCTATGCCGCGAGCGTCGAGATTGCGCGCCGGCTCAGGCGCCGCGCGGTGCTGCTGACCGGGCGGGTCCCGGAGAACCAGGCCCTCCCGGACCTGCCCTCCACCGTATTGGCTTGCGACTACGTCCCCCACTCTCAGGTCTTTACCCGGGCTGCGGTGAATGTGCATCAAGGCGGCATCGGCACCCTCGCGCAGGCCATGTACGCTGGCCGGCCCATGCTGGTGGTGCCCTTCAGCCACGACCAGCCGGACAACGCGGAGCGCGCGCAGCACCTCGGCATCGCACGCGCGCTGCCGCGCGGGAAGTTCAGCGTGGCGGCTGCCGTGGCGGCGCTCGGCGAACTGTTGGCCGAACCACGCTATGCAGCCGCAGCCACCAGTGTCGCGCGATCGCTGCAGCAAGAGGACGGGGTGGCAGGGGCGTGTGACAAGCTGGAGGCAATGCTCTGACAGAAGGCGGAGAGGATGGCGGAGCTCCCCTGGGGCGGGAGGACAGACAAACCTCCCTCCCCGCGGAACCCAGGTCCGATGACCCTGTGCAGCCCTCGGAGGTGAAGCAGGACACGCACCGCCTGCGGCGAGCGTTCCTGCTCTCATTCGCGTTCGCGGCTGTCTTGTGGTGGATCAAGATGGTCGAGGCGCTGACCCCGCTCGACCTGGTCCGCTACGGGATCTACCCAAGACGACTCAGCGGCCTCGTGGGCATCCTTACCGCACCGTTCATTCACGGCTCCGTGGCGCACCTGGTTTCCAATACGGCGCCGATCGTCATTCTCGGCACGGCTCTGCTCTACGGTTACCCGAAATCGGCTCGACTCGTGATCCCGGCGCTGTTCCTGGGCACGGGGTTGGGCGTGTGGCTGTTCGGCCGCGGGTCCTATCACGTGGGCGCGAGCGGGCTCGCCACCGGCATCCTGTTCTTCGTCTTCACCAGCGGCGTGCTGCGATGGGATCGGCGCGCGATCGGGCTGTCGCTGGCGGTGTTCTTTCTCTATGGCGGCATGATCTGGGGCGTGTTCCCGGGCCAGCCGGGGATCTCTTACGAGTCGCACCTGGCGGGCGCGCTGGTCGGCGTCGCGCTGGCCTTTCGGCTGCGCCGGCTGGATCCGGCGCCGCCGGCCAAACGCTACAGCTGGGAAGACGAGCCCGAGGCGGTGAGTGGGCCCGACGCGCAGGATCGCCCGCCCTCCGGCGGTGACTCCTGAATCAGCGCTCGATCCGGTCGACGCCCCACATCCTGGGCCTCACATCCTGGGGTGAGCCCGATGCCAGTCCGTTTCGCGCTGATAGGCCCGGCCGGCGCGCACCAGCACATCCTCCTCCATGTGCCGCGACACGAGCTGGAAGGCCACCGGTGTGCCCTTGGCGGTGAAGCCGCACGGCAGCGTGATGGTCGGACTTCCCGACATGCTGAACGGTGAGGTGAACCGCATGAGCGCCAGAAGCTGGGCCGGATCCTGCCCCAGGGTAGCCATCTGCGCCATGGTCGGAGAGGCGATGAACTGTGCCGGGATGAGGAGCAGATCGATCGACTGGAACAGCGCGGCCAGTCTTCCGCTGAAGTCGCGACGCCGCAAGAGGATCTTCTGGTACCCGGTCGCGGAGACGCCGCGCGCCGAGTCGATGAACCCGGCGAGCCCCGGCCCGTACTCCGCGCGTCGCGCCGGGAACGTCGCCTCGTGCGCGACGGCGGTCTCGACCGCGCAGTTGGGAGCCCAGTCGCGCAGCACCGCGTCGATCGCGGGCATCTTGACGCGCCGGACGTCAACCCCCATCGAGGTGAGAACGCGCAGCGCCTCGCTGAGCGTGCGCGCTACGAGCGGATCCACAGCCTCGCTGTTGTAGGACTCGTCTACCCCGAGGCGCAGCCCGCGCAGGTCACGAGCGTCTCCGGCGAGGTAGTCGGGCACTACAGCCTGGCTCGCGGTGGGGTCGTCTGGATCGGGCCCGGCGATGGCACCCAGTACTACGCCGGCGTCCGCGGCGCTGCGGCACATGGGCCCGAGGTGATCGAGCGAGGCCGCCAATTCGAAGGCGCCATGGCGGGACACCCGGCCCCAGGTCGGCTTGAGCCCGGTCACGCCGCACGCGGCGGACGGAAATCGGATCGATCCGCCGGTATCCGAGCCGATCGAGGCGAAGCACAGCCCCGCCGCGGTCGCCACGCCGGATCCGCTCGATGAGGCGCCCGACCAGTGCTCCGGATGCCAGGGATTGACCGGAACCGGGACCGCGGGGTGATGATCCGCGAACGCGCCCTCGGTGAGTTGCAGCTTGCCCAGGCAGATCGCTCCGGCCGCGTACAGCCGCTTGACCACCGTGCCGTCGAAAGTCGGCCGGAACTCGCGATGGATTGGCATGCCGGCCGCGGTTACGATGCCCTGCGTGTAGCACAGGTCCTTGAGGCCGATCGGCACGCCATGCAGGGCACCCTTGTAGCGGCGCGCCACGATCTCCTGCTCAGCCCTGCGCGCCTGCTGGAGCGCAAGCTTCCGGGGTCACGGTGGCGAAGGCGTGCAGCCTGGGCTCCAGGCTCTCGACCCGCCGCAGCATCGCCTCGGTCAACTCGACCGGCGAGACCTTGCGGGTCTGCACCAGGTGAGCGACCTCGGTCAGCTCGAGATAGTGGATATCGCTCACGCTCACAGCCATTTCGCCTTGCGGAAGCGGTAGAACAAGTAACCGTCGATCACGGCCATGATGCCGACCGCCAGCGGGTAGCCGTAGCGCCAGCCCAGCTCGGGCATGTGCTCGAAGTTCATGCCATAGACACCCGCAACCATGGTAGGCACCGCTACCAGTGCAGCGTAGGCGGCCAGCCGCTTGGTGACCTCGTTCTCCTGGATGGCGAGCTGCGACATGTTCACCGAGATGGCGATGGTGATCATTTCGCGCGAGCCGTCGATCGATTGGTTGAGCCGGACCAGGTGATCGTAGACGTCCCGGAAGTACTCCTGGAGGCGGATGCAATGCTGCGGCACCCGCCCGCCGTGCAGTTTGCCGATCGCCTCGAGCAACGGCCCGATGGCGTGCTTCAGTACCATCAGCTTCTGCTTGAGGCCATAGAGCGCCTCGGTTGATCGCGCGGTTGTCGCGGGAGGCGAAGATGCGCACGCTCGATCTGCTCGAGCTCGACCTCGAGCGCGTCCAGCACCGGGAAGTAGCGGTCGACCACGGCGTCCATGATGGCATAGAGGACGAAACCCGAGCCGTTGCGCAGCAACTCCGGCTCCCGCTCGCAGCGCGCACGCACCTCCGCGAACCCGTGCGTGCTCCTGCTGCGCACCGACAGCACGTAGTTGGTGCCGACGAATATCGCGACCTCGCCCAGCTTGAGCTCCGCGCCGTCCATCTCGACCAGCTGCAGGACGGCGAACAGCAGAATCCCCATACTCCTCGATCTTGGGACGCTGGTGGCCCTTATGCGCGTCCTCGACCGCCAGCGGGTGCAGGTCGAACTCCGCCTGCATCGCAGCGAGCTCCTCAGGGGCAGGATCCCAGAGCGCAACCCAGACGAAGCATTCCGGCCGGCTGACGTAAGCGCGGATCTCGCTCGGCTGGATATCGGCGAGCTTGCGGCCGTCCTGGTAGGCAACGCAGTTGATGAGCACGGTAGTTCTCCCGGCCCGAATCCTATCATTGCCGGCGGCCGGGCGGCCCGCGCCGCAGACCCGCACACGCACCACATTGCACCCATGCGCTCGGCGGGCGCACCAAGCCTAAGCATCGCAGCCGTGCGCCCGCATTCAAGACCCGGGCATCAACTCCCTGAATCGTCGGCTGTTGCGCGGCGGCAGCGGGTCTTCCGAGCGCTGGTCCGCTTGTTGCAGATGCATCGGCAGCGTGCGTGGCGCCCCGGACGTCGTGCCGAGGGCAGATGGGGGCGTCGTGCCGAGGGGGAAATGCCGACAACGCTTATCGATGCCGAGCCGGAAGCGATCTCGATCGATCCGGCTCGCACTGCAGTGCTCGTGATCGACATGCAGCGCGACTTCCTGGAGCCGGGCGGCTTCGGCGAGACGCTCGGCAACGACGTCTCGCTGCTGAGCTCGGCGATCGGTCCATGCAAGGCCCTCCTGGAGGGCGCGCAGGCGCCGCGGCATGCTGATCGTCCACACCCGCGAAGGCCACCGGCCCGATCTGTCCGATGCACCCAGGGCCAAGGTCGAGCGCGGCGCACCCAGCGTGCGCATCGGCGCGCCCGGGCCCATGGGCCGCATCCTGATCCGCGGCGAGGCCGGCCACGACATCGTGCCCGAGCTCTATCCCCATGCCGGGCGAGCCGGTGATCGACAAGCCCGGCAAGGGCGCCTTCTAGGCCACCGATCTGCACTCGATCCTGCGTCAATCGCGGCATCGAGAATCTCATCGTGTGCGGCGTGACGACCGAAGTGTGCGTTCACACCACCGTGCGCGAGGCCAACGACAGCGGCTACCGCTGCATCGTGCCCGGCGACTGCTGCGGCTCCTACTTTCCGGAGTTTCACGCTGTGGGACTGCGCATGATCAAGGCGCAGGGGGGCATTTTCGGCTGGGTCAGCGACTCGGCCCGCGTGCTGGCAGCGCTGCAGTGACGCGGACCGGACGGCCGGACTCCAGCGGCGCTCATCGAAGGGAGACTGCTATGACCGCAAAAACAAGGCCGGCGTCTGTTCACCGCCGGGGACTGGAACGCCTTCTTCGGCTTCGGCACCAACATCCTGGTCAATCTGCTGGTGCTCACCGCGCTGCTGCGCTACGTGGTGCAGATGCCGGACGACATCGTCTTCGGCCGCATCCTGCCGGCCGCCGGACTGATGCTGTTCATGAGCACGATGTACTACGCCTGGCTGGCGTACAAGCTGGCCGCGCAGACCGGCCGCAACGACGTCACCGCGCTGCCCTCCGGCACCAGCGTGCCGCACATGTTCATCGTGGTATTCGTGATCATGCTGCCGATCAGCCTGAGCACGGGCGACCCGATCAAGGGCTGGGAGGCGGGGCTGACCTGGGTGTTCATCCAGAGCTTCGTGCTGATGATCGGCGGGTTCATCGCTCCCTACATCCGCAGGATCACACCGCGCGCGGCCCTGCTCGGCGCGCTGGCGGGCGTTTCGATCGCGTTCATCTCCATGCGGCCGGCGCTGGAGATGTACATGACACCGGTGATCGGCGTGGTGTGCTTCGCGATCATCATCGCGAGCTGGTTCGGCGGCGTGCGCTACTTCAAGGGTATTCCCGCCGGCCTGGTGGCGATCGCAGCGGGGATGCTGATCGCCTGGGGCTCCACCCTGTTCGGCCTGAATTACGGCGGCATGAGCCTGGACAAGCTGGCCGGCTCGTTCGCGAGCTTCGGCTTCTCCGTGCCGATCCCGGCGATCGGCCACGTGTTCTCCGGTTTCGAGTTCCTCGGCATCATCCTGATCACCGCCATCCCCTTCGGCATCTACGACCTGGTCGAGGCGATGGACAACGTGGAGAGCGCCGCGGCCGCCGGCGACAGCTTCCCGACCACGCGGGTGCTGACGGCCGACGGCATCTTCAGCCTGATCGGCTGCCTGATGGGCAATCCCTTCATCCTCGCCGTGTACATCGGCCACCCGGGATGGAAAGCCATCGGCGGGCGCATCGGCTACTCGGCCGCGACCGGCATCATGGTCATCCTGCTGTCGTGGTTCGGGATCATCGCGGTGATGATGTCGCTGATCCCGGTGGTGGCGATCTCTCCGATCCTGCTCTATATCGGCATGCTGATCGGCGCCCAGGCATTCCAGGAAACGCCCAAGAGTCACGCCCCGGCGATCATCCTCGCGCTCGTACCGCACGTGGCGGCCTGGGGCAAGCTGCAGATCGACAACGCGCTCGGGGCGGCGGGCACCAGTGCGGTGGCGGTGGGCCTGGACAAGCTCGGCCAGGTTGGGATTCTCTATGAAGGCTTGTCCGTGCTGGGCGGGGGCGCCATCCTGACCAGCCTCGTGCTCGGCTCGGTCGCGGTGTTCCTCATCGAGCGGCAGTTCGCCAAGGCGGCAGCGTTTGCTCTCGCCGGGGCCGTTCTGACCTTCTTCGGCTTCATGCACGGCGAGCACATCGGCTTCGGCCAGTCGCCGAGCGTCGCGTTCAGCTACCTGATCGTCGCGGCCACGCTGCTGCTGTGCGCGAAGTACGCGGTCATGACGCCCAAGCCGCAGGAGCGCGAAGAAGCGCACGGGGCGATGCCGGCACCGGCCAACAACTGAGCCAGCAAGCTCAGCCCGGGAACAGGCGGTCCCAGATGACAACCGCTGCCGCATCGTCTGCACGGGCAAGCTCCAGTGGCAACGTTCGAATCCGTTGGTTCCATGTCACAACCCGGACAGGGCCGTCTGGTACGCCGTCGCGGTTTCGCGCCGAGCGGTGATGGTGGTGTTGAGATCCCGCAGCAATCCATCGTGGAGCCCGTAGATCCAGCCGTGAACGGCGAGCTCCTGCCCGCGCTCCCAGGCATCCCGCACGATCGACGTGTGACACACGTTCGCCACCTGCTCAATGACATTGAGCTCGCACAAGCGATCACCCTGGCCGGCGCCCTCTGAAAAACCCGACAAGCGGCTCTCGTGCTTGTGCCGGACGTCCTGGACATGCCGCAGCCAGTTGTCGACCAGGCCGTGGCGCTCGCCATGCAGCGCCGCACGCACGCCGCTGCAGCCGTAGTGGCCGCACACGATGACATGGCGAACCTTGAGCACGTCGACGGCGAACTGCATCACGGACAGGCAGTTGAGGTCCGTGTGAACCACCACGTTGGCGATGTTCCGGTGTACGAACAGCTCGCCGGGCAGCAACCCGACGATCTCGTTGGCCGGCACCCGGCTGTCCGAGCACCCGATCCACAGATAGCTCGGACTCTGCTGACGCGAGAGCTTGAGAAAGAACCCCGGGTCGCGCTGCCGGATGCGGTCGGCCCAGGCTCTGTTGTTATCGAGAAGGTGAGGAAGGTTGCGCATCGGCCCCAGCATGGTCATGCGTCGACAAAGCGACGTGTTCCCCAAGCCTATTACGCTTTGCGAAAAAGGCCAAGGCCGGCGCGCAATGACCGCGGCCCCCTGGCCGGGGTTGCGCCGGCAGCCGGCCTCAGGTAGATTCCCGGCGCGTCGCGACGGCGCAGCGGTCGGGCGGGACGCTGTCGAGCTCGCAGCCCGACACACGTTGCGCCGCATGCACCCCGGAGTGCGGATTGCGCGATAGTTGTGCATGCCGGCACAGGTTGCGTCGGGCCGCCCATGGTCCTCCATCGCACGATCAGCCTTGCCAGGAGAAGCAATGTCAGCCGATGTCGCGTTTCGCAGCCTCTCTGCGCTCGCACAAGGCCTGCGGGCAGGAGAATTCTCGTCCCTCGAATTGACGCGCTGTTTTCTCGACCGGATCGGCAAGGCCGACGGCAAGCTCAACGCCTACACCGAAGTCTACGCCGAGCAAGCCCTGGCGGCGGCCGAGGCAGCGGATCGAATCCATCGGTCGGGGTGGCCGGTCGGACCGCTGCATGGCTTGCCCGTAGCGGTGAAGGACCTGTGTGATATCGAAGGCAAGCTCGGCGCAATCGGGTCCAAAGCGTGGTCGACGCGCCGGGGCACGACAACTGCCACTGTGATCGAGCGGCTGCTTGCCGCCGGGATGATCGTGCTCGGCAAGACGCAGATGGTGGAGTTCGCCTTCGGCGGATTCGGCACCAATCCCTTGTGCGGCACCCCGTGGAATCCCTGGGATCTCACCACGCATCGCGTTCCCGGCGGGTCGAGCAGCGGCTCCGGCGTGGCGGTGGCCGCTGGGCTTGCGCCCGCCGCGATCGGTTCCGATACCGGGGGATCGGTGCGGATTCCCGCGGCGTTCAACGGCATCGTCGGCTTGAAAACGACCTTCGGGCGCATCAGCCTGCACGGATGCTTTCCGCTGTCTACCACGCTGGACTCGGTCGGCCCGATGACGCGCACCGTGGGCGACGCGGGCGCCCTGCTGGCGGCGCTGGCCGGGGATGACCCACGGGACCCGTCTACGCGGCGGGCCCCGGCCTTTGCGCTGCCCGACCTGCGGACCCCCGATGTGCGGGGCCTGCGCGTGGTCATGCTTCCCGATTCGCAGCTCCCCGGGCCCGTCGATCCGGCGGTGCGCAGTGCATGCGCCGAAGCGGCCCGGGTCCTCCGCGGGCTGGGCGCAAGCGTGGAGGAGCGGACGTTTCCGTTCAGCTTCGAGGAGCTGACGGTTCGCAACGGGGAGCTGATCTGCGCCGAGGCATACGCCATTCATCGTGCCTACATCGAGGACGAGAGCCTGGCAATCGGGCCGGCCGTGCGCACCCGGATCGTCGCGGGAAAAAAGGTCAGCGCGGCCGACTACATCGCCACCCGCGAGCACCAGCGCGGGGCGATTGCGCGCTTCGTGGACTGGATGGAGGGAATCGACGCGCTGCTCACGCCCGCGGTGGCGACACCAGCGATTCCCGTGAGTAACGTCGACGAGAAGCTCACTCCGGCCACTTTCACGCGCGCCGGCAACTACGTGGGGGCGTGCGGCCTGGCGCTACCGGCAGGCTTCTCGCCGCAGGATCTGCCCGTTGCGGTTCAGCTGCTGGGCAAGCCGTTTGCGGAAGGCACGCTGCTGCGCCTGGGGGCCGCGTTCGAGCGCGAGAGCGGGTGGACACGGCACACACCGGACTTGAAAGGCCTGGTCGAATGATCCAGGCGGCAAACTGACCCGCGTGCCGATGAAATAGCCGGGTCCGCCCGAACCCCGCCTCAGCGCCGCCCCGACTTGCGCACCACGGGATTGAGCCGGTCGATGTCGGCTTGCACCTGCTCGCGACCGCGCTCATAGACGATCTCGCGGCCCATCACGCTGCCCGCGTAGGCCACCCCGGTGCGGGTCGGCGTCAACTCGCACTTCACGCTGTGCACGCCCTCACCGAGCACCACCTGGATCCGCTCCGCCCGCTTGCTCAGAACCACCACCTCCAGGGTCTGGCCGGTCTCGGTCACGCGCACCTTGATCTTCTCGTCGTTCATGGTCAACGTCCTTCAGGTTCCACGTACGAGAATCGGAGCGCGCCGCGAGCCTTCGCCCTGGCGGCCTCCTCTTCCCTGTTCTTGGGCGCTGCGCTCGTCTCGAGCGCATCGAGGAGTGTGCGCGAAGCCGCGGCGATCGTTTCGACTGCCGCCAGGAAAACCGCTTCGTTGGCTTGGGAGGGCTTGGCGAAGCCGCTGATCTTGCGGACGAACTGCAGTGAAGCCGCGCGCACCTCCGCATCCGTGACCGGCGGGTCGAAGTTGAACAGCGTCTTGATGTTTCGGCACATGACAATCCAGCTCGTATCAGGAAAGCCCAGCTCGCATCACGAAAGCTTGGCGAAACGGGTGCCGAAGCGGAACACATCGTCGGCACACACGTCGATGCAGCGGCCGCAGTTGGTGCAATCGCCGCTGGTGATCACCGGCGAGGCCTTCGGGTCACCCGGCTTGAGTGCAGGAACGATGACGTGCGGCTCGGGGCACACGCGGTAGCAGTCACCGCAGTCGGTGCAGGCCTGGCGCTTCACCGCGCTCACCCGCACCAGTGAGAGCCTGCCGATGGTGCCGTAGAAGACTCCAACCGGGCAGATGTAGCTGCACCAGCCGCGCCGGCTCACGGCGAGATCGAACAGGAAGACGGCGAGCACAACCACCCAGGCGAGCCCCATTCCGAACACCAAGCCACGCTGCAGCATGGTGATCGGGTTGACCAGCTCCCAGGCAATCGTGCCGGTCAGCAGCGACACCACCAGTGCAGTCGCGAGAATCCACAGCCGCGTGCTCTTGCGCGGCTGCCAGCT
The DNA here is from genome assembly GCA_963827575.1 of uncultured beta proteobacterium. Lineage (GTDB taxonomy): Bacteria > Pseudomonadota > Gammaproteobacteria > Burkholderiales > SHXO01 > SHXO01. Next base: position 186,923 of record CAWHCG010000048.1, read on the forward strand.
CGCATTGATGCGCAGCCGGCTGCGCATCCAGAAGGCCGCGTCGGTGACGATGTTGATCGGGCACACCCACGAGCAGTACACCCGCCCGCCGACGACGACATAGGCCGCCAGCACGGTGAGCGCGCCGATGACCGCAGTCAGCGCGACCTGGTGGCCGGCGATGAACGATTGCAGGAGCACGAGCGGATCCGTGAATCCGATCACGTCGAGGAAGGTGCTGGAGGCGAGGTTGCCCTTGAGCCACCAGATGCCAAACCAGGGACCCGCCAGGAACAACCCCAGGATCCCCAGCTGGACGCTGCGCCGGGCCAGCAACCAGCGGTTGCGCGCGAGCAGGCTGCGTTCGACGGGCGCGGTCAGCTCCGCTCGCGCATTCATCTCGCCGCTGCGGGGTCGTGCATGGCGAGCGCCAGGGGCAATACCTTGATCGATGCCTCTTCGGTGACGCAGTCATGCTCGCACTTGCCGCAGCCGGTGCACTTGTCCGCGTGCACGGTCGGCTCGAAGTACCCGCGGCCACCGGAGAAGCGCCGCTCCATCGTGATGGCTTCGTCCTTGATCGGGCAGGCGAGGTAACACGCCCGGCAGTTGGCTCCTCTGGCTACGGCATAGCAGGTATCGCGGCCGGTGAGCACCGCCACTCCCATCCTCGCATCGCGGATGTCGGTGAGCTCTTTGCTGAGCGCGTCGGTGGGGCAGGCTGCCGCGCAAGGGATGTCCTTGCACATCTCGCAGGCGATGTCCCGCGCGACGAAATAGGGCGTGCCGGTGGTAATGTCCTGCCCGAGCTCGGCCAGGTGGAGCATGTCGAAGGGACAGGCGCGCACGCACAATCCGCAACGCACGCACGCGGCGTTGAATTCCGCTTCGGGAAGCGCACCGGGGGGCCGCAGGGCCCACGCCGGCAGCGCCTTGGACTGCTTGCTGTAGCTGGCCAGCAGCAGCCCGACCACACCGGCAGAGCTTGCCAGGCCCACGCAGTTCTGCACGAACTTGCGCCGGCTCTGCGATTTCGCTTCATCGGCCATGCCGCCCTCCTCGACCGGGTCCTGTCACGCCACCATCGGCCGATAGTCTACTCCTCGCGGCGCCTCGGCTGCGGCCGGCGATCTGCGGGACACCGGCGGGGCTGCTCCGGGGACGAATGTGCTGGTCTGTTTCGCGGGTCATGAGGCGCCCGGCCGCGTCGATCTGAGGTAGCGTTCGCGCAGGCTATCCAGTTTGCCCGCCGCTTCCTCGATCTGGCGTGGCGCGAGCTCGTGCAGCCACAGGCTGCGCGGGGGAATCAACTCCACAGTCAGGTAAATGAAGCGCAGGCGGCGGCCGGTCAACCGCTCGACGGCCTCGAGGTAGTGCGCGGCCTGAAGATCGTAGCCGAGGCGCTCACGGGTGCGGGCGAAAGCGTCGGGCCGCACGTCGGACGTGCTCTTGAGCTCGAGAATCACGTCCTGGGTGAAACAATCCGGCCGCGCCCGCCACCGCCCGCCGCGCTCGTCGCTCCAGTAAATGGACAGCTCCTTCTCGCCATCCTGCAGCCATCGCGCCAACGGAGCCTTCTGGTATGCATGCACCGCTTCCCGCACCCAGCGCAGGCCGGCGACCTGCTCGGGGGACAGCCACTCGCGCCGGTGGGCTTCGTCTTCGCTCAGATGCCGTCCTGCCGGAACGCTGCCGTCCAGCGCAAGGTAGGCGGCGTCGAAAGCCTCCGGCTCGAGGAGGAAGGCGTGCAGCGCTTCTCCCAGCCGCGCGCCATCGAACCCGCGCGCATCGCCCCGCGCGAAGCGCCTCAGCGTGGAGCTGGAGGCATAGTCGGTCTGTGCGAGGTAGTCCTGCAGCGGCTCGCGCCGCGCGACGGCCTCGCCTGGCCGAAGCGGCTGACCTGCGTTCACTGAGCGCAGCGGCCGAGATGCTGCGCCAGCATCTCTCGCATCCGCTGCCAGTGCGAGCCCTCCCAGAAGATGCGCTCACAGCGCATGCACACGCTGAAGGTCTGGTAGTGCGCGGCGACTGTCTCCGGCAGCCGCGGCAAGACTTCCGCCTTGCTCACCGGCGTGAGCGGCCAGTTGCAGTGCAGACAGCGCGTGAACGGACGCACGCACCCCGCATGTCCCTCCGCTCCTTCGTGCGGACGGGTACCGGCGGAGCCGGCGGGGTAGTGGGAACCCGCCCCGGGGTCCAATTGCAGCCGCTGCACGATCTCGCGCAACTGCTGGCCGGGCTTGAGGGCGTGCACGAAACAGCCATGTGTGATCTCGCGGCGCTTGAGCAGCTCGCGGTCGCGCGTCAGGACGATGCGTCCATCGGCTTGCGCCAGATCGCGGATCTGCTCGTCTGTGACAGTGTTGCTGTAGACGGTGTCGAACCCCAGCATGCGCAGCAGCCGCGCCAGCCCGCCCAGATGTGCGTCGGCCACGAAGCGCAGCTCGCGCAGCGGCGCTGCCCTGACCCGCAGCAGCGGCCGGATGTCGAAGCTCTCGAACTTGGGGTACACACTGACGCGATCGGCGGCGCGCATGGCATAGGAGAAGTCCACCGATTCCCCGTTGACCAGGATCAGCTCGACCTCGGTATGCGGAACGCCCAGTGCCTCGATGGCGTTCTTCACTGTGGCGGCACGCGCGCAGCGGTACTCGATGTCTCGCTTGCGCAGCGCGGGCGGGAGGAAGTCGTTGAGCTCCTCGTAGAAACGGAACCGGGCCAGGGCGCGTTCGGGCGACGGGGACGGATCGTTGTCCATTGTGATCAACGTGTGGGCGGCGAGCGCCCACGGCAAGCCAGAACGGGAGTGTAGCGCAACGAAGTCATCGCGCCGGCGCGCGGGCGGGATAGCCCGCGTTCTTCGGCGAATTGCGAGGGTGCGCCACGGAGTTTCCCCCTCTCCCCTCCCTCTCCCGCAAGGGGCATAAGCGTTAACTTAACTCATGCGAACACCACGTTTCCTCCCCCTTCAAGGGGGAGGCTAGGAGGGGGATGGGTCAGATTCGCACACAAACCCATCCCCACCCCAGCCCTCCCCTTGAAGGGGAGGGTGGCCTTAAGTTAACGCTTATGCCCACGAGGGGAGAGGGTGCGTCCTGCCCGCAATCTCTTGCAGGCAGTCCTCTGCGGTAGTTCTCTGCGCCTCTGCGCCTCCGCGGTTCGGCTTGAGATCAGCAGTTAGGCGAAGCCGGAAGCGGTAGCTTCATCAACGTATGAGCGCTTTGTGCAGGGCATCGGAGCAGATGTCCGCGCCGTCGCGCGGGATTTTCTTCTCGGTGAGTTTCTGCATCGGCACCAGGATGAGAGAGAAGAGCTGCCGGCCGATCGTTTCGACCACGCCGCCTGGGGCGACACCGATGTTGAAGTCGGTGAAGCTGCCGTTCACCTGCACCGGCGTGGCCAGGCTGAAGAACTGAGCGGACTTCGGCTTGGGGGCGAGCCGCAGGCTGATCGACTCGCGGCCGAAGTCGGCCCCGCCTTCACCGGTCACCCGCATGCGGCTGGTATCCATCAGAATCGCGTCCTGGGTCAGCTTGCCGTCGCGCAGGTCGAAGCGACCGAGCGCGCAGTTGACCTTGGATTCTTTCGCCGGGTCCACCGCGGGGGCCAGCGCGACGAACAGGTTCACCGCCCACAGATCGAAGATTCCCGCGCGCATGTTCTTCGGCCACACCGCGAAGTCGATGCGGCCGTTGGCATGGGCCATCACCGCTTCCAGGGCGGGCGCCCGCCCTTCGATGTCGACGTTGAGGCTGAACACTCCCTGCAGATCGGTGTCGGGCTTGATGCGTCGCGCCAATATGCCGTAGTCGAAGCGGTCCACGCGGATCTGTGCCCCGACCATGACATCGCTCACGCGTGGGCTCGTAGCTGAGCTCTACATGGGCCGAGCCCCCGGGCACGTTGACTGTCGCCGGTCCGAACTCGAGCCTGGCGTTCTCCAGTTGCGCGTGCAGCCTGCCGCTGCCGAGCTGGTCGGCCCCGAGAGAACCTGCTCCACCGCACGTCCAGATAGGCATCGGCCCGCAGCAGCGTCTCGCGGCTCAGCAGCTTCTGCGCCTGCGCGCGCGCCCTTCCCTGGCCTTCGCACGCATCTCCTCCACGCTCATGGGCTTGTCTCGCCGGCTCCTTCTCCTTCTTCTCGAAGGGCGACCAGGTGCCGAACTGGAAGTCGTTGAGCTGCACGCGCGGCGCGGTGAGCGAGACGTCCAGGCGCGGACGCTCGCCGGCGACGTTCAGGGCGCCATGGCCGCCCAGGCTGCTGCTGCCCACGCGCACCTCCAGATCGGGCACCTCGTAGCCGCGCGGAGAGGCGCGGAAGCTGCCGCCGAAGGACCACGGACCCCAGGGCGGGAGCTCGACACGCGCGAGCTTGTTCATGCTGTCCAGCCGCTCGCCCCTGACCGCCAGCGGCAGCTCGCCGGAACGGCTCGTGATCGGGAGCGTCATCCGCCCCTTCAACTCGAGCTGCGCACCCGCGGCCTCGGCAGACAGTGCGAAGGGGACGTAGTCCTGGACGCGCAGGAAGTCGACCAGCGTGCCGCTCGACATCCGGATGGCAACGGGCGTCTCGTCGATCGCGCCGTCCAACGTCAGGCTCACCGGCTTCTCGGGCAGCGCGCTCGCCACGCCGGTCTTGAGGGCGACCTCGACCAGCGGCCTGCCCTTCACGTCGCGCATCGTGAGGTGCCCACCGTCCAGGTTGAGCTCGAGCGCCGACTTCTCCAGCATCTCGCCCAGCCGGCTCCCACGCCCGATGAGCTGCACGCGCAACGACTCGACACTCGCGTCCAGGTCTTGCACGATCCTGAAATCGCGCAGCAGCCGGCCCACGTCCACATCGTTCGCCGCCACCCATAGCGAAGCTTCCGGCACCGGTCCGCGCAGATCCAGCGCCACGGCGCCGCTGAAGGGTACCCTGGCGATGTTGGCGGCGAATGGCGAGGCGGTCATCCGCCCTTCCCGGATGCGGCCGTTGAAGGACGCTTCGGTCACGTCCGTGGCCTTGAGCACAACGCGCCTGACCTTCACTTCGACATCGGCATCGCTCAGGTCGATACCGGCGGGCAGGATGGGAAGGTCCAGCGTCGCGCCCCGGGCGGGCGTCTGGGCTTCGCGTGGCCGCGCACTGCTCGGCGGGCGGATGGCTTCGAGCTCGACCACATCGAGCAGGTCGACCTCGAGCTTCGCCGTGATGAGCGGCTTCACGCCGATGCCGGTGCGGGCGAACTCGCCGTGCAGCGAGCTGCGGCCCAGCCGCAGACGCAATCCCGACAAGTGCCATTCGTCCGCCTCCATCCGCGCGCGCCCTTCGATGAGGACCGACGCTTCAGCCTTCGGCGAGACGCCCAGCCAGCTGCTCAGGTCTCCCGCGCGCCGGCCGGCCAGGCGGAAGGCGATGTCGGTCCCGGTCTGCTTGCCGGGCGCAGCGAGCGTGCCGTCGACCGTCAGCGTCGACCCCGGCGCGCTGGCGGTGAGCTTGAGCGGGACACGCTGATCACTCGCGATGGTGGGCAGGTCCGCACTCCGGAGCTCCGCTGCGAACCGTTCGGCCAGCAGTGTCCCACGCAGCCGCGCCGTCAGCGCACGTCCGGGCGGCATGAGGACCTCCAGGGTCTCGAGGGTGAACTCCACCGGCCGACCGCCCTCGACGTTGCCGTAGGTCAGGTTGCTGCGCGCCATGTTCAGTTGCACGTCGAGGGAACGCACCAGCTCGCCACCGCTGTCGCCGCGCGCGCCGACCTTGACCGCAAAGCGCCCCATCTGTCCCTCGATGCCCTTGAGCCCGAACAACAGCTCGGCCAGGCCACCGAGGCCGGTCTGCTGAGTGCCGAGCTGCAGGGCGAAACGCGGCACCTGCGCCGCACCGTCGACCTCGACTTGACCCGACAGCCGCACGCCCGCCACGGAGCCGCTCACGGGCGCCTGCAGCAGCCCATCGTGCAGATGGACCTCGAGGCGGGCCTCGCGCACATCTCCAGGCAGGCTCAGCCACTGTCCCACGGCGAGATCGAGATCGACGTCCAGAAGGTTGAGCGCGCTCAAGCTGAACGTTGCTTTCTCAAGCTCGCGGTAGACATCGGCCAGGCTGCGCGGCTGCTCCTCGCTGGGTGCTTTCTCGCCGCTCAGGAACGGCCGCAGATCGAGCTTCGGCAAGGCGAGCTCGCCGCTGACCCGCGGCCGCTCGCCGGCGTAATCGCACGCGAGGTGTCCCTCCAGGGTAGTCCGTCCCATGACTCCGTTGAGCGGGGCGATGCGGACCTTGCCGGGCTCCCAGTGCACCACGCCGCTCAAGCTGCTCGCGCCGAGCTTCGGCAAGCTGGTCTGCAGCAGCCGCTCGATCTGCGAGAGGTCCTCGGTCCCCATCCCGAACGTGAGCTGGCCGGCACGGCCCTGCTCGGACAGGCTGCCGCTGATGCGAAGGAGGGTGCCGAGGAAGTCCACCGACAGGTCGAACGGCCACGGCTGCGCCGCGCGCAACAGGTCGGACAGCGAGCCGCCGCCGACGGTAACGGTGTAGGGAAAGCTCTTCTCGACACTGCCGCGCAGCGCCAGGCTGATGGGTTTGCCCTGCGGCACCGCGCCGGAGAGCTCCTCCAGCTCGAAGTAGCGGCTGCGCCGGGTGAGCGCGTCGTAGTACTCGACGTTCAACCGGCGCAGAGCGATGCGGTTGACGGCGAAGCTGAAGTCCTGCAGTTCCTGCACGCGAGCGGACGCCGAGGTTTGCGGGCCGTGCTCCGGTGCCGCCGCAAGCAGGTCGAACACCCAGTTCGCGCGGCCCTCCGCGTTCCGCTCGAGGCGCGCGCGCACTTCGTTGGCGCCGATCTCATGCACTACCATCTGGCCGCGCAGAGCGGCGGGCAGGTCGATCTGCAGGCGCGCCTCACCCAGGCTCGCGAACTCCGGCTGCGAGAAGCCGGGCGGATTGGCGATGTGCACACCGCCGATCTTGAGCGACGGGCGCAGCGTGGGGACCAGCTCCAGCGCCCCTTCCAGACGGACCGGCCGTCCCAGCGCCTGGCTCGCCTGCGCGGCGATGCGCTCGCGCCAGGGCGCGGCGCTGATCGTGATGCCGAGCGCGACCACCAGCGCGGAGGCGATCACCAGCAGCGCAAGCAGCGAACCAAGCCCGATCAGGGTCCACTTCAGGATCTTGCCGAACAGGCGCAGCGCCACCACGGTCTCGTTTTTCTCGCCAGGCGATGTCACAGATATTCTACGGGCAGCGCACTATAATGGCGTGGGGTTTGGCCGTTCTCTTGGAAGCCGTCATAGAGCCAGCCGCCAGCGCCTGTGAGTTGTCCAATGCGTGTGCTTGTGCTCATCTTCGCCGTCTCCGCCGGTTCCGCCCAGGCTGAGGTGTTCCGTTGCCTCACGCCGGAAGGCAAGACCTTGTACAGCGACTCAGCGTGCCCGCACGGCAGCACCGCGACCAACATATCCACCCATGTGGGCGAGTGCGCCGACGAGCCGTGCCAGTCCGAGCGCGAGCGCCGCACGCTCGCCGCGCAGGAGCATCTGCGGCGAGAGAAGGAAGTGCTTGCGACGATGACTGCGGAGCGGCACAAGGCCGAAGCCGACGCGCTGGCCGAGCGCATGAAGCTCGAGGAGCTGCGCCGGCTGACCGCGATCGACGAGCGGCTCGCAGCCGAGGCCGAGGCGGCGGCACAGCCGCGCGCGTACTACCCCGTGTATCCCTGGTACCCGGTGGGCCCTTGCGTCGGGCCGTGTGCACGCCCGCCGATCAAACCGCGCCCACCGCTTCATCATCGGCCCGACCGCCCGCGCGAACCGCCGGTCAGCCTGCGCGATCCCCGGAACAAGTAGGGGATGCGCTTGGCCCGGCCCATCCCGCACAAGGAGCTGGCCGCCGGGATCGTGGCAGTCCATCACGACGGCACGTCCTATCGCCTGCTTGCGCTGCGCAGCTTCGACCGGTGGGACTTCCCCAAAGCCGACGTGCCCGGTGACGCCGACCCGATGCAAACTGCCCTGCACGAGCTGGAGGATGCCACCGGCATTGCCGATCCAGCGCTGCACTGGGGCGAGGACTATCGCGAGACGGTACCGTTCGACGACGGCCGGGTGTCGCGCTACTACCTGGCACAAGCGTTGGACAACGAGGTGACCCTGCGCGTTCCACCGGGCGAGGCGGCCGAGGACTACGGCTACCGCTGGGTCAGCGTCGAGGAAGCCGAAGACCTGCTGCCACCGCGGCTGGCCATCGTCCTGGACTGGGTGGTGGCGCGTTTGGCCGGCGGTCATCTTCAGCACTGACGACCACGCGCGCACAGGATGTGGAGCTCTTGCCGCTGAGCCTGTCGGCAGGGCCTCCCCGCCACCACCGGCCTCTCAAGGGGCCAAGGGGTCAAGCCGATAACGACAACGCGGATCCCTCAGGAACACGACCGGCTTAACCGCTTCGCGCGCTCTTCTCATGACACCCGTCGAAATCGCTCGTCAGGCCCTGCACCGGCTGGCCGAGCTGGGCCTGGCACCGACTCCCGAGAACTACGAGACGCAGTACCGAGACATCGCCGGGCTGCCGCCGAAACAGCAGCCAACGCAGCACGCCGGTGCCGACCAGGCGTTGCTGGACATGCTGCGCACCCTGCTGGGTGTGATCAGCCAGGCCAACGACGGCCTGCAGGCGGACCTGACCCGCTTCAGCAACGAGTCGAGCACCCTGCTGGCGCAAGCCCAGCACGGTACCGACGCCGACGCCGCCGTGGGCGCCGGCACCGAGATGCTCAAGACCATGACGGCATCGGCGAGCTGGCTGCTGGCGCAGGTGGAGGCCAGCCGCAACGAGCTGGAGGGCACGCGCGCGCAACTGAACCGCGCACAGGACGAACTCGAGCGCGCGCAGAGCATGGCCCTGACCGACCCCCTCACCACGCTCCTCAACCGCCGCGGCCTGGACGTCGCGCTGTCGCGCGAGCTGGCGCGTGCGCGCAGGACCGGCGCAACGCTGTGCCTGGCGGTGCTCGATATCGACTACTTCAAGCGCATCAACGACCAGTTCGGCCACGCCGTGGGCGACGAGGCGCTCAAGCACCTGGCCAGGATCCTCCAGCCCGCGCTGCGCGAAACCGACACGCTGGCGCGCTTCGGCGGCGAAGAGTTCGTGCTGGTGCTGCCGGACACGCCGCTGCCGTCCGCCGAGTTCACGCTCAACCGCCTGCTGCGCACCCTGGAGCGGGCGCCAATGGAGGCCGACGGCACGCAGGTTCCAGTGCGCTTCAGCGCCGGACTCGCGCAGTGGGCCGCGCAGGAGTCGCCTGAGCATCTCATCACACGCGCCGATCAGGCGATGTACGCAGCCAAGCACGCCGGACGCGGGTGCGTGATGGTGGCCGAAGAGGAGCATCCGGCCTGACGGCGACACCCTCAGGCGAGCAATAGCGCCCCAGCCCCCTGCCGCAGCATCTGTTCCGCGGCTGACGCCTCCAGCGGCTGGCCGAACAGGAAGCCCTGCATCTCGTCGCATCCGAGCGTGCGCAGGGCGTCGCGCTGCAGCGGGTTCTCGACCCCCTCGGCCACCAGGTGCAGATCGAAGCCGCGCGCGATGCCGACGATGGCCGAGATGATCGGGCTGTAGGGGCGCTCGAGCGTGAGGTCGCGCACGAAGGTCTGGTCCACCTTCAGGCTGGTGACGGCGAACTTCTGCAGATAGCCGAAAGACGCATAGCGGGTGCCGAAATCGTCGATCGACACGCGCACGCCGGCATCGCGCAGGCGTCGCACGCTGCTCACCGCAGGGTCGCCGTCGCGAATCAGGAGATTCTCGGTGATCTCGACCTCCAGTGCCTGCGGGATGACCCGGTGCCGCTCGAGCGCGGCGAACACGCGCTCCACCACGTCACCCTTCTCGAAATCCCGCGGGGACAGGTTCACCCCCATGCGCAGCTGCCCGAAGCCCTGCGCATGCCACTGCGCGAGCTGGCTGCAGGCCTGGTCCAGCACCCAGTCGCTGATGCGGCCGATCAGGCCGGCCTCCTCGGCCACGCTGATGAACCGCGCGGGGTCGAGCAACCCCTGGGCCGGATGGCGCCAGCGCACCAGCGCCTCCATGCCGACGAGCTGGCTTCGGCTCAAGCTGATCTGGGGCTGATAGCGCAGCTCGAGCTCATTGCTGTCGAGGGCCCGGCGCAGGTCGTTCTCCACCGTGAGACGCTGATGGAAGGCGGCGTTCATTTCCGTCGAGAAGAACGCGTAGCTGTTCTTGCCGGCGGCCTTGACGTGGTACATCGCGATGTCGGCGTGCTTGATCAGCGTGTCCGGGTCCTCGCCGTCGGCTGGATACAGCGCCAAACCGATGCTCGCCGTCGCGCGGATCTCGTGGCCGGCGACATTCAACGGCCGGCGCAGTTCCTCGATCACCTTCTCGGCGATGACGGTGGCGTCCTCCGGCTGCGTCAGCTCGGGCAGCAGGATGGTGAACTCGTCCCCACCCATGCGGGCCAGCGTATCGCTGCGGCGCAGGCAGGCCTGCAGCCGCGCGGCCACGCCCTTGAGCAGCTCGTCGCCCTCGGCATGGCCGAGCGTGTCGTTGACCAGCTTGAAGCGGTCGAGGTCGATGAACAGCAGCCCCACCAGCCGGCGGTTGCGCCGCGCCGAGACCAGCGCGACGCCGAGCCGGTCGAGGAACAGGACGCGGTTGGGAAGATGGGTGAGCTGGTCGTGATAGGCCTGGAAGCTGATGCGCTCCTCGGCGCGCTTGCGCTCCGAGATGTCGCGCGCCACGCCGTAGGTGCCCAGAAAGCGCCGGCCGCGCGACCCCGGCTCGTCGGCGTAGACGCCGGTAGCGGACAGCGCCACGGTGAGCGGCACGTCCTGCGCGCCGCTCTTGCGCTTGAGCCGCAGCTCGATGTTGCGCGCGGCGCGCTCGCCCGTGCGCCGCTCACCGAACGCGAAGCGCGCGCGCTCCACGTCGTCCTCGTGCACGACGTCCGAGTAGTGATGCCCGAGGAGCTCGCCGCGCTCGTAGCCGAGCACCGCCGCCACGGTCGGATTGAGATAGCCGAAGCGGCCCTGCTCGTCGACCGTGTAGATGATGTCCGGCGAGTGATCCACCAGATAGCGATGCAGCCGCTCGGACTGCTCGAGCCGTGCGCTGATCACCGCGTTGGTGCGCTCCAGACGCTTGCGTTGGAGCGCGTTGTCGACCGTGCGCAGCAGCTCCTCGGGCTGATAGGGCTTGCGCACGAAATCGTAGGCGCCGCGCCGCAGCGCGCCGATGGCCGAGTCGATCAGATCGTCCGCGCTGACCACGATCACGGTCATCGAGGGCAGGCGCGCACCGAGCCAGTCCATGAGGTCCAGGCCGGTCATATCGGGCAGGCGCAGGTCGAGCAACAGCAGGTCGTAGCGCTGGCGCGACAGCGCAGTCATCGCTTCGGTGCCGGTGCCGCATTCGTCGATCTCGCGCTCCGGGGCATCGAGCAGCAGGGCAAGGCTGCGCCGCAAGCGCGCCTCGTCGTCCACCACCAGGACGCGCGCAGCGCTGCCCTGGTCTGGAGACTCACCCGGCTCATGGACGTTCAGAAACTGCACCGTCCCTCCGCCCTCAACTCGACCCTGCTGCCTGCGGGCCGGCGTCGCCGTGCGCCGGCCGGCGCGGCAACAGCACACCGAAGATCGTGCCGCGGCCGGCGCTGCTGCGGCACAGGATCCTGCCGCCCAGGCGCCGGACGATGGCCTCGCTCACCGTCAGCCCGATCCCCTCGTGGCCTTCGCCCTTCGTGCTCACCCCTTGCTGGAACAGGCGCTGCAGCACTTCCGGCACCACCCCCGGGCCGGTGTCGGTCACCTGCAGCAACACGAACAGCTCGCCGTCCAGGTTCACGTTGTCCGAGGTCAGCAGCATCAGCCGGCCGCCTTGCGGCATCGCCTCCGCCGCGTTGGTCATCAGGTTGAGCACCACCTGCTTGACCGCGCTGGGCTCGGAGCGCAACAGCGGCAGGCCCGGATCGAGCTGCTGATGGACCTCGATACCGCGGCCCACGAACAGCGTCTCGGTGCACAAGGTCACGACCTCGCGCACCAGCGCGTTCAGATCCAGCGGCGCGGCGCTGTCGGCCTCCGCGACGAATGGGTCGCCCATCCGCTGGACGATGCGCGCGATACGGTCCAGCTCCTCGTTGAGGATCGCCAGTTCTTCGCCGAACTGACCGGTCTGCGCCGCCTTGTTCGCCAGCACTTGCAGATAGTTCTTCACGATCGCGAGCGGATTGCCGGTCTCGTGCACGACTCGCTTGCCCATGGCGCGGAACTGCGCGGTCAGCTCGGCGCGAGAGCGTTCTTCCTCGCGGCCGCGCCGCGCGGCATCGGCGAGCGCATCGGCGGCGGCCATGGTCAGCACGCTCAACGTCACCGCTTCCGCGGCCTGCCGCTCATCCCACGGTGCGTCCAGCGCTGCCGCCACCACCCCCGAGATGCCGGCGCCCGAGGACAGCGGAATGCACAGCAGCCCCTGGGCGCCGAGCAGCCTCGCCACCACCCGGTCGACTGCCGCGCCCCCCTCCTCCAGCGCGGCCCCAAAGGCATGCACCGGGCGGCGTTCGCGGGCGGCGGTGGCCAGCAGGCTGCGCGAAGTCGCGAGCGGGATGTGCAGCTCCCGCACTTGCGCGGGGTCGCGATCCAGCGGCACGCCCTTCAGTGCGCGCTCCTCCGCGCTCGCGACGAATATCACTTGACGGTCCAGCCCCAGGAGCAGCCCCGACAAGCTGCGCGTGCGCCGCAGCGCCTCGCTCTGCCCCTGCGCGGTGGCCAGCGCCTGACGCAGCGCTGCGCGCAGCCCCGACTCACCCAGAGACTGTGTGACCTCCCCCCAACCCCGACTTGCCGTTGTGGCCGACATCTGCGGCGCGAACCCCGGCTCGGTCGGTTCCGCCCACGGCGTCGCAACGCTGCGAGCGAGGTCTACCCCCCCGGCGTTGCGGCCGGCCGCTTCCTGCGCGTCGTCCAGCGCGCGCGCCACGGCCCGCTCGTGCACACCCAGCAGCAGCGTGCCATCGCTGCATGCGGCCTGGGACGAACCCTCGTCCTGCAACCGGCTGGCGATGGCGACCACCCGCACCAGGAACGGCGCATCGATCAACAGCTCCGCACGCTCGCGCTGCAGAGCCACCGCGTCGGCAAGGAACACCGGCTGCGCACAGCCCCTCACGAGGGCGGCGCCCACTGCGTCGTGCGGGCTGGCAGCCGTGGTGCGCTCCACGCGCAGCAGTTCCAGGTCGCTGCGCGCCGCTGCCAGTGTCGCCGCGTAGTCGCTGCGCTGCCCCAGCAGAGCAAGCTTGCCCACGCCGTGCAACAGCCCGCCAACATACGCTGCCTCGGCGGACTGTCCTGCGCGTTCGGCCAGCGCCTCCGCGGTGAGGGCGCACAGCAGGCAACGGCGCCACACCTCGTGCAGTGCGCCGGATGGTCCCACGTCGGTGCGCTCGGCGAGTCCGCGGACGGCCTGTTGCACGAGGAGTGCCTCGAGCACTGCGGGACCGACCCGATCGACGCAGGCTTGCAGGGAAAACGCCTCCTCTGGTTCTTGGCTGCCCGCGCCCGCCAAGAGCACCTGAAGCGTAAGTGCAGGGTCACAGCGAATCAGTCCGGCGATGCCGGCCGTCGGGCAGATTGCGTTCCCCGAGCGCGCGCAGCAGTCGGCTCAACACCCGCGGGTTGACCGCAAGCTCAGCAGGACTGAGCGACCCCCCTTCCCTCGCAAAGACCATCCCTGTTGCGCGCGCTTATTCTGGTTTGGAAAGGTCGGGACAGCCCCCGGCCATGCCGCGGCGCTGCACGGCTCACGCCACTCGTGTATGCGCGGAGAATTTCGCACAATTCCTCGGTCGCGACAAGCAACGCGAATGCGACCGACAAAAACGATGCTGCGCGCCTGCGAGATCGAGTGCGCCGATGTCTCAGAGCGGCGACAGGCTCACTCCTTGATGAGCCAGTTCACTCGCCACTGGCCCTCGCGTTCGGGCGACAAGACCTGCCACAGCCAGGCGAGCACAGCGCGCGCTTCTTCCTCGAAGCCGAACGGCGGATTGACCACCAGCATGCCGCTGCCGCGCAGACTCACCAACCAGGTTTCAGGGAACACGGAGAGCTCCAGCTCGAGGACCTTGCGAATCCCGGTGGCCAGGACGCCACGTATGAAGCCGTGCATCACGACTGGCGCCATCAGCGGGTACCAGAGTGCAAACACTCCGGTGGCGAAACGGCGGTGCGACAGACTCAAGGCCTGCGTCAGCCGCTCGAACTCCCGAGCGCGGTCGAAGGAGGAATCCACCAGGACCAGCCCGCGCCGCTCGCGCGGCGGCAGATGCGCCTTCAGCGCCTGGTAGCCGTCCGCATGCTCTACCACAACCCTGCGATCCTCGGCGAACAGCGCGCCGAGCTGTTTGCAGTCCTCCAGGTTGAGCTCGGTGAGGACAATGCGATCGGCGTCGCGCAACAGCCGCTGGGCGATGCGCGGCGAGCCTGGATAGCGCCGCAGGCGCCCGTCCCGATTGTCCGCACGCACGGCTTCCAGATACGGAGCCAGCAGCGCCGGCGCGTCGTTGCGCTCCCAGACGCGCTCGATGCCCTCGCGGTACTCGGCGAGCTTCTGGGCCCACGGGTGGCCGAGATCGTACAGGCCCGTGCCGGCATGCGTGTCGAGGTAGCAGAACGGCTTGTCCTTGCGAGCGAGCAGGAGCAGGAGGCGCGTGAGCAGCGCATGCTTGAACACGTCGGCGAAGTTGCCGGCGTGGAAGAGATGGCGGTAGGCGAGCACGAAAATGCAGGCGCGAGGCGCGAGGCGCCGGAGGCCCGTCACGAGGCCAGGCTCGATCTAGGGTTCGCATCTCGCGCCTCGCGCCTCGCGCCTCGCGCCTAGAGCTTGTCATACTTCGTCGCCCTGCCCTTCGCCTTCTCCACCGGGTACTTCTGGCGGTTGAGGTCGAGCTTCTTCCCGGCCACTGCGATCGGATCGACATCGAGCTTGTCGCACAGGCGCAGCAGGAACAGGAGCACGTCGGCAATCTCCAGCTCCACTTCAGCCCGGGTTGCCGGCGCAAGATCGCTGCTCTGCTCCGGCGTGAGCCATTGGAAGTGCTCGACCAGCTCGCCGGCCTCCGCCACCAGCGCCATGGCGAGGTTCTTCGGCGTGTGGAACTGGTCCCAGTCGCGCTCGGCAACGAAGGCGCGCAGCTGTGCGCGCAGCGCTTCCAGCCGATCGGCGGGGTTCATGCCCCAGCCGCCAGTGCGCGTGCGTCACGCCGGCACGCGATCGGCTCACCCCTCCCGCCCTCGTGGAAACCGCGGGGAAGCCTGCCATTTGCTGGGTGAGCTGGCATGGAAGGGCCCTGCTACTTCACGCCGTGGCGCGCACGATAGTGCTTCTGCAGCAGCTTGCGCGTCTGCAGGTCCAGGCGCGGGTTGGGCGCCGGCGCACGGGCAGGGGATGGCGCCGGGGGGCGCGCAGCGGGTGCCTTCGCCTTGGCCACGAGTCGACTCCGGAGAAGAATGCAGCGAAGCATACCAGCAGCGCAGGGCGCAGGCCGCCGGAAGCGGGCTTTGTCAAGCGGGCCGGTGGCCAGTTAACGATCGAGAAGCGCCTTACCCCTCACCCCGACCTGTCCCGCAAGGGGAGAGGGGGGCGCCCGGTTCCCAGCAACGCAGGCCACCCATTTGCTCCGCTGAAATTTCGGCGGTAACATTCGTCGGCGCGGCACGACGCTGGCCCGCAACGTGCATCGCCGAAACTCAAAACCATGTACCCCTTCAGACCTTCACGCTTGCCCATCCGGGCCCTTCAGCTGGCGGGGCTCGCGGCAGCCTTGCTGGCGGCTGCAGCCCCGCTGCGCGCCGATGAATCGAGCCTCGACGCCGGCCTGGGCTCTAGCCTGGCCCAACTGGAGAGGGCCGGCGCCAGCTGGCTCACCGCTGAGCAGCCAGCCCGGAACGCGCCCAATCCCAGCGGCGCCCGCACACTTGGTTGCGACCTGGCTGCCCGGCGGGTCCCCGGTCGCACCAGGCCTGGCCCTGGAAGGCACCCGCGCCAGCTTTGTCACCGCCCTGCCGCCTGACGACACTCTGGTGGGCGACGCCGCCGAGCGGGCGGCTATCTGGGCGGTTTCCAGCGTGGGGTCGGTCCCATTGGACTCGTCGCTGTCCCTGTTTGCGCGCATCGGACTGCACTACCCCGAGGCTCGGGGGCAGGCCTCCCTGGCTCAAGTGGACGAACTGGGACGCGTCTATGGGGTGGGCCTGCGCTTCGCGCCGAACGAGCGCGTCGACCTGCGTGCCGAGATGCGGCGCTTCACCCGCGTGGGACCGGACGGCTCCACCGACGCCAGCGCAATGCTGTTCGGGGCTCGCGTACGCTTCTGAAGCCCGCCGCGCCCGGCTCAGGCGTGGCCTCTGTGGTCAATGCGTTTCTTGGCTAGAATGCGCTGCCAATTGACAACAACCCGGAGACCACGATGCCCGCCCGCTTTCTGTTGCTCGCGCTTGCACTCGCCTTTTCGACCGTCCTGCCGGCGAGCGCCGACGAGCTCAAGGGCACCCTCAAGCAGATCCGTGACAGCAAGAGCATCCGGCTCGGCTACCTGAAGACCGGGGTCCCGTTCTCGTTCGTCGATCAGGGCGTGCCACAAGGCTATTCGGTGGAGCTGTGCAAGCGCGTAGTGGGGGGCATCCAGCAGCAGCTCGGACTCGACGCCCTGAACATCAGCTGGGTCGAGGTCGACGAGGCCACGCGCTTCGACATGGTGACGAGCGGCAAGATCGACCTGGAATGCGGCACGACCACCAACACCGTCTCGCGCCAGGAGAAGGTCGATTTCAGCCTGCCGATCTGGGTAGACGGCGCGACCTTCGTGGTCAAGGCCGACTCCGCCATCAAGACTCACGCCGACCTTGGCGGCAAGAAGGTCGCGGTCATGGCAGGCACCACCACCGAATCGGCGCTGAAACGGGCGCTTGCCAGCAGCTACGTCAACGCGGAAGTGATTCTGGTGAAATCACACGTCGATGGCCTCGAGCTGGTGTTCAAGGACAAGGCCGATGCCTACGCGTCCGACAACACGGTGCTCATCGGTTTGGCGCTGGCGGTGCGCCAAACCATGCAGCTGCGGTTCGGCGAGGCGATGTTCTCCTACGAGCCCTACGGACTGATGCTGCGCAAGGACGACGGCGACTTCCGGCGCGCGGTGAACCGCGTCCTCGCCGGCTTGTACCGCGGCGGTGCGATCAAAGAGATCTACATGCGCTGGTTCGGCAAGATCGGCGAGCCCACACCGCTGCTGGCCGCGATGTTCATACTGAACGCGCTGCCGGAGTAGCCCGGGGCCGCGCATCGAGCGGCTTGCTCTGCGGTGCGGGCACGCAGCGTTGGTGCAGGTCAGGCACCGCATGACGCGCGCGCCGCTCGAGGGGCAGAGTTGCGTTACGGGCGGAGGCCTGGAGTAGAGGTGCTTTCGCGGCGCGGATTACCAGCCCACACCCAAAGCTCTGCCGCGTTTGTATTCTGGCGGCAGCAAAGCTTAACCCTGAGGATCGGGCGCCGCCGGACATCCTCCGGTTCGGCGCTGAGTCCGACTTCGTGCTTAGATCGGCACGCGCCGAGGCGACTTTAGCCTCAGGCCCTCGCCTCACCGACGTGCACTCCAACAGCGGAGGCGTTGCATGCGCTCGCTCTGGCTCGTGACCCTGTGCACCTTGCTGACGCCGCTCGCGGTTCACGCGGATGAGGACCTGCAGCCTCTTCTCGACAGGATCGAGGCGACACGCCGCGAGCACGCGATCCCGGGAGTGGGGGTGGCGATCGTGTCACGGGAAAAGGTGCGCTGGGTCGGCGGCTTCGGGGTGATGGACCTCGAGACCGGGCGACGGGTGACAGCCGATACGCTGTTCCGCATCGGCTCGGTCACCAAGATGTTCACCGCCCTCGGGCTCATCATGCTCGACGAGGAGCACAAGCTCAGGCTCGATGCGCCGGTGCGCGAGCTCGCACCCGATGCCCCGTTCACCAACCCGCATGAGCGGACACACCCGATCACCGTGGCGCAACTGCTCGAGCACACCGCAGGCCTGCAGGATCTGACCCAACCGGAGTTCGAGCACAGCGATCCCAAGCCCTTGACCCTGGAGGAAGGGCTCGCCTTCGAACCGGGCCTCGCGCACGGTGCGCTGGAAGCCGGGGTTGCACGCGGTGTACTCCAACGCGGGCTATGGCCTGGCCGGGTATGTGCTGCAGACCGTGGCCAAGACGCGCTACGAGGACTTCATTACTCAGCGCATCTTTCAGCCCCTGGGGATGGCGAGCTCCGGCTTCTTCCCGGACGACCAGGCCGCCGCGCGTCTGGCCACCGGGTATGCGACCGACGCGACCACTCCGCTCCCCTACTGGCACATGCTCATGCGTCCGTTCGGCGGCATTAATTCCACGCCACGGGACATGGCGAGCTTCGTGCGCTTGCTCTTGAACGATGGATACGTCGACGACCGGCGCCTGGTGCGCCCCCAGTCCATCTCGCGCATGGAGGTGCCGCTCACTTCTCTGGCCGCCCGCAACGGCCTGTTGTACGGCTACGGCCTGGGCAACAACCAGAAGTTCCGCAAGGGCGTGCTGTTCAACGGGCACGGCGGCGACGCCGACGGCTACCTCTCGCAGCTCGGCTACAGCCGCGACACCGGCATGGGGTATTTCATCGTGATCAATGCGTTCCGGCACCGCGCCCTGAGCGACATGCGGCGCGAGATCGAGACCTGGATCATCCGCGATCTCGCCGTACCGCCGCCCCGGCCTGCGGCCAGGCCGAGCGACGCGGCCCTGGAGCGCTACGTCGGCGATTACGACCTCGCGGCCTGGCGCTTCCCCTGGACTACGCGCGCGGAAGTGGCCGAGCAGGCCATGCGGGTCACACTGGAGAGCGGTGTTCTCTACTCGCAGGTCGGAACGCACGACAGGCAAGAGCTGGTGCCGGCCGGCCCGCAGCAGTTCCGGCGCCGCGGCGAGCCCACGGCGACCTGTGCGTTTGTCGAAGACATCGACGGGACCTGGTACTTCGAGGAGGACGAGAGCTGGCGAAAGCGGGGCACCGGGCCGGCCGTGTCGGAGTGGCCGGGTGCTGTCGCTGCGCCTTAAACCCACTGCAAGGAATTCACAGGATTAACAGGATCTCGTAGGATTGACAGGATTCTCCCCCAACATGCGAGGCCGAGGGTTCCTGCAATGTTGGCCGATCACACCCTGACACCGCCGCGCCGGCTGTATGTGCCCCTGCGTCAAGGACGGGCTGATCTGCGCACACGCTCGCGTCTGGCTAATCTGATCTGCTCCTTCCCCCTCGCGAGGGGGAAGGCTGGGATGGGGGTGCGCGCAGAAGACTTTACGACACTCGCCGCACCTCGCAGTGGATCCTGTTAATCCTGCGAAATCCTGATACCCGCTACCAGGCGATCGTGTCGACCTTGAGAGTCAGGTCTTCGAGCACCAGACCAGCTCGGGCGGCCTGCCGCGCCGGCCGGCCACGATGGCGTTCTGACCAAACAGCCGGGCAAGGCGGCACGCCCGCGCGCGGCCGATGCCCATCAGCAGGAGGCTCGGTTCAGGCGGCCACGCCGCATCGTCGCCCACGCCCGCACCACTCAATGCGGCGAGGCCAAGCCGTGTGGACAGTGCCTGCAGGCGGCGCTGGCGCGCCAGATTGCGCCAACCAGGCAAGCGGCGGGAGCGCGGATTGCAGGCGCTGACGAAGGCCCACGCCCGCAAACCGCGGTGTCTCAACAAGCGGTCCAGCGCAGCGCTGCGTTGCCCCACGCGCAGCGCGAGCGGCCCAGCGGGTGCGTCGACCCGGTAGGTCGTCGAGAGGTAGGCGGGAACCAGCAGCGCAGCGGGCATCCGCAGCCTGAACGGTTCACAAGGGCTGGCGGGCCGCAGAGGGGGCGTCGACCGCCAGGATGTCGGCAAAGCGGCCGCCGCGGCCGTAGTGGCGAAGAGCCTCGCTCAGCAGTTCACGCACACGCTCACGCAACGCCGGCGGATCCAGCACTTCGACCTCGGGGCCGTGCTTGAGGATGTCCATGACCAGCTCGCGATCGTCGCTGTAGGGTATCTCCAGCAGGTAGCTGCCGTCCGCTTCCAGCTGGGCGGTCTGGTTCGGATGCCATTGCTCGGCCGCGACCCAGCGCGCACGCTGCGGGGTGAAGCGCAAGCGTGCCGTTTGCGTGGCCCTGCCGCTGAAGATGCCGTAGCCGCTGCTCAAAACCTCATCGAGGTCGTTGGCCGGCACCTCGCGCGCAGGCTGGTCGACGATCCGGGCCGCGCGGATCGCGTCGACCGCAAAGCTGCGGATGTCTTCACGCAGGTGGCACCAGGCGTCCAGGTACCAGTTCTCTCGATAGTGCACCAGGCGTTGGGGAGAAACCACGCGCTGCGTCTCCTCGTCGCGCGCCCGCGTGTAGTAGACGATGGCAAGCTGGTGCCGCTCCAGAAGGGCCTGGGCCGTCGCCTGGAAATGCTTGAGCGGGACGGCGCGATGCGCCGCGTGCAGGATGCGAATGCGCCGCGCCACTGCATCGGCGGGATGCTCCTGGCTGCCGATGGCGTTGATCAGCCGCTTGAGCAGCGGCTCGACATGCGGACCCAGCAAGCCGGGCTGGAGGTTCTCGAGCAGCTGCTTCATCGTGAGCAGCGCGTAGATCTCCTGCGCACTGAACCACAATCCGGGCAGCTCCTGCACCTGCGCCTGCGGATCGAAGCAGTAGCCGTTGTGCTCGCGATCCCAGACGATGGGGATGTTCAGCCGCGAGCGCAGGTACTCCAGATCGCGCTTGAAGGTCGCGGGCGAAACCTCCAGCTCGTCGCGAATGCGGCGTGCGCTCACCACCTTGTGACGATGAATGAGCTGCTGAATCTTATAGAAGCGTTCAGTACGATCCATGCGCAAAATTGTAGTGGCTCGCGCCTGCGCCGTATCGATCGCCTCGATCCGGCACGGCGCAAACGGTCAGCAAAAAAATTACGCGCGGCAGGCGGGCACGTTAGCGTGTCGCGCCGCCGCGCGGGTCGTGCGTGATTGGCCGTATGCCGACGCGTGGGGACGACGCGGCGTTCGACCAATCAGACCAGAGTTCGAGCTGCCTCCAAGCCCGACCCCCAGCCTTTTCCCGACCATCAGGGAGACCGTCGAACTTGACGGCCCCAATGGGACGCGGCAGGTCTCCTCCCGTCCCTTCTTGTCCAGCCGCACAGGCGGTGGCGGCTCCCTCCCCCTCTCGCCTTTCGAGACCGCTGGGTCGTCTAGTCACACGCTGCCAATCATACCCTGTCGGCAGTCGGCGACACACACAAATCTATCAAATTGTCAGGATCAGGTCCAGCGTAATGCGAAGGGCGGTCTCTTGCAACCCCGTTCGGAGATCGGCCAGACACCGGACTGGCATTGCCGGGCGACGCCAAGCTGCTGATAATGTGGCCGACCCGGAGCAAGATCGTGGACGCAGAGCTTTTCACCTACCGCAAGGCGCCGGAGCTGGCCACCGGCAGGCCCGGCCGCTACCGTGTGGCGATCGTCGGGGCGGGTCCGGTCGGCCTGTGCATGGCGATCGACCTGGCCCAGCATGGGATCGACACCTTGCTGCTGGACCAGGACGACAAGGCCTCCGAGGGCAGCCGCGCCATCTGCTTTGCCAAACGCACCCTTGAAATCCTCGATCGGCTGGGCGTCGGGCAGCGCGCGGTCGACAAGGGCGTGGTCTGGAACGTGGGCAGGGTGTTCTTCCACGATCGCCAGCTCTACCAGTTCGACCTGCTGCCCGAGTCGGGCCACAAGCGCCCGGCGTTCATCAACCTGCAGCAGTACTATCTCGAGGGCTTTCTGGTCGACCGGCTGCTGCGCACGGGCCGCGTCGATCTGCGCTGGCGCAGCCGGGTGGCCGCCGCCGCCCCCCGCGCGGATGGCGTCTCGGTCAGCGTGAGCAGTCCGGACGGCGAGTACCTGCTGGAATGCGACTATCTGATCGCGGCCGACGGCTCGCGCAGCGCAATCCGCACGATGCTCGGACTGGAGGCGAAGGGTCAGGTGTTCCGCGATCGCTTCCTGATCGCCGATGTCAGGATGCAGGCGCCGTTTCCTACCGAGCGCTGGTTCTGGTTCGACCCGCCCTTTCATCCCAACCAGTCGGTGCTGCTGCACCGTCAGGCTGACGACGTCTGGCGCATCGACTTCCAGCTCGGCTGGGACGCCGATCCCGAGGCCGAGAGGCGGCCCGAGCGGGTCATCCCGCGTATCCAGGCGATGCTGGGGCCCGGCCATCCCTTCGAGCTGGCCTGGGTCAGCGTCTACACCTTCCGCTGCCAGCGCATGGAGCGCTTTCGCCACGGGCGCGTGTTCTTCATCGGCGACTCCGCGCACCAGGTCTCTCCCTTCGGGGCGCGCGGCGCGAACAGCGGCATCCAGGACGCCGACAATCTCGCCTGGAAGCTGGCGCTGGTACTCGAAGGCCTGGCCGGCGATGCGCTGCTGGACAGCTACGATGCCGAGCGCATCCCGGCAGCCGATGAGAACATCCTGAACTCCACTCGCAGCACGGATTTCATCACGCCCAAAAGCGCCGTCAGCCGCACGTTCCGCGACGCGACGTTGCAGCTGGCCGAAAAATGTACCTTCGCACGCAAGCTGGTGAACAGCGGGCGCCTGTCCCTGCCGCACGCTTACCGTCACTCGCCGCTCGACACGCCGGACCGCGACAGCTTCGCGGGCCGCATGACGCCGGGTGCGCCCGCACTCGATGCCCCGCTCGGCCAGACCTGGTTGCTGGACCTGCTGGGTGGCCCGTTCGCGGCCGTGTATTACCTGGACGGGCAACGGCCGCCGCCGGCGGATCTCATCGAAGGGCTGAAGAGCGAGCCGATAGCGGTCGAGCCGATCGTCGTCTGCGCTGCGGGCGGCGCACCGCCTGTGGGGCTGCCGCCTGATGTTCCGGTCTTCGTCGACACCGAAGGATTGTTTGCGCAGCGCTACGACGCGGCCCCCAGCTCGCTGTATCTGTTCCGGCCCGATCAGCACCTGACCGCGCGCTGGCGACACCTCGATCTCAACGCGGTGCGCTCGGCGGTAGCGCGCGCGGCCTGCCTGCGCGCAGCGGAGGCGGCCGCGTGAGCGCGCATCTGCATATCGAGCCGCGCATCCCCGCGCCGGATGACTTCTACGAAGCTCTGATCGAAGCGCATCGCGGCCTGAGCGACGCGCAAAGCCAGGCCCTCAACGCGCGCCTCATCCTCCTCCTCGCCAATCACATCGGCGATCTGGAGGTGCTGCGCGAGGCACTGGCGCTGGCCCGCGACGTTCCCTGACCCGGCTGGTGCTTGTGTTCGCTGCGGTTTCCACTTATTATTGATTGACCGGTCGGTCAACGAATTGACAGGCGCCGCCACCATCGGCGGTTCACCTCGGAGCACACGCGGATGGCGCGAACGTTTCAGAGCATCGTCTTGGACGTGGCCGATGATGTAGCCACGCTCACGCTCAACCGCCCCGAGCGGCTGAACAGCTTCACCGAAGCGATGCACGCCGAGGTGAGAGAAGCGCTCGAGCAGGTAGGCGGCGAGCGCTCCATCCGCGCCCTGATCCTTACCGGCGCGGGGCGCGGGTTTTGTGCCGGGCAGGACCTCACCGACCGCCAGGTCGCAGCGGGCGATGGGCCGCGCGACCTCGGCGCCTCGCTGGAAGCGAACTACAATCCGCTGGTCCGGACGCTGCGCACGCTGCCAATCCCGGTCGTCTGCGCGGTGAACGGCGTTGCCGCAGGGGCAGGAGCAAGCCTGGCGCTGACCTGCGACGTCGTCATCGCGGCGCGTTCCGCCAGTTTCATCCAGGCCTTCTGCAAGCTCGGCCTTGTCCCGGATGCGGGCGGCACCTATTTCCTGACGCGCGCGCTCGGCGCGCCGCGAGCTCTGGGTCTGGCGTTGTTCGGCGACCGGCTTGCGGCCGAGCAGGCGGAGGCCTGGGGGCTGATCTGGAAATGCGTGGACGACACCGAACTGCATCCCACCGCCCGCAAAGTGGCAGAGCGGCTCGCAAGCGGTCCGACGCAGGGATTCGCCCGCATCAAGCAGGCGATTTACGCGGCCGAGAAGCACGCGCTCGACGCCCAGCTCGACCTCGAACGCGACCTGCAGCGCGAGCTGGGTCGCACCCACGACTATCGAGAGGGGGTCAGCGCCTTCATGGAAAAGCGTGCGCCCGCATTCAGAGGAGAATGAGCGCATGGATCGGCCCGTCCTCGACCCGCAAGCCATCGCCGAGCGCGTGGGCGCCGGCATGCTCGCCGAGGACGCTGCTTCGCGCGGGCTGGGCATGCAGATCGAAGCCATGGGGCCGGGCTATGCACGCCTGAGCATGACGGTGCGGCCGGACATGCTCAACGGATTCAAGATCTGCCACGGCGGCTACATCACCTTGCTGGCGGATTCGGGCTTCGCTTTTGCCTGCAACAGCTACAACGAGCTGACGCTCGCGGCGGGGATCGTGGTCGATTTCATCGCCCCGGCCCGCGTAGACGATGTGCTCACCGCCGAGGCGAAAGAGGTCACGCTGTCAGGACGCACCGGCGTCTACGACGTGGCGGTCACCAATCAGCGCGGCGATATCATCGCCGTGCTGCGCGGCCGCTCGCATCGCGTGAAGGACAAGCAGGTCGTGCCACTATGAGCTGTGATCGGTGCACTTCTGCACTTCACGTGTCGCGCCATCGGTGCATTGGTTTCCTTGGCGTCCTTGGCGTCCTCATCGGGTCGGGCCTTGGCGGTGAGAGCTTGGCTTTAGCTTTGGCTTAGCCCGACCCGGAACAGCCCGATGACCGTGCGCGCCCCCTCCCCCGCCGACCTGGAGCCGATCGAGCGCGCCAGCGAGGACGAGCTGCGCGCGCTGCAGCTGCAGCGTTTGAAATGGAGCGTTCGGCATGCGTACGACAACGTGCCGCACTATCGTGCGAAATTCGCGGCGCACGGCGTGCACCCGGACGAGCTGAAAGCGCTCGAAGATCTGAGCAGGTTTCCTTTCACCACCAAGCAGGACCTGCGCGACAACTACCCGTTCGGGATGTTCGCGGTACCGCGCGAGAAAGTGGTGCGCATCCACGCGTCCAGCGGCACGACGGGCAAGCCCACCGTAGTCGGGCTACACCCGCAAGGACGTGGACACCTGGGCGGATCTGGTCGCACGCTCGATCCGCGCCTCGGGCGGCCGCGCCGGCGACATCGTGCACGTGGCGTACGGATACGGCTTGTTCACCGGCGGCCTGGGGGCGCACTACGGCGCCGAGCGCCTGGGGTGCACCGTGATCCCCATGTCCGGCGGGCAGACCGAGAAGCAGGTCCAGCTCATCCAGGACTTCCGGCCCACCATCATCATGGTGACTCCCTCCTACATGCTTGCGCTCATCGACGAGATGGACAAGCAGGGCATCGACCCCGTCGCCTGCTCGCTCGAGGTCGGGATCTTCGGCGCCGAGCCCTGGACCCCTGCCATGCGCGTGGCGATCGAGCAGCGCGCCGGCCTCGATGCCGTCGATATCTACGGCCTTTCGGAGGTCATGGGCCCGGGCGTGGCCAACGAGTGCATCGAGAGCAAGGACGGGCCGGTCGTCTGGGAAGACCATTTCTATCCGGAGATCATCGATCCGTACACCGGCAAGGTGCTGGCCGACGGCTCGCCAGGCGAGCTGGTGTTCACCTCGCTGACCAAAGAGGCGCTGCCGGTGATCCGCTACCGCACGCGCGATCTCACCAGCCTGCTGCCGCCGACTGCCCGCTCGATGCGGCGCATCGACAAGATCACCGGCCGCTCGGACGACATGCTGATCATCCGCGGCGTCAACGTCTTCCCCTCCCAGATCGAAGAGCTGATCTGCAGGACACCGGCCCTGGCGCCGCACTACCTGCTGCTCGTCGACAAGGAAGGCCACCTCGACACGCTCACGGTGCGCGTCGAGCTGCGGCAGGAGATGCGCTATGCCGACCGCGACACCGTTGCGGGCGAACTGCAGCATCACATCAAGAGCTATGTCGGAGTGTCCAGCCAGATCGAAGTGGTGGCGCCCTACGAGATCGAGCGCGTCACCGTGGGCAAGGCCAAGCGCGTGGTCGACCGCCGGCCTAAGGCCTAAACCGTTGAACCGCAGAGGCGCGGAGGCGCAGAGGTAGGAACTTAGAGGATGAAGGATGGCAACCCCGGGTCTTCCCCGCTGGTCGATTGGGAGAAGGCGCACGACCGTATCAATGCTCTGGGTTGATTCCTCTGCGCCTCTGCGCCTCTGCGGTTCAAAATTGTCGAGGGGGTAGGAAACGATGTACACACAAGCGATTGACCTGCCGAACCAGCAGCCAGACGAGCAGAAGCCGGGCCCGAAGACGCTCGAGAATCCCGACTACCAAGCCGAGTTCGACGCCAGGCTGGCGCGCGGCGAGTTCATCGAGCCGAAGGACTGGATGCCGGAGGCGTACCGCAAGACCCTGGTCCGGCAGATCTCCCAGCACGCCCACTCCGAGATCGTGGGGATGCTGCCGGAAGGAAACTGGATCACTCGCGCGCCGACCCTCAAGCGCAAGGCCATTCTGCTCGCCAAGGTGCAAGACGAAGGCGGTCACGGCTTGTACTTGTACGCGGCCGCCGAGACCCTCGGGGTGTCGCGGGACGCGCTGATCGAGGCCTTGCACACCGGCAAGGCCAAGTATTCGTCCATCTTCAACTACCCTGCGCTCACCTGGGCCGACATCGGCGTGATCGGCTGGCTGGTGGACGGTGCGGCGATCATGAACCAGATCCCGCTCACGCGCTGCTCGTATGGCCCCTATGCGCGCGCCATGATCCGTGTCTGCAAGGAAGAGAGCTTCCACCAGCGCCAGGGCTTCGACCTGCTGCTGACCATGATGCGCGGCAGCCAGGCGCAGCGCGCCATGGTGCAGGACGCAGTCGACCGCTGGTGGTGGCCGGCGCTGATGATGTTCGGTCCGCACGACCAGGACTCCCTGCACGGGACGCAGAGCAGCCAATGGGGCATCAAGCGCATATCCAACGACGACTTGCGCCAGAAGTTCGTCGACGCGACCGCGCCGCAGGCCCAGGTGCTCGGCGTCACCCTGCCCGATCCGCATTTGAAGTGGAGCGAGGCGCGCGGGCACTGGGACTTCGGCGAGATCGACTGGTCCGAGTTCTGGGCGGTGGTGAACGGCCATGGCCCGTGCAACCGTGAGCGCCTGGCCGAGCGGGTGAAGGCCCACGAGGACGGCGCCTGGGTGCGCGAGGCGGCCCTCGCTTACGCGGCCAAGCAGGCGGCGCGTACCGAGGTACTTGATGTCTAGCGGAACACGCTCTCACCGCCAAGGACGCAAAGGACGCCAGAGGAAACACCGATCTTGAATACCCAGCGCCGAGGTAGCTCGCCTGGACGACCGGCCAATTGCGTCATCAGCCATTGGACGAACGCAGTCCGCTCCCTGGCTTTCCTTGGCGTCCTTTGCGTCCTTGGCGGTGAGAGGTCTGGTTTGGTTGATCGAGATCCGGGGAGCAGCTGATGGATAGGAAAGAATGGCCGCTGTGGGAAGTGTTCATCCGCAGCAAGAGCGGTCTGGACCACAAGCACTGCGGCAGCCTGCACGCGCCCGACGCGAAGCTGGCGCTGCAGAACGCCCGCGACATCTACACGCGCCGGCTGGAAGGCGTGAGCATCTGGGTGGTGCGCGCGGATCACATCCACGCCTCCGACCCGGACGCCAAGCCCGAGCTGTTCGATCCGGCGGAGGACAAGATCTACCGGCATCCGACCTTCTACAAGCTGCCGGATGAAGTGGATCACATGTGAGGGGTGAGGGGCTAGGGGCTGGGGAACTACGTTACTCTGGGCAATCGCGATGTCAACGACTCACTTCGACTACGTTATCCGTCTTGCGGACAGCCCGCTGATCCTCGGCCAGCGCTTGTCCGAATGGTGCGGGCACGGCCCGGTCCTGGAAGAGGATCTCGCGCTGGCCAATGTCGCGCTCGATCTGATCGGCCAGGCCCGGCTGCTGCTCGCCCATGCCGGCGGGCTCGAGGGCAGAGGGCACGACGAGGATCAGCTCGCCTTCCTGCGCGCGGAGTCCAGACTATCGCAACTTCACGTTGGTGGAACTGCCCAACGGCGACTTCGGCACGACGGTGGTACGCAACCTCCTGTTCAGCGCCTACCAGTCGCATTTGTGGGAAGACCTGCAACGGTCCGCCGACCACGCGCTTGCGGCGATCGCGGGCAAGAGCATCAAGGAGGTGCGGTACCATCTGCGCCACGCGGCCGACTGGACGATACGCCTTGGCGATGGTACCGAGGAGTCGCACGCGCGCGTACAATCCGCGCTCGATCAACTATGGCCGTACACCGCCGAGTTCTTCGCGCCCGATGCGGTGGACCAGGCGGCGGCAGCCGACGGCTACGGCGTGGCGGTCGCGCCCCTTCAACCGCGCTGGGACGCAACGGTGGGGCCGGTCCTGGAGGAGGCGACGCTGCGTGTCCCGGAGCGCACGCCGTTTCGCTCCCATGGCAAGCATGGTGTGCACAGCGAGCACATGGGGCATCTCCTGACCGAGATGCAGTATATGCAGCGCACCTATCCAGCTTCGCAATGGTGAGGCAGCGGTGCTGACGCCGGCGGAGGCCTGGGATGCACTGCGTGCGGTGCCAGACCCGGAGATCCCGGTAATCTCGGTATGCGAGCTCGGAATCGTCCGCGAGGTGCGCGCCGACGGCGACGCGCTTACCGTCGTAGTCACACCTACCTACTCGGGTTGCCCGGCGACCGAAATGATCGCGACGTCCATTTGCGACGCGTTGCGGCAAGCCGGTGCGCGGCGCGTGGAGATCGAGACCCGGCTGTCGCCTGCCTGGACCACGGACTGGATCGCGCCCGAGGCGGCCGAGAAGCTGCGGGCCTACGGCATCGTGCCCCCGGGCGCGGCGCCGCCAGATGGACCGCGCCCGCTGCGGTTCGTCCCGCGCCTCGTCTGCCCGCGCTGCACCTCGCGGCACACCGAACGGCTGTCGGAGTTCGGCTCCACCGCGTGCAAGGCGATGTATCGGTGCCTCGACTGCCGCGAGCCTTTCGAGTATTTCAAGCCGATCTGAGACCAACCGCATTCACCGCAGAGGACGCAGAGGAATGCACAGACGAAAATGATCTGTCCCTGCAAGCAGCGAATTGCGAGCACGCTGAGCGGAGCCGCAGCAAAGAGAGCACCGCTAAGCCCGGCTCCCCCCGGACGAACGCTTGGTTCTGTCGCGCATTCCTCTGCGTTCCTCCGCGTCCTCTGTGCGTCCTCTGCGGTTATCGAGTTTGAGACGTGACACCAAGATTTCACACCTTGCGCATAGCCGAAGTGCGCCGCGAGACCCCCGAAGCGGTGAGCCTGCGCTTCGAGGTGCC
The DNA here is from genome assembly GCA_963827575.1 of uncultured beta proteobacterium. Lineage (GTDB taxonomy): Bacteria > Pseudomonadota > Gammaproteobacteria > Burkholderiales > SHXO01 > SHXO01. The sequence continues at coordinate 216,351 of CAWHCG010000048.1, forward strand.
ACGCGAGCTGGCGCCGGACTATGCTTTCACCCAAGGCCAGCACATCACGTTGCGCGCACGCCTCGACGGCGAGGAGCTGCGGCGTTCCTATTCGATCTGCGCCGGGGTCGACGACGCGGAGCTGCGGGTGGCGATCAAGAAGGTGCCGGGCGGCATGTTCTCCACTTACGCGAACACGAGCCTCAAGCGCGGGGACGCCATCGACGTGCTCACGCCGGAGGGGCGATTTCACACTGCACTCGACGCTGCCAGCCGCAAACACTACGTAGCCTTCGCAGCCGGCAGCGGCATCACCCCGGTGCTCTCGCTCATCAAGACCACCCTCAAGCGCGAACCACGCAGCCGTTTCACGCTGCTGTACGGCAACCGCCGCGTGTCGACCGCGATGTTCCAGGAAGAGCTGGAGGACTTGAAGGATCGCTATCTCGACCGGCTGATCCTCTATAACCTGTTCAGTCGCGAGCATCAGGAAGTGGAGCTGTTCAACGGCCGCCTCGACGGCGGCAAATTGAAGGCCTTCGCCGGCGCGCTGCTGCCGGTGGATACGATCGACGAAGCCTTCGTCTGCGGTCCCGGCGCCATGCTCGACGAGCTCGAGCGTGCGCTGCGCGAGCTGGGCATGCCCCCCGAGCACATCCATCTGGAGCGGTTCGGGGTGCCCGGCAGCGAGACGGCGCATCACGTGGAGCCTGGAGATGCGGCGCAGGCGCACGTCACCATCATCCTCGACGGCGGCCGCCGGGAGGTCGAGTTCCATCGGGACGATGCCTCGCTTCTGGAGGCTGCGCTGCGCGACGGTCTCGATCTGCCCTACTCGTGCAAGGGCGGCATGTGCTGCACCTGCCGGGCCAGAGTCCTGGAAGGCAAAGTGCGTATGGACAAGAACTACAGCCTGGAGCAGCGCGACCTCGACGCCGGCTTCGTGCTGGCGTGCCAGGCGCATCCGCTCACCGACCGCGTCGTTCTCAGCTACGACGAGCGCTAGAGAAGCGCTCACCGCCAAGGACGCAAAGGACGCCAAGGAAGACGACAGACATGCGTGACCTCGAATCCCACCGCTTGTGTCTACCAAGTGGTCCGTTCCACTGCCGCAGACGTTTTTCGTTCTTCCTTGGCGCCCTTGGCGTCCTTGGCGGTGAAAGGTTTCGGCAGTAAATAGCCATGGCTAGAACCAGAGCACCGACGTTCGACCAGCAGCGCGCCAGCATCCTGCAGGCGGCGGCCAGCCTGTTCGCGCAGCGCGGCTTCGAGGGCGCATCCATGGCCGAACTGGCCCGCGCGTGCGGGGTCTCCAAGGGCCTGCTGTACCATTACTACCGCGACAAGCAGCACATCCTGTTCGACATCGCCGACAGCTACATGGACCGGCTGCTGGCCAGTGCTGCGCAGGTGCGCAGCCGCAAGCTGCCGGCCGAGGAGAACCTGCGCGCGCTGATCGCCCGCTTCATGCGGGAGTACCAGCATTCCCAGCCGCAGCACATGGTGCTGGTGCAGGACGTGAAATTCCTGGCAGACTTGCAGCGCGCCCAGGTGCTCGGCAAGGAGCGCGAGGTGGTCGACGCCTTCGCGCAGGCGATTGCCGCGCTCAAGCCACGCCTGCGCAAGAAGGCGCTGCGGGTGCCGCTGGCGATGATCCTGTTCGGGATGATCAACTGGACCTTCACCTGGCTGCGGCCCGAGGGGCCGCTGTCCTACGAGGACATGGCGCAGGTGGTAGCGGAGATCTTTCTACGCGGAGTCGTCGATACCGCGGCAGCGCAACAGCGTGCCGCATGAGCAGGCGACGCACTGGACCGGAGGGAAGCACGTGAAACTCGCCACACTGAACACCGGCGGGCGCGACGGCAGGCTGATCATCGTCAGCCGCGACCTCAAGCGCGCCGTCGCCGCCTCGGAGGTGGCCCCGAGCCTGCAGGCCGTCCTCGACGACTGGCATGGCAAGGCGTCGAAGCTGGCACAGCTGTCTGCCGCGCTCAACAGCGGGCGCGCCGCCGACGCCTTCGACTTCGACCCCAACCGCTGTGCGTCGCCCCTGCCGCGCGCCTACCAGTGGGCCGACGGTTCGGCCTACGTCAATCACGTCGAGCTGGTGCGCAAGGCGCGCGGCGCGCAGATGCCACCCTCGTTCTGGACCGACCCGCTGATGTATCAGGGCGGATCGGACAGCTTCCTGGGCCCCTGCGACCCGATCCTCGCGCAGAGCGAAGATTGGGGGATCGACCTGGAGGCCGAGGTCGCGGTGATCACCGAAGACGTACCCATGGGCCTGGAGCCGGACAAAGCCGCGCAGCGCATCCGCCTGGTGATGCTGGTCAACGACGTGAGCCTGCGCAACCTGATCCCCAACGAGCTGGGCAAGGGCTTCGGATTCTTCCAGAGCAAGCCGTCCAGCGCGTTCTCTCCGGTAGCCGTCACACCCGACGAGCTGGGCGAAGCCTGGAACGGAAAAAAGCTGAGCCTGCCCGTCATCGTCCACATCAACGGCAGTCAGTTCGGCGAGCCCAACGCCGGCGACGACATGACTTTCGATTTTGCGCAGCTGATCGCCCACGCGGCGAAGACGCGCCCGCTGGCGGCGGGCACCATCATCGGCTCGGGCACCATTTCCAACCTCGACCGCAGCCGCGGCGCAGCCTGCATTGCCGAGAAGCGGATGCTGGAGACCATCGACAGCGGCAAGCCGGTCACACCGTTTCTACGCTTCGGCGACCGCGTGCGCATCGAGATGCGCGATGCCGACGGCAACTCGATCTTCGGGGCGATCGATCAGGAGGTGCAGCGGTATACGCCGCCCGCTTGACAGCAGGCGCGAGGCACGAGGCTCGAGGCGCGAGAGGTGCGGCCTTGACAGCGCATTCGGAAGGGCCGCCGAGTGCCCCCTCTCCCCTTGCGGGAGAGGGCTGGGTGAGGGGCCGACACATCGGAACCGCTACCAGCAGGCTCGAGATCGGCCCCGCGCGTCGCCATCGCGCGCGCACGTCGCGCCTCGCGCCTCGCGCCTCGCGCTTGCTCGCGCCTCGCGCCTCGCGCCTCGCGCCTGGGTCACCCGGCGTTGCCTCCTCGAACCGAAGTGGATTCTCGCCCGTCGCGCTCGCCCGCCATGCTGCGAAACTCTTGGGCGTAGCGCCGCATCCGCTCTACTGCCGTTGCGCGCTGGCGGGGGGTCAGGCTGCGGTCGAGGTCTACCATCATGTCGGTAAAGCTGGCTTCCCAGGCGACCATGGTTTCGCGGTATCGCTCGGTGTGACCTGCGTCCGGATCGGTGAGAAGGGCAGCCAGCCGCATCTGCGCCTGAGGGTCGTCCGGATGATCCCGCAGCACGATGAGCAACTGCGTCTGACGGTGCTTGCGATCCACCAGTCGCAGTGCCGGCACATTTGGGAAGGCGCGCACGAACTTCATCACGCGTTCGCGCTGGGCCGCATTCGTATCCCCGGTCCAGTCCTCCAGCCGGGCACAGATCCAGTCAGCGCGCACGCGCACTGCCTCCTCTGGATCCTTTGATAGCTTGTTGACGTACTTGCGGTTGTCCGCTGCGAAGCGCGCTTCCAGACCCTCGAGCTGCCGGTCGTTCAGAGTCAGGAGCAACGGCGCCAGGCGATCGGCCGCGTGGCGTCCCAGCACCTGGTAGCGCAAGCGCACGGCCCCGACCACCCAGACCACGTCGTCCCGCTTCAGTCCCCGATCGAGGCGTGCCGCAGCCTCATCCAGCAGCGCAGCGTAGCGGGGCAGCTCCTCGCGCCGATGCCAGGCGTGGAACTGGCCGAGCTGCGCCTTGAGGGCCCGCGCCTGGTCACGATCCATGTCCACGTAGCCGCTCGCCATGCGCGCGAGAGCCCAGTCGGCGTTATCGTAGGACAGGCGCACCGCGCTGCAGGAAGCCAGCAACGCAAGCAGCAAAATGAACAAAGCAACGGGACGGGCGCGCATGGGCACGTGTTTTAAGGAACGGGCGGTGGTTCTGCCTATAATTCTAGCTTGCGTTCGACTGGCGCGAAACCACCTAGGAGACGCTGTGCTCAGCTTTCCCGGACCCCATCGTATTGACCTTCCCGCCGCCGCTTTCTGGCCGTTGCAGGCGCCCTCGCCGCTGCGCCGCTGCTCGGCGGGCACGCCCTTGCGGCGCGCATCAATCCCCCGGCGCTGCTGGAGAACCTCGAAGGCGGCTACCGTGTGCTGCCGGCCGGCGGTGTATTCTGCGGCGGGGTGACGCCACTGGACGGTCACGAGATCGTGCACGTCCTGCTCCAGCCTTGGGTGCCGCTCAAGGACGCCTGGGGCTTCATCGAAGCGTATCTCAAAAGCCTGGGCCGCCCAGTGCGGGCCCTGTGCGGCATGGAGCTGCGCATTCCACGGCAGCTCACCTTCGACGAGTTCCGTGCCTTCAACCGGCCCTATGCGGAGCAGCTCACGAAGTGGAACCTGCTGCTCGGCCCCTACAGCGCGGTGTGCCGCACCAACGTGGTCCCCGACGCGGATGCGCCCGGCGAGCCCGTGGTGCACGCGTTCTCCTGCAGCGTGCCCTCCGATTACAAGGGCACGACGTTCTGCGTGTCGGGCACCGCGGACATCGACGCACGCGGCCAGATCGTTGCCGCGGGGGATCTGTCGCCTGCCGGCATGAAGCAGCGGCTGCAGTACTGCGTGGACGTGATCACCGAGCGGCTGTCCATGCTCGAGCTCACCTGGAGCGCGGCCACCCACATCGACCTGTGCGTGGTACAGGACATCCCCGGATTGATGGCCGGGGTCGTCGTGCCGGGTCTGCAGGGTGCAGCCGCGCGCGGCATCCGCGTGCATCACGCGCGCCCGCCTATCGTAGGCGCAGAGGTCGAGCTCGAGTGCAGAGGATGCCGCCGCGAGCTGGTGGTGTCGGCATGAGGAGACCCGGCGCTGTTGAGGATGCCCTCTCGAGCGCAGGCGCGCACGCGCCACAACTGCTTGATTGAACGCAACCAGCGCCGGTCCGGCGGCGATCGCTGTAGCAGTTGCAGCGCGGCATCGCCGGACGTCAAAGGAACGTCAACTATCTCCACTTCGCCACTTTCTCGCAAGGACCAGATGGGCGTATAGTCAGCGTCACAAAAAGCCACTCACGAGAAGAGGCCATGAAGACCACAACGAACTGCACCAGCGCCCAGGAACTGCTGCGCATGCCAGACGACGGCCATCGCTACGAGCTGGTGCGCGGCCGATTGAAGAAGTCCTCGCCCCTGACGCACCTGCAAGGCCGGATCGCTGCCCGCATCACGCTGTCCTTGTTCGAACATGTTTCGGCTCACAACCTCGGTGAAGTCCTGCCGGCCTCGACCGGCTTTCAGCTCGCATCGAATCCAGACCATGTGCGTGGGCCCGACGTGGCCTTCGTGCAGCGGGAACGCTGTCTGACGCTCGGCGATACCCACGGCTTCTGGCCCGGCGCCCCGGATCTCGCCGTAGAGGTGATTGCCCAGTCCGACACGTTCGCCGACGTCGAGGAGAAGGTGCTCGACTGGCTGCAGGCCGGAACGCGGCTGGTGATCGTCATCAGCCCGCAACAGCGGACGGTCACGACCTTCCGCTCACCCTGCGCGGTGCGCATCCTCGGCGACGACGACACCCTCAAGGCCGGCGATGTGGTACCCGGCTGGAGCATGCCGGTGCAGGAGCTGCTGGCGGCTTAGAACCAAGGCGCAGAGAACGCGCAAAGGCGAGGACCGTTCGTCCCTGCCGTGCGCGCGATCCGGTCAATGCGGCGTTGGCGGTTCCTGCTTGAGACCGTCGGCGAAGCCGTTGATGTCGTCGGCCTTCATCCCGCGATGATCCGTCCAACCCGGGTTCCGATGCTCTCGGCCATGGCTTTGCTCCTTGATAGCCGTTGCGAAATTCCACTACGCGGGTGGCGGCAGCGTTTTCACGCCACCCGCACTGCCCGAACCGTCATGCTACTGCGTGGTCCCAACGCCGACATCGCCGCGTCCCGCTCATGCGCGCCTCGACGCGATCACCTGGGCCAGATCCAGCACCGGTCCCAGGCGCGCCGAGATGATGCTCTTATCATAGCAAGGCGCCTGCTCGGTGACGCCCAGCCGCAGCAGCGCTTCCAGCAGTTGGAACGCGCGGTCGGCCAGCGCCTTTTCCAGGTTCACCAGCTGCTGCTTCTCCTGCGCGCCCGCAGCACGGTGCGCCAGAACCAGAGCGCACGCCTGCGGCAGCCACTCGCAAACCGCCGTCACCAGCTCCGAATGCAGGCCGTGCCGGTGCTCGGCGTCGCGGATCCGGTTGAGCGCGGGCGTCAGCACATCGCGCATCCACTGGAGCGACGAAGCGAAATCCTCCTGCCCTTGGGCCCGCTGCCGGGCCTGAGCAATGATGGCGCGCAGCTTGTCGCTGGGAGTGACGGCGCCTTCGACCTTCAGTTCTGCCAGGAACTCCGCGTCTTCCGCGGGGATCCGGGCCGAGATCGGCAGTGTGCGTGCCATGTCGCTTGCTTGACTTGGACTGTGTGTGCATATGTATACACTTTAATTCAATTGTTGTCAAGTGTCTGCACGCCCGTCGAAGCGCCTCCGCGGCTGAAAGCAGTTACGGCCGGGCAATGGAGAAACTGAGGGACTGCTGTTCTAGCTAGACGCGGCGATCGCTCTCGCAGCCGATGCCTGCGATCGATGCGCGCTGTTCGCTGAGGGTGGGGTACGGTACGATGGCGCGGACGTTACCCATGCCTGTACCCGCCAAGACCTTCCTCTTCCTCGGCGCCCTCGCCTGCCTGCTGGCGGTGCTGCTGGGCGCCTTCGGCGCTCATGCGCTGCGCGGCAAGCTGACCGCCGACCTGCTGGCGATCTATCAGACCGCCGTGCAGTACCACTTCTGGCACGCGCTGGGGCTGCTCGCGATCGGAATCGTCGCCACCTACCTGCCCGCCTCGGCTTCGCTCAGATGGGCAGGCTGGCTCATGCTGACCGGGATCGTGATCTTCTCGGGCAGCCTCTACCTGCTGGCGATCACCGGCGTCGCGCTGGCTGGGAGCCATCACACCCATCGGCGGCAGCGGCTTTCATCGCGAGCTGGGCGCTGTTCGCGTTCGCGATCGCGAAAGCCCCTTCAAGCTGAGCGCAGGCGCTTCACAGAGAACGGCAAGACGGTAAGGGCCGAAGAAAAAGGGGCAGCCGCAGCCGCCCCCTTCCCTGTGTCGAACCCCGAGGTCACGCCATCTGGATATCCGAGGACTGGATGCGCTGGACTCCGGCCTTGGCCATCTCCTTCCAGGCCGCCGCGAGCGAACCGCCCAGATCGATGCCACGGCAGGCGTCCTCGATCACGTCGGCCTGGAAGCCGAACCTGCGCGCATCCAGCGCGGACCACGCGACACAGTAGTCGGTCGCCAGCCCGCAGACGAACACGCGGTTGATCCCGCGTCCCTTGAGATAGCCGGCCAGCCCGGTTTCGGTCTTGCGGTCGGCTTCCAGGAACGCCGAGTAGCTGTCGACGTTGCGGTTGAAGCCCTTGCGGATGATGAGCTGGGCGTGCGGGATGTTGATGCCGCTGACGATTGCGGCCCCCTCGGTGCCCTGCACGCAGTGGTCGGGCCACAGCACCTGGACGCCGTACTCGAGGTCGATGGTCTCGAACGCCTTCTTCCCGCCATGCTGAGACGCGAAGGAGACATGGTCTGCGGTATGCCAGTCCTGGGTCAGCACCACGTTCTGGAAACTCCTGGCGAGCTGGTTGATGAGCGGAACGATCTCGTCGCCTCCCTTCACCGCCAGGCTGCCACCCGGGACAAAGCAGTTCTGCACGTCGATGACCAGCAGCGCGTCGCTCTTGGTCGGTTTGATCTTGCCGGCGGCGAGCGCGCTGCGCAACGCGCCCGCCTGCAGCGCCAGGACGGCTGCTCCCGCCCCGGCAGCGTTCAGAAATTGTCTTCTCGTGATGTCCTGCATACTCCCTCCTGTCACCCCTCGGTTATTCTCCCCCCGGGCGTATTTCGCTGCGTGGTCGCGCCCGCGCCACCGTTGTCCAGCGCCGCAAATTCTAGCACCGTTGGGCAAACTCGAGTCCTGAGGGGGTCACTGCGACGGGACGCTCAGCACCACTGGGAGCTCGGTTGCCGGCGGCGTGTTGCGGCTGCGCCCGCAGCGCACTACGCCATCGATCATCACCATGCCGACCCCCGGAAGGTCGCCCAGAGCCACGCTTTCCAGCAGCGTCCGCCCGGCGGTGTGCTGGGCTCGATCGAGGAATACGAAGTCCGCCGACCGGCCGGGCTCGATGAGCCCGCAGTCGAGCTTGCGCACGCGGGCCGTGTTGCCGGTGGCGAAGCAGAACGCCTGCTCGGCGGGAATCCCCCCGAGGCTCGACAGCAGGGCAGATCACCCGCAGGATGCCGAGCGGCTGCACGCCGGAGCCGGCCGGGCCATCGGTCCCCAGGATCACCCGATGCAGGCACTTTCCCGCGCGCGCAGCCTGGGCCGCGGCCACCGCCACCTTTTCGTTGCCGTTGTGCACGATCTCGATGGCGCGGCTGGAGCGCTCGCACAGCTCGCAGACGTGCGCTTCTGGCAACGCGGTATGACCGCCGTTGATATGACCGATCACGTCCGCATCGGCCTCCAGCACAACGTCCTTGTCGATCAGCCCCGACCCGGGGATCGACGGTCCACCGGTGTGGATAGTGCTCTGGATGCCGTGCTTGCGCGCCCAGGCCACCATCTGCCGTGCCTCCGCGCCCGCTTTCACGGAACCCAGGCCGACCTCGCCCAGCAGCGTGACCCCCGCCGCCGCCAGCTCGGCAAAGTCCGACTCCGTCATGCCCTTCTCGATCACCGGAGCACCGGCCAGCACCTTCACCCCGCCCGGGCGGAAGTTGTGGAAGGCGCGCTGCGCAGTGATGGCCAGCGCCTTGAGTCCCACGATGTCCTTCGGTCGCCCCGGCAGATGCACTTCCCCTGCCGAGATCATCGTTGTGACGCCGCCATGGAGCGTGGAGTCGATCCAGCCCAGCTGGTTCTGGCGCGGTGTCCAGTCGCCGAACACCGGGTGCACGTGGCTGTCGATCAGTCCGGGAGCCAAGGCCACGCCCCTGGCATCGATGAGCGTGTCGGGCTGCGCGGTGTCGCAGTCGTTCGCCTTGCCGACCTGCCGGATCACGCCGTCGACCGCCACGACGGTGTCGGCGTCCAGGATCGGCCGATCGAGATCACCGGAGAGCAACAGGCCGATGTTGCGGATGACGAGCTTGCCCTTGGGGCCGGTGGTGGTGTCGACTGCCATGGATAGCGCTCTCCCCCCGATGTCAGCGGAGTTTCACAGATTGTGCATGGCGCCGCCGCGGGCGTCCATGCGCAGGCCTGCGGCGATGTCGAGGAGTTGGCGGCGCGTGAGCCCCGTCGAGGCTCACACCGTCAGGTACTCCCGTTTCACGTCCTCGTTCGCCGCCAGCTCTCTCATCGTGCCGCTGTAGCGCACCTGGCCCTTTTCGATGACGTACGCGCGCTCGCTCACCAGCCGTGCAAAGTGCAGGTTCTGCTCGGACAGCACCACTGCCAGACCTTCCTGCTTGAGCTCGAGGATCATGTTGGCCATGTCCTCCACGATCTTCGGCGCGATCCCCTCCGAGGGCTCGTCCAGCAATACCAGGTGCGGGTTGCCCATGAGCGTGCGAGCGACCGTGAGCATCTGTTGCTCGCCGCCGCTCATCTGTCCGCCGGGACGCTCGCGCATCTCACCCAGATTGGGAAACAACTGGAACAGCCTCTCCGGCGACCACGCGGGGGCGCCTTCCCGCTGCGGCTGCCGGCCCACTTCGAGGTTGTCCAGCACCGAGAGCCCGGTGAAGATGCGGCGGTCCTCCGGCACGTAGCCGAGCCCCGCCCGCGCTCTTTCGAATGGCTGCCGTCCGCGCAGCGATTGCCCGCGGAAGGTCACGGTGCCGCTGGTGCGTTCCACCAGGCCGATGATGGCCTTCAGCGTGGTGGACTTGCCCGCGCCGTTGCGCCCCATCAGCGCGACCACTTCCCCCGGCGCCACCTCGAGCGAGACGTCGAACAGGATCTGCGCCCGCCCGTACCAGGCGCACAGGCGCTCCACGCTGAGCAGCCGCTGCGGCGCCATTTCAGGAGAGCACCGGCTGCGCATGAAACGTCGCGCCGGTCCCCAGGTACACAGCCTGCACCTCGGGATTGTCGCGGACCTGTGCCGGCGAACCCTGGGCAATGATCTGGCCGCGCGTGAGCACCAGGACATGCTGCGCATAGGTGAAGACCATGTCCATGCTGTGCTCGGTGAACAGCACCCCGAGATCGCGCTCGCGCGCGAGCTCGGCGGTCAACGCCATCAGCTCGTTGCGCTCCTTCGGTGCCATGCCTGCGGTGGGCTCATCCATCAGCAACAACTTCGGGTCATGGGCAAGGGCCATGGCGAGCTCCACGCGCTTGACGTCACCGTAAGCCAGCAGGCCGCAGGGGCGTTCGGCCTGCTCCGCCATCCCGACCCAGTGCAGTAGCGACAGCGCTTCGTCGCGATAGCGCTCGCCGGCACGCGACCATAGGTCGAACAGCCGCCTGGCACGAGACAGCAGCACCAACTGAACGTTCTCGCGCACCGTCATCGACGCGTAGGTGGCCGCCACCTGAAAGGTGCGCCCGACGCCGCGCTTCCAGATCTCGCGTGGCGGACGGCCGGTCATGTCGACCCCCTCGAGCCTGACGGTGCCGCTGTCGGGTTCGAGCTGGCCGTTGAGCAAGTTGAAGCAGGTCGACTTCCCCGCACCGTTGGGGCCGATCAGCGCCACAAGCTGCCCGCGCTCGAGTGTAAACGACACCTCGCGCACGGCCTGCACGCCGCCGAAGGACTTGGAGAGGTTGGCCACCGCCAGCAGCGTTCACGCCTCCCGCCTCACAAAGCGCTGCACCGCGCCGCGCGATGCCCTGCGGGAACGCCACCACCATCAGGATGATCACCGCGCCCAGTATCAGCCGCCAGTAGTCGGTGCTGCGCATCACCTCCGTTTGCAAGGCGTGATAGGCGGCAGCGCCCACGACCGGACCGCTCAGGGTCTGCAGCCCTCCCAGCAGCACCATGACCAGCGCATCGACCGACTGCGGTATGGCAAGCACCGTGGGGAAGACATTGCCCTGGTGATACGCGTGGAGCGCACCCGCCAGCGCGGCCGCCGCACCCGCCAGCACGAACGCCGCCCATTGCTGGCGGCGCACGTCGATGCCGATCGCCTCCGAGCGCAGCGGCGAGTCCCTGCCCGCCCGCAACGCGTAACCGAAGGGCGAGAAGATCACCCGCCGCAGCAGGATCAGGCTCGCTGCCGACCACCGCCAGCGTGAAATAGTAGTAGGCCGTCGTCGAAGCCGAGCCAGGCGGGCGGCCATACCCCGAGGATACCGTTGTCGCCGCCGGTCCAGCCCGCTGTGAAAGCTACCGACCAGACGATCTGCGCGAAGGCGAGCGTGAGCATGGCCAGATAGACGCCGGACAGACGGATGCAGAACCAGCCGAACAGGACTGCAACCGCCGCGGCGGCGAGCGGTGCGGCCGCCAGGTTGACCGGCATGGGCGAGGCCGCATGTTTGACCAGCAGCGCGCAGGCATAGGCGCCGATGCCGAAGTAGACGGCGTGGCCGAAGGACACGAGCCCGCCGATGCTCATGATGAAATGCAGGCTGGCGGCGAACAGCGCGAGGATCATGATCTCGACGCTCACGAGCTGCGCGTACTCGCCGGCGAGAACCGGCAGGAGCAGAAGAATCGCCAGCAGCAGCATTGCAGCGGCCAGCACCGGCCGGCTCGCAGGACAGATGGGCAACTCAGCCGATCTGCGGCGCGACGCGCGGGCGCGCCTCCGGCTTGCCCAGCAGCCCGTAGGGCCGGATCACCAGCACCACCGCCATGACCAGGAAGGTCAGCACCAGGGTGAGCTGCGGGAAGATGAGGATGCCGAAGGCGGACAGCAGGCCAACCAGCAGCGCTGCCAGGAAGGCGCCGGTCACGCTGCCCATCCCGCCAATCACCACCACCACGAAGGCCTCGGCGATGACGTGAATGTCCATCTGCAGGTTCACCGCTTCCTTGGGGATCTGCAGCGCACCGCCCAGTCCGGCTAGGAACGAGCCGAGGAACAGCACGCTGGTGAACAGCCACCGCTCGTTTACCCCCAGCGCGCCGGCCATCTCCCGATCCTGGGTGGCGGCGCGCACCAGCACGCCCCAGCGCGTGCGGTGGAACAGCAGCCACAGGACGCCCAGCACGATGGGCCGAGCACGATCAGGAACAGGTGATATTGCGGGAAGCGCTCGCCGAGGATCTCCACGGTTGCCCTCAGACCCGGGGCGCGCGGGGCGAACAGGTCCTCCCGGCCCCAGATGGCGAGCGCGGCATCCTGCACCACCAGCACCACCCCGAAGGTGGCCAGCAGCTGGAACAGCTCGGGCGCACGGTAGATCCGTCGCAGCAGCAGGATCTCCATCGCCACCCCGACGACGCCCACTGCCGCAGCGGCAAGCACGATCCCGGTCCAGAAGCCCACCGGTGCGCCGAACCGCTCCATCAGGAACCCGCTCGCGCTGTAGGCCGCGTAGGCACCCAGCATGTAGAACGACCCATGGGCGAAGTTCACGATGCGGGTCACACCGAAGATGATCGACAGACCCGATGCGACCAGGAAGAGGGTCGCGGCGTGGGACAGGCCGGTGAGGAACTGGATGAGGAAGACGGTCACTTATGCGCAAGGCGGGAGGCGCCTGCCCGTGAGGCGGTGAGGCGGGAGGCGAGGCGTCCCCCAACACTGCTGGTGAGGCGGGAGGCGGGAGGCGGGAGGCGTCCCCCTCACCCCGCCTCTCTGAACGGGGAGAGGGAGGATGCGGGTTATCTATCACCTAGAACGCCTCACTCGCTCACGCCTCACGCCTCTACGCCTCACGCGCCTACTTCATCGCCTCCACCGGCCGCTTCTTCCTCACCACGCATCCGCTCGGCATGTAGTCCTTGCCGTCGGCGTAGCGCCAGTCCACCATGACGCCCTTGTTGCCCTTCAGGTCGAGCTTGCCGACAAAGGCCCAACGTGGATTGCTGGTCGATTGCGCGAAAGGTGATGGGGCCGAACACGGTGTCGATCGTCAGGCCGCGCAAGGCCTTGATCAGCTTCTCGGGGTCGGTGGAGCCCGCTTTCCTGAGGGCCTCGGCGATCGCCATGAAGGTGGTGTAGCCCACCACCGAACCCAGACGCGGTGTGTCGTTGAAGCGTTTCTCGTAGGCCTGCACGAACTTCTGGTGCACCGGGGTCTTGATCTGTTCCCAGGGATAGCCGGTGACGATCCAGCCCACCGGGGTTTCGTCCTTGAGCGGGTCGAGGTACTCCGGCTCGCCCGACAGCATGCTGACCACCGCGCGATCCTCGAACAAGCCGCGCAAGTTGCCCTCGCGCACGAACTTGGTCAAGTCGGCGCCGAACGTGACATTGAAGATCGCATCGGGCCTGGCCGCGGCCAGCGCCTGCACCGTCGCACCCGCCTCCAGCTTGCCCAGCGCCGGCCACTGCTCCTCGACGAACTCGACGTCCGGCCGCTTCGCCTTCAGCAGGGCCTTGAAGCTCGCCACCGCCGATTGTCCGTACTCGTAGTTGGGCGCCACCGTCGCCCAGCGTTTGGCCGGGAGCTTGGCCGCCTCCTCCGCCAGCATGGCCGACTGCATATAGGTGCTCGGACGCAGCCGGAAGGTGTAGCGGTTGCCCTTCTCCCACACCAGCGCATCGGTGAGCGGCTCGGCCGCGACGAACACGACCTTGTTGCGCAGGGCGATGTCGCTGACCGCAAGCCCGACGTTGGACAGAAAGGTCCCGGCGAGCAGGTCGACCTTCTGGCTCGCGAGCAGCTCGCTGGCATGCCGGGTCGCATCGTCCGGCTTGCCGCCGTCATCGCGCGAGATCACTTCCAGCCTGCGCCCCAGCACCCCGCCCGCGGCGTTCACCTCCTCCACCGCCAGCTCCCAGCCGTTGCGGTAGGGGATCGTGAACGCAGGCACGGTGGAGTAGCTGCTGATCTCGCCGATGCGGATCGGGCTGCTGCGCATGCGCGGCTGTGAGATCAGCACCAGCGCGCCGAGTGCAATCGCTCGTCATGTCGGTGAATGAATGAACACCTATGCACCGCCAAGGACGCCAAGAACGCAAAGGAAAACCAGAGTCTGTTTCGACAAGCGCTAACACCCTTGCGCCATTGACGACGCTGGTGTCAAGGCGCGTCGCGGATCGCCTTTTCAGCGCATCCCTGCTTCTCGGTTCTCTTGGCGTCCTTGGCGTCCTTGGCGGTGAAGCTTGGGTTTACGCTTTGGGCGCATCGCGCAGCTCGCGCCGCAGGATCTTGCCGACCGGGCTCTTGGGCAGGGAGTTACGGAACTCGACGTGACGCGGGACCTTGTAACCGGTGAGGTTCTCGCGGCAGTGACGGATCAGCGCCTCGGCGGTAAGCGCAGGGTCTTTGCGCACCACGAACAGCTTCACGGCCTCCCCGGTGTTCTCGTCCGCCACGCCGATCGCGCAAGCCTCCAGCACGCCCGGGTGCATGGCGACCACGTCCTCGATCTCGTTGGGGTACACGTTGAAGCCGGACACCAGGATCATGTCCTTCACCCGGTCCACGATCTTGAGATAGCCCTCCGGGGTGATCAGGCCCAGGTCGCCGGTGGCGAGCCAGCCGTCGGAGCGCAGGACCTTCGCGGTCTCGTCGGGCCGCTGCCAGTAACCGGCCATGACCTGCGGTCCGCGCACGAACACCTGACCCACAGCGCCCTGCGGCAGCGCGCGCTCCGCCTCGTCGCGGATCTGCACCTCGGTGCCGGGCAGGGGCAGGCCGGTGGTGCCGGTGTGCTCTTCGATGTCCAGCCGGTTGATGGAGACAGCGCCGGAGGTCTCGGTGAGTCCGTAGCCCTCGGAGAGCACGCGCCCGGTGATCTCCTTCCAGCGCTTGGCCACCGCGAGCTGCACCGGCGCGCCGCCGCCGCCCGCCATGCGCAGGTTGCTGAAGTCGACCTTGGCGAAAGCTTCGTTGTGGATGAGCGCGTTGAACAGCGTATTGACGCCGACGAAGAACGTGAACCGGTTGGCGCCGAGGGTCTTGACCAGGTTGGGGATATCCCGCGGGTTGGCGATCAGGATCTGCAAGCCTCCGCCGCGCACGAACATCATGCAGTTCAGCACCAGCGCCAGGATGTGATAGAACGGCAGCGGCGCGACCGCGATTTCCTGGCCGGCTCGCACGGTGTTCCCGGTATAAGCGAGGATCTGCTCGACATTGGACAGGACGTGCCGGTGCTGCAGTATCGCGCCCTTGGACACCCCGGTGGTGCCGCCGGTGTACTGCAGGAACGCCAGATCCTCGGCCGCCAGTGGCGGCACGCTCATGCTTGCGCCCGCCCCCCCGGCGAGGGCTTGCGGGAAGCGCACTGCACCCGCGATGCTCCAGGGCTTGACCATCTTCTTGACGCGCCGGAACACGAAATTGATCAGCGCCGCCTTTGATCCAGCCCAGCAGGTCCCCGATCGACGCGACTATCACGTGCTTGACGGGCGTGCGCGCGATGACCTCCTGAAGTGTGTGCGCCGCACTCTCGAAGATCACGATCCCCGCGGCGCCCGAATCCTTGAGCTGGTGCTCCAACTCCCGAGCGGTGTAGAGTGGATTGACGCTGACCACCGCCAGCCCCGCGCGCAGGATCCCATAGACGGCGATCGGATACTGCAGGATGTTGGGCATCATGATCGCCACACGCTCGCCCTTGCGCAGCCCCAGGCGGGTCTGCAGGTACGCGGCGAAGTCGCGTGACAAGCGATCCAGCTCGCCATAGCTGATCTGGACGCCGAAGCTCTCGAACGCGGGCTGGTCGCGGTAGCGCTGAACGCTCGCCTCGAGCATCTGCGGGATCGACTCAAACTCCAGCGGACCCAGTTCCGCGGGCGCGCCGGGCGGGTAGCTCTTCAACCACGGCTTCGCTTCGCTACCGCTGGTCATCGACTCCATCTGCGTGCTCCCGGCCATCAGCGCAACCCGTCCTGGCCCTTGATCTCGTGGCTCGACAACCCGCCCACGCGCGCAAGCGGCCGCCCGCTGTCTGTAACGGCCACCGCCACGACGATTTCGCCGGGCCTTGGCGCATCGCCGACCCGTGCCTCGATCGCGTCGAAATGGCTGCGCACATAGGCGGCGTCCTTGTGCCCGAGCGGCACGTCGATGGCCGTGCCCAGCGTGCCGATTTTCTTGGCCGAGGGTACCAGCGCCGCGCCTTTCTCGACCGCCCGGCGCAGCGGCGCTCCCAGTTTCGGGTGCAGGATCGCGGCCGCGTGCTCCAGCTCTCCGGCCTCGCCGACGATCGCCGCTTTACCGTAGCTCTCGGCGTGTGCCGGTGCGATCCCCAGCGCGTGCACGCAGCGCTCCCCCAGCAATCCGCCCAGCTCTTCGCCGATGTCCATCAGCTCGGTGAGATCCTCGGCATAGCGGCCGGCGAAAGGATTGGCGACCACCGCCATCGCCACGGCACGCCGCGTTGGCGGGCTCACCTCGCGGCCCATCTCCATGCGCACCTCGTCCACCTGGACCACGATCTTCCTGATGCTCGCTTTCATCTTGCCTACACCCTTTCTCAACCGCAGAGGCGCAGAGAACACCTGTTTGCTGGTGACGCCGGGGCCAGTGTTCGTGCCATATGCATTTTCCTCTGCGAGCCTCTGCGCCTGTGCGGTTGGACCCGGTTAACGCAGGCCATCGGCGCCCTTGATCTCCGTGGCACGCAGGCCACCCACGCGCTCGTGCACGCGCGGCCCCGTCGCCATCACCAGGCAGTAGATCAGCTCGTCGGCGGCCGGCGCGCCCGGAACATACACCTCCATGGCGTCGAAGTGGCTGCGCACGTAGCTCGCGTTTACATGAGTGACCGGTACATCCAGTTTGGTGCCGGGTGCGCCCACCTTCTTCGCGGAGGGCACGATGGCTTTGGCGCCGCCCAGCACCTCGCGCATGGCATAGCCCCCCGGCACATGCCACAGCGCGCCGTGCTCCAGCTCGCCGGCCGCGCCAATGATCGCGCCCTTGCCGTAGCCCTCGATCTCGCGCGGCATAACGCCGATCGCCGCAACCAGCCGCCGCGACAGGTCCAGGCCCAGCGGATTGAGCGCCTCCATCATGGGCATGATGTTGGGCTCATAGCGGCCTGCGAAGGGGTTGGTGAGCACCGCGCACACTGCGCCGCGCTTGAGCGGCCGCGCCGGGAGCGGGCCGAACTCGTGGAAGATCTCCTCGACCTGGGTAAAGATCTCGCGTATCTCGATCATGCCCGACCCGTACCATCTCAGCCCCTGGATGCAGGCGGCTGCGAACCACCCCGATCCGGAACCGGCGCCGTCAATGCTGCCACGCCACCGACCGCCCGCGCGCTTCCGCGCAGACACATCACCGCAGCCGCGATAGTACCTGCATCCAGCAAACGCTGCGCGTGGGCCGCGCCGGCCGCCAGCGCGCGCTCGATCTGCTCTGTCGACAGGGCGCCAACGTCCACGGTCACGGGGCGTGGCCCCAGGTCGGTGTCGTCCTTCAGCTCACATGCCGGGCGGCGGATGATCGTCGCGGCGTCGACGTCGACGTCATTGGCGATCATGGTCGCGGCCGCGTCGGCCTCGGCGGCGCTGCGCGCCAGCACCGTCACGCTGTCGGCGATGCCGAGGCTGAAACTGCGCCCGCGCCAGCCGCTGGTGGCGATGCCCCGCACCGGCTGGTCCGCGGTCACTTCGAAGGCAGCGTCGAGGCCGAGCGGTTTGCGACCTTGCGATCCGCCCAGCTCGGCGACCAACCCGACGCGGTAGGCCTGACCGGGAGCCAGACACACCGCGATGTCGCCCCCGTTGTTCACGTACGCACGACGCACGCCGGCCACGCGAAAAAAGCCGATCATCTCGTCGGCTACCGCGCCCGCCACCGCCGCCATCGGAGTGATGAACCGCTCGCGGTGCGGCCAGCACGCCGCAACCATGCGCTTCGCGACCGGCTGCCGGACCCCGCCTGCGTCCCGCACCGGCGAGCGCAGCATCCGCAATTCACCGACCAGCTCAGCCAGGACGCGCTCGAAGCGTTGCCATGCACGTCCGACGGCGAGCTCGACCGCTTCCCGCTCGCCGTCTGCCCCGATGACGAGATCGATCGGCCCATGCTGGAAATGCCAGCGCCCGTCGGGGAAGCGGGCGCGGCTCGCTGCCCGTGAGGCGGGAGGCGGGAGGCGGGAGGCGTCCGATCGCGTGAGGGGAGGCGGGAGGCGGGAGGCGTCCCCCGATACTGCTGCGTGAGCGGGAGGCGGGAGGGGGAGGGTCCCCTCACCCCTGCCCTCTCCCCCGTGAACGGGGGAGAGGGAGTATGCTGTTGGGCTGCTTCAGTAACGGATTGACGCCTCACGCCTCACGCACTCGAACGCCTCACGCCTCACGCCTCACGCCTCACGCCTCACGCCTCACGCCTCACGCCTCACGCCTCACGCCTCACGCCTCACGCCTCACGGTTTCACCCGACCGGCCAAGGATTGAGCCCATCCCATCCGACCACACGTATGCGCTCGCTGTCGACGATCTCGCGGATCGTGCGCACGCGGTCCATATGCCCGCCGAGTGCCCGGTAGTCCGCAAGCTGCAGGGTGAACTCGATGGGCGCGACGATGGCCGGGGTAGGCACCCAGCCGAAGGAGTTGTGGGGCATGCGGGTGACATCCACCATCACCGTGATGCCGCCCCCGGGCCAGACATACACCGGCGCGCCGCCGCAGGTGACTCTGGTCAGCAGGTCTTTGATGGACCGCGTCAAGCGCACCGGATTCTCGGTCACGCCCGCGCGCAAGCTGCCGCCTGCGCCGGCCAGGAACAGCACCGTGCACAGAGCCGGCTCGCAGTTCTCGCCGATGCGCTCCACCACCTTGCGTACCGCGGCAGGCATCGGCGCAGGCCGCATGCGCAGCTGCTCGTCGAGGATGAAATAAGCCGAATCCTCACCGGTAGTCGAAACCATCAGAATGCGGCCGCCTGCTCGCGCCACTTTGGGGTCGAAGCCGGTGACGATGGACAGCGGATCGGTGACGTCGGTGCCGCCCCAGCCGGTGCCCGGGTTGGCGACCTGGAAGTAGCGCCCCGGGGTGGACTTGCGCCCCCTGATCCTGATCCCGGACGGGGGCATGGCCAGGAAGCGGCCGGCTTGATGCTCGGTGAGCACGCCGGTGATGTGGTCGTCGACCACCACCACCTCGTCGACGTGCCCGTGCCACTGCTTGGCGAAGATACCGATCGTGGCGGAGCCGCATCCCACCCGCATCCGCTGCTCTTCGACGCCGTTGACCACGGGTGCCTTGCCGGCCTGGATCACCAGGCTGGCACCACCGTCCACCTGCACCTCGACGGCGCTCTGGTTGCCGAGCTCCATCATCATGTCGCAGGTGACCCGCCCCTCCTTCTTGCTGCCGCCGGTCAGGTGGTGCACCCCGCCCAGCGACAGCATCTGCGAGCCGTATTCGATGGTGGTGACATGTCCCACAGCCTCGCCCTTGCAGCGCACGCTCGCCTGCTCCGGCCCGATCCAGCGGTCGGTGTCGATCTTGATCTTGAAGCTGCAGTAGCTGAAGATGCCCTCGGTCACGACCGTGACCATGTCCACGCCCTGATACTGCGAGCTGACGATGAACGGCGCAGGCTTGTAGTCGGGATACGTAGTACCCGAGCCCACGCCGGAAACGAACACGGGGGCATCGGAAATGGGACTGCCGTCCCAGTCCTTCTGCTCCAGGAACCCGGTGACCTCGCCGGACTCGCCCGCCACTTTCTGGAACAGCACCACCGGGTCGACCCGGGTCAGTTTGCCGCCGAAGTTGCCCCACCGGTCGCAAGCGCCGGTGCGCCCCTCGCTGATCTGGCACAGCACCGGGCAGGCGTCGCAGATCACTTTGCCGGGTGCAGGAATCTCGCTCACGGCTCCACCAAGCTACGACGCTAGGACTGAACGACGAACCGCCAAAGCAACACAGAGGAAACTTGAACGGTCCTCCAGCGAAAATCTGAATGGGCCGCCAAGACGCCAAGACGCCAAGGAAACCAATACAGACTCTCTCGCAACCATACGCACAGGGAACCCCGAAGGAGATGCAGGGCTGTTCTTGGCGTCTTGGCGTCTTGGCGGCCATTCAGGTTTTCCCTCGTGTCTTGGCGTATGGGTTCTTGGCGGCCCCAGCGCTTCTTCCTCGGCGGTCCAATCGATTCACTAGCGCGACTGGTCGAGGATGGCCTTGCGCACACGGTCGGGCGTCGCGGGCACGTGCGTGATGCGCACGCCGGCAGCATGGCGGACGGCGTTGAGGATGGCCGGCGCGGTCGGGATGAGCGCGGGCTCGCCCACACCTTTCGCGCCATACGGCCCGAGCGGCTCGGGGTCCTCGATGATGTGCACGACGATCGGCGGCACGTCGCCGACGGTCGGAATCAGATAGTCGTGCAGGTTGTCGGACCGGCCGGCGTGATACTCCTCCATGAGCGCCATGCCCAACCCCTGGGCGATGCCGCCGTGGATCTGCCCTTCCACCTGGGTCGGGTTGATGGCTCGGCCCACGTCATGCGCGGCGTGCATCTTCAGGACCTTGACCCTGCCCAGATCGAGATCGACCTCGACCTCCGCGATCTGGGCACCGAAACCGTAAGTGGCGTAGGGAACGCCCTGGCCATTGGCATCGAGCGGCGTGGTGGGCGGATCGAAGTAGCCCTCGCCCACGGCGATGGCGCCGTCGGCATCGGCCGGCAAAGCAGCCAGCACCACGCGCCACTCCCGTGCGCCGCTGCGGCCCACCAGCGCGCCCGCCTCCACGGCCAGCCCGGCGTCGGCAGGCGCGAGCAGCAACTCGAGAAGGCGATCCCGCAAGGCCACACCGGCGAGACGAGCGGCGTTGCCCGACACGAAAGTCTGACGCGATGCCGAGGACTTGCCGGCGTCGGCGGTGAGGTCCGTGTCACCCATCACCTGGTCGAACATCGCCACCGGCAGGCCGAGTGCGTCGGCGCAGATCTGCGGCAGGATGGTGTTCGAACCCTGGCCGATATCCACCGCGCCGTTGTACAGGAACACGCAGCCATCGCGGCGCAGGGCTACCCGAATGGTGGAGGGGTTGGCGATCACGGTATTGCCGATGCCGTACCACATGCAGGCGATGCCCACCCCGCGCCGGCTGCCGCGCCGCGATCCGGCGAGGGCATGCTGGCAGGCGTTGTACCCGGCCACCGCGGACAGCGCCTGCTCCCAGGCGGGTTTGAGTGCGGTCAGGCACTGGACCAGTCCAGCGCTGGCTTCGAGCACCTGGCCGGTGGCGGTGGCCTGGCCTGCCCGGATGGCGTTGCGCCAGCGCAGCTCGAAACGGTCGATCCCGGTCTGTTCCGCCAAGTCGTCGAGCAACGCTTCATGCACAAGCGTGGATTGCGGTACACCAAAGCCGCGGAACGCACCCGCGATCGGCCCGTTGGTATAGATCGCCCGGGTCAACGCCCGCACGCTGGGCACGAAGTATGGGCCGCTGGCGTGGATCGGGACGCGGTTGGCGACCGTGTTCCCCCAGGACGCATAAGCACCCGTGTTGAAATCGCCGAAGAAGTCGGCCGCCAGCAGGCGGCCCTCTGCGTCGCACCCGAAGCGTGCCTGCATGCGGGCGGGATGCCGCTTGGGTGTCGACAGCATCGACTCCGGCCGCGTATAAGCGCAGCGCACCGGGCGGCCGAGCTTCCAGGCCGCGACTGCCAGCAGCGGCTGGATGGAGATGTCGAGCTTGCCGCCGAAGCCTCCGCCGATCGCCGAGGGCACGATGTGCACCTGGTCCTCGCGGACCTTGAGCACGCGCGCCACCTCTTCGCGATCCATGTAGGGCGTCTGCGTGCACACGAACAGGCGGATGCGATCACCCAGTCGTTCGGCGTAGCCGGCCTCCGGCTCGATGTAGGCGTGCTCGACGAAGCTGGTCGTGAACGTGCCGTGCGCCAGATACGGCGCGGCGCCCAGCGCCGCATCCACGTTGCCTTTGACCACGCGGCCGCGGATCAGCACGTTGTCGGGGGCGAACTCGTGCAGCGGAGTGCTCGAAGCCAGAGCGCGATCCATATCCAGCACCGGCTCCTCCGGCTGCCATTCGATCGGCAGCTCGGCCTCATCGATCTCCATCACTGCCTGGTATTCCCCCACGAGGGCCAGCACCGCCTCGCCGTGGAACCGCACCCCGCCCGCCGCCAGCACCGGCTGATCCTTCACCTGCGGGAAGATACCGAAGCTGTTCTCGGGCACATCACGCGCGCTGAGCACATCGACCAGTCCCGGGTGCCGTGCTCGCAGCGCCCCGAAGTCGCCCAGCGAGAAGCGGGCTCGCGCATGGGGCGAGCGGATGACACGCAGCCAGAGGGCATCAGGGGGTGCGGTGTCGGCGCCAAAGCGCTCGCTGCCGGTCACCTTGGCTATGCCGTCCAGCTTGGCCACCCGCGCACCGACCGCCTGCCCAGCCGGCGGCTGTGGCGAGTCCACCAGGCCGCGCGCCGCAGCCAGCACCGCCTCGACGATCTTACGGTAGCCCGTGCAGCGGCACAGCACGCCTGCCAGGCCGTCGAGGACCTGCTCCGCGCTGGGGTCGGGGTGGCGCGCCAGAATATCGGCCGCGGCCATCAGCATGCCCGGTGTGCAGATCCCGCACTGCGCGGCGCCGTGCGCGAGGAAGGCTTGCTGCAGGGGCGACAGCTCGCCCCCGCTTGCCAGCCCCTCGACGGTGGTGACCCGCCGCCCCTGCACCTGACCGGCGGCCACCAGGCAGGCGCACACCTGCTGGCCGTCCAGCAGGACGGTACAAGCACCGCAATCGCCGGCGTTACAGCCGACCTTGGTGCCGGTGAGGCCCAGACCATCGCGCAGCACGTCGGACAGCCGCTCGCCGGGATGCGCCACCACCCGGCAGGGCCGTCCATTCAGCTCGAGCTGCAGGTCCGTCTGCGGGCGGAAGCGCTCATTCACCGGCCAGCCCTCGCAGAGCACGCTGGATCAGCCGTTCGGCCGCCTCCGTCCGGTAGGCGGCGGTGCCCCGCACGTCGTCGATCGGACTCAACCCCGCGAGATCGTTCGAGTGCACGAGGCCCGCGGCCTGAGCCAGCGGCCGCCCGACGAGCCGCGCCTCCAGTGCCGGGAGGCGCTGCGCCACCGGCGAGCACGCGCCCACCGCAACCGCCGCCTCCACCACTGTCCCCCTTTCGTCCACATCCAGGGCAACGGCGGCCATCAGGATTGAGATCACCAGGTAGCGGCGCGCGCCCAGCTTGAGAAAGGTCGAGCGCGCCCGCGCGCTGCGCTCGGGGATCAGGAAGGCCGTGACCAGCTCGTCGGACTGGCGCGCAGTCTGCCGCCCGCCGGTGATGAAGCCGGCCAGCGGCACGCGGCGCCGCCCGCGCGCGCTCGCCAGCTCTACCTGCCCGCCCAGCGCGAGCAGGCAAGGCACGCCGTCGGCCGCCGGCGAAGCGTTGCAGACGTTGCCACCCAGGGTACCGGCGTTCTGGATCTGCATGCCGCCGACCTCGCGGGCCGCCAGCTTGAGCGCATCGAACAGGGCGGGCAGCGGCTCTGCCAGGATGTCGGACCAGGTGGTGAGCGCACCGATGCGCCAGATGCCGTCCTCGCGGCCGATGCCGCGCAGGACGGCGACACGGGTGATGTCGAGGACATCTTCGCGCAGCGGCCGCCCGACGCGCGCAGGATAGAAATCCGTACCCCCGGCGAGCACGGAGAGCGCGCGCCCGGACAGCGCCGCCAGAGCCTCCTCCAACCCGGCCGGTTGCAGATACAGCGGTTGTTGCACAGCCTTGCCTTGCTCCTCGATTGGCGGCGGCTCGATCCGCGGCGGCCCGACGGCCACCGCGCCGGCGGGTGTGGAGTGGCTGCTACAAAGTTTTAAGAACCCGCTTTATTCCCGCCCGCGTGGCAACATATCCTACGGGGCGGCAACTTTCAACCCTGCCCCGGCTTCGGTTACTATCGCAGCTCGCAACTTCCGCGCCCGGGGAACGCCATGACCCACGTCGTCACCGAATCCTGCATCAAGTGCAAGTACACCGACTGCGTGGACGTGTGCCCGGTGGACTGCTTCCGCGAGGGACCGAACATGCTGGTGATCGACCCCGACGAGTGCATCGACTGCGCAGTCTGCATCCCCGAGTGCCCGGTCAATGCCATCTACGCGGACGTGGACCTGCCCCAGAAGCAGCTGCACTTCACCGATCTGAACGCGGAGCTCTCCAAGACCCTCCCGTCGATCACCGGCAAAAAGGAAGCCCCGCCGGATGCCGACGCCTGGAAGGACGTGACGGACAAGCTGCAGTACCTGGAACGCTGAGGCGCCGGCGGCGCTCATGGCCGTAGCCGCAGCGCCCGCGCGCTCAGCCGCACGCAAGCCCCGCGCCGCCGCGGTCGTGAAGCGCGACCCGGCCGGCATGCAGCGCCGCATCCTGGATGCGGCCCGGGCGGAGTTCGCGGGCCACGGCTTCGGCGGCGCACGGGTCGAGCGGATCAGCCGCCGCGCCCGCACCGTGGACCGGATGCTGTACTACTACTTCGGCAGCAAGGACGGGCTGTTCCGTGCCGTGCTCGAGGACAGCTACGAGAAGCTCGGCCGCGCCGAGCAGCAGCTCGAGCTCTCGGGGGTCGATGCGGTGGAGGGGATGCGCCAGCTCATCGCCTTCACCTGGGACTACTATCTGATGCACCCGGAGTTCATCCGCCTGCTCAACAGCGAGAACCTGTACCGGGGCGAGCACGTGAAGAAGTCCCGCCGGGTGAAGGCGCTGTCCTTCCCGCTGCTGTCGGTCCTGACCGGCCTGCTCGAGCGGGGTGCGCAGCAGTGCCGCTTCCGCCGCGGCATCGATCCGGTGGAGATCTACATCACGATCGCGGCCCTGGGCTACTTCTACCTCTCCAATCGCTACACGCTGACGCGCTTTCTCGGTGTCGATCTGATGGCAAAAGCGCGCCGGGAGCGCTGGCTCGAACATATCACCAGCGTGGTGCTGGACCACATCGCTCTGCCCTCCACAGCTTGACCCACGGAGGACGGAGGAAACAAACTCCGATGAACGCCGCCTGCATTGAGGACCTGCGCGAGGCCGCGCGCCGCCGCCTGCCCAAGGCCGTGTTCGACTTCGTCGATGGCGGCGCCCAGGATGAGGTCACCCTGCGGGCCAACCGCGCCGACTTCGCCCGCTTGACGTTCATGCCCCGGGTCCTCACCGACGTCTCCAACCGCAGCCTCGAGACCACGCTGCTGGGCCGGCGCATTGCGCTGCCGCTGGTGGTAGCGCCCACCGGGCTGGCCGGGCTGCTAGCGCGCCGCGGCGAGACAGCCGAGGTGCGCGCTGCGGACCGGGCGGGAATTCCCTATTGCCTGAGCCAGATGGCCGCCACCAGCATCGAGGAGATCGAGCGCGCGGCCCTGCAGCCGTTCTGGTTCCAGACCTATCTGCTCAAGGACCGCGGCGTCAACGAGTCGCTGCTGCAGCGTGCGGCACGGGCCGGGTGCGAGGTGCTGGTCGTCGCCGTGGACACCAAGGGGCAGGGCCTGCGCGAGCGCGATATTCGCAATGGCTTCACCGTGCCCCCGCGCGTGACCTGGCGCAATGCGCTCGACCTGGCGCGCCGACCGGGCTGGCTGTGGGACGTGGGACTGGGCCCGCGGGTCACCTTCGCCAACCTGGCCGGCAGCCTGGTGGGCAGCAGCGACATCATCAGCATCGCCCGCTTCGCCCAGGAGCAGTACGATTTCAGCGTCGACTGGTCCCAGATCGACTGGTGCCGGGCACGCTGGCAGGGCAAGCTCGTCCTCAAAGGAATCCTCACCCCCGACGACGCCCGCCTTGCGGTCGAGCACGGGGTCGACGCGCTGATCGTCTCCAATCACGGCGGCCGGCAACTCGATGGCGCCCCCTCCACGATCGCCGTGCTGCCCCTCATCACCGCTACGGTACGGGGCCGTGCGGAGGTGATCCTGGACGGCGGCGTGCGGCGCGGTACCGATATTCTCAAGGCGCTCGCGCTGGGCGCGCGTGCCTGCATGGCCGGCCGCCCGTTTCTGTACGGGCTCGCCGCCGCCGGCGAGCAGGGCGTGGCACGCGCCATCGAGATCTTCCGCAACGAGCTGGATGTGGCGCTGGCGCTGCTCGGACGCCCGAGCGTCGCGGATCTGGATGAGACTGTGCTTGCTAGCGCGCTTCAACCGACGACAGGCCCAAGGCCAACCGCGAACGACGCAAAGTCCCTGTGAAGGCGGATCCGTGACGTGATCGGAACCTTACCGAAGCCGCCACGCTGGGCGGCGCGCGCGACTCTGCAGGCCATCGGGGTCCACGCGGACCTATCGGCGTTTTAGCTGGTCAAAGCGACGAGCAAAACTGTCGATGAGTGACTCCATAACGGGTTTGAACTGAGATTCAAAGTCCTCGTCTGTGACCAAGCCCAGCCTTTCGGATTGCCAGCCACTCGCCTTGCATTCCAAGTGGTGCCCTCGGAGTGCAGTCTTGATGCCACCGCCCTTTGCTTCGCCCGCGATCCAGCTGTAGCATCGGAATACCACGCCTCGAAGGGTTTCTCCCGTCTCCTTGGCCTGTTTCCGTCGCCACTCCGCGAATGAAGGAGGCTCTTCGCTTTGGCTTCCAAACACCGGGAAGTCCGGTAGCTTCCCGAGCTGCAGCTTAGTCCACTCTTTCAGTCGGTCGAGCACTTCCTCGCTGTAAGCATCCTTGCCCTCAGGCCACTGCGCGTGCAAGCCTATGTGGTTAATGTAACGAACAGCGCAGAGCTCCTTGTTTTCTGCAAACTGAAGCTCTAGTTCAAAGTCGCTATCGGACGGCTTATCCAGCCGCTGTCCTTCCTGTCGTTGGTACCACTTGTGGACTCTTGCTGTCACTGTCTCCAGGTCCCGCAAGCATTCCTTCTCCGTCTTGTAAGTATCGGCGCCGGCATGGGCCGGTAGAAGAAGCGCTATCCCGAGGAAAAGCGGCGATCGGCGCAGGAGCGCCGACCACGTTACAGGTATGAACATATGGCGTGCGTTTGAACGATTGAATGATAGTCCAACCCGTGCCACGCCGGTAGTCAGGATCGCTCAGTGTCGGATTTCGACGACTTCCGCCGTGCTGCTCACGTTCCGGCAGGCTCGTCGACCGGCCTTGATCGGCGGCCATGCCGCCGGCAGACGACATCGCCACCACCGCGAACTTCTTCAACTGCCCGAAGAACGAGCAACTTCTCCCGAAAGAGCTCGGCGCAAGCGGCGGATTTGCTCTGTGCACGGCGAACGCTCTCGTCGAATCGCCGCTTATCCGAGGTCACGTCGCGTCCACTCCGACGTCGCGTCCACCGACCAGTCTCTCACTCATGGCTCCATGCGTCATGCGTAGAATAGCCGCATGAATCCTCCGCTCGACGCCGCAACCGCGGCCATCTCGCTCGACAACGTCGACAAGGTCTACCCCAGCGGCGTGCGCGCGTTGGAGCGCATCGACCTCGATGTACGCAGCGGAGAGTTCCTCACGCTGCTCGGTCCCTCGGGTTGCGGCAAGAGCACTCTGCTGCGCCTCCTTGCGGGGCTGACGCCACCCACCACCGGGCAAGTGCGGCGGTACGAACCGCAGGACCGGCCCGTCGCCTTCGTGTTCCAGCAGCCGACGCTGATGCCCTGGGCGAGCGTCACCACCAACGTGCGCCTGCCGCTCGACCTCGCCGGCGCAGACCGGGTGCCGGCGGACGCGCGTGTGCACGACGCCCTGGCGCTGGTGAGGTTGCACGGCTTCGAGCATGCCTATCCGCGCGAGCTTTCCGGAGGGATGCAGATGCGCACTTCCATCGCCCGGGCCCTGGTGACGGACCCGGGACTGCTGCTGATGGACGAGCCCTTCGGGGCGCTGGACGAGATCACCCGCGTGCGCCTGGACCGCGAGATCCGCGATCTGTGGGCCCGCCAGCAGCTCACCGTCGTGTTCGTGACCCACAGCATCTACGAGGCGGTGTTCCTGTCCTCCCGGGTGCTGGTGCTGTCGGCCCGCCCGGGACGCATCCTGGGCGAGGTGCAGATCGATGAGCCGCATCCGCGCACCGAGGCTTTCAGGGTGAGCGAGCGCTTTGCGCGCTGGTGCCTGCGGCTGTCCGAGCTGCTCGCGGCCGGCAGCGCCGAGCCGACCCCTGCATGAGCGGCCAAGGAAAGCGCCTTGAGCCCAGAGCAACTCAGCCAGTGGCCCGGCAAGCAGCCTTGGACAGAAAACCACAACCAAAGGCGCCAAGGCACAGAGACGCCAAGGAGTCATACACGAGCACCCACAGCGTTGGCGCAGCCTTGTCCTTGGGCTGCCAGCGATGGCTAGCCGGCCCCTGCTGAGCCACCTTTGCGCCTTTGCGTCTTTGCGGCTTTGCGATCCTCGCCGGCTCTCTGTGTCCTCTGTGGCTGCTTTCTCTTTGCGATGAGCCGCACTCTGAGCTATGCCGCACCGGTGCTCGTAGGGCTCGCGGTCCTGGGGCTGTGGCAGTTTCTGGTCACCGCCTACGAGGTCCCCAGCTACCTGGTGCCCTCTCCGCTGCTGGTAGCGCGCACTCTGCTGCAGGACTGGGGGTTGCTGGCGGCGGCGCTGCTGACGACGCTGCGGGTCACCGTCTGCGCCCTGCTGCTGGCTGTCCTCCTGGGCGTGGCGATCGCATTCGTCTTCGTGCAGAGCCGCGTGATCGAGGCGAGCCTGCTGCCCTACGCGATCCTGCTGCAGGTCACCCCCATCGTCGCGATCGCACCGCTGATCATCATCTGGGTCAGGGACCCCAGCCTGGCGCTGGTGATCTGCGCCACCATCGTGGCCATCTTCCCGGTGATCTCCAACACCACGGTGGGGCTGCGCAGCGTGGATCCCAATCTGCTCGACCTGTTCCGGCTCAACCGTGCCACCCGCTGGCAGACGCTGGTGCGCCTGCGCATCCCCGGTGCGCTGCCCTATTTCTTCACTGGGTTGAAAGTTGCGAGCGGCCTGGCGCTGATCGGTGCGGTGGTCGCGGAGTTCGTGGCTGGCACCGGCGGCACGGCCGCGGGCCTGGCCTATCAGATTCTGCTGTCGGGGATTCAGCTCAACATCCCGCGCCTGTTCGCCGCTTTGCTGCTGATCACTCTCACCGGCGTGGTCCTGTTCGCTCTGGTGTCAACGCTGGGGCGCATGGCGTTGCGCCACTGGCACGAGAGCGAGCTGCGGCCCGAGCGCTGAGCTGCGTTGCGCGCTTTGGCGGGGACAACACGCTGCGAAGCAGCTTGTTGCGTCGCAGCCAGGGCCGGGATGGGAGTCACGCCGCGGCAACCGCCTCCTGCAGGCAGACACTGGTCCCTGCCCACCGCGGGTCGGGCTCGATGCCCACGTCGTCGCGGCGTGCTTCGCGCTGGTCGACCCAGGCGCCGTCACCGTCCAGAAAGCGTGAGAGGCTGGCCCGGACTTTCTGCCTGGCCTTGAGCAGCCGGGTCTTGACCGTGTTCTGGGGGCAATCCTGGATGCGCGCGATCTCGACCAGGGACAGGCCTTCGTGCAGCGACAGCCGCAGGCATTCGCGCTGCGGCGGCGGCAGCTCTTCGAGGGACAGCATCAGGCGCTCGCGCCGCTGGCGCTCCACGGCCGCCCGATAGGGATCGCTGTCCTCGCAGGCCAGGGTGACTTCGACATCGTCCAGACCGTCATGCTCGGGCATGCGCGCGCGCATCACGTGCAGCGCCTTGTTGCGCGCGATGCCCAGCAGCCAGGTGGTGAAACGGCAGGTGCGGTTGAAGCGGGTCGCCTGCCGCCACACCTCGAACATGGTGTCGATCACCACCTGCTCGGCTTCGTGCGGATCGCGCAGAGTGTTCAGGGCGAAAGCGTAGACGCGCCGCCCGTAGGCGCGGTACAGAACGCACAGGCTGGCCTCGTCGCCGGCGGCCATGCGCTCCAGCAACTCGGCGACCTGCAACTCGGTCAGCTCCCTCATGTCGATTCCTCTCCACGTCGGTGGGGCCCGGGCATCGGGCGAACGCCGCGGGGAACGTCTCCCCGTGGCGTGAAGAGTGTCACAAGCCGGCTGCGCAATGG
Source organism: uncultured beta proteobacterium (assembly GCA_963827575.1). Lineage (GTDB taxonomy): Bacteria > Pseudomonadota > Gammaproteobacteria > Burkholderiales > SHXO01 > SHXO01. Next base: position 246,496 of record CAWHCG010000048.1, read on the forward strand.
AGCTATCGAAAGTTAGGGGTCGGCCCTTGCAGCGGCCCGCGCGTGCGGCTAACCTGCTGCGATTTCCACCTCCGAGAGCATCGCCATGAGGTCACCGCGCATTGCTGCCTTGGGCCCGTCCCGCAGCGCCTTCCGGCTGTTTGCCTGGCTCCTGCTCGGGCTCGCTGCGCCGGCGGTCCCGGCCCAGACGCTCCCCAAGGTCGTATTCCTGACCAACTGGCTGGCGCAGGCCGAGCACGGCGGGTTCTACCAGGCCGTGGCCGAGGGCACCTATCGCAAGCATGGGCTCGACGTGGAGGTGCGCATGGGCGGGCCGCAGGTGAACGTGGTCCAGCTGCTCCTCGCGGGACAGGCCGATCTGGTCATGGGCTACGATCTGCAGACCATCAAGCTGCTGGAGCAGGACCTGCCGGTGGTCACGGTCGGCGCGACGTTCCAGAAGGATCCCGCGGTGATCATCGCCCATCCCGACGTCAAGACGATGGCCGATCTCAAGACCCGCACGCTGCTGATCGGGCAGGCGAGCGAGACCACGTTCTGGCCGTGGCTCAAGGCCAAGTACGGGTTCACCGATGCGCAGAAGCGCCCCTACGCGTTCAGCGTGCAGCAGTTCCTCGTCGACAAGAACGTCGCGCAGCAGGGCTACGCTACCTCGGAGCCCTACTCGATCGAGAAGGCCGGCGTGAAGCCCACCGTGTTCCTGCTGGCCGACGCCGGCTACCCACCGTACGCCCAGACCATCGTCACGACGCAGGCGACCGCCAGGGACAAGCCCGAGATGGTGCGCAAGTTCCTCCAGGCCACGGCCGAGGGGTGGAAGAGCTACCTGAGCAACCCCGCACCCGGCAACGCCCTCGTCAAGAAGGCCAATCCGCAGATGGAGGACGCACTGCTCGCCTTCGGCTTGGCGAAGATCCGCGAGTACGGGCTGGTGACCGGCGGCGACGCCAGGACCCAGGGCATCCTCGTGATGACCGACGCGCGCTGGAAGCAGACCTTCGAGTTCATGGCCGGCGCCGGGCTGGTGCAGCCGCAGCTCGACTACCGCAAGGCCTACACGCTGGAGTTCCTCAAGGCAGTGAAGGTCCTGCCCTGACTCGGGCGACGCCGACACCACACCGCCCCGGCGCCGTAGCCTGCCCCGGGCAGCGACCCCTGGGGCGCCACCCCGCCTCGTAAGAGGCGAGGACAGAAGACCTCCCCTCCTGCCCGAGGAGGGGTGGCACGCGAAGCGTGACGGGGTGGTGGGAGCCTGCCCGAGCAGGTTTGCGCCACACCACACTGCCACGTCGCGCTCCGCGCGCCACCCCGCCCCGTGAGAAGGCGGGGAGGTTTTGCTTTTCTTGATTTCGCGTCCTTCGAGGCGCACTCGGCGAGTTCCCTTTTGCGCGCCCAAGACAGCCTAGTTGCGGCGTCCTGAGGACAGTAGTAATCTCGACACCGCTTGGTGGGCTGCTCGAGGCCCGCCCGCTCTCGGGGAGGAAACGATGACGCCTGACTTTCTGCGTGCGCCGCACTTGGCGTGCGCTGCCGTTGCTCTGGGAATCGGCCTGTCGACCGGCGCGCTTGCAGAGTTGCCGACCGAAACGCTCAGCACCGCGCCGGCCATCACGGCCAAGAACCGCGCCTACATCGGCGATGTGGCGATCAACTACATCGCCGACGGCAAGCTGCACGTGGTCGACACCGACACGGGCGCCTATCTGGGCGTGGTCGGCAGCGGCTTCGCCGGGCAGTACGTCCTCAATGCCGACACGCGCGAGCTGATCATCGCCACCGGCTATCTGTCACGCGGGCAACGCGGCGAGCGCACCGATATCGTCGAGGTCTGGGACGCCGACACCCTTACCTTCAAGCACGAGATCGTCATTCCTCCGAAACGGGCGATGGCGCTCAACTACGAGGGCCTGTTGCGCCTGTCAGCCGACAAGCGCTGGCTGTACGTGCAAAACTCCACTCCGGCAACTTCCGTGACCGTCGTGGACATGCAGGCGAAAGCCGTCGCCTCCGAGATCCCGATGCCCGGCTGCTGGGGCATCTACGTTCCCGCCTCCCGCTCCGACCGCTTCACTTCGCTGTGCGGCGACGGCACCATCGCCACCGTCACACTCAGCAACGGCCAGCCCGCCTCGCGCGCCAACAGCGCCAAGCTGTTCGATCCGGACAAGGACGCCTGGTTCGTTCAGGGCGAGCAGGACGGCGACAGCTGTCACTTCGTCAGCTTCCTGGGCAATATCGCCGAGGTGAGCATCGGCGGCGACACCGCCACGCTCACAGGAACCTGGCCGCTGGTCACGATGTCGGCCGACAAGAAGAAGAACTGGCGTCCCGGCGGCTACCAGCCGCTGGCCGTGCATCCGGCGACTGGCCGCTTGTACGTCACCATGCATCCCAACGGGGCGGAGGGCAGCCACAAGAACCCGGCCGAGCAGATCTGGGGCTTCGACCTGAAGTCGAAGAAGCGTATCGCGCGCCTCCCGGGACACTCCTCCATCGCGCTGGAGCCTTCCCCCGACGGCAAGCGCCTCTACGCAATCGACATCGTCAAGACCGAACTGATCGTGTTCGACCTCGGTGCCAAGCCGAAGGTCCGTAGTGCCACGCAGATCGGCATGGTCCCGGCGCAGATCGAAGCCTTCTGATGGACCTGTCCGCATTCGCTGCCGACCCGATCGCGGTGGGGACCATCGTCGGCGCCCTGGCGCTGGTGATGTTCGCCGCGGCGTGGCACAAGTTGAGCGAGCCGGACGTGTTCGCCGGCTCGCTGGCGGCGTACCGGTTGCTGCCGCAAGCGCTGGTAACGCCGGTGGCGCGGCTGCTTCCCTTGGCGGAAGCGGCATTGGGCGCTGGCATCCTGCTGCCCGCCACGCGCCCGATTGCACTGCTGTTGCTGGCAGGGCTGGTACTCGTCTACGGGACGGCGATGGCGATCAACCTGCTGCGCGGCCGGCACGACATCGACTGCGGCTGTGGCGGCGCAACGCATCCGCTGTCCTGGGGGCTGGTAGCGCGCAACATCGTGCTCGCCGCGGCTGCTTTGATCGTCAGCCGGCCCACGCTGGAGCGCAGCATGGACTGGATCGACGCTCTGACGCTGGTGCTGGGCGTGCTGGCGTTCTACGCGCTGTATCTCATGGCCGACGAGCTGCTGCGGCAGGCGAGCCGGCTGGCGCAGATCAAGCGCGCCGAGCAGGATTGAGCGATATGACGAGCCTGATGATCTCGAACGCCCTGCTGTGGGTCCTGATGCTGGCGGTGATCGTGGCCCTGTGGGCCCTGGCGCGCCAGGTGGGGATCCTGTACGAGCGCATCGCGCCCATGGGAGCGCTGGTGACCGACGCGGGACCGAAGCTCGGCGACAAAGCGCCGGTTTTCGAGCTCCCCGCGCTCAATGGGACGCTGGTGGGCATCGGCGGAGAGCGCCCCAAGAGCCAGCTCATCTTCTTCCTGTCGCATAACTGCCCGGTGTGCAAGAAGCTGCTGCCGGTGCTCAAGTCGGCCTCGCAGGCGGAGCGCGAGTGGCTCGACGTGGTGCTGGCGAGCGACGGCGACTCCACCCAGCACCTGGGCTTCTACGGTGAGGCCAAGCTCCAGCAGTTCCCCTATGTGCTGTCGGCGGACCTGGGCATGACCTACCGGGTCAGCCGGCTGCCTTACGCCGTATTGATCGACGAGCGCGGAGTGATCCGCGCCAAAGGGCTGGTGAACTCCCGCGAGCATCTGGAAAGCCTGTTCAACGCCAAGGAGCTGGGGGTAGGCACGGTGCAGGACTATATCCGCGACCGTGTCGGCGCGCAGCCCGGTGAGACTGCTTGAATCCGTAACGTAGGCCCGAATCCGCAAAACTAGCAGGAGGGGTGAACATGACGCTCTTCGAAACATGGCTTGATCGCTTCACCGAGCGCCGCGTGCGCCGAGCCGCACAGTTGACCGGCCGCCGCAGCGCGGTGGCCAAGGTGGGCGCGGCGCTGGTGGGTAGCGCCGTGCTGCCGATGCTGCCCTTCGACCGCTCGGGCCGGGCCTATGCCCAGCACGGGGGCGCCGGCGGCGGCAAGGCCGAGGATCCGATGGCCTGCGAGTACTGGCGCAACTGCGCACTGGACGGGTTCATGTGCGGCTGCTGCGGCGGCTCTGCGACGGCTTGCCCGCCGGGTTCCGTGGTCTCCAAGGTGAGCTGGGTGGGCACCTGCAAGAATCCGAAAGACGGCACCGCCTATCTGGTGAGCTACAACGACTGCTGCGGCAAGACCGCCTGCGCCCGTTGCCTGTGCAACTTCAACGAGGGCGAGCGGCCGGGCTATCGCATGGGCGTGTTCAACGACATCAACTGGTGCATGGCCAACACTCAGACCATGTACCACTGCACGGTGTCGGTGGTGGTGGGCGTATCGGATGCCGCATGAGGGGCCCGCAGCGTTAGCCGGTTTAGCTCTGACCCTCGCGGCCGCCACCGCGAGTGCGCAGGATACGAGCGGCAGCGGCGTGTTTGTTCAGGCCTGCGCCCCCTGCCACCAGCCCGACGGCAGCGGGACGCCGGGTTATGCCCCGCCCGTGAAGGGTGCGTACTGGCAGAGGCTGCTCGCCGAGCGCAGCTATCTGCCGCGCGTCATCGCATTCGGCTTGACCGGTCAGATCAAAGTCGGCGAGTCGGTGTTCAGTGGCGGCATGGCCGGGCAGACTCAGCTCACCGATGAGCAGGTCGCCGCCGTCGCCAATCATGTCGCCTCCGGGCTGAACGCCGGCCAATTGCCTCCCGGCTGGAAGCCCTACGATGCAGCGGAGGTGGCCGGGGTCCGCGGGACTGCACGCGGCAGCGCCGAGCAGCGGCAACTCCGTAAGCAGGCCCTCGCGCCATGAATGCGCGCCGTGCCGGCGCGCTCGCCGGTGTGCTGCTCGCCGCCACGGCGCCCTGCGGGCTGGCGGATGTCAAGGTCTACCAGGGCAGCGAGCACGACTACGTGCTGCATTGTTCAGGCTGCCACTCCATGGACGGCAGCGGCCATCCCGACTTCGGGGTTCCCGATTTCCGCAATCAGATCGGGTATTTCCTTCGCCTGCCGGAAGGTCGCGCCTTTCTCATGCAGGTCCCTGGCCTGCTGAGCGCGGGCCTGTCGGATGATCGCAGGGCCGCGGTCACCAACTACGTCATCAAGACCTTTTCGGGAGATTCGCTCCCGCAGGACTTCCTCCCCTACACCGCCGACGAGGCGAAGCGCTACCGCGAGAACCGGCCGGCCGACGTCGCGGCCAGGCGGGTCCAGCTGTACCAGCAGCTCAACGGGCTCGGGTACGCACTCAAGTGACGCTCGAGGCATTCAGCGAACATCGGCTCGGTTGAACTAGCCAGCGCGCCTCCGCTCTGAGCTATTGGAACATGCCCCCAGGCATGTCGGCTGCCGCCGTGCGGCTCTACATCACCCACCATTCCATGCTCAAGCACCTCGCCAAGCTCCTCTCCGGATCCCAGGACGTATCCGCGCCGCCCTTCGAGCAGCAAGGGCTGGAGAGTGCGGTCGCCACCCTGCTGTACGAGATGACGCGCATGGACACCGAGGTCAAGGCAGTGGACCTCCAGGCGGCACGCGCCGCGCTCGCGGATCTGCTCGGTCTCGACAGGCAACGGGCCGATGCGCTGCTGGAGGAAGCCGGGCACAAGGTCGGCCGTCTTACTTCCTACTTTGCGCCGGTGTCCGTCATCAACCGCCATTTCGAAATGGACCAGCGCATCCGCTTCGTCGAGCACATGTGGCGCGTCGCCTACGCCGACGGCGGGCTGGACCAATACGAAGACCATCTGGTGCGCAAGATCTCGCACCTGCTCTACGTGCCTCACGTTCAAGGCATGCTGGCCCGCCAGCGCGCTCGCGGCGCCGCTTGACTACCGCCTGAGGCGGGACATCTGGCGTAGCGGCGCCTCAAGAGCGAACCCCATTCATCCGCAGAGGATGCCGAGGACCGCAGAGGAGGATCGCTAACCTCAGCGACCACGAAGGTCACGAAGGAACACGAAGAAGGCTCTCTCGTGCTGGTCGATTTGCGGGCCGCCTTGGTGGCTCTATCTGCCCCCTCTCCCCAGCCCTCTCCCACGAGGGGAGAGGGGCCCGCAGCGGCGTTTCCGCCGTCACTGTGACCGGGCACCAGTGGAAACTACGGGAGAACCACCGAAACTCCCTCTCCCCTTGTGGGAGAGGGTTGGGGGAGAGGGGGATGGCGAAGGCTGCGATCCCGATGTCATCAGGGTCGGCGAGATGCGCGACGCGGAGACCGCCCGCATCGCCATCGAAGCGTCCATGACCGGCCATCTTGTCTTGTCTACGCTGCACACCAACTCTTCCGCGGAGACGGCAGCACGGTTGATCGAGCTCGGCATCGACCCGTTCAGCTTGTCCGACGCGCTGCTCGCCATCGTGTCGCAGCGGCTCGCGCGCAAGCTGTGCAGCCGCTGCCGCAAGGCGTACGCGCCCAAGCCCGAGGAGCTCGACGAGCTGGCCGCCGAGTACTACTACTGCGCGCACCGGCGTCAGCCCGGGCGGGCCGAGCGCGATCAATTGCTGGCGCAGGACGCAGCTCGCCGTGCGCGGGCTCTGCGCCGTAGCTCTATACTGGGCTGCATCGCGACTCACAGCGGAGGCACCATGCTCGTCAAGTTCGACTCCAAAGTCGGCGCGCTCACGATGTTCGGTGACGTTGCCGTCGAGCTGCTCAAGCTCATGGGTCACTCGGGAACAGTCCCGAGTGCCATCCTCGCGCCGGATATCTCTGCGGCGCTCGAGCGCCTCACGCTCGCTCTCGACCAAGGGGCATCGCTGCCGGCCACGCCGACCGACGAGGAGGATCGGCGGGAGGGCCGCAAGCCGGTGTCCCTGCGCCAGCGCGCCTACCCGCTCATCGACCTGCTCGAGCGTGCCGCCAGGAACAACGCCGACGTGATGTGGGAGCGCGGCTAGCCCTCTCCCCTCACGGGAGTGGGGACAGGTGTGGGGGATTGTTTTCTCAATGGAGCCAATGCATCCGGCGGGTTTACGCCCGGCTGACTCGCCATTGCCTGCTTTTGAAGCAGGAAGTGTGCTTGCAGATCAGACCCTTGCAGCCGATAAGAGCTGGTCGGACCGGGCCTGGACGGCGGGATCCGACGCTACCGGTCGTAAGCCTAAGGAGGACCAGACGATGGCGCGTTTTCGTTCCAGTATCGCGATTGGAGCCACTCTGCTTGCAGCCTGCGGGAGTGGCGAGTTCGCAGATTTGCAGGGTTTCGTCGGCGACCCGCACAACGAGCTGCGTGGGCGCGTAGAGCCGGCCCCGCAGGTTGCGGCGGCCGAGCCCTTCGCCTATGAGGTTACGGATGTGCCCGACCCGTTTGCGGCGCAGCGTGTAGTGCCCAGAAATGCCGACCCCGGCCTGCCGGCCCCGAGACGTCCGGGCCCGCACGAACCGCTTGCCGCCTATCCACTCGAATCACTCGCGATGGTCGGCACGCTCACCCGCGGCGGGCAGCGCTGGGCGCTGATCCGCACGCCCGAGAACGCGATCTACCGTGTGGCCCGCGGCAGCTTCATGGGCCAGCAACTCGGCGAGGTGGCCGCGATCAGCGAGGCGTCCGTAACGCTGCATGAATACGTGCAGGACACCGTTACCGGTCAGTGGAGCGAGCGCGTCAGCAATCTCCTGCTCCAGGACGGCGAGCGCGGTCCGGGCTAGGCACTCAGCGGCACAGCCGCGGGCTGAGGGGCACGCACGCCGGTGCGCACTCGCCGCAGTTCGGCGAGCACGAGCGGCTGCGCGCCGGCGGCGGCGATCGGTCGGATGCCACGCGCCGAAAGCGCCGCCGCGAGATCCGCCAGGACTGCCTCGCGGCGGCGCACGAAGCTCGTCGCAAAGCATGCGGTCGCAATGCGCATCCGAGCACCGCAACGTTGAAGCGCTGCGCGAACATCTCGCGCGACAGCGGTGCACCTACATCGTTGGGCGCGGAGACCATCGACAGGAACATGATGTCGCGCTCCTTGCCCTGGAAGGTGCGTGCGTCGCCGCACGCCACCGCGTGGCGCCGCAGTGCCTGCGGCCCCAATTCCTCGGCGAGCCGGTCCCACACCCTCAGTCGCCTGATCCTCGCCGAGCAGCGAGACCACGCCGATGGAGCGCTGCGCCATCCCCGGGTCGGCCGCGATGCGCGCGATCTCCTGGGCGATGTAGTCGATCTCGGCCGGGTTGAGCCCGTCCTTGCGCACACGCGTCCTCGATGCATACGTCGACCAGCGGTCGGATCCAGCCGCTCGGAGGGGCGCGGCAGCCGCAACGGCTTGAGCTCCTGGTGATCGAACTCGCGCTTGGAGTACTCGATGATCGCGCGCTACTTTCAATCCGCCTGCTGCCTGGAGCAGAGCCGCACAGGCGCGAGAGAACTACAAGTCAGTGTCTGTCGGTTCAGCCCCCAGGCAGCAGCGCGGCAGGCTGAACACTCCGTTGACAGTGTGTCGCAGCGATGGCACGGGGGTTGCGAAGTGAGACGGTGACCCGGATCGATGGTCAACGGATTGTGAGAGGCCACGTCCGACGAGGGAGGAAGTGCTTGATGCATCGAAGCAACGCATTGCGACAACCGGCGCGAGCCTGGGCCCGGCGCATGCGCATTTGCGTCCGTTGCAAGTCGCGCAACGACGCTGCCCGCGCACGCACGCAGGTCGCGGCAACCCCGTACCACACACCGTGCTTAGATTGCTCGCAGAGCTGCCGCTGAAGTCCAAGCTGCTCATCACCAGCTTCGTGCTGCTCGGGCTCGCGGTGGCCCTCACCTGCGGTCTCGCGGTAGCCAGCTATCTGCAGGACGCCAGGGCCCGCGTCACGAGCGAAGCGGCCACCCGCGCGCGGCTCGTTGCGCAGGACGCCAAGCCCGCCCTGCTTGCGTACGACAAGGCCGCCGCGCACACCGCGCTGCAGGCGCTGCGTCTGGATGCGCTGGTGCAAGGGGCGCGCCTGTTCGACGATCGCGGCGAGATCATGGCCGAATACCGGGGCAAGGATTGGCGCGACATCGCGCTGCCGCTGGCGGCCCCGGCGACCGAGGCCGATCGTTTCGACGACTCGCACCTGCAGACCACTCGTGTGATCAAGGCAAGCAATCGCACCATCGGCACACTGGTCGTAGCGACCAACCTCCTTCCGTTCCGCTATGAGCTGACCGGCTTTGCCGTCAGGATGGGCCTGATCGCAGTAGTCGCCCTGCTCATCGCGTGCAGCGGTATCCTGCTGATGCACACCGCCATCCTCGGTCCGGTGGGCTCACTTGCGGCGCTGGTGCGTCGGTCCGTCCTGGAGAAGCGCTTCGAGCTGCGCGCGTCGACCCAGCCGCGCGACGAGGTCGGCGCACTGGCAGCCGACGTCAATGCGCTGCTCGAGCGCATCGGCGAGCGCGAGGCCACCCTGCGGCGCGAGCTGATGGAGCGCAGCGAGACGCAGCGGCGCATCGAGGAGCTGGCGCACTTCGATCCTCTCACCAAGCTGCCCAACCGCCACTACTTCATCCGCCAGCTGGAACGCGCGCTGCTGGTTGCCATGCAGTCGGGCAGCGCCGGCGCCGTACTGCTGGTCAACCTGGCCGCCTTCCGCCAGGTCAACGAGCGCCTGGGGCACGACGCGGGCGACACCCTGCTGATGCAGTTCGGGCGACGCGTGACCGCGAAGCTGCGGGAAGGAGACATGCTGTGCCGGCTGGGCGGCGACGAGTTCGCCCTGATTCTCCAGCAGGTGAGCGGCGAGAGCCACGTCACGGCGGTCGCGAACAAGATCCTCTCCGTGGTGAAGGAGCCGATCCCGGTAGGCGAGCAGGATGCGCAGGTGGGCGCCTCCATCGGCATCGCCGCGTTCCCGGTGGACGGTTCCGAGCCGCACCTGGTCCTGCGCAGCGCGGAGACGGCGTTGCGGCGCGCCAAGGTGAACGGCAACAACAGCGTGTGCTTCTTCGCGCCGGAGATGCTGGACCGGCTGCATCCGCAGCTGAACATCGAGGCCGAGCTCAGGCGCGCGCTCGACAACAGCGAGCTGCGGCTGCACTTCCAGCCGCAGATGGATCTGGCCACCGGAGCGCTGCGCGGCATGGAAGGGCTGGTACGCTGGCAGCATCCCGCGCGCGGGCTGCTGCTGCCGGGCGAGTTCATTCCCATGGCCGAAGACAACCATGCCCTCATCCGCGCGATCTCCGACTGGACCCTGGATGCGACCTGCGCGCAGCTGGCCGCCTGGCAGACCGCAGGGCTGGAACCGGTCACCCTGGCAGTGAACTTCACGCCGGTGCAGCTGCGCGACACCGGCATGGTGGCGCGCCTGGACCAGTTGCTGGAACGCTATGGCGTGCCGGGCTCGCGCATGGAGCTGGAGATTACCGAGAACCTGTTGATGGCCGAGCCGCGCGCCGCCGAGATCCTGAGCGAGCTGCGCAGCCGCGGGCTGCGCATCGCGGTGGACGACTTCGGCACCGGCTACTCCAGCCTCGCCTATCTCAAGGATCTGCCGATCACCGCCCTGAAGATCGACCGAGGCTTCGTCCACGGCGTGCCCGATTCCCCCAAGTACGCCTCCATCACCCGCGCCATCATCGGCATCGCCCGCCATCTCGGCTTCGAGACCATCGCCGAGGGGGTGGAAACCCCGCGCCAGGCCGACTTCCTGCGCGCGCTCGGCTGCACCGCCTATCAAGGCTTCTGCTTCTCCGCCGCCGTGCCCGCCGACGAGGCACAGCGCTTCCTGGCTTCCCCGGATCGCGCCAACCTCGATCGGGCCGTGGCCTGATTGTTCCGCGACCGCGGCTGACCGCCTTATCCGGCCCACACCGGCTTCGTCGGTTTCTTTGGCCGATCCCGCCAAGATCTGCGCTCCACCACGGGCGTAAGTGCAAGCGCAGCTACGTCCAATCCGCACGCGTCCCCATGCTGACCATCCCGCGTGGACACTCTACTCCGCCAGAAGACAGCAGCAGCGGTGCGTTTCGCTTCGGCGGGCCTACCGCGATACGTTTCAAAGACGTCGCATAGGACGACCTAACATTCGAACCGGCGGCATGACGCCTTTCTTAGGCGTAGGATAGAAATTCCATTTTTGCGTTGGGCGTCTCCAGGGTACCGGCGACGAGTGCGGAACCGCACCCACAAGGTCGCGAGATGTCGACCCGCACGACACGATTCGGTTCTACGGCCCGCGGCTGCACGAGGCGGCGATGATCCCGGTTGCTGTGCCCACGTGGCAGCGACACCGAGGACGACATCTTTGGCGCCCCAGCCGGCATCTCTATCGCCGTCTCTGCGGGGACCGGTGGAACCGTTCTATCGAAGGCTGGAAGAGCTAGGATGGGTCGAAGGGAAGAACGTCGCCTTCGAGTTCCGCAACTCGTGACACGCAAGAGGGGCAAGTGGTCACGTCCCGACTCCCGGTGGCCTACCAATTGTACGTTCGCGGCCATCATCGGCCCCGCCGGCGCCCGAATGTGACTCCGCTGCACCTCATACTGCTCCTGGTTCTGCTCGCGGCCCTGATCGGCTTCGTCGAGCTGGCTTCGCTGACGCTGGCGTTCGAGAAACTCGGTTTGTCGGCGCGCTCGGCTTACCTGCTGCTCATGACCACGCTCGGCGGCAGCTTCCTCAACCTGCCTCTATTCCGGATAAACGCCGCGCCGTCAGGCGCCGCGGCGGTGCCGCCGCAGTTCCGCAACTTCCTGCGCCTGCCGATGAAGCTGATGCCGGGCAAGATCGTCATCGCGGTCAACGTGGGCGGCTGCGTGGTGCCACTGGCGTTCTGCATATATCTGCTCAAGAACTATCAGCTCGACCCGCTCTACGTATTGATCTGCATCGCCGCCGTGGCAGCCGTGGCGCGCTCCTTCAGCTGGCCGATCCCGGGTGTGGGAATCGCGATCCCGATCTTCATTGCGCCGGTGGCCGCGGCGCTCATCGCCTGGCTGCTGAGCCGCGAGCAGGCTGCGCCGCTGGCCTACATCGGCGGCACCCTGGGTGTGCTGATCGGCGCCGACTTGCTGCGCCTGCCGGATATCCGGCGCATGGGAGTCCCGGTGGCCTCGGTCGGCGGTGCCGGATCGTTCGACGGGATCTTCGTGACCGGGGTTCTGGCCGTGTTGCTGCTTGGGCTGTGAGCGCGTAGTGAAACGGCCGGCTTCGCGCGGGCCGTTTTCGCTTACGCGGAGGCGCGGATCAGAGCGGACCGTGGTCCCAAGGTCCCCAGATCGCACAGGTCATGCCGCTGCCCGGCGTCGAGCTGCCGAACAGGTTCACGAACAGGATCTCGCCGTCGGGGCTGAAGCAGGCGCCCACGAACTCGCTGTCGTTCAGCATATTGACCGCGAACTCGAACGTCTCGCCCGCGAGGCCCAGGCCGATCAGGCGGTTCACGTTCTCGATCCCCGGGGTGAGCGGGTGCGTGCCGTGGTCGTCGACCCCATTGTCCAGATACTCCGTCGGACCTCTACACAGGCGCTCCACAATAGACGCTCAGCATCCCGCCAAGCCGCGAAATTGGACAGTAAGGGTTCGATAGGATGCCGTCATCGGCGCATCCAGCCACCCGTTGGCTCGCAGCGGCGATCAGCCAAGTGGCGCGAGGTGAGATCGACACCGCACCCGAGATCGCTACCGGCCTGTATCGGGGCAAGGGTGAGCAGTCTCCTGTCCCAGCAGGAGGTGTAAGCTGGGCGCTGTGACTGGCCGAGTACCAGCACATGAGGCTCCACCGACCCATGCCGGACCCGCAACTAGCGTTTTCCCACGAGGAGCAGGTTGCCTTCCTCAACCGCATGCTCGAGGCCGAGCGCGCGGGGGCGAACGCGCTGCTCAAAATCCTCGAAGAGCACCCCCGCGGCGGCGAAGCCTGGATCGCGCTGCGTCGCGTCCACGCCGACGAGGCGCATAACTGCGTGCTGCTCGGCCAGCAGATCCAGCGGCTCGGCGCCGATTACAGCCACGCCACGGGCGACTTCCTCGCCAAGCTGCTCACGGTCGAGGGTCGGCACGCGCGCGTCGAGTTCCTTGCGAAAGGGCTCCGCTGGGCGGTGAAGCGGTTCGATGAGGCACTCCCGCGGCTGGACGGCGCGGCGCGGGACACGATCGTCGGCATGCGCGAGTCGCACCTGCGCAGCATCGAGAGCTGCGAATCCGTCGCCAGGACGCTGGCCGAGGACGTCGGCCGCTAGTTCGCCTCAAGCCCGGCGCCTTGCCAGCCGCCGACGCACTTGCTCGATCGCCTCGCCGGGCAATCAAGCAAATTGCTGACTCATCGCGCGAAAAATCGGACCATGACCAAGTCCGGCGGTTATGGCCCCGCGGACGAAGCGGAATGGCCGCTTTCCAGAACTCGCTATGACCGCAGTGGGTCGACAACCGACGGTCGCTTGTCTCTGGAGCGGTCGTTCGCCGGAATATGTCCGCTTCCGAGGACCGCCATCGGCAGCAGCCGGCCAAGAGCTGACGGTCGCTCTGATTTACCACAGCTCTCCGCTCGGCTACGTCCGTGCTTGCTGTTCCGCCAGAACAGGGCCTTGCGGATCGGAACGCGAGTACAGAACTCTGGCATCCCGTAGACTGACGTACCGCCCATGCAGCGTATCCCGCTGGGCGATATGATGAAGTAGCACAATAAGCCGCTGATTTGGTTGCTAGATAAGCCAAAATCCCGGAACAAGTCCATCCGGGATATGCTGCATTCCTGCAGTTGATTTCAAAGTTCGGCGTCACGAGGGAGACGGCCGTGGGCCGCCGACGAGGTAATTCAGTGATACGACGCATTAGCCGGTTCTGGTTCGTGTACCAGTTCGCTGCCCTGGTCGCCTACGTCAGCTTATTCGCTATGGCTAGCGCCGCCGATGCACAGCAGCCGCCATCGCCGCGGCGCATCGGAGTCGTCCTCGTGGGCTTTTCGCCAGAAAGCAAGGAAGTGCAGGAGTTCCCCCGAGGGCTAAGGGACGCAGGCTACGTTGAGGGACGCGACATTGTGATCGAGTGGCGATCAGCCAGTGGTGATTACGATCGGCTAACGGAGTTGGTCGCCGACCTGGTCCAACGCCAAGTCGACGTGATCGTGGTGGAGAACACGCTTGCAGCCCGGGCAATCAAGCGTGCCACGTCCACTATCCCTGTCGTCATGGCGATCGTCGCTGATCCAGTTGGATCCGGCTTGGTCGCGAGCCTCGCGCGTCCTGGGGGAACATTACTGGGCTTTCGATGATGCTGACCGAACTCAGCGCGAAGCGACTCCAACTGCTCAAGGAAGTGCTCGATGCGCCACTCGTGTCGCGGTCCTGTGAATTGACTGTACTGTGGCACGCAAAGGTGATCGAGGACCTGAAAGCGGCCGCGCCCTCGCTGTCGATCGAACTGAGTTTTGCGGGCGTAAGAACTGCCGAAGGAAATTGGCCTGGCATTTTCAACCGTCAACCGAGCGCACGCTCAAGCGCTGTATGTAATTGAGCATCCTCTCTTCGTTGTCCATCGGACTACGGTTTTCAAGCTAGCGTCGAACGCCCGGCACTCGAACCATCCAGGGGAACAGGCTATACGTTGACGCAAGGGGGTCCATGTCCTATGGGCCGAGCTACGGCGACTTGTTCCGCCGATCAGCCGGGTATGTCGACAAGATCCTGAAGGGCACGAAGCCTGGCGACCTGCCGATCGAGCAACCGACGAAGTTCAGCTTGTAGTCAACCTGAAGACCGCCAAGCCCTCGGGCTTACGATCCCTCAATCGGTTCTGGTACGCACCGACGAGGTTATTCAATGAACGTGACGCCCAACATCACGCTGAACCGGAGCGCCGAAGAGCTGCGCTCTTGGGTACCCGCGCCGCTTCGCGCCGCGGCGCCCGGTTAGCGTGGAGCGTTCGGCGGCATGGATGGGTGCCCTAGCAATCCTCGCGCATCGGTTGTTCGATGCATTCGTGTGTAGTCGCATGAAGCCTGCGCTTGCCGAGAGAGCCCCACCCTGCGCGATCACGCGCCCCAGCTCGACGCCCGCCTCCTTTAGAGCCTGCTGGAAACCACTGCTGGCGCTCTGGGCCGCATGCCTCGTGCAAACCGCGCTTGCGGACAATGTGAATCGCTCGGACCCGGCCAAGATCGGCCTGCTATGGAATGCAGATCCATCCAGAACTGCGCCGCGCGTCGGAGCGTTCAAGGAAGCCATGCGTGAGCTAGGCTGGATCGATGGACGTACCGTCCGTTTCGTCGAGCGGTACGGCAGGGACGACCCGAGCCGATTCCCGAGCCTAGCCGAGGAACTTGTCCGGCTAGACGTTGATGTCCTGTTTGTTGTCAACAATGCGTTGCCGGCTGCCCGCCAGGCAACCCAGAAGATCCCGATCGTTTGCGCGGACTTTTACGACCCCATAGCGGAGGGGGTTATAAAGAGCATGGCACACCCCGGCGGAAATGTAACTGGGGTCTCCTGGCAGTCGGTCGAGTCCGCGCCGAAACGCTTGCAGTTGACCCAAGAGCTGATTCCAGGTTTGCGGAGGGTCGGTCTGATTTTTGACGGCACCGATCCCGGGGGAGTAATGAAGCTCGCGGTCTTCTGGCCACCGCGACTCATGCGGGTATAGACCTTAGGAGCATGGAAGTGCGCAGTGCAGGCGACCTCGAACCTGCGTTCGCAAAGCTCAAGAATGCCCAGCTTGATGCTTTGCTCGTCTGACCAGCTCCCTTACGTTCCACTCCCGCCACCGGATCGCCAGCTTCGCATTTAGCATTCGACTTCCCTTGATCGCAGAAATGTCGGACTTCGCCGAGTCGGGAGCGGTACTGGCCTACGGTGCAGATGTACTCGCGAGTTACCGGCGCGCCGCCCATCTAGTAGACAAGATTCTCAAAGGTGCTCACGCAGGCGACTTGCCCATAGAGCAGCCGACAAAGTTCGATTTGGTCGTCAATCTGAAAGCCGCCAAGATCCTCGGCTTGACGATTCCACAGTCGATTACCGTCGCCGCTACTAAGGTGATTCAGTGATGCTCTTGCGGGCGACAACGACGCGGTCGGACCACCTCCACGACATGAGACGTGCCGACCTTTTTCTGTCGTTCGGTGGGCTCCTGCTCTTTGTCGTTCTTTGCTATTCTTGGATGGAGGGCGGAATTTGTGTTGGCGGTCGGGATAGAAATGCAGCGCGCGCAGCGTTAGGCAAAGGCTTGGCTGTTTCGGCGTTTCCGCGGGACGTGCCCGTTTAGCCTTTCCCATAGCTCACGTTTCTGCAAGCCCCCCTGGAATCCCGGACGGTGGGATTGCCCCAGTCCGGTTCCGACCTTGGCCTATCCGTGAGCAGCCTTCCCGAACAAGGCGTGGCTTAAGCGCTGGCACACATCCGCCCCATTTCCTCATCCGGTTTGCTCCTCACCTCGTCCCCACTTCGAGGGCCCGTCGTTTCCCGGTGCTGAGTCCGGCGACGTCCCTGGGACCGCCAAGTGCCTAGAGCCCCTTCGCCCCCGCTGGGGCGTTACCCCACCAGGGGAAGACCTCGCAGGTCTTCTACGCAGGCGTTACCCCGCGCTCATCGCTACCACGAGCTCACGCGCCAATCCGCTGTGCTCCGTCGGCCTTTGGTCTCCCTCGTGCCTTCGGTCTGTGCAGGTTGCTGCCAGCCCCTGCTGCGCAGCGGACCTTCCCGACATTATCTCTGCCGATCTTTCTTCACGTGCCTGGACCTCTACTCCGGCTGCCTCCAGGGTGCTCACCCGTTTCTTCCCCCAGAGCATTGGCCTTCCCCCACTCGGGACCGGGTCGGCGCTTGGCAATCACCCAACGACTACTTCAGTTGGGGAACAGATTTCGGAGCTACAGTCATTTGCTACGCTTCAGGCCCGCAAATTTGCTCACCTCACCGGTAGTCCCCACCCTGGCGCTTTCGCGCCGGGCGGCCGAGGCTTCTACGTCCGCGCCCATCACGGTTGGTTACCTGCCCCGTGCTGCGGATATGCTAACCGCCCAAAACCGGGCAATTGGCGGTGAGGGGACTTCCACCCCTCCAGATCGACAGCCTTGTCGGCTGCTCCCCGAGACGCCGTACCGAGCTTTTTGGGACTCGCCGTTGGGCTTCAAGTTACTCGCGCTACTCCGCGTCCGTCGCGTCCTCTGCGGTAAGGCTGTACGCCTTTCTCGGCCTCCCCTTGCGTCCTCCGCGGTAAAGCTGTTGCCGGTAACCCCCAACCCTCCGTCGCGGCTGCACTGCGCCGCTATAGCGGCGGGGATCAACCGACGGCGGAGCTCCGTCGCGCGGCGCGCCGCGTAGAGGCGAACGCGCTCGTCCCCAGCCAGCGCCATAGGTCTTCACGCTCCGCCCCTTCCACGCGAAGCTCACGCGACTGCAGGACTTCCTGTGGCGTACGGTCTCCCGCCCACACCTCGGTCAAGGCGCGCACAGTGGTATCCACGACCAGCGTCAGTTCGCGCCCGGGGTCATCGCGACACAGGTCGGCCACACCATGCTCCACCACTAGCCACCACGCTCCCTCACCAGGTCGCGCATCGCGGAACTTGAAGTGGATGACGACCGGCCTGGACGGGAACTTGGCGATGCGCGCGAACCGACGTATGTCCCACATCAACAGGCCGGCGTCCAGTGCATGGTCGCGCAGGCGGCTTCCGATCCAGCGCGCGCCCCAGTGGCCGAGCGCCATGACGATGGGGCGGAGTTCCTCGCCGGCCTCGGTCAGGCTATATTCCCACACCTTGCCGACAGCGCTGCGCCGTACGACGCCCAAGTCTTCCAAATGATGCAGGCGCTGCGTCAACAGGCTGGTGGACATGCGTGGCACCCCGCGATGCAGGTCGTTGAAGCGTTTGCTACCGCACAGCAATTCCCGAACGACCAGCGGCGTCCAGCGCTCGCACAACGCCTCGGCAGCGCGGGCGACGGTGCAGAACTGACTGTATCGGTCTTCCATCACATGCCTCCTTAGCCCGAACGCTTCAGATTCTGGACTGGTCAAGACACCTTGTCACGCGCACTCTGGGCCCGTCGAACAGTAGAAATGCCAGAGGAGAAACACATGCATAAATCAAGAGTCTTGGTGACATCAGCCGTTTTCGCGCTCGCTGCACTCGTTACGTCGCCTGCGTTGGCGGCCGAGCATACAATGTCGGACCACGTCTCAATTCTGCCGTCCGATCTCAAGTGGTCTGATGCGCCATCGGTAGCGCCTGGCGCCCAAATTGCAGTCATCGAAGGCGACCTGAAAGCCGCAGTTCCGTTTACTTTTCGGCTCAGGCTTGCCGCCAACTCCAGGATAGGTGTCCATACTCACCCGGTGGTCGAACGTGTCACCGTGATTTCCGGCACTTTTTACCTGGGAATCGGAGACAAATTTGATCCGGCCAAAGCCAGGGGCTACACGCCGGGTGGCATCACGATCATGCCTGTTGGAATGCCGATGTACGTATTCACCAAGGAAGACACCATCGTACAGATCCATGGAACCGGCCCGTGGGGTATCACTTTTCTCAGTCCCGCGGATGACCCCAGAAAGAAGTGACTTTCTCTGCCCAGCGTAAAAGGAGTCGACCCATGACGACCAGGCTCGCTGGAATGGATGGCGGGACGGTGAACATTTCGCAGGAGGCCCTTCAGTCGTTCAAAACAGCGTTCAGAGGCTCCGTGGTGGCTCGTGAGGACGCGGCATACGATGAGCTGCGCAAGGTCTGGAACGCGATGATCGATCGCCGGCCAGGGCTGATCGTTCGCTGCACGGGGACGGTAGACGTTGTGCAGGCGGTCCGCTTTGCGCGCCAGCACCGGGTCCTCGTGTCCGTGAGGGGTGGTGGTCACAACATCGCGGGGCTCGCTGTCTGCGAAGGTGGCCTGATGATCGACATGTCGCTGTTGCGCGGAGTCTGGGTAGATCCGGCACAGCGCCTGGCGCGCGCGCAGGCCGGCTGCACGCTGGGCGACGTCGACCGGGAAACCCAGTTGCACGGGCTCGCGGCGGTGCTCGGTTTCGTGTCGGCCACCGGCATCGCCGGCCTCACCGTCGGCGGCGGCTTCGGCTACCTCACGCGGCGCCATGGCTGGACTTGCGACACCGTTCACTCGATGGAGGTGGTGACCGCCGATGCCAAAGTCTTGCGCGTAGCTGCCGACGAGAACCAGGAGCTGTTCTGGGCGCTGCGCGGCGGCGGCGGCAACTTCGGGATCGTCACGTCCTTCGAGTATCGGCTTTTTCCGGTCGGCCCCGAGATACTTGGCGGCGCGATCGCCTGGCGCGGGGAGGATGCCAGGCAAGTCCTCAACGCCTACCGCGAGTTCAGCGCCCGGGCGCCGCGCGAACTGACCAGCGTCGCGGTGCTGCGCATCGCGCCGCCGGCACCCTGGCTGCCGAAGGAGATTCATGGCAAACCGATCGCCGCGATCTTCGTCTGTCACTCGGGCAAGATCGAGGATGGCGAAGCGCTGGTAGGCCAGCTGCGCAAGGTGGGCCAGCCGGTTGCCGACATCGTGACGCCCCGGCCGTACACCCAGATGCAGAGTCTGCTCGACGCGACGCAACCCAAGGGACGGCGCTACTACTGGAAGTCGCACTACCTGCCTGGCGTCGGTCGCGAGATGGTCGACCTTGCGGTCGATCATGCCGGCCGGATGGCGTCGCCCCATTCGGCGATCATCCTGTTCCAGATACAGGGCGCGTTGGGCGAACTCCCCGCCGACCACTCGCCGGCAGGTAACCGCGATGCGGCTTATGTGCTCAACATCACGGGCGCCTGGGAGAAGCCCGATGATGACGAAGTGAACATCAGGTGGGCACGGGATTGCTTCAAAGCGGCCCGGTCCTGCTCGACGGGCGGTACGTACATCAATTTCCTCACCGAGGAAGAGGGCTCGGACCGGATCGAGGCCGCCTACGGCCGATCCATCCTGGACAAGCTGGCGGCGCTCAAGCACAGGCACGACCCCGATGATTTCTTCCGCCACACCAAAAGGGTCTCCGTATCCTCCGAGGTGCAGCTTCTTTCTTCCGCTGCGGGTTCGTGTTCTTAGCGCTGAAACATCCTGCGCCGAGCAGGCGTCGGCGCATCGATCCTCCATTCAGGTCCTTCTCCATCTGGAGAAGGACATCTCGAATCGTCCCTGCGAACAGCTTTACCGCGAAGGACGCAGAGGGCGCAGAGGAAGGCAAACAGCTTTACCACGAAGGCCGCGAAGGACACGAAGGAGAACAATAATTTGACTCCAAGGGACCGCGCGAAAGACCGCCAAGCTACGAACGGGGTCTATCTTTTACGTGAACAAATCAATACTTGAACTTCATGATTCTGCGCGTGGTTGCAGTGACGCCGAACCAGCCCATGCAGCGGACAGTCACCGGCGTGCTTCGCCCGCTGGCTCCTGCCGCTGATGGGCGAC